>DASVAS010000008.1:0-171159 GCA_036376245.1 Thermoanaerobaculia bacterium | reverse complement strand
CCATTGAAGGCTACCTGGCGCAACACAACAAAGACCCCAAGCCGTTCATCTGGACGAAAAAGGCTGGCGATATCCTGGAGAAAGTCACCCGCGCCCGCCAGTCCCTGGTTAAGAGCACATCTACTTGACCCACTATACTAGGATCTCCCGTACCACCCCCACCACCCCCTCCCCCGCCTCCAACCGAAGGGTTGTAGTCACATTCCCCGTCTTCAGCACAACCCGCTGTTCCGCCGAAGATGAAAACCTCGCAGTCACAAGAGGCGTTCTCAGTTACAAAGATGCATCGAAATCCGTTGGATTGATAGGTTTGGCATTTCGTGCAACCTGAGGAAGAGCTGCAATCCGCCAACCCTGGCCCAGCCCAGAGAAAGAGTCCTAAGTAAATTCCTCTTGCCAAGCGCAACTGAAAAGCGCGCATTCGTCCTCTCACATCCGCCTCCTTTTGAAATCGGCCCACCCAATCGGCAGCGGTCGCCGACCAGTGAGTCGAAATATCAATATCGAATGCCTTTTCGTGGTGCGGGCAGACCTCCCCCTGCCCATCGATGCGAAAAGTCGAGAGGTCAGATCGGGCCGGAGTATGTTCCTCCTTACTAAGGTAGTGTAGATGACACGCCAAAGCGAGACAAGAGCGTCATGAAAAGTGCCGACTTCTCCTTAAGGCCCTTCAGCCTTGATTGACGTAAATATCTCCTAAAGTCCATCCACGGATGCCTTTTTTGAGAATCTGAAGCACTCCAAGAGCGTCTGAAAAGTCGAATACGAGGAAGTACATTCCCGGCAGCCGGTACTTTCGGGAGGCGAGCAACGGAGGAAACTCACTCACTGCTCCCTCAATCCGAGCAGATCGCGAGCGACTACATCCTGCAGGTCGACGAGAAGGGCCGCGAGACTCCGGAAGGTTTCCGCGACCCTGGCTGGAAGGACTCCCGATTCCGGCAGCGAGGCGGCAGGGGGGACGTCAAGCGCCTCCGTCTCGTCGAGGAGGGCCATCACCCGAAAAAAGCTCTGAGGAGTGGCCTCCAAGGCGCCAATAATCTTCCCCAGATTCTCAAGTTTGGGCAAATCTCGCCCAGTCTCATACTTGGAGATCTGGCTCTTCGCGAGGCCCGTCCTGCGAGCCAGCTCGGTCTGCTCAATGCCGCGAAGCTCTCTCACCCGGCGAATGGCCGCGCCGACATGTCGGAACATATCCATGGTGCCCTGATCCTACTACCAGATCCCGTAAGGAAGGGAAGCCCATAGGCTGTAAGTTATTCTTTCCAGGTTACTTAAAGCAGTTTTAGGCGAGCATGGCGCCAGGAGGCAATACGTATAGAAGCAAAAAATATGATTGACAAAACTGTCTTATCAACTGCCTCTGCAATTTATATTTACTTCCATCCAGTTTATATATTTGTCTTCCATCGGCAGGAGAGCGTTTACCACAGGTCATTACCGGTGAGCGCGACAGGGCCTGCACGACAAGGTGGCCTGAGGGGACCCCTTCCAGGCCAGTTGGCTCTCCGGAGCGCCAAAGGCGAGCCCAGGACGGTAGAAGCCCGTCCTCGGCGTCATGGAATGGAAGCAGGGCGCTTCCGGGGGCGGCCGGGTGGCTGTCGAGGAGGGACAATTACCGCGATGTGGTACCGCTCGCGGCCGGGGAATGCCACCTCCCCGGCCACCCAGCGTCCCATCGCTCAGATGGGGGTCAGCATCGGCGGAGGGGCTCCCCTGCCCCCCACCTTTATGGTGCTCGAAACGATCGAAAGCGAGCCGGGAAAATGAACATTCCTTGTTGTGCATTTATCTTTTAACAATCGGGGATCAAGACGCCTTGACGCTGGCGGGGGGCGATGTCAAAGTACAGATCGCTTCAGCGATTTCAGCATCAGGGCGGCAAGTCAAAGAGCGGACGGGGGACTCACGTGGCGGCCTGCTACCGTTATTCTTTATGATTCCTTTTTCCTCCCGGGACATTCCCAGACCGGTCGCAAACGGAAAATTCCTCAGTGCCGGGGACGAGAAGCTCTTCGTACGAGGCGTGACCTACGGCACGTTCCGCCCGGGACCCGACGGACAGGAGAATCACGATCCGGCGGTGGTCGAGCGCGACTTCGCGGCCATGGCCGCTCACGGCGTCAATGCCGTGCGCGTCTACACGGTCCCGCCCCGGTGGCTGCTCGACCTCGCGCTTCGCCAGGGCCTCCGGGTCATGATCGGGCTGCCGTGGGAGCAGCATGTCGCTTTCCTGGACAGCGCGGCGAGCGCCGCCTCGATCGAGGCGCGGGTGCGCGCGGGCGTCCGCTCCTGCGCCGGTCATCCCGCCGTGCTCTGCTACGCGATCGGCAACGAGATCCCGAGCTCCATCGTGCGGTGGTACGGGCGGTTCCGCGTCGAGGGCTTCCTCCGGCGCCTCTATCGGGCGGCGAAGAGCGAGGATCCGGAGGGGCTCGTCACCTACGTCAACTATCCGTCGACGGAGTACCTCGACCTGCCGTTCCTGGATTTCGTCTGCTTCAACGTGTACCTGGAGTCGCGCGCCACCCTGGAGTCGTACATCGGCCGGCTTCAGGTCCTGGCGGGAGACCGGCCGCTCGTCATGGCCGAGATCGGCCTCGACAGCCGGCGCAACGGGCTCGCTGAACAGGCCGCGTCGCTCGACTGGCAGATCCGCGCGGTGTTCGCCGGCGGCGGCGCGGGCGCTTTCGCTTTCGCGTGGACGGACGAGTGGCACCGCGGCGGCTTCGACATCGAGGACTGGGACTTCGGCCTGACCGACCGCGAGC
This sequence comes from Thermoanaerobaculia bacterium, assembly GCA_036376245.1. GTDB lineage: Bacteria > Acidobacteriota > Thermoanaerobaculia > Multivoradales > UBA5704 > DATARR01. Next base: position 168,388 of record DASVAS010000008.1, on the reverse strand, counting down.
GCCGCCCCAAGCCGGCGCTGGCCGCCGTCAGCCGCGCCTTCGCGGAGACGCCGCTCGCCCCCGGCCTCGCCTGGCCGCGGATCTCCGTGGTCGTCTGCACCTACAACGGCGAGCGCACGATCGCCGGCTGCTGCGAGGCGCTGGCCCGGCTCGACTATCCCGACTACGAGGTCATCGTGGTCGACGACGGCTCGACGGACCGCACGGCGGAGATCGCCCGCGGCTTCGGGTTCCGCTTGATCTCCACCGAGAACCGCGGCCTGAGCAGCGCCAGGAACATGGGGATGTTGGCGTCGACGGGCGAGATCATCGCCTACACCGACGACGACGCGACGCCGGACCCGCACTGGCTGACCTATCTCGCCTGGAGCTTCCTGACCACGGACCACGCGGCGGTCGGCGGACCCAACGTACCGCCGCCCGGCAGCGGCCTGGTGGCGGACTGCGTGGCGCACGCGCCGGGCGGGCCGGTCCACGTGCTGCTCTCCGACACCGTGGCCGAGCACGTGCCGGGCTGCAACCTGGCGGTCCGCCGGCGTTGCCTGGAGGAGATCGGCGGTTTCGATCCGCGCTACCGGGCGGCGGGCGACGACGTCGACGTCTGCTGGCGGCTCCAGGAGCGCGGCTGGACCATCGGCTTCAACCCCGCGGCCATGGTCTGGCACCACCGGCGGGACTCGCTGCGCGCCTACTGGAAGCAGCAGCGGGGTTACGGCCGGGCCGAGGCCCTGCTGGAGCAGAAGTGGCCCGAGAAGTACAACGCCGTCGGCCATCTCACCTGGCAAGGGCGGATGTACGGCAACGGCGTCACCCGCGCTCTCCTCTCCTGGCGCGGACGCGTGTACCAGGGCACCTTCGGCAGCGCGCCGTTCCAGTCGATCTACCATCCGGCGCCCGGCCTGCTCGCCTCCCTGCCGCTGATGCCCGAGTGGTACGCCATCATCCTCGCGCTGGCGGCGCTATCCCTGCTGGGGCTGCTCTGGGCGCCGCTCGCCTGGTGCCTGATCCCGATGTCCCTGGCGGTCGCCGCTCCCGTCGTCCAGGCGCTGGCGAGCGCCGCGCGGGCGCGCTGGGCGGAATCGCCCGGCTGGCCGGCGAGAGCGTCGAGATTCTTTCTGACCGCCTTCCTGCACCTGGCGCAGCCGCTGGCGCGCCTCTCCGGCCGTCTGCGCCACGGCCTCACCCCCTGGCGGCGCCGCGTGCCGGGGCTGGCGTCCATCCTGCCCGCGTCGACGACGTTGTGGAGCGAGACGTGGCGTGCTCCGGAGGATTGGCTGAAACGGATCCGCGAGGCGATGACCGCCCGGGGCGCCGTCGTGCGGACCGGCGGCGATTTCGATTCCTGGGATCTCGAAATCCGCGCCGGGGCGTTCGGCTCCGCCCGGCTGCGCATGGCCATCGAGGAGCACGGCGCCGGCAAGCAGCTCGTGAGGCTCCGTTCCTGGCCGCGCCTCTCTCCTCTGGGCCTCCTCTCTCCCCTGCCGTTCGCCCTGCTGGCCGCCGGCGCGGCGGGCGACGGCGCCTGGGGCGCCGTGACCGTCCTCGCCGCCTCCGCCCTGCTGCTGGCGTCGCGGGCCTTCCTGGAGAGCGCCTCTGCCATGGCCCTCCTCCGGTACGCGGCGCGGGAGACTGGACGGGCTCCCGGCGAGACCGCTCTGCCGGAAAACAGAACCCTGGGCGCCCTGGCCCTGTCGGATTGAGAGGGACCCTGGCGGTGGACGGTCTCACCTACCGCGTCTTCGAAGAGGAAGACCTGCCCGGCCTGCTGCGGCTCTGGGAAGAGGCGGGCTGGGGAACGCTCTCGCCGCAACAGTGGCGCGAGTGGTTCGTCGACGGTCCGGAGGGGCCGTGCCTGATCACCGTGGCGGTCGACGCGGAGGGCGAGGTCGCCGCGCAGGAGGTCTTCGCGCCCTCGCGCGTCAGCGTGGCGGGCCGCGAGGCGCGCGCGCTCCGCTTCTCCGCTCCCATCCTCCGCCAGGAGATCCGCGGCGAGTCGCTGCTCTGGCGGGACCACCCGCTGGTCGGCCTCTACAAGGCGGCGGCCGCCGAGGCGCGGGAACGCGGGTTCGAGATCGTCTACTCGCTGCCCGAGCCCGCCTGGCTGCGCGTCCTGCAACTGGCCCCCCGCTACGGCGTGCCGCCCTTCGACTCGACGCTGTTCGACTGCCTCCAGCTCCCGCTGGCCGCGGCGGATCTGGAGGAGATCGCGCGCTTCGCGCGAGGTATGGAGGCGCGGCCCGTGGCGACGTTCGGCGCCGAATACGAGGAGCTGTGGCGAAACGCCCGGGAAACCTTTCCCATCGCCTGCGGCGTGGTGCGCGACGCGGCGTGGCTGACGTTCCGCAACTCGGGCCGCGTAGCCTTCGAGGTCCGGGACGCCGGAGACGGCAGCCTGGTCGGATATTCGGCGACGAAGCGGCAGACGGGGCTCCTCGCCGACGTGCTCGCCCGCGATCCCGAGCGCCTGCCGGCGGTGATCGCGGCGACCGCGCTGCGGCTCGCGGAGGAGGGCGCCTTCACGCATCTCAAGGCCATGCGCACGCCCGCGCTCGATCCGGCCCTGCGCGCGCTCGGTTTCGAGCCGGTCGATTACACGTTCGCGTTCACCTGCAACGTCCTCGACGAAGGCGCCGAGCGCGTCGCGCCCGAGCGCTGGTACGTCATGCCGGGTGACTGAGGAGGACCGTTGGGGCTCCACTACCGACTCGTAGAGAACGACGACCTCCCAGGCGTGCAACGCCTCTGGCGAGAGGAGACGAACTGGGGCACGGTCGGCGAGGACCTCTGGCGGCGCCTCGTGGTCGAAGCGCCCGACTGGGCGAAGGTCTCGGGCACGGTGGCGACCGACGAGTCCGGCCGGATCGTCGGCCAGTTCGCCTTCCTGCCGTCGCTGGTGGCGATCGGCGAGCGCGAGGTGCGCGCCTTCCGGCCCGGCGCGCCCATCGTCTCGCGCACGCTCCGCTTCCGCGACTCCAACCCCCTCAACCACCCCGCCGTGCGGATGTACAGCTACGCCGTCAAGGCGCTGCGCGCGCGGGGGGACGGGCTGATCTACATGGTGCCCGACCCGCGCTGGGCGCGGCTGTTCAAGATGTTCCCCGTCCTGCGGTCCGGCAGCTTCCCCCACTGGCAGCTCCCCCTGCCGCTGGAGGCGCCGCTGGCGCACGGCGCCGGCTGGTCCGCCGCGCGCGTCGCCGCGCTCCAGGACCCGCGGATCGACGCCCTGTGGGAGCGGGCCCGCAGGCTCTACGGCTGCATGGTCGTGCGCGACACGCGGACCCTGGGCTGGAAGCTCCATGAGCCCGGCTACGAGGTGTGGGGGGTCGAGCGCGGCGGCGAGCTCCTGGGGATGGCCTCGGGGCGGCCCAAGGGGGACCGGCAGTGGCTGCTGTGCGACGTCATGGCCGTGGACTCCGGGGAGGCCCTGCGCGAAACGGTCGTCGCCGCCGTCAACGCCGCGCACGAGAGCGCGCTCGCGTCCGCGGGCGCCGCGAAGCCCATCCACAAGATCGGGGTGCTGACCACGCCGCCGATGGAGCCCGTCCTGAGCGAGCTGGGCTTCCGGCGCGACGCGTACGACTTTCCCCTCATCATCCACGTGCTCGACAAGTCGCTGACCAGGCGGGAGATCGATCCGGCACGCTGGTATATCAGCGCCAACGATTGAAAACCTTTCCAATGCCGCGATACACCACCAGCGTCGAGCACGGGATGGGCAGGGAACAAGCCCTGGCGCGGCTCCGGGCCGCGGAGGCGCGGGCGCGGACCCTCTCGGACCTCAGCGGCGGCTGGGAAGACGACACCTTCTCCTTCTCGGTCTCCCTCCAGGGCGTCCGCATCCAGGGCAGCCTCAAGGTCGAAAGCGACCGCCTGACCTTCGACGGCACGCTGCCGCTGCTCGCCATGCCGTTCCGGAGCTGGCTCCCCCGCATGCTGAAGAAGAGTCTGGAGTGGGGCGGAGAGCCGGAGGTCCGGGCGGAGCCGGAGGCGCCGCCGGCCGTGCTCTTCCTCCACATCCCCAAGGCCGGCGGCCAGACCCTGGGGGAATTCATCTACGCCCACACGCGCGGTCCGGAACCCCCTGGGGACGACCTCCTGGTGGCGGGCGTCGCCTACCTGACCTACGGCTTCTTCAAGGAACGCCCGCTGGCGGTCCCCGGCCACGCGCTCCCCCTGCTCCAGCGCCCCGACCTGCGGGCCGTGATCGGCCATTTCTGGTACGGCCTGCACGAGCACGTGGCGCGTCCCGCCGTCTACGTCACCGCGCTGCGCAACCCGGTGGAGCGCGTGGTCTCGCTCTACTGCTACGCGCGGCTCCAGGACTCGATCAGCCTGGACGAGTTCGTGGCCGCGCCGCCGTTCCGCGAGGTGGACAACGATCAGACGCGCCGGCTCGCGGGCGCCGACCCCGAGATCGGCGAGTGCACGCCGGAGATGCTGGAGACCGCCAAGGAGAACCTGCGCCGCTTCGCAGTGGTGGGCACGATCGAGCGCCTGGACGACACGCTCGCGCTGCTCCGCCGCCGGTTCGGCTGGCGAAGCCCGTTCGTGAGCGAGCCGCGCAACGTCAACCCGGACCGCCCTCCCCTCTCGGCGCTGCCGCCCGCGACGGTGGCGGCCATCCGCGCGCGCAACGAGCTGGACTGGGAGCTCTGGCGTTACGCGTCCGGGCTGATGGACGAGGAGCTGCGGCGGGCGTCATGAGGCCTCTGCGCGTCGTCGTCGGCGGCTACCTCGGCCTCCTGCCGGCGGCGGGAGTGACCTGGGACTACGTCCAGTACCCCGCCGGCTTCGCCGCGCTCGGCCACGACGTCTGCTATGTCGAGGACACGCGGCTGTGGCCCGTCTACCAGCCGCCCGGGAGCGACTGGGGGGACTGCTCGGCCACGGTGGCGCACCTCGCGCAGGTGATGGCGGCGTTCGGCCTCGCCGACCGCTGGGCCTACCGGGACGAGGCGTCGGGCCGCTGCTTCGGGATGTCCGAAAGCCGCCTGCGCGAGGTCTGCCGCGCCGCCGACGTCTTCGTCAACATCTCCTGCTCCACCTTCCCGCGCGACGAATACCGGGCCATCCCGGCGCGCGCGCTGATCGACACCGATCCGATGTTCACGCAGATCCAGATGGTCTCGCGGCAGATGTTCACGCCCGGGAGCCCCGGTCTGCGCGAGCTGGTCCAGGCGCACACCCATTTCTTTACTTTCGGCGAGAGCGCCGGGCGTCCGGAATGCCTCATGCCCGGCTGCGGGATCGACTGGCGGCCGACGCGGCAGCCGGTCCTCCTCGATCTCTGGCCGCCGCCGGCGCCCGTCCGCGATCGCTCCGCCGCGGCCTGGACCACGGTGATGAACTGGACCGCCGGCAAGGCGCTGGAGCACGGCGGCACGACGTGGGGGCAGAAGGACGTCGAATTCCGCCGCTTCTTCACGCTGCCGTCCATGGTCCCGGAAATCCCGCTGGCGGTCGCGGTCGGGCAGACCGGCGGCGCCGGCGAGCCCTTTCCGGCGGACGAGGCGCGGGCGATCGGCTGGAGTGTGCTCGACCCGGAAGCCTGCGCGCCGGACTGCGCGGGCTATCAGGGCTTCATCGCCGGCTCGCGCGGCGAATTCTCGGTGGCCAAGGAGACCTACGTGAAGGCGCGCACCGGCTGGTTCTCCTGCCGCTCGGCCTGCTATCTGGCGGCGGGACGCCCGGTCGTCACCCAGGACACCGGCTGGTCCGCGCACCTCCCCACGGGACGCGGGCTCTTCGCCTTCGATACACTGGAGGAAGCGGCGGACGCGCTCCGAAAAGTCGAGATGGACCCCGGACCCCACGCGCAAGCGGCGCGCGCGGTGGCGGAGGAATTCTTCGACAGCCGGCGTGTGCTGGCCAGCATGCTCAAGGAGATCTGACGTGGCGGACAGCATCGAATCGGAAGTGATCGCGGCGATCCTGCGCACCCAGCCGGAGCTCGACCCGTCCCAGGTGACGCCGGAAGCGGCCTTCGAAGACCTGGGGATGAACTCGCTCGACGCCCTGGCGCTGGTCAACGAGTTGGAGGAGGGGTTCAACATCTTCATCCCCAACGAGGAGGCGATGGGAATGCGCACGGTGGGAGAAGCCATCGAGTCCATCCGCAGACTGGCGGCCCCATGACCCGCCGCGTCGCCATCACCGGGGTGGGCGCCGTCACCCCGCTCGGCCTCGGCGCCGGCCGTTTCTGGGAGGGCCTGCGGGCGGGCGAGAGCGGCATCCGGCCCCTGGCGGCGGTCGACGCGGCGCAGCTCCGTTTCGCCAACGGCGCCGAGGTCCCCGGCTACGATCCCTCCCGCCACTTTTCCGAAAAGGAGCTGACGCTCCTCGACCGCTTCACCCAGTTCGGCCTCCTCGCCGCCCGCGAAGCGCTGGCCATGGCGGCCGTCGAGTGGACGCCCCGGCTGCGCGACCGCGCCGCCGTCGTCACCGGCTCCTGCCTCGGCGGCAAGGTGACCGAGGACCAGATGTACGCCGGGATCTTCGGTCCGGAGAAGCGCCGGCCCCACCCGTTCAACATCACCAAGGGGATGGCGAACGCGGCGGCCAGCCAGATCTCCATGGAGTGGAGCCTGCGGGGGCCTTCCTACACCGTCTCCACGGCCTGCGCCTCGGCCACGCACGCCATCGGACAGGCCTTCTGGCTGCTCCGCTCCGGCGCGGCCGAGATCGCCGTCGCCGGCGGCAGCGAGGCCCCCTTCGCGCTCGGCCATCTGAAGAACTGGGAGGTGCTGCGCGTGGTCTCGCCCGACACCTGCCGGCCGTTTTCCAAAGACCGGAAGGGAATGATCCTCGGCGAGGGCGGCGCCATGATGGTGCTCGAGCCGCTCGACGCCGCGCTGGCCCGCGGCGCGGCCGTGCTCGGCGAGATCGCCGGGTTCGGCATGTCGGCCGACGCGCATCACGTCACCCAGCCCTCGGCCGAAGGGGCCGCGCTCGCCATCTCGGCGGCGCTGGAGGACGGCGGCTTGAAGCCCGGGCAGATCGGATACGTCAACGCGCACGGCACGGGCACGGCGGTCAACGATCCCACCGAGACCGCGGCGCTGCGCCTCGTCTTCGGCGAGCACGCCGGGCGGCTGGCGGTCAGCTCGACCAAGTCCATGCACGGGCACGCGCTCGGCGCCGCCGGCGCCCTCGAAGCCGTGGCCACCGTCCTCGCGCTCCGGAACGGCGTCCTGCCGCCGACGGCGAACTTCACGGAAGCCGATCCCGAATGCGACCTGGACGTGATCCCCAACGAAGCGCGGCGCGCGGAGCCCGAGCACGCGATCTCCAACTCGTTCGCGTTCGGCGGCCTCAACGGCGTGCTGGCGTTCAGGGCCTGGAGATGACGCAGCTCTTCTATCCCCTGACCCCCGGCGCTCCACTGCCGGGCGACTGGTTCGCGGGAAAGATCCCGTCCAACGTGATCGCGGGCGAGAACACGGTGATCGATTCCTCGTTCTGCTTCAAGCATTACTTCGCCGCCGGACCGGTCGGGCTGCGGGTCGGGAGCCACGTCACCATCTGGCGGACGTCGCTCGCGGCGGACGTCCACGCGACCATCGAGATCGGCGACTACTGCTATCTCGCCAATGCCTCGCTGGTCTGCACCGAAAGGATTTCCATCGGCTCGCACGTGATGATCGCGGGCGGCGTGACCATCGCGGACTCGGATTTCCATCCGCTCGGTCCGGCCGGCCGGATCGCCGACACCATCGCGCTCTCCGGGCGGGGGGACCGCTCGCGCCGGCCCCCCGTCGAGACGCGGCCGGTGGTGATCGAAGACGGCGTGTGGGTCGGCTGGAACGCGACCATCCTCAAGGGCGTGCGCGTCGGCGAAGGGGCCGTGATCGCGCCGGGCGCGCTGGTCAACCGCGACGTCCCGGCGGGCGCCTATATGGTTGGCAACCCGGCCCGGCCCATGGAGGACGGAACACCGTGAGCGGCTCGCCGATCGTCCTCGAATACGACTGGTACGGCCGCGCCATCCCGGAGAACGTCCGCGCCGGGCGCGACGTCTACATCGACACCGCCTACGGCTTCGCGGCGTTCCGTTCCGAGCGGGAGCCGGGGCTGACGCTCGGCGACGCCTCCGGCGCCTACGACCGCGCCACCTTCGTGGTCGGCCCGCACGGCGCGGTCTGCGTGGGCGAGTACACGGTCCTCAACGGCACGTACATCGTCGCCAACGAACGCGTGACGATCGGCGCGCATTGTCTTCTTGCCTGGGGATCGGTGGTGACGGACACCTGGATCGGCACCGGCGCCTCCCCCGCCGCCCGCCGCGCGCTGCTGGAAGCGGCGGCGCGGGACCCCGGACGCCACCCCGGCGCGCTGGAGACGCCGCGGCCGGTGACGCTGGAGGACAACGTCTGGCTGGGGTTCGACAGCGTCGTCCTCCCCGGCGTCACGATAGGCCGCGGCGCCATCGTCGGCTGCAAGACTGTCGTGACACGCAACATCGCGCCTTATGAAGTCGTCGCCGGAGATCCCATGCGGGTCGTCCGCCGGCTCGATCCGGACGACACCCCGGAGGCGCGGGAGCGGGCGCTTCTGGAGTGCTCCCGGTGATCCTCACTGACCGGTTTGTCGCCGTTCACGAGCCCAAGACCGGCGGCACCTTCGTCGCCTCCGCGCTCTTCCGCCTCTACGGCGCGGAATGGAATCTCTGGAACAAGCTGGCGAGCGCTTTCGGGCGGGACGTGGTGGCGCGCGGCAAATACGGGACCTTCGTCTTCACCAACAACAAGCACGGCGGCTGCAACGAGATCCCGGAGACCTGGCGCGGCCGGCCCATCCTCGCCTCGGTCCGGAACCCTTACGATCTCTACGTCTCGCAATACGAGTTCGGCTGGTGGAAGCGGCGCGAATATCTGCGCTGGTACCGCCGCGTCCCGGACTTCGAACGCCGGTTCCCGCGCTTCCCTGACCTGTCGTTCCCCGAATACATGGAGCTGACCGGCGAGGCCTTCCGCACGCTGCGCAACGATCGCTGCGGCGGCGACGGTCCCGGCCTCTACACGGAACAGTTCGTCAGGTTTTATTTCAAGGACCCTGAGGCGGCCTTCGCGCGGATCGACGACGAATACATCGAATCCGGGGCCTTCCGGCGCGACCTGCACGATCTCCGCTTCGTGCGCACCCACCGGCTGAATCTGGATCTTCACGAATTTCTAGCCGGGATGGGTTTCGAAGCGGGAGACATCGACTTCATCCTGAGCCTCGGCAAAATCCTCCCTCAGGGCAAAGGGCGCGCCGCCGACCAGCGCTGGGAGTCCTACTACACCGACGAGCTCAAGCGTTCCGTGCGCGAGCGCGACCGGCTCGTCTTCGCGATCTTCCCCTGTTTCGATGTGTAGGATCGCCGTCCTCGGCTACATCGTGCGGGGACCGCTGGGCGGACTCGTCTGGCATCACCTGCAATACGTCGCCGGCCTGCGCGCGCTCGGCCACGACGTGCTCTTCGTGGAAGACAGCGACGATTATCCGTCCTGTTACGACCCGTCCCGCCACGTTGTGGACGCCGATCCCTCCTACGGTCTCCGCTTCGCCGCCGATGCCTTCGGACGCGTGGGCGCGGGCGACTGCTGGGCCTATTTCGACGCCCATACCGGCCGCTGGCTCGGCCCCGCCGCCGGCCGCGCGCGGGCGTTCTGCGAGAGCGCGGACGTGGCGCTCAACCTCTCGGGCGTCAATCCGTTGCGGGACTGGACGGCGGGAGCGCCGGTCCGCGCCTTGATCGACACCGATCCCGCCTTCACCCAGATCCGCCACCTCACGGACCCGGCGGCGCGCGAGCAGGCGCTGGCGCACACTGCGTTCTTCACCTTCGGCGAGAATTTCGGGAAACCTGATTGTTTCATCCCGGACGACGGGCTGCCGTGGAAGCCCACGCGCCAGCCGGTCACGCTTGACGCGTGGGAGGTCACCCCGGGACCGGAGGACGGCCCGTTCACCACCGTCCTGCAATGGGACAGTTATCCTGCCCGCGAGCACGGCGGGCGCCGCTTCGGCATGAAATCCGAGTCCTTCGCCGGATTCCTGGACCTTCCCTCGCTATGTGAGGAAACGTTCGAGTTGGCTCTCGGCACCGCCGGCGCGCCCCGGGAGATGCTGAGCGCGAAAGGCTGGCGCATCCGCGATCCGCTGGAATTGAAAGACGCGCCGAGTTATCAGCGCTACATCCGCTCGTCCAAGGGAGAATTCAGCGTCGCCAAGCATGGCTATGTGGCGAGCCGCTCCGGCTGGTTCAGCGAACGGAGCGCGGCCTACCTCGCGAGCGGGCGCCCGGTCGTGGTCCAGGACACCGGCTTCACCGCCTGGATGCGCACCGGCCTGGGTGTCGTGCCCTTCTCCAATGCGGAGGAAGCGGCCGAAGCCGTCGCCAGCGTCTCCCGCGATTATGAACAGCATTGCGCCGCGGCGCGGGAGATCGCGGAGGAGTATTTCGATGCCGCGAAGGTGCTGCCCGCCCTCCTCGCGGAGGCCGGCGGATGACGGGCGTGGCGATCGTCGACTGGAGCCATCTGCTGGAGGACTTCCTCGACAACCTCGGTCTTTCCTTCGAGGACTTCCGCACCGGGATGACCGGCGGCTGGATGTTCGGCTATATCGAGGCGCTGCGTTCCGCCGGCTGCCGGCCCGTGCTCTTCTGCGTCTCCGCCCGGGTAGCGGACGTCACCCGTTGCGAGCACGTCCCCACGGGCGCGGCGATCCGCGTCCTCCCGGCGCCGCTGAGCTATCGTCGCGCCCGCCTGCGGATTCCCAATCCCTACGCCGCAAACCTTGCGGAAGCGGCCGGCGAGTTGCGCGGCCCGGCCCGCCTCCGCGCGGCGTTCCTCAAGGAGCTGATCCCCTACCTCTCGACGCCCCTGCGGACGCTGGCCCGCGAGCTCCGCCGCGAGCAATGCGACGTGATCCTCTGCCAGGACTACGAGCACGCGCGCTTCGACGCCTGCGCGCTGCTGGGCCGCCTGACGGGCCGCAAGGTGTACGCCACGTTCCAGGGCGGCAACTGGCAGCTCAGCCGCTTCGAGCGCCCCTTACGCCCCCTCTCCCTCCGCGCCTGCGCCGGGCTCATCGTCGGCTCCTCTGTGGAGGCGGACCGCCTGCGCCAACGGTACGGCGTGCCGGACCGCAAGATCGCGCGCATCTTCAATCCCATCGATCTCCGCATGTGGCCGTCCGCCGACCGGACTGAAGCGCGCATAGCTCTCGGCATTCCCCAGGAGGCCCGCGTCGTAGCCTGGCACGGACGCGTCGATCTCCACCGCAAGGGCCTCGACGTCCTCGCCGCGGCCTGGAAAGAGATCCGGAACGCCCGCCCCGACCGCGACCTGCGCCTGCTCCTTCTCGGCACGGGCCGCGACGCATCCGAGTTCCGAGCCCTTCTCGGCGATGATCCCAGCGTCCACTGGCGCGACGAATACGTGAACGACCGCGGGATCATCCACCGCCATCTCGCCGCCGCAGACGTGTACGCCTTCCCCTCCCGCAACGAAGGATTTCCCGTGGCGCCCGTGGAAGCCATGGCTTGCGGCCTCCCGGTAGTCGGCGCGGACGCTCCCGGCGTCGCGGACATCTTGGGTGGCGAGGCCGGGACGATAGTGCCCATCGGTGACGCGGACGCTTTCGCGCGCGCGCTCGGAACCCTGATCGACGACGCGGATCTGAGCGCGAGGATTGGCGTCCAGGCGCGGCGGCGCGCCGAGGAATGCTTCTCTCTGGAAAGCGTCGGCCGCGAGTTGCGCGCGTTCCTCACCGGAGGATCGCGATGAACAAGGTCTTCGGGTTGGGCCTGAGCAAGACCGGCACGTCGAGCCTCGCGGAAGCGCTCGACGCGCTCGGTATTAGGACGATCCACTACCCGTCCGACGAAGCGACCTTCAAAGGCCTGCGCGCTGGCCGCTTCCGGTTGCCGATCCTCGACGAATACCAGGGAGCGGTCGACATTCCCGTCGCGCCGTTCTACGCCGAGCTCGATGCCGAATATCCCGGGAGCCGCTTCATCCTCACCGTTCGCGATCCCGAGTCGTGGCTCCGGTCGGTGGAGATGCACTGGGAGCTGATGATGGACTGGTGGCACCGCTATCCGGACTTCAAGCGCTTCCAGGAGTTCATCAGTCAACGCGTCTACGGATCGGTCCACTTCGACCGCGACCGCTTCCTCCACGCCTACGAAACGCACCGGCGCGACGTGGAACGTTATTTTCGCGATCGTCCGGGCGACCTGCTTGTGATCGACATCTGCGGCGGCGAAGGCTGGGAGAAGCTCTGCCCCTTCCTCGGGCTGGAGATCCCGGACACCCCCTTTCCGCATGCCAACGAATGGATGCATCAGCTCCTGACGGCGACGGCGGAGCTGGCCTCGGTCGTCCCTCCCGGCGAGGCCATGGTGCTCATCGACCAGGACGCCTTTGGCAAGGGTTTCTCGGCGGATCGGCGGGCCATCCCCTTGACCGCGCGCGAGGGCCAGTACTGGGGACCGCCCGCGGACGGCGCGCAAGCCGTGGCCGAGTTGGACGCCTCACGCGCCCGGTTCGTCGCCGTCGGCTGGCCCGCCTTCTGGTGGCTCGACCACTACCCGGAGCTACGCGCCTATCTCGACGCGCATTTCCATAGCGTTCTGGACAACGAGCGGCTCAAGGTGTTCTGCCGAGGTCCATTGCCCGGAGAGTCCGCATAGCGTAACCTTGGTCAGGGTTGGTCAACCTGGGGATTCTGCCGATGCCCGAGATCATCTACAACCTGCATGCAGCGAAGACTTCTCTCTCGCAACTCGTGGATCGCGCCGCCAATGGCGAGGAGATCATCCTGTCCAAGGCGGGCAAACCACTCGCAAAGCTCGTCCCACTCCACCGGCCTATTGAACCTCGCCAGCCGGGAGGCTGGGAAGGCCAGGTGCGCATTTCGGAGGACTTTGACGCTCCTCTGCCTTCGGATATCCAATCTGTTCTCGAGGAGAACAGGTGACTCCGGGCCAACTCCTGCCCCTGGTCACCTGAAACCTTACGACGTCGAGATCCTCTGGGCCTGAGCGCACCCCAGCATCGCCCGCCGCTCCGCCGGGTCCATCCGCCGCATCTCCCCCATCGCCGCCCACCAGCCGCGGACGGGACTGACAGCCAGCCGGAGGTCATCGATCGATTGGAACAGGCCCAGCGCCGCGAATCCCACCGAATAGAGCGCCGAGTAGGCAAGCCAGGCGGGATACGAACCCTTCCAGGTCAGCGCCATCGCGTGGTGGCGGCTCGCTCCCAGCCCGAAGGTGATGCGCCGCAGGTACTCCCGCGTCAGGCGATGGGCGGGGATGACGTGCCGCAGCCGGCAATCCGGGTTGTACCAGACCTCGTACCGCGCCGCGATGCGCAGCCCGATCTCCATGTCGCCGCCCGAGACCGTCCGCTTGCCGATGCGGTCTTCGAGGAACTGTTTCGCGATCCATCCGCAATCGGCGAGCGCGCTCCGGCGCACCACCATCCCGGCGCCGGCGATCCACGGCCGGCGATGGGCCGTGTCGCCGTGCCGCTTGCCCGCGTACGCGTACCGCCGCTTGAGAGCATACGGCGGCGGGTCCGCCTCCCATTCGAGAACGACCTGACCGCCGAACGCGCCGCACGCCGGGTGCTCCGCCGCGAAGCGCGCCGCCGCTTCCACCCAGTCCTCCGCCAGCAGGCAGTCGTCGTCCACGAACGCGATCCATTCCCCTTCGGTGTCGCGGACGCCGCACAGGCGCGCCGGAGTCAGGCCCTGGCGCGGCTCAGAGATCCGCCGCAGGGAAACCGCGCCGGACCGCGCGTGCTTCGCCACCACCTCCGGCGTCTCATCCGTGCAGTTGTTGTCGACCACCACGACCCGCCAGTCGATCCCTGGAGAAACCTTTTGTCCGGAAATCGCGGCGAGGGCTCTGTCCAGGAGAGCCGCGTTGTTGTAGGTGCAGAGGATCAGGTCGATCGAGGTCACGCGTCCTGGTACCCGTAGATCTCCATGATCCGGGCCGCCCTGGGAACCTCGGGCAGGGGAAACGAGGCGTACTTCTCGTTGGGGTCGCGCCGGTAGACCATCCGCGGGACCAAATCGGCGAAGGTCTCCGTCATCTCGAGCCCGAGAAAGTCCAGCACCCGGGACAAGACCGGCAGCGGATCCGACCACAGGTCCTCCAGCCGCAGGACATGGACGAGCCCGCCATTGGCTTCCTTGGCCTGGAGACCCCATTCTTCAAGGGCGGCCCACTGTTCGAGGACGCTCTCCGCCGTGCCGTGGAAGTACGCCGGCGCCTCGGACCATTTGCGGGCGGCCTCCAGGGTGCTCGCCACGACTCCCCTGGGATGACGGACGATGTGGATGTACCGCGCTTCCGGAAAGGTGGCGCCGAGGAAATCCCGGACCTCCGGATCGAGCATTTGCGCGTGCTTCTTGTCCCCCGTCCAGGCCAGGTCCCCTTTCCGGCGCAGCTCGGGTTTCTGCCGCAACGCGCGCCACAGGCGTCCCGGCGTCGGCTTTTTGCCCACGACCTTGGCGATGCGCTTCAGCCGCTGTTTCAGGGAGGGCCGAAGATACCTCTTCATCAGCCGCGCCTGGACGCGATGGAACGCCTCGGCGACCTCCTCGCAACCGGGCCTGTCCCCGAGGGTCGATCTCAGGATCCGCCCGCAGTCCCGGACCGTCGAGCTCATCATCAGCGTGCTGTCCAGGGGATGCGCCCGGAAGCGGTCCGGCGGCCCTTCCCGCGCCTGGAACAGGATCCAGGCGATATCCGATTCATGGGAAACGAAGACTTCGGGGTGGACGTTCAGCAGGTCGGTCAGCACGGTGCTGCCCGAGCGCTTGTTGCCGGTGACGAACAGCGGCTTCGGAAGGGACACGTTGTGCGGTTTCCTCCTGGATACGCTATCTCCTGTCTTCCATTCTCGTCAACGAGCCTGGGGCGTGCCGCCCAAGCGGCAGAAAGCGTCAGCCGCCACGCCGCCGGAGAACAAGGACATAAAGGACCCAAAAGACCTAAAGGACAACTCTGCTGTCCTTTATGTCCCTTAGGTCCTTTGGGTCCTTTATGTCCTTATCAGCGTTTCTGCCCGCAGGCTCCTACGGCCCGCCCGAGGCCAACAACTCCAGCAGCACAAGCCCCAGCGTCCGCGGGCAATGCACCTGCGGCATGTGGCCGCAACGCGGAAGCGGATGGAACCGCGCGTTCGGCAGCAGCGAGGCGAGACGGCGGCCGTAGTCGGGCGGCAGCACGCCGTCCTCTTCTCCCCAGACCAGCTCGACCGGCACCTTGATCTCCGCCGCCTTGGACTCCAGGAAGTCCTCCGCTTTGAGCCCGGCCACCAGGCGCGCCCCCGGGCCGGCGGCGACCCTCTTCACCAGCTCGTCGAGATCCTCGTCGGACGCCATGCCCAGATGGGGGCCGCGGATGGCCGCCACGAGGCGCCGGGCCTGTTCGCGGTCCTTGGGCGCCAGCGGCACCTGGAGGGTCGCGAAGATGCCGGAGCTGCTGATGCCGATCACTCGCTCGACCCTCTCGGGATGACGTGAGGCGTAAAGGAGAGAGACCCAACCGCCGAGCGAGTTGCCGACCAGGGTGACGGGCTGGTCCGGGCTCCGCGCGTCCAGGATCGCGCCCAGGGCGTCGGCGAGATCGCTCACCGGCAGCGCCCCTTCCGCCGGCCCGCTCTCGCCGTGGCCGGGCAGGTCGAGGAGGAGCACGCGGTAATGCCGCCGGAGAGCCGGGACGACGCCGTTCCAGTCGCCGGCGTGGCTGCCGGTGCCGTGAACGAGCACCACGGGCCTACCCTCCCCTCCTTCGTAGTAGCGGATCGCGCCGCGCGGTCCTTCGATCGTGCCGGCACGCAGACCGGCGGCCAGCAGGGCCTGGCGGGTCTGCGCCGCCGTGGTCGCCTGCGGCAGACGGGGCTCGGGCGTTTGCGCCGCGCAACCCGCCAGCAAGGGAAGCGAGGAGAGAGTCAGGACCAGAAGGAACCGGGGGCCGTTCATGGCCGGATCATATCCATCCGGAGCGTTCGCGCCCCCGTTGTCCCGAGTTTCAGAGCTGCCGCACCTACGCTGGTAGGGGACTCCTTTGCCCAAATCTCGACAAACCAACCTGGAGGCATGCTTATGAAACACATCAGGTTCCTTCTGTTGGGGATCGCGGTCGTCACGGCTTCGCTCTTCGCGGGCCAGGTCGCCGCGGATGAGGGGGGCGTCGGCTCGGCGCGGCTTCAGCTCGTCGAGGCCACGATCGAACAGTTGCAGAAGGCCATACAGACGGGCCTCATCACGTCCGAGGACCTCGTCCGCATGTACAACGCGCGCATCGCCGCCTACGATGATTCGGGGCCGGCCCTGAACTCGTTTCTCTTCGTGAACCCGAACGCCGAGGCGCAGGCGCGGGATCTCGACGCCGCGCGCCATCCCGGGAGGGCTCGCAGCCCGCTCTACGGCATCCCCATCCTCCTCAAGGACAACATCGACACGGCGGACATGCCGACCACCGCGGGCTCGGTGGCGCTCGCCGGCTCCATCCCGCCGGACGACGCGTTCATCACCCGCAAGCTGCGCGAGGCGGGCGCGATCATCCTGGGCAAGGCCACGCTGACCGAGTTCGCCAACTTCATCGCCATCGGCATGCCGACCGGCTACAGCTCGCTCGGCGGCTTCGGCTTCAATCCCTATGACCCGCGGGTGCTGCCCGGCGGCGACGGCCGGCCGGTGCTGGCGACGGGCGGCTCCAGCTCGGGCTCCGGCATCGCCGTCAGCGCCAACCTCGTCACCGTCGCCATCGGCACCGAGACCTCCGGGTCGATCCTCAGCCCGGCGAGCTCCAACGGCGTGGTCGGCATCAAGCCCACGGTCGGGCTGGTCAGCCGCGACGGCATCATCCCGATCACGGCGGATCAGGACACCGCCGGCCCCATCGCGCGCACGGTCGCCGATGCCGCCGCCGTGCTCGGCGTCATCGCCGGCTACGATCCCGCGGACCCGGCCACGGCCGCCTGCCTCACCCCCGGCAACTGCTTCAGCGATTACACCCAGTTCCTCGACGAGGACGCCCTCCAGGGCGCCCGCATCGCGGTGGTGACGCCCGTCCCCGCGAGCCGGGTCGACCTGCTCCTCGCCGTCATCGACGTCCTGGAGGCCCAGGGGGCGATCGTCGAGATCACCCCGCCGTTCCCGGCGCAGCTCGGCTCCTGCGTCAGCTATCCCCCGGTCGCGGGCTGCTCCACCGTCCTACTGTACGGGCAGAAGCGGGACCTCAACGCGTACCTGGCGGCCACGCCCGGCGCGCCCCAGCAGACGATCCAGGAGATCGTCGACTTCAACAGCACCTTCGTTCCGCCAATGAAGTACGGGCAGGCGATCTTCCAGGCCGCGGCCCAGGTCGACACCTCGCCCGGCAGCGCCGACACCCTGCGCTACCAGGCCGACCGCGCCCTGGACCTCGCGCTGGCGGGCGGCGCGCTGGACGACATCTTCAACGGCGCCGACAACATCAAGGGGACCGAGGACGACGTCGACGCCATCCTCTCCGCGGCGAACTTCTTCGCCGCCGCGCCGGCCAAGGCGGGCTATCCCAGCATCACCGTGCCGGGCGGGTTCCTGGCGGCCACCCCGCCGATCGCGAACCCCTTCCCGTCGGGGACGACGTTCACCGGTCCGGCGTTCTCCGAGCCGACCCTGATCGCCATCGCCTACGCGTACGAGCAGGCGACGCACCTCCGCGTGCCGCCGGCCAGCACGCCGCCGCTCCCGACCGACAGCGTCACCCGTCCGTAAGGAAAAAGAAAGGCACGCCACAGGGCCCGTTCAGCGGGTCCTGTGGCGGCTCGATTTCTTCTCAGAGAATCAGGCCTGCTTCAGGCGGTCCGGGAAGTGCTTGCGGAGCTTCGAGACCTTGGGCGTCGAGATGGAGCGGATGTACGGCTGCATGGGGTTCCGCGACGCGTAGTCCTGGTGGTATCCCTCGGCCTCGTAGAAGGCCGGCAGCGGCTCCAGCGTGGTGACGATCGGCTGCTCGTAGGCGCCGGCCTCGTCGAGCTGGCGGATGTAGGCCTCGGCGACCCGCTTCTCCTCCTCGTTCTGGTAGAACACGGCGGAACGGTACTGCGTCCCCTGATCCGCGCCCTGGCGGTTGAGCTGCGTGGGGTCGTGCGCCACCGAGAAGAACAGCTTCAGCAACTGTCCGTAGCTCACCCGGGCGGGGTCATAACGGATGCTGATGGCCTCGGCGTGGCCCGTCGTCCCCGAGCAGACGGCGTGGTAATCGGCGGAGTCGGCCGAGCCGCCCGCGTATCCGGACGTCACGTCGAGCACGCCGTCGACCTCCTGGAAGACGGCCTCGGTGCACCAGAAGCAGCCGCCGGCCAGGACGGCGGTCTGGGGACCGGCGTCGGGGCCCGGAGTCAGGTCGAGGACGGGATCCGGGAACTCGTGGGGCGACAGGGTACGGCTCCGGTTGATCTCACAGGTCTTGTTGTCCATGGTTTTCGCTCCTCCGGGGACTGTAACAAGGAAGGGACCGCGGCAGTTCCAGGTCCGGCTAGAATCCTGTCATGACCCTGCGCTGGACCGACCGCCACTTCCATTTCGAGCTGCCCGAGGAGATGTTCCCCGTCGTGGTGGAGCGCCTGCGGGGCACGCCGGCCCGGATCGAGGACAAGGTCCGGGACCTCTCCCCCGCCGTCCTGACCCGCCGCGACGGCGGCGCCTGGTCCCTCCAGGAGCACATCGGCCATCTCCTGGACCTCGACGAGCTCCACACCGGCCGCCTGGACGACTACCTCGCCGGTGCCGAGGTGCTCCGCGCCGCGGACATGGCCAACCGCAAGACCTGGGAGGCGGACCACAACGCCCGCCCCATCGAGGATCTCCTGCGGGACTTCCGGCGCGAGCGCGAACGCTTCGTGGCCCGCCTCGACGCCTGGGACCCCAACCTGATCTCCCTCACCGCCGTGCATCCCCGCCTGAACCAGCCCATGCGGGTGATCGACATGGCCTTCTTCACGGCCGAGCACGACGACCACCATCTGGCGAAGATGACGGAGCTGACGCGGGCGCCAGGAGCTTGACAGGGTTTGGGGTCCTTTCGCGCATCTTGTCGATAGGAGGACCGACATGATGTCGAAACAAACCCTGATCCGTGTTTCGTTCTGCCTGATCTTCGGCGCTGCCACGATGTGGCTTTCCCCCGCGGAAGCCGTCCTCTGTGGCAGAGAGGTCACGACCACCTACTACGCATGGATCGACGACACCGATCCGAGCCGCTATTGGTGCTCGCAGCCCATCATCAGCCCTTACATCCCGGTGGACTACTACGCCCACTGGGACCCGATCGGCGGGACCTATCGCGATTGCCAGGGCAATACCTGGAGCTGGGGCGATACGACGACCTGCACGGGCACCGCGAACACCGAAAGGACCAGCGAGCCCTGCTACTGCGAGATCTATCCCTGACCTGAAGCTCGCAACCCGCCCCGGCCGAATCACCGGCCGGGGCGGGCAGCCAGGGTAGCTCTCTCAGGCGTGGATGCCCGTTCGGCCTGGAAGTTGCACCCCCTCCTCAGTCCGGTCCCGCGGTCTCGGGACTGGACGTAAAAGGAGAACCCCGCCGTGCGACTTCACCTCTTGCTCGCCTCCGCTCTCCTCCTCGGCGCCTGTACCTACGAGGACGCGACCGACGAAACCGCCGAGCAGCGGCCCGCGCCCGCCGGCCAGACCCGGGACGACGGGACCATCTCCGTCCCCAGCCGCGACTACTCCCGGTATGACGCCACGGCGGTGCGGAGCCAGCGTCTCGATCCCTCCTGGCGGGAATTCGCGGAGCGGGATTGGCAACGGCGCCAGGGCACGGCGGGAGCTCCGCGAGGCGCCGCCCCTCTGCCGCCCCAGCCACCGCAACCGTCTCAGCCCCCTCTGAGCAGCGACCTGGGCATCGATCCGACCCAGCCTCCGCCGCCCACCGGCTCCGAGGCGCGCCGTCCGGCGGGCCCGGGCTCTCCCTCTGCCTCCGGCGCGGAGAGCTTCGAGACCCTCTCCCCCAACTCCCTCCAGGCCGCGCCGACCCTCCCGGTGCCTGAGGAGGGAGGCGGCTCCACGGCGCTGCGCGTCCAGATCCTCCTGGACCGGGCGCGCTTCTCGCCGGGCGTCCTGGACGGCTACTGGGGCAAGAACAGCGCGAAGGCGGTCTACTGGTTCCAGCGCGCCAAGGGCATGAACGCCACGGGTCAGGTGGACCGCGCCACCTGGGACGCCCTGAGCCGCGCCGCCGGCCCCCAGCGCCCCTTCCTGCGCCAGATCACCCTGACGGCGGAGGACGTGCAGGGCCCCTTCACGCCGATCCCGGAAGACGTCTACGAACAGGCGAAGCTGGACTGCCTCTGCTATTCGTCACCGCTGGAACGGATCGCGGAGCGCTCCCACTCCTCGACCGAGCTGCTCCAGCAGCTCAACCCACAGGCCGATTTGGAGAACCTGACGCAGGGAGCGACTCTCTGGGTTCCGGACGTCCCTCCGATCATCCCCGCCCAGGTCCCGCAGTCCGAGGGCGCGCAGGCGGACGCGGCCGGACCCGCAGCTCCGGCTCCGTCGGGCCAGGCGCAGCGGCTCGTGATCTCGAAGCGGGGCTTCTATCTCCAGGGTCTGGACGCCCAGGGGAACATCCTCTTCCACCTCCCCTCCACCCTGGGCTCGGGCTACGATCCGTCCCCTGGGGGCGAATACAAGGTGACGCTGGTCAAGCGCGATCCGGACTTCCGCTATCAGCCGAAGCTCTTCCATGAAGTGCCGGACACCGAGCCCGAGGCCACCCTGCCGCCAGGTCCGAACTCGCCCGTGGGGCTGGTCTGGATCGCGATCTCGAAGCCCCACTACGGCATCCACGGCACCGCCGTGCCGGACACCATCGGCTATACCTCCTCCCACGGCTGCGTCCGCCTGACCAACTGGGACGCGCTGTTCCTGGCCGATCATGTGCGGCCGGGGATGAAGGTGGAGTTCGTGGACTGAGTGGGTCAGGCCGTTTGCGCTAGACTGCGCCCATGGACGTCGAATCCTTGGCAGGAGAGTTGCGGGAGGTGCTCGCGAAGGATGAGCGCGTGGATTGCGCCTGGCTCTTCGGTTCCGCCGCACGTGGCGAAGCCGGCCCCTTGAGCGACGTTGACGTCGCGGTGCTGCTCAGCCCCTCAATCGCCCCCGAAACACGTCTGGAGATCACGGCGGCGCTCTGGGAGGCCTTGGAGCGCCGGTGTCCCCGTGTGGACCTGGTGATTCTCGAAGAGGCGCCGCCCGCGCTCAGGCATCGCGTCTTCCGGGACGGCATTCTGCTCGTCGAACGCGACGAGCGCCGCCGCGTCGCCTTCGAAACGCGAGCGATCCAGGAATACCTCGACTTCCAGTACCTGTCGGAGATCTACGATCGCGCCCTCCTCGCCCGGGCGGCGGAGGGACAGCTTGGCCGTTGACCGTCAGGTCGTCGCCGCCCGCCTGGCCGTCCTGGACGAGAACCTGCGTCTGCTGGAGCGCTTCGCCGCTCTCGATCTCGCGAGTTATCTCGCCGACCCGAGGAACTACGGCGCGGCCGAGCGCTTCCTGCAATTGGCCATGGAGGCTGTCTTCGACATCGGCACCCACTGCATCTCAGCTCTCAAGCTGCCGCGGCCTCAGGCTTACGCCGACATCCTCCCGGTGCTCGCCGAGGCGGGAATCATCAGCCAGGAGACCCGGGACGATCTCGCCAACCTGGCGGGCTTCCGCAACGTCCTCGTCCACGATTACATCAAGCTGGACCGGGCCCGAGTCCATTCCTTCCTCGTCACGCGTCTCGAAGGGTTCCGGCGCTTCTCCGCCGAGGTGGCACGCCTGCTGAGTTGACGGGCCGTACGATCCGGCTGTCCACCGTTTCCGGATATACGGCTCCACGTCCGTCTAAGGTGTTGAAGGGAGGGGTCTGCGATGAGCCTGGATACGTCCTTCTACTATCAGCTTTCCAATGCTTCCCTGGGCGCCGGCAAGGCCTTGGAAGTCATACCCGACGGCAGCGGACGGCTCCGGATGAGCCCGACGAAAAACATCACTGGACAGGCCTGGAAGCTCGTCGAGCGCGGCGGGGGCCAGTATGCGCTTCGCACGCAGTATCTGGGGGAGGGCCTTTCTCTGAATGTCCTCAGAAATGCATCGAAGGATCGGCCCGTGCTGGCCACCACCGGCGATTTCCCGGGACAGGCCTGGACCCTGACGCTTGGGGCTGAGGGGACTTACAAGCTGACCAACGATCTCACAGGGCCGGACCGGTTTCTGGATACGACCTGTGACACCGATGAGCCGATCCTGACTTCGGGGGATCACGACGGACAGATCTGGACGCTAACCCAGATCCGGAAGGTCGAGAGCAACGTGGACATCCCCCCTCTCGATCCGAAGGGCAACACCAGAGGCGAAGGGCCGACGGATTTCAAGCTCTACGCCAGGCCCGAAGGAGTCGTCAGGGCCGTGATGATCTTCGTGGACTTCGAGGATGCTCCCGCCGCCGGCGCCTCTACGGCTGATGTCGGCCGGCATCTGTTGGGCAACGGCAGCGCCCAGCGGTTGTTCCGCGACCAGTCCTACCAGAGGATGGTTCTGGACGTCACGGTGAAGTCGGACCTGGGCTGGCGGAGGATGCCGAGACCTTTCGGGGAATACGAGACTCACGTTTCCTTCGAGCAGCACAAGGAGTACATCTCGCAGGCCGTCTGCTTGTTTGCGGCGGATGTCGAGCTCTCGGACTATGCCATGGTCTTCATCGCCACGCCGGGAGCCGCTGATCTCAAAGGAGCGTCCTCCTTCAGAGCCCAGGTTGGAAATGGGATTCCAACACGGGATGGGGAGATCCGGCTTGTCACGACCTTCGATGGCAGCAGTCTCAAAGAGCGGTACACGACTCTCGTGCACGAGGTGGGACACCTCTTCGGTCTACCCGACCTGTACCGTGCGGGCCTTCATTCCGGCCACTCCCGCGCGGGGGGCTGGGACCTCATGTCCGACAGCCATCACGCGACGAGCTTCCTGGGGTGGCACCGGCACAAGAACGGCTGGCTGGATCTGTCGCGGAAGACCTATGTCGCCGATCCCATGATCGAATGGTCCGGGACCCTGCATCCTCTCGCGGATCCGACCGGCCTGTCGATGGTCGTCTTCCCGGTGGACGACCCTGTGAAGCCCTCCAAGGTCTTCGTGCTCGAGCTGGCCCAACAGGTCGTCGGCGACGACGGCGCCTACTGGGGGGAAGGCGTGCTGCTCTACGTCGTCGACGCCACGGTGCCGTCCGGATCGTCTCCGGTCGTCGTCGTACCCAACGTCTGCAGCGCCAGCGACAACTTCGGCAACCTGTTCGAGGCGCCCTACGGAGTCGGCGATCAGGGGTCAAGAGCCGAGGGGAAGGCCTTGCTGGTGCTGGAGGTCCTTGAGAGGTTCGGAGATTCTTACACGGTGACGGTCCGTTACGAGCGGCGGTGAGGTGCGGTCTCACTGCCCTGCTACTATTCCCCGGAATGCCGTCAGCCGCGCCAGATCCTCCTTTACCTGGGCAGCGATTCGTCCCCCGTCTTCCCGAACCCGCCCTCTCGAAGGAACTCTTCGATGGCCTGAACAAAGAGCTTCGCCTCAGCGACCATCTCGGTGATTTCCTCAGGATCGAGCTCCCCCACCTCGCCGTAGTCCCAGCTCTGGCGCCGATTGAAGGCCAGCCGTAACGATCGGGAGAGTTCCTTGGGGAGCAAGCCGGGCTTCACGAATTCACGATCGAAGAGTCCCAGGACGCCGCTGTGCTTGGAGGAGCTCAGCTGCCGGGTCGCCAATAGGGCAAGGACCGCGTAGAACATCGCGTAGTAGGCACGGTTTTGCGCGCCGCGCCAGGCGCTTTGGTCGAGAAGCAGACTGGCTTCATGGAGAGTCTCGACAGCTTGCTCCAGCCTGTAGCTCACCAGAGCACGCAGTTGCTCGGGGCCCCGGCTCAAACGGGGATACCTTCTCGCTCGATCGTCTGAACGACAGGCTGCGCACCGAACGGGCCCTGCTCCAGCCCGCGACGGGTGGTCACGAGAGTCGAAATCACCCGATCGTTGTCGAATCCAACTTCCCAGGCGATTTCATCGATCCAGCGGCGGAGGGCGGGAGTCAGCTCGGCCACGACGAGGTAGATGTCGAGGTCCGAGTCGGGCGTGGCCTCGCCTCGGACCCGGGAGCCGTACACTCGAAAATCCTCGATCTGCACACCTTGGGCGAGGCGCTGCCGCAGTTCCCGGGCGATCTCCCGGTCCGCAGGGTCGAGCCCGGCTCTCATCGTCGCACACATACAGAACGAGGATAGCACTTCTCGGCCATATCCTCTCCCCAGCGCCTGTTTGGCCCGCTGTCTCCCCCCACCCCCCTGCTACTATTCCCCGGCATGTCCGATACTGCCGGACCCCTGCTGCCAAGGAAGACAGGAGAGAATCATGACCACGAAACGCCATGTCGCCCGGATGCTCGTCAGGTTGGCCATTCCCTTCGCCGTTCTTCTCGTCGGAGCAACCCCTGGCTCCGCCGACAGGCCCCAGAACGGCTGCACCTATGGGCGGTCGTACACTTACTACGACCAGTTCGGGAATGTCTGCGCCGAATCGGCGACCTGCAATTTCGAGGACTGGGGAGATTGTGACGACAACGAGACGTACGCCTCCGTCGAGGACCACATCCACCTCTGCTACTGCGATCTATAGAGCCCAATGAGCTCTACGGTGGCCCGCGGAGGTCTGGCGGGCCACCGTCCCGTCCGCCCCCCTCCCTTATCCTCCCCAGGATTCGTCGGCCGTGGGTCCGTAGATGGAGGGCACCGGCACATCCCGCAACCGGAGGTACACGCTCATCTGACCGCGATGGTGGCTGAGATGGCTGATGTGCTGCCGCACGACCTCGCCGCGCGGCATGGTGAACAGCACGTTTCCCTTCATCTTCAGCGACCAGGGCACGTCGTAGTCGGAATCCTTGGACGCGGCGATCGCCTCGCGCGTCGTGCGGACGTTCTCGTCGAACGCCTTGAGCAGAGTTTCCGTGCTCTCGACGCTGTAGCCGCCGCCGGAAGCGAGGTCCAGCTCGGTGCTGGTCAGCGTCTGCCCGATCCAGCCGGGCATCCAGGACAGGAGTTGCGCGAGGTGAGCGATGGAGAACGACTTCGGGTGGGGCTTCCAGTCGGGATTGTCGTCGGGCACGCGTTCGAGGACGCGGCGAGTCGTGGCCATCTCCTGGTCGAATTCCGGCAACAACTTCTCGGCGATGCTCATGTCGTCAGGCTCCTGAGTTGTTGGTGTGATTTCCAAGCGGCAGGCGACGCCGGCTCATTTCATACTGTCTTCCATTAGTTGTCCATCCCTTCCTGGAGGATTCCGGCCGCCGTCTCGCCTCGTCCCGCTCGCGGCACCTCTTCTGGTGGGAGCATGGTCCTCGAGGCCTCTCCCCGACGAGAAAGGAGTGAGAATGAAGAAGAACGACACTCACACCGGACGAATCCTCGGCCGCAAGCTGGCCCTGGAGCTGACCCGCGAGGAGCTCGAGAAGGCGACCGGCAGCGCCGCTGAACGCGCCCGGTGCTGGACCTTGACCGATCCGCCGGACGGCCCCTACCGCGACAACTAGACGCCGCGGTCCCATCCGGCCCCGCCATCCCGAGGCCCCGGCCAGACCGGCCGGGGCCCCGTCTCCACCCCCTCTTCACGAGCCGTCCCGCTCGCCGAGCCCTGGAGGACGTTGTATGACGCGAGTCTTGATCCCGACCTATCCCGAGGACATCCACGCCGAGGAAGTGGCCCTGGCGCTGGAGGACCGGGGGCACGAGGCGGTCCTGTGGTGCGGCACCGACTTCCCCACCCTCCAGACAGGATCGATCGACGTCCGCGGCGGCGAGGTGAGCTGGGAGATCTCGGGGCCGGGCTTGGAAGGGGGACGCCCGCCGTTCGACGTGGTGTGGATGCGGCGGCCGACGCCGCCCGTTCTCCCCCCCCACCTCCACCCCGGCGACGTGCCCGTAGCCAAGCGGGAGTGCCGGGACTTCCTCGACGGGCTCTACCATCTGGCCGCGCCCGAGGCCTTCTGGGTGAACCCTCTCGCGACCCGCGCCCGCTCCGAGTTGAAGGCGGTGCAGCTCCCGGAGGCGATGCGCGCGGGCCTGACCGTGCCGCCCACGCTGATGAGCAACGATCCTGCCCGCATCCGGCGGTTCGTGGAGGAATTCCAGGGCCGGGCGGTGTACAAGCCTTTCTATCCCGCGCAGTGGGAGGGCAATGACGGGGTGGCGGTCCTCCTGACCAGCGAGGTGAGCCTGGACGATCTGCCCGAGGACGAGATGCTGCGGGTCACCCCCGGCATCTTCCAGGCCAGGATCGACAAGGCCCACGAGCTGCGGGTGACGGTAATGGGCGGCCACTTCGTGACGGCCCGGCTGCTCTCGCAGGAGTTGGAAGCGACGCGCCTGGACTGGCGGGCCGCGGGGCCGCGGGTCCGGGTGGAGCCGGACCAACTGCCGCCGGACGTGGAAGAGGCCTGCCGGCGGCTGATGCGCAACCTGGGCATCCTCTTCGGCTGCTTCGATTTCATCGTGACGCCCGAGGGGGAGCACGTCTTCCTGGAGGTCAATCCCGCCGGCCAGTTCCTGTGGGTCGAGGACGCCAACCCCGAGATGCGGCTCCTGGCGCCCTTCGTGGACTTCCTGCTCTCGCGCGATCCCGCCTTCCGCTGGCAACCGGGGGAGAATCCCATCCTCCACGCGGACTACAGCCGGCGGGCCCTCGACCGCATCACGGCGCTCGGACCGGTCCACGTGCCGGTGGGCGACAAGTACATCAGCAGCGATCTGCCCGAGGAGCCTGCCTCCTAGAGTCGGCTCCCACCAATTCGTGTCGAAGGCAAAATCCTTTTATTACACATGTGATCCATGCGCGACCGTAATCTGCCACATTGATCCGAGCACCGGCAAACAGCACTGCTCGTATCCGATGTGGGACCCCAACTGTGGTTATACAGCGTATTGCCCGTAGCTGTTGGCCAAGCCTGCTTGCGCATCGAGAACAAGGGTGGCCGAGCAGGCCGCCCTTTTTCGAGACCGGCATCGTTCTCAGCTCGCCGTCACGTGAGCCGCGCGTCCGCCGCGAGCTGCCGCTCGACGATCTCCTGGATCTTAGGGATCGCGGCGCTCCTCCTCCAGCGGTTTTGTCCCTTCGAGAGCCCTCTACCGCACAGATGCCATTGAGGCCAGCCCTGTTCATTCGACCGCCGCAACGGGTGGCGTGTCTTTTCTCGTGAGGTCCTTGACGATGCTCCGACGATTGTGTGCCGTGATGGTGTTGTGCCTGACCTTTTCCGCCGTCGCCGCGCAGGCGCAGACGGCCCCCGATGCCAGCGGCTTCGGTCCGCTCGCGACGACCAGCTCTGAATACAAGCTCCCCGCCGCCATCGATCCCGACGTCACCACGGAGCTCGCGACCGAGCTCTGGGCGCGCGTCTACCGCCCGGCGACGCTGTCGAACGCGCCCTACCCGCTGCTCGTCTTCCTGCACGGCAACCATGCGACCTGCGGCCGCTTCGAGGGCATCGGCCCCGGCCGCTACGACATCAACATCCAGTACACGTTCACGGGCACCTGCCCCGCCGGCTATGTCGTCGTGCCGAATCACGAGGGGTACGCCTATCTGGCCGAGCGCCTGGCGTCCTGGGGCTACGTCGTCGTTTCGATCAATGCCAACCGCGGGGTCACCGCAGCCCCCGCGGAGGAAGGGGACCTGGGACTGAACCTGCGCCGCGGACGCCTCGTCCTCAAGCATCTCCAGACGCTCAGCGGCTGGAACGCGGCGGGAGGCGCGCCGGCCAGCCTCGGCTTCGACGTCCGGGGCACGCTCGACTTTTCGCACATCGGCATGCTCGGGCACTCCCGGGGCGGCGAGGGTGTCCGCGCCGCGTACAACCTGTACCGGGACGCGGGGAGCCCCTGGCCGGCCCGCATCGGTCCCGCCCACTTCGACGGCATCTTCGAGATCGGACCGGTCGACGGCCAGACGTCGCGCATCCTGAACGCTGACGGCACGGCGTGGACCGTGCTGTTGCCGATGTGCGACGGCGACGTCTCCGACCTGCAGGGAGTCCGTCCCTTCGACCGGATGATGGCGATCCGCTCGGAGTCGACCGCGACCCCGAAGTCCACCTTCACCGTCTGGGGCGCCAATCACAACTACTACAACACCGAGTGGCAACAGAGCGACTCGCCCGGCTGCCTCGGGACCCGGCCGCTCTTCGGCAACCTCGTCGGCTCGCCCGAGCAGCGCGAGACGGCGCTCGCGAGCGTCCTCGCCTTCTTCCGCGCCTATGTCGGAGAGGACGCCGACCCCGCGCTCGGCGCCGTGCTCAACCCCCTGTTCGAGCCGCCGGCGAGCTTGACCGGCATCACGCGCGTCGACCGCGGCTACACCGACTCGCCGGACGCGGCGGTGACCACGACCTTCGACGATTTCGATCAGCCGACGGGCACCAATAGCTATGGAACGGCCAACACCGCCAGCAACGTGACGGTCACCCATGGCGGCATCGCGGATCACGACGTGACGCAGCGGGTGGCTCAGATCGCCTGGACCTCGGCGGGGAGCAACACCTATTTCCAGAGCAACTGGACGGCGCCGGGCGCCAGCCGCAACGCGAGCGGTTACAAGACGCTCGATTTCCGGGTCTCGCGGCAGTGTGGCGACGCCGGGTGCAACGGCACGAACAATCAGTGGTTGACCACCACCAGCTTCTCGATTCGCCTCGTCGGAGCGAACGGTGAGCTGTCGGCGCCGATCCGCCTGAGCGATCTCCTGACGCTCACCGGCCCGGTCGGCGGCCTGGTGCGCTTCTTCGGGACCTCGCGGCACCCGATCCTGGCGACGGTCCGCATCCCGCTGACCGCGTTCGGCAGCAACTCGATCGTGAGCCATCTGCGCGGCGTGCGATTCACCTTCGACGACACGTCGAGCGACGAGATCTTCATCGGCAACATCCGTCTGTCGAAGCGGTCGGGCACGACCACGCTGACCGCGGATCCCGTCATTCTCGCGAGCGACGATGCTCCGGCCGACACCGGCTCCACGACGGACGACGTCAACCAGGTCAAGTCGATCCGCCAGGTCTCCTTCGCGGGTACGAGCGCGATCCAGATCGAGCTCAAGAGCAACCGCGATTTCCTGCCGAAAGGCATGCTCCTCGTCCTGCGGATCGGCGAGCGCGAATTCGGGGTCAGCCGCTACCCGCAGAGCGGAGAGACGACGACGGTGACCTTCACGCTGACTCCCGAGCAGTTCGCCCAGATCCAGGACGGCGATCCGATCACCGTGCAGTACGGAAGCGGTCCCAACCGCCCCGGCTGGCGCTTCGGCAAGATCAACAAGGGGCAGCTCAAGTAGCGGCGGGCGCACCCTCTTGAGAGACGGGGGCGGGAGATCTCCCGCCCCCCACTCCGGTCAGAACGTGCAGTTGGACAAGCAGTCCTGGTTCGCCAGGCCCGCCTGACCTTCCCTGCGGCGGCCCGGGGTTCAACCCGATGCGCGTTCAGCCGTCATCAGGTACTTTGCGACGCCGGCGCTGATCTGGCTGCGAACCTGGGACGCGAGATCAGAGGCGACCGCGGTATAGTCGCGTCCCTGGCCGTCGCGGTGTGTTACCAGCTCGCTGTTCTCTGCCTTGAAGCGAAAGCCCCCGAGGTCCCTGCCGGATCCCAGGTTGAACACGCGCACCTCGCCCGCCATCGATCCGGGCCGGAACGTTCCCTGGCCTTCGTCCACTTCCGGATTGACGTTCTCGAGAACGCGCACGACCAGCAAATACTTTGCGTTTGCACAATGTCCCAGGTACGCCTCGGCGTTGCCCGGGCTGCTCCTCTCGGCGTAGTACTGGTCGCCGATCAGCTTGGCGCACCACCACAGGTCTCGCGTGCCGAGGCCGTCGCCCGGATCAGCGCCGAGGTCGCCGCCGAGGCGCGGCGCTGTTTCCAGGATCGCATTGTCCGTTGGAAGCGGTGCATCGATGCCGGTTCCCAACTGGAGCGGGCCGCTGTCGAGAACCGCTCCGTCGCTGGAGAGCGGCGGCGTTGTGTCGAGCTTCTGGCCGATCTGCTGGATGGTGGCAAGACGCGTTTCCACGGCGGGACGGTACTTTTCGATCGTCGCCACCGCCTCCGGTTCGCGGTTGCACGCGGAGAGCAGGGCGAGGACCGGAAACAAGATCCAGACAAATCTGCGCATGGGCATGCTCCTGGCAGGGTTCAGAACCATTAGATCTCCGGTTTTTCGCGGACGTCGAATTCGAGGGTGGGCCGGCCGGCGGCGAAAAAATCATTCCACCGAAGGAAATGGCCGCTGGGCGAGCTCACGCCCCAGTCGAACCCGGTGGCCTGGTCGCCGAGCGTGATCGGAACCTTCTCCCCGCGCCAGTGGTCCTGCGGCGTCCACGGCTGAAAGGTGCTGCCGGCGGGCAGGATCGTGGTCTCGACGTTCAATGAATCATAGTCGTAGACAAGCACCTCGACATCACGCAAGGTACGATGCACCCTGCCCACAAGGATCAGGCCGTCTGGCATGCATGCAGCCTATCATGCCCGCGGCTGGCTCGGTCTCGGGACCTCAGAAGACAGACGCCGGATTCCATGCGGCGGGAGGAAGATCCTCCCGCCGTGCGAGTAGCGAAGCGCTTAAGACCGGCCGCTCAGAACTGCGACCAGAGGAACTGGTTCGTGACCTCGTGGTGGAACTGTACTTCGGAGGCCTTGATGAGAGTGCCGAGGGCCTTGGGGCAGCGTTCGGCCTGGGCGAGCTTGATCTCGGCGAACTTGGCGTGCACGTCCTCACTGTCCTCCCCACCGACGTGGCGGGAGATTCCCGGCACCTATTCCTGGCTGAGCTAGCGCTTGCCCAAGGCGAGCCAAGGCATGCCGCGGTAGGAATCCGCCACGACCCAGGCGCTGGCCGTCAGCGCCACAGTGACGACGAACTCGCCCCACTGGAAGGCGTTGACGGAGCCTGCCGCCACGCGGGGCACCCACACGAGCAGCAGGAACGCGCCAAGCTGTATCGCCGAGAGAGCGGCCGCCAGCCGTGCATACACGCCGCTGAGCACCGCTAGCCCCGCCACGATGAAGGCACCGCCGGTGAAGTACGCCCAGGCCGCCGGAAAGGGCAGCCAGCCGGGTACCAGCACGATGGTCTCTTTGAGATAGAAGAAATGGGCCAGGCCGAAGGGGATCAAGGCCACGCCGTACAGCGCCCTCGCGATACGCAGACCGTTGTCGCCGGTGGCAAAACCGAGGCGCCGCCCGTCTCGATCACCGGCCAAAGAGACGTACAGAACCCAGGCGCTCGCCACGATCACCGCGGTCTGACCGAAGCCCCAGGCAGCCAGCAAAGTGGGATGCAGGAAGAAGATTTGGGGCAATCTAACCAACAGTAGCCAACCGAGGTCTGTCGAAGCGGTCGGAAACGACCACGCTGACCGCGGCTCCCGGCGGTCTCCATCAGAGGTACGAGCGCGATCCAGATCGAGCTCAAGAGCAACCGCGAATTCCTGCCGAAAGGCATGCTCCTCGTCCTGCGGATCGGCGACCGCGAATTCGGGGTCAGCCGCTATCCGCAGAGCGGAGAGACGACGACGGTGACCTTCACGCTGACTCCCGAGCAGTTCGCCCAGATCCAGGACGGCGATCCGATCACCGTGCAGTACGGAAGCGGTGCCAACCGCCCCGGCTGGCGCTTCGGCAAGATCAACAAGGGGCAGCTCAAGTAGCGGGCGGGCTGACCCTCTCGATAGACGGGGCCGGGAGATCTCCCGCCCCCCACTCCCGGTCAGGGTGTGCAGTCGGATAAGCAGTCCTGATTCGCCAGGTTGCACAGCCGTCTGCAGTTGATGTTCGAGCACATGGCCAGGCATTCCTGGTACTCGGTGTCACAAACCTCGCACGGCACACCACCCGCGAACACGGGAGCCGGTCCGCCCACCGAAGCGAAGGCGGCGAGGGCCGCCAGCAATGCGAGCAACAGAAGGATACGGGAGTTGCGCTTCAGGATTCTCACGTCGTTCTCCTTTGAGCCGACCCGGGGCTGGAACGCTCCGGGTCTGCCGAAACGCTAGCCCCCGCGCTCGAACCAGGCGATACGCGGAAGGTGAGGCGAAGGGAAGCGGAAGGTAAGGACCTGCGAGCGTTACACCGAGGCGACGGCGGCCGCCATCGTGCTATCCCCTTTTCCATGCTGGGGGCGTCTGAGTCCGGAGCAGCGCAGGACGCCACCCTCTTATACACATCTTGTCGAGTCAGGGACGACCTGCCGGGAAGGCGGTAGAGACGATCCCAGCCCGTTTCAGAACGCCCTCCGCAGGCCTCCCACGTCGGGTCGTCTCCGGGACGGAGATGCCGCCACGGATTCACGCCTTCGTTGGACGAGGAGAGGATGATTGTTTTGTGCCCGCTGAACGGAATGGCCGGGCGGACCGGCCTGCCCGCCCCTCAGGGCCGATCGAGAGTCAGCGTGGCGGGAAAAGAGCCCGCCATGTGGTTTTGCGTGATGCCCTTATAGC
Organism: Thermoanaerobaculia bacterium; assembly: GCA_036376245.1. GTDB lineage: Bacteria > Acidobacteriota > Thermoanaerobaculia > Multivoradales > UBA5704 > DATARR01. Next base: position 135,796 of record DASVAS010000008.1, on the reverse strand, counting down.
CGGGTTTCTCGGCGTGGAGTTGTACCTGCTGGCCGTCCGCGGCGTGGGCCGGGAGGACGAACTGGCCACCGGCCCCCGTCGTCACCGCCTCGCCTTCATGTCCTACGACGCTCACTCGCACGCCTTCCATGGCGTTTTGATTCTCGTCCAGCACGATGCCGCGAACGGTTGCGGTCCGATCGGCCGCGAGGCGGACGGTCGCCGTCTGCGCAAGATCCTTTCCAAGCCGGATTTCGCTCGAACCTGAAAGGAACGCATCCTCTTTGGACGCGTGGACGGTGACCTTGCCATCCGCGGGGACTTTCGAGATCGGGATGTCGAACTCCCACCCGCCGGCCACCTGCTTGGGCTCGCCGCCGAGGGAGGTCCAGACCTTGGCATCCTCCACCGGGCTCTCTCCGGCACCGAGGACGAGGACCCGCAGTCGGATCAAGTCGGCAGACTCTATGGGAGACCAGGGGCTCAGCCACCAGACGAGGACCAGCACGAACGCCGCCGCTCCGCCCGCGCTCTTGACTCCCAGCCTTCCCAGCCTTCCTTTGCCTCCCTGGAGCGAAACGCCGATATCGCCGGTGAGGAAATAGACGAACAAACCCGCCAGGAGCGCGGACGTGATCGCGAGGATCCGCTGCTTGAACACCGGCAACGCTGGCGGTGCGAAGGCAAACACCGCGAAGAGGAAGAGGACGAACAACCCGCCGAAGATCCACGTCGCCAGCGAGCGGCTCTGGGCCTGGGTCAGAGGCCGGCGGCTGGGAGAGGAGCGGCGCCGCGGGGGACGGGAGGGGGTGGGATTCTCGGATTGAGGGGATGGATCGGTCATTGGGTCTCCCGGATTCGGACAGAGGTCAATTCGGGTTAGCACACTCTTTAGAAGGTCTAGCTTTGTCTGCGTCGACAACGAGGTTATTGTATACATTTTCCATCGCCGATATCCTTTGCTCTGTCATTTAGCAGGAGGGCCTCCTCGGATCGATTAAGTGCCTCTAGAACTTTAGCTCTGACTTGCAGCATTATTGCCGTGCGGGGGTTGCATATGCCGAGACTCCTATCTGCAATAGCAACAGCGCGCATCGATAACCTTTCCGCAGTTTCGAGAATATCTTGTCGGTAATAAAGCAACGCAAGATTACTTAGGACCGTAGCGACCGCAGGATGGTAGGTGCCCAAAGCTTTCTCCCGGATCACAAGAGATTTTTTATATAAGGCTCTGCATCTGAATACCGACCTTGATTGTCGTAGATCAGTGCCAGATTGTTCAGACTTATCGCCACGTCCGGATGCTCCGCGCCAAGAACTTCCTCCCGGATCCTCAGGGAACGTAGCTGCAGAGTCTCAGCTTCTGCGTATCGTTGCTGAAGGCGGTAGAGCTCCGCTAAGTTGTTTAAACTTCTTGCCACCTCTACATGCTTCTCTCCTAAAGACTTTTCGGCAATTTTTATAGAGCGTTTGTGAAGAGGTTCGGCTTCTAAGAACCGGCCCTGATCCCCGTAAAGCCCGGCCAAATTGTTCAAGCTTGTCGCTACATCTGGATGCTCCGGACCCTGAGTCTTCTCCCAAATCTCCAGGGAACGCTTATAAAGGGGCTCCGCTTCTGCGTATCGGTTCTGGGAATGATAAAGCAAAGCCAAGTTATTCAATCCCAATGCAATATCCCGTTCCGAATCCTGGATTTTCCCCCAGATGCTTAAGGAGCGCTTGTATAAGGGCTCCGCTTCTACATATCGCCCCATTGAGTGGTACAGCAGGGCAAGATTGTTTAAGCTCAATGCTACATCCGGATGCTCTGCGCCCAAAAAGTCCTCCCTAATCTTCAATGCTCGCTGGTGCTTGCTCTCAGCCTCTGAGTATCGGCCCTGTGCGCGATCAAGCTGCGCTAGGTTGTTCAAGTGCGTGGCCAAGACGAGGTTCTCAGTTCCTGCATTCTGCTCGCTTAACTCCAAACAACGCTCTAAGGCATATCTAGCATCCCGGAACTCGCCTGACTCTAGTAAAGCAACGCCTAGGCTATTGAGCCCAACCACACTTTCGCCAGCAAGTTCAAGTGACTCCCTATAACTTAAAGCCGCCTTGCTGTATTTGCCTTGTGCGAAAAGAACTTGTCCGAGGAAGAACGCCGCCTCCGCAACTTCTACTTGAGCTTCACCCAACTTCTCCCGCCGAATTACTAGAGACCGCTCAAAGCTTTTCTCCGCCTCTGGATAATTCCGCTCGTACAGAGCGGCCAACCCAACATCGTAAGGATCTCGTACCTTTGCGCCCCAAGCGCGGATAGCTTTATCCACCTCCTCGGGTTTCATCCCAAAATTTGCTGCCTGCTCCGCCAATACGCGCTTGCGCTCCTCCTCGGTGATTTCGCTCTTGTCGAGTTTTGGAGAGAGTTGCTCCAGAGTTCGAGCTGCCATGGCTTTGATGGCTTGGTCACTCGCCAGCAAGTCACGGTTTCCGCGCTCGCCCAGGACGACCTCCACGAAGTTTTCCGAGTCATTGGCGAACGACGGTACCAAGGCCCGCTGGTTCCAAGGGCTGACGAAAACCCAATCGGGTCCGCCTTTCTTGGGGATGATCTGGAGTGTCACCCAGTGTCCCGATTTTGTGGCGGGAGCGAGGCGAAGGCGGGTCTTTCCCAATTTATCTGTAGGCGCCCCTGCCGCGCCGTCGCCTTTCGGAGCGAGAGTGACACCGGAAACCGGATTGCCTTTCACGTCTTCCACGTGGACGACAAGGATTCCTTCCTCGGCTCGGAGCGGTGTCGAAAGACCAAGTACCAAAGCGAGCACCGCCGCAGCCCGCAAACCGAATCTCATGGCTTGCATCCCCCGCTCTGGATCACCTTCATGCGGTCCAGCAACGGCTGGGCCTCGTCGGCACGGCCGAGGTCTTGAAGGATCGTGGCGTAGTTTTCCAGAATGATTGCGGTGCCTTCATGGCAGGTACCGAAGCTCTTCTCGGCGGTCGCCAGGGCGCGCTTCGCGTAGCTCTCCGCGGAGTCGAGCTTCTCTTGCTTGTGGTAGAGCATGGCCAGGTTGTTCAGGCTGGTGGCGACGTTCGGGTGATCGGAACCCAGAACCTTCTCTTCAAGTTGCAGGGAGCGCAGGAACAGAGGCTCGGCTTCAGCGTAGCGGCCTTGGCCGTCATAGAGCCGAGCCATGTTGTCCAGGCTCGCTATCACGTCGGGATGCTCGGGTCCGAGGATCTTCTCCCGGATCTTCAACGAGCGCTGGAAGAGAGGTTCCGCTTCCCGATAGCGTTGTTGAGCGGCATAGGTCTTGGCAAGGCTGTTCAGGCCCATCGCCAGGTCCGCATGCTCGGATCCCAAGGCCTTCTCCCAAATCTTCAAGGCGCGTTGAAACAGGGACTCCGCGTCGGCGTAACGTTGCTGGAAGTAGTACCACGCTCCCAGATTGTGCAGGCGCGCTGCGAATTCCGGATGCTCAGGCCCTAGTGATTTCTCCGCGATTTTCAGGGCGCGCTGATGCAAGGACTCCGATTCTGTATAACGTTCTTGGAGATCCAACAGCCACGCTAGATTGTTCAGAATTGCGCCTACAGAGGGGTCCTCTGGCCCAAAGATCTTCTCTTCGATGAGCAAGGAGCGGCGATAGAGAGGCTCGGCCTCTGCGAATCGGCCTAGATCAGAGTACAGGGCTGCAAGGTTGTTCAAGGTTGATGCCACATGGGGATGCTCTGCGCCCAGAGCGTCTTCCCGGATCTTCAAGGAGCGCTTATAGAGAGACTCTGCTTCGGAGTGACGGCCCGACTCGGCGTACAGCAAGGCCAGGATGTTGAGGCTCGTCGCTACATCCGGATGCTTGGGCCCCAGGCTCGCCTCGTTGAGCTCGAGCGCTCGTTGGAGAGGTGACTGCGCTCCCTGAAGATCTCCTGAGCTGAGGAGAGCATGTCCCAGGATGTTGAGCACGGAGGCGTTCTCGCCCCCTACTTCCAACGACTCTCGGAGGGCTAGGGCCGACTCTCGATATTGTCCTTGCTCGTAACGAGTCTTTCCCAGGAACAACGCCGCCTCGGCGACTTTCGCCTTGGCCTCGTTCAGCTCCTTTCTACGTTCCTCTAGAGATTTCTCCAGACGCTCCGCCGCCTTCGGATAATTCCTTTCGTAGAGAGCGGCCAGTCCGGCGTCGTAGGGATCTGTCGCTTTCGCGCCCCAGACGCGGATCGCCTGGTCCACCTCGTCCGGCTTGAGCCCGAAGGCGGCCGCCTGCTCGGTCAAGACACGCTTGCGCTCCTCTTGGGTGATCTCACTCTTGTCGAGGCGTGGCCCGATCTGTTCCAGAGTGCGGGCCGCCATGGCTTTGAGGGCCTGATCGCTCGCCAGCAGGTCGCGGCTTCCTCGCTCGCCCACCACGACAGGTACGTAGTTTTCAGATTCGTTGGCGAAGGAGGGCACGAGGGTGCGCTGGTTCCAGGGGCTGACGAAGACCCAATCAGGTCCACTCTTCCTGGGGAGGATCTGGAGCGTCACCCAGTGGCCGGGGCGGGTGGCGGGAGCGAGACGAAGGCGGGTCTTGCCCAGCCGGTCGGTGGGCGCGCCGGGGGCGCCGTCGCCTTTCTGGGCGATCTCCATGCTGGAGACGGGGTTGCCTTTCACGTCTTCCACGTGGACCACGAGGATTCCTTCCTCGGCCCGAAGCGACGACGGGAGGAGGAGAGCCAGAGCGAGAATCCACAGGTCTCGGCGTTTCATTGACTCTATTTTGACAGACTTCTTATTATAGCCTCACCCCCAAGAGGTTCCTCATGCCTGGCTCGCCGTGGTCTCAAATCAGTCCTGCACGCACCCCTTCACCGCATTGGCCCGGGCACTACAAGCGAGACGACCAGCACCCTCTATCAGCAGGCGCGTGCGCATGCGCGCTTTGAGAAGCGCGAGATCCTTGGATGCCATCGCCGCGAGACTTGGACCTACGCTCGGCCCTCCTTGGATGGTCGTCCAGTAGTCTTCGAAGTCGGCGAAGGTGCGTTGCACGGTGATCTCTCGCGTTTCGACGGCAGTCAGACCCGCGCCCGTCCACAAGTCCCGCAGGGCTTCGATTCGGGAGGCGTCAGGGTTCGGCGGTTCCGGAGTCGTGACGCCCAGCTCGCGTAGCTCCTCCCGCAACGACTCGTAAGGAAAGCCACCGCCCGCCAAGTCCCACGCATAGGCGGCGATGGCGCCGCCCGGACGGACGACTCGCGCCATCTCGGCGACGCCCTGGGCAGGGTCTGGAACGAAGAAGATCACCAACGGCATGACCGCCGCGTCGAAGGTGTCGTCGGGGAAAGGCTGGGCCATGGCGTCACCCTGACGAAACTGGGCGATACGCGACGCGGGCCGGGTACGGGCATAGGCAAGCTGCTCCTCGGACGGGTCGATCCCCTCTACGGATACCGGCGCGCACCGCTCGACGAGCATCTCGGTGAAGGCGCCGTTGCCGCAGCCGACGTCGAGCCAGCGCAGACCAGTTTCTGGAGTCAGCCAGTCGAGGAAAGCTTCCCCTACAAGCTGGCTCCACTTCCCCATGTATCGTTCATAGGCGGTCCCATCGACGAAGCGGATCGTATCGGTCGCCATGGTCAGGCGATCTCCTTCGCCAGCGACTGGTGCGACCCGATCCCCGCGAGAACGCCGCTGGCCGAGGCCAGGGTGGCGTTGTGCTTCGGGTCCGCCGCGTCGCCGGCGGCGTAGACGCCGGGGACGGTGGTCTGTTTCCATTCGTCCACGCGGATGTACGGGCCCATCGGTCCCTGTTCGAAGGCGCAGCCGAGCGCTTCGGCGAGCGGACTGGCCATGTGCACTTGCGGCGCGGTGAAGAGGGCTTGCAGAGGAAAGATCCGGCCGTCGGCGAGGCGGACGGCTTCGAGGCCGGGCATGTCGCCGAGGAGCTCGACGACGGGGGTGCGCTCCATCTGGACCCCACGGGCGGCCAGGTGCGCCGCCTGCTCCTCGTCGGGCTCGAAGAGGCCCTGCGTGAAGAAGGTGGTCGGACCCCAGTCCGGGAGCAGTCCTGCCTGATGCGCCGAGTGCGGACTCGCGGCCAGGACTCCCAGGGCGCCGCCGGCCACTTCATAGCCGTGACAGTAGGGGCAGTGCAGGACGGTCCGGCCCCAGCGCTCCCGCAGTCCCGGGATCGCGGGCGGCTCGTCGCGGACTCCGGTGGCGAGGATCAGGCGGGCGGCCCGCTCTTCCCGGCCATCGCCCAGCGCGACGGCGAAGCCGCCGTCCACCGGGCTCGCCGCGGTCGCTTCGCCCTGGAGGAAGGCGGCGGTCGGATAGGCGGAGACCTGCCGGGCGGCTTCCCGCAGGATCTCGTAGGGCGGTTTGCCGTCCTGGCCGAGGAAGCCGTGCGAGGCCGCGGCGAAACGGTTGCGGGGCTGGCCGGCGTCGATCACCAGCACCCGCCGGCGGGCGCGGGCGAGCTGCATGGCGGCGGAAAGGCCGGCGAAGCTGCCGCCGACCACGATGGCGTCATAGGGGGTGCGAGGAACCTGCATGAGGGGAACCTCCGGAATTGGGAACGGCGGACGCGAGGTCCGCCAGAGTGAGAGTCGAGAGACGGCGGTCGAGGACCTGCTCGGCTTCCCGCATGGCCTCGTTGAGGGAACGGACCACCTCCTGGAGAAGCCGGCAGTGCGGCGGCTCCATCGTCGAGGTGAGGGAGACGATCCGCTCGCCCAGAGCCCGCTGGATCTCGGCGATGCTCACCTCCGAGGCGGACCGCGCCAGCCGCCAGCCTCCCCCGTGTCCCTTGACCGAGGTCACGATCCCCGCTTCGCGCAGGCCGGCGAAGGTGCGGCGGATCACCACGGGATTGGTGCGGACGCACGCCGCCATCTCCTCGGAAGTCATCGGCCGGTCAGGGCGCTCGGCCATGTGCAGCAGCACGTGCAGGGCGACGGAGAGCCGTTCAGTCCTCATCATGTAACAGATGATGTTACATAAGACGAGAGATGTCAAGTCCGGGATGCCGTCGCGGTCGGCCGGGCGTCGTCCCCTTCTCCACGCCGAAGTCCCGGACTCCGGCCGGCGTAAAGCGCTCCAGACCAAAGTCATCGGACTCTGGCTCGGAGCAAGATCTCCAGGCCAGAATCAACGTCTCCGACGCGAAGTCTCGAGACTCCGACGCGAAGTCAACGTCTCTGACGCGTAGTCAACTGACTCTGGCGCAAAGTCAACGTCTCCGGCGCAAAGTCGAGATCTCTGACGCGAATCCAAGATCTCCGACGCGAAGTCAACTGACTCCGGCGCAAAGTCAACGTCTCCAGGCCGGAGTCAACGTCTCTGGCCCAGAGTCAAGATCTCCAGCCCAGAGTCAACGTCTCCAAGCCAGAGTCTCGAGACTCTGAGCTGGAGTCAACGTCTCCAGGACAAAGTCAACTGACTCTGGCTCAGAGTCAACGTCTCCAGGCCGGAGTCAACGTCTCTGGCTCAGAGTCAAGATCTCCAGCCCAGAGTCAACGTCTCCAAGCCAGAGTCTCGAGACTCTGAGCTGGAGTCAACGTCTCCAGGACAAAGTCAACTGACTCTGGCCCAGAGTCAACATCTCCAGGCCGGAGTCAACGTCTCCAAGCCAGAGTCAACTGACTCTGAGCCAGAGTCAACGTCTCCAAGCTGGAGCTATTTAATTTCCAGTTGCGGCGGCTGAACTCGTGAGGAAAGCGAAAGAAAATGGGCCAGGGAGCGTGATCGCGGGCTACAGCGCGAGCCGCCGCAGCTCCTCGACGCTCATCTCGAGGCCTTCCCCACGGCGGGCCTGGTCGAGAGCGAGCATAAGCCGCTCCGCATTGCGCGGCGACCGCATCAGATGAGCAGTTTCCATCAGCGACTCGTAATCGGCCGCATCGACCAAGGCGACACGCCTGCCCCCGCGGCGGGTGATAATCACGACTTCGAGATCGTCGGTGACACGGTCCATCAAGCGAGCACACCGTCAATGTCGTCAAGGCTCTCCAGAAGACAGCCGCCCAAGGAGACCGGGTGGGTGTAGGAGATTCGCTCCGACTTCTTTTCTCCCGATGGGGGCGCTTCTCCCCCGAGGTGCTTGAGACCCTCGCGGAGCGCTGCGTCCGCGAGATCCTCGAAGCTTGTGGACCTTTCCTGACTGAGGCGTTCAATCCTCTCGGCCAGCTCGCTGTCCACGGTGATCGTCGCACGCATACAGAACGAGGATAGCACTTCCTCGGCCATATCCTCTCCTCAACACCTGTTTGGGCGCCAAAAAACGATGCCTGGTTATGGTTGGAAGATATCCGGGTTCTGCTCGACGGTCAAGCGTCGCGGAATCAGTGGTGAAGGACCGTCGGAGTAGCGGCTCGGCAGCCGCTACTCTTGATATCTCAAGATCAGGCCACGCAGGCCGTGCACCGGGTGTCGGCGCTGGGGCATTTCGCCGAGAGGGGTGCGCAATCCTCGCGCTTGGAGTAGACGGTGTCATTGTAGATGCTGGTGGTTTCAAGGTCCTGGAAGGGCTCGAGCCCGCCGGTCAGGTTCTTGAGAGTCTCTCTCTGGAGGGCCAGCTTCTTCAACTTCATCAACTTCTTCACGAGGTCTCCTTTCGTCAGGGTGCAGAGGGTGGGGTCGGTCCCCTCTTGGTCTGTGCACCCGCACCGGCCAACCGGGACGGCGTTGCCTTGACCGGTCCGGTTGGCTACAATACGCCCCGCTTCACGGAGCCTCCCGCGGTTCCCGTCCAGCCGACGTAGCTCAGTGGTAGAGCAGCTGATTCGTAATCAGCAGGTCATCGGTTCAAATCCGATCGTCGGCTCCACTCCTAAGTCTCTCACTTACAAACACTTAGAAAAGTTGATCCGGCGCTCCTTAGAGGCTTGGATCCCGTCTCGTGACTACTCCGTAACCCTGCATGCACCCGCCTTGCGCCCCGTCCAGGGCCGGCGGAGGATCCTCTGCATCAGCCTGATGGCTTCCCTTTTGACGACGTTCCCCGGGGCATGACACCATGCCCGGGGCGACCATGGAGGATCGGCCCTTGGCAGCTCGCCGCAAAGCAAGCCCCCGCCCGCTTCCGACGTTCGACCCGGTGCCCTCGGCCCGGTTTGGCCTGGAGGTTCTCGACCGATCCAAGTCCCGCCGCGCGCTGATTGGACGAGTGGCGATGTGGTACTGGCTCGATGACGAGGCGGATCACGAGTACACCAAGGACGTTGACTTTGCCGTCCCCCAGGCCAGCATCCCCGCGATTCTCGAAGTCCTTCACGAAACCGACGCCGAGGTGTCACAGCTCACGATCGGCGGCGTCAACGCACGAATCTCGAAACAGGGCGTTCGGACTGATTTCATCGATCGCTCGAGTGAGGACTGGGGTAACCTGCAGCCCCTCTACCTCGACGCCATCGGCGCCGCCGAAGCGCAGGACGATCGGTTCGAAGGGATTCCCGTGGCCCCGCCCGAGCACCTCGTCGCCATGAAACTGGCGGCCGGCACCGATAAGGACGAGCGGGATGCCATCCGGCTCATCGCGAAGGTCAAGGATCTGGACGTCGAAGCGACGCGCGACCTCGTGCGAGAATTTCTCGGGCCCGGACTGCTCGGCAGACTCGAAGAGTGCCTCCGCCGCGCGGGACATCCACAGGCCCGGCGGGCCTACAGTCTGGGCTCCTGAATCATCCCCATCATGGGTGGACGCCGCGGGTGAAGCGGGCCGGCGCCCGGCCAACCGCGAAGACGAGGAGGTGACGCGTGGACCGATTTCATCCCCCTGGATTCCTCGAGGACTTCGCGCGCCGGCCCGACGGCGCGGAGGACCGCGCCAAGGCCTGGAGCGCGATCGTGTCGTCCTGGATGGACAACGCCGCCGTGACGTATGGGACGCCGGAGGTCCCCAGCCTGTTCTTCAATCCCTTGAAGGACGAGACGCCGGGCGAGCCCGCCTCGGCGGCGGTCGCCTGGGACGCGTTCCCGCGCTTCCTCACCCGTTGGTTCCAGGAGGACGACGAGCCGGACGAGAAGCGCTGGCTGGCCGCCGAGACGCTGCGTCCGCTGCGCATCAACGGGCGCGCCCTGCGCCGCGTCGACGAGCAGGGCTTCCTGGGCGAGGAGCTCCAGCTCTTCTACCGCCAGCAGGACGAATACTGCGAGTGGCACGCCGACCGCGACGATCAGGGACGGATCACCCGGATCTGCTTCAGCTCCGAGGCCCCCGAATACTGGGAGCTCCTGGCCGAGGGCACGCGGCCGTTCTTCGCGCAGGGAGACCCGCGGCGCGATCTCGTGGCGGGAGACCCCGGGCTGGTCCTGGAGCTCTACCAGGAGCACGTGAATCCCGGGGTGACGGCCGACGACCTCGTCTGGCCCTTCGACGTGGCCTTCTTCGACGACGACACCAATTCTCAGACCGGCCAGCCGTTCGGCTGGCGTTTCTATGCCCGCAAGGGGACCTACAACCCGTTCAACAAGTGGACCACGACCGACGGGATCATGCACCTCACCCACCCGGCGAACACTCTGCGGGGAGAGTTCCGGGTGGCCGGCGGCGCCTCGGTCCGGCGGCGGGACGGCGCCGGCCAGGCGGTCGTGGACCCGGAGCAGCTGGTCTGCTGCTCGGGCTTCGGCGATCCCAACCGGTCGAGCGACCCGACCATCGGCGCCGCGGTCAACACGTTCGCCCGCTCCGGGCTTTCGGTCTCCGTGGCGGATCCGGTGGGGCTCTACATCTCCGAGCTGGCGCTGAACGGCTTTTCCGGACCGGCGGGAGAGGACGTGACGGCGGCCTGGCGGGTGGACCGGGGGAACCAGGAGGCCCGCATGATCCTGCGCGCCCGCTTCGAGGTGCCGGCGGAGCTGGGCTTCACGGTCGATCAGGTGCTGCTCGACGGCGACGGCATCCGGTTCGGCGGCCAGATCGCCGACCGCATGCAGATGGTGCTGACGGGCCTCGCCAAGCGGCTCGTGGACGGGCCGGTGGCGCTGCGCGCCTGCATCGGGCAGTGCTGTCCCCATCCGGACAATCCGGAGATCGAGCACGTCTTCCGGAGCGGAGTGAGCTGCGCGGACCTGCCGCCTTCGGCCTGGGCGGAGGTCCCTCCCGTGCTGCCGGAGGGCGAGGTGGCCCTGGAGGCCGTCGCGGCGGGCGAGACGGCGGACCTCGAGGCGGTCACAACGGTGACGGCGGAGCCGGACGTCAAGGGCGGGCTCGGCTCGCGGCTCGGCCGCTGAGCGAGGCGAGGCGCACGATGGAGACCCCGCAGGCTTTCGATCCCGATTCGGACGTGATCACGGGTCCGGAGATCCCCGGCGCGCCGGTCGAGCCGGTGCTGGACGCCGACGAGATCCAGGGCAACATCCTGCCCGGGTTCGGCTCCCGCCACCAGGTCCTGCTCGGGCTGAAAGTCGTCGAGGGGCGGATTGCGGAAGCCAAATCCTGGCTGGCCCGGCTGGTGCCGTCCATCGCGCGCCTGCGCGACGTCAACGCCGTCCGGAACCTGCGCCGGTCGCTGCTGCGCCGCCAGGCGGCCTTGCCCGCGGCCCCCTCCGCGCCCTGGATCAACATCGCCTTTTCGATCGGCGGTCTGCGCCTGCTGACGACGGACGCCGACGCCATCCGCGACCCGTCGTTCCGGAAGGGCATGGCCCTGCTCTCCGGCAGCCTGGGAGATCCCACGCGTCCCGAGCAGGAAGGGCACCCCTCGCGCTGGGTCGTCGGCGGCGCCGCGGAGACGACGCCGGACGTGCTGCTGATCCTGGGCGCGTCGGACGCCTGCCAGCTCCGCGACCTGGCCGAGGGGCTCCGCATGTCGCTCGCGGGCGTGCCCGCGTCGGGTCTGCGGACCATCTACGACCAGGAGGCGTTCGTCCTCGACGGCGAGAAGGAGCACTTCGGCTTCCGCGACGGCGTCTCGCAGGTGGCGGCGCGGGGGCGGCTGTCCGATCTCCCGCTCCACTTCCTCACCCGGCGCTACATCGATCCGGCGGACCCGCGGGCGCTGACCCACGGCAAGCCGGGGCAGCCGCTGGTCTGGCCGGGGCAGTTCGTCTTCGGCTACCCCACGCAGCAGGACGACGAGGGCGGCCCGGGTCCGATCGCGGACGGCGGCCCGGATTGGATGCGGAACGGCTCGTTTCTGGTCTTCCGCCGCCTGCGGCAGGACGTGGCGGCGTTCCGCGCCTTTCTCAGGGAGCAGGTCGCGGAGCTGGTCCGGCAGGCGCCCTTCGCGGAGATGACCGAGGCCCGGCTGGCGGCCCTGCTGGTGGGACGGTGGCCGAGCGGCGCGCCGCTGATGCGCAGCCCGGAGCGGGACGATCCGGCGATGGTCGACGATTCCTTCGCCATCAATCATTTCCAGTTCAACGATCCGGCGGACCCGGTCGCCGTGCTCGCCGAGGCCGGCGCGTCGCCACGCCTTGTCGCGGGGGCGCCGGCCGACGTCCTGGGGCATGTCTGTCCGCGGTTCTCCCACATCCGCAAGGTCAATCCGCGCGACCTGCCCACCGATCAGGGCGGCGCGTTCGACCAGACCCTCACCTTCCAGGTCCTGCGCCGCGGGATCACCTGGGGAGACCCCTTCCCACAGGACGAGGGCGCGGCCGATCCGGCGGACGGGCAGCGAGGCTTGCTCTTCCTCTGCTACCAGACCTCGATCCGTGGGCAGTTCGAGGTCCTGAACAACAAGTGGATGAACCGGCGGAACGGGCCCCAGGACGGCGGGCACGATCTGCTCGTGGGGCAGAATCACGCCCCGGCCGCCGGGCGCGAGTGCCTGCTGCGCACATCTCAGGGAGAGGCCACCTTGAAGACGATGGCCGACTGGGTGATCCCGACGGGCGGCGGCTATTTCTTCGCGCCGTCCATCAGCGCTCTCCGCGGCCTGGTCGGCCAGGAGGGTCCGGTCGGCGCTTGATTCTCCGGGCACCCGGCGTGTGGAGGAGCACTCCCAACGGGGCATGATATCTTGCCGCCTCCTGCACGTTGACGCCGATTAAGCTATAGATTAACATGCTCCTTCGGGAAGTCGCCACCTACCGCTACCACGTCTATGCTGTGTGCGGCTTCCCCGGCGAGGAGGAGTGCGAGGTAGAGAAGTTCTTACAGGAGCATCAGGACTCCTATCCAAAGGCCATGAAGGACCTGAACACTGCTCTCCGCAACTGGACACCTCAGCATGGGCCTCCTTTTGTTGATGAAAGGGCCAAGAGGCTCCGGGACGGCATCTGCGAGTTTCGGGCTCGCGAAAAGAGGCAGAAGAAGCTCCCGAGAATCCTCTTCTTTGAAGACAGCATGCGAATCATTTGCACGAACACCTTCTTTAAAGAGGGCTCGACTCCAGACCACGAGATCGAAAGAGCCATTGAAATTAGAACGGATTACTTTCGTCAATCCTTTGTCGAGCATCGTATCCTGAGAGGATGGGCCTTACCGTGAGCGAAAAACCGAATCGCCTTCGTAAGGGAACGGTCGATGACTGGCCGTCGCTTGCCCTGTTGGAGTTCACCGTTGCGCTTGCCCGAATGATGAAAGCCAACGGGGACATGAAACAAAAAGAGCTAGCTGAGAAACTGGGAGTCAGCCCGCCTTACATCTCCAGCGTCATGGCGGGAAACGAGAACCTGACTGTGGAGCAGATGTCTCGCCTGGCCGAAGCCGCTGGCGGTTCTTTGCATCTCACGATTGCGCCAAAAGGCGCCTACATTCGATGGGTCGAAGACACTCTTGAGGAGCCGGCTGTGACGATGAGCCCGTCCCCTCATAGTCATAAGGCATTGAACATGCCTATGGAGTATCCTATGCCGACCCGACCAACGGCAAGAAATCTCCAGGGTGTAATTCAAGGCCCGTGGCCGCGGGTAGAGCAGAACGTTCCTCAGTCAGCCCAATCGGCTTCCTATCTTGCCTCTTCTGGAAATTCTAAGCCGTTACCCCCGCGCTATCCAATGGGGTCCGCCTTAACGAGAAAGGCGAACTCGTGAAAAACGTCACCGGGATGCAAGTTCAGCAGACGAGGGTTTTTGCGCCTGATGTGGTCCCTTATCACCTCGTCATTACCTCCTTTGGCTCCAACCGCCTAAGGCAGGCTTTCGGGTTTGGCAGTACAAACTGGCAGGAGAATTTAGAGTATATATTTCAGGATGGCACCATTGAACATCAAGGTAGGATTGTTCCGATAACTTGGGCCTCTTTTCATGACCGCCGCATATTGATTCAGGTGCTAGGTGATAGCAGCGCCGCACATACCACGTATTCTGCCATTACCGAAGTATTGACCGAGATGGAGCCCGCCTTTCGAAATGCCACACCACTTACGTTAACCGAGGAAACGAGTTGTGCGGCTCAGCTCGATTTTGAATGGACTGCGCTGTTTAATCCAGATCTCGTTCACCACGTATCCCAACGAGTACAGGAGCTCTCTTCGGAGCAGGTGGGAAGATTCCTCAAGGGCGTAAACGTCCGCTTTACGCTGGGAATAGAGAGAAAGAGCAAGGACTTAAGCGAGCAGGGCATAACTCTTTTTGATCAGAGCCTCATCATAGAGCCCCGTGCAGATACGCCGCTGTCGGAGCGGACATACTATACTTATTCGCCTTGCGATTCTGACACACACTTAAAGCTAGTGTCGGAGTTGGAGGCCAATCTTGCGGGACGAAGTCGCAGTGGCCGTTCGAGGCGGAAGACTTCTGCCCGAAAACAGAAGAGACCCTAGTCTTTGTTGCCCTGCCGCACCGCGCAGCGTCTTGTGCAATCTCTCTCGCCGCCTGCTCGGTGCCTCTGTTCTCTAGAGTCATGGTGTCCCCATCCCGAGCTGTCCCATCCCGAGAAGGGAGATCAAACACGTCTTCCAGAGCGGAGTGAGCTGCGCAGCCTTGCCGCCGGAGGCCTGGGCGGAGGTCGCTCCCGTGCTGTCGGAGGTGGCGTCTCCCCCCGGCTCCGGTGAGGTGGCCGCTGAGGCCTCTGGCCGAGAGCGCTCTCCCCACTGAAAACGATTTCATTATTCACCGCCCCCAAAATTCTTCTGTTTTGTCCCCTTCCCCTGCCCCTCCCGTACCGTTCTTTTTGTGAGCTGAGCAATCAACCGACCAAGCTGGCAAAGAGCCGGCTTGAGTTTCCTTGGAGGTAATTCCCATGTCTCGAAGGATGCGGATTGCTGCTGTGATGGCCGGAGGGCTTGCGCTGCTGGGGACCATGGCCCAGGCGCAGGGACGCATCAAGGTTGGAGAAGAGCTTGAATACCGGGCCGCCACACCGGCCGCCTATCCCCTGGGCGGTCCGAGCCGCCCGGTGGCCTGGTCGGAGACGGTCTTCTCGCCGGGGGCGACGTTCCTCCGGATCCACTTCCAGAAATTCAATCTCCCGGACGGCGACTACCTCACCGTGGCCAGCCCGGACGGGACGGATTTCTGGACCTACACGGGCAAGGGGCCGCAGGGCACGGGCGAGTTCTGGTCGTTCATCGTCGAGTCCGACACGGCCATCGTCGAGCTCCACAGCGGCAGCCAGGTCAAGTCGCGCGGCCGCCATGGCGTCGTGATCGACCGCATCGCGCATGGCACTCTGCCCATCAACGAGGACGGGAGCTTCATCGAGAAGGTCATCTGCGGCACCGACGGCAAGGAGAACGCGGTCTGCCACACGGACGTCAACTCCCGGCCGGTGGCTCGCCTGTCGTACCAGAGCGGCGGCTCCAGCTTCGTCTGCACGGGCTGGCTCGTGGCGGGCTCCAACGCCAACACCATGGTGACCAACAACCACTGCGTGGACAACCAGACCGAGGTCAGCACGGTCCAGGCCCGGTTCAACTACCAGACGACCACCTGCACCGGCACCACCCAGGCGACGACCACGACCTATGCCGGCGGCACCTTCCTCCGGACCAGCTCCAGCCTCGACTACACGCTCTTCACTCTGCAGGGCAATCCCGAGGCCACCTGGGGCGAGTACACGGCCACCTCGAAGCTGCCCACGGTGGGCATGATCCTGAACTTCCCCCAGCATCCGGGGGGCGGCCTGAAGAAGGTCGCCTACTGGAAGGATTCGGCCAAGACGCTGCGCTGCGACGTCTCCACGGTCAACGCCACCTACGGCGGCTCGGCTTCCGGCAGCCAGGTGGGCTATAGCTGCGACACCGAGGGCGGCTCCTCCGGCTCGCCCGTGCTCGAGGCCGCGACCGGCCGCGTCATCGGCCTGCACCACTTCGGCGGCGTCTCCTCCAACCCCTGCCTCAACAGCGGCACGCAGATGCGGCAGATCTGCGCCAACGCCGGCTCGCTGCTGACCTGCGCGACGAACTAGACGCGGCCTGGGACGGCTCGCTGGTGGGCGGGCCGTCCCGCAAACTCTTCCGAAGCGCACCCTACAGGAGGTCGGGCACTGCATTCGGAGGAGTCGTTGATGCGAGTACTTAAATTCGGCGGAACGTCGGTCGGCAGCGCGGAACGGATTCGCGGCGCGGCGGAGATCGTGGAGGAGCAGGCGCAGGCAGGGCCTCTCCTGGTCGTGGTCTCGGCCGTGGGGGGCGTCACCGACGCCCTCCTGCGCGGCGCCGAGCAGGCTTCGGCGGGCGGCTCGGTGGTGCCCGCGCTGGCCCGCTTCCACTCGGTCCACCGCGACATCCTCGACGGCCTGCGCGGCGAGATCGGCGACGCCCGGGCCGCGGAGATCGAGAGTGAGCTCGGCGGGCTGGAGCGGGAGATGGAGAACCTGCTGCGCGGCTTCCGCCTGCTCCTGGAGTGCCCCCCCTCCGCCCTCGCCGTCCTCTCGTCCCTGGGCGAGCGGGCGTCCAGCGCCATGTTCGCGCGGCTGCTGGCGGCGCGCGGAATCGACGCCAGGCTGCTCGATCCCAAGACCCTGATCCGCACCGCCGGCGGCACTCCCCTGTCGGCTTCTCCGGACTGGAAGGCGACCCGCCAGGCGTTCGCGCCCCTGCGGGAGAACCCGCCGGCGGTGGCCGTGCTGCCCGGCTTCTTCGGCGGCGACGCCGGCGGCCGGGTCAACCTGCTGGGACGCGGCGGCTCGGACTACTCCGGCGCCATCGCCGCCTGGGCCCTCGACGCCGGGCTGCTGGAGATCTGGACGGACGTGGACGGCATCTACACCGCCGATCCCCGGCTGGTGCCCCACGCCGCCGTGCTCCCCGAGGTGAGCTACGAGGAGGCCATGGAGCTCTCCTTCTTCGGCGCCAAGGTGCTCCATCCCAAGACCATCCAGCCGGCGCGGGAGAAGGGCATCCCGGTGCGGGTGCGCAACAGCTTCGCGCCGGAGAGCGACGGCAGCCTCGTGCACCGCGGCGCTCCGCCCGCCGAGAGCGGCGTCCGCGGCCTCACCTATCTGGCCGGCGTGGCCCTGCTCAACGTCACCGGCTCCGGCATGGCGGGCGTGCCCGGCGTGGCGGCGCGGGTCTTCCAGGCCATGGCGTCGGCGGGGATCTCGGTCATCCTGATCACCCAGGGCTCCAGCGAGTCCGCCATCTCCTTCGCCGTAGCCGAGGCGGACGCCGCCCGCGCCGTGGGGGCGCTGCGCGAGAGCCTGGCCGCCGAGCTGGCCGCCGGCCTTCTCGATCCCGTGCAACTCCGCACCGGCTGCTCCGTGGTCTCCGTGGTGGGCGACGGCATGCGCGACCGCCTGGGCGTGGTGGGCTCGTTCGCCAGCGCCATCGCGTCGGTGGGGGTCAACATCGTGGCCCTGGCCCAGGGATCGAGCGAGCGCAACATTTCCGCGGTGGTGGCGGCGGCGGACGCCTCGCGGGCCGTCCGCCATCTCCATGCCCAGCTCTTCGAGCGCCGGCCCGAGCTCCAGCTCATCGTCTGGGGCGTGGGCAACGTGGGCTCGAAGCTGCTGCGGAAGATCGGCGAGCACCAGTCCCGCGCCAGCCGCCGGGTGGACCTCAAGCTCTGCGGCGTGGCCAATTCCAAGCGCTGCGCCTTCGATCCCGAGGGGATCGATCCCGATTCGTGGTCCGCGCGTCTCCAGAGCGCCGAGCTGCCGTCCTGCCTGGACGCCTTCCTGGAGCGCGTGGTCCAGGCCCGGCTGGTCAATCCCGTGTTCGTGGACTGCACGTCGGACAACCAGGTGGCCGCCTCCTACGGCCGGCTGTTCGAGGCCGGCCTGCACGTGGTGACGGTCAACAAGAAGGCCAACAGCGCGCCGCTGGAGGACTACGCGCGGCTGCACCAGACCAGCGACCGGCTGCAGCGCCGCTTCTTCTACGAGCCCAACGTGGGAGCGGGGCTGCCGGTCATCAGCACGATCCAGAACCTCCTCAAGGGCGGGGACCGGGTGCTGCGGCTGGAGGCGATCCTCTCCGGCTCGCTGTCGTTCCTGCTCGGCGCCATCGAGGACGGGATGCCCTTCTCGGAGGCCGTGCGCGTGGCGCGGGACCGCGGCTTCACGGAGCCTGACCCCAGAGACGACCTGTCGGGGATGGACGTGGCGCGCAAGCTGCTGATCCTGGCCCGCGAGCTGGGCGCCGCCATCGAGCTGGCGGACGTGGAGGTGGAGGGCGTGCTGCCGGCGGACTTCGACGCCTCGGGCGCCGTGGACGAATTCATGCACGGCCTGCCGCGGCTGGACGGCCTCTTCGAGGCCCGCCGCGCCCAGCTCTCGGCCGAGGGCAAGGTGCTGCGCCACGCCGCCGTGATCGAGGCGATCAACGGGACCTGCCGGTGCCGGGTCGGCCTGGAGGCGGTGGGGCCGGAGCACCCGCTCTACGCCGTGCGCGGCGGCGAGAACGCCTTCTCGTTCCTGACCGAGCACTACCAGCCGACGCCGCTGGTGGTGCGCGGCTACGGCGCGGGCGGCGAGGTCACGGCCGCGGGGGCGCTGGCGGACGTGCTGAAGATCGCGCCCTGATCTTGTTTCAGTACGTGATTCTCAGTACATAATCCCGGCCGATGCCCGTCCGCGCCTACGCACCCGCCAGCATCGGCAACTTCGCCGCCGGTTTCGATCTGATGGGCGCGGCCCTCGCGCCCCTCGACGGCTCCCTCTGGGGGGACGTGGTCTCGGCCGAGCCGGCCGCCGCCACGTCGCTCGCGGTCTCGGGCCCTTTCGCCCGCTATCTGCCCGCCGATCCCTGGCAGAACCTCGTGCTCCGCACCTTCGCGCTGTACCGGGAAGCGGTCGGGCGCAAGGGAGTGGACTGCCCGGACATGGCCTTTCACCTGGAGAAGAACCTCCCCCGGGCCAGCGGCCTGGGATCCAGCGCCAGCTCGGTGGCGGCGACCCTCCTGGCCTGCCAGGCGGTCCTGGGCGAGCCCCTCGCTCCGCCGGAGGTCTATGAAGTGGCTGGACGGGGCGAGGCCCTGGTCTCGGGGTCCGTCCACCTGGACAACGTCGTGCCTTCTCTGGCGGGCGGTCTGCGGATCGTGATGCCCGGACCCGACGGCGGTCCCGAGGCGCGTCCGCTGCCGTGGCCCGAGGATCTCGTGCTGGTGGTGGTCTCGCCGGAATTGGAGCTGTCGACCCATAAAAGCCGTGAGGCCCTTCCCCGCTGCTTTTCCCTCGCCGACACCCTCGCCTTCGCCCAGAACCTCGCGGGGTTCATCCTGGCGCTGGAGTCCGGGGACCGCGGCCTCCTCCGCCGCTGCCTGCGGGACGTGCTGGCCGAGCCGTACCGGGCGCCGCTGGTGCCCGGTTTCCGCGCCGCCCAGGCCGCGGCGCGGGAAGCCGGCTCTCTGGGAGGCGGGCTTTCGGGAGCTGGGCCGGCCCTGTTCGCGGTGGCCGAGACGCCGGAGCACGGCCGCGAGGTCGCCGGCGCCTTGCAGCGGGCGCTGCGGGAGGCCGGCGCCGAATCCCAGGCCCGCCTCTGCCGTCTGGATCTCCAGGGAGCCCGCCTGCTTTGAGGCTGATCAACACCCGCGACGCCGCGATGACGAGCACCTTCCGCGAGGCGGTCCTGACCGGGATCGCCCCCGGAGGCGGCCTGTGGATTCCGGAGCCGTGGCCCCGGTTCGACGACTGGCCGGAGCTGCTGGCGATGGACTGGAGCCGGCGCTGCGCCGTGCTGCTGGACCGTCTCTTAGGAGACGAGCTCGGCCGCGAGGCGGTGGAGCGGGCGGCGGCCGAGGCGCTGGATTTCCCCGTCCCCCTCGTGCCGGTGCGGCCCGGGGTCTTCTCCCTGGAGCTGTTCCACGGTCCCACTCTGGCCTTCAAGGATTTCGGGGCGCGCTTCTTCGCCGCCGTGCTGGATCTGGTCCGGCGGCCGGACCGCCCGGTGACGATCCTCACCGCCACCAGCGGCGACACCGGGGCCGCCGTGGCGCACGCCTTCTGGAAGCGTCCCGGCGCCCGGGCCGTGGTGCTCTATCCGAAGGGCCGCGTCTCGGCCTTGCAGGAGCGGCAGTTCTCGACGCTCGGAGAGAACGTGACGGCCCTCGCCGTGGACGGCAGCTTCGACGACTGCCAGGCCCTGGTGAAAAAGGCCTTCGCGGACCCTGACCTGTCGGCGCGGCACGGCCTCACCTCGGCGAACTCCATCAACGTGGCCCGCCTGCTGCCGCAGACGCTCTACTACGTGGAGGCGGTCGCCGCGCTTCAGCGTCGGGGGCTCGACGATCCGCCCGTGATCGCCGTGCCCAGCGGCAACTTCGGCAACCTCTGCGCGGGTCTGCTGGCCCGGGCCCTGGGCCTGCCGGTGAAATCCTTCATCGCGGCCACCAACGCGAACACGACGGTCCCCGAGTACCTGGAGACGGGCGCGTACCGTCCCCGGCCATCGGTGGCGACCCTCTCGAACGCCATGGACGTGGGGGCGCCGAACAACTGGGAGCGCATCGAGCACCTCTTCGGTGGGGATCTGGACGCGATCCGCGGTGTCTTGCGCTGGGGCTGGAAGAGCGACGAAGAGACCGAGGACGCGATCCGGGACTTGCAGGCGCTGGATTACCTCGCGGACCCGCATGCCGCCGTAGCCTACGGAGTGTTGACAGAACGGCTAGAGGCCGGCGAGACCGGCGTCTTCCTGGGCACGGCCCATCCGGCGAAGTTCCTGCCGGTCTACGAGAAGCTGGGGATCACGGTGGAGATCCCGGAGTCGCTGGCGGCCCTGGTGGAGCGGCCGTTGCTTTCCAGAGAGATCAGGAACGAGTTTGGGGATCTTAGAGAAGCTCTTGAGGGATAGAGATCGTTCGGCGGTATACCCTTCGAGGCCTCACCCTCGGTCCCTCTCCCATCTCCCTTCCGCCCGCCCCCGGGAGAGGGAGGTCTCTGCGCTTGAGGTCTTCTTGGTCTCGGCAAGATCGTCTCTTCATCGTTCCCCCTCTCCCGGTCGGGCGGGAGGGCGGTGGGAGAGGGGGCCAGGGGGTGAGGTCTCGAAGGGCACCCCGCCCCAGCCCACCTCTACCTCTGATACACCCAATACCGCAGACTCTCCCGCTTCCTCTCCTCCAGCCCGAACCGTTCCCCTGGCGCGAAGCCGTGGCGCAGCAGCAGGGAGATGTCGCCGAGGATCGAGCGGTCGGTGCCGAAGGCGCTGTGGCCGAGAATGTCGGTCTTCACCACCGAGGCGTCGATGGAATCCACGGTCTCCACCAGGGCCATGTCCCTTCCGGAGTCGCCGGCGCGCGGATAGCCGTGCACCAGCTTGGAGGCCTTGAGGGCGAGGTCGTTGGAGGACCCGTAGAGGGTGAAGCGCTCGGCCCGGCCGTGGAATCTGCGGGCGAGCTCCACGAAGGTGTCGCGGTCCACGTCGGGGGCGGCGAAGACGATCTGGCGCAGCCCAGCCCAGCCCGCCTCGATTTCCAGGGTCTCCAGGGCTCTCACCAGGGCGCGGTTTCCCATGCTGTGGGCGATGACGTGGACCGTGCGCGCTCCGCTCTCCGCCAGCACCAGCCGCAGGAACTCCTTGAAGTGGGGGATCGACCACTCGACGTTGTTCTCGTCCACGGCGTAGCGGTGGATCTTGCCCTGGGAAGGCCAACTGTAGACCAGGGGCACGCCCGCGAACTCCAGGTCGACCGCCACCTGGGCGGCGCGCTCGGCGGCCTGGGCGAAGGTGACGTTGTAGCCGTGGAGGAAGAGGAGGGCCTCGGGGACCTCTGCATCCCCCACCGCCGCGCGCAGCGTCGCCGTGAAGGCGTCCCTCTCCAGGGGGTCGACGCTGAGCAGGAGGACGTGATGGGCGGCGTTCTCGCGGTCCCAGAACTTCCAGGATTTCGGCTTGGGGATCTCTCCCTTGGCGCGCCTCTTGGGCAGGCTGACCTCGACCACGCCGAAGCTCAGTGGGCCGCGTCCGGCGGCGAAGAACTTCGCGGGCGCGGAGTCCCCGGTCGCCTTGCGGTCCGTGCCGTAGAGGACGGGGACGATCCAGGCGTCCTGCGTCTCGCCCCGTTCCATCGAGGCGGGGTACGCCTCCAGGTCCCGGTCGCGAAGATCGGGGCCTCGCGTCACGTCGACCGCGAAGGAGCCGGGGCCTCTCATGGGTCGCCTCACCAGCCGCTGGACCAGCTCAAAGATCTCCCGCATCCACTCGCTCCCGGGCTCCTCCAGCGCGCGTCGGGCCGATCCTCGCAGGATGACCTCCTGCTTCTCGATTTCTTCGAGGAGCTGTTCGACGTCGAGGGCGATCAGGTCTGCGACGAAGGGCTCTTCCCGGTCGATCCCTTCGATCCAGACGACCAGAGGACCGGCCATGCGTTCCTTCCGGAACTGCTTTCGTTCGTCGTCAGGGACGCCCTCCACGGTGTCCACCACCCAGAGGACGGTCCGAGCCGTCCAGGCTTCGTCTCCTTCACGCCAATCGAAGTGGCCGCCAGCCGCTTCCAGGGCTTTCCGGACCTCCGCCACCGAGGCCGCCGGGCCGATGAGACCCACCGAGTCCATCCAATCCGTCACCGACATTCGAATATCCTCCCCTGTTTCCTGCGGGATGCAAGGGGATGATATCCAAGGACCTAAAGGACCCAAAGGACATAAAGGACCTCAAGGACAAAGGACGCAATCCCCTGATGTCCTTTACGTCCTTTAGGTCCCTTATGTCCTTGTCTTTTTAAGCCGAATCCAGCACCGTCTCGACATCGTCGCCCACGACGTCTTCAACGTAGAGGAGCTTGATCGCCACCACGATCGCGGCCAGGAGGGGCACGGCGACCAGCATGCCGAGGAAGCCGAAGACGATACCCATCAGCGCCAGCCCGAGGATGGTGACCAGCGGCGGCAGGTCGAGCCCTTCGCGCATCAGCATGGGGATCAGCACGTGGTTTTCGAGCTGCTGGATGGCGATGTAGGCGATGGCCACGAAGAGCGCCTTCTGAGGCGAGTCGAGGAAGCCCATGGCCACCGCCGGGACGGCGGCCAGGAAGGGGCCGGCGATGGGGATGAACTCCATGAGACCGGCGATGATCCCCAGCGACAGGGCCGCCTTCACCCCCAGCAGCTTCAGGGTGATCGTGGTCACGACGCCGATCACCACCATGGCGATGAGCTGCGACACCAGCCAGCGCCGCAGGGTCATGCCGATGGCCGTCAGCACCTCCCGCGCTCGCGGGCGCGCCGCGTGCGGCACGAGGTGGAGCATCCCCCGCTTGTACATGCCCGGCTCGGCGCCGACGTAGATGGCGATGAAGAGGATCAGGATGATGCCGCCGAGGACGGCTACGGTCGAGGACAGGAACGAGAAGAGATAGCGGGTGACCGATCCGAGCTGACCGGTGAGGGTCTTGGGCAGCTCGGAGAGGGTGCCTCCGGCGTCCGGGGACTCGGCGGCGCCTCCGGACTGCCCCGGACGTGCCTGCGGCGGCGCCTGGGCTCCGGACTGCGCCGGCCGTCCCGGAGCGGGCGCAGCTCCTCCCGCCGCCTTTTCAGCCCGATCGACCGCTCCGTCGGGAATGAGCTGCCCCAGCATGCCGGACCGCTGGCGCTCCAGCCAGTTCTCGATCCGGTCCAGCGCTCCGGGCAGGGTCCTTTGTAGCTCGGCGGACTGTTCCCGCAACGTGGGAGCGGCCCACATTCCCATACCGTAGAGCGCTCCCACGACGCCCAGCACGATCAGGCTCGCGCCCAGGTAGCGGGGGATGCGCAGCCGTTCCAGGTAATCCGTCCCGCTGGCCACCGCGAGGCCGAAGAGGACCCCCAGGAAGGCGATCAGCAGGAGCTGGTGGGACACCCAGAGCAGGCGCAGGGTGAGGTAGAGGCCCATCACCAGCGCGGCGGCGCGAAGGATGTCGAGACTGCGCCATCCCGGCTCGCGACGCAACCGAGCGGGCGGGGCCGGGCGGACGGGGACCGCGACAGGAGGATCCAGCGGCGGAGGCGCGGCGCGGCGTTCCATGATTCGGCGAGAGTTGCAAGGAAGATGCCGTTTCCCGCGTCCGGCACCGGTTGGTGGTATTCTTTAAGGAATTGAACCCACAACTCCTCCCTCACCCCCGCACGGCCGGCCGGGCCGAGACGGTTCAGGCGATCCTCCGGGAGATCCAGGCGGGCGCGCCGATGGAGGAACGCTTCCAGAGGCTGTTCGAGATCTACCATCAGCCCCTCTGCCGTTTCTTCTCGCGGCGCGGCTTTCCTACGGAAGATTGCCGGGAGCTAACCCAGGAAACATTCCTTGGGATCTACACGGGTATCCGCTCGTTCCGGGGTGAGGCCGGATTCGAGACGTGGATGTGGAAGATCGCCAACAACGCCTGGCGGAAACGGCGGCGTTGGTGGTCGGCGCGGAAGCGGGCCGGCGAGGAGGTCTCTCTCGACGACGGGGAGGAGACTCCCGTCGAGCCGGCCGGAAACCTGGCGGTTCCTGGCCCGGGCCAGGAGACGCTGGACCGCGAACGGTCGCGGCTGCTCCGGGAGGCGATCGGCAAGCTCCCCGAGCAGATGCGGAAATGCCTGATGCTGCGGGTCTATCGGGACCTCAAGTACCGGGAGATCGCGGTGGTTCTCCGGTTGTCCACGGAGACGGTGAAGGCTCACCTCTTCCAGGCGCGCAAACGTCTGCAGGAGGAGTTGGGGGATTACTTCCATGACACTCTCGAAAGGATCGAGGAGCGTGACTGACCCGACCGTCCACGCCACCGAGGACGAGATCGCTTCCTATCACGCCGGCACGCTCCCTCCCGACGAGGAGGCGAGGGTGCAGGACCACCTCCTGGAATGCTCCGAATGCACGGAGCTGCTGCTGGGGCTGGACGAGCTGACCCTGGAAGACGACGATCCCGCCCCGTCGGAAGAGGTGCGGGCGGCCTGGGAAGACCTGCGCTCCCGTCTGCCGGCCGCCGCGGCTCCGCCCCTTCCCGCTCCGCTCCCCTACCCGAGGCCGCGGCGGCAGCCGGCCTGGCTTCCCGCCCTGGCCGCGGGGCTCGCGGCGGCGGTCGTGGGGCTCGGAGTCTGGAACGTTTCCCTGCAGGGAAAGATGGACGAGCTGTCCCGGCCGGACGTCAACTCGCAATTCGTGGAGCTCTCTTCTAGCACCTTCCGGGGCGAGGGGACGGCGGACGCGCCGGTGTTGAAGCCGCAGGGCCGTCTGGTCACCCTGGCGCTCCGTCCCGACAACCCGCGGGGGTTCGCGGACTATGAGGTAGAGCTGGCTGGCGCGGACGGGACGGTGATCTGGAGCGGAAAGGGCCTGCGCCGGCAGGAGTCGGGGTATTTCTTCCTCACCCTTCCCCGCCGGCTCCTGGAGAGAGGCGACCGCCTCCGGCTCTGGGGGATCGAGGAAGGACGGCGGGAGCCCCTGGGCGAGCACAAGTACAGCCAGGGAGCCTCCGCTCCGCCCGAGGGGAGGTGAGACCCGGAAGGTGCTTCTTCGTCGCGCCGGCCTTCCGGGGGTCTGCCTCGCCCTGACCCTCGGCCTCGCGGCAGGCTGCCGCGATCCGGAGCCTCCTCCAAAGGCTCCCTCCGGCCCTCCTGCGGCCCAGCCGCGAACCCTGCCTCTGGTCCCCGGCTCCGAAACTGAGCTCGTCCTGACCGCTGGCGAGACCCACTCCTATCGCATCGATCTCCCGCCGGACCACTTCGCGGACCTGGTCGTGGATCAACGGGGCGCCGATGTCGAGGTCCAGCTCACCGGGCCGGACGGCCGATCCTTCCCGAAAGTGGACAGCCCGAACGACAAGCTTGGACCGGAGCCGCTGCCGGTGCTCGGCGCGGCGGGTGCGCTCCGTCTGGACATCTCCGGATCTTCGTCGGGACGCTATGCCGTGAAGGTGATAGCGGTCAGGCCGGCGACTCTCCTTGATCGCGCCCGGGTGGAGGCGGAGCGTGGTTTCGCCGCCTCCGAAGGGTTGCGCCGGAAGGGAGATGGAGAGTCCTTGCGAGCGGCGGCAGCCGGGGCGGAGGAGGCGGCGGCCCGCTTCCGGGCACTTGGGGACCAGAGGCGGACGGCGGACGCCCTGTACTCCCTGGGGCGTATCCGCAGCAATTGGGAGCCCCGGGCGGCCCTTCAGGCTTTCGAGGAGGCCGCGTCCAGCTTCCGTATCCTGGGCGAGCGGGCCGCTCTGGGCCGCACGCTGAACAGCATGGCGCCGATCTACCTGAGCCTCGGCGATCCCAGGACTGCCAGGGACCGTGCTCTCGAAGCACTGGCGATCGCGCGGTCCATCGGCCACGCTCGGGTAGAGGCCACGGCCCTGAACAACCTGGGTCGAGCCTACACGGCCCTGGGACATACCGAGAAAGCCCTGTCCTCGTACGACCGCGCGCTGCCTCTCTGGCGGCAGTTGCAGCTCCCAAAAGAGGAAGGAAAAACGCTCAGCAACCGGGGCTCGATCTTCTCCTCTCTGGGCGAAAGCGAGCGAGCTCTGGACGATCTGGAAAGCGCGCTCGAGCTCCTCGAAGAAAGCCCGGAGGCGGCCAACGCCCTGAGCGAGCGGGCCTACGTGCTGTATCGGGTCGGGAGGGCCGGGGAGGCCGCCGCCGACCTGGAAGACGCCCTCAACCTGCATCGGCAGACCGGCAACCGCCGGGGAGAAGCCGCGGCGCTCAGCGATCTCGGCTTGGTGAAACAGTCGCTGGGAAGACGTGAGGAAGCGCGGAAGGATTTCGAGACCGCCGTAGCAGCCTTCCAGGATCTCGGAGACCATCCCAACGAGGCCACGGCCCTGGTCAGCCTCGGTCGGCTGCACACTTCGTCCGGGAACGCCGGCGACGCTAAAGCCGCTTTCACCAAAGCGCTGGTGTCTTTTGAGGCGTCCGGCCGTCGCGAAGGCGAAGCCGCGGCGCGGCTCGGGCTTGCCCAGGTGAGCCGCCTTCAAGGCGATCCGCAGGGCGCTCTCCGCGGTGCCGAGACCGCGCTGGCGCTGATCGAGGAGCTTCGCACAGAACCCGGAAGCCACAAGCTGCGGTCCTCCCTCTTCGCCTCCTACCAGAACGCCTTTGCCTTTGCCGTGGATACCGCCATGGAGCTGCACGGCCGGGAGCCGGCGGCTGGCTACGATGGCCGGGCGTTCGAGATCAGCGAACGGGCACGGGCGCGCAGCCTTCTGGATGCACTGGCCGAGGCCGGAGCTGGCGCGAAGGGGGTCGATCCGGCCCTGGCCGCCCGCCAGGCCGCCGCGGGAGAACGGTTGGCCATAGCGGAGCAGCGCCGGCAGGCCCTGGTGGAGACCGGCGCGCCGGCGGCCCGCTTGGAAGCGGCGGAGCGGGAGCTGCGCCAAAGGCTGGGCGACGTCGAACGTATCGAGGCGGAGATCCGCCGCGCCTCCGGCGACCGGGCCGCCGCCCGGCCGGTCACGCTGAAGGAGATCCAGAAGGAGCTGGACCCCGAGAACCTGCTTCTCGCCTACTCGCTGGGAGAGCGGCGCAGTTTCCTCTGGGTGGTCGGCCCAAGAAGCCTCCATTCCTGGACGCTGCCCCCGCGGGAGGAGTTGGAGGCGGCGGCGCGCGAAGCTCACACCCGGCTGGCAACGAGCAACCGTCTCCTCGGCCGCGCCCAGACAGACGCCGCCCTGGCGAAGCTCTCCCAACTGCTCCTTGCGCCGGCCGCTGGCAAGCTCACGGGCAGGCGGCTCGTGGTAGTTCCCGACGGCGCCCTCCACCTCCTTCCTTTTGCCGCCCTGCCGGAGCCGCCCCCCGGAGGCGGCCCCCTGATCGCCCGGCGCGAAGTGGTGACCGTGCCCTCGGCCTCCTCTCTGGCCGCCATCCGCCACGAAGTTGCGCGCCGCGATCCTCCGCCGGCCATGGTGGCCGTCCTGGCGGACCCCGTCTTCACCGCCGACGATCCGAGAGTGACGGGCCGGCCCGGCGGGCCTGCGGCCGTTGCGACGCGCGGGACCACCACCCGGGCGTTCGACCGGCTCCCCGACTCGCGGGAGGAGGCGCGGGTGCTGCTCGCCCTGGCTCCGCCGGGCGAAAGGCTCTCCGCGCTGGACTTCGCCGCCCGCCGGGAGCTGGTCACCGGCGGGGCCCTGGCGCGTTTCCGGATCGTCCACTTCGCCACCCACGGCGTGCTCGACACGGAGCATCCGGAGCTCTCGGGCGTGGCCCTTTCCATGGTGGACGAGCGCGGCCAGCCGCGCGACGGCTTCCTCCGCGCCTACGAGATCTACCGCCTGCGCCTGCCGGCCGACCTGGTGGTCCTCTCCGGCTGCGAGACCGCGCTCGGCCGGGAGGTGCGGGGCGAGGGGATGGTGGGGCTGACCCGCGCCTTCTTCCACGCCGGCGCGCGGCGGGTCCTGGTCAGCTTGTGGCCCGTGGAGGACCGCGCCACGGCCGAGCTGATGCGCGGCTTCTACGAGGGTCTCTTCGCCCGCGGCCTGCCGCCGGCCGAGGCGTTGCGCCGGGCGCAGGACGACATCCGGCGCCGGCCGGACCGCCAGGCGCCTCACTACTGGGCCGGATTCATATTGCAGGGGGACTGGCGCTAAACAATCCGGATCATCTTGGATTTATCCAGGATGAACCATCTAATGGATAGGAGGATGAGATGAAGCTCGAATCCCCGCACGATCCCCTGGTCACCGCTCCCGGTTCCCAGCCTCCCGATCTCTGCGGCCGCGACGAAGAGGCCCTGGACGGCGACTTCCCCGTCGAGGGCGACGGCGGCACCGTCGACGCCGGCAGCCAGGCCCACCTGCCTCCGCCTCCTCCGCCGAGCTATTGAAACCTTTTCGATTCTGGCGGCCGGCGCCTCCACAGGCGCCGGCCGCCGAAGGGACTCCATGCCGATGACAAACCTGGAATCCCTGGTCCAAGAGGGCTTTGAAGGCTTCCCCGACGGCCGGCTGGAGACGGGAGAGCCCTACCATCCAGGGCTCTCGCTGGAGGAGGTCGGCGCTCTGATGGGCTGGCGCGCGCCGGCCGGAAAGCGAAAGCCGGAAGAGAACCCGCGAGCTCCCCGGGCGGGAGTGGACTGCACCGACCTCGCCTCGGCCGGATGGGCCGCGATCTTCCCCCGCGGCGGAGATCCGGCCGTCCGCGAGGCGCTGCGCCCTCTGCTGGACCGGCGGCGGGAACAGGCCGGCGCCCTCTACCGCGAGCTGGCCGGCGCCGAGGGGCTGCAGCCCGGCGAGAAAGCCACGGACTTTCTGCTGCGCCAGGACCTGCTCCCCGGCAGCGCCGCGGACCCCTCGAAGCTCCCCTACTACCTCCTGCTGGTGGGCGGTCCCGAGGAGATCCCCTGGGAATTTCACCACCAGCTCGACTTCCAGTACGCCGTGGGCCGGCTCGCCTTCGACACGCCGGAGGAGTATGCCCTGTTTGCCCGCGCCGCGCTGGAAGCGGAGGATCGGCCGGCCGCCCGGCCTTCCCGGCGGGCGGTGTTCTTCGGAGCCGAAACGTTCGAGAAGGAAGACGGCAGCTCCCGTGTCCTGCGCGAGCTGCTGGCGGACCGTCTCGCCGCCAACCTGACGCCGAAAGCGCGCGACTGGCAGGTGATGGGCGTGCCGCGCGAACAGACCACCCGCGAGCATCTCGCCACTCTCCTGGCAGGCCCCGCGGCGCCCGACCTCCTTTTCCTCGCGGGCCACGGCCTGGGCTACCCTCGGGACCACCCTTCCCAGCGCGAGCGCCAGGGCGGGCTGATCTGCCGGCTCGGCGACGGGAGCACCACCTCCTTCACGGCCGCGGACCTGCCCGCGGACCCGCGCTCCCCCGCCCGGATCGTCTTCCAATACTCCTGCAACGGCGCGGGGACCCCTCGCTTCGACGCCTACAGCCCGCCCGAAACGCCGCCCCGGGAGCTGGCGAGCCGGCCTTTCGTGGCCCGCTTTCCGCAGCGCCTCCTCGGCGCCGGGACCCTCGCCTTCGTGGGGCACGTGGAGCGGACCTGGGCCCTTTCCTTCCTCTGGCAAGGGGTGGGATCCCAGCCCACGGTCTTCGAGGACGCCCTCCTGCGACTCTTCCAGGGCCAGCGGGTGGGAGCGGCGCTGGAAACCTTCGGCCAGCGCCGCGGCGATCTTCTCTCCACCCTCGAAGAGCTGCGACGGGCGTCCGCCGGCCGGCCTCCGGACGCCTTGGAGACCCGGATCTGGAAGGCGGCCCAGGATGCCCGCACCTACGTCCTTCTCGGCGACCCCGCCGTCCGCCTGCCACTCTGATTCTGAAAGGAGATCCGACCGTGACCCCAGACGTTCTTCCGCCGTCCGAGGACGGCCCGCTCGATCGTGACGCCCTGCTCGACGAGGCCATCGCCGAAGCCGAATCCCTCGGTCCCCTGCTGCGGCGATCACGCCGGGTGCGCGGCGCCTCGGCCTTCGATCCGGCCGAGCTGCTGCGCTCTCTTAAGGAAGAGAAGGCGGGCTTCGGCCCCCGCCCCGAGATCCTGCCCCTCACCAGCGACGCGCTGACGGCGCGGGGAGCCGCGGTGGACGACCGCGTCCGGGCCCTGCTGGAACGTTTCGATTTCTATTCCATGACCCTCCCCATAACTCTCTTCCCGCGGCGCGGCTGGTCCTTCGACCGGCTGGAATGCCGCCTGGAGCTCAACCCTGGAGAGCCGCCCGAGCGGCGGGCGATCGTCCACGACCTCTTTCCCGCCAGCGAATGGGAGACCCTGGCCCGGGCCAATATGCGATTGGAGGTAGGGATCACCGAAGGGCTGGAATTCCGCGCCCACGCGGCGGGTCTCCTGCCGGTCGGCGTCGGAGCCGAAGCGAGGCTCGACTCCGGCGCCGGTTTCGTCTTCCCGCCCCGCGACTACTGCATCAAAAGGGCGAAGGTCCTCTCCCGCGGGCGCGAGGACTGCGAGGTCTTCTGGCGCCTGGACGACGACTCCTTCTTCGAGACCGACGAGCCGCGGCTCGGCATGATCCTCAAGGCGCCCCGGGGCGGCGCTCCCCTGCGTGCCGTCGGCGTTCTGGCGGCCTACCGCAGCTTCAAGGCCCTGAGCGCCAACCTGGGCGATCTGGTCGGCTATCTCAGCGAACGCGTGAAGACCTTCTTCGAGAAAGGCGCGCCGCTGGTGGACCGCAAGGAGTGGGACCTGGGAGGCTAAGAGGAGGGGCGGCGGCCGCCAGGCCCGGGCGAGCCGCCCGCCCGGGCCTGGAAGAGCGCTCCTACTCCGCCAAGGGGAAGGCTCCCCATTCGATGTAAACCCGACCGATTCCGGAAGCTTCCTCCCGGCTCGCCCCTCTCGCCGGAATCTCCCGCAGCCGGATCTCCAGCGACCAACGCCCCTGTCCGTCCGGTTTCAGGAACCAGTTGACGGCATCGGCGTCCAGGTTCAGAGGGCTGAGGCTCAGCTTGCGCCCCAGGGGCACGGCGACCTCTCGATCCGCCAGGACCTCGAGATCCGGAAGCCGGGGAATCCGGGGAGGGACCTCGTTCGGCGCCAAGCGGACTCCCTGTCGACGAGCGTGGATCGCGAGCTCCGTGCCGGACCGAGGCGCGAGCGCCTCGCACCAGGCGGAGACCCGGATCCGGAATTGGCCAAGCTCGAGGCCGGGGGGAATCAGCTCCTTCTCCAACCGGCCGCTCAGCTCGATGCGCCACTGGCCGGGCTCGCCGGGAACCGGTTCGGGCGCCAGCCAGTCCCATCGGAAGTCGTCCATTCCCCTCAGATTTCGGGGATCGAACCGGGGCGCGTTCCTGCCGGGGACGAGGGAGAAGGTCGCGCCACGGTTGTCGCCGGGATTGTGAGGGATGCCCTTGGGCGGAGCGTACAAGCCGAACCGTCCCTGGAAACGACCGGGTGGCAAGGGTATGGCCATCCCCTTGCCGATGCCGTCGTAGCCTCCGAGCCTGACAGCGGCCAGGCCGTGGACAGGATCGACCTCGCGATCGATCTCGACGATCTGAAGCTTGCCGGTGGCATTGCTCAGCTCGAAGAGCGGCGGATCAACCCGGTTGGGGCCAGGCGTCCAGGCCAGCGGGAGCGTCCGGCCGGGGACGTAGTTGTGAACCACGGGCACCAGGGTCTCCCAACCGTAGAAGTGGCCCATCCAGAAGGGAACGACAGCCGCGGCGGCGGCGGACCCCGCCAGGCGTCTCCAGCGCCGGGCTCGAGGGACCGGAGGCACCTCGCCCAGGGGATGGCGAGAGGCGGACAGCGCCAGGGCGATCAGGATCACGAAGGATACTTGCGGCGCACCCGCCCCGAGAGCGCCGCCGGCCAGGAAGAACGGATCGAGGGCCTTCCGGATCGCCGTGATGGCGACCAGGACGGAAAGGACCGGCCATCCAAGGCTCACCAGCAGGCTGCACAGCCAAACCCACTTCCTCGGCACGTCCGGCCAGACGCAGACTCTCCCCCAGGCGGCCCAGGCCAGGACGCTGAAACCGACCAGCACCGAGAAGCCGAGGAGACCGGCGATCTTCCACCCGGACATGGACTCCGTTGCCACATCGGTCGATCCCCCCCACAGAAAGAGAAGCACCCACAGGCTGCACAGAAGCGGGCTTCTGAAGAGGCTGGCGAGCCACCGCCCCTCCCCCTTCAACGCGGCGTCCTTCGCCGCGGCCAGAGAGACCATCCCACCGATCAAGGCGCCGAGCAGGGCGATGCCCCCGAGCCCCAGCAGGAAGCGGAACAGATCCGGCCACTTTCCGAACAGCGGCTGATAGGTGGCGGACCCCCGCAGCCAATCGGCCAGCTCGACGATGCCCGTGGTCCCGGCCTCCCACGAGGCCGCGGCGACGGCTCCCGCAGCCGTGCCGGTCATCCAGCGCCGGCGCAGGGCCGTGCCGCGTTCGCCGAGAACCCGGCGCTCCTCCCGCCGGCGGGCCAGCCAACGGTCCCGCCAGCCAAAGGCGGCGAGGGCATTTCCTCCGGCCTTCATGGCCGCGAGGGCTTCGCGTACGAGTTCCCGCCGGGGGCCTCGATCCCGCCAGGCGGCGCGCAGCTTGGCGATCTCCGCGGAGCCCGCCAGGCGGGCCAGGGAAAGCCCCGCCTCGCGCCGGACGGCCTCGCTCTCGTCTTCCAGAGCGGCACGCAGGCACGCGGCGGCCAGGCGGCCGTCGGGGTCTTGCAGCCGGCGGGCCGATCCCACGGCGGCCAAGCGGTCCTGTTCCCGGTCCGAAGCGAGAAGCTCGAACAAAAACTTCCCGGTCTCCTCCTGCCCGTACCGTTGGGCCCAGAAAGGCAGCTCGTCGCTCCGCCGGTACAGCGCGCTGCGCGTCACCAGCTCCAGCTCACTCTGGCTGAAGCGGAATCGCTCCCGGCAGGGACTGAGAAGGCTGTCGAGGACCCCGGAGCTCAGCAGGGCGTCGGGACGGCGGCGCCAGAGGTCGCTCTCGCCGTTGTTGCGGACGAAGGTTCTGGCCTGGCGAAACTCGAAGAACGTCCGGTCCAGAGCCAGCCACTCCTGGAGAGCCGGCACCAGACGCTCGTGAATCAGCTCATACCAGTCCTCGCCGTTCCTTTCCTCCCGCCGCAGCAGCCGCTGGGCGGTGAGCGCTTCCAGGATCTCCCTCGCCTCGCCCTCTTCCGCTTCGAACCCGGACCGAAGAAGGTCCGGCAGCGTGACGGCCCGCTTCGTTCCCTCGGAGGTGATGAGCGCGTCCAGGATCATCCGCGCCAGCAGATGGCGCTCCGCCGGCAGGGCCTGGGTCACGCCGTCGAGGTAGCGGCGGAAGATCCCGTCGCGCCCGCCCAGGCGGTCGAAATCCGCCACCGTGATCCGGAGCGCCACGCCGCGGGTGCGGCGGAAGGCCTCCTTGTAGACCTCCGTACAGAGGATCTGCAACAGCGGCGGCTCGAAATCGACGTCCTCGAGCTGAGCGATCAGCCGCGAGACCATCCCCGGCTCAAAGGGGATGCCCACGTCCAGCAGCGGTCTGGTCACGGCCTGGCGGACGCCGAAAGCGGTCAGCGGATGCAGGCGGTAGCGGTCCGCCAGGCTCTGGGGAACGACGTTCCCCAACTCGTCCAGGCTCGCCAGATAATCCTCCCGCAGACTGAACAGGATCGAGACGTCGATCGCGCGGTCCGCCACCACGGCGGCCAGGGCGTCCGCCAGGGCCTTCCGCTCCTCCGGCCGGTCGCGGAATCGGATGAACAGCTCCTCGAACTGGTCGAGGACGAGGACGGCCGGCCCCTCCCGCGTCGCGCGGGCCAGCAGGCTGTGAAGGCTTTCGTCCTCTCGCGACCCGTCCGGGCACAGCGTGGCCACGCCCCGCTGGACGTCGGCCAGCGGTGAGGTGAGGGTCCGGATGTGCACCGGCCGGTAGCCGCGCTCCCGCAGGGCCGGAAAGACTCCCGCCAGCAGCAGCGAAGTCTTGCCGATGCCCGACGGGCCGTAGAGGACCAGCGTGCGCTCGTTGGTGACGCGGGCCACGATCTCCCGGATCTCGCGGTCCCGGCCGCCGAAGCGCCGGCGGTCCTCGGGCGTGTCGGTGAAGTAGTCGAGGAATTTATAAGGGCTCTCGGCGGCGATGACGAGCGGCGCCGCGGACGCCTCCGGCGCTTCCTCGGGCGCGCTCGCGAGGGGTTCGGCAATCATGACGGCACCCCTTCGTGAACGGCGGCGGTCAGGGCTTCGACGAGGTCTTCGAGGTCCTCGTTGATCCAGACGACGCGGTGCTTCTCCCAATAGGGATCGCCGGCCTCGTCGCCGCTGCACAGGAAGAAGACCGAGCCGCGCATCCGCTCGGACCAGTTCTCCACCAGCTTGCTGAACAGGCGCTTGGCCAGGGGGTCCCGCGGGCTGATCCCCAGGAAGAAAAGGCTGCGGCCGGGATATCCCCGGACCACGTTGGTGATCTCGGGAGTCATGCGGGCGATGCGGTCCCAGAGCAGGTCGTGGTCCTCCTCGGTGAGCACCAGCGACTGTTCCTCCCGCAGCAAGCCGCGCACGTGGATCAACAGAGGATCGCTGCCGGGCGGCACCGGCGCGTCGACGCCGAGAATCCGGCGGACCGGCCGGCGGCTCACTTCGAAGGCCTCTTCCAGGAAACCGTCGAAATAGAGAGAGAACAGGGCCGGCACGTTCCAGGTGGCGATGCGCGAGAGCAGGGCCGGAGGCCTGCGGCTGGCGCAGGCTTTCTTGATGGCGCCGGTCAATTCGATGAATTCGCTCTTCCCCTGCACGAGCTGGCAGACCCACTGGAGGACCATGGGGTCCATCCAGTCGCCCGCCGCCTTGCAGATCTCGAAATCGCGCTCGCGCGGATAATTGAAGCTCTTCGCCAGCGCCTGGGCGAGTTCCTGGGTCGCGGTCGCCGCCGGTCCCGAGCGCATCTGGCTGGCCGTGAGCACGCGCGGACCGATCACCGGCACGCAACGCCCCTCGGCCAGGGCGCGCACGAGGCGCTCGGGCACGTTCACCCGCGGGGCCGACGCCTGGACCGCCGGCGCGGCTTCGGCCGCCGCGCCGGGAGACGCGATGTCCAACACCCGGGCGCCGCCGGCCAGGAAGAGCACGGGCGTGACGAACGAGCGCGCGGCGTCCTCGGTCTGGTTGCGGAACAGCGCCTCGCGGGCGCTCTCCACCGCCAGGTCCACACGGCCCGGCGCGCGCCCGGTCAGGAAATCCTGGTAGAACCGCTGAGAGAACTTGATCGCCGCGCGGTCCTCGATCTCATAGCGCATGGCGACCACGGCGGGGACTCCGGCGCGCAGAAAAAAAGGTCCCAGACCGCTCATCCGGCGGCGGGCGTCCGGCATGGCGCCCTGGCAGCAGTTGAGGACCGCCAGCCGCACGCGCGTCCCGAAGAAAAGGTTGGCGAAGGCTTCGCCGTCGAGCCACACCTCCTCCTCCAGCGCGCCCTCGCCGTTGAGCCGCACCACGGTCCGGCCGCTCGCCGTCTGCTCACCGTGGCCGATGAAATGGAAGACGTCCCACTCCTCGGCATGCAGGCGGTCGGCGAGCCTGTCCGGAGTGATCCGGCCCGTCAGGCGCTCGATCTGGACGCGCTCCCGGACCCGCTCGACGGCCAGCTCCAGGTTGCGCCACTCCCGCTCGGAGTCCAGTCCCGAGCCTGCGGGGATGGCCACGAGGATGCGCAGCTTGCCCTCCACCGGCGCCGGCTCGGCGGCCGTCCGCAGCCGCGCGACGGGAGCCCGGGCGATGGTGTAACGGGGGTGACAGGAGAGAAAGCCGAAGCCCCCCTCGTAATCGTCGTAGTAGAGGGCCTCCCAGGGAAGGACCTCCAGCCGGGGATCCTGCAGGCTCAACCGGAGCACGTAGCTGTCGCCGCGGGCCTCCTGCTGGAGATCCGAGAAGAGAGCTCCCACGTCCCCCGCCATCAGGCCCTCCCAGAGGTTCACCCCGACCTCCTTCAGATCGTCCAGCGGGCAGGCTCCCTGCTCGATCCTTTCCAGCGTGCCGCCCAGCCGGCGGTCCAGGAAATCGAACGCGAAATCGGCCCGTGCCTCCCGGCCGGCGGCGGCCAGGTGGACCTGGAACACCCCGCGGCCGGGGTCCAGGTCCAGTCGGAAATCCAGCACCACGTCGTTCATGACTCCTCCCTTCTCAAGTCCATTGCTGGATTGATCCCGGATCGGACATCTCGGGGGTATGACTGGGCCGGATTTACGCTGCAAGGGGACTGCCGCTAAACAAATTCGGATCGCCCTAGATCTGTCCGGGGCGAACCGGCGCCTCCTCGGAGGCGCCGGTTTGCCGTTGAAGGACCTCAAGGACACCAGGGACACCAGAGACACCAAGGACGGCCTTCGTGTCCTTGGTGTCTCTGGTGTCTTTGGTGTCCCTGGTGGTCCTTGTTCCACGGCTCACCCGAAACCCGCCGACCGGGATCACTCCCGGACATGAACACCCCCGAAACCCTCGACGGCGGCCTGCTCCCGGACGGCGTCGACGCCGCGACCGGCGGCTATCTGCACCCAGGCCTTTCCCTGGCCGAGGCCGCCGCTCTGGCGCGGGCGCAGCGGCCGGGCGGCCGCGAGACGGCGGAAGCCCGGGAGTGGCTGCGGCGGCGCAACGCTCCCAACCTCGGAACCCGCCCCGGAGTCGATCCCAGAGACCTCGCTTCGGCAGGCTGGGGAGTCGTCTTCTCCACGAATATAAACCCGGCGGTCCGCGAGGCCCTCGCTCCCCTGCTGGAGCATCGCCGCCGTCAGGCGGCGGCGCGGAAGGAAACCTACTACCGCGAATTCGACGGTCCCGCCGGCTATCAGCCTGGAGACACCAAGGCGAGCTTCCTGGAGCGCCACGGCGCCGGGGGCGCCAGCCCGGCCGATCCGCGGGAGGTGCCCTACTTCCTCCTGCTCGTGGGCGATCCGGGGGAAATCCCCTTCGACTTCCAGCACCAGCTCGACGTCCAGTACGCCGTGGGCCGCCTGTGCTTCGACACGGCGGAGGAGTACGCGCGCTACGCGGAGGCCGTGGTGGCGGCGGAGACCGGCGCGGCATCCCCGCGGCCCCGGCGGGCCGTGCTCTTCGGACCGCGCACCCCGGGCGACGTGGCCACGGAGCGGATGGCGGACTACCTCCTCGGCCGCGTGGCCGTCTTCCTCCGCGATGAAGAGCCCGGCTGGTCGATCGAGACCGCTCTCGGAGAGGCGGCCAGCAAGGAGCGGCTGGGTTCTTTCTTGAACGGCGGCGGGCCCGCCCTCCTCTTCACCGCCACCCACGGCATGGGATTCCCGGCGGGCGATCCCCGGCAGCGGGAACGCCAGGGCGCCCTCCTCTGCCACGACTGGCCCGGCCCCGCGGCGTGGAGGGGGCCGATCCCGGAGGACCATTACTTCGCGGCGGCAGACGTGGGAGAGGCGGCGCGGCTTTCCGGCCTCATCACCTTCCACTACGCCTGCCACAGCGCGGGCACGCCCCTGCTGGACTCCTACGCCGCGGCGGGGACCGAGCCGCGGCGGCTGGCCGCGGCCGACTTCGTGGCGCGCCTCCCCCAGCGTCTCCTCGCGGGCGGCGCCCTCGCGGCGATCGGCCACGTGGAGCGGACGTGGGGGCACTCCTTCCTCTGGAAAGGTCCACAGACCGAGGTCTTCGAGGACGTCCTGCAGCTCCTCCTGAACGGCTGGCCCGTGGGCGCGGCCCTGGAGACCTTCGGCCAGCGCTACGCCACCCTTGCCTCCGAGCTGGTCGAAGAGCTCAAGCGCGGCGGCCTGGGGAAGCGCACCGCGCCCGAGATCGCCGCCCGCCTGTGGACCGCCGCCCAGGACGCCCGCAACTACCTCCTCCTGGGAGATCCCGCCGCGCGCCTGATCCTGCCGGAGAAAGGGCCAGTGTCATGAGGATCGCCGATCCTCTGCTCCACGCCGACCTGGAGATCCGCATCCTGCCGCGCGAGGCGGACGGCTATCCCGTGGAGATCACCTTCAGCGGCGAGCAGGAATTCCCCGCCGGCCGGCTGGCGCCCAACCTCCTGCCCTGGGTCTCCGGAGTCTTTCCGGAGGAGGACGGCGACCGTCTGTTCGGGGCTCTGTTCGGCGATCCCTGCCTGCGGGCGGCGTGGGCGCAGGCGCGCGGCCAGAGCCGGGCCCGGCGCGTGCGGCTGCGGATCGATCCCGGCGCGCCCGAGCTGCACGCCCTCCCCTGGGAGCTGCTGCGGGAGAGCCTGCCCGGCGAGCCGCCCCGATTCCTGGCCGCCGATCCCGACACCCCGTTCTCGCGCTATCTCGCCGGAGCCTGGCGGCCGGGCGAGCCGGTGCTGGAGCGCCCGGCCCGCGTGCTGGCGGCGGTGGCCGCTCCGGAAGGCCTGGAGGATTACGGGCTTCATCCCCTGGACGCCGCCGCGGAGCGACGTCTGCTGGAGGATTCCCTGGCGCGCGAGATGCGGGAGGGCGAGGTCGAGACCTCATTCCTCGAAGGCCCGGTCACCCTGGCGGCCCTGGAGGAGGCGCTCCGGGACGGTCCGCACGTGCTGCACCTCGTGGCCCACGGCTACTTCGATCCCGAGACCCGCCGGGCCGCCGTCTATCTCTGCGACGCCCAGGGCGGGGTCGCGCCGGTCACCGAGGAAGAGCTGGCCGCCCTGGTGGCCCGCCAGGGGAACGCGTTGCGGCTCGTCTTCCTGGCCTGCTGCCAGAGCGCCACCCGCGACACCGGCGACGCCTTCCGCGGCCTCGCCCCGTCGCTGGTGGCCGCGGGCGTCCCCGCGGTGCTGGCCATGCAGGAGCCGGTGAACCTGGAGACGGCCCGCTGCTTCTCCTCCGTCTTCTACGGCCGCCTCCTCCGCCACGGCTTGGCCGACCTGGCCGCCAACGAGGCCCGCTCGGCTCTGCTGGCCGCGCACCTGCCGGGAGCCGCGGTGCCGGTGGCCTTCCTGCGCCTGCGCAACGGCCGCCTCCTGGGCTCCCGGGGCCGGCTCCTCGGCAGCCGGTCCGCCGCCTTCTGGGCCACGCTGCTCGACAACATCGCGGACGGCGAGTGCAC
The DNA here is from genome assembly GCA_036376245.1 of Thermoanaerobaculia bacterium. Lineage (GTDB taxonomy): Bacteria > Acidobacteriota > Thermoanaerobaculia > Multivoradales > UBA5704 > DATARR01. The sequence goes on along the minus strand of DASVAS010000008.1, from coordinate 96,201 downwards.
CCCGATCCTGGGACCGGGCGTCACCCGCCGGCTCCTCCCCTCCCCCGCCGACCTCGCCCGCTCGCTGGCGAAGAAATACGCCTACCCCTTCCCGGACGACGACAACCTCCCCCGGGTGGCGCAGTTCGTCGGCACCCTGGACCCGCTGCGCCTGCGCAAGGAGGTGCTCCGCCTGCTGGCCGAAGGCTTCCGCCGCTGGCATGGATTGCCCGCCGTGCCGGGCGCTCCCGGCGAGCTGGCGGACGTCCTCCGCGCCGCCGGCTGGCCGGAGATCCGCCGCGCCGAGATCGAGACCGAGATCCACCATCAGCTCGCAGACCTGGGCCTCCCTCTGTACCTGACCACCAACTTCGACGCCTTCATGACCCTGGCCCTGGAGACCCGGGGACGGCGGCCGCGGCGCGAGGTCCTGCCCTGGCGCGGCGACGGCCTGCCGGAGGGCCCCCACTGGGACCTGGATCCGCTCCCCACGTCCGAGGAGCCGGTGGTGCTCCACCTCTTCGGGACCGGCGGCGATCCCCTGTCGATGGTCCTCTCCGAGGACGACCACCTGGACTATCTCTCCCGCGTCTCCCGGGACCATGAGCTCGTCCTGCCCGCCGGCGTGAGCGCCGCCCTGGCCCGCACCACCCTGCTCTTCCTCGGCTACAACCTCCACGAGCTGGACCTCAAGATCCTCCTTCGCGGGCTCCTCTCCCACCTGAGCGCCAGCCAGTGGCGGCGGCTCCACGTCGCCGTCCAGGTGGACGACCGGGAGGGCTCGGAGGAGGTCCAGCGCTACCTGGAGGCCTACTTCGGCGAATCCCGCATCGACGTCTACTGGGGAAGCACACAGCAGTTCGTGGCGGACCTCCACGCCCGCTGGAGGGAGAGACAGGCATGATGGACGGCAATCCCTACGTCGGCCCCCGGGCCTTCGAGGAAGCGGACCGCGCCTTCTACTTCGGCCGCGAGCGGGAAGCGCGGCAACTGCTCTCCCTGGCCGTGGCCCGGCCGGTGGTCCTCCTCTACGCCCCCTCGGGCGCCGGCAAGACCTCCCTGCTCAAGGCCAGCCTTCTCCCCAGCCTGCGCGAGATGCGGGACGTCACCGTCCTGCCCCTCGCGCGGGTGGGCGGCGCCGCCCTCTGCCCGGGCACGGCCAACGTCTACACCGCGAGCCTGCTCTCCTACCTGCTCGGCGAGGAGGGGGGATGCGGCCTCACCCTGACGCGCGGGCTGGAGTCGCGAATCGGCCGCGCGCCCGAAGGCGAGCGGAGCCGGCCCCACTTCCTGGTGCTCGACCAGTTCGAAGAGCTGTTCACCGCCTGGCCCGACCGCTGGCGGGACCGCGGGGCCTTCATGCACGAGTTGGGCGACGCCCTCGCCGCCTGCCCACAGATCACCTTGATCCTCTCCATGCGGGAGGACTACATCGCCCAGCTCGACCCCTGGCGCGGCCTCCTCCCGGACCACCTCCGCACCCGCTTCCGGCTGGACCTTCTGGAGGCCGACGCGGCCCGCCGGGCGGCCGTCGAGCCCGCCCGCGCCGCCGGAGTGACGTTCCAGGACGCCGCCGCCGGCCAGCTCATCGATGAGCTCCGGCTCGTGACTGTTCAGGACCCCGACGGCACGGCACGGAAGAGCCCCGGCCAGTTCGTGGACCCGGTCCACCTGCAGGTGGTCTGCCGCCGCCTGTGGGAGCGCCTGCCGGCGGGCGCCCGCGAGATCGGCGTGGACGACGTCGCCGCCGAAGGGGGGGTCGATCAGGCCCTGGCCCGCTACTACGCCGAGCGGGTGGCCGCCGCGTCCCAGGAGACCGGCGTCGCCGAGCGCGCGGTCCGCGACTGGGTGGAGCGCCACCTGATCACCGCCCACGGCCTGCGGGGACAAACGCTGCGCGAGCCCGAGCGGACGCAGGGGCTGGACAACCGCGCCGTGGAGTCCCTGACCGCCTCCCACCTTGTGCGCGCCGAGGAACGGCGGGGCGCCGTCTGGTTCGAGCTGGCCCACGACCGCCTCGTCGAGCCGGTGCGGAAGGACAACGCCGCCTGGCGCGACGCCCACCTCTCGACCCTGGAGCGCCAGGCCGCCCACTGGGACCGCGAGCGGCGGCCCGCCGGGCTGCTCCTCTCCGGCGCTGCCCTGAGGTCGGCCGAAGCCTGGGCCGCTCGGCAGGGCAACGGGCTGCCGGCGGTCGAGCGGGACTTCCTGGCGGCCTGCCGCCGCGAGCGCTGGCGCACCCGCCGCCTGCGGCTCTACGCCGTGGCCGCCACCCTCTGCCTGATCGTGGCCGTGACCGCTTTTTTGCAGGCCCGGCAGGATCGCCAGCGGGCGCTCCTGAGCGGCCTTGCGGCCCAGGCCATGGCCGAGGCCCCGGAGCGCCTCGACCGCGCCCTCCTCCTGGCCCTGGAAGCCGACCGCTGGGAGCTTCCCGCCACCCTCCCCCTGCTGGCTCGCACCCTGGAGTCCAGCCCCCATCTGGAGACCGTGCTTCACGGCCACCAGAGCGAGGTCCTCGATCTCGCCTGGAACCCGGATGGCCACCGCCTCGCTTCCGTGGACGACGACGGCGTCGTGCGCCTCTGGGACGCCCACCTGCGAAAACCGCGGCAGACGCTGACTCGGATGGACGGCAGGGCCTGGAGTGTGGACTGGAGCGCCGATGGCCGCTGGCTGGCCGCCGGAGGAGATCAGGGTGTCCTCGTCTGGGACCCGCGCTCTCCGGCCCGCCGGCCACGCGCCCTGACGGCTCCGGACGAGTCCGCCGTCTACGTCCTCCGCTTCAGCCCGGACGGCAGGACCCTCGCCGCGGCCACGGCGGACAACACGGTCTTGCGTTGGGACTCAGTGACCGGCCGCCTCTTGGGACCGCCCTGGACCGGTCCTACGGACTGGATCACCTCCCTCGCCTGGAGCCCGGACGGCGAGATCCTGGCCGCGGCGGGGATGGAACGGCGCGTCTGGCGCTGGCGCGCCGCCACCGGCGAGTTGCTGGGAACAGCGCCGCCGCCGCGCGCCCACGCCGAGGGAATCACCGGCCTCGCCTTCTCGCCGGACGGCGGGACCCTCGCCTCCTCCAGCCTGGACGGCACCCTGGCCTTCTGGGACCCCGTCACCGGCGAAAGACGCGGGGAGCCCCTGAGCGCCTCCCTGCCCGGCGATCTCTGGGGAGTCGCCTTCAGCCCCGACGGCCAGCGGCTCGCCGCGGGCAGCGAAGAGGGCACCCTGCTCTGGGACGCCCACACGCTGCGGCTCGTCGATCCTCTGTTCGGCGGCCACGAGGGGAAACTGCGCCGGCTGGCGTTCCGGCCTGACGGACGGCTTCTTGCCTCCGGCAACGGCGGCGACGTAGTGCTGTGGAGCGTCGATCCGGGTCCCCGCCTGGGCCGCTTCGTCACGCTCCCGCCGGAACAGGCCGCCGCCGCGGTCCCACGGGCCTCTCGTGAGACCCGCCGCGCGATCGAGACACGCCTGGGGATGCGCGAGAACTTCCTCTCAGCCATCGCGACAAGCCCGGACGGACGCTTCCTCGCCACCGCCGGCCGCGACCGCCGCATCTCCCTCTGGGATGCCCGCTCGGGCACCCTGATCGCCGGTCCGCTCGCCGGCCACCGCTACGAGATCGCCAGCCTCGCTTTCGAGGACGGCGGCAAGACCCTCCTCTCCGCCGACAACAAAGGCACCTTGATCCGTTGGGACGTCGATCCCGCCTCCTGGCGCCGGCTCGCTCGCCGCGTCGCCAACCGCGAGCTGACCGCGGAGGAGCGGCGGCGGTTCCTGAAATAGAAGCCCTCACCGGAGCTTCATTCTTTCAAGATGCATAATCCGAAGGACCCAAAGGACATAAACGACCTAAAGGACATAAAGGACGGCAAAGAAGTCCTTGGTGTCCTTTGGGTCCTTTATGTCCTTTAGGTCCTTTAAGTCCTTCCCCACTAACCCGATCGTCCCCCCGCTGGATCAGTCCGGAGAAACCGGACTACGGAGGGACGCTCATGAACAGGAAAACGTCGAGGGCCGTCGCCGCCGGGGCGGCCCTTCTGCTCGCCGCCGGGGCCGCCTGGGCTGCCTGCGAGGCCTGCAAGTACAAGGACCGCGGCGACCGCCGCGAAGGGGTCGAGGACTGGCAGGTCTCGGGCGCCAGCTTCGACCTGCTGGCCGTCCAGTACCGCCAGGGCGAGCCCTGGAAAACCGCCTCGGACCGCCTCTTCGTCTACTTCTGGCTCCCCGCCGGGCTGACCCCCACCATCGAGGTCCGCGAGCCCGGCAAGAACTACATGATGCATCCGGCCAAGAAGCCCTACCCCCAGGGCCTCCAATCCTTCTCCTGGCCCCGCGGCGAAGTCGTCGCGCCGCTCGGCATCGACCCGGCCGGCCTTCAGGCCCGGGTCAGCAACCGCGAGGAGACCGTCTACTACCCGGCCTTCCTCTCCTCCGGGCCGCGGCCGGCGCCGGGCGGCACCTACGCCTTCGTCTATGAAAGCGGCGCCGGCATCGACGTGGACTGCACCGTCTCCCGCGACCAGGGCGGCCAGCTCGTCCCCGTCCGCAAGTGGATCTTCACGCGCGACCTCGGCGGCCGCTTGGCCGTCGAATGGAACGGCCGCGACGATCAGGGCCGGCCCGCCCCTCCGGGCCGCTACGTCCTCCGTCTCAAGGGCGACATGCTGACCGAGACGGTGCGCCCCCTCAACGCCACTCTCACCTTCGAGCACTATGGCCAGCTCCAGTGACGCTCCTCCCAGGCGGCAGCTCCTCTTCCTTACCGCCGTGGCGGTGGCGACCCTGCTGGTCGTCGGGGTGCTCCTCTTCCGCACCCGCTCCACGGTGGTCGAGATCGAGGCCGAGCTGGACCGCTTCGAGGCGGTCCTGGTCCCGCCCGCCCAGCGCGCCGGGGAGCGCGAGAAAATCGACTTCCTGGCCCCCTCGCTCAGCGCCTCGCGGCTCGACCTCCAGGGAGCCGGGAGCGTCGAAGCCTTCCTGGACGGCCGGGGGCGGACCACCCTGCGGCCCGGCGCCGAAGACCTCGTCCGCATCGCCGCCGGCGAGCCTTTCCAGCCGGTCCTGAGCGCCTTCGGACGCACCGGCCTGTGCATCGAAACCGCCGGCCGCGACCGCTCCGGCAACCGCAGGCTCCGCATCGCGCTCACCGCCGCGGAAGCCGGCGGCGGCGCCTGGAGCGGCACCGTGCCCACCAGCTTCGGGCTCGATCTGGAGATCCCGTCCGCCTCCGGCGCCACGACCCGCGCCCTGGTCACTCCCATGTCGCCGGACCTGGTCCTCGCCGGCCGGCGGACCGAGGGCGTCCTGGGCTTCACCCTGCCCATCGACGACGCCCCTGTCACTCTCCTGCGCGTCATCGACCCCATGACCGGCGGCGTGGCCGAGCAGCGCCTCCCCTTCGCCACCTCCGAAACCCGCGCCCTCGCCTGGGGAGACCGTCTCGCCCTCCTCGAGCCCGCGGCCCAACGCGCCGAGCCCCTGCTGCGGCCCGATCTCAAGGCCGAGCGGCCCCGCTTCTTCCGCGCGGAGCGCTTCGAACAGGAGAGCTTCATCGCCGGCGGCAAGGTCCGCTTCCCCGGCGGCGAGAAGGGAGAGATCGTCCTGGAGCCCCGCGTGCTCCTCAGCGTGCGCGCCGGAGAGCCCTTCACCCTCCGCTCCGTGACCTTGCGCGACGGCCGGCTCGCCGTCGTCCTCTGGGGCCGCGCCACCAGCCTCAAGCTCGGCCCCACCCCCGAGCTCCTGAACGAGGAGCTGCCCAGCCTGTTCGTCTGGCTCTACACCCACAAGCTGAGCACCTTCGTCTACTCGACCCTGGTCACCGTCCTCGGCGTCTGCTGGGCGGCGGTCCAGACCTTCGGACTGTTCAAAAAACCTTCCTGAAAGGAGGCAACACCATGCTGCGGCCATCTCTGGCGGCGCCGCTCGCCGCCGCGCTGGTCCTGTCCGCTCTCCCCGCGCGGGCCGCGGACCCCGACGTGCTCAAGAAACAGACCGTGCAGATCCGGGTCTACCGCGAGGACGCCGAGCCGGACTTCGGCTCCGGCGTCATCCTCTGCCAGCGCGAAGAGCTGGCTTACATCCTCACCGCCCATCACGTGATCTACGGCGAAAGCCAGGGCGAGGGGCTGAGGAGCAGCCGGCGCGACGTCCGGAAGACCGAGATCCGCTTCTTCCGCGACCTGACCCCCATGATCGTTGAAGACCGCGACAAGGGTGAGGACAAGATCGGAGCCACCCCCTTCGCCGCCAAGGACCTCGTCCTCCTCACCGTGGCGGTGCCGCAACAGCTTCCCAACGCGGCTCCGGGCGCCATCCCTCCCGCCACCGACCTCAACGCGACGGCCGGCCGCCGCGAGTTCCCGGTCACGGCCATCGGCTACGCGAAATCCAGCGCCAGGGAATGGGTCGAGGAACGGGGCGCCATGACCCGCCGCGATGGCATCCATCTCCTGCACGACGCCCAGATCGAAAAGGGTTTCTCCGGCGGCCCCCTCTTCGACGAGAGCGGCGCCCTGGTCGGCCTCAACGTCCGTTTCGCCAGCCGGGCCGCCGGCGGCGAGAACACGTTCGGCAGCCGCGAGGGGGTGAGCCTCGCCATCGACGAGATCGTCGAGTCGATCGACGGCAAGCTGCCGGCCGGCTGCATCGAGAACCTGGCCGTGGACAACTCCGAGGAGGAGGCTCATAAGATCTACAAGCGCGCCATCCGCGAAGTCAGTCTCAAGAATTGGTGCGCGGCGGTGCCCCTGCTGAGAGACGCCATCCAAGAGAAATCCCTGGAAGGCGGCCGCGTCCACCTCCAGGGCATGCGTTACACCGAATACCTGCCGCACTACCACCTCGGCCTCGCCTACTACCACCTCGAACGCTACAGGGACGCCCACCGCGAGCTGACCACCTCGGAAACCCAGAGGGTGGTCCAGGACGACAAGCGCTATCGCAGGCTGAAGAAGGTCAAGCCGAAGGCCTACGAGAAGCGGAACGCCGAGCCCTCGGCGAGCCAACGATGCATCCTCATCGCAGAACAAGGAGAAACAGGAGAATCCCGATGAAAAGAACGCTCAAGGGAGTGATCACGACCACCACCTTCTCTCTCATCCTGCTGGCTTCCCCCGAGGCCCGCGCGGCAACGTGGACCTGCCATGCGACGATCTTCCTCAGCGGCACCAACCAGCAGTACACGCCCTCCCCCTGGAAGATGTCGGCCCCCGGGATTTCCATCCCGGATCGAGAAAAGCGTTGCAGGCAGCACATCGAGAGCAACTTTCTGACCGGCTCCATCTGGAGCCACTTCACTCTCACCCCCGCCGAGCAGGACAGGATCTGCAAGAGCGGCAACGCCACGTTCCGGATCGAATACGGCTTTGACCGTCGTACGAAGAGCTGGCAGTTCACCAAAGTCCTGCCGAGCCCTCCCTGCGACTGCGAATCGAGGTGCAAGACCGGTTACGACCTGGACAACCGCTCCTCGCCGGGCAATCCCCGTTGCATCCGGAAGTTGTGCGACACCTCCGGCATCCCGGACCAGCGCTTCGGCCCGCATGAGAATGGGATCGGCATCTGGCAAAACGGGATCTACCACCACCAGCCGGTCGAACGAGGCCTCTGCAAGTTCAGGTAGGAGGCAGCCCCCTCACCGGTCCGCCGGTCGGATCGGTGAGGGGGATCTCGCCGTCGCACTACCTCGCCTTCCATCGCGCAAAATCTCCTTTTCGTCGCTCCACAGATACCGCCTCGCCCGCCGGGTCCGCGAGGGATCCGGCCGGAGCGAGGCGCTGAATGCGAGGCTGTGAGGGGATCAGAAGAAGCGGACGATGGAGAACGAGAAGGTGTTCACGCGGTCCGAGAGGTCCACTGCGGCATCGATCTGATAATCTTCCTTGACGACCAGTCCAAGGCCACCTGCCCAATGGATCTCGTCTTCCCCCTTGGGAAAAAACAAACTTGCGACTTCGGTCTTGCCGGTCGGCTCATGGTTGGGCTCATGCCATACGCCGAGCCGTAGGGTTCCCACGAACTGCGATGGGAGGACGAGCACCACCTGTTCAAAACCCAGATGTATTTCATTGACGTCACCGAGTTGGAAATCCGCAGGCGTGCTCACGAGATCAACCAGACGTTGCGAGTATCGGACTCTGTTGATATCAAGAGCGACCTTCGTATTGCCCTCATTACGAGTGTAGGCGACACCCAACCCATAAACGTCAGGTACGTGCAAAGGTGCTGAACTTGAATCGAGAGTCACGTCACGAGGTATTCCGTAGAACCTCTCCAGAGCCGGACCAGTGGTGACGTGGCCCTTGTACCTGAAGTCCGGGCCTTGCCGGTACACCGCGCCGATGCTCCAGTGGGGCTCCAGACGCCAGAGGAGACCAAGATTCAGTCCCAGAGCGTCGTCGCTGCCATCGTTAGTGGCAGACCAGAAGACGTTGTCATCGAGAGTGTCGGCCGGGCCTACGAATCCACGCGGCAGCCGGTCAAAGTCAGCACTTCCTGTAAATCCGAAGAAAAACAGCGCATCGGTTCGTGCTCGCACGTCAAGTTGGTAATAAGACAACCCAAGTCCGACCGAAAGGCTCTGCTTCCGCTTCGCCAAGGCCGGAATGGGAATTTGCCAGGCAGCGGATACGCCGTCGTTGGTGATCTCCAGTTCCCGATCAAACCGATATGGAGTGAAGCGGCAGTCATTGAAGAACAGATCGCCGTCCGCAATAAGCTCTCCGTGGAAAGTTGCGATGCTGTCGTTGGCGCAGTCGCCTGAAAGAATGTCTTCCTCTTCGTTATCGAACAGGCCCTGACTGACGCCGCGGCTTCTGAACTTGGCAAGCTGATGATGATAGAGCGCAACCGTGATGCCACGGGGCAGCAGGTAGCCGACCGAAGCGAAGGAGAGCCCGCTGGCCGAGCTCCGTGCCTCGCCAGACTGAAATCCGGCCACTGTATCGATGCCCACTCCAAAGGGCATTGTATCTCCGATATGGCCGCGCTCCAGAAAAAGCGTTGAGTAGTCCCAATTTCGAGCCTCGACGGCAATCTCCGATCCTCCAAGCGTCAGGCTGGTGAGTCCCGCTGGATTTGTATAAGCCGCTGTTGCGTCGTCAGCAAAGCCGATGAATGCCCCTCCCATGCCCAGGCTCCGGGAACCTGGAGTGGAAAGGTTGAACTGCAACCCTGTTTCGATCTGGGCCAGCAATGAACCTGGAAACATGAAGAAAAACACGAGGGTCAGCTCTCTCAGTGAGCGCATTTCTTAACCTCCTTGGGACGTTCCTCCGGATCGATCCCTCCTTTCCTGATTCGGGTTAGACAAATCTCGCGGAGCACACCCCCAAAGCCCTCTCCCCCGGATCAACCCCCGCAAAGGAGGACGTCGACATGGCGATCGTTCTGGGACCCGTGTTGGGATTCCGAGGCGGCAACGAAGCGGTCTGGCAGGTGGGAGCGCTGGTGGTGACAGACGGCGGCGAGCCCTCTCGGCTCCAGTCGCAGGGGAAGGCAGTCGCCGGCAAGCAGCTCGCGGAGCACAAGGGGCGCACGGTCTGGCGGTTCGACTTCGAGGTGCAGCGGGGAGAGGAGGACACGCCCGTCCTCTATGAGGTGGAAGGGAAGAGCTTCGCCTTCACCGTGCCGGCGGCGGGACGGACCCCGCGCATGGCGTACACGTCGTGCAACGGCTTCTCGTCCCTCAAGCTGTTGAAGTCGATCGCGGACAAATACGCTCTGTGGAAGATCATGGCCCAGCGGCACGCCGCCGCCCCCTTCCACCTGCTGCTGATGGGCGGCGACCAGGTCTACGCCGACGAGATGTGGGAGACGGTGGAGCCCCTGAAGCGCTGGAACGAGCTGCCGGCGGACAAGGGCAACAAGGCCCCCTTCAGCGCGGCGATGGCCGCCAAGGTACGGGACTTCTACTTCGACCTCTACTGCCGGCGCTGGTCGCAGCCAGAGCTCCGCGACATGCTCGCCTCCGTTCCCACCCTGATGATGTGGGACGACCACGACATCTTCGACGGCTGGGGCTCGTATCCGCCGGAGCGGCAGACGTGCCCGGTGTTCGACGGGATCTTCGCCTTGGCCCGCGAGCACTTCCGGCTCTTCCAGCGCCAGGAGGACGCCGGATCGCTCGCGGCGGCGGCGCTCTTTCCGGAGCGCGGCTTCACGGTCGGCCACCGTCTGGGCGATCTCGCCCTGCTCACCCTCGACATGCGTTCCGAGCGGACCGGCGAGCAGGTCCTGAGCCGGGATCACTGGAACGCGATCTACGCCTGGATGGACGGCCTGACCGGGAAGAGCCAATGCCGGCATCTGGTGGTGATGACGAGCATCCCCGTCCTCTATCCCGGCTTCGACATGATCGAGCAGGCTCTGGGCATCCTCCCGGGGCAGCAGGAGATCGAGGACGACCTGCGGGACCACTGGCGCAGCCGCCCCCATAAAGAGGAGCGCCTGCGGCTCCTCCACCGGCTGCTCGCCTTTTCCGAACGGGAGAAGACGCGCGTGACCCTGGTCTCGGGCGACGTGCACGTGGCCGCGCTGGGGATCCTGGAGTCCACCCGCAGCCGGGACGGCAACGCGAACGTGATCAATCAGCTCATCGCCTCGGGAATCGTCCATCCCGGCCCGCCCGGCCTCCTCCTCTTCGCTCTGGAAAAGCTGTTCAGCCCGGTGGAAGAAATCGACCGGGGGATCACGGCGGAGATGGCCTGCATGCCCGGCACCCGGCGCCGCTTCCTGGGGGGACGGAACTGGCTGAGCCTGTGTCCCGACCCGCCGCCGCACAGCGACCAGGGACGCCTGTGGGCGGAATGGACAGTGGAAGGAGAGGACCACCCCTACACTAAGGTGATCCATGCGGTCGAGGAGACTCCTTGAGTCTTTTTCACCCGACCTCTAACCCAATTCCCTCTGCCCTGGATCAGTCCGTTTGAAGGCCAACAGAAGGAGGGAATCCATCATGAAGAGGACCGTGTCCAAGGCGAACTCCGCCGGGGGTAAGCATAGAACATGAAAGGAGAAACGATGCCCCCCCTCAACATAAGGCTTGCAGCGCTGACGTTGGCCTGCCTATCGACTTTAGCCGGTAGCGTACCGGCGGCGGCGCAAAAGCAGATGAAAGAGAGATCCCTCAAATTTGGCGCGTGTGAAGTGATCACTTGCAACCCCAATTGGACCTATACTTACACGTTCCAGGTAACCAACAATTCGGCGGTCGCCGCCAGCCAGGCGTCGATCCTGCAGCCGTCTTCGGCGTGTGGGCAACGGGTGATGCCTTGAAGTTTGGCCCATTGATCTATGGCTTACAAAGCATCCCGCTCACCGAAGGCAGTGTCAACAACAATGCTCTCATAGGCTGTACGGCCTTGGTTCTTTCAAAACGCAAATCGGTGATGTAGAGATTTCCTGTCCAGCCGGGGGTCCCCCATGCTGAATAGAGAGCTCTTGAGAACGGAGGGGAATTCCTATAGAATGTAAACAGATCCCCGGCTGTCGCAAGGCGAGGCTATCGCGGTCCGACCTCAACAGAGAAACTGAGCACAATTGTTGAGCTCAGCAACGCAATGTTTAAAGGAGAAAATCTATGATTAGTCGCTCATGTCGTAGACAGTCCATTCCTATCCTCTTCACCCTCTGCTTGGCGATGGCCAACAGCGCGTCGGCGCAGTGCAACCCCGGCGTGTTCTTCATCGACCTCAAGAGCTGCCTCAATGCGACGACCAACAACCTGACAGGGGTGACCGTCCTCTCCTGCGCTCCCCTCGCGGCCAATCCGGCTATCGCCGCCTGCCCGGCCTCCGCCAATTGGAAGCAGGCCGTCCTCAAGGTCAACATCCCCACCAACTGCACCCAGGCCATCGTGCAGGTCGAGTACGAGGGCCTGCCGGCGTCCTGGACGTTCAACCTGGGCGACTCGCCGACCAACGACGGTTTCGCCGGCGACGCGGGCAGCCCGGACAGCGAGGCCGAGCTCCAGATTTTCAACGAGAGCTTGGACGTCTACACCGCTGCCCTCGGTCCCGGCGTCGCCGACCAGATCGCACATCAGGATCTCTCGGTCACCGACAGCGCTCTCAAGTTCGTCGTGAAGAACAACTACGTGAGCTGGGGGCAACCCTTTTCCTTCGTACAGACCCAGAACCTGAAGAAGCTCTTCCTCATCCCTGACGCCGGCGCGGCCGCCGCCGACCGGCGCGTGGTCTATGTCGGCCTCAATAGAGTGATTGCCCATACCAGCCGCCAGGGCTGCGGCGCCCGCCGGGCGTTGGTGTCCTTCAAGTAGACAGTCGTCGAAGGGGGCGTCGGATGCCGTCCAAGGCACCGGCCCCCCTCTCGGCAAGCCATCTCCGAACTTTCCCGTTTTGGTTATCGCCCATCGAAGGCTGTAGAGACGACCCAGCCCGTTTCAGAACGCCCTGGGCAGGCCGCCCACGTCGGGGCGTCTCTTCGAAGGGCAGGCCGGAAGGGTCGAGCAGGACAGAATGAACACGCACCGCCGTGCCTCCGGTTGTGCGGCGGGTCAGGATCGTTGGCGGCGGTGTGCCCCGGAAGGGCGGGGATTACGGAGACCATATTGCCCCTCCGGAGACGACCCGACGTGGGTGGCCTGCGGAGGGCGTTCTGAAACGGGCAGGGTCGTCTCTACCGCCTCCGACGGACGGTAGCGGTCGGATTTTGCTGACGCTCGGACCAGCGGCGGGGGTTGTCGCGGATATAGGCGCGGACACGATCGAGATCCTCCTGGTCGCGCAGGATCGTGTCGTGGAACCTCTCTTGCCAGTCGAACTCGGGTTGCCGCAAGTCTCCCCAGATTCGTTTCGTAGCCTTTGATTTGAACTGCCCCATGGCAGAGCCGAGAGATTGAGCCAGCGGACCGCTATCCCGCTCAGGCATGCCACGAAAGATCAAGATCCCATGCAGATGATCCGGCATGACGATCCATTCATCCAGGATCACTCGCGGATGGCTGCGCGGGATCTTCAGCCATTCCAGAGCGATCACCTCGCCAATCCGAGAAAGCAGAACTTCCCCGTCCACGACCTCTCCAAACCAGTGGACCCGCCCCAGCGTGCAGATCGTTACGTAATAGCCACCGGCCCACCGGTAATCCCAACTCACCAGACGCGCGGAAGGAATCCGGTAGCGGTTCCTGAACAGCAGATCATCCGGCATGTCCAATCCTCACAAATCTCCGCCAAGCATAACACCTGGAGCGAAGGCGGTAGAGACGACCCAGCCCGTTTCAGAACGCCCTGCGCAGGCCCCCCACGTCGGGGCGTCTCTTCGAAGGGCAGACCGCTTGGTCTGAGAGGACGGAATGAACACACGCACCACCGTGCCTCCGGTTGTGCGGCGGTTCAGGATCGCGCGGTGATGGTGTGCCCCGGGAGGGCGAGGATTACGGGGATGGCATTGCCCCTCCGGAGACGACCCGACGTGGGGGGCCTGCGGAGGGCGTTCTGAAACGGGCTGGGTCGTCTCTACCGCCTTCGCCGAACGGGGGTGATGGGTGAAAGGCGGAACGGGTGTGCCCCGGGAGGACGGGGATTACGGAGGCGGCGTTGCCCCTCCGGAGACGACCCGACGTGGAGGGCCTGCACAGGTCGTTCTGAAACGGGCAGGGTCGTCTCTACCGCCTTCGCCGAACGGGGGTGATGGGTGAAAGGCGGAACGGGTGCGCCCCGGGAGGACGGGGATTACGGAGGCGGCGTTGCCCCTCCGGAGACGACCCGACGTGGAGGGCCTGCGAAGGGCGTTCTGAAACGGGCAGGGTCGTCTCTACCGCCTCCGCTGGGTGGTCTGGTGTTCGGACAGGCATGAAAAAACCCCGCCGGTTTCCCGGCGGGGTCTGGAGAGGCTCCGGGGGTGCCGGAGACGGGAGGTCTAGAACTCGACCCGGCGCGCGGCGATGCCGGCGCGGCGGGCGGTGCGGGTGTGGAAGCCCTCCCACGGCGCCAGGATGCTGCCGGAGGGGCTGACCGCCAGCGAGGTGCGCGTCTGGGCGTTGATCGGACGGGTGTTGATCTGCACCTCGTTGCCGACCGGGTTGCCCAGCTTGTCGATCTCCACGCCGAAGAGACCCAGCGGGAAGATCTCGTGCCAGTCGGTCCAGATCACCACGAAGTTGCCGCCGGCCACCGCGGCCACGGAGGGAGCGATCTGAACCTCGCCCACGTTCTGCTGGCTGATGCGGAAGTTCGGGCCGACCAGGTTGCCGGTGTCACCCAGGAACTGGCCGAAGATGTGGTGATGCTTGCTGTCGACGCCCTGGCCCTGCCAGACCACCAGCCAGCCGCCCGTGGGAACGGCCGTCGCGGCCGCCCGGCGCTGCAGGCCCGCCACCTGGGAGTTGATCTGGAACTCGGCGCCGCGCGGCGCGGCCGAGCGCTCGTACAGGCGGGCGAAGACGCCCTGCGAGCCGCCGTCCGCGGCTTCCCAACTGACGATGAACTGGCCGTTGGCGGCGCCGCCGATGGCCGGATTCGCGGCCTGGCCCGAGCTGACCCGGAACTCGGCGCCGTTGAGCTGGCCCGAAGCCTTGATCAGGCGGGCGAAGACGCCGTCGTTGTTGGAGATCGAGCTCTGCCAGACCACCACGGCGTCGGCGCCGTTGCGGACCAGCAGGCGGGGCACGCTCTGGAACCCGGCGGCGTCGCTCACGCGGACCGGCGCGCCGGCCGCGGCGCCCGCGGCGGTGAACTTCTGAACGTAGACGTCGCGGTCGAGGAGCTGGCGGTCCTGGAAGAAGATGTCGACGCGGACCGAGGAGCGCTCCTCCGTCCAGGCCAGGAAGAACTCACCCGAGGGGAGGAAGGCCACGACCGGATCCTTGCGCAGGACCTCGATGCCCTGGGCCGGAGCGCCCGAGACGACCTGATTGGCCACCAGTCCAAGCTCGGGGGTGAGCGGGGCGCCGTCGCGGCCGTAGAAGCGGCCCCGGAGACCCTGCCGGTCGTTCTCCCACACGACGAGCTCGGTGCCGGCGGCGTTGTAGGCCGCGGCGGGATTGCGCTGCTTCGTGTCGGTATTCCCGCTGACGCGGAGCTCGTTCCCGACCGGCCGCGCCTGTCCCATGACGGGAGCAGCAGTCGCGGGCAATAGAGCCAGAGCGGTCAGCCACAGCCAAGGCTTTGTTCTCATACCCTTCTCCTCCAAGTTTTGAATGCAACGACAGGGGCGCAACCTACGTAGGCTCACTCTATGCCGGTGCGGCATAGATGTCAATGGGGTTTTGCAATCAAAGGAAGAGCAGAGCCACTCCGCCGACCGCCACGACGGCCCCCAGGACGCCACCGATCCCCACCCGCTCGCCGCGGAGGAGCACCACCAGAGGGATGATGAGGACGGGCGACACGGCCATGATGCTGGCGGCGACTCCGGCCTCGGTGTTGCGCACCGCGTAGAGGGAGAGGGAGACGCCCAGGAACGGGCCGAAGAAGGCGCCGACCGTGGAGAGGCCGAGCGCCCGCCGTTCGCGCAGGGCCTCGGCGACCCGCGGCCACCAGCGCAGGGGGAAGAACAGCAGGGCGTAGCCGGCGGCGCCGGCCAGGACGCGCACCTGGGTGGCGGCCACGGCGTCGTACGTTCCCATCCCCAGCTTGCTCAGCACCAGGCCCGCGGCCTGGCCGAGGGCGCCGCAGAAGGCCAGGCCGAGGCCGGCGAGGGAGGCGTGCGGCGCGGCGGTGCCGGGCTCAGCGGGGGGAGCCTTGCGCTCCAGCACGGCCCAGCCGATCCCCGTGATGGTCAGGGCCATGCCCAGCAGGTCCAGCCCGGAGAGGGTCTCGCCCAGGATCAGCCAGCCGATGACGGCGGTCAGCAGCGGCGCCAGGGACATCACCAGCATGCCGAGGCGGGGGCCGATCAGGACGTAGGCGCGGAACAGGCAGAGGTCCCCGAAGACGAACCCCACCAGACCCGAGACCGCCAGCCAGCCCCAGGCGTGGGGCGTGGCGTCGGTGGGGAGCGGCAGGCCGCGCATCGCCCAGGCCGCCAGGGAGAGGAAGCCGAAGGCGATCACCAGGCGGATCAGGTTGAGCGCGAGCACGCCGATGCGGCGGGCCGCGGCGTCGAAGGCCAGGGCGGAGAACGCCCAGCACGTGGCGGTGCCGAGGGCGGCGAGCTGGCCGGCGTGGGTGGAGGTCATGGGGCGCGAAGCTTACCCCAGAGCCTTCACGAAACTCGCCACCTCCTCCACCGCCCTCGCCAGGTGCCCCGCCTCCGTGTGCCCGGAGGACTTTCGGGGCTTGAAGGAATGGTCGCCGTCCTCCAGCCAGACGACGCGGATGGCGGGCGACAGCTCGTAGCCGGCGACCTCCTCGCGCGTGCCGAAGGGGTCGCGGGTGCCCTGGACGATCAGGGTGGGCGTCCGCAGGCCGCGGAGGTGGGCGGTGCGCAGCCGCTCCAACTGACCCGGCGGATGGAAGGGATAGCCGAGGCAGACCAGCCCGCGCACCCCGGCTTCGTCGGCGATCAGGCTGGCCATCCGCCCGCCCATGGACTTGCCGCCGATGACCAGATTCTCCGGCCCCCCCAGGGCGGCGATGACGGCGTGCCAGGCTTGCCGCAGGACGGGCTCGCGGTCCGGCGCTCCGCCCTTCCCGGTCTCCCGCCGGCGCCGCATGTAGGGGAACTCGAAACGGGCCACCCGCAACCCGGCGGCGGCGAGCCCGCGGGCGATCGTCTCCAGTGAGGGCGAGTCCATCGGGGCGCCCGCGCCGTGGGCGAGGGCGATCACAGGGCCGCCTTCCGGGCCGTTGAAGATGAAGTGAGGTTCTTCCATCGCGCCAGCCTCCTTCCTTCTATATACTGCGGTCAAGATTTTCCGTCGTCCGACGAGCCCAACGTGATTCCGACCCCGGATCAACTGGAAGAGATCGCCCGCCTGCGGGAAGGGAACCTGCCCGAGGTGCCGGTGGCCCCCCTCTTCCTCGCCCACGCCCTCAAGCAGCATTCGCTGGTCCTCGAGGTGCGGCGGCGCCAGGTCTGGAAGCGCATCATCTTCGAAAACGGGGCGCCGGTGGACTGCCGGTCCAATCTCACGCACGAGACCCTCGGGCGCTACATGGTCCTGGAGGGCAAGCTCAGCGAGGAGGACTTCACGTCCAACCTCTCCCGCTCCGCGGCGCGCGGCGTGCCGCTCGGCGAGGTGCTGCTGGAGCACGGGCTGGTCACCGCGGTGGACCTGTTCAAGATCCTGCAGGCGAACCTGGCCAAGAAGCTCCTCGACCTGTTCACCTGGAAGGAAGGGGAGTTCCGCTGGCTGGACGAGCCGCCCGCCCCGGAGTCGTCGCTCAAGATCAAGGTCCCCCAGCTCATCCTGACCGGCGTCACCCGCTTCGCTCCCCAGGAGGAGGTGGACATGTCGGTGGCGCCGCTGGTGGGCAAGAAGCTCGTCCTCCACCCGTCGCCGCCGTTCCCGCTGGAGGACGTGCGGCTCAGCACGCGCCAGAGCCAGATCGCCGAGGCCCTGCGGCCGCCGGGCAAGCGCATGGGCGAGCTGGCCGAGTCCACGCAGCTCCCGGTGGATGACATCACCCGCGTCCTCTACGCCTTCTGCGTGCTGGGCCTGGTGGCGCCGGCGGACGCCGTGCCGAAGGACCTGACGGCCACGGGCTCGTTCCCGCGGCCGGCGCTGACTCCCCCGCCGGCCGCCGCTGCGCCCGCCCCGGAGGCCCCGGCGCCCCCTCCCGCGCCGGCGGGCCCCACGGCGGCGGAGATCGAGCGGCGGCGCAACGAGATCATGCAGACCTACCTCTCGTACCGGCGGCAGGACGCCTTCGACCTGCTGGGCGTGCCGGAGGACGGCGCGATGCCGGCGTTCGAGAAGAAGTTCCTGGAGCTCTCCCGCCGCTTCGCCCCCTGGGAGCTGGAGAACCAGCCGGACCTCGCCGAGCGGGCGCGCGACCTCTTCCTGGCCGGCGCCCGGGCCTTCGCGGAGCTGGCGGACGTGGAGCAGCGGAACACCCTGCTCTTCCGCCGCAAGACGCTGCGGGAGGAGCGCGCGAAGAAGCCGGCCGCGAGCTTCGCCATCAAGACCGACCTGCTGGACGCCGAGGCCCAGTACAACAAGGGCAAGGCGCTGCTGGACGCCGGCAAGACCCGCGAGGCCGTGATGCTGCTGGAGTTCGCCGCCGACTGCGATCCCCAGAACAGCCTCTACGCCGCCGAGCTGGCCTGGTGCCGGTTCCTGATCAGCACCGCTTTCGCCGACCGCTCCCTCAAGGAGCTGCAGGAGACGCTGCGGCTCGACCCCAACTGCGGCATCGCCGCCTATTACGCGGGCGAGATCCACCGCCAGGCCGGCGACCCCGAGCAGGCGGAGAACCTGCTGCGGCGGGCGATCAAGCTGATGAGCCCGGACCGCCGTCCCATCGACGCCCTGAAGGCTTTGTCGTCCGAGCGCAAACGCTGATACTGTCACGCCCGGAAGGGCCATAGGCACCAACCTAGAACGGAAGGGCCGCCGCGTTCGATGTGGTACCATCCGGCCGCCCAAATGCAGCAATCCCAAGGGCCCACGCAATCCTCAGGAGGGAACGTGAAACTCGGAGAAGTCCTGATGAAAGAACGGGAGCGCAAGAAGCTCTCGGTCGAAGATACGGCAGGGAAGCTCGGCATCCCTGTGGAGAAGTACCAGGAGATCGAGGCGGGCCGGTCCGAGGGCGAGACCTGGGGTCCGCTGCTGGCCAAGATCGCCATCAAGCTGGAGACGCCGACCTCCCGCCTGCTCGCCGACAGCGGACGCGCCTCCGACACCCGGCCGGGCCAGGCCGGCGAGCTGATCCGCAAGCACCGCGAGCGCCGGAGCAAGACGCCGGAGCAGATGGCCGAGCAGTTGGAGGTCTCGCGCGAGGAGTACGAGCGGATCGAGGCCGGCCAGTCTCCCATCGAGGAGTACGGCCCGCTGTTCCTCCGCTTCGCCGAAGTCATCGAGCAGCCGGTCTTCAACCTCTTCTATCCCTTCGGCCTCCCCCTCGACAAGCTGAGCGTCGAGGACTACCGCTAGTCCTCCTCCCGTATCGCGGCCCGATCCTTCTCTCCCCTTCCGGGAGAGGGGGATCGGTGCGTCTTTTCATGGTAGAACAGCGGCGAATGTCCATGGAGCCGGAGGATCATGAAAAAATTCTTTGTCTGTAGCACTGCTTTGTTGCTGATGCTGGGCGCCGGGGCGGTCCAGGCGCGGGGACAGCGGACGTCCAGCGCCAAACCCGCCGCCGCCCCCGCGTCCGCGTCCAAGCCGGCCGTCCCCCCCGCCGTATTCGAGGGCATGAAATGGCGCGAGGTGGGACCGGCCCGCGGCGGCCGCGCCGCCGCCGTCGCCGGCCTGCCCGGCGACCGCTCCACCTACTACTTCGGCTCGGTCGGCGGCGGCGTGTGGAAGACCATCGACGGCGGCCGCTCCTGGAAGAACGTCTCCGACGGCGCTTTCGGCGGCTCGATCGGCGCCGTGGCGGTGTCCGAGTGGGACCCCAACGTAGTCTACGTGGGCGGCGGCGAGAAGACCGTGCGCGGCAACGTCTCGCACGGCGAGGGTATGTGGAAGTCCACCGACGCCGGCAAGACCTGGAAGCACATCGGCCTTGCCGACTCGCGGCACATCCCGCGCGTGCGCATCCATCCCAAGGATCCGGACCTCGTCTACGCCGCCGTGCTGGGCCACCTCTTCGGCCCCAACGAGCAACGGGGGGTCTACCGTACAAAGGACGGCGGCGCCCACTGGCAGCGCGTCCTCTACATCAACGACAAGGTGGGCGCCGTCGATCTCGCCATGGACCCGCGGAACCCGCGGGTGCTGTACGCCTCGACCTGGAACGTGCGGCGCACCCCCTACAGCCTGGAGAGCGGCGGCCCCGGCTCCGGGCTCTGGAAGTCCACCGACGGCGGCGACACCTGGGCTGAGTTGAGCCGCAACTCAGGGTTCCCCAAGGGGCCGCTGGGGATCATCGGCGTCACCGTCTCGCCCACCAACCCCGAGAACGTCTACGCCATCGTGGAAGCCGCCGAGGGCGGCGTCTTCCGCTCGCGCGACGGCGGCAAGACCTGGACGAAGACCAACGACGACCGTTCCCTGCGCCAGCGGGCCTGGTACTACACCCGCATCTACGCCGATCCCAAGGACGAGGACGTGGTGTACGTGGTGAACGTCCAGTTCCACCGCTCCAAGGACGGCGGCAGGACCTTCACCACCCTGCGCACGCCTCACGGCGACAACCACGACCTGTGGATCGATCCCAACGATCCGCTGCGCATGATCGAGTCCAACGACGGCGGAGCGAACGTCTCCACCGACGGCGGGCTGACCTGGACGCCGCAGAGCAACCAGCCCACGGCCCAGATCTACCGCGTCTCGACCGACAACCACTTCCCCTACCGCATCCTCGGCGCGCAGCAGGACAACTCGGCCCTGCGCATCTCCTCCCGCGGCTGGGAGTTCGACGTCACGGCCGGCGGCGAGAGCGGCTACATCGTGGCCGACCCGCGCAATCCCGACGTCATCTACGGCGGCTCCTACGGCGGCTACCTGACCCGGCTCGACCACGACACCGGCCAGGAGCGCAACATCAACGCCTGGCCCAACGATCCCATGGGCGGCGGCGCGGCGGACGCGCAGTACCGCTTCCAGTGGAACTTCCCCATCCTCTTCTCGCCGCACGACCCGAAGACGATCTACGCGGCGGCCAACGTGCTGTTCAAGACCAACAACGAGGGGCAGAGCTGGGAGATCATCTCGCCCGACCTGACGCGCAACGACAAGAGCAAGCTGGGCCCCTCGGGCGGTCCGATCACCAAGGACAACACCAGCGTCGAGTACTACGGCACCATCTTCGCGGTGGCCGAATCCCCCCTGGAGGCGGGGGTGATCTGGGCCGGCTCCGACGACGGCCTCATCCAGGTCACGCGCGACGGCGGCAAGACCTGGAAGAACGTCACGCCCAAGGGGATGCCGGAGTGGATCATGATCAACGCCATCGACGCCAGCCCGCACGACAAGGGGGCGGCCTACGTGGCGGCGACGATGTACAAGTCCGACGACTTCCGGCCGTACCTATACAAGACCGCCGACTACGGCGCCACCTGGACCCGCATCGACGGCGGCATCGATCCGCTGCACTTCACCCGCGCGATCAAGGCCGATCCCGGCCGCAAGGGGCTCCTCTACGCCGGCACCGAGCGGGGGATGTACGTCTCCTTCGACGACGGCGCCCGCTGGCAGCCGCTGCAGCTCAACCTGCCGATCGTGCCGGTGACCGATCTCGCCATCAAGGACAGCGACCTCATCGCGGCCACCCAGGGGCGGGGCTTCTGGGTGCTGGACGACCTCACCCCCCTGCGCGAGGTGGCGGCCCAGCGGCGGGTCGCCGACGCCGCCGTCCACTTCTTCCCGCCGCGGCCGGCCTACCGCCAGTACGACCTGGGCGGCGGCTTCGGCCCCGGGGGTGGCGAGAACACGCTGGGCGGCGTGACGCTGACCTACTACCTGAAGGAAGGGCTGACCGCCGAGCAGGCCAAACAGGCCAAGCTGGAGATCCTGACCGCGGACGACAAGGTGATCCAGACCTTCAAGGCCAAGGCCGCCGAGAAGGGCAAGGAAAAGGAGCTGGCGGCGAAGGAGATGGCCGAGGAGGAGGCGAAGCCCAGGACGGCCGCCGCCGAGCCCGGCAAGGAGTCGCCGACGCCCGGTGAGGAGAAGAGCAACGACAAGGGCACCGAGCCGCAGCCGGAGGAGGAGGACGAGGAGGAGAAGGACCGGCCCAGGATCCCGGGCGAGGCGGGGCTGAACCGCTTCAACTGGGACATGGGGTGGCCCGCCGCCCGCCGGTTCCCCGGCCTGATCCTCTGGAACAACGAGCTGGTCGCGCCGCGGGCGGTGCCGGGGAATTACCGGGCGCGCCTGACCGTCAACGGCGAGGTCCTGACCCAGCCTTTCGAGATTCGCAAGGACCCGCGCGTCTCCGCCACCCAGGAAGACCTGGAGGCTCAGTACCGGTTCCTCCAGGAGATCCGCGACAAGCTCGACGAAACCCACGACGCCATCCGTCGTATCCGCGAGGTGCGGACGCAGCTCGGCTCCCTGCGCAAGCGGCTGGGCAAGGACGAGGCCCAGAAGCCGGTGGTCGACGCCGCCAAGGACCTCGACAAGAAGATGACCGAGGTCGAGGAGGCGCTCTACCAGACCAAGAACCGCAGCCGCCAGGACCCGCTCAACTTCCCCGTCCGGCTGAACGACAAGCTGAACGGGGTAGCCCAGGCGACGTCCCAGGGGGACTACCGGCCCACCGACAGCCAAGTGCGGGTGAAGGATGAGCTGACGGCGGCCATCGACGCCCAGCTCGCGAAGCTGCGGGAGATCTGGGACAAGGACCTGGTCCAGCTCAACGACCTGGCGAAGGAGAAAGGGGTGGCGGCGGTCACGCTTCCCACAGCTAGGCTAAAATAGTAGCTTTGGCGCGGACCGGCGGGCGTCGCCGGTCCGCCTTTCTTGAACTCGGAACCTCGGGCGACCCTAAAAACCACTGGACATGGACGTCATCACCAAAACCTTCCCGACCTACACCTCCAGCGGCTGGAGCCTCGGCGAGCTGCTCCCGGAGCCGGGCGAGGAGATCTTCTCCGCCCGCCTGGCCGACCTCGAAGCGGCCGTCGCCGCCTTCGAACGGAGGCGCGCGGACCTCGATCCCGGCATGGATCCCCGCGCCTTCCTCGACATCCTCCGGCAGTACGAGGAGGTGACCAACCGCATCCAGGTGCTCAACGGCTATGCCTCACTGTGGTTCTACGCCGACACCGGCAGCCAGGAGGCGCTGACCTTCCGCAACCGCGTGCGGCAGGCGGCGACGGCGGCCGGCAACCGCATGATCTTCTTCACCCTCTGGTGGCGCGGCCTCTCCGACGACCAGGCCTGGCGCCTGCTGCCTTCGGAGACGGAGCACGGCGACTACCGGCACTACCTGCAGGACCTGCGGCGCTTCAAGCCCCACACCCTGGACGAGAAGTCCGAGCAGATCATCAACGTCAAGGACGAGAACGGCCTCGACGCCGTCATCACGCTCTACTCCATGCTCACCAACCGCCTGGAGTTCAACTTCACGGTGGACGGCGAGAGCCAGAAGCTGACCCGCGACGAGTTGATGAGCTACGCCTTCTCGCCCGAGCCCGAGCTGCGGGCCGCCGCCTACCAGGAGCTCTACCGGGTCTACTCGCAGGAAGCCAACATCCTCGGCCAGATCTACGTCAACCGGGTGCGCGACTGGTACGACGAGCAGGTGGGGCTGCGCGGCTACGCCTCCCCCATCGCCGTCCGCAACCTCGACAACGACATCCCCGACCGCGCCGTCGAGGTGCTCCTGGAGGTCTCGCGCGAGAACGCCAAGCTCTTCCAGCGCTACTTCCGGCTCAAGGCGGGCTGGCTCGGCATGGACCGCCTGCGGCGCTACGACCTCTACGCCCCGCTCGCCACCTCCGACCGCAAGATCGAGTACGCCGACGCCGTGCGCTCGGTGCTGGAGACCTTCGACGACTTCCACCCCACCCTGGCTGAATACGCCGAGCGGGTGTTCGCCGAAAGCCACCTCGACAGCGAGATCCGCAAGGGCAAGCGGGGGGGCGCCTTCTGCTACACCGTGCTGCCGCGCTACACCCCCTGGGTGCTGGTCAACTTCGCGGGCCGCGTGCGCGACGTCGCCACCCTGGCCCACGAGCTCGGCCACGCCGTGCACAGCATGCTGGCCAGCGGCCACTCCAGCCTCACCCAGCACGCCTCGCTGCCGCTCGCCGAGACCGCCTCGGTGTTCGGCGAGATGCTGATGACCGACCGCCTGCTGCGCGAGGAGCCCGATCCGCTGGCCCGCCGCGAGCTGCTGGCGGCGGCGGTGGACGACGTCTACGCCACGGTGCTGCGGCAGGCCTATTTCGTGCTCTTCGAGTCCGAGGCCCACGAGGCCGTCCGCGCCGGCCGCTCCACCGACGAGCTCTCCGAGATCTACCTGGGCAAGCTGCGCGAGCAGTTCGGCGACAGCATCGACCTCGCCCCCGAGTTCCGCTACGAGTGGCTGTCGATCCCCCACATCTACCAGACCCCGTTCTACTGCTACGCCTACAGCTTCGGCCAGCTCCTGGTGCTGGCGCTCTACCGCCGCTACCAGGAGGAAGGCGAGGCCTTCAAGCCCGGCTACCTGCGGCTGCTCTCCTACGGCGGCTCGGCGCGGCCCGAGCACATCCTGGCCGAGGTCGGCATCGACATGACCGACCGCCAGTTCTGGCAGGGCGGCTTCGACTTCGTCCGCGAGCGCATCGACGAGCTCGAAAGCATGAAGCTGTGAAACGTTGTCGTCTCCTCTCCGTCTAGCCTGTTGAGACCGGTCGAAACGGACACCAAGCGGATCGAGAGGAGACGACGACAATGAAACGGAACAAAATTTTCGGGATGGCGCTGCTGCTGGCCGTGCTGACGCTCGCGCCGGCCGCGGCCGGCGATCTCTGGCTGCGCATCGAGGTGAACGGCGACAAGGGCGAGGAGGTCAGCATGAACCTCCCCCTCTCCATGGTCGAGGCCATGGTGCCGGACGAATTCCGCAACTCCGGCAGCCTGCGGATCGACGACGAGGACTACAACATCGCGGAGCTGCGGAAGATCTGGCGGCAGCTCCAGGACTCCCCCGACGCCACCTACCTGATGGTGAACGACGCCGAGTCCAGGGTGCGGATCGGCAAGAAGGGCGACTTCATCGTGATGAACGTCACCGAGCGGGAAGAGGGCGAGGACGTGCAGGCCCGCATCCCGGTGGCGGTCCTGGGCGCCCTGCTCTCCGGCACCGGCGACCAGCTCAACATCTCCGCGGCGCTGAAGGAGCTGGCGCGCCAGGGCGAGGGCGAGCTGCTCACCGTGACCGGCAAGGACGAGAAAGTCCGCATCTGGCTCTCCAGCAACTCGGGAAACTGATTCTCGGAGTCAGGAACGCCCCAGCGCCTCCGCCGCCATCGCCGCGATCCGCTCCCCGATGCTGATCGAGGCGGTGGCGCCGGGGGACGGGGCGTTCAGCACGTGGATCGCCCCCTCGCTGCGCACGATCCGGAAGTCGTCCACCAATCCCCCCTTCGCGTCCAGCGCCTGCGCCCGCACCCCGCTGCCGGAGCGGTGCACGTCTTGCGGCCGGATCGCCGGCACCAGCTGCTGCAGGTCGCGGACGAACATCCCTTTCGACAGCGACCGCCGGACCTCGTAGGCCGAGATGCGCGGATAGCGCGCGGCCAGGCGCCAGAAGCCGGGCCAGGAGAAGGTGGCGGCGGAGTCGCGCAGGGAGACGTCGCGCCAGCGGTACCCTTCCCGCTTCAGGGCCAGCACGGCGTTGGGGCCGGCCTCGACCGAGCCGTCCACCCTGCGGGTCAGGTGGACGCCCAGGAACGGGAAGCGCGGGTCGGGCACCGGATAGATCAGCCCCCGCACCAGGCTCCGCCGCTCCGGGATGAGATCGTAATACTCGCCGCGGAAGGGGACGATGCGGACGTCCACCGGCGCGCCGCACAGCCGGGCCACGCGGTCCGATTGCAGGCCGGCGCAGTTGACGAGCAGGGAGGCGGCCACGGCGCCCGCCGCGGTCTCCACCACCAGCCCGGAGCCGTTCCGATGCACGCCGGCCACCCGGGCGCCGGTGCGCACCGTCCCGCCCCGCGCCTCGATGCGGCGGGCGTAGCCGCGGGCCACGCCCTGATAGTCCGCGATGCCCGTTTCGGGCACGTGCAGGGCGGCGATGCCGGCGGCATGGGGCTCGATCTCGCGCATCTCCTCCGGCCCCAGCCGCCGCACGCCGGCGAGGCCGTTGGCGCGCCCCCGCCGCTCCAGCTCCTCCAGCCGCGGCAGGTCCTCGGGGCTGGTCGCCACCACCAGCTTGCCGCAGCGCTCGTGGGCGATCCCCTCCTCCGCGCAGAAGCGGTACATGGCCCGCGCTCCCTCGAAACAGAGGGTGGCCTTGAGCGAGCCCGGCTTGTAGTAGAGGCCGGAGTGGATGACGCCGCTGTTGTGGCCGCTCTGGTGGGTGGCCAGGCGGTCCTCGGCTTCCAGGACGGCGACGTTCCAGCCGCGCCCCGAAAGCGCCATGGCCGTGGCCAGGCCCAACAGGCCGCCGCCGGCAACGGCGATGTCACAGCGCAGGTCGGTGGACACGGCTGGAGACGGCTCAGGGGGCGAGCCGCTCGACCCTCCAGCCCCCCTCCGGGAGGCGGACGTAGCAGAGGCGGTCGTGGAGCCGGCTGAGGCGGCCCTGCCAGAACTCCACCACCTCGTGGCGGAGGCGGAAGCCGCCCCAGGCGTCGGGCAAGGGGACCTCCTCGCCGAAGCGGGCCTCGACCGCGCGGACGCGCCGCTCCAGCTCTTCGCGGTCCGCGATCACCCGGCTCTGGGGCGAGGCCCAGGCCCCCACGCGGGAGCCCAGGGGCCGGGAGGTGAAGTAGGCCTCCGACTCCTCCCGGGTCGTCCGTTCGACCGTCCCCTCGACCCGCACCTGGCGGTCCAGGGCGGACCAGTAGAAGACCAGGGCGGCGCGCGGGTTCTCCGCCATCTCCCGCGCCTTGCGGCTCTCGTAATTGGTGTAGAAGACGAACCCCCGCTCGTCCACCTCTTTGAGCAGCACCACCCGGGCCGAGGGCTTCCCTTCCCGGTCGGCGGTCGCCAGGGTCATGGCGGTGAATTCGAGGGGGTCGACGGCCTGGACCTGCTCCAGCCAGAGGCGGAACTGGTCCACGGGATCGGCGGCCAGCTCGCTCTCGGAGAGGCCCACGCGCTCGTACTCCCGGCGGATGGCGGTGAGATCCATGGCGGTCGCGATTCTATCCATCGCCGTACCGGCGGCAAAGTTCCTGGACGCTGAACGAAATGTTTTCGGAGGGCGACCGCGCGGCCCGCCGCCACCCCTCGATCCGATCTATCACCCGCAACGAAAGTACGCCGAACGGCTCCGATAACGGATTCTAAGTATCTGATTTGATTTGACTTAACAAGACTTACGCCTTATATTCACTGGTGCGGGGATGACGACGATGGCCGAGCCGCTGAGCAGAGAAACGATCATGACAGAACCCGGGGAGGCGGTGCGCCGGCTGCGCTCCGCCCTGCCGGAGGTCTTCCGCTCGCAGGTGCGGAGCGCCCGCGAGCTGGACCGCGAGCTGCGGGAGTCCGAAGCGGAGAACGTCTTCCGCACCGCCGTCCCCGCCCTCGACCGGCTCCTCGACGGCGGGCTGCCGCGCGGCCAGCTCGTGGAGCTGGTGGGCTCGCGGGCCAGCGGCCGCTTCTCCGCCCTGCTGGCGGCGGTGGCGGCGGCGACCAGCGTCGGCGAGACCGCGGCCCTGGTGGACCTCGGGGACGGGCTCGACCCCGGCGCGGCCCTCGCCATGGGGGCCGACCTGCGGCGCCTGCTCTGGGTGCGCCCGACGACTCTCAAGAAGGCCCTGGCCGCCACCGAGATGCTGATCGCCAGCGGCTTCACCCTGGTGGTGCTCGACCTCGGCCTGCCGCCGGTGCGCGGCGGCCGGGGCGCGGAGGCGGCGTGGCTGCGGCTGGCCCGGGAGGCCAAGGCGCGCGGCGCGGCCCTGCTGGTGGGCTCCCCCTACCGGGTGAGCGGCACCGCCGCCAACGTGGTGCTGAAGGCGGTCCGGGGCCGCGCCTCCTGGCTCGGCGGCGCGGGCTCTCCCTGGCTGCTCGCCGGCGCCGCCCCGCGCATCGAGATCGAGAAGCACCGGGGGCGGCTCCCCGGACAGTCCGAGGATCTGCCCCTGACGGCTCCGGGCAGCGTGGCGCCGGCCGCTCCGGCTCCGGAGGCCGCTCCCAAGCCGCGCCGGGAGGAGCGGCAGCCCCCGGTCGCCGAGCCGCTGCGATTCCGCCGGTCGGCCTGAGCCATGTCCGCGCCCCGCATCGCCTGCATCGTCCTGCCCCTCTTCCCCCTGGCCGCCCGGCTGCGCAGCGAGCCGGAGCTGGCCCGGGAGGCGCTGGCGATCGTGGAGGGCAACGGCAACGCCGCCCGCGTCGTGGCCGCCACCCGCCTCGCCCGCGCCGCCGGCCTGCGGCCCGGCCTCACCCTGCCCCAGGCCCGCGCCCTCTGCCCCAAGCTGGTGGCCCGCCCCCGCGACGAGGAGTGCGAGCGCGCCGCCCAGGAGGCCCTGCTGGAGGTGGCGGAGGCGTTCTCCCCGCGGGTGGAGGACGCCGGCGAAGGGGTGGCCTGGCTGGACCTGGAAGGCCTGGAGCGCCACTACAAGGGGGAGTCGCCCGAGAAGGACCTGGGGCGCGCCCTGATGGCGGCCGCCGACGCCGCCGGCCTGCCGGCGCGGGTGGGCATCGCCTCCAGCAAGCTGGCGGCCCGGGTCGCCGCCGGGCTCCCCGATCCGCCGGTGGTCGTGCCGGCCGGCGAGGAGGCGGCCTTCCTGGCGCCGCTGCCGCTGCAGCGTCTCGCCCCGCAGGTCGAGCTGGCCGAGACCCTGGAGCGCTGGGGCGTGCACTCGGTGGGCGACTTCGCCCGCCTCCCCTCCTCCCGGGTGGCGAGCCGCCTGGGCCGGACCGGCCGCGAGCTGCACGCCACGGCCCGGGGGATCGACCCGCGCCCGCTGATCCCCCGCGAGCCGCCGCCGGTGTTCAACGAAGGGATGACCCTGGAGTGGCCGCTGGTCTCGCTGGAGCCCTTCCTGTTCGTGGGCCGGGCGGCCCTGGACCGCCTCTGCCAGCGCCTGGAAGCCCGCGGCTTCGCCTGCACCCGCCTGGGGCTGGAGCTCAATCTCGAACCGGACGGCCACCAGTCGCGGACCATCGACCTGCCCGCCCCCACGCGGGACGCCAAGACCCTGCTCTCGCTGGTCCGCCTGGACCTGGAGGCCCGCCCGCCGGGCGCTCCCGTGGCCGGCTTCACCTTCGTCGCCCATCCGGACCGCCCCCGCGAGGCGCAGCTCTCCATGTACGGCCCGGCGGCCCTCTCTCCCGACAAGCTGGCTACCACCCTGGCCCGTCTCTTCGCCCTGCTCGGCCCCGACCGCGTCGGCTCCCCCCGCCCGGTGGACGGCCACCGCCCGGAGGGCTTCAGCCTGGTGGAGTTCACCCCTCCCCCGCCTCCCGAGATCCGCCGCGAGCCGCGGGCCGGCCGCGGCCTGCTCGCCGTCCGCGTGCTCCGCCCGCCGCTGGAGGTCGAGGTGATCACGGAGGGGACCCAAGTGCCGGTGGAAATCCGGCCGCTGGTCAACGGCGATTCCGAGAAGCGCCCCAAGGTCGACGGCCAGGTGAAGGTGGCCTCGGGACCCTGGGGCCTCGAGGAGGAGTGGTGGGGCGACAACCCCGCCGGGCGGGACTACTGGGACGTGGAGATCGCCGGCCGCGGGCTCTATCGGATCTACCGCGAGCGCGCGACCGGCGTCTGGTACGCGGACGGGATCTACGACTGAGGAAAAGAAAAAGGGCGGGGGGATGACTCCCTCCCGCCCTTGGAACGAGCTGACGGTGCGCCTAGCTGCCGGGCACGAAGTGCAGGGCGTTGCAGGCGTTGTCGAGCCGGAGGGCGTCGTAGCCGACGCTGAACCGGCCGTCCGCGTCCATCACGGTGACCACCCAGGCCTGAGCAGCCGCCGGGTCCTCCGGCGGGTTGTTGCCCGCCGCGGCGACCGTGGTGTTCAGGTTGAGGTAGAGCCAGCCGAAGTCGAACGGCACCGGGAAGTCGGCGCCGCCGACCGTCGTGCGCTGGGTCTCAGCCGGGAACGGCGTGACGGTGTTGGTGGGCGGCTGCGGGGAGACCGGGAAGGTCTGCGGGACCTCCGGCGTCTCCTCTTCGTCGAAGATCACGATGCCTTCCTGGCCCAGGGGGTACCAGGGCGGCCGGACTCCGAACACCGCCGGGCAGGTGAACGGCTGCTGGTTCACCTTGGAGTCGCGCCAGACCAGCAGGTCCGTGCCGCCGGTGAAATCGCCGCCGGTGACAAAGCGCGTGCCGAAGTTGGTGGCCAGCGGCTCGCGGTTGTCCGTCGCCTGCCAGTTCACGTAGCGGCCGTAGAAGGTGTACTCGCCGGCCACCGAGGTCTCCGGGTTGGTGCCGGAAGCCTCGATGTGGACCAGCGGGTTGCCCTGCGCGAAGTTCTGGCCGGGGTTGACCAGGAAGAAGTCGCCCCACAGGACGTTCTGGTTCGTCGCGTCGCCGGTGCCGCCGGGACCGAAGTAGCCCGCGTCGCCGGGGAAGCGCAGGGTGCAGTTGTTGACCGTATCGACCGTGACGTAGCCGCGGGCGATGTTGTCGCCGAGGTTACGGCCGGCGCAACGGTTGCCCAGGAAGGACGACGACTGGCCGGTCAGCGACTGGCGCAGGTGCTGGACGAAGTTCGCCGGCAGCGGCGGCGGCGGCAGCAGGCCGCTGCAGCTCGCGAAGTTGATGTCCTGCGAGAACAGGCCGTGCGGGCTGATGGTGTCCGTCCCGTCCTGTCCCGCCGAGGCCGTCCGGGGCAGGTTGCCGGCCAGGATGTCCCGCAGGTTCATCGTCTGGACGTCATACCCCGTCAGGTAGATGTTGAAGTCGAGCACAGGCACCGAAAGGTCGGCCCAGACCACCACGTGCGCCAGCACCGCCGTCGCCGAGGCGTTGTTGACCGAGAACAGCGTGGTGACTCCGCTGCTGCTGTTGAGGTCGACCTCGAAGTAGGGCAGCAGCAACGTGGCCGCGGGGACCACGTCGTTGTCGCAGATCGCCGCCGAGGCGGCGCCTGAGAGCCCCAGCATGCACAACAGGGCGAAACACAGAACCTTCTTCATTGACCCTCCTCCGTTTGGGTTGGCAAGACCGGTAACCCGGAAAATTGCGCCAATAGTAGCACCGAACCTCTGAAAACGAGCCATGCAAAACAAGCGATCTTTTTCGGCCTCCTCTACCCCGGATTCACCAGCGGGCCGGGCGTGAAGTGGCTGGCCTCGCAGGCGCTGTCCAGGTGGATGGCGTCGTAGCCGACGCTGAAGCGGCCGTCGGCGTCCATCACCGTGGTCACCCAGGCCTGGGCGGCCGCCGGATCCTCCGGCGGATTGGCGCCCGCGGCCACGACCGTGGTGTTCAGATTCAGGAACAGCCAGCCGAAGTCGAACGGCACCGGCAGGTCGGCGCCGCCGACCTGCGTCCGCTGGGCCTCCGCCGGGAACGGGATCAGCCCCTGCTGCGGCGGCTGCGGCGAGACCGGGAAGGACTGCGGCGTCTGCGGGTTCTCCTGCTCGTCGAAGATGACGATGGACTCCTGGCCGAGCGGGAACCAGGCCGGCTCCACCCCCGGCTCCGCCGGGCATCCGAAGGCGACCTGGGCGACCTTGGAATCGCGCCAGACCAGCAGGTCCGTGCCGCCGGTGAAGTCGCCGCCGGTGACGTAGCGGGTGGCGAAGCTGGTCGCCAGCGGCTCGCGGTTGTCCGTCGCCTGCCAATTCACGTAGCGGCCGTAGAACGTGTACTCGCCCGGCACCGAGGTCTCCAGGTTGGCGGCGGACGCCTCGACGTGGACCAGGGTCTCGCCCTGGGCGAAGCTCTGCCGGTCGTTGACGTAGAAGTAGTCCCCCCACAGCACGTTCTGGTTCGTCGCGTCGCCCGTGCCGCCGGGCCCGAAGTAGCCGGGGTCGCCGGGGAAGCGCAGCGTACAGTTGTTGACCGTGTCGACCGTCACGTAGCCGCGGGCGATGTTGTCCCCCAGGTCGCGGCCGGCGCACAGGTCGCCCAGGAAGGGCGAGGCCTGGCCGGTCAGCGACAGCCGCAGGTGCTGGACGAAGAACGCCGGCAGCACCGGCGGCGGCAGCAGCCCGTTGCAGCTCGCGAAGTTGATGTCCTGCGAGAACTCGCCCTGGTGGCTGATCGTATCGGCCGGGTCCTGCCCGTCCGAGGCGGTGCGCGGCAGCACGCCGTCCAGGATGTCGCGCATGCTCATGGTCTGCACGTCGAACCCGGTGAGGTAGATGTTGAAGTCCAGCACCGGCACCGAGAGGTCCGACCAGACCACGACGTGGGCCAGCACGGCCGCCGCGGACGCGTTGTTGACGGAGAACAGGGTGTTGTTCCCCCAGAGATCCGCCAGGTCGACCTCGAAATAGGGCAGCAGCAGGGTCGCGGCCGGGACGTCGTCGACGGCGCAGATCACGGCGCCGGACGGACGGCCGCCCGCGGCCAGCAGAGCGGCCACGAGCAGGACGAGCGCGGTCTTCTTCATCAGTCCTCCTTGGAAAGACAACTCATAGCTCAATCGGCGGCAGCACCAGCACGCTGCACGGCGCCTCGCGGAGGACGTCCGCCGCGACGCTGCCGATGACGAAACGGTCGAAGCCGCCGAGACCATGGGTGCCGATCATCACCAGATCCGCCCCGGTCGCGGCCAGCTCGGCCAGGATCTCCTCCCTCACGTTGCCCGTGCGGACCCGCCGCCGGACCTCGGCGCCCCCGGCCTGGGAGGCCACGAAACGCTCCAGCTCCTCGGCGGCCATGCGGTCGACCTGCTCGGGCGTGAACTGCGGCGAGGTCTGCCGCTGCACGACGCTCAGCACGAAAAGGGCCTCGACCAGGGGAAACGGCATGCCGCCTCCGAGGGTCCGCAGCAGGTCCAGGCCGCGGCGGAACGCCTGGCCCGACAGCGGCGACAGGTCCACGGGCGCCAGCACCCGCCCCGGCGGCAGGCGGAGATCCCCCCGGGCCACCAGCACCGGCCGGCCCGCCTTGCGGACCACCCGGTCCGCCGTGGAGCCGAGCACGCGGGCCACCGGACCGCCGGTGGAAGCCCCGAGGACGATCAGGCCGGCCTCCAGCCGCTCGGCCAGCCCGGAGAGCACGCGGTGCGGCGACCCGGTCTCCAGGCTGTGCCCGCCGGCGCCCACCCGCGCCGCCTGCGCCGCCAGGGCCGCGCGCAGGCGGTCCTCCTCGGCGAGCATGAATTCGCCGGCCTCCGGGGAGAGGCCCCACCCTTCCGCCGGCATCGGCGAGAAGGCGTGGACCAGATGAAGCGTCGCCCCCGCCGCCCGCGCGGCCTCGGCGCCCAGTCTCACCACCGCCTCGCTGTCGCCGTCCAGCGCGGTCCCCACCAGGACCGTACGGATCTGCTCAGACAATCGGAATGTCCCTCCAGCCGCGCCGGAGAGGATGGCGCGGCGGCATCGAAGAGAACGCTGCGGGGGGAGTATATGGGAAGCGGAGCGTAAAGCTAGCGTATAGAGCCAAATTCATCCGCGCCGAGTGTCGCGTAGCGGCCCCGAGCCGCACCAAGTGTAGTAGCCGCGTCAGCGACGGAGCGACGCGGGGATCGAGAGGAGGAAGGGAAGATGCGCCGTACGCTCGCCTGGCTCATGCTGCTGGCTTTCGCCGGCACGGCCTATGCCGCCCCCGAGGCGGCCGGTTCCACCGCCGCCGGCCGCGCCGTGCTCGACGTCAATCGTGTGCAGTCCGTGCTCCCCGCGAAGCTGGACCTGACGCGCCTCGGGGAAGAGGATGTGATGCGGGACCGGCTGGGGCTGCCCCCGCGCTTCGCGGTGCCGGAAAAGGTGTCCATCACCCCCGCCAACCAGGGCACCTGGGAGGATCTCGGCGACGGCCGGATGCTCTGGCGTCTGCGCATCATCGGCAGCGAAGGGACGACCTCCATCAACCTCGGCTTCACCCGCTTCAAGCTGACCCGCAACGCCCGCCTGCTGCTCTACTCCACCGACGGCACCCAGATCTCGCGGGCCTTCACCGCGGCGGACAACGAAGCCCACGGCCAGCTCTGGACGCCGGTCGTCCTCACCGACGACCTCATCGTCGAGCTCACCGTGCCGAAGGCGGAGGCCCGCCGGGTCCAGCTGGAGCTCGGCTCGATCAACCAGGGCTACCGCGGCTTCGGCACCCAGTCCGCCGCCGACTATGAGAAGTCCGGCAGTTGCAACCTCGACGTCCAATGCCTCGATGCCGGCGACTCCTGGCGTACGGTGATGCAGGCCGTGGGCGTGATCTCGACCGGCGGCTCCACCTTCTGCACCGGCTCGCTGGTCAACAACACCGCCAACGACCGCAAGATGTACTTCATGACCGCCAACCACTGCAGCATCACGGCGTCGAACGCGGCGTCGCTGGTGGTCTACTGGAACTACCAGAACTCCTTCTGCCGCTCGCCCGGCAGCGCCGCCAGCGGCCAGGCCGGCGACGGCAGCCTGACGCAGTTCCACACCGGCTCCTTCTTCCGCGCCGCCAACGCCGCCTCCGACTTCACCCTGGTCGAGCTCGACGACCCGCCGGTCACCGCCTACAACCACTACTGGGCGGGCTGGGACCGCTCCACCGGCAGCCACACCTGCACCGCCGGGTCGCCCTGCGCCTCGATCCACCACCCGTCCACCGACGAGAAGCGGATCACCTACGTCACCACCGACATGGTGAGCACCAGCTACAGCGGCACCACCTCGCCCGGCGACGGCACGCACCTGTGGGCCAAGTGGGCGACCGATCCTCCGGGCCCCTTCACCGTGCCCGGCGTGACCGAGCCCGGTTCCTCCGGCTCGCCGCTCTACAACAGCGCCGGCCGCTTCGTCGGCCAGCTCCACGGCGGTCCGTCCTCGTGCGGCGCCACCGGCAACAACCTCTCCGACTACTACGGCCGCTTCAGCGTCTCCTGGACCGGCGGCGGCACCAACAGCACCCGCCTCTCCAACTGGCTCGACGCGGGCAACACCGGCGCCACGACCACCAACGGCCTCGCCAGCGGCGGCGGCGGCTGCACGCCCCCCGCGGCGCCCACCGGCGTGACCGCCTCGTCCTCGTCCCAGACCCAGGCCAACGTTTCCTGGAGCGCCGTCTCCGGCGCCACCTCGTACACCATCTTCCGCTCGACCACCAGCGGCGGCCCCTACTCCTCGGTGGGGACTTCGACCACCACCTCGTTCGCCAACACGGGCCTCTCCTGCAACACCACCTATTACTACGTGGTGACGGCGTCGAACGGCACCTGCTCCTCCGGCAACTCGGCCCAGGCGCAGGCGACCACCCAGGCCTGCACGGGCAACACGCTGCAGAACGGCGTCCCGGTCACCGGCATCTCGGGCGCCGCCGGCAGCCAGCAGTTCTGGACCCTGAGCGTGCCCGCGGGAGCCTCGAACCTCCAGTTCACGATCGCGGGCGGCACCGGCGACGCCGACCTGTACGTGCGGTCCGGCTCCGCGCCGACCCTCACGGTCTACGACTGCCGGCCGTACCTGGGCGGCAACAGCGAGACCTGCACCTTCCCGTCGCCCGCGGCGGGCACCTGGCACGTCCTGCTGAACGGCTACACCGCCTACTCGGGCGTGACGCTCACCGGCAGCTACTCGACCGGCTCGACCTGCACCAACACCGCGGAGGCGGAGCCCAACAACTCCCGCACCGCGCCGCAGGCGCTCTCCGGCACCTGCAACCAGATCTCCGGCACCTTCCTCAACGACACCTCCACCGGGCAGGAGGACTTCTTCAGCCTCAGCCTGCCGGCCGGCCGCACCGTGACGGCGCTGCTCAACGGCCTCACGGTGGACTACGACGTCTACATCTACAACTCGACCACCGGCAGCGCGGTGGCCAGCTCGACCGCCGGCGGCACCACCGCCGACCAGGCGACCTGGACCAACACGGGAGCCTCGGCGGTCACCGTCTACGTGCGCGTCTATCGTTACTCGTCCACCCGGACGACCTATCAATTGCGAGTCAGCTACTGATCTGAAGGAGGAAAGGAAATGCGCCGTACATTCATCTGGCTGCTGATGCTGGCCTTCGCCGGCGCGGCCCAGGCCGCGCCCCAGGACGCCGTGCCCACGGCCAAAGGCCGCAACGTGCTCGACGTCAACCGCGTAGCCTCCATCCTCCCCTCGAAGCTCGACCTCGCCCGCATCGGGGAAGAGGACGTGATGCGGGACCGGCTGGGGCTGCCGCCGCGCTTCGCGATCTCCGAGCAGGTCGCCATCACTCCCGCCAAGCACGGCA
Source organism: Thermoanaerobaculia bacterium (assembly GCA_036376245.1). Classification (GTDB taxonomy): domain Bacteria; phylum Acidobacteriota; class Thermoanaerobaculia; order Multivoradales; family UBA5704; genus DATARR01. The sequence continues at coordinate 60,277 of DASVAS010000008.1, read as the reverse complement.
CCTGGGAAGATCTCGGCGACGGCCGGATGCTCTGGCGTCTGCGCATCCTCGGCCGGGAAGGCACGACCTCGCTGAACCTCGGCTTCACCCGCTTCAAGCTGACGCCGGGGAGCCGCCTGCTGCTCTACGCCACCGACGGCACGCGGATCGGCACGCCCTTCACCGCCGCCGACAACGAAAAGCATGGCCAGTTGTGGACGCCGGTCATCCTCACCAACGACCTCATCGTCGAGCTCACCGTGCCGAAGAAGGACAAAGGCGCGGCCCAGCTCGAGCTCGGCGTCATCAACCAGGGCTACCGCGGCTTCGGCACCCAGTCCGCCGCCGACTATGAGAAGTCCGGCAGCTGCAACCTCGACGTCGAATGCCTGGATCCCGGCGACACCTGGCGCGAGGAGATGCGCGCGGTGGGCGTGATCTCGACCGGCGGCTCCACCTTCTGCACCGGCTCGCTGGTCAACAACACCGCCAACGACCGCAAGATGTACTTCATGACCGCCAACCACTGCGGCATCAACTCGGGGAACGCCGCCTCCCTGGTGGTCTACTGGAACTATCAGAACTCCTTCTGCCGGACGCCCGGCAGCGCCGCCAGCGGCCAGGCCGGCGACGGCACGCTGACCCAGTTCCACACCGGCTCGTTCTTCCGCTCCTCCTCCTCCCCCTCCGACTTCACCCTGGTGGAGCTGGACGATCCGCCGGTCACCCTCTACAACCATCGCTGGGCGGGCTGGGACCGTTCGACGGGCAGCCACACGTGCACGGCCACGTCGCCCTGCGCCTCGATCCACCACCCCTCGACCGACGAGAAGCGGATCACCTACGTCACCACCGACATGGTGAGCACCAGCTACAGCGGCACCACCTCGCCCGGCGACGGTACGCACCTGTGGGCCAAGTGGGCGACCGATCCTCCGGGTCCCTTCACCGTGCCCGGCGTGACCGAGCCCGGCTCCTCCGGCTCGCCGCTCTACAACAGCGCCGGCCGCTTCGTCGGCCAGCTCCACGGCGGACCGTCCGCCTGCGGCGCCACCGGCAACAGCCTGTCGGACTATTACGGCCGCTTCAGCGTCTCCTGGACCGGCGGCGGCACCAACAGCACCCGCCTCTCCAACTGGCTCGATCCGGGCAACACCGGCGCCACGGCCATCGACGGCCTCGACGTCTTCACCGGTCCCTGCACGCCGCCCCTGGCGCCGACCGGGGTGACCGCCACCGCCGTGTCGTCGACGCAGATCAACCTCTCCTGGAGCGCCTCCGCCGGCGCCACCCTCTACCCGGTGCTGCGTTCGACCACCAACGGCGGACCGTACGCGTCGGCGGGGTCGTCGGCCACCACGTCGTTCTCGAACACGGGCCTCACCTGCAACACCACCTACTACTACGTGGTGACCGCGTCGAACGGCAACTGCGCCTCCGGCAACTCGGCGCAGGTGCAGGCGACCACCCAGGCCTGCCCGGTCTGCAGCAACATCAACGAGGCGGAGTCGAACAACAGCATCGCCGGGGCGCAGGTGATCTCGGGCCCCTGCAATCAGATCTCGGGCACGTTCCTCAACGACTCGAAGAACCAGAAGAACGACTACTTCCGCCTGAGCCTGCCGGCCGGCGCGACGGTGACGGCGCTGCTCAACGGCCTGTCGGCCGACTACGACCTCTACATCTACAACTCGGCGGGCACGCAGGTGGCGAGCTCGCTGAACACCGGCACGACCGCCGACCAGGCGTCCTTCACCAACACGGGCGCCACGGCGGCCAACGTCTACATCCACGTCTTCCGCTTCTCGTCCACCCGGACGACCTATCAGTTGCGGGTCAGCTACTAGTGGATTCTCGCCCGGCCTCTCTCGACACCGAGAGGGGCCGGGCCGGCTTCAGATCACGCGATCCGGAACCGCGGATCGGAAATCCGTTCGCTGCGGCATTTCGGGCAGCGGCTGGGGGCGTGGAAGTGACGCGGGGCGCGGTCGTGAAAGGTGAAGCCGCAGGCGAGGCAGCGGGAAGGCTCTGTTCTGAGCCGCTCCCCTGTCCGGCGCAGACCGCGCTCGACGTGGCGGAGGTCGTCCTCCAGGGAGCCGGCGGTCGTCTCCAGCTCCCGCCGCAGCTCCTCGAAGCCCCACTCCCCTTCCCGCAGCAGATCCTGGATGCGCTGGCGCTGGGTGGCCGTGGCCCCGGACTCGGGATCGCTCACGCTCAGTAGAGGGCTCCGGGAGGCGCCACCTCGTCCAGCCGCTCCCCGATCTCCCTCTGGATCAACCGCTCGATCCGCCGCCGCTCCTCGGGAGACGCTGCCGCGAGCTCCTGAGCGTGGCGGGAGCGGACCTCGAACTCGACATGGGGCAGCCAGGCCGCAGCCGCCCGGGCGTGGCCGTCGGCGACGATGCCGTGTTTCTCATCTTTCATGGGATCACAGGATATCACGCCCCGGCGTCGCTCTCGCGGCTGGCCAGGACGCGTCCGAGCGACAGGGACACGAAGACGATCCCCATGAGAACCTCCAGGTCGGCGGCGAGCTTGGAATACCACTTCGCCGGAGCGATGTCGCCGTAGCCGAGGGTGGCGATCGTGACCGTGCTGAAGTGGAGACAGTCGAACCACACGGCGAGCCGATTCCGGGGCTGGTAGTCGAACGGTGGCTTCAGCGAGCTTGTATGTTGCAGGATCGTTTCGGGACCGGGCAGGCCCGAGCGCGGATCCTCCAGGGGACCGTACCGCTGTTCGATTCCGTTCCACAACCTGGCGCTGACACCGGAGAACGCGCGCTCGCTGAAGCGCCGATAGCGGAGCTCGCGGTCGGGCCGCTGGCGGACGCGCCGGGCTTCGGCGTAGTAGTAGGAGTTGCTCTCACGGGTATCGGCGAAGTCGCCGATGAAGGCGAAGAGGTAATAGAGAGACGCGAAGACCAGAAGCACGGCGATGTAGCCGCCGAGCACCAGCGCGGCCGCCTCCGACCTTGGATGGTGCCTCAAGGATTGATAGAAGGCGAGCAGCGCCAGGGACAGGGGAAGCAGAAGCGCGACGAAGCCGAGCACGAGGAGAGACAGCGTGGCGATCGGACCGGTCGGATCGGCCGCCTCGTGCGCCAGCACCTCGGTAAAGCCGATGGCGATCACGTGGCAGAGGACGACGCCGGAGTATGGAAGGATCAAATCCCTTCCGACCGATAGAAGCCGGGATCTCACCAGCGTTGCCAACCACGCCGCAAGCTAGCGCGGCATCTGGAAGCTCGCCGGGTCCAGCGCCGGGTCGAGCTCGATCCGCTCGACGACGACCTTCAGGACCTGCGGCCGTTCCTTGACGCGGATCTCGATGTGGTGCGGGAAGACGATTCCGGAAACCTTCCGGAAGTCCGAGAAGGTGCTCTGCATCTCCACGCGATGTCCCCGGACCACCCGCGGCACGTCGGAACGCACGACCATGCGCGACGCGACGTCCACGTAGTCGTAGCGCACCCCGCCCCCCTGGAGCACCGTCCTGAGCTTGTCGACCTCCGCGCCGGCGAGCGATTCGCGGCCGGCGAGCTCGACGACATGCCCCTTCTGCCGCCAGTCGACGAGCGGCCCCTCGATGTCACGCTGGTCGGCTCCTCCCGCCGAGTCGGCCTCGGGCGGCATCGCCCGGGGCTCGAACTGGCCCTGCAGGGGCGCGATCTGCCAGCCGGCCTTGCCATCGTACGCGAAGACGCTCGTCGTTCCCTGATAGGTGAACTCCAGCCGGAAGAGCCCCGGGCGCTGGATCTCGCGGACGACGCGCGCGACCCGCCCGTCGCTCGCGGTCATCGTTCCGGTCTCGCGGATCGAGCGCAGCGCCTGGATCCGGTCCTTGCCCCCGCGGGCGGCGAGATGCGCGGCGATGATCTCGTCGACCTTGTCCGCCTTGTCCGCCTCGTCCATCGAAGGCGACGAGCAGGCCGCGAAGAGCACGCCGAGGAGGGCGAGCGCCCGGAGCGGCCGTCCCGCCGTGGAAAGGCCTCTCATTCTCGCCTCCCTGCCGGCAGCGCCGACCCTGGCAGATTCACCGGCTGTGCGGGCCAGACCACCGGCCCATATCCATAGGCTCCGTAATCCCACTCGGGCCGGTACTGATCCAGGGGCCCTTGCCAGATGTCGCGCTCGGCGTCTTCGCGCGTCTCCTCCTCGGCCCGCGCAGCCTGGTCGGCCTGGATCTGGGCGTCCAGCGCCTGGCGGTCCGCCTCCTCGCCGGCCCGCCGCTCCTCCAGGATCGCCTGCCTTTCCGCCGGCGCCATCCATTCGCCCTCGAACTGCACGAAACCGCGGGCGGTGAGGCTTTCCTTCTCGGTGACCCAGCGGCCGTCGTGCAGCACCAGACCGAGCGCTTGATTCGCCTCCGGGTCGTCGGGCACGACCTCCTTCACCCTGGTGAAAGCCTCGCGAGCCTGCGTCGCGAGCCCCTGGCCCGCCGCCCAGCGGCCCAGCTTCCGCCAGCCCTCGACGTCCCCGGGCGCGAGGCTCGCGGCCCGCGCGCGGTACTGCTGCAGCGGCGAGGTGCTCTTCTCGACCCGCACCACGGACGACTTCGGGACGGTCATGCTCCCCGCGCCGATGTCGACGGTCATCGCCTCCCCTGTCTCCTTGACGATCTCGCCCGTGACCCTGCCGCCGCCCTTGAGGAACAGCACGTCGCCCAGGGCCGGACTTGCCGTCAGGGCGAGCATGAGCGCTAAGACTTGGCCTCTCACATTGGTCTCCCCTCGAAGACGATGCCAGCCAGTCGCTCGCGGGGAAATTGGACCAAGGTCCTACATGCTTCCCTGACGCGCCCACGTGGGCAGACCATTCGCCAAGGCTGGCGGATGCGCGGGCACCGCGGGGGCTTTCTCATGACGTCGAAGGCGCCTGGCATCGCCAGGTGTCCGGTCCGCCGACATTTCGGTAAAAGTCGAAGAATGGCCTTACCCCCCTCCGCAAACCCTTATAGTTCTAGGCTCTTTCAGATTGGACGCCCCTTTTACGTCTTTATAGGGGTATGGGAAGAGATCTGCGCTTCATACCCGAAGGGGGAGCCCTGGTCGAAGTCACCTGCCGGACCGTCCAGGGCCGCTACCTGTTCCGCCCCTGCCCCGAGATCAACGAGATCATCTACGGCATCCTTGGCTACGCCCAGGGCCTGCACCAGATCCGGATCTGCCTGGTCACGGTGCTCTCCTCGCATTACCACATGCTGCTCGACGTCGACGACGCCCGGCAACTCTCGAAGTTCATGCACTTCGTCAACTCCCGCCTCTCCAAGGAGGTCAACCGCCTGACCGGCTGGTCAGGGCCGGTCTTCGCCGAGCGCTACACGGCGAAGCTGGTCACCAACGAAGAGAAGGCTCAGGTAAAGCGGTTGCGGTACATCCTGTCCAACGGCACCAAGGAGGGCCTCGTCGAAAAGCCTCAGGACTGGCCGGGAGTGCATTCCCTCCACTGCCTTCTGGACGGCGTGCCGATGACAGGCTACCTCTTCAACCGGACCCGGGAGCACGCCGCCCGGCGTAGGGGGGAGACCTTCGAGCGGTACGCCTACGCCACGGAGGCCACCGTTCACCTCTCCCCTCTTCCCTGCTGGAGACACCTCTCGTCCGATCAGTACCGTGGGCGCGTCGCCGCGCTGGCGGGGGACGTCCAGCGGGAAGCCGCGGCGGCGAGAAAGGCCTCGGGTACGGAGGTCCTTGGACCCGAGGCCGTGACCTCGACCGATCCTCAGTACCGGCCCAAGACGCTCGCCCGCTCGCCGGCCCCGCGCTTCCACGCCGCCACGCGGGAGGCCTGGTTCAGGCTCTGGGACGCCTACTCTCAATTCGTAGCCGCCTTCCGGACCGCCGCCGCCAAGCTCAAAGCCGGCGACCGGGCCTCGCCCTTCCCCGCCGGAAGCTTCCCGCCGGCTCTCCCGTACGTGAGCGCCTGAAGACGATCGGAGGCAAGATCGACCCGTCCGGGGTGATTTCGAGGGAGAGGTGTGTCCGGAGCCTGAAAATCAGGGGATCTCAGGGCCTGGCGAGTCACCGAGAGGGGTGGGAGACAAGGGACGCGTGGCGATTGCCAGTGCTCAGGGACAGAATCGAGGGGGATGTGAGGTCATCGAGGCCGTTCGAGGCCGCGCCGCACAGTATTTGAAGAAATCCCCCTCTTCCGCGTGCCAGGCACATTCCCAGCACATTCCCAGAGGGTGAGCCGGGACCGACCCGCACATCCCGCACCAGCCAAGGGAGTAGAATAGTCAGATCTTCATAAGGAGGACCGGACATGAAGAAGAAGCAGGGCCGTGTAGAGAAGGCCACGCCGGTTTCAGAGAAGGACTTGATATGGGTCAAGGGAGGGGATGGCGCCGAGCGGTCTGCGGAAAAGCCTGTAAACGATGGTGGCGGCTAACTCCTTTACCACCAACAGCGAGCCAGGACACGACCAGCTTCGCGGCTGAACCATCAAGGCTGGCGGACGGCTCGCCCCGGTCGTCGGACGATGCGCCAAGGGCCCACGAACGACGCGCCAAGCTTTGCGGTGGCGTCCCTGGCCCTTGGCCCCTTTAACCTTGGCCTTGGTCTTCCTTCCCTGGTGGCTCTGGATCCCCTTCTATTCCTATAAGGAGGACCCCAACAAGAGACATTTGCATTCAATGAACAGAGGCCGCCGCTCCAGGTCCGCCTCTGCCGCCGAGGCGGCGCATAGATGCGTTTCAGCCTCAGGAGGTCACACATGTCCAGGAATGCGAGAAATTCCTTTCTCACACTGGTGTCACTCATCACGATGCTGCTCGTCACAACCGTTCCCGCCAGGGCCGTCGATCTTGCCTCGTGCACTGGGGTGGCAACCGTCACCGCATCGCCGCCGATCACGTCTACGCCGCAGGCGGTCACCTTTACGATGACAGTCAACTATCCGCTGTGCGTCATGGCGAGCTTTCCCTTCGTGCGCTCCGCCCAGACGGTCCAGGTCCAGTATGTGCCCGCTCCCCTTTCCTGCGAGGATCTCGCGGGAGTCCTCGACGGCCTGGGCGAGCTCTCGTCCTACGGACAGGGCCCGGTGGAGCTCACGATCGATTGGAGCAGTGGGGCTGATTCGATTTTTGAAGCGACAGGAAGCGTGACCGCTTCCGATGACCTCGTGCGGGTGAACACGATCACCGGGAGCATCAGCAGCGGACTGCTCGCCGGCGCCTCGGCGAGGCGTGAAAACATTTTTGCGGTATACGACCTGGACGGCACCACCAACGGCAGTCTGGAGACTCCAGGGACTCTCGACGCTGACGATCACACTTCCGGATTGACCGGAGGGTCGTAGGCCCGCAGCGCCTATTCACACTACGCCACCATTTTGAAAGGGGTCCTCGGTGTCCACAAAACGTCGGCAACTCACGGTCGTCCCCGGTGCCATCCTGTCCACTCTCGCTGGGTTGATCTTACTCGGCGTCGCACCGGTCTACGCCCTCGAACAGGACGTCACCTGTGTCGGCACCGCGACAGTCAGTATTTCCCCTGGCCTAACCTTCTGGCCTCAGACGGTGCACCTCGAAACTCATGTGATCTACAGCCCTTGCGTGTCCAGCGACCCCACACTCACCTCGGGCCAGAGCGGATCCAGCTTCGACGTCCCGAACGCGTCGTGCTTGACCTTCCCCGTAGCCAGCTCCGGCGCGTTCAACATCTCCTGGAATAACGACGACAGCAGCACCTTCACGTACAATGACCTGTCCACGGTGGTCGCCGGCCAGACCGTCCTGACCCGCATCGGCGCCATTACGGACGGCCAGTTCCAAGGAGATACCGCCGTCAGGGTCGTCACCTACCCCGCCCTCGACCCCCTCCAGTGTCTGACCACCGGCGTCAGCTCACAAATCGGGACCGTGGTGCTGACCATTACGGCCCCCTGATCCATATACGGGATGAGGCGCCAAGCGCTCGTAGGGGAGAGAACCATGAATTACCGCTTGGCGGCCGACTCTCGCCGGCCGCCAAGCCCTGCAGAACCTATCTACTCCTGCCCCACCCGTCCCACGATTCACTTCAGACCATAGACGATCAGCACCGATTCTCCCTCGTAGGGAAGCGGGTGCAGCAGGGCCTCGCGGGGTCCCCCGTCGAAGCTGCCCATCAACCAGATCACTTGCGGGTCGAAGGTGGAATAGGTGTCAAGGAAAGAATAGCTGGCTCCGTTGGAGAGATAGACGTTGATATCGGTCCAGTCGTGTTTCCTCCCTTGAAGGATATCGGTGCGCCCGTCGCCATTGAGGTCCCCGGTCTGCCATATCGCCGAGCCCGAACCAGCCCCGATGTTGCCGGAGGCGAACGCCGTGGCGAAGTCTGTGCCGCTGGAGCGATAGACAATCAGCCCCAGGGCGCCGCCTGAATTGTTGAAAGGCTGGAAGATGTCGCTGCGTCCGTCACCATCCATGTCCCCCACCAGCCACGCGAAGGCGCCTGATCCCTGCCCCATGTTGCTCGTGACAAAGGCGGTGGCGTAGCCCGTGCCGGTGGCGCGGTAGGCGATCAGCCCGAGGGTGCCGTTGTTGTTCCAGGGCTGGAAGATGTCGGTGCGCCCGTCGCCGTCCATGTCGCCCGTCAGCCAGGCGCGGGCATAAGATCCTTGTCCCATGTTGGGGTTGTTGAACCAGAGCGCATAGCCCGTGCCGGTGGAGCGAAAGACCGTCAGCCCGAGCCAGCCGTTGTTGTTCCACAGTTGGATCAGGTCGGTGCGCCCGTCGCCGTCCGCATCTCCGGTCCGCCAGGCCAAAGCCGGCGAGCCCGCCCCCATGTTGGAGGAGGAGAACGCGGTGGTGTAGCCGGCACCGGTGGAGCGGTAGACGATCAGCCCGAGGGCGCCGTTGTTGTTCCAGGGCTGGAGGATGTCGGTGCGCCCGTCGCCATCCATGTCGCCCGTCAGCCAGGCCAGCGCCCAGGGTCCCTGGCCCATGTTGCTGTTGCTGAACGAGACGGAATAGCTCGTGCCCGTGGACCGGTAGACGATCAATCCGAGCGCGCCGTTGTTGTTCCAGGGGTGGAAGATGTCGGTGCGCCCGTCGCCGTCCATGTCGCCTGACATCCAACCCACCGCGCCGGTGCCGGTGCCCAGCCCACCCGCCCAGAGGGCGTCGAGCACCTGGGCTCGTGCCTCCGCGGAGACCAGCGCAATCACAGTGATCAGGAAACAGCAAAGCCGATGGAGTTTCATGCAGCTCCCTCTTGAGAAGATTGCCCCACCATAGGTGCCGACCTATCCTATCTCAAATGGATCGCGCAGTGGACGCGCCGAAGCCGCGCCTCATGCCGATGTTCGGTTGCGGCGTCGTCCTGCGTGCCAGGCACATTCCCTGGGCAACTTTTGGTAACATCGAGGCCGATGGCGCCATAGTGCGGCATAGTAGTGAAAGCCATGATCGAGCCACAGCCCTCTTTGCTGGAAGTCACGCGCACGCTTTCAAATTGCGCGCGCGCCGCCCAATTCGATTTCGGTGAAGACACAGCCATCGTTGCCGTGCAGCATATGCTCTGGCAGACGATCGATCTCTTCGAAGCCGCCGCGGCGTTGGGCGCAAAACGCGAAAACATCTTTGCGCTCGGCAAAGTCTATTCCAACAGCCCAGTCGTGATCGGCGCGCTGCGCGATCGCGGAATCACGGTTCTGCAAAGCACCACGCCTGAACCGGGAGAATTCGACAAGTACTTCCAGCACGACGTCGATCGACTGTGGGAGGTTGTCGCCCGCGGTATCGCTGATCGCGACATCAAACGCATTCTCGTGCTGGACGACGGCGGCAGATGCATCACCGGCATTCCGCCTGAGCTGCTGCGGCAATATGCCGTTTCAGGCGTCGAGCAGACGTCGCACGGCATGTTTCTGTTCGAAGAAAAGCCGCCGCCTTTCGCGGTCATGTCATGGGCCAGAGCAGCGGTAAAGCTACAGATCGGTGGACCGCTGTTTTCTCACTGCCTGCTGGTGAAGCTGCAGAGCCATGCCCTCGGCGGCAACCGGCTTACCGGCGAGACTGTCGGCATCCTCGGGATGGGTAGCATCGGCACGGCGATGGCCCATCTGATCGCACGGCAACACAACGATGTGATCTTCTATGATCCCGGCCCGAGCTTGCACGGTTCTCCCTCCGTGCAAGGACGAGTGACGCGGGCCGACTCTCTCGAGGAGCTACTGTCACGCTGCGAATACGTCGTCGGCTGTTCCGGCCGTCACCCGTTCAAAGGTCGCTGGCCGCTGAAGCACCGGCCCGGAATCAAACTCTTCAGCGGTTCGGGTGGAGACCACGAGTTCGGCCCGATCATCGATGACCTTAAAGCGAAGCGGGACTTCAGCGTCACATCCTCTGCCTGGGATATCCAATCCGACAGCGGACCCTCAGGCCCGATTTCGATAGCGTATCTCGGCTATCCGTACAACTTCGTTTCGCGCGACATCGAAGCGGTCCCGACCGGCGTGGTGCAAGTCGAGACCGGAGGCCTGCTCGCCGGTTTGATCCAGGCGCGCATTCACCTGGGCCTGTGCGAGGAGGGACGAGCGAAGAACCGCGGCATTCATCGGATCTCGCCGGAAGCGCAGCGCCTGGTCTGCGAAACGTGGCTCACGGCCATGAAGAGTCGCGGCATCGACCTGGAGCAGGTCTACGGCTACGATCCGGCGATGCTGGAAGCCGCACGGAATCTCTCTTGGTTGGCGGCGAACAGCGAGCCCCATCCATCGTCGACGTACGAACCCAACCAGGACACCGAGGCGGCGATGGCGCGCATCGTCGAGGCGAGAGCGTACTAGCTCCAGGCCGTGCCCGGACCGCGGCGAGCTCGATTCTCGCCCTGTACTTCACTGCGACTGCAGGGCCTCGGCTGGATGGACGGCGGCCGCACGGTGCGCGGGGATCCAGCTCGCGATGAACGCGACGGCCAGGAGGGCCGTGGAGGTCGCGCTCAGCGTCACCAGATCCGTCGTACTCACGCCATAGAGCAACCCGCGCAGCAACCGCGAGGTGGCGAGCGCGCACGCCGTCCCGATCACGATGCCGGCCCCCGCGAGGCGCAAGCCATGCAGCGAGACCATGCGGCTGATGTCAGCCGGTCGAGCGCCGAGCGCCATGCGAACGCCGAGCTCGCGGCGCCGGATGCTGACGCTGTACGCCAGGACGCCGTACAAACCGACGGCTCCGAGGAGCAACGTCACCACGCTGGCGATCGCGAGGAGCACGGTGAGCGCGCGAGCGCGTGCCGACGCGTCGTGCACGAGCTGCCGCAGCGAGCCCTCGTCGTAGGTCGGGATGGTGGGATCCAGCGTGGCTACGATCCGGCGAATTGCCGACAAAGCCTCGCCCTCTCCTCCATCCGTGCGCACGACCAAGGAGAGCGCCGCCGGCAGCGACGCGTCGGTCCCCTGCGGCCCGGCGACGACGATGGGAAAGTACAGGGTCTCGCTCGGCGGCTCCGCGAGGCCGTCGTAGCGCACGTCGCCCACCTCGCCGACGATGGTGTGCCAGCGGCCGCCCAGCGGGCGAACGCGCTTGCCCAGTGGGCTCGCGCCGGGCCAGTACCGCTTTGCGAACGCATGGCTCACGATCGCCTCGTCCACTGGACGGGCCGCATCCTGAGCGCCGAACGTGCGGCCGCGGAGCAGCGGGATGCGCAGCGCCTGAAAATAATGGCCATCCACGTGCGCCACGGCGTGCTCGGTCCCGCCGGCGTTCGCCGGAGAGCGATCATCCTCCACATCGATGGCCGTGTCGTGACGGTCGCCGCTGAGCGGCACCCAGTCGGTCAGCGCCACATCGCGCGCGCCCGGGATGGCCTGCGCCTCGCGCACCATGGCCTGGAAAAAATTCAGGCGCGCGTCGGCGCCGCCGTACCTGGCGAAGGGCAGCAGAACCCGCGAGGTCACGACGTGATCGGCCTCGAAACCGGGCCGCACGTCATGCAACCGCAGCAGGCTGCGCGTCATCAGCCCGGACAAAGTGACCAGCACGACGGCCAGCGCGATCTGCGAGACGACCAGGGCGTTCCGCGCTCGCAGAGGCGCGCGGCTGCCCGCCGATCCGGTACCGGCCCTGCGAAGTACCTGGGCCATGGAGACCCGGCGCGCGCGGAGGAGCGGGAGCACGCTCACGAACAGCGCGCAGAATACGGTGACTCCCAGCGCGAACAGCAGAACCGGGGCGTCGACGCCGACATCTTCCAGACGCGGCAGCGATAGCGCCGTTCCCGCGCTCCGCACCACTCTCATGCCGGCCACGGCCAACAACACACCGGCGCCGCCTCCCAGCACGCTCAGCAGCACGGATTCGCTCAGCGTGAGCACCAGCACCCCCGCGAAACCGGAGCCGAGAGCCGCGCGCACGGCGAGCTCCGTCTGCGCGCGCTCGGCACGGACGAGAAGCAGGCCGGCTACGTTCGTGCAAGCGACGAGGAGCACGAGCAGCACGCTGCCGAAAACGAACCAGAGCAGTTGTGAAGGGGGACCGACGATCGAATCCCGCAGCGACTGCACGTGAGGCGCGATGTGCGTTTCCCGCCATGTGGCCGCGGCGGCGGCGCCCTGGAGGTCGCCGTGGAAATAGTTGCCGCGGTGGGTCAGCACCCGCGCGAGGTCCGCCCGCGCCGCCTCGCTCGACAGGCCGCGCTTGAGCCGTCCGATGCCGATCAGATTGAGCGTGGCGGGACGCGTACGCGCCGGGTCGAGCGACAGCGGCAGCCAGAGCTCCACCTGTTGCGCGGGATACGCGAAACGCGGCGGCATGATCCCGACGATCGTGCGCGGAACGTCGTTCACTTTGATCTGCCGACCGATGGCGTCGGGGTCGCCGTGCAGGCGTTCCTGCCAGAGGCGGTGCGAGAGGACGACCACCCGGGAGGCGCCGGGCCGGTCGTCGCCCGGGGCGAACGCCCTGCCGAGCGCGGGGGGAACGCCCAGGACGTCGAAGAAGCTCGCCGTGACGCGCGCGCCGCGGACGCGAACGGCGCTCTGGTCCGCCTCCGAGGGGGCAAGGTCGCCGTCGTCGAATCGCCACGCGGCCACACCGTCGAAGGCGCGCGTTTCATCCTGGTAGAGCATGACGATGGCGTCAGAGAGGTCTACCGTCGCGCCCCCGGCACTGCCGGTGGTATGCGTCAGCCGCACGAGGCGGTCCGGCTCCGGGTACGGCAGCGGCGCGAGCAGGATGCCGTTCACGAGGCTGAACATGGCCGTCGTCGTGCCGACGCCGAGCGCCAGCACGAGGACGACCGCGCCAGCGAAAATCGGGACGCGCCGGAGGCGGCGCGCCGCGAACCGGAGCTCCGACCGGGCAAGGAGTTGATGCCAGTCAGACATTTGGCTGTCAGTTGGGGTAGGGAGACCAGCACCCTTCGTAGACCCAGCCCGGCGGCAGAGCGTGCAGGGCGAAGACCGACAGCAGCAAGGCGCTGGCGAAAGCGGCGACACGGACAGACAGCCTCATACCGACTCCTTTCGAGAAATTCAGGGAGGCAAGTATGCAGCCTTGCCGATATTCTGTCGAGCGCGTCCCTGGAAGCCGGAAAACGGCCGCGGAGCCCTCCAAGCCGCCGCGGAGCCTGCGGACGTCCGCCGGAAGCAGAAAAACCGCCGCGGAACCTAAAAAACGGCCGCGGAGCCTAAAAAACGGCTGCGGAGGTAAAAACGGCGCCGGAGCTTAAAAAACGGCGCCGGAGCTTAAAAAACGGCCGCGGAGCTTGAAAAACCGTGCCGGAAGCTAAAAAACGGCCGCCGAAGCTAAAAAGCCGTTTTTTACGCTTAAAAACGGATTTTCAGCGTCCGCGACCGTTTTTCAGGCTTCGCGGCCGTTTTTCGGGCTTCGCGGCCGTTTTTCAGGCTAAAAAACGTCCCGGAAGCCATAGGAACGTTCTTTTGGCCTTACGGCAGGTCCCGGAAGCCTACCGATGACCGCTGGTCCTCCCGAGCGTCCTTCCGGCGGGTTTCTGCGCCCGCGCGGCGAACACTGCCCGTCTCAGCTCTCGGACCTGGCGCTGCCAGGGAAAGTGCCTGGCACTCGGTGATGCAGTTAGGCAGGATGCCAGGTACTTCCCCCGCCGCACGGCTCGTGAGGTGAGCTCCCGAGCACCATCTCTTGCGGCACATCGCTGCATCTACAGGCTCCCCTTACGAAGAGCCGGAGAGGAAAAACATGAAGAAGAACCCGTCGAAGAAGCTGAAGCTCGCAAAGGAAACCCTCCATGGCCTCGAAAAACTGGTGCGAGGTGGGACGATCCAGTGGTCGGACCCTATTGTCTGCGGGGGCGGCGGCGGTGACACGTCGGCCGGCTTCTACGACAACCCGGAGAGCTGCGGCACCAAGTAGGACATCGGGCTCAGGCGCACTGCGCGGAACCTCCATCGGTGTGGCTCGCCACCACCAGCGGGTCGGTTGTGCCGAGGAGGTTCTCGCAGCGCGAGAGATGATCGGCCCGCCGACATTTCGGTAAAAGTCGAAGAATCGCCTTACCCCCCTCCGCAAACCCTTATAGTTCTAGGCTCTTTCAGATTGGACGCCCTTTTTACGTCTTTATAGGGGTATGGGAAGAGATCTGCGCTACGTGCCCGAAGGGGGAGCCCTGGTCGAAGTCACCTGCCGGACCGCCCAGGGCCGGTACCTGTTCCGCCCCTGCCCCGAGATCAAGGAGATCATCCACGGCATCCTTGGCTACGCCCAGGGCCTGCACCAGATCCGGATCTGCCTGGTCACGGTGCTCTCCTCGCATTACCACATGCTGCTCGACGTCGACGACGCCCAGCAACTCTCGAAGTTCATGCACTTCGTCAACTCCCGCCTCTCCAGGGAGGTCAACCGCCTGACCGGCTGGTCGGGGCCTGTCTTCGCCGAGCGCTACACGGCGAAGCTGGTCACCAACGAAGAGAAGGCTCAGGTAAAGCGGTTGCGGTACATCCTGTCCAACGGCACCAAGGAGGGCCTCGTCGAAAAGCCCCAGGACTGGCCGGGAGTGCATTCCCTCCACTGCCTTCTGGACGGCGTGCCGATGACAGGCCACCTCTTCAACCGGACCCGGGAGCGCGCCGCCCGGCGACGGGGAGAGACCTTCGAGCGGTACACCTACGCCACGGAAGCCACCGTTCACCTCTCCCCGCTTCCCTGCTGGAGACATCTCTCGTCCGATCAGTACCGTGGGCGTGTCGCCGCGCTCGCGGCGGACGTTCAGCGGGAGGCCGCGGCGGCGAGAAAGGCCTCGGGTACGGAGGTCCTTGGACCCGAGGCCGTGACCTCGACCGATCCTCAGTACCGGCCCAAGACGCTCGCCCGCTCGCCGGCCCCGCGCTTTCACGCCGCAACGAGGGAGGCCTGGTTCCTGCTCTGGGAGGCCTACTCCCGATTCTTAGCCGCCTTCCGGACCGCCGCCGCCAAGCTCAAAGCCGGTGACCGGGCCTCGCCCTTCCCCGCCGGAAGCTTCCCACCGGCCCTCCCATACGTGAGCGCCTGAAGACGATCGGAGGACGATCGACCCATCTGGGGCGATTTCGAGGGAGAGGTGTGTCCGGAGCCTGAAAATCAGGGGATCTCAGGGGCTGAGCGAGTCACTGAGAGGGGTGAAAAATGAGGCCGCGCGGGGATTTGCCAGTGCTCAGGGACAAAATTGAGGAGGATGTGAGGTCACCAAGGCCTTTCGAGGTCGCGTCGCACAGTATTTGAAGAAATCCCCCTCTCCACGTGCCAGGCACTTTCCCTGGCCCCGGGGAGCGATGGGAGCGATCCGAGGTCCTCCGTCCAGTTCGTCGAATCCTGCCGTTGTCATGCTACCTTATCGCTGCCATTTTCTGCCGTTAGCCAGGCATCTAAAAGCAAGCCTTATTTTACAGGGAGGCCGATTATGCGGTCTACACAGTGGCTCGTGAGACTAATCACCGCGGCGACCATAACCTCTGCCAGCCTTACAGCCTCGGCCGCATTTGCGCAACTTGGGCTCAAGGTCGGACACACGTGGTCTAGCTGCCATTCCACAGCGCAGGACCTGGATCACGACGGATTGCTTGACGCCTGTGAGAACGGACTGGCGGCAGCATTCGCGCCGGGGATGCAGGTTCAGCAGGACGGCGTCTGGGACGACGGTGTAGTGATGAACGGCATACCCTATCCGGCGCGGCTCGGAGGAGACTACGCGTTCGCCGTCCAGAAGGATCCTGGAGGAACTGACTCCATACGCATCGCCTATCTACCCGCTTACTACTACGACCAGGGGGGGCACTTCTCGCCACATAGTGGTGATTCTGAGCTTATTCTCGTGGACGTCGCGTATAACGCGTCGTCGCAGCGCTGGGAGACGCAGCGGGTATTCCTCTCCGCTCACTGCAACGCTACTGTCTTGGGCTTCCCGGTAGATCCGGATTGCAGGTGGTGGGACCGGTCTTACTTTCAATGGGTTGACGGAGTCACCTGGGGAGCTCCCATCGTCTGGGTTTCCGTCATGAAGCACGCGAACTTCTATTCTCAAGGTAAGTGCAGCAGCTGGCAGGAATTGCCCGACGGCTGTCCCGCCGTGGAGCACTTCTATCGCTTTCCAGTCGTATACACGCAACAGAACATCGGGAGTGCCGACTACCCTTTGCCATGGCGCTTTGACGGCACGCCTACAAGGGATTGCGTGCCGCCCTTTTGGAATAGCGGACGGCTTCAGCAATTGAACCCTCATGCCTACTCAGGATCGTACCGCGAGTGTTGGTGGAGCCTTACCTCCGGTGGCACATCCCAAAAGTTCACAGGCTGGCTTAATCCGTTTGGCACTTTGGCAACAGGGTATGGTCTGATGCTCCGCCACTTCGCAGGGTTCGATAACGGTCAGAGCGTCTTCCCACCCCCCGAAGGCGAAGGGAGTAACCTCTCAATCTACGGCACCACAAACGCTCCAAGCAACGCAACGTGCGGGTACTACGTAGCAGTCAGCGGTGGTACACCTCCCTACACCTACGAGTGGCAGGTGAATGGCGTGTCCACGGGTGACACGGAAAGCGCGATCAACGTTCCGAACTCCGGTTACGACTACACTATCGGAGTGGTCGTTACCGATGCTGCCGCATGGGTCAGATCAGCCTCGCTTGAAGTGACGACTTTCCTGGCACCCGCCGGTACAGAGTGCCTGATGGCCGGTGAGTAGTCACGCTCCATCCAGGATGACCTGGGTATGACCGGAGGATGGGCAACAGGGAAAGTGCCTGGCACTTGGTGAGGCAGGGACCGCCCAGACGCGCTGGTCGGTCCGCGTGCCAGGCACATTCCCTGCCGGTCGGGCCGAGGGAGGGGGAAAACGCCGGTCAAGGCGAGCACGAGACGCCGGATGCGGCTCGTGCTCAGCGAGCCAGGACGCGGCAGCGGTGGAGAGAGATATCGGCTATTCGGGATACCGTTGACAGCTGCACTGCGGGGTGCCGTCTGCCGGGCAGGTCGCGTAGACGACGCAATAATAATAAGGATTCCCCGGCTGCCCGTTGGCACACGGTGAATTTTCAGTAATTCCCACGCAGCCGAACGAGCTGCAGCCCCCACATTTCTGCCTGGGTGGAATCACAATCGCAGCCAGCACAGGCGCGGGCTCCTGTGGAGTCAAGGCCGGGAGGCTCTGCGAATTTCCAAGGCAGAAAGGCAATTCCGCAGCGAGAGGTTGGGAGGCGGCTGGCAGAGGAGTCGAGACTTCAGGCTCGCCCGCCCGGGCCGCCGAGGGGAGAGCGAGGAGAAGCAGAGCGAAGGCGGAGGCCAGTGCGAGGTGAAGGATGGTTCTGGACTGATTCAAGGTAAGACTCCTTTCAAAGTTTACGGAGGTCCGCTCTCAAGGAAGGGTGCCTGTCGTCTCCTGTTGCGAGCCACAGGGCTGCAGCCGGTTGGCCATGCTGATCCAGCACATTTCCGCGGCGGAGCGTTAGCTCAGGTGTCCGGTGCATCTTAGGGATACTGATTTTGTAGGCCCCCGCTGGCCGGTCGAGGCCATGTCGCACAGTATTTAAAGATGAACCCCTCTCCGCGTGCCAGGCACATTCCCTGGCCGCACATTCCCTGCTCCAGCGCTCTACGAGCCCCGCCGCTGCTGCCTCGCGCCAAGTAGCTTTGCAAAGATTTGCCCCTGGGCTATTGCGTCATCCAGCGCATTATGTGTATTTGGCCTATCCGGCTGAAATTCCCCAGGGATCTGACTAGATGTAGTCTGCTTCCATGCACAACCCGAGAATCCCATGTAATAAGACTTAATATCTAACGCTGCGAAGCCAAAGGGGTTCTCACCAAGAAACTTATGAAAATACCAGTTTACAAACGACCAGTCGAACCCAGTATTGAAGCCTACAAATACGGGCCTTCGACCAGCCGCAGCACCCTTCACCCAATCCCTTAGCTGCGACATAGCCACCGTTGGCTCCTCCCCGTCCCTGGCAAGCACCACTAAGTCAAGACGGTTTAACGTCAAAGCTTCGGCCACTGCATTTCCGTTGATAGGCTTCAACTCAATGTAGAATGTAACTCCGGGCTCACCGATGAAGCTAGCACCGATGCTTAGCATGCTGTATTCACCCGGAATCGGGCCAGCAGCCTCAATATCCACCGAGACATAGACCTCTTCGTTAACCATAACGTTTTGCCTGGTTCTAGGTAGTACCCATTCGAGGTGTTGGCTTGAGTGTTTTAGCCTGATGCAGAAGTTCTTCGAAGCGCAGTTCTCGATCCTCACTATAGGCTTCACGCAACGCGCCGGGAAGCAATCTATCGGTAATGTCAGAAGCAGTAAACGGCACGCCTTCATTGCTTCCCTCGCCCGTCAGCTTCACCAGTTCCTCTATTTGGTTAGGTTTCAATTCAAGCTCCGGCACCGAGGTCCTAAACAACTCTGCCCTAGCCTCCGCGCCAGGACGCTCAAAGTTGATCCGGAGCGCGGCACGCCGCCTGATCGCTGGGTCTAAAGCGTCGGGCCGGTTCGTGATGAAAATCACAGCAAGCGGGAGTTTCACCAAGCGAAGATTATCAAGACGCTGGAGAACTGTATTAAGGCCTGCTTTGTCTTCGTGATGCATCTGATGCGTGTCACGGGTAGTGGCAAGCGCGTCGGCCTCATCTATCAAGAGAAGCACCGGTTCTCCCTCAAGGCTTCTAGTACGTGCCTCTGCCTGTGCAAACGCTTGAGCAATCAAATCGCTCATTTCCCCGACCTGACCCGTACCACGGATTTGCGTGTTGACTTTCAATAGATGCACATGCTTCTTGCTACCAACGCGCCTTGCGAGCGCGTCTCCAATAGTCTCTGCAAGCGCAGTCTTTCCGGTGCCCACATCACCTTCCAATATGATAAGCGGCACGCGATTCCGTTGCAGCTCACATAGCTGAAGAATGCGCCTCCCGTGATGCTTGCGGCTCCATTGATCGAGTTGTTCCGGGTAAAGAAGAAGTTCCAGCTCAACAAGCAATCGCCTTTTGTGGTCATCGAGTCCAACAAGGCGTTGGTACCACTCGTGCGCCTCTTTGGAGGGATACGTTCGCTCTACTTCAAAAAAACTAACCACTTGACTACGGTTTGCGGCTACAGCCATAGGAAGATTCTTTCCTAAAGGAACCTGCTGCCGCTTGGCAGCATATTGTCTCTGCCCTGAATCCTCACCCTTACGAAGGAGCTGAATCTCCAAGCCTGTTGATCTCTCCCCCCGTCGCACTGCATCGAGCTGATCTGTCGCCGAGGACAATTCATGCTCGCTGATCTTGAATCCAGCCGCCTCCAAGTAGTCCCGCAATGCCACAGAAAGCGCTGTGCGCTTAGGTAAATTACGATCCCGTGCCATCTGCTCGGCTTCAGAGATGATCTCATGCTCGGATTGCCTGAGTCTACCAATGAGTTCCCTATGCGACCCTACTAATTGTATAGCCATGCCACTATTACCGCACGAATCGTTCTCGAACGAGGCCTGTGCCGTCCATAGAGTATGTACGGTCTGCAACCCAACGCCCGCCACTGTAATCCAATAGACCTGCCGGACCCCATGTCAACTCTAATCGAGATCGAATCTCCTCTTGCGCATTCTTGTCCATGCTCTTCCAGCGGCTATTATAGGTAATCCTGACACTGAAGTCGGCACGCGCCAGCACCGGGTTGTAGCGGATGCCACCGGGCCGATCGTCGGCAAGACCTACCGCGCCGCTAACCACCTTGTAGCGTAGTTCGTCAAGGACTCTGCTAGTGCCTGTGCTCTTCCAGATGAATTTAACGAAATCTATAACCTCTTCGTCTATGAAAATTCTGACGTCATGTATGACGTCCTGAGCATATGATTCTGTAAAGTAGTCATAGGTATCCCCGATTGCAAGTATGTCAGCCTGAACCTTGCGAGTAACGTGTACTACATTCGTATATGCACGCGACTGGGTCGCAGATACAGTGAAACTGGTAGCCATCACCTGCCCTCCTCTTCTGGCTCAGAAAGCGTCCGAAACTGTTTTCCGAAAACTCCGCACCAAGCATCGACTGCGGCCTCCTCGTCTCCGTCTAGCTCAGCGCTGCGAGCCTCCATCGAATGGTCATAAGTGTTGTAAATTCTATCTAAGTAATTGACCCGCGTTTCCTCTGTCCAAGAACTACTCACGTTATTTTCCGGGTTGACTGAGTCCATCACCACCACGTCATCATTAGGGAGCAAAACTTTCTTGGCGTCATAGAAATCGTTGAAGATTATCGGCTCAAGGAACTGATGCTTGCATAAGCAGCTAAATACTTGCCTTAGGCTTGTCTGCCACTCGCTAGTCACTCTGCACTCCTCAAATGCTTTGGCAGTGATCAACTCGCAGAAGATTGATGGTTGTGCCATATCGCCTTGTAAGTTGTTCCACCATTTGACCATGCGCACCAGGCGGTTGAACTTAACCGGCCCACTTACTTTTTTACTCTCTCCCGTGCGCCTGTGGACGAACTGGTTGTGGCTCGTGATTGACGTGAGGCGCCAGCCATCGGCTCGTGGAATCCAACCGCCGTTTTCAATGTCAAGCGAGTCATCGATGATAATTGGTGCCACATCAACATTCAGCTTGATACCACTACGAAACTTGACGCGAGCGGCGCTCTTGAGTTCCTCGAAATCTCCATCATCCTTCTGCGGATAAATTGAACACAGTTGATCGCGAGTAAAACGAATCAGTTTGTTGAGACGATCTTTAGTAGCCCCCTCGCCAGAGTAGTACGCACCAAGGTCGACGTCAAAGAGATTATCCTCGGTTCTCCGCAATGACGTGAACTTTGCATTGGATCCTGCTTTCAAAATTTTCTCCAGCTTAAAACTGCCATCAGCAGCGACTCTATTCTTTAGCTGGGTAATCATGTAGTCAGTCTGCCGGTTCGCCTCATCGATGTGCTCCTGCGTGGGTTTGATCTCTCTCGAAAACTTCTCGAATCTGGCCTTGATAGACATATTAGCTCCACTATCCCCTCTTGGAATAAACCAAACAGCTTTCGCCCAAGGATGCGGCGGCAAGATCAATCCCCCACTCATAGCTGCCACGGCGGAAATTCCATACTGTTACGGGTGGATGGATATTTGCCGAGATCTGTTGGCCGAGATGAAAGGCTAATGATACCGGACCTGCATAGAAGAGGTGAACCCGATGGCACATGGGTGCTCGCTGCGCGATGCCATCAAGCACTCGCCTGAACTCCCGCCCGTAGGCACGCGTTTGCTCCTCGCTTCGCACAATACCGCGACCAGCACTAGGCACTCCCATATCAACTTCTAAAGCCGGTTGGTGCACACTCATTCCTGCCTGCTCCGAACTTACTTGATAGCTCACCGACACTCGAACAATCGCTTCGCCTGCGGACTTCACCTTCCGTTTCGAAAGCCCACTTACCTCGAAATCCGGAAAACCTTGTTCATCTTTCTCTGGCCAAGCCCACGTGCCAGACCCTACGTTTGGATGAAAATCAAACATCTGCACTCGTTGACGATCCGTAACAATGTGGCCTGCAAGAACGGCTAATGGTATGTGGACTAGGCCATGAAAAACCAACTCCGCATCTCCGCGCCGGGCGAGTACTCCGAAGAGAACCCCTTTAGGATCAACCAGCCGTCGAATAGCCTCTTCAGGCTCTGAAAGGGAATCGCCGCTCACTAAGTCTGTGAAATCGAGTGACACCGTCTCAACGTCTCGCCCTTTCAAACTGCCGCCAAAACTGCTGAGCAACTCGTCGGGAGCAATTGGCCTAAGCGACTGCATACGCATCACTAGAAGGGGAGCAGTCTTACCTTCTTGAGGTTTGGCCTGCAAAGGCGAAATGGGTCTTGAGCGGAGAAAACCGACAGTGAAAGCGGCTGCCGCATTTGCTGCGTAGTCTTGCCAGTCATCGTTCTTCTGGTCGTCGGCGAAGTCGCAGACACCGCGGATTTCGAGGAAGGCCACTGGCGGGTTGTTGTTGAGAGCGGCCCTCGCCACCCCTGCTCCTTCCATCGCTACAGCTATAATCTTTTGATTGCCCTCTCGGATGTTCAATAGAGTGGTTTTGTCGGCGATGACTTTCTCACCACTAGCAATCAAACCGAAGTGTGCTTCCGGCACTCGCGACTCTGGTGCTGCTGGACGTTCAATGCCAATTTCGCCCTTCCACTCGCTCGCTTCATAGGCCTGTGCCCGACCGTATAGCAGCCGATCGGTCGGAAATTGTTGCGGACGCCTCTGCTCGCCACTCGGTGTACGCTTCGCCAGTTCATAGTAATAGCAAGACTCAGCTACAACGACATCACCTAAGTCAACTTTGCCGTGAACTCCGGCGGCAATGCCGACCATTAGCACATGAGAGGGCTTCCAGCGCTGAATAACTCGCGTCGTTGCCACAGCGGCTTCGTCGTTGCCCATTCCTAAGAGCATCACGACAACTACTGTGTAACGTTCGCCGGATGAAGGAACACTAATATGTCCGTGGACGTACGTCAGGGGCTCGTTATCTTCCTTCACCGTCTCATAGCCTGGGTCAATACGACTCAGCACTGCTGTGCGCTCCACCCGGAGCGCGGTGATGATGGCGAAATCAATGGGGCCGTTCCTGATCGCTTCTGAAGCCATGCGGATGCTCGTGGTGCCTGGAAGTGCCACAGAAGGGAGGGAAGGCTCGGCAGGGCGAGCACACCACTACTTCTTGTGGGTACATCTACTACGACCCCCATCATACAGGAGGCGCAAGTCGGGCGTCAACTCCTAAAGGCCGCCTCCGCGATCATGAGCCTCCCCACCCTCTAAGGGTGCCGCTTTTCGCCCCCGCCCCCCTCAAACCATCAACCGAAGCGCCCTGGGCCTCTTTGCAGAACTTGACAGACTCAACTCTTTCGGCGGCCTTTCAGGCCGCAGGATGTACGGCCGCTTTTTTACAGGGCATCGGCCTTCGGCCTCAGCCCGGGGCTAGGCTCTCCCGACCCGTTGGGCCGGCCTCGTTGTGGACGTCGTACCAGTCCTCCTCCGTAGATTCCGACTTCTGGTATCTCTGACGAGCCGACAGAGCGGACGGCAATCTGCCGTGCTCCTGCAACGGGCTGACGAAGCCTGCGACGGGCGTCGTACGCATAAAACGGACTGCCGGAGCGTACGGCGAGTTGTCTGAGCGTGCGGCGGACTGCCGAAGCGTGCGACGGGCCGTCGTACGCGTGCAACGGACCGCCGGAGCGTACGGCGAGCCGCCGTACGCTCCGGTAGATCTTCGCGGACAGGTCCGGACCGTCCCTGGCGTCGTCAGACCCAAGCCAAAGAGGCGTGCCGTGGCACGCCTCCAGAGGATTCGACGGGTAAATCAGCGATTGCGGGTCGAGCTTCGGCGGACGAGCCCCGGCCCGGCGAGACGAACAGCCCGCCGCCTCCCCGCATGCCAAGCACATTCCCTGGCTGGCTTGTACAGGCTTGCGAGTCTGTCCCCAATCTTGGCTCGGCCTGGAGAAGCCCCGATCGAGCCTCACAGGGATCGGCTGTCGCTCCCAGTTCTACAGAGCCTCACCCAGGGGTATCTGACGCGTAGTAATCCCAGATCGGGATGTCTCCCGCCGGAATGACGCGAAGCGGAATCTGGTGACGCGTAGCGAAATTGTATGCGTCACCACAGGATTCCATGGCGCGTACTGGTTCTGGATGACGCGTAGTCATTTGGGGTGATGCGTAGTAGTCCTGGATGGCGCGTAGCAAGACGGGGTGACGCGTACTGGTTTGAGATGGCGCGTAGTGGTTTGGGGTGATGCATAGTCGTTTGGGATGACGCGTAGTGGCGCCGGGTGGCGCGTAACAAGATGGGGTGACGCGTAGTGATTTGGGGTGGCGCATAGCAGCTCGGGGTGACGCGTAGTCATTCTGGATGGCGCGTAGTAGTTTGGGGTGACGCGTAGCGGGGCCGGATGACGCGTAGTAGAACGCCGTGTCGCAAAGCAAGCTGGGGTGGCGCGTAGTAAGACGGGATGGCGCGAAGTAGAACGGGGTGGCGCGAAGCGGGGATGCTTTGCGCCTGGAAGGGAGGGGAAGAAGGACACCCAGGAAAGCCCGCAGCCTCCACTGTAGAGACGCCTCGTGGGGCCGTCTCCGAGGCGGTGCCTTCGTAACGGGAAACCCCATCCTGCCGCGGGGCGCTATGGCTGTTCGCCGCCTTCACCCCGATCCGGAGACGCCCCACGGGGCGTCTCTATGGTGGGGGAAGGATCGGACGAAGAGGGGCCGGGGTGTTGAGGCCCTACTTCCGCCGGTTCGCCGCCAGCACACGCTTGCGCAGGCGGAAGCTGAGCGGCGTGACCTCCACCAGCTCGTCTTCCTTGATGAACTCCAGCGCCTGCTCCAGGTTCATCACCCGCGGCGGCACCAGACGGATCATGTCGTCCGAGCCCGAAGCCCGCATGTTGGTGAGCTTCTTCTCCTTGGTGATGTTGACGTCGAGGTCGTTGCCGCGGGCGTGCTCCCCCACCACCATGCCTTCGTAGACCTCCTGGCCCGGCGAGACGAACAGCTCGCCCCGCGGCTGCAGGTTCTCGATGGCGTAGGCCGTGGTCTTGCCCGAGCGGTCGGAGACCAGCGCGCCGGTGGGACGGTGGGCGATGTCCCCCTGCCACGGCTCCCAGCCGTCGAACAGGTGGTTCATGATGCCCGTGCCCTTGGTGTCGGTCAGGAACTCCGAGCGGAAGCCGATCAGGCCCCGCGAGGGCAGGCGGAACTCCATCCGCACCCGCCCCGAGCCGTGGTTGATCATCTTCATCATGCGGCCCTTGCGCGCTCCCATCTTCTGGGTCACCACGCCGATGAACTCGTCCGGGCAGTCGATCAGCAGCGCCTCCATGGGCTCGTGGATCTGGCCGTCGATCCGCCGGGTGATCACCTCGGGCTTGCCCACCGACAGCTCGTAGCCCTCGCGGCGCATCCGCTCGATCAGGATCGCGAGTTGCAGCTCGCCGCGGCCGGAGACCTTGAAGGCCTCGGGCGAATCCGTGGGCTCGATGCGCACCGAGACGTTGATCAGCGATTCCTTGTCCAGTCGCTCCTTGAGCTTGCGCGAGGTGACGTGCTTGCCCTCGCGGCCGGAGAACGGCGAGTCGTTGATCGAGAAGACCATGGAGATGGTCGGCTCGTCCACCTGGATCGGCGGCAGCGGCGACGGCGCCTCGCGGTCCGAGACCGTCTCGCCGATGTTGACCACTTCGAGCCCGGCCACGGCGACGATGTCCCCGGGACCGGCTTCGGCGATCTCCACCCGGCGCAGCCCTTCGTACCCGTAGAGCACGCTGACCTTGCCCGGTATCACCGTGCCGTCGAGCTGGCAAAGCGCCACCTCCTGGCCCTTGCGGATCTGGCCGTTGAAGACCCGGCCGATGGCCAGGCGGCCGACGTAGTCGTCGTAGTCGAGCGTGGTGAGCAGGAACTGGAGCGGCGAGGCGGGATCGAAGCGCGGCGGCGGCACCGAGCGCACGATCTCCTCGAACAGGGGCTCCAGCGTCTCGTCCTCGCCGTCCGGCTCGCGCCGGGCCAGGCCCGCGCGGGCGTTGCAGTAGAGCACCGGGAACTCGAGCTGCTCCTCGGTGGCGTCGAGGTCGATGAAGAGGTCGAAGACCTCGTTCAGCACCTCGCCCACGCGGGCGTCGGGGCGGTCGATCTTGTTGATCACCACGATGGGCGGCAGGCCGGCCTCCAGGGCCTTGCGCAGCACGAAGCGGGTCTGGGGCAGCGGGCCTTCGCTGGCGTCGACCAGCAGCAGCACGCCGTCCACCATCTTCAGGGTGCGCTCGACCTCGCCGCCGAAGTCGGCGTGGCCGGGCGTGTCCACGATGTTGATGCGCGTGCCCCGGTAGTTGATGGCCGTGTTCTTGGCCATGATGGTGATCCCCTTCTCCCTTTCCAGGTCGATGGAGTCCATCACGCGCTCGGCCACCTGCTCGTTCTCGCGGAAGATGCCACTCTGCCAGAGCATCGCGTCCACCAGCGTGGTCTTGCCGTGGTCGACGTGGGCGATGATGGCGAGGTTACGGATATCGTCTCTAGTCAGACTCAAGGCGGTGCTCTCTTATGTGGAATTGAAAATCTGGGATTGAAAGACTTGCTCCGCCCAGGAGGGCGGGGGCGGGAGGATAGCATAAGTGGCCTTCCCCGCGCTCAGGGTATCAAGGTGGTTGGGGCGGGGCGCCCTTCGAAGCCTCACCCCCTGGCCCCCTCTCCCAGCGCCCACCCGCCCGACCGGGAGAGGGGGAACGATGAGTCAGCGATCTTGCCGAGATCAAGAAGGCCCAATCGCAGGGCCCTCCCTCTCCCGGGGGCGGCGGCAGGGAGATGGGAGAGGGACCGAGAGTGAGGGCTCGAAGGGCAGACGACCCCATCCGGCAACAGCTCCCCCTACGCCACCCCGATCTTCCGCAACGCCCGCACGGCCTTGCGGACCGTCTCCACCTCCTGGGGCTCGAAGTACGCCATGTCGCAACGCTTGCAGACCCAGGCCGGGACCTGCTCCCAGGCCAGCTTGTAGCCGTCGCGGTCCACCCGGACGGGCGCCGTCCCCCTCTGGACCGGGCCCTGGCAGCGCAGGCAGCGCATGGGCAGGGTCTCCGGGGCGGAGCGGATCCGCGTCGTCTGCCCGATAGGCAGGGTCTCGTCCAGATCGACAGGGGGAGCCACCCTCCGCGGACCCGCAGCGGGGTGGACGGAAGCAGGGAGAGCTGAGCCGATCTTCATCACCATGGGAGAACCTCTCTGCTGTCGGGGGAAACTGCAACGACGGGTCAGAATCTGTGCAAATTGCTTGCCTGCTATCCGGGTGTAGGATCGATCCGATGACGCGTCAAACCTTTTTGGTCCTTCTCGCTCTCCTCGCCGTTCCGGCCCTCGCCGCCGATTTTCCCCGCGGCCAACTGGTCGAGAAGGAGGAGGCGTTCGCGGGGTTGCGGGAGGAGGCGGGGTATAAGGAACTGGTGAAGGGGCTTCAGGGGGGGGGTGGATGATGAAAGGGCCTGTCCCTTCGAGACCTCACCCTCGATCCCTCTCCCATCCCCCTCCCCCCAACCGGGAGAGGGAGGGCCCTACGATTGGCAACATCGTCTACTCATCGTTCCCCCTCTCCCGGTTGGGGGGAGGGCGATGGGAGAGGGGGCCAGGGGGTGAGGCCTCGCGGGCATGCCGCTCCTTCCTCCTCTTCCTTCTGCCGGCGCTCTTTCTTCTGGGTCAGCCCGCCTCCGCCGCCCCCCTCCCCCGCGGCCAGATCATCCCCAAGCTCACTTCCGCCGCCGCACCGGACCGCTCCTACGCGCTCTACCTTCCCAAAAGCTACACGCCCGAGCGGGCCTGGCCCGTGGTCTACGTCTTCGACTCCCGGGGGATCGACACCGGCCGCGAGATGATCGAGCTGTTCACCGCCGGGGCCGAACGCTTCGGCGTCATCGTCGCCAGCGCCAACGAGTCCTCCAACGTCGTCGCCATGGACGAGAACTTCCGGTCCTTGAGCGCGATGTGGGCCGACACCCACGCGCGCCTCGCGATCGACGACCGGCGCGTCTACGGCTTCGGCTTTTCCGGCATGAGCCGCTTCGTCATCACGGCGGTCCTGCGCGCCCCGGGGACCCTGGCCGGCGTCGTGGGCGCCAGCGGCGGCTATCCCCTGGGCAACCCGCCGTCCAAGGCGACCCCGTTCCCCTTCTTCGGCATGGTCGGCGACAAGGACTTCAACTACTACGAGATGCTCGACACCGAAGCGCGCCTCGCCGCCGCGGGCCTCCCCCACCGGATCGAGGTCTACGACGGCAGTCATCAATGGCCGCCGGACGAGCTGGTCACCCGCGCCCTGGGCTGGCTGGAGCTCCAGGCCATGAAGTCCGGGACGCGGCCGAAAGATCCGGCGCTGATCGACGCCCTCTGGAGTGAGGATCTCGTCCGCGCCCGGGTGCTCCTGGACGAGGGGAAGCTCTGGCGGGCCTGGCGGGCGTATCGCGCCGCCGAGTCCACCTTCTCGGGATTGCGGGACGTCACCGCGGCCGCCGCGAAGACGGCCGAGCTGGCCGCGACCGAGGCCCTGCGGCGCGACCTCAAGGAGCGGGAGGCGCGGGACCGCCGCGACCGCGAGTACCTGGAGCGGGCGCCGCGCGTCTTCAACGCCGTCCCCACCGAGCTGCGGCCGGACACCCTGAGCACGCTCCTCACCGACCTCCAGATCCCGGATCTCCGGCGCAAGGCCAAGTCCCAGGACCCCGAGGAGCGCCTCTCCGCCGAGCGTCTCCTCTACGCGGTCTACATCCAGACCGGCCTCTACCTGCCGCGCTCGCTGATGGAGAAGAAGCAGTGGGACCGCGCCATCCTCTTCCTCCAGGCCGCCGCCGAGATCCAGCCGGACAGCCCGCGCATCCCCTACCGCCTCGCCACGGCCTGGGCCGGCAAGGGCAACCGCAAGAAGGCGTTGGAATCCCTGAAGAAGGCGCTGGAGATGAAGGGCACGGACCGCGCCGAGATCGAGAGCGATCCGGCGCTGGCCTCGCTGCGGGAGGACCCGGAGTACAAAAAACTCCTGGCGGCCCTCCCGAACCCTCACCCCTAGCCCCTCTCCCGACCCCTCCCTCCCACCGCACACCGGGAGAGGGGAAGGGTTTGTCTGGTTTTCTCCCCTCCTCTCCCGGTGTGCGGTGGGAGGGAGGGGTCGGGAGAGGAGGGGCCGGGGGTGGTGAGGGCCTACCGGACCGGCTCTTCCGCCCCGATCGAGAAGATCCGCTCCAGGTCGTAGCGGGAGAAGGCGCGGAAGGCGATCAGGGTCTCCGACCGCGTGATGCCGTCGATCTTCAGCATCTGGCGGGTGACCGCCTCGGCGATCCCCTCAGGGTCCCGCACCCGGGCGATGGCCACCAGGTCGTACTGCCCGGCCACCGAGTAGACCTCGGTGATCCCCGGCAGGTCCACCAGCTTCTCCGCCACCTCGTTGACCTTGCTCTTCTCGACTACCAGCAGCACGACGGCGTTGACCATCGGATGGCTCCTCCTGGGCATTGAAAGTAGGGAGCGGCGCTCCCCGGGGTAACTCTACATCACGGCGGGCCCGCTGGTCCGGCGCGGATAGGGCTGCGATACTCTACGCGCCCATGGGAATCCCGTCCGACGTCCTCCCCGAGCCTCTCTTCGCGCGCGCCCTCGCTCTGCTGACGGAGCTGACCTCCATCTCCTCGCCCAGCGGCGATTCCCCGGGACTGGAACGGATGGCCCAGCGCTTCGGCCATGCCCTGCGGGAGCGCGGCCTCGCCGTGGAGATCCGCGACGAGCCCTCCGACGGCGGGCAGCTCCTCCCGATCCTCTACGCCCGGGGTCCGCGGACCGACGAAGGCCACCTCCTCCTGATCGGCCATCTCGACACCGTCCTGCCGGCGACGGAGCCGCGTCTCGACGGCGACCGCCTCGTCGCCACCGGGGCCATCGACATGAAGGGGGGTCTCGTCACGCTGCTGGGAGCCCTGGACCTCCTCCGCCACCGCGGCCAGTCTCCCCCGCCGGACCTGCTGCTGGTGGCCGTCCCCGACGAGGAAGTCGGAGGCACGCTCTCCAAGGCCGCCATCAAGCGCTGGGGCGAAACCGCCCGCGCCCTCTGGGTGCTGGAGCCGGGCGAGACGATCGGCGACGCCGAGACCATCGTGGCCGGCCGCCGGGGGATGTTCCAGTGGCGCCTGGACGTCCGCGGCCAAGCCGCCCATTCCGGCCTGCACTACTGGGACGGCCGCTCCGCCCTCGCCGCCGCGGCCCGCTGGGTGACGGAAGCCGAGGGCCTGGCCCAGCGCAACGGCGGCCCCACCATCAACACCGGCCGTCTCGTGGCCGGGGACACCACCTTCGTGGAGGACCTCGCGAATTCGCACGCCCTGGTGGGCACCGAGCGCCAGCTCAACGTCGTGCCGGACCGCGCCGTGGCCGAAGGCGAAGCCCGCTTCCTGCGCGCCGACGAGAGCGCCGGCCTGGCGAAACGTCTGGAGACCCTCGCCCGCGACGTCGCCGTCGCCACCGGCACCGAGATCTCCTTCGCCACCGACAACTTCATCCAGCCCGTCGATCCCAAGGGACCCCACTGCGGCACCTGCCACCGCGCCGCCGCCCTGGCCGCCGAGCGGGGCTGGAAGCTGGAAGTCGAAGAAGAGCGCGGCGGCATCTCCTTCCCCAATTTCCTCCCCGATCCCAACCGCATCCCCGTCCTCGACGGATTAGGCCCGGTGGGCGGAGGGATGCACACGCGGGAGGAGTTCGTGGATCTGGGGTCCTTGCGGCGGCGGATCGTGTTGTTGGCGGATCTGATGGCGGAGGATGGAGCGCGGCTCCGCTAGACGAGCCAAGCGGCATAAATACGTTCCCCCCCGCCTCCGATAAGAAAACCTTTATACGAGGCGGTAGAGACGCCCCTGCCCGTTTCAGAGCGTCCTACGCAGGCCACCCACGTCGGGCGTCTCGAGGCGGGAATGCCGGCCTGCTCGGCCGGCCCGCTCGACGGGGGTATCACCTGCAATCTCTCCTCGTCGTAGGACAGCGTGAATCCACAACGGCCTCTCCGTCCCGGAGACGAGCCGACATAGGTGGCCTGCCGACGGCGTTCTGAAACGGGCTGGCTCGTCTCTACCGCCTTCCCGGCAGGTCCGCCGCTATTCGCTTCGTCAACGCTGTAGAAAAAAAGAGCGGGGGCCTCCGAGAGAGGCTCCCGAGAGGGGAGTACAACTGTGGTTGTACCGATTCACTCTTCTATACGACGACTGGAGCGTAAAGTTTCGGGCGGGTGTTAACCATCTTGGATCTAGCCGGGTTGTACCGTGCGGAACCCGAAAGGAGATCCGGACTATGCTTTCAAAAATAACGATACGGCTGTCTTTCGGCGCCTCGCCGGCGCCCATGGAGTAAGGGGCATGGACCACAGAATTTTCAGTCTGTTCGTGGGGGGCGCGGGCCTGCTGTTCCTGGTCTGGCTCTCCTACCTCTCCGCCCAGTGGGCGCGGCGGACCGCCGAGATGCGGCACGAGCTGCGGCTGCGGGTGCTGGAGCGTTTCAGCTCCGAGGAGATGGTCACCATCCTCCAGTCCGAAGGAGGACGGGCATGGATGGCGGACGTGCTCACCGGCCGTCCCGAGGTGGACCTGATGACCGGAACCCTCAAGCAGGCCATCCTCCTGACCTTCATCGGCCTGGCGCTCGGGATCGGCGCGGCCGTCACGGACACGGATGCCCTCGCGGCCATCTGCTTCCTGGTGATGGCGGGCGCGGCGGCCCTCTGGGTGGCCACCTGGATCGCCCACCGCCGGGGCCGCCGGGCCCGGCTGCAACAAGCGGCGGCACCGCCTCAGGGCGAGGGGCAGTAGAGCCCCGGCGGTCCCCTCCCGACGAGAATGGACGAACCGGAATTCGAGGAGCTGTACCGGGACACCTCCCAGAGGCTCCGCACCTACCTGTACCGCGTCTGCGGCGAGCGGCGGCTCGTGGAGGACCTCGTCCAGGAGGCGTACTACCGCTTCCTGCGCTCGGGGTTCTCCGGCGAGACGCGCGAGCACGCGGCGCGCTACCTCTTCCGGATCGCCACCAATCTCCTCAAGGACCACTGGTCGGACCTGAAGAGATCTCCGGAGCTGCCCGTCGAGGAGCCTCCGGAAAGGCCCTCCCACCACGACTCGCCCCAGGAGCGGATCGACGTCCACGCGGCGCTGGGAGCGCTCGGCGGCAGGGACCGGGAGATGCTCTGGCTGGCGTACGCCGAGGGGTATTCACACGACGAGATCGCCGGTATCCTGGGATTGAAGGAGAAGAGCGTGCGCGTCCTCCTCTTCCGGGCCAAGAACCGCATGCTGCGGGTGCTGAAGGAGCTCTCATGAACGATCAGCCCACTCCCTTCGACTCCGACGACGTAGAGCTGACCGCTCTCTTCCGGCGCAGCCGCGAGGAGGAGGTCTGGACCGAGCCGGCCAACGCCGCGTCGATGATCTGGTGGCGCGCCCAGGCGGCGGACCTGGTCGCCGGCGAGATCCGGCGCAAAGAAGGGCTGATACGGCCGCTGACGGCGGCCCGCGACGTGGCGGCGGTCGCGGCGCTGGCGGCCGTCGAGCTGGCGATCTTCCAGGGCGGGGCCGTTCTCCTGGATTCCTTCCCCGATTTCGGGAAGGCCCTGGCGTCCGCCGGCCTCACGCCGCTGACGGCCGCGATCCTGGCCCTGGCCATCCCGCCCACCCTCGCCCTTCTCCATCATTTCAGGCGTGTCGCGGACGATTTCTAAGCAAGTGAGGAGTTCCTGGCTCCCTGGTCGTTAGGGCATAGACGGCCATTGGAGGTCGTCACACTTTAAAGACGAATTCAGGGAGCATTTATCATGAAGAAGAAGATCCAGACCAAGAAGATCGTGCTGTCCAAGGAGACCCTGCGCAGCCTGGACGACCACGAGCAGTCGTTCGTCAACGGCGGCATCAGCGGCAGCCGGTGTTATAACGACACCTGCTGGCAGCTCTGCCAGGGCACGGAATTCTGCTGATCCTGAGGACCGGGCGGGCGGTCCCCTGGCCGCTCACCCGGTCCGACCTCCCGGATCGAGCGTGCGCGGGGAGAACCGCGGTCACGCTGGCATGAGGCTGAGCGATCCCAGGTCATTCATTGCTCGCCTGCCTCCAGAGAGCTCTTCTACCGGTCAGCTCCGGCAACCGGTTGCTCACCTCCGCGACAACCCACTGGGAGACGTCGGTGTTCGGCGCGAAGATGGTGCATTCCTTTTCCAGTATGCAGCAGGAGTCCGTGGGTATGTTCTGAGGCGGACTGAACACTCTGTCCCGAGGGACGACGAGAAAAGCCGCGTGAGTCGCTACGTGCACTTGGAGATTTCTCGCCGCCAGCAGGTTGGTATGACCATAGGTCAGATTGACGATCCGGTCGGAAACTGTTTTCCCGACCTGGCGTTCCTCCTTCGGCTTCGTAGCGGAGACCGGCGTTTTGAATAACTTCCGCCTGTCGATGGGAAGATAATCCCGTCCACGGCTGGAGAGGTTGTCCCGGCGCTCGCCGACTTCGCTGATCGCTATTCCGCGCTGCGCATTGTAAGGGCTGTCGGCCTCCAGTAGCCGCTCCACATCCTCGGACGCGGAGACCAGAGGGCTGCCCTTGATCACCTTGACGTCCGAATCGACATCGTGACCGTGCAGCATGTGGGACCGCGCAAGCTCAGCCACGTCCGAATAGCTCAGGGGCGTCCGTGGATTCTTCCGGTGCTCCAGAAAGGCCCAGGAGTTGATGCCTGGATGAATCTTCCCGACATTGTGATCCTTTACATAGAACCGTACCAGCGCCACGTAGTCAGGAGCATAATGGTCAAGATACCTCTGCAGTTTCTTCTGCTTTTCGGCCAGCATTCTGGCGAACTCCATCGCTTTCTCTTTCGCGGAGCTCCCCGTGATGGTCAACACCGAAATCTGGGATATCTCATTCGAGAAAGTGCGTTTGATTTGCTCGAAGAGGGACTTCTGGTCCAAGACCGGGTTCAAGGCCTGGTGGATCGCCTCGGCGCCCCGGATCGCGTCCGCCCATGTGCTGAACGTGAAAGTCAATCCACCATGGATCCAGTTCGTCAGGGTTGCGCAGACGTTGGGGCTGTACTGCTTCACGATCCAGTCAGGGACGGCGTCGACCGACTTGTTCTCCACGATCAGTTTGCCCTGAATGACTCTCGGGCGGGGCTGAGGGACGGGGATGATACGAGAACCTGGCACCTCCCTCTTCGGCTGGA
Source organism: Thermoanaerobaculia bacterium (assembly GCA_036376245.1). Classification (GTDB taxonomy): domain Bacteria; phylum Acidobacteriota; class Thermoanaerobaculia; order Multivoradales; family UBA5704; genus DATARR01. Next base: position 26,112 of record DASVAS010000008.1, on the reverse strand, counting down.
CCGCCGCAGCGGCTCCGGGCCGGGGAGGGTACAAGGGAGGAGGTTGCCCTGGGTTGTGAGCTTGCACTGTTTGCGGAAGGCGTACAGCGGCGCCTTGCCGAAACCGCTCCCGCGGGCCGGGCTGCCCGGTCGTTCCAGGAGGGCGTGGTGGAGGCGTCCTGCCCAACGTCATGGTCAGCTCCCTTTGGGTGTTTGAATATTTTTCGAGAGCTGGATCAAGATTGTAGAGGAACGGACCAGCCTTGTCACGGACCTCGCCATCTTCTCCCCCGGCGTGTCCCCCTCCAGCTCTTCCCGCACACCCTCAAATACAGGGGGCTCTCTCGTCGAGCCCCGTCCGGCAACCCCTGGTATAGGAGATCCATCGATGAACAAGATCGATGTCATCCGCGCCTGGAAGGACCCTGTCTATCGGGCGAGCCTGTCCGAGGAGCAACGGGCGGCCCTGCCGATGCACCCCGCCGGCGTCACGGAGCTGAGCGACGACCAGATCCGGATCGCCGGCGCGGGAGAGGTGGCGACCACGGCGCCGACCTGCACCGAGTACACCTTCCTCAACTGGCGGTCCTGCTGCCCGCCGGCGACGACGGCCATCACCTGCACGGAGTACACCTGGGGTAGCTACAAGGCCTGTTGTCCGTAAGGAGATCCGAGAAAGGACCTGAAGGACATAAAGGACCTAAAGACCTAAAGGACATCAATCTTGTCCTTTTTGTCCTTTGAGTCCTTTATGTCCTTTAGGTCCTTCAGGTCTGCCCACAAATCTTTTTCATGGACTGGTACCGCGCCCTGACCCTCGCCGAGCGCGCCGCCCTCGCCGGCGGCGCCTCGGCCTTGGCCTCCGGCGCCGAGGATGAGCTCACCCGCCATCGCTTGAGGGAATGGCGCGAAGCGACCGCGTTTCAGTCCGGAACCTGGTGGGAGCGCCGCCTGGCCGACCTCGGCCTCGACGACGAGTCGTTCGCCCGCCTGCTGGCGGCGCCGCCGCACCAGCTCGCCGCGGAGCCCCCGGTCTGGCTCTCCGAGCTCGACGACGGCGGCGCGCCCGATCCCGATGCCGTCGAGCCGCTGCCCATCCCCTCCGAGGTGGCGACCGCCGCCGGGTTTCTCGAAGTCGCCCGTCCCTGGATCGACCGCGCCCGCCAGCGCCTCCAGGCGGACCTCGCGTCGCTGCTCCGCGAGGCGGAGGGGCCGCTTCCGTTCACCGTGGAGAGCGCGCTCCGGCTGGCCTCGGAGACCCTGCCCTACCGGATCCTGCCGATCCTCTCGCGCACTCTCGTCTTGGAGATGCACGTGGCCCGTCTCCAGGGGCTCCTCCCCGGCGAGACCCCGGAGGCGCGCTTCGCCGCCTTCCTGGAGCGCCTGCGCGACCCCGAGGCCGCGGCGGCGATCCTGCGCGAATACCCGGTGCTCGCCCGCCAGGTGGTGCTCGACCTCGAGCTCTTCCGCGAGGCCTACCTGGAATTCTTTTCCCATCTCGCCGCGGACTGGCCCGCGATCGTCGAGCGCGTCTTCGGCGGCCGGGATCCCGGCGCGCTCGACATCCTGGAGGGCGGCGCCGGCGACCGCCACGGCCGCGGCCGGGCCGTGCATCTCCTGGCCTTCGCCTCGGGCGACCGGCTGGTCTACAAGCCCCGCTCGCTGCGCGTCGAGGCCTGCTTCCAGGATCTCCTGGCCTGGATCAACGACCAGGGCGGCCACCACGGGTTCCGCACCCTGGCCGTGATCGACGGCGGCGATGATTGCGGCCATGGCTGGATGGAGTTCGCCGCCGCCGAGCCCTGCTCCTCGGAAGCCGAGGTCGCGCGCTTTCATGAGCGGCTGGGCGGGCTGCTGGCCGTGCTCTACAGCCTCTCCGCCACCGACTGCCACTACGAGAACCTGATCGCGGCCGGCGAGCATCCGGTGGTGGTCGACCTGGAATCGCTCTTCCATCCCCAGGTCCAGCGCGGCGGCCGGCAACGGCCGAACGAGGAGCTGCGGTCGCACTTCGCCCTCCACTCGGTGCTGCGGGTCGGCCTGCTCCCCTTCCGCGTCGGCCAGGACGGCGACTCCGAGGGCGTGGACATCAGCGGCGTCTCGGAGGTCGGCGGGCAGCCCACGCCCCAGAAGGTGATCCAGTGGCAGGGCACGGGCACCGACGAGATGCGCGTGGTGCGTGACCGCGTCCTGATGGAAGGCGGGCGGAACCGGCCGGTCCTCGACGGCCGGCCCGTGCAGGTGGGCGAATACCGGGACGCGATGACCCGCGGCTTCGCCGCCGTCTACCGCGTGCTGGCCGGCCGACGGGACGAGCTGCGGCGCCGCCTCGCCCCCTTCGCCGGCGCTCCCGTGCGCGTCGTGCTGCGCCCGACCCGGATCTACGGCCTGCTGCTGATGGAGAGCTTCCATCCCGACCACCTGCGCGACGCCCTCGACCGCGACCGGCTGTTCGACCGCCTCTGGCTGGAGGCGGAGAGCCAGCCGAACCTGGCGCGGGTGATCGCCGCCGAGCACCGCGACCTCAGCGAAGGCGACATCCCGTCCTTCTCCACCCTGCCCTCCTCGCGCGACCTGTGGACGAGCCGCGGCGAGCGCATCCCGGACTTCCTGGACGAGCCCTCCTTCGAGACGGTCCAGCGCCGTATCGGGCTCCTCGGCGAGGAGGACCTGCGGCGCCAGACCTGGCTCCTCCGCCTCTCCCTGGGAACGCTGCTCCTCAACCGCGACGACACCCAGTGGACGAGCTACACCCCCGATCCGGACGCACCCCGGTTGTCCCCGGACGCGCTGCGGGAGAGCCTGCTGGCACACGCCCGCGCCGTGGGGAGCTGGTTCTCCGAGATGGCCGTGCGCGAAGGGGACTACGCTTCCTGGATCGGCCTCGAATACCGCAACCAGCGCTGGTCGCTGGAGCCCACGCCGGAGGATCTCTACGCCGGCCTGCCCGGCATCGCCCTCTTCCTGGGCTTTCTCGGCGAGATCGCCCGTGATCCCGAAGCCACGGCGCTCGCCCGCGCCGCCGTGGACACCCTTCTGCTGCAACTGGACGTCAAGAAGGACGGAGCGGCGCCGCCCGCGATCGGCGCCTTCCAGGGTCTGGGCGGGATCGTCTGGACCCTCGCCCAGCTCGGCCATCTCTGGCAGGACCGGGAGATCCTCGCCGCGGGCGAGCGGATCGCGGAGCGCTTCCCTCCCCTGATCGCCGAAGACCAGGAGCTGGACGTGATCGGCGGCTTGGCCGGTGCGGTCCTGGGGCTGATCGCACTTCACAAGGCGAGCGGATCGCCGCGCGGCCTGGACGTGGCGGTCCAGTGCGGCGAGCGTCTGCTGGCGCTGGCGGAGCCCTGGGGACCGGGCCTGGGCTGGCGCAGCCGGCTGGCGAGCGAGCGTCCGCAAACCGGGATCTCGCACGGCGTGGGCGGCATGGCGCTGGCGCTCACCGAGTTGGGCGCCGCCACCGGCGACCGCCGATTCCTCGACGCCGGCCTCGACGGCTTCGCGGGCGAGCGCCACCAGTTCTGGGGGGACCTCGACCGTCTCCTCAGCACCGCCCCGGGCGAAAAGGCGCCGCCGGAGAGCACAGTGGCCGTGGCCTGGTGCTACGGCGCCCCCGGCGTCGGTCTCACCCGCCTCCGCGCCTTCCCGCACGCGAGGAACGACGAAGAGCGCACCGCCTTCCGCCAGGAGATCGACCGCGCTCTCCATCGCACGCTCCAGCGCGGCCCGGGCCAGAACCACTGCCTCTGCCACGGCGATCTGGGCAACCTCGACTTCCTCCTCCAGGCCCGGGAGCTGTTCCCGAGCCCCGGGCTGTCCGACGACATCGACCGCTTCCTCGCCATGGTCCTCGCCAGCCTCGACCGCGACGGCTGGCTCTGCGGCACCCGGGGGAGCATCGAATCCCCCGGCCTGATGAACGGCTTCGCGGGGATCGGGTATGGATTGCTGAGGATGCTGGAACCGGGACGGGTGCCGTCGGTGCTGACGCTGACGGCGCCGTGACTTTGACAAGGAAAGGAGATTCGAAATGAAAAAGGTTGCGTTCTGTCTCTTGCTGATCCTGGTCTTCGCGGCTCTCCAACCGGTGCCCGAAGCCGACGCGTTTTCCTGCTCGGCCGTCTGCACCAGCTTCTTCGCTCTGTATCCCGAGGACTGCACGGACACGAACTGCTATGCGCGCGGGTGCGGAGCCCCCAACGGCTATTCGTGGGGATCCGGCACCTGCTACTGCAGCTACTGCTTCTGATCTTACTGCGGAGAGCGGCGGCACAGGAGTCGGGAGCCGTTTATTTCCTTTAGACTTCCCCCGCCGCTCCAAATCCCGCGGCCTTTCAGGAGGCTCCATGCGCCATCTCGCTCTCGTAGCCGTGCTCCTTCTCATCGCCGGAACCGCCTCGGCCCAGACGCCCGGCGAGGCCGCCGCTGTCGCCACGGTTCTCGACGCCTTCCACACCGCCGCCTCCAAGGCGGACGAGCCGGCCTACTTCGACCTGCTGGCCCCCAACGCCGTCTTCCTCGGCACGGACGCCACCGAGCGCTGGGACAAGACGGCGTTCCGGGCCTTCGCGCATCCCTACTTCTCGCAGGGCAAGGGATGGACCTTCAAGCCGCGCGACCGCCACGTCGACCTCTCGCGCGACGGCAAGGTCGCCTGGTTCGACGAGTTGCTGGACAGCGAGAGCTACGGCGAGTGCCGCGGCACCGGCGTGCTGGAGAAATTGGACGGCGGGTGGAAGATCACGCAGTACCACCTGACCATCCCGATGCCGAACGACCTCGCCAAGGAATTCGTGGCGCGGATCCGCGCGGCGGCGAAGCCGAAGCCGTAGCCGTCAGGGAATCAGGAAGTACGTCGGCAAAACGTTGGCGCTGTGGAGCCCTTCGATCATTTCGATGACGCCGACGAGGCAGAGGAATCCGGCCGTACCCGAAAGCTCGCGCAGGAAAGCCCGCGTGTTGACCACCACAGTCTCCTCGTTGGCGAACCGGGCCAGGCTGGGGAAGAAAAGCGGAACCCGCTTCTTGTAGTCGTCGTAGCCGGAGAAGTTGAGGCTCAGGAATTCGTCCTCGGCGCGGATGATCGACGGATAGTACATCCCAAACGCCAGCAGGAAGAGAAGCGGGATGCCCAGGGTCTCGGTACAGAGGGCCAGCCCAAGGCCGCCGACGAGAGTGAAGAAGTACAACGGGTGCCGGCACAGCGAATAGGGGCCTCCGGTGACCAGGACCTTCTTCTTCCGGCCCGCGATGTAGGAGAAGCACCACAGGCGGCCGAAGAAACCGGCCACCGCCAGGATGGTTCCGGCCAGGAAGAGCGCCGTCCCGACCAGCTCGTTCGAGAGGTCCCAGTAGGTGGAGCCCAGCATCAGGAGGACCGCCAGGCCCAGTCCGAAGATGCGACCGGCGATCAGCCGGTTCCTGGTGCGGGCATCCTGAAGCCGGTTCCTGTTACCAATCGCTGTTTCAGCCAACATTGCGGAGTCCCTTTCCTTCCCGGAAGAAAATCATCCAGAAAGCTCACCGTCACGGTGACGGCGTTCATGCCCCCCCAGCCCTCCTGACCTGGCAAGAATCGGGACGATTCTACAGACGAATCCCTCGTGATGGAAGGACGGAACGGCGTCGCTCCAGAGGTCAACGCGGGAGCGAGGCCTGGAACCGCTCGGCGTCGTCCACCGCCACTCCGTCCCTACCAGGTGTTGCAGCCGCGCAGCATCAGATTGAGCAGGACGGTGAGGACGATCGAGAGGATGATGCTCATCCAGCAGCCGGTCACGCGGAACTTCACGGGCATGGGGACTACTCCTTCAAAGCGATGCCCGACTCCGCGGGCGTGGCACCTCCCTTCATGCCATAAGGGTGCCACGCCCCGGGGAACCGTATCGTAGAGAGGAGAGTCTGATGAAGTACAGGCATTGAAATAATAGTGAGCAGACCAACATAGATATAGGGAGTTGACCGAGGGGGCCGTTGTGAGCGTTCCGCAGCCGACACTACCGAAGACTCCGCCGACCGTCGCCGGGAAGTATCGATTGGAGGAGTGTCTCGGAGAAGGCGCCCTCGGGGTCGTCCACCGCGCGGTGCATATCGGGCTGGAGAAGGCTTTCGCCGTCAAGCTTCTGAAAACGGCCGGCGCTTCGACTCCCGCGGCCCTCGCCCGCTTCCGGACGGAGGCCTTGGCCCTGGGGCGCCTTCGGCATCCCCACATCGTCGAGGTCACGGATTCGGGAATCGACGATTCGACAGGTGCTCCCTACCTCGTCATGGAGCACCTCGAGGGCGTGCCGCTCTCGGAGCTCTGCCGAGCCCGGGGTCCCCTGCCGTTGCCGCGGGCGTTGGCGATCCTCGAAGAGATCGCCGGCGCGGTCGACGCCGCTCACCGCGCGGGCATCCTCCACCGCGATCTCAAGCCGGGCAACGTCCTCGTCTGCGCGGGCGGCGTCAAGGTCCTGGACTTCGGCCTGGCGGAGTTGGGCGGACATGAGCCCTCCTCGCCCGGAGCCCCGGCGGGCTCCCCGTCTCTGACCGCGACGGGCGCGCTGCCGGGGACGCCGCTGTACGTGGCTCCGGAGCTGATCCGGCACGGCGAGGCCAGCCCGGCTTCGGATGTCTACTCGTTCGCCGTGATCGCCTACGAGCTCCTCGGCGGCGGTCCGCCCTTCCAGGGCACGGTGGCGGAGGTCCTGGCGAGCCATCTGGAAGCCGAGCCGCCCCCTCTACCTCTTCCTCCGGAGGTCTGGCAGGCCCTGCGGAAGGTGTTACGGAAAGATCCTGCCCTACGCCCCCGCACCGCCGGCGAAGTCGTGCGCAACCTCCGGGAGAGCGTCGCGCAGGCCGAGCGGACACATTGGAAGGCCGTCGAGTTCCCGCGCCGGTTGCGGATGGCTGCCCTCCTGACAGCGGCCCTGCTGGCCGTGGGCCTCCTGCTGCCCTGGCCTCCCGTCCCCGCGGCCGAGCGCGGGATCCACGACCTGCGGGTGCGGACCTCTCCCGGGCAGGCTCCCGATCCGCGCATCCTGCTGGTCACGTTCGATGAGGCGAGCCTCGACAGCAGCTCGCTCTCTCTGGCGGACCGGGCGGACGAGATCGGCCGTACGCTCTCCCGCGTCTTCGCCGCCGGAGCGCGCGGTGTGGCAGTCGCCATCCTGCCGCCGGAGACAGAGGAATGGAGCGCCTCGCCGGCCTTTTCGGACCTGCTTCTGCGACACTCCGAAGATCTGACCCTGGCCGTCTTCTCCAAACCTGACGGGAAGCTCCTGGGAACGAAGTGCCTTGACGCCCTGACCGTGGCGGCCCTGGGTCCCCGGCGCGTCTCAGACATGTTCGGCTTCGTGAACCTGGACGAAGACCGGGACGGCGTCATCCGCCGGGGCCGGCGATGGTTCCTCGACCGCGCCGGCCGGGAAAGGCCCTCCTGGGCGGCGCGGGCCGCGCGCGAGCTCGGTGTGGACCGTGGGACGCCGCGTGAGTACTGGATCGATACCCGGATCGACTGGCGCCACTATGCACGAGTATCTTGGCGGGAGGTCCCCACCGCTCTCGATCGAAACCCCGATCTGTTCCGCGACCGGCTCGTCCTGGTCGGCGGAGATTTTCAAGGCTCCGGGGACGATTACCATCACATTCCGCAACGCTTCGGGAGGAACACGGTCTCGGTTCTCACGCTCCAGGCCCTGATGGTGGATACGATCGCCCGCGGCTTGCCTATCCGGGAGCCGGGAAGGACTCCTGTCCTGACCGTCGCGGCGCTAGGGGTCTTCCTCGCCACGGCGGGGGCCCTCTGCACGCGCCAGGCCGGCGCGGTCTGGATCGCCCTGGGATCGGTCCTTTATCTGGCACTCTCCTTCCCGGTCTTCTGGTGGACCGGCCTGATGCTTCCAGTCACCGCTCCCCTGCTCCTGGTCCTGCTGGGGTACCTCGCTGCGCTCGGACTGCGCCGGCGCCTTCCTTCGCCTCCGGAGGTCTCGACATCATGAAAATCCCGCGCATCCTCGCTCTCGGCTTTCTCCTGACCATGCCTCTGGGTGCCTCGGCCTCCAAGCCGATTGCCCTGGTTTACTCGCTGACCGGCAAGGCATCGCAGGGCCGCCATCCCGTACGCCTTTTCGATCGTCTTCCCTCGGGAGCGGCCTTGAAGCTTGACCAGGGCTCCCGCCTGGAGCTGGCCTTCGTGAACGGGCGTCGCTACGAGCTTGGCGAAGGCGCCCGGGTGACGCTGGGGACCGGGGATCTCTCCTACCGCACAGGCCCCGTGCGCCCCCTTCCCAGCGTCCCCCCACTCCCCCGCCTGGCTCCCATCGCGGCGGTAGACCGCCCCGGTGCCAAGGCGGGTGCGATGCGCATCCGCGCGGAAGAGATCACGGGGCTCTACCCTGACAACGAGGCCGCGACCCTGGCCGGCGCGACCATCCTCCGTTTCAATCCGATCGACGGCGGTTTGAAATACCGGGTCGAGGTGCAGGATCTGCAAGGGAACAAGATCTTCGAGGTCGAGACGACAGCCTCTTCGGTGAATATTCCGGCGGGCGTCCTGCGGCCAGGCACGCGCTACGGCTGGACAGTCCGCACGATCGACCGCGAAGGTCCCGTCGCGCAAGGAAAGGCGGATTTCGTCACCCTTTCCGCCGATCTCGAGCGGCGCCTTCCCTATCTCCAGTCCCCGTACAGGGAGAATCCCGCCCAGTAGTAAGGATGCGAGAGGCTTTCTTTCCTGGAGCGCAGCAGATCGAGCTGAGCGGACCGCAACGCCGCGTCTTTCGTCTCGCCTTGGCGGAGATAGGAATAGAAACGTTTCATGAGGGTCGCCGTCGAGGCGTCGGAAACGTTCCATAGCGAAGAGAGGACGGTGCGCGCGCCGGCGAACTGGAAGGCGCGCGTCAGTCCCAGGAGCCCTTCCCCTCCCATCTCTCTGCCGACGGCGGTGTCACAGGCCGAGAGAGTCACCAGATGGGCGCTGAGCCGAAAGCTTTCGAAGACCTCCCACGCCTGGAGCAGCCCGTTGTCGCGACCCTCCTGGCGCTGCGCCGGGATGGTCAACGCCAGTGACGAATCGAGAGGGAACCGCTCATCGATCAGGCCATGGCCCGCGAAATGGAGAAGATCGGCCCGGGATGAAGCCTGTTTCGCCCTCTCCTCTGTCGCCTCCTCGCCGAGATAGACCTCGGCTCCGGGAAAGAGCTTGGCGATCTCCCGGATCTCGTCGCGCGTGGCCGGCAGAGATTCGAGCTTGAGGCCGCGGCGTAGCGCGGATCGAACTTCGCTGTCCGCGACGGTTGCGTCCGCCGAGCCGGTCTTTGGATATCGAGCGTCCCCAAACGCGACGAGCCGCCAAGTGGCGGGGTCCTCCGCAATGCCCCTGCGTCGTCGGATCTCTTCATAGACGGTCATGGAGCCGATGAGATGGATCGGCCGCCACTGCGCCAGGTACTGGCCCCGGCGCCGCAACGCGGCCCAGGGCAACAGGTGGAGCGGGCCGTCGGCCGAGATCAGGATGCGCTCCGCGTGCGCGAGACGCTTCCGGGCCGGCCTCAGAAGCAGATCGTAAAGGCGCGAGGCCCGCGCGGTGAGCGCCGCGAGGTCGCTTCCAGGATCGGTGAGCAGTCGCCGGTAGGCCTCGATCTCCGTCTCCAGACCGAGCCTGCCGATGGGCAGACGGTACATCTCCAGGCCACGGTCGCCTTCGCCACCCGGTGTCACAACGAAGAGATACGACTGCTCGGGACCGACGGCGTAGGCGAGCAGCGCCGTACTCGGGTCGAGGGCGCGGCGGGCCCCGGCCGCGCCCAGAGGCGCCGGCGCTTGAAGATCAGCGAGCCGGGGAGATTGGAGGCGTAGACGCGCCAGGACCGCCTCTCTCTCGGCCTTGATGTCTTCGAGGCGAGCGCGCAACGCGGCGGTCTCGCCTTCTTCCACGCCCGGCTGAGACAGTTGGGACAGCACCTTGTCATATTCAACATCCAAGCGGGTCCGCTCCGCTTTCAGCTCCGGCGGAAGCCCCGCGATCCGCAGATCACGCTCGCCCAGGAGCTGAAGAAAAACTCGGGCCTTGCCGGCCTCGAGGGCTTGAAAGGCCTCGGCGGACAATCCCCTGTCGGCGAGGGCCGAAAGGCAGTCGAAGAAGTACGACTGCGTCTCCGCCTCGAACCAGCTTCGCGACTCCAGACTGCCGCCGAGCCGCGAGCGTTGGAGGTCGAGAATCCGCGTCGCCCGGCAGAAACTCTCCGCCGCCGCCGCGAGATCCCCCTGTCGCCGCTGCTGGTCGCCCAAGAGGTTACGGATCTCCGCTTCGGCTCTCGTGCCCGCCAGACCCCGGCGCTCCAGATTCGTAAGGATTCGCCGGTACAGGGTTCCCGCTTCAGCCAGCCTTCCCGTCTGCACCAGCAGCCGGCCAAGGTCGCGCCGGATGTCGTCAGCTACGGGGCTGTCGGCGGCTTCCGCGAGCACGCCCGCCTCCGCCCGGCGCAGCAACGCCTCAGCCTCCCCGAGGTCTCCTCCGCTCTCCTGTTCGATTCGCGCCAGAGCCTGCAATCGGGCCGCCCAATCGAAGCTGCCCGGCGCCAGACGCTCGATGATCTCCAGCGCGCTCTTCTCCAGATCCCGCGCTTCCGCGAAGCGCCGCTGCTTTCTCGCGATCTCGGCCAGGGCGGAATACACTCCAGCCAGCTCGATGCTCTCGGGCCCCTTCTTCAGACGGCTCAGGGCGAAATCGAAATACGACTGCGCAGCCGAGAGATCCCCCCGGTACAGCGCCAGATATCCCAGGTTGGCGTGAGGCCCGGCGGCAACCCAGGGATCTTCCTCTGGCTTGTCGATCAGCTTCACGCTCTGGCGCAGGAGATCCTCAGCCGTGGCCAGCTCTCCACGCGTGATAAGGGTAGCCGCGAGGTTCATGAGGCTTCCGCCATGATCCCGCGATCCCGGCGCCAACTGTTCGTTCAGGGCGACCACCTGCCGCTTCAAAGTTTCCGCCCGCTCGAGCTCTCCGAGGGCCTCGGCGAGGAGAGCCAGCTTGTTTAGCGTGCCGGCGTAATAACGTGGGGCGGTGGCAATCGACCGATGAATGGCTTCCGACCGGTTCAGGCGCTCCTGGGCGGTGGCGGTGTCTCCGCGCCAGAGCGCGAGGTAGCCCAGATTGTCGAGGGCGACAGCGACTTCGAGACCTTCTGGCGCCACCGTCTCCAGAATGGACAGTACCTCCAGCCATCCCCGCTCTGCTGCCGCGAGGTCACCTTCGCGGTCGGAGAGCCACGCCAGAAGCACCCAGGTGTAAGCAGCGGCCAACCCGCCGCCATCGCGCTGCCGCTCCAGCTCGAGAGCCTTTTCAAGGAGCTCCCGGGGGCGGTCGGTTTCCCGCCGCTCAACAGACGCCCACGACCGCAGAGCCGTGGCACGGGCAGAGATGTCGGAGGCTCGAAGCAGGATCTCGTCGGCCTCCCTGAAGGCCCGATCAGCGCTTTCAGCATCGCCGGCGGAGGCGGCGGCCGTGGCATCGCGCAGCCGCTCCCACGCCAACTGTCGCGGCGAATCTGTCGGGCTCGGCGATGACCGGTCCACCGCCCGCCTGAGTTGGAGGCCGAGATTGAGGGTCCCTATCGAACGGAAGGTCCACGAAAAATCCTGGCCCTGGCGCAATCCTTGGAAGGTAAGCTCGCCGCGAAGGAACTTCCCGAGAAAGACATCCTCCAGATCGAAAGGGGTGTCCAGCGTTCCAGCTTGGGGATCACCCCCGCTCTGGCCACGGGGCCGAAATGTCCAGCTCAGAAGAAGATCGCCGGGCTGAAAGCCGGAGGCCGCCGCGACCCAGCTCGGAGTGACGCTCTCAACTACCAGACCCGAGGTTGCCTCGCTGGCGAAGCCGGTCCTTGTCGCGATCAGCAGACAGACGAGAGCGGCTCGCCATATCCCTAAATATTTTCTTGTCAGAGGCTCGCAGGACATTGGGTACCTCGCGAGTTGTTCCAGGGTCCCGGTGATCTCGCTTAGAAGTTTAACAGACCGGAAGCGCTATCGCAGCGGTTCCGATTCTGGAACGGTCGCCATCGCCAAGCGTTCCACCTTTGGAACTCCTGTGGGACCCCATCAACCTAAATCACTACTCAATAGCAAGTTACGTTTTTCTCGCCACCAGGCCTCGGGATTGCTCTGGCCCACCGGCGCTGCATGCATATAGAAGCAGGCCACCAACCGACAAGGAGACTGAGCATGAAAAAGAACCGCCCTCGGAAGCTGTCTCTCTCCAAGGAAATGCTATCGAGTCTCGATGCACTGCTTAGCGTTTACTTCGCCGTGATCCTCATCCTGCTAGCGGCTCCCGCAGGCGCCCAGGATCTCGGCAACCGAGGAACCTACGCCACCCTGGACGCAGAAGCCATCCGGGTGAAGACGGTCTTTAGCGGCGCTTATGCTGTAGCGGAAGTTTTCAACGAGGACGAGATCCATACCCAGCTCTATTCGGATCGCGAAGATTTCCTGGGTGAGGTCATCCTGTCGAAGAACAAAATGTCCTTGCGGGCCAACTTCCCTAAGGTGGCCGCCGGCGCCGTAGACCTAAAAGGCATTCCCCATTCGAAGCTCACCAAGGATTGGGCCAATCTCCAGGTTTACAGCCTCTGGCTGGACCTCCAGTCGACAGCCTCCTCGGAATCGGCGTTGAAAACGCTCGTGTGGCAAGGTCAGGGCTTCCGGCCCATGGAGGTGGCAACCAAAGCAGGTGTGCAGGACGTCCAAGCGCATTGGGGCAGGACCCTCGCACGTGTGCGGTCCGTCACTACCGAATTCGACTTTTTCACGGCGGTGGCCAAGCGGGATCCCTTGCCGAAGGCTGGCAGCCGTGACGCCGATACAGCCTACTCGACCTTCTCCACAGAGCTGAGGAGCCATAACGGTGAGCGTCTCGGGCTGCTGCGGTGGTTCGATCGCGAGAGCGTGCTCGTCTGGGACTTCCCCGGACTGACACAAGGCTTTGTGGACAATGAGCGGCTTCCAGGAGGTTTCTCATTCCGACCCGACATGGGTTGGTCCAACCTCCAGAGCTATGCCTTCTGGAAATTCCATAGCGAGCTCACCATCTTCAAAAACGAGCCGGGCTGCGACGGGCTGCACTGGCTTGACGACTCCATATTGCGGCCGTGCTGCGACGACCATGACTTGTGTTATGAGAAGTATGGTTGCACCGCAAGCTCGTGGTGGGTCATCGGCTCGAGCTGGAGCTGCATAAAGTGCAACCTCACGGTTGTATTCTGCTTCGTGACCGGCGGTGGAGGCAGTGGAGGCGGGGGTGGTGGTACGGGTGGCGGTGGAGGCGCCTGCACTCGGGCCCCAGGGGCATGGTGCCCAGCCGAGTGCTTCTCGTGTAGCGGAGGAGGCGGTGGTCCGATGGCGATCTGACGACGATCAATCGTCGCGCCTATCCCCTTCGGCACCGATTCCCAAACCCTTCATGTAGCGATGGAAGGTCGTCTTGGTGAGCCCCAGGCTTTCCCGGGCGGCCTTCACATTTCCACCATACCGCTCCAGCCTCGAAAGAATCAGCTCGCGTTCGAAGGCGCGTACGGCTTCTTCCAGAGAAACGCCGTCAGCGAGCAACGGTCCCGCCTTCGGGTTGGGCGTGCCGCTCAGGACGTCAGGATAGCAACGCTCGATCAGGCCGCGATCGATCCAGATGCCGGGCTGAGCGTGGATGACGAACAGCGAGCAGGCGCGCGCGACCTCCCGGACGTTGCCCGGCCAGGTGTAGGAGATCAGCGCCCGCAGGGCCTCCTGCGTGAAGCCGAGGGTCCGCTTGCGGTGCTTGCTCTCGTGGTGACGACGGAAGTGCTCCAGCAGCAGCGGGATGTCCCACGGGCGCTCGCGCAGTGGCTGGAGACGGATCGCCAGGGCGCGGAAACGGTCGTAGAAGTCTGCTCGCAGGGTCCCTTCGCGGACGGCCTCTTCGAGGTCGCGGTTGGTGGCCAGGACGACCGCCACGTCGACCGGGATCTCGCGCGTCTGCCCCACCGGCACGACCTTGTGATTTTCGAGGACCCGCAGCAGGTGGGCCTGCGCCCGCGGCGACAGGTCCCCCACCTCGTCGAGGAAGAGGATGCCGCCGTCCGCCGCGCGGAAGAAGCCGGGCTCGTCCGTGATCGCTCCCGTGAACGAGCCTTTCTTGTGGCCGAAGAAGCGAGAGGCCGCCAGCTCGTCGGTGATCTCGGCGCAGTTGGCGACCACCAGGGGCTTGCGGCGGCGGGAGCTGTAGGCGTGCAGGTAGCGGGCGATGAGGTCTTTGCCCGTCCCCCGCTCTCCCAGGATCAGGATCGGCTCCGGATTCTCCGCGTCGAGCGACGGGATGTACGTCTCGTGCAGGGCGCGCCGCAACGCCTGGGTGTGCGCCGAGTCGCCCAGGATCTCCGGCGCGTTGTTACTTCCCTCCGCGGCGTCGAGGAGGTCGCGCAGCTCGCGCGCCTGACGCTCCTTCCAGAAGTAGAACCCGAAGATGCGGCCCACCGCCGTTGCGTAGCCTTCCAGCCAGGCGCGGTCGTCCTCGCCGTAGGCCTCGGTCAAGCCCCGGTTCTGGAAGTAGGCCACGGCGAGGACCACGTCGCGGAGGGGATCGAGGATCGGCGCGCACAGGACGCTGTACTGGCCGCCTTCCAGAGAGGGAGTGCGCGACGCGTCGGCCTGGAGCCGGGGGTCTTCGATCAGCTCCGGCTTCCCGGTCTCGATGACTTTCTGGATCACCGAGGGGCTCACCCCCCGGACCGACTCTCCCCTCTCGCAGGCCCGCACCTGCTCCGGCGTGAGATTCCCCAAGACGTGGACGGCGCGCAGGCGGAACGAGCCGGTTTCTTCGACCAGCAGCAGGAGCGCCTTGCGCGCTCCGAATCCCGAGGCGGCCGCCTCGAAAGAGGCCCGGAGCGCCGCCTCCTCGCCGCCGTCGCTGGACAGCACGGCGAGGAGCTCGTTCATCGCTCCGAGAAGTTGGGCGTAGTCGCGGCCCGTCCTCATCAACGACAGGTCGACTCCACCCTCTTAGCAGCCGCCGACCAGATGCGACGGTCGCCGGAAAGGAAGCCCAGGGTCTCGCGGTGCAGAGAGAGCTTCGGCGCCTTCTTCTTCATGATTGCCTCCGCTCAAAAATGAGCGGCGACCATCATGCAGGCAAAGACTCAAGAAGGCAAGGCGCGCCGCTGTCCGTTACTCCGCCACTCCCTTCTCCCGGAGGATGTTCCACACCTTCTCCGGCGTCATCGGAATTTCGATATGCCGCACGCCCAGATGGGCCAAGGCGTCCACGACGGCGTTGACGATGGCCGGCGGGGCGCCCACCGTGGCCGACTCGCCCACTCCCTTGGCGCCCAGGGGATGGTGCGGCGAGGGGGTCACGGTCTTGTCGGTCTCCCACTTCGGCGTCTCCATGGCGGTGGGGACCAGGTAGTCCATGAAGCTGCCGCCGGAGATGTTGCCGCTCTCGTCGTAGGTGATCTCCTCGAAGAGGGCCGGAGCCAGGCCCATCGTGAGGCCGCCGTGGATCTGGCCATCGACGATCATGGGATTGATGATGTTGCCGCAGTCGTCAACCGCCACGAAGCGGCGGACCTTCACCTCGCCGGTGCCGCGGTCGATGTCCACCACGCAGATGTAGCTGCCGAAGGGGAAGGTCAGGTTCGGCGGATCATAATAGTTCACGGCCTCCAGGCCCGCCTCCATCCCCTGCGGATGATTGGTGTAGGCGGCGAGGGCGATCTCCTGGATGGTCTTCGCCTTCTGCGGCGCGCCCTTGACGAAGAACTTGCCAGTCTCCCATTCGAGGTCGTCCTCGCTGGCTTCCAGGAGGTGGGCAGCGATCTTCTTCGCCTTGTCGCGGATCTTGCGCGCCGCCACGGCGCAGGCCGCCGCGGCCACCGGAGTCGAACGGCTGGCGTAGGTGCCGAGGCCGTAGGGAGCGGTGTCGGTGTCGCCCTCCTCCACCTGCACGTGGGCCGCCGGGATGCCCAGCTCTTCGGCCACGATCTGCGCGTAGGTGGTCTCGTGCCCCTGCCCCTGCGACTTGGTGCCGAAGCGGGCGATGGCCTTGCCGGTGGGATGGACGCGGATCTCGGCCGAGTCGAACATCTTGATGCCCAGGATGTCGAAATCCTTGGACGGCCCGGCGCCCACGATCTCCGTGAAGGAGCAGATGCCGATCCCCATCAGCTCGCCTTTGGCACGCTTTTCGGCCTGCTCGCGGCGCAGCTCGTCGTAGCCGATCTTCTCCATTGCCTTCTGGAGCGCCGCCGGATAGTTGCCGCTGTCGTACTCCCAGCCCAGCGCGGACTTGTAGGGGAAGCGGTCCGGGCTGATGAAGTTCTTGAGCCGCAGCTCGGCGGGATCCATCTTCAGCTCCTGCGCCAGCACGTCGGCGACGCGTTCGATGGCGTGCACGGCCTCGGTGACGCGGAAGGAGCAGCGGTAGGCGACGCCCCCCGGCGGCTTGTTGGTGTAGGCGGCGTCCATCTCCGTGAACGCGTGCGGGATGTCGTAGGAGCCGGTGCAGATCGAGAACAGGCCCGCGGGATACTTGGACGGGTTGGCCGCGGCGTCGGTGTAGCCGTGATCGGCGAGGGTCTTGATGCGCAGGGCCGTCATCTTGCCGTCCTTGTTGGCGGCCAGCTCGGCGGTCATGTGGTAGTCGCGGGCGAAGGAGTCGGCCTGGAGGTTTTCCATGCGGTCCTCGACCCACTTGACCGGCTTGCCCAGCACCACCGAGGCCGCCGTGGCGATGACGTAGCCGGGATAGACCGGCACCTTGCCGCCGAAGCCGCCGCCGATGTCGGGCGAGACGATGCGGATCTTCTCTTCCGAGAGACCGACGTGCCCGGCCACCAGCGCGAAGACGGTGCGGATGGCGTGCGGCGCCTGGGTGGTCATGTAGACGGTGAGGTGGCCGGTCGCCTTGTTGAAGTCGGCCACGCAGCCGCAGGTCTCGATGGAGGCCACGTGGATGCGCGGGATGTAGATGTCCTGCTTCACCACCACGTCGGCTTCGGCGAACGCCTTGTCGGTGCCCGCGCGGTCGCCGGTCTCCCAGTGCCAGATGTGGTTGTCTGTCTTGCCTTCCTTGTCGGTGCGCAGCACGGGCGCTCCCGGCTCCAGGGCCTTGAAGGGATCGACCACCACGGGCAGCGGGTCGTAATCGACCTCCACCGCGTCGACGCCGTCGGCGGCGGCGTAGCGGTCGGTGGCGATCACGGCGGCCACCTCCTGGGCCTGATACATCACTTTTTCCGTGGGCAGCACCATCTGGGTGTCCGACATCAGGGTCGGCATCCAATGGAGATTGAAACCTTTCAAAGTCTCGCCGGTGATCACCGCCAGCACGCCGGGGATGGCGAGCGCTTTTTCCGTACGGATGGCCGTGATCTTCGCGTGGGCGAAGGGGCTGCGCACGATGTCCATGTGGAGCATGCCGGGCAGCTTGATGTCGTCGACGTAGCGGCCCTGGCCGCGGATGAAGCGCGGGTCCTCCTTGCGCTTCATGGAGTGGCCCATGCCACAGACTTCGGGGGATGTCCTCGGCGCCATGGTTCCTCCTCCTCACTCCGCCGGGCGCAGCTTGGCCGCCGCGTATTGAACGGATTTGACGATGTTGACGTAGCCGGTGCACCGGCAGAGGTTGCCGGAGATCGCCTGGCGGATCTCGGCTTCGCTGGGATCGGGGTTGCGGGCCAGCAGGGCGGCGCCGGTGAGCATCATCCCCGGCGTGCAGTAGCCGCATTGCAGGCCGTGCTCCTGCCAGAAGCCTTCCTGGATGGGATGGAGCTGGCCGTCTTTTTCCAGCCCCTCGACCGTCGTCACCTCATGGCCGTCGGCCTGCACGGCGAGCACGGTGCACGACTTGACCGGCACGCCGTCGAGCAGCACGGTGCAGGCGCCGCAGTGCGTGGTGTCGCAGCCGATGTGGGTGCCGGTCATGCTCAGTTTTTCCCGCAGGAGATGGACGAGGAGGAGACGCGACTCGACCTCCGCTTTGTGCTCGGCGCCGTTGATCTTGACGTTGATCGGATGGCTTGCCATGGCTCAGCTCCTCCCGGCGCGCTCGACGGCGCGTGTCAGGGCGCGGCCGGTGAGGACGCGCGCCATTTCCCGCTTGTATTCGACGGCGCCCCGCCGGTCGGCGTTGGGCAAGGCGATCGACGCGGCCAGACGCGCGGCCTCGGCGATCGCTTCGGCGGTGGGCTGCTTGCCGGTCAGATAATTCTCGGCGTCGGCGGCGCGCAGGGGCACGGGGCCGGCGTTGGTGAGGCCGATGCCCACCTTCTCCACCTCGCCACCCGCCGACAGGGTCACCTGCGCGGCGGCGGCCGCGGTAGCGAAGTCGCCCACTTTGCGCTCGAGCTTCACATAGGCGCCGCCGGTCCTCGCGGGCGGCAAGGGGATGCGGATCTCGGTGAGGATCTCGTCAGGCTCCAGGGCCGTGGTGAACAGGCCGAGGAAGAAATCGTCGATCGGGATCGTGCGCGAGCCGTTGGGGCCGGTCGCCACCACCTCGGCGCGGCAGGCCAGCATGGTGGCCGGATGATCGTTGGCGGGATCGCCGTGCGCGAGATTGCCGCCGACCGTGGCCAGGTTGCGCACCAGGGGATCGGCGATGACGTCCGCCGTGTCCGCCAGCAGCGGGTAGCGGGTGCGGATCAACTGGGAATTCTCCAGGGCGGACTCGCGGGTCCGGCCGCCGATCCGGAGCGAGCCGTCCTGTTCCTCGATGTACTCCAGCCCGGGGATGCGACCGATGTCCACCAGGTGGCCGGCGGCGCTCAGCCGCAGCTTGAGCAGCGGCAGCAGGCTCTGGCCGCCGGAGAGGACCTTGACGTCGTCGCGATGGGTCTGGAGGAGGGCGAGCGCCTCCTCCAGGGTTTGAGGCGCGTGATAATCGAACGGTGCGGGGATCATCCGTATCTCCTTTCCCCGCGCTGGCTCTCCTCCGCTAGCGCAGGAACCAGTAGAGGAGCAGCGCGAGGACGACCACTGCGATCCAGAAACCGGGACGTTGCAGCATGCGGCCGGCGGCGCGGCCGGCGGCGGCGGCTCCGATCGAGCCGATGTCCAGAGCGGCCTCGCCGGCGGGCGGCGGCGCGGCGGGCGGGACCGGCGCGGGAGCGACAGCCGGCGCGGCGGGCGCGGGCGCCGCGTCGACCGCCGACATCTCCGCGGCCACAGGGGGCGAGACCGGCGGCGGCGCCGCGGCGGCCGGCGTTTCCAGCTCCCGGCGCATGGCGTCGGTGAACTTCTGGAAAAGCTGATCGCTCACGTCCTGGATCATGCCGCGGCCGAACTGGGCCAGCATACCCACGACGTTGACGTCCGAGACGACCGTGACCTCGGTCTCGCCGGGCGCCTTCTCCACGACGCGGCTCTTCATCTTCATGTCCGCGCCGCCCTTGCCGCGCGTCTCCTGGCCCGAGGCGGCGATCTCGGCCTCGCCCGCCGCCCGGTCCAGACGGTCGAAGCGCATCTTGCCGCGGTAGTTGGCGGTCACCGGCCCCACCTTGACGGTGATGGTGCCGCCGTAGTTCTGCTCGTCCACCTTGTCCGTGATGGCGGCCCCCGGCAGGCATTTGGCCACCTGGTAGGGATCGGTGAGGAAGTCCCACACCGCGTCGGCAGGGGCTTTGACGACGAAGCTCTTTTCGATCTGCATGCCCATGATTTCAGACCCTCACGCCGCCAGCAGGGGAAGGAGCCGTTCCAGCGACTCCAGGTTGTGAGCCGGAAGGAGATCGTCGATGTGAGGCAGCGCCGCCGCCATGGCTCGGGCCGTAGGCTCGTAGCGGGAATCCCCGGCCAGGGGGTTGAGCCACACGACACGGCGGGCTCGCGACCGGATGGCGCGCAGGGCCGCCGCAAGGGGCTCCACGTCGCCACGGTCGAGACCGTCGCTCAGGATCAGCACCACCGTCTTTCCGTCGACCAGCTCGTCGAGATAGTACTCCACAAACTCGGCCAGGCACTCCCCGATCTTCGTGCCCCCCGACCAGTCGGGCACGCTGGCGGCCAGGCGCTCCAGGGTGAGATCCACCCAGCCCCAGCGCAGCCACGGGGTGAGCCGCACCAGCGCCGTGTTGAAGGCGAAGATCTCGCTCGACCGCGCCACCCGGCGCAGGGCCAGCACGAAGGTGAGCAGGAAGCGGGTGTGGGGATCCATGGAGCCGCTGGTGTCCGCGAGCACCACCAGGCGGGGCTTCTCCACCGGCCGCGCCCGGCGCGCCAGCGAGAGGAATTCTCCCCCCTGGGCGACGGCCCGCCGGAAGCTCCGCCGCAGATCCGGTTCGCCGCGGCCGCGCACGGGCACGCGCCGCCGGCTGGGGCGGGTGGCGAGCCGCAGGGCCAGACGGGAGAGGATCTTCTCCATGGCTTGAAGATCGTCCGGCGAGCACTCCTCGAAGGATTTACGGCGCAGCGCCGCCTCCGGGCTGTAGCCGGGCTCCTCGCCTTCTGGAATCGTAGAGGATGTTTCCGAGAATCCGGGCCGGCCGCCGGGACGCGGCGATCCCGGGCGGGCCCTGGGGATGTCCGGCGCGCCGCGGGAGACCCGCTGCTCCGGCGCCTGTAGAGCCCCGCGCGCCTTCCACAACAGCGCGAACAGCTCCTCGAAGACCGCCGAGTCCCGCGGCCGGATCTTGAGCGCCGTCCGCAAGGCCAGCCGCACCTCGTCGCGGTCCCCGAGGTCCACCAGGGTCAGGGCCGCCAGACCGTCGGCCTGATCGCTCAGGGTCACCGCCACGCCCCGCTCGCGCAGGGCGCCGGCGAAGCTGGCGAGGTGGTGGACGAGGTCCCCGCTCATCCGGCGGCCGCCTCCGACAGGACCGCTTCCAGCCCGCCGCCGGCCAGCTCGCGCATGTCGTGATGGTCCTTGAGCACGCAGCCCAGGGTCTGCTCCACCGTCTCGAGATCGAGGTGGTCGCGGTGCAGACGCAGGAGGGCCTGCGCCCAGTCGATCGTCTCCGCCACGCCCGGGGCCTTGCTGAGCCGCCGCCGCCGCAGGGCCTGCATGAAGCGGCCGATCTCCTCCGCCAGGCGCTCGCCGGCGCCGGGGACGCGGGCGCGCAGGATGCGCACCTCCTTCTCCAGCGACGGGTGCTCGACGTAGAGGTAGAGACAGCGCCGGCGCAGGGCGTCGCCGATCTCGCGCGTCCGGTTGGAGGTGAGCACCACGTAGGGCACGTGCTCGGCGCGGATGGTGCCGAGCTCCGGGATGGTCACCTGGAAGTCCGACAGCACCTCCAGCAGGAACGCCTCGAAGCCGTCGTCGGCGCGGTCGATCTCGTCGATGAGCAGCACGGGCGGCCCCTCGCGGCGGGTGATGGCGCGCAGCAAGGGCCGTTCGAGCAGATACTCGCGGCCGAAGATGAGATCTTCGATCTCGCCCGCGCTCTTCCCCTCCCCTTCGGCCAGCCGGAGGCGCAGCATCTGGCGCTGGTAGTTCCACTCGTAAAGGGAGGTCGCGACGTCCAGCCCCTCGTAGCACTGGAGGCGGATCAGCTCGGTCTCCAGCAGCCGCGCCAGCACCTTGGCGATCTCGGTCTTGCCCACTCCGGCGTCGCCCTCGACGAGCAGCGGCCGGCGCATCTCGCGGGCCAGGAACACGGCGGTGGCGATGGCTGGATCGGCGATGTACCCCAGCCGCTCCATGGCCTCTTGCAACGCCGCGATCTCGGGCCTCACGCGGCGGCGCCTCCGGCCAGGAAGCGCTCGCGGCAGCCGCCGCAGCAGAAGTACCAGGTGCGCCCGTCCCGCTCGGCGGTGTGGCGGGCGCCGGCGATCTCGACCGTCATGCCGCAGATGGGATCGATCGCGGTCGCCGCGGCGGCCTGCTCTTCCTCGTCTTCCCCTTCGGTCTTCGCGGCGCGCTGACCCGCGACGATCTCCGCCAGGATCGAGAGCGCGATCTCCTCCGGCGTCCTGGCGCCGATGTCCACCCCTGCCGGATTGCGGATGGCGTCGAGCGCCGAGGCGGGAACGCCCCGGTCGAGCAGGAGCTCCCGCATCTGGCCGAAGCGTCTCCGGCTCGCCACCACGCCGAGATAATCGGGCGAGAGCGCCAGCGCGTCGCGGATTGCCTCCTCGTCGCGCTCGCCGAGCGTGGCCACCACGGCGAAGCGCGGGCCTTTCGCGGGCGCGTAGAGGCGGGGCGAGCGGGAGAGATCGGTGACGACCTGATCGGCGCCGGGGAAAAGCTCCGGCTCGGCGTCGGGATCGACGGCGACCACCGAGTAGCCCATCGCCTTGGCCAGCTTCGCCAGCGCCCGGGCCGTGGGAGAGACGCCGAACACCACGAGGCGCGGCGCCGGCAGGACGGGCTCCAGGTAGATCTCCACGGTCCCTCCGCTGTTGCAGGTCATGGGAAAGGCGGTGATCCCGGGCCGCTGGACCGTCTCCGGGTCGGGCGCCAGGGCGACCAGCCGCGGCTTCCCTTCGGCGAGAGCCCGTTTCGCCTCCCGGATCACCGTCGGCTGCGTGCAACTGCCGCCGAGCCAGCCGTGGAAGGCGCCGGCGGCGGTGATCAGGGCCATGTCCCCGGCCTGCGAAGAGCTGGCCGGCTGCCGGCGCACCACGACGGCGAGCACGAACGGCTCCTCCCGCTGAGCCAGGTCGGCCGCCATCTGGAGCAGCTCGGCGCGCATGGTCCGTCAACGATACGCTCCGGAGAGGGGAGGTTCAAGGTGGACCATGAGACCGCAAGAGTGGTTAAGCTCCTTGACCTCCCGAGAGAATCGGAGTAACCTGAATCCATGTCTCCGATCGTGCAGCAACTCGCGGAAAAGCTAGATCAGTGGGAGCCTGAAGTTTCTCGCAAGGTGGAAATTCTGGTAACCGAGATCATGGATCTTGCCGATACAGGAGCCTTGGAGCTCCTGCGGTCCCGCACCGTCGAGCAGGAAGTCCTCGACATCCTGGATGAACCCTTATCCCGGTGAGGTCTGGCTAGGAGCCTGCGCGGCGGAAAGCGCCAGCGGCACTGCTCGCCGGAAGGACCTAAAAGACATAAAGGACCTAAGGGACCCAAAGGACAACAACTCTGAAGTCCTTTACGTCCTTTGGGTCGTTTAGGTCCTTTAGGTCCTTGCACCAGGGTTTCTACCGCGCAGACTCCTAGCCGAAAAATCCGCGCTGCGATAGTTTTTGCCCTAGAGCTTGGTGGATAGCCGCTCGTAGTCCTCCGGCACGTCGATGTCCGCCAGCGCGGACGCGGGCCAGGACAACACCTCCGCCTCCTCGCGATGGCGCTTGACCACCTGCCGGCCGCAGCCCTCCCCCGTCATCATCAACAGCTCGTTGAAGAGGCTCCGGTCGTAGAGCATGGGCGGCGCGTTGACCCCTTCGTAGTCGGAGATGACCAGCGGCGCCTCCGTCTTCCGGTAGCGGTCGATCATCGCGGCGATCATCTCCGACGTCACGAACGGCATGTCCGCCAGCAGCACCATCGCCGCCCGCGCCTGGCTCCGTACGGCCATGACACCGCTCTTGAGCGAGCTGTTGATCCCCTGCTGGAAAAGCGGATTAAGCGCCCACTCGCAGGGCAGGTCTTCGATTTCCTTCCAGGCCTTGTCGGACTCATGGCCGAGCACCACGATCAACGGCGACAGTCCCCCGGCCAGCGCCCGCCGCACCGCGCCGCGCAGGACGCTCTCGCCGTTCAGCTCGAACAGCATCTTGTTCCGGCCCATGCGGCTGGAGGTGCCGGCGGCGAGCAGGATGCCGGCGATGGGACCGCTGCGATCAGACGGCATGAATGGCCTCCTTGCGTTCCGACAGATGCTTCGGCTCCCGCCCGGCGGTGAAGGCGAGCAGCTCGGCGACGATGGAAAGCGCCACCTGCCGTGGCCCGTCGGCTCCGAGGTCGAGGCCGACCGGGCCGTAGACCCGCTCGTCCCCCGGCATGCCGATCTCTTTCAGGATGCTCTCGGTCCGCGCGCGGGGCCCCAGCATTCCCACGTAGGGCAGGCCCGCCGCGAGCAGCCGCCGCGCCCATTCGCGGTCGTGGCCCAGGGAATGGGTCTTCACCACCGCCAGCGAGCGCTCGGCGGGAGGCAGATCGGTCTCTTGGTCTTCCGGACGGGCCAGGATCAACCGCGCCGCCTGCGGGAACCAGGCCGGATTCATCAGGCCCTGGCGGTGATCCACCAGGGTGACGCGGAACCCGGCGTCCGCCGCGTAGGCCACGAGCGGCCGGGCGTCGTCGCCGGCGCCGCAGACGATCAGATGGGGAGGCGGCGGCAGCGCCTCGAAGAAGACCCGCCGGTCCCCGACCGGATGGACGCCCGAGCGGCCGGACAGCGCGAGAGAGCGGGCCTTCTCCACCGCCTGCGCGTCGAGGTCCGCGGAGCCCAGGGAGCCGTGGACCGAATCCGGCCCCACGATCAGGGTCTGCCCCAGGCCGTCGCCCTCCACCACCGTGGCGACGGTGAACGGGGCGTCTCCCGCGAGGAGCCCGCGCAGCGTGTCCTCGAGATCCGCCAGCGGCCCTTCCGTGGCGCTCTGGATAAAGACGTCCACCAGTCCGTTGCAGCCCAGCCCGAGACCCCAGACGACATCCTCGTCGGCGCCGGTGCTGTAGTGCCGCAGGCTGGGCCGGCCCGTCGCGAGAACCTCCTTGGCGACCTCGCGCACGTCGGCCTCCAGGCAGCCGCCGCTGACGCTGCCCAGGGTGTCACCCGTCTCTTCGATGAGGAATTTGGCTCCCGGCCGGCGATAGGCCGAGCCGACGATATGAACGACCGTGGCGAGCGCCGCCCGCCGCCCCGCCGCCGTCAGCTCGGCGAGCCGCGAGAGGACCTCGGCGGTTTCCTTCCAGTGGTTCATGCCCACGCTCCCGGACCAGGAGGGTCAAAGATACGCCTGCCGGCCGTGTCGCGCAACGCCCGCCCCAGCGCCTCCAGGCTGTCCAGGTTGTGGACCGGCCGGTGCTCGTCCACGTGCGGCAGCAGCGCCTTCACCCCCAGGGCGCGCGGCTGGAAACCCTCCCAGCGCAGGAGCGGGTTGAGCCAGATCAGCCGCCGGCAGGAGCGGTGCAGGCGGTCGGCTTCGGCCTCCAGGCCGGGCTCGGGATCGCGATCCAGGCCGTCGGTGACCAGCAGCACCACGGCCCCGTGGCCGAGGACACGGCGCGACCAGGAGCGGTTGAAGTCGCGCAGGCAGGCCCGCAGGCGCGTCCCTCCCGACCAGTCCAGCACCTCGCGGCCGCAGCGGGCGAGCGCTTCGTCGACGTCGCGGCGGCGGAGGATCCGCGTCACGTTCGTCAGGCGGGTGGCGAACAGGAAGGCGTGGACACGGGAGCGGGCGGCCAGGAGGGCGTGCAGGAAATGCAGCAGGATCTCCGAATAGCGCCCCATCGAGCCCGAGATGTCGCACAGCACGACGAGCGGCGGCGGCTGGAGGACGCGCGAGCGGAACCGCAGCGGCGCCAGGTCTCCGAAGGTCTTGCGGCTCTCCCGCACGGTGCGCGCCAGATCGATACGGTCGCCGTGGGGATCGGGGGCGAACCGGCGCGTGGGGACCGGGCGGAGGGCCGCCGCCATGCCGGCGACGATCTTCCGGGCGCGGGCGAACTCCTCGGCGCTCATCTGATCGAAATCCCGCGTGCGCAGGACCTCGTCGGCGGAAAACGTGAGAGCCGCGTCGAATTCGACGCGCTCGGCGGGAGCCGTCCCGGTGGGCGACGGCGGGTTCCAGGCTTCGGCGATGCGGCGCGAGACCGTGGACGCGGGCGGTACCTTCACGCGCGCCAGCATCTCTTCCAGCGCGGGATTCACAGCTTGCGGATTGCGCCAGAACAGATGAAACGCCTGATCGAAAAGATCGAAATCCTCGGGACGCTTGACCAGGACGGAATGCAGCGCCCAGTAAAGCTCGTCGCGATGAAAGATATCTACGGCGGAAGCGGCGGCGAGGGCGTCCAGAGCGCTCGCCGGTCCGAGACGGAGACCGGCGCCGCGTAGAAAGCGGGTGAAATGGATTACGTTGTCCGCCAGCGTTGACATTACCGCGCCCCCGCCCGGGCATAAATGCCCGGGCTAGGCAAAAACAGCCGGGTAAACCCGACTGGTTCGGTTTTTTGAGTCCCCTTCAGGGGGCTCTTTCGACTAGCCCGGGCATTTATGCCCGGGCGGGGGC
>DASVAS010000065.1:0-41789 GCA_036376245.1 Thermoanaerobaculia bacterium | reverse complement strand
CGAAAGGGTCAGTTGTCGGATACACTCTGTCATCGGGGTCGTCCTTTCCTCGGGCCGTGTAGCTTCTTGGCAGAACTACACTTATCCGATGGACGACCCCTTTGTCAGCCCCCCTCGTGAATTTTCCGGGTTAGGTCCTTCCGTCCTTTCACGGGCACCGCTTTTGCGACACACTCCCCCCATGACACCCCCGCTCTCCGTTCTCGACCTCGCCCCCGTGGGCTCGGGCACCCGGCCCTCCGAGGCGCTCCGCCGGACGGTGGAGCTGGCGCGCCTGGCGGAACGGCTGGGCTACACGCGCTACTGGTTCGCCGAGCACCACAACATCCCCAGCGTCGCCAGCTCGTCGCCCGAGGTGCTGATCGAACACGTGGCGTCGGCCACGGAGCGCATCCAGGTGGGCTCCGGCGGGATCATGCTGCCCAACCACGCGCCGCTCCGCATCGCCGAGGCGTTCCACACCCTGGAGGCCCTGCATCCCGGCCGCATCAATCTGGGGATCGGCCGCGCGCCGGGCAGCGACCCGGTCGCTTCGCAGGCGCTGCGCCCGTTCGACGCCGAGCAGTTCCCCGCCCAACTGGCCGAGATGCTGGCGCTCTCCCGGAACGGCTTTCCGGCAGACCATCCGTTCCGCTCCGTGCGGGTCATCCCGGACGACGTGGAGCTGCCGCCGATCTGGCTGCTGGGCTCCAGCGGCGCCACCGCCCGGCTCGCCGGCTCGCTGGGAATGGGCTACAGCTTCGCCCGGCATTTCAGCCCGACGCCGCCCGAGCCGGCGATCCGGGCCTACCGGGAGAGCTTCCAGCCGTCCGCGCAGTTCCCCGAGCCGCACGTGATCCTCGGGACCTCCGTGATCTGCGCCGAGACGGACGAACAGGCGGAGCACCTCGCCTGGACGCTCGACCTCACCTGGCTGCGGCTGCGGCAGGGCTCGCCCGGTCCGCTGCCGACGCCCGAGGAAGCCAGGGCCTATCCCTACACGCCGCAGGAGCGCGCGGGCCTGCACAGCTACCGCGCGCTCCACGTCATCGGCGGCCCGGCCACCGTCCGCGCCCGGATCGAAGCCCTCGCGGAGGAGACCGGCGTGGACGAAGTCATGGTGACCTCGACGATCCACAGCCATGAGGCGAGGCTGCGCTCCTACGAGCTGCTGGCGGCGGCCTTCAGCCTGGCGCCGGCCGCCTGAGCCCTCACCACCCCGGCCCTCCTCTCCCGACCCCTCCCTCCCTCACCGGGAGAGGAGGGAGAAAAGCAAAACAGCTTCTTCAAGTCCCCCTCTCTCCCGGTGAGGGAGGGAGGGAGGGGTCGGGAGAGAGGGGGTAGGGGGAGTGAGGGCCGGGTGGGGGCGTGAGGGCTTGCGCGGCCCTGAAACCTCTTCCCCCTCGCGGCGTACCATCCTCTCGAGACCCATCGCAGAGGAGATCCGTCGTGAAAAAAGCGCTCCGCCTCTTCCTGTTCGCCCTCGTCGCCGCCGTCCCGGCCCTGATCGCCCAACCGGCGCCGCCCGCGCCGCCGGCGGTCAACGCGCAGGACCGCGCCGCCATCATCGACGACCTCACGGCCGCGTTGAACGAGATCTACGTCTTCCCCGAGACCGCCAAGAAGATGGAAGAGCACGTGCGGCGGCAGCTCAAGAGCGGCGCCTACGACCGCCTCGATTCGCTCGAGGCCTTCACGCAGAAGCTCACCGAGGACCTGCAGTCGGTCAGCCACGACCTGCACCTGCGCGTGTCGTGGAACCCCGAGCCGCCGCCTTCCGAAGCGGGCGGACCGACCCCCGAGGAGCGGCAGGCGCGCTTCGCGGCCCAGTTGCGCCGCGACAACTACTGCTTCCGCAAGGTCGAGCGGCTGCCCGGCAACGTCGGCTACCTCAAGCTCGACTGCTTCGCGCAGGCCGATCTCGCCGGCGGCGCCGCGGTGGCGGCGATGGGCTTCCTGTCCGGCAGCGACGCTCTGATCTTCGACCTGCGCGACAACGGCGGCGGCGCCCCGAGCATGATCCAGCTCCTCACCAGCTATCTGGTGTCCGGCGAGCCGACCCATCTCAACAGCTTCTACGTCCGCAAGGGGGACCGGACGGAGCAGTTCTGGACGAGCCCCTGGGTGCCGGGCACACGCATGCCCGACGTGCCGGTCTTCGTCCTCACCAGCGGCCGCACCTTCTCCGCCGCCGAGGAGTTCACCTACAACCTGAAGAACATGAAGCGCGCCACCATCGTCGGCGAGACCACCGGCGGCGGCGCCCATCCGGTGGACGGCCATCGCGTCAAAGGCTATCCCGTGGTCATGAGCCTGCCGTTCGGGCGCGCCGTCAACCCGATCACCGGCACCAACTGGGAGGGGACCGGCATCGAGCCGGACGTCAAGGTGCCGGCGCCGGAAGCCCTCGAAGCGGCGCACGCCCGCGCCCTGACCGCCGTGGCGGAGAAGGCCACCGATCCCGAGCACAAGTCGGAGCTCGAATTCACGCGCGGCCTGCTGGAGGACCGCCGCAAGCCCGTCACCCTCTCCGCCGCCGAGATGCAGGCCTTCGCCGGCACCTACGGTCCGCGCACCATCAGCGTGGAGGACGGCGCGCTCTGGTACCGGCGGGGGAACGGGCGCAAGCTGCGGCTCCAGCCCGTGGGCCAGGACCGCTTCCTAGTGGGCGATCTCGACAACTTCCGGATCCGCTTCGAGCGCGACGCCGGCGGCAGCGTCGCGCGCCTCGTCGGCCTCTATCCGGACGGCAACGAGGAAGGGCACGCCCGCGGCGGCGAATAGCGCGGCGGGCGCGGGCGCCCTCTTGGGCTCAACAATATTGAGTCTTTATTGCCCCATGAATCGTATTATCTACTTCTGACACGTTATTCTCCGCGCCGGCACCCTTTCTCTCTGATGGGCTGTTCATTGCCATCATGAGAAAAAGGAGGCTTCGCGTGAGCAAGAAGGGAATTCTCGTATCAGCGGTACTGGGCTTCTGCCTCTGGCTGGCTGGCGGGGAGGTCCTGGCGCAAACGGCGCCGGTTCATCCTTTTACTGTCAAGGAAACCGCCAAGGAGGGTGCGAACAAGGGTGAATGGGAGGTTACGACGGAAGTAAAAAACAATACTCCCAACAAAGAAACCATCGTCTTCTGGAGTTGGCCGGCCGCTCAAGGCGGCGCCAAGATCGGCGACTTGAAATGGCATCCCGCCGGTACGGTTCCCGAGAGCCCCACCCCCACCGATCCAAACCACAAGGTTCCGAAAAAGAGCCAGGGGACGACCAATCCGGGCGTGGAAATACCGGGCAACGGCGGCACTGTGTCGATGACCGAGACGAGAAAGACGAAGCCGCATACGAGTTACGTGAGAGTGTTCAAGAAACTGGCCGACGGCTCATGGAAACAGCAGGAGCCGATCGTCGCTCACAACGTGCACCTCCTGGCCTTCCATGTCCCCAACACCGACCCGGTCTCCGAATATCTGACGATTCCGGTACGCATCCCCTACGCGACCGATCTGGCGAACGCCACCAACGGCGCGCCGCTCAACTTCTTCGTCAAGAGCGTCTCCGTGCCGGCCGGCTGGCAGACCACCTACCTGACGCCGGCTCTCGGGGAGAGGTTCACGCTGCAGTCCACGCAACGTGAGTTCTCGGGCGTGCACGTGGTCAGGATGATCGACCCCCTGCCGGAGGGAGGACAGGCCGTCGTCAACGTGACCTGGGGAGTGGAAGACCAGGACGGAGAGATCATCGATTATGAGACCACCATCCGGAACCTGGTAATGAAGGACAACACGCCGCCCGCGGTCTCACTGTGGACTGAACCCAGGCCGGACGGGACTTTCGTGAGAATCGACGTGAGCGATCCCGGCGGCATCCATCACAACGCCCAACTGCAGGTGACGAGGAACGGCCCCTCCGGCAGGAGCCGGGAAATCCTCGTCGTCCCCTTCACCAGGGTCCTGCAGCAAGATCCGCAATCGGAGATCGGCGCTACGCACGCGCAGTTCGAGACGACCCTACGCTCTTGCGGTCAGGAAACGTTGACCCTGGTCGCGAGCGCCGTGGACCAGTTCGGGAACTCCGCCGCCAGCGGCCCGGTCAGCGTGACTGTCGACGCGGACGCCGCGGACGCCGCCGCGGACGCCGTCGAGTTGCCGCGGAAATAGCCGTCGCGCGGAGCGGGGCGTGGTATCCTTACCGGGTCCTCAAGAACGGAAAAGCGATGCCCGCCCTGCCCCGTCTCCGCTGATGACCCCACGCCTCCGCCGCAGGTTGCGGTGGAAAGGCTGAATCGAGGGCCGCCGGATGAGCGCGGTCCTCATCCTCACGGAACCGCGCGACTTTCACGCCTTCGCCGTCGCCGAGGTCCTGGAGCGCTGGGGCGTCGAGCCCGTCCTCTGGTTCGGCGCCGACTTTCCCGTCCGACAATCCGCCTCGGTCTGGACGCAAGGGCCGGACTTCCATCTGGAGATCCGAGGTCCGGAGCTCGACCTCCGTGACCGCCGGTTCCACGCCGTCTGGAACCGCCGGCCCGCCGCTCCGGCGCTCCCGGACGACCTCCATCCGGCGGACCGGGAGCCCGCGGTCCGCGACTGCCAGCACTTCGTCTGGTCCCTCTGGCACCTGGTGGCTCCCTCGGCGGTCTGGGTGAATCCGCTGGCGCCCATCCACACGGCGATCCTGAAACCCTTGCAATTGCGCTGGGCCGGCGAGATCGGCCTGGAGATCCCGCCGTCGTTGTGCAGCAACGATCCGCAGCGCATCCGCGAATTCCTCCGCGCCCATCGCGGTGAAACGATCTACAAAAGCTTTTATCAAGGTTCGTGGAAGACCGAGGAAGGGATGGCCGCGGTGTTCACCCGGCTGATCGAGGAGCCGGACCTTCCCGAGGACGACATGATCCAAGTCTCCCCCGGGATCTTTCAGGCGCGCATTCCCAAGGATCACGAGCTCCGCGTGACCTTCCTCGGCGACGTTCCGGTCGCCGCGCGAATTCGCTCCCCAGAGGAGCCGCGCGCCGCCGTGGACTGGCGGCGGGCCTCTTCCGGCCTGGCCGTCGAGCCCGCCGAGCTGCCGCCCGACGTGGCGCGCAAGTGCCGGACCTTGATGGAGCGCCTGGGGATCTGCTTCGCCGCCTTCGACCTGATCGTGACCCCCGACGGGCGCCATGTGTTCCTCGAAGTCAATCCGATGGGGCAGTTCCTGTTCATCGAGCATCGGTGCCCCGAGATCCCCATCCTCGACCGCTTCTGCCGTTTTCTCCTTGACCGCGCCGGCCTCGCGCCGGCGGCGGGGACGCGGACCGTCCGCCTCGAAGAAGTCCGGCAGGCCGCCGAGGAACGGATGCGGGCCGCCACCAAGGCTCACACCGCCACGGCCAGCCCGCACAGCGATGAAACCTTGACGACCCATTCTGAAAGAGAAAGGAGGTGATACCGGAATGAAGAAGCGCACTCTGAGACGGTGCATGGCGGAAGAGATCAGCGATGATCAGCTCCGCCGGATCGCCGGGTCTCTGCAGACCGATCCGGATCCGGAGGGCGTGCCCACGTACAACGAAAAGGGAGAAGAAGTCGACTGAGGGCCGCCACCCGACCCTGTGATCCTGGCGACGAGGTCCACGACCACCACCTACAGGTGTTCGGCCTCGACCAGGGGCTAGGGAAACTGAGCGCGTGCCGCTCAGCTCGATCCAATCCCCTTCCATCACCTTCCTTGCCCCCGCCCCTGTCATCCAGGGGCGGGGGGCAGCACGCGAAAAATGAACCGTCCCGCCGCCGCCGGCTTGCGGCCGGGCGAGAGGCCTTCCACGGCGAGGGTGTAGTCGCCCGGCGCGAGCAGGCTGGAGGGAAGGCTCAGGCTCAGCGAGTCGCGATCGTCGATCCGGAGATCGCCGCCGCGCCAGATCTCCCGCCCGTTGGCGTCGCGCAGGATGACCCGATACGTCGGTTGATGCGGCGGATCGATCGTCAGGGCGAGCACGACCCAACCCGGTTTGGCGGGCAGGCGCAGCCGCACCGAAGACTCGCCGGCTCCGCCGCGTTCCGCGTCGAGAAACAGGATCGGAACGTTGCCCTGCGGCTGACGGGATTGCGCGAGCTGCTCGACCGCGCTCTCGCGGGCCTCCCGCTCGCGGGCGAGATCGCGCCGGCCGGCCTCCACCTCGACGCGCAGCTTCTCCACCTCGGCGCCTCGCCGGGAGCCCGCCTCCGACCTCTCCCGTTCCTGTTCCAGGGCCGAGCGGGTCTGCTCCAGCTCGCGGTCCCGCTCGCCGATCTTCCGCCACGCCAGCCCCGCCGGCAGGACGGCGACGACCAGCACGGCCATCAGCAGCGCCGCCATCTGGCGCGAGCGCCCGAGGCGGGAGAGCCAGGCCACGAGCGCGAGCTGCCGCGCCGCCGCGACCCGCGCCATGTCCCGCCCGGCGGCGCGCTGGAAGCCGCGCTGCATGGACTCCGCGACGTCGAGCCGGTCGAGGCACTCCGGACAGGAAAGGTAATGCTCCTCGAAGCGCGCCGCCTCCTCGGGAGGGAGATTCCCCAGGACGTAGCGGTCGACGATCTGCCGGTCTTCGATATAGGTGTGGTCCATGGGCTGCCTGCTCTTTCACGACCCCCGGGACGTCAGTCCCTGGCTCGCCTGAAACCGCTCCAGGAGGTCTTTGAAGCGCTGACGGGCCCGGAACAGGACCCGGTTGAAATGCAGGCTGTCCAGCCCGAGGTCAGCGCAGATGCTCTCCTTCTCCTCCTCACCAACATAGAAACGCAATAGAAGCTGGCGGTCGCGGTCGGTCGGCAGCTCGCCGATCAGCCGCTGCACGATCGCGGCCTCTTCGTCGAGGAGAACGGCGGAGAGCTGGCCCGGCGCGGGATGGACGGTCCGCTCCAGCTCCCCGTCGTCCAGATCGGTCCGCCGGCGGGCCGTCTTGCGCCGCTCGGCGACGACCAGATTGCGCGCCGTGCCGCGGAGGAAGCCCGCCAGTCCCGCCGGCTCGTCGAGCTCTCTCCGCCGCAGCCGTTCCAGCACGATGCGGAAGGTCTCCTGGTGGAGATCGTCGGCGAGATCCGGGGGCACTCCCTGGCGCCGCAGCAGATAGAGGAGGCCGCGGCTGTAGCGCTGGACAAGCTCCCCCTCGGCGGCGGCATCGCCCGCCGCGATCCGTCGGACGAGGTCGGCGGCGATGCCGGCCTCGTCCGGTAGCCCTCCCGTATCCAAGCTCATGGCATCCAGTGAGCCTCGGATCGGGCCGGCCGGCAGCGCCGGCCGCGCCAGAGATCTCCCGAGGAAGATCCCTATCATATCCTGAGATCGCGGCGTCGATGACAGCAACGCCTATCATCTCCGCCGCAAGCCCATGGAGCTCAATTCCGCGATTCTCCCGTTACCCTTTGCCCTGTCCTTCATGCCCGTTTCCTGTAGCTGTAGACCCGCCGTTTTCCTGGGCCGTCCAGACCACTTTCGCAGTAGACTCTCCGAATCCACCTGCTACTCCGCCGGGTGAACTTATTTCTTCGCAGGTCAGCGTGCCCTTAGCATTATTATCTGTGATCTTGTACGTCACGTTGGGGGGGGAGGCCGGCCTATATACTGTGGCCTCGTTTTTATCCATATCGACTGGACCCGTAGCCCAAACGGAATCATTCACGATATGGACTCCCCTGGAATCGACCACCAGCTGTTTCTCGCTGAGCATTTCCGAGTCTTTCCTAACTAACCAATTACTTCTCATGTCAGTCCCCCTTTCAGGATAGCTTCCATCTGATGCCGTGGCCCTCAGGCCCGCGCCGGCTTCCTTTTATCCTTTTCTTTCTCCGGCGTATCCCCTCCTGGCCCTGTAAACCCGTTGCTGTCATGGGCCGTCCAGACCACCGCCGGGGTCTGCCCTCGCTCGCATTTCAGTTGGCCCGGGCTGGGACTGCTGATCGTGAGATCTGCGCTTTTGTATCTCACCGTGCACGGGAAACCGCCGCCGGTGTAGCCCGTGCCCCAGGATCCCATGAGAGTCCCGTTTCTCGTCCACTGGATACCTGTTGTGCCGAAATCGAGATAATCAGTCGCGGGGTTGAGATCACTCCAAGCATCCGCCGTATCGACGTCCCAAGACATTTCAGCCTCCTTTTTCTTTTCAGGATCGTTCCCGATCCGATGCTCTCCACTCTGAGACTGCCGCCAGGCCGGCGACTATCTCACTCGGAGGTGAAGACGCCTCAGCGCCAGTCGCCCTGGAGGACGAAGCCGGCCCAGGAGTAGGGATCGCGGTAGCGGGGGTCGCGGCGCATCGACAGTTGGGCCTGCCGCAGGGCGGCCGCCGGGGGCAGGCGGTCCTGCCAGAGCGCGCGATAGAAGCGGGTCATCAATTCCGCGGTGGTGCGGTCCTGCACGCGCCAGAGGCTCGCCACCACCCGCGGCACGCCGGCGTACTGGAAGCCGCGGGTGAGCCCCATGACGCCCTCGCCGCGGACTTCCTTGCCGAGGGCGGTGCGGCAGCCGGAAAGGACCACGAGGTCGGCGGCGAGGTCGAGATCGTAGATGTCCGCGAGGCTCAAGAACCCCTCCCGCGGCTGACGGGAAGCGTCGACCATGGAGAGCACCAGACCGGAAAGCTCGGGATTGAGGGTGTTCGCCAGCCCGTGAGTGGCGAAGTGGACGACGCGGTAGTCGCGGAGCTCTCCGGCGAGCACCGCGTCGCGATTGGCATCCAGACCGAGCGCGGTCCACACCTTCTGGCCGGCGGGGGCCAGAGCCGCCATGTCTTGCGCCTCGCTCCGGGTCGCGGGCAGACGTTCGAGGTTCGCGAGCGGCGCCTCCTTCGGCGCGACCCGCTCGGTGGGCTTCCCCGCGTCCGCCAGCCGGGTGACGGACGGATCGGCCAGGCGCGGGTCGTCCGGAGCGAACACCGGATCGGCGAGGACCGCCGCCCATTTCGCGGCCGGGGCGCGCCGCTCCAGCCGCCGGCGCTGGACGGCCAGCGTCGTCGCCGAGGGAACGTAGGAGATCTCGAGCTGCTCGAGGAGAAGCCGGCCGGAGTCCGGCGAGGGCAGCACGGCGAAGGGAAAGATGTGGAGCGCCCCGTCGGGCACCACCACCAGACGGCGGCTGCGCGCCAGGTCGGACTTCACCGGACCCAGCAGGATGCGGCTCAGGGCTTCCTCCGCGTCCTTGCGGCGGGCGGCTCCGGCTTCGAGCGTGCTCAGCTCCTCGTGGAGCTGGCGGACCAGCGACTCGATCTCCCGTTGTGGCGGGAGGGCGAAGCCGTGGAAGGAGCCGTCCGTGACCGCCCAGAGATAGCTGCGGTCCTCTCCGAGCGAGTACTCCAGGAGGAGCGTGCCGGGATCGAGCAGTTTGGCGATCTCCTCCACGCGGAGGGTGGGCGGCTCGGAGACGGCGGCGTAGCGCGGGTCGAGCCGGCGGATCTCGGCGTCGACGTTGTCGAGCCTGGCCAGGAGCGTTCCGATCTCCCCTCCCAGGGCTTCGGCCCGCGTGCCGCTCTGCTCCAGCTCCTGAGAGGCCTTGGAGGTCAGACGGCGGCGCAGGGACCGCCGCTGTTCGAGCAGCTCGGCGGGGACGGCGCCAGCCCGGCCGGGGCTCCCGGAATGCAGCGCGTCGAGCAGGCTGCGCGCCCGCGCCCGCTCGCTGGCTTCGAGGGCCTCCCGTTGGTTCCCGCTGTCCATCAGGAGATCGATCTGCAGCGCGTAGGAGCGGCGCTGCGTCGCCAGGAAGGCGGCTCGCAGGGCCGGGCTGACAAAGCCGGTCCGCCGCAGCTCCTCCACCCGCGCCACCGCTTCCCCGGCATGGGCGCGCGCCGCTTCGGCGAAGCCGAGGGTCCGCTCCGCCGCGGCCAGCGCCTGGAGCGCCTCGGCCTCGCCGGCAGGGTCGCGCAACGCCCGGCACCGCGCCAGGACGTCCTCCAGAACGGGCCTGGCCTCGGCGGTCCGGCCGGCCAGGGCGAGCGCGCGTCCCCGCGCCTGGAGGGCCTGCGCCTCCCCACGGCGGTTGCCGGCTTCCCGCAGAGCGGCGATGGCCGGATCGAGCTCGCGCAGAGCCGCGGCGGCATCTCTCCGGTCGAGATGGACCTCGGCGAGGCGGACGCGGGTGATCGCCTCCTGCCGGCGGCGGTCGGTAAGGGTCACGGCCAGCTCCAGGGCCCGGCGATGATGGTCGAGCGCCTTGTCCAGATCTCCGAGATTGCGCCAGACGCCGCCGAAAGTATTCAGGGTGATGACCTCGCCCCGGCGGTCGCCGACCTCGCGGCGCAGCTTCAGGGAGTCCTCCAGAAAAGGAAGGGCGCGCTGCGGCTCCCCCAGGTTGCTGTAGGCGAAGCCGATGTTGTTGAGCTGCACGGCCTCCTGGGCGCGGTCGCCCAGCGACGCCACGATCTCCCGCGCCTGGCCATAGAGACGCAGCGCCTCCTGCCACTCCCCCAGCGGGCGCAGCACCACGGCGATGTTGTTGAGGACCCGGGCTTCTTCGCGGCGGTCTCCGAGCTCCCGCTGCAGGGCGAGGGCCCTGGCGTAGAAATCCAGCGCGGCGTCGGGCTCTCCGAGGAGGTCGTAGACACCGCCGATGCCGTTGAGGATGCGAGCCTCCTCGCCGCGCTCGCCGGCTTCCTGGAACAGGAGGAGGGTTTCCTCATAGCAGGCGAGCGCCGCCGGCAGGGAGCCGCTGACGTGCTCGAGACCGCAGAGATTGCTGCGGGCGATGGTTTCGTCCCAGCGCTCTCCGAGGCTCCGCCACAGATCGAGCCCGCCGAGCATGGCCTCGCGGGCGGTGTCGATCTCTCCGCTCTGCTGGCGGGTGGCGCCGAGCCAGGTCAGGGTGGCGGCCTCGCGATGCCGCTCGCCAAGATCCCGCCAGATCACCAACGCCGGTTGATAACTTTCGACCACCTGCCGGAGATCGCCCCGCTCCCATTCCAACGCGGCGATCGTCGACAGGGCCTCCGCCTCCCAGCGGCGCTCTCCCAGCGAGCGCCACGCCTCCAGGGCCTCGCGGCAGGACGCCAGCGCCCGGCTGTACGCTTCGGGAGTCCGTTCGAACGCCTCCTGGCCGGCGCGGCTCATCAGCGACCAGGCGCGGAGCTCGTCCGCGGACGCCGGCGCCGTTTCTACCTGAAGCGCGTAACGCCCCGGCGCTATCGACGCCTCGCGAGGGCTCACCGTGATCCGATGCTCGCCCGCGTTCTCCAGCAGCAGGACCTCGGATCCCCAGCGGATGTCGCCGGAGTCGGCGGCGATCCGGCCCGCCGGTCCCTCTCCCTCGATTTTCAGATCGATGCCCTTCTGATCGATGGTGACGAGGAGAGGGAGATCGGCCACCGCAATCCGATAGGGATGCGTCTCCCCGCTCGCGATCGCGCGCTCGCGGACCTGTCCGGGAAGCAGGATCTCCCCGACCTCCCCGGCGCCACCCAGGGCAGCGGGGACCGTCAGGGACAGAACCGCCAGGAGAAGAGCCGGCCGGCCGCGCCTTGTGAGAGGCCGTTTCCGCCGAAACGGAGGCCCGTTGGGGTGCATTGACTCAGTATACGTCTAAAAAAGGTCCCCGGCGCGGGGGGCCGCCGGGGAGTGAGACGCCTGCAGGAGACGGAGGATTGTTTCTATCTATTCCCGCGGGTCCGCTATCTCGCCCTGAAAGGTGAGGTGGAAGTGATCACGTACGTGGCCGTGCCGCTGAAAACCTTCGCGTCATAGACCTGCACCTGGCAGGGATGGAGAGGCGGGCCGGCGAAGCTGCTCTTGGCCGTATGGAAGAGGACGGGCACGTTGAGCCTCTCGGTCCCGTTCTTCCGCACCAGGACCTCCGGCAGCACGATGGTCAGAAAGTGCCGGGAATGATCGGGGATCGCCTTCAGCTCCACGGTCAGCAGCGTGCCGAGCGCGGTCTCCTTCGAAAGGATTTCATCGCCGACGAAGGTCCGGCCGTTGAAGTCGATCTGCCGTTTGCCCACGAAGTTCCTCACGGTGTAGGCGATCCCGTCGTTGCCGGAGCTGAGCTCGAAAAGGTTCGCGGGGATGAGCTCGGTCGCGACGGTCGCCGCTGCGCTGGCAAAGAGGGCCATGGGTCTGCTCCTTTCAGAATCCAGAAGCATCATGCTCTGGGCCTCGGAAAAGAACTGCCGCCAACGGTCCGGCTATCTCACATCGCCCTGAAAAAAAATAAAAAGGTCCCCGGCGCGGGGGGCACCGGGGAAAGAGTCGCCTGCAAGGAGAGTCGATCGATCTCGCTGTCTCGCGTCAGCTCACGCCGCCGCCGCCATGCCGAGCTCCTGGACCCTGGCCAGGATGTCCCCGCCGTGCGAGGTGGGGCTGACCTCGCGGTCCACGAACAGGATGCGGCCGTCGCGGCCGATGAAGAACGTCCAGCGCGACGCCTTGCCGAGATCCTCGTCGTAGGCGCCGTAGGCGCGCGCCACCTCGCAGCTCTCGTCGCTGAGGATCGGCAGGCCGGCGTCCGTCCACTCGGCGAAGGCGCGGCCCACTTCCGGCCTGTCGACGCTGGCGGCGAAGCTGGCGATTCCCATCTCGTCCAACTGTGTGGCGCTCGCACGGAGCGTCCGCAGTTGCGCCGTTCAGCCGCCGGTGAAGACCTGGGGGAACCAGATCAGGACCACCGGCCGCCGGCCCAGGTAGTCGGCGAGCCGGTGGACGCGGCCGTCGGAGCCGGGCAGCTCGAACCGCGGCGCGGGATCTCCGGGCCGCGGCTCGTCGCACAGCGCGCGGCAGAGCCGCTGCACGCGGTCCATCCAGCCCCGCAGGACCGGCGACGGCGGCTCCACGGCGCAGGTGGCGCAGAGGTCGGCCCCGAGCTGCGAGATGCGCCGCAGGCTCCGCCGCAGCGAGCCCGAGCGCGCCTGCCCGGACGGCAGACAGGTGAGCAGGTGCGAGAGCTCCTCGAGCCCCGACGCCACGCAGCCGAGCAAGGTCTCCAGCGCGGCCTTGTCCCCGCTCCCCGGGCCGCCGCGGACGAGGTCGCCCACCGCCTGCACCTCGCCCGCGAAGACCATGGCCACGGTCTCGATGCGTGTCCGCAGCCGCCGCGGCGACACCGAGGGGTTGGAGCACTCGCCCGCGACTTCCGCCAGCTCGGAAAGGATGAGATGGAGGTTGGTGCGCAGCCGGCCGAGGCGGTTCTCGTGCGTCAGCCGGTACACCTTGTCGAGCACCTCCTCCTGCTGGTCCTCCAGCAGCTTGGAGACCAGGGAGCCGAAGAGCACCAGCCCCGTCACGGTCTCGGCGAGCACGGCGAGCCGCATCCAGCCGACCGCGGAGACGCCGCCGAAATCCCAGGTCATGGCCTTGGCGAGGCTGAACCAGAACGCCGTGTTCAGGCCCGCGAGATCCTTCCCGATCGGACCCGCCTCGGTCGCCAGGCCCGACATTCCCCAATAGAGGAGCGCGAAGAGAACGCTGGTCCCCAGCCAGATGCCGAACAGCACGCGCAGGGGCTGGTTGGTCGCCCAGATGAACAGTGCCCGCGGCGACAGGCGGGCCAGGACGCGCCGCAACCGGTCCAGGCGGCCGGCGGGGGGCGGGGCGGCCTTGGGGGTGAAGATCATGGCGTGCTCGATCCGGCCGCCGCGCTCGGTCCACTCCTCGATGCCGCCGGAATACTCCCGCACCCGCGTGTAGCCGAGCCCGCGCAGCAGCGCCACCCCCTGCTCCGCGAGCGAGCAGGCCGGCGACGCGCAGTAGACGACGGTCTCCTGATCGCGGGCGGGCAGCACCTCGCCGGCCCGCTCCGCGATCTCGTCGAGCGGCAGGTTGACCGATCCCGGAATGCGCCCGGCTTCGAAAGAGGCGCGCGGCAGCACGCTCACCAGGACCATGCTGGTGTCGCCGTCCTCGACGCGGCGCGCCAGCTCGTCGTAATCGACGGGGGCGAGGGAGACGTCTTCGGTTTCGATGGTGGCTTCCGTCCGCACGACGTGCATGATCGTTCTCCTTCGGGACATGCCCCGTAAGCGCAAGCCGCATGCCATGGCGGTACCGAGGGGAAGCGCGAGGGAAAAGCGTGGCGGCGCGGAAAAAACCGACTGTTCTGACACTCTCCCGGACCGTCGGACGGTACCGTCCGACGGTCCGGGAGCTACCGGATCAGTCGATCCCGAGCGCGAATCTGCGGATCTTGAGGCCGTGGGGGGAAACGCGGAGCTCGTCGGCGGCGGCGTCCAGGTCACCGCCGGCGCGGTCGAGGGCGGAGGTGATCTCCTCGAGGGTGAGGTCCGCGGCCTTGCGGACTCCCCCGTGGCGCTCGACCAGGGCGTACAGCGAGGTCCGCGAGACGCGCAGACGCTCGGCCGTCAGGGCGAGATTCCAGCGGCTGGCGCGCAGGGCGGCGAACAGCTCGTCCTCCTCCACCTCCGCGGCCGGCCGGTACGCGGCGCGGGGCCGGGACGCCGGCCGCTCCCGCTCCGCAGGCTCCTCCCCAGCGGCGGCCGGAGCCGCCGCGCGCTCGGTCCCGTCCGGCAGCTCGGCCCGTCCGGCGTCGTGGCTCCCCACCGCGACGCGGCGCGCCACGTTCCGCAGCTCGCGCACGTTGCCGGGCCAGTCGTGCTCCGCCAGGCGCGCCACCAGGCGCGCCGGCAGCCAGGGCTCGCCTTGCCGGCCGACATCGTCCAGCAGCCGCTCCTCCCCCATCGCCGCCAGCTCCTGCCGCAGGAAATGGACGAACAGCCGGCCGACGTCGTCCCGGCGCTCGCGCAGAGGAGGCAGCCGGATCTCGTAGCCGCGCAGGCGGTGGAGCAGCGGCGCCCGGAACCGCCCCTGCACGGCCGCCACCTCGAGATCGGCGTCCGTGGCGGCCACGACGCGCACGTCGACGCGCTGCGCGGTCTCGGCGCCCACCGGCTGGATCTCGCCGCTTTCGAGCGCCCGCAGCAGCAGCACCTGCACCTCCGGCGACGCTTCGCCGATCTCGTCCAGGAACAGCGTGCCGGAGTCGGCCCGCTCGAAGAACCCCGCCCGCCGCCGGTCCGCCCCGGTGAAGGCGCCGCGCGCCGCGCCGAAGAGCTCCGAGGCGGCGAGGGACGGCGGGACGGCGCCCAGGTTGAGCGCCAGGCAGGGCCGGATCCGGCGCGGTCCCGCCGCGTGGATCGCCTGCGCCACCAGCTCCTTGCCGGTGCCGGTCTCCCCGAGGAGCAGGACCGGCGTGTCGAGGTCCGCGACCCGCCGGATCTCGCGCCGCAGCCCGACCACCGCGGCGCTCTCCCCCACCAATCCGAAGCGCTCGGTCTCCCGCGGCAGGACCGGCGGCAGGAGATGGAGGAGCAGCGCCACCCGCTCCGCCAGCAGCAGGACCACGCCGCGCGCCAGCTCGGCGGCCGAGACCTCTCCCGGCGACGCGGCGCCTAGGAGGTCCAGCCGGCAGCGGTCCCCTTCGGACGCGAGGCGCACGGCGCCCGTCTCATCGATCGGAATCAGCCGGACCGGACTGCGGCTCAGATGAGGATCCGCGAGCGGGCGCACCGGCCCGCCCCAGGGCTGCGCGAAACGGGGCTCCAGGCGCGACAACTCCGCCGGCCGGCCGGACACCAGATCGGGCAGCAGGACGCGCTCCCCGACCCGCCGGACGTCCGGATGCGCCAGAACGGTGAGCGCCGGCATCCGCGGCTCGGCCAGACCGGACGGCCGGGAAGCGGCCACCTCGGTCGAGGCGTTCAAGCCACGTTTCCAGTCCCCTGAGGAGTCAGTCATGCATCACGAGCACGGATCGGCGCCCCGTATCCCTTCACACGCTGTCGTCCATGATGTCGCTGGGCGAGTAGCCGGAGCTTCTCCCGTAGGTGCCCGAAGAAAAATCTCCGGAGGCGTGCGCCGCGGACTCCGGGATGATGTCCGACTTGGGATTGTTGCAGTCGCGGCAGATCCACCAGAGATTGTTCGGATCGTTGTACAGCGCCTTCGCCGCATCTCCCCGGATCAGCAGAGTTCCCTTCACTTTCTTGATGAGCGACTTGCTGATGAAGGCCGCGATATAGTGCCTCCAGGGAGTCATGTGATCCAACTCGAAGCTGCTCCCCGGCTTCCCGCACATGGGGCAGGTGCTCCCGCTGGCCGGCTTGGCCCCTACTCCCAGGTTTTGCAGGATTTTCTTGCTGAACCAGCCGAAATATTTTCTCTCCACCGAATCCAGGTCGATCCAGTCCGTGGCTTTGCCGGCCAGCCTGGCCCCGCTGTCTTTCGACTCTTCGAGCAACTCGACGGCATAGTCGTCTGAAGCCCTCTGGATCACGGCACGATAGGGCACGGGATTCGGCCGTGGCGGGGGAGCCACCGGAAGCTTCGCCTGCACCGCGCGCAGGCCGGTCGCCGGCGCGTGAGCCATCCTGGGCTGCGCCGCGGCAAGAGCCGCCTGGACATGGGGCGCCGGCTGACGGTTGGGCAGGGCCGGCGCCTGGAGCTTCGCCTGAAGCGGACGCGCGACCGCATCGCGGACATGCCGCGCGACAGGCCGGCCGGCCAGAGGCGGCGGAGACGGTGGCTTCTGAGGAATGACCTCACCTCCTGAATCGCGTCAGGAAATGCTACAGCCCATCAGCGCAAGGGTCAATGAACCGCCGGATTGGAACGCGCTTTGCTGTGAAAGGTCTTAAGATGATCCTCAGGAGGAACAAAGCCATGAGACACACCAAGAAAATCCTGCTGGCGACGGTCTTCTTCACCGCCTCCGCGGCCCGCGCGCTGGACTGCTCCCCGCCGGAAACGCGGGACCTGGTCGGCTTCTGGGAGACTCGCGAGACCTCCAGAGGCGGCATCGGCCACGCCCTCGAGCTCCGGCCGGACGGCACATACGTCGAAGCCACGACGGTCCTGGTCAACGGCGCCTATCGGGTCGCCGGAGACCGCTTGATCATCGGCGAGACTCTGGGCGCCCTCGAAGGGGACAAGGCGGCCGCGGCGTCCCGGTTCGAAATCCAGGGAGACACCCTGATCCAGACCTCCCCGGACGGCTCCAAGCTGGAGAAAAAGCGTCTCGGAAAGGCCGACGAGGGGCGCCCGGCGATCGAAGGCGCGTGGCGCTACCGCCATGACACCGGGGTCACCGCCTTCGAAAAATACACTCCGGACGGCCGCCTCCTGTTCCGGTTGCCGATGACCAGCTCGACCGGCTGCTACAAGATCGCCGGCGCCCGTATCACCTTCAACAGTCCAGGCCACAAGGAAAAAACCGTCACCTTCAAAACCCGTTCCGGCGACCTCGTCCTGCGCAACTCCGGCAAGCCCGACGCGGTCTACGGCCTGGCCGAGGCCGGGCCCTGGTATGACCGCGAGCCCATCGACGTCGGGAGACCGAAGGACTGATCGGGCGCTCTGGATCGCTTCCGCCTCCTCATCGCTCCCAGAATCGCAAATCTAGTGGAAGCCGTGCAGCCCATCAGGGAAGGAGTCAACGAACCGTCCACATCGCCGCGAAGGCCTCCGGCGACCATCCCACCAGATCGGACACTTGCCGGAGCCCGGCCCAACGGGCCGGGAGAAACAGCCCAGGGCCGAGGCCGGAGGCCGACGCCCTGGGTCAGGAGAGGTCACCCACAAACCCTGCGGCCTGAAAGGCCGCGAGAGGCGTGGGGGGTTCAGCATCTCAGCCTCCTCCGCTATCATCCACGCGTCCTGACGATCGAAACGCTGGACCCGTCCGGCCTCGCCGGACCTTCTCGGGAGACCCATGTCTAGGAAGCGTGACGTTCTGGAAGCCTTGAAACGCGATGAGCTCCTGGCCGCCGCCGACCGTTTTGACGTGTCCGTGCGGGATCGCCGGGTCCGCGATGAACTTATTGAGGCCTTGGCCGGCTCGCGAAAGGCCACCCTGACCGGCATCCTCGAAGACCTCAGCCGCAACCGCCTCAAGGAAATCTGCCGCGCCTCGGACCTGGACGACTCCGGCCGCGAGAAGGCCGTGCTCATCGAGCGCCTCGTAGGACGGGACTCCTCGACCTCTGACACCCAGGACGGAAATTTCGCCCCCCGAGGTGGAGAGAGCGTGTCTCTGGAAGAAGGCCGGCAGGAAGACAGCGCGCATTCCAAGGCTCAGCGCCAAGCAACCAAATCGCCCCGCACCTCCTCGGATGGCTCGACACCCCGACGCGCTGGCCGCCGGGGTGACCCGAGCAACGGTAGAGAGAAGTCCCTTGAGTCTTGGATCTGGGACGCCGCGTGCAGCATCCGTGGGGCCCAGGAGGCACCGAAGTTCAAAGACTTCATTCTCCCGCTCATCTTCGCCAAACGGCTCTGCGATGTCTTTGACGATGAGCTGGACCGCATCGCCGAGGAGGTCGGCTCCCGCGCCAAGGCGTTCAAGCTCGTCGAGAACGACCACAAGCTCGTCCGTTTCTACCTGCCGCTCAAGCCTCAGG
This sequence comes from Thermoanaerobaculia bacterium, assembly GCA_036376245.1. Classification (GTDB taxonomy): domain Bacteria; phylum Acidobacteriota; class Thermoanaerobaculia; order Multivoradales; family UBA5704; genus DATARR01. The sequence goes on along the minus strand of DASVAS010000065.1, from coordinate 23,467 downwards.
ACCCGGAGGAGCCCGTCTGGTCCGTCATCCGCAAGCTCACCGGCGACATTGGCCAGAGCTTGACGACCTGCCTTCACGATATTGCCAAGGCCAATCCCGCGCTCGAAGGTATCATCGACCGGATGGACTTCAATGCCACCACCCACGGCCAACGCGACATCGAGGACGACCGCCTCTCCGACCTCATCGAGGAGATCAGCAAGAAACGCCTAGGCCTGAAGGACGTCGAGGCCGACATCATCGGCCGCAGCTACGAGTACCTTATCCGCAAGTTCGCCGAAGGGAGCGGCCAGTCCGCCGGCGAGTTCTTCACACCTCCGGAAGTTGCCCGGATCATGGCTCTGATCATGGACCCCGAGCCGGGCATGAGCGTCTACGATCCGTGCTGCGGCTCGGCGGGCCTGCTCATCGCCTGCGAGCACGTGCTGGACCAAAAGATGAAGCTGCGCAGCAGGCCGAAATACGCGCCGCTGAAGATGCACGGACAGGAGTACGTGCCCACTACCTGGGCCATGGCGAACATGAACATGATCATCCACGACATGGAAGGGACAATCGAGATCGGCGACACATTCAAGAAACCCAAGTTTCCCGCTGGCATCCGCTGGCAGACGTTCGACCGCGTCGTCTCGAATCCAATGTGGAATCAGAACTGGTTCAAGGAAGAGGACTACGACGCCGACGAGTTGGGTCGCTTCCCGCAGGGCGCCGGATTCCCCGGAGCCGAACGGGCTGACTGGGGCTGGGCACAGCACATACTCGCCGCGCTGAACGGCAACGGAAGGGCCGCAATCGTGCTCGATACCGGCGCCGCCTCCCGCGGCAGCGGCAATGCCAACAAGAACAAAGAGAAGGCCGTCCGCCAGTGGTTCGTCGAGCAAGACCTGATCGAGGGCGTGATCTACCTGGCCGAAAACCTATTCTACAACACCAGCGCTCCGGGCATCCTGCTGTTCTTGAGAAAGAACAAACCCAAGGAACGCGAAGGCAAGCTCTTCCTCATGAACGCCAGCCAAGTGGTGGAAAAGGGCGATCCCAAGAACTTCATCCCACCCGCCGGCATCGAACGGATCGCGACGGCATTCAACTCGTGGCAGGAGGAAGAGAAGTTCGCCAAGATTGTTACGCGCGAGGAGGTTGCGAAGGAAGACTTTAACATTTCTCCTTCGCGCTATATCCATGTTGCAGAAGCCGAGATATACCGGCCAATTGCGGAGATTCTAGAAGAGCTGAAAGCGCTCGACGCCAAGGCGGCGGAGGCCAACTCGGCGCTGCGGGCCGTGCTTGAGAAGGTGGGGGTATAGATGAAGACGGTGGCTTCTGCGCCGACTCCAGAAGTTCCAGGCGACTGGGAGGTGATCAGCCTCGGAGAAGAGTGTCGTGTCGAAAATGGATGTCCATTCGAGTCCATCTACTTTAACGGACATGCGGGGCTACCTCTCGTGCGGGTGCGCGACGTAAATTCAGGCGTGAGTAAGACGCTCTACTCAGGACCGTACGAGGATAAATATTTAGTAGCTAACGGCGATCTATTGGTTGGAATGGACGGCGAGTTCCATGTCCGCAAGTGGACAGCAGGAACGGCGTTGTTGAACCAACGAGTCTGTCGCCTTGTTCCCAACACCAATCGCTTGGACAAAGGCTTCCTGGATTATGCAATCAGAGCACCACTCAGCCACATCGAGGCACACACTCCTTACACGACGGTAAAACACATTTCGGCGCGTCAGATTCTGGCTATTCAGCTGCCTTGTCCGCCGCTTGAAGAGCAGAGGCAGATCTCCACGGTGTTGTCAGCCGTGCAGCGGGCGATCGAGCGGCAGGAGCAGTTGATCGCTCTCACCACCGAACTCAAGAAGGCTCTTATGCACAAGCTCTTCACCGAGGGAACCCGGGGCGAGCCGCTAAAGCAAACTGAGATCGGAACGCTACCTCAATCTTGGGAGCCAACTCCCCTTGGCGCGTGTTGTGTCATCGTGAGCAGCACGATGTCCTACACTGACTTTGCCCGTTCGGCTGAATCGCTAGACGGTGACGCGAGACTGTGCATGGCTGTCAAGGTGTCTGACATGAACCTTCCTGGAAATGAAGCAATGTTCGTCACGTCCAAAGCCACAAAACGCCTGCCGGCCACAACCGCGATGCGAAAGCTCGCCCCCCCCAATGCTGTTGTCTTCCCTAAGCGAGGTGCAGCGATCGCAACAAATAAGAAGCGTATGACAACTGCATGGACGGTGCTTGATCCCAATTTGATTGCCTTGTGTGCAAAGGTGGCGCTGGATCCTCGGTTCCTTTTCTATTGGTCTCAGATGTTCGACCTTCGAACAATCACTGACCCGGGCCCTACCCCGCAATTGAACAAAAAAGACTTGATTCCCGTCAAGCTACCACTACCTTCGACCCTTGAAGAGCAACAATTGATCGCAGGGGCAATCGAAGCAGTGGTTGCAAAAGAACTACTCCAACACCGGACGCTTGACTCTCTCAAAGAACTCTTCCGTATGCTTACCCACCAACTTATGACCGCCCAGATCCGTGTCCACGACCTCGACCTCTCCGCACTCAATGACGCTGTGCAGGAGCCAGTAGGAGCCCACATGATGTTCGCCGAGTGCAATCTCGCGTACGCCCAGGTGATCGGCTGACCGCACATGCCGCGGGGCGAGGGAGGCCATGGGTTGCCTGAGAAGCCATTTTCAGTAAAATAGATGTGCATGAGGAGAGATTGGGTAGTTGCCACGCAACCCTACGGAGTTCAACATGCAAGCGCACGTACTTAGAGGAACGAAGCAGGAAATCGCCGAGAATCTCGCCCGGATGCCCGGCGAGGTCCGCGAGGCCATCGTCTTTGTGGAAGAGCCGGCACCGGCGGAGGCGCGGATGCCGGACAGAAAGGACATTTTCGCCGAAATGCGCCCCTATATGGTGGACGTTGAGGACCTGGATGACACGCGCGAAGCGGTCTATACGCGCGGGGAAGGCGAATGATCCTGCTAGACACAAACCTGCTCACGATTCTCGACCCCTCTTCGCCGTGACCAAGCCAGCCGAACACAAGACCGTCCAAGCTCGCATCCTCGTCTACACGCAGGAGATCGGCTGGACGTACGTTCCTCGTGCCGAGGCAGAGAGGCGGCGGGGGTTCGACCACTCCAAAGCCACATCCGCCGAGCAAGCGGCGGACGCGTCGCCCTACTTCGAGGATCTTCTCGAGGCGCAGGTGCGGAAGCTGAATCCGAGGTACGCCGAAGGCCCGGGCGCGCTGATCGGCGATCTACGTAGGCTCCACACGGACATCGCAGGCAATCGTGACTTCCTCGGCTATCTGCGCAATACGAAGACGTTCTATGACAAGGGACAGGGACGCGAGTTGAACCTCGTCCTGATCGACTACGAGCACCCTGAAAACAACGTCTTCGAGGTGACCGAGGAATTTTACTGCCACAACGGCAAGCATGGCACGCGCGAGGACGTGGTCTTCCTCATCAACGGCATCCCCGTGCTGGTGATCGAGTGCAAGAACGCGACCAAGGACGAGGCCATCGCGCTGGGCATTGATCAGATCCGCCGTTATCATATCGAGGCGCCGGAGCTGTTCGTTCCGCAGATGGTCTTCACCGCCACGGAAGCGATTGGCTTTTCCTACGGTGTCACTTGGAACCTGATGCGCCGCAACATCTTCAACTGGAAGCACGAGCAGAAGGGACAATTGGAGGCGAAGGTCAAGAGCTTCTGCGACCGTGGGCACGTGCTGGCGCTGTTAAAGGACTACATCCTCTTCGCGGAGAAGGACGAGGAGCTTCAGAAGTTCATTCTCCGCCAACACCAGACGACGGCCGTGGAGCGGGTGGTGGAACGGTGCCTCACCGCTCCGTCGAAACCCGAAGCGCGTCGGGGCCTGGTGTGGCACACGCAGGGAAGCGGCAAGACCTTCACGATGATCAAGGCCGCCGAGTTGCTCTTCAAGGCGGCGGGCGCGGACAAGCCGACTGTCCTGGTTCTGATCGACCGCAACGAGCTCGAAGACCAGATGCTCCGCAATCTCGCGGCGCTCGGTCTGCACAACGTCCGGCACGCGAACAGCATCCGGGAGCTGAACAGGTTGCTGAAGGACGACTACCGGGGTATCGTCGTCTCGACGATCCACAAATTCCAAGGGATGCCGGCGGATCTCAACACGCGGCCGAACATCTTCGTGATGATCGACGAGGCCCACCGCACCACGGGCGGCGACCTGGGCAACTATCTCATGGCCGGCATCCCCAACGCCGTGTTCATCGGCTTCACCGGCACGCCGGTAGACAAGACCGCATACGGCAAAGGGACGTTCAAGACCTTTGGCACCGCCGACGAGGGCGGGTACACGCACAAGTACTCGATCCGGGAGAGCATCGAGGACGGTACGACTCTGCCCCTGTACTACAATCTCGCGCCCAACGAGATGCTCGCCAGCCCGGAGCTGATGGAGAGGGAATTCTGGTCCGTGGCCGAGGGCGAGGGGGTTACCGACATCGAGGAGCTGAACAAGATCCTCGACCGCGCGGTAAATCTCAAGAACTTCCTCAAGGGTGACGAGCGCGTGGACAGGATCGCAAAATACGTGGCCGATCACTACGTGAAGAACGTCGAGCCTCTGGGCTACAAGGCTTTTCTCGTGGGCGTAGACCGGCCGGCGTGCGCCAAATACAAGGCGGCGCTCGACAAGTACCTGCCCCCGGAGTATTCGGAAGTCGTCTTCACCGGCAACAACAACGATACGGCGGAGCTCAAGGCCCACCACCTCGACGAGAAGGAAGAGAAACAGATCCGCAAGGACTTCGCCAAGTCGGGCAAGCTCCCCAAGATCCTGATCGTCACGGAGAAGCTGCTCACGGGATACGACGCGCCTGTGCTGTACGCCATGTATCTCGACAAGCCGATGCGCGACCACACGCTGCTCCAGGCGATCGCGCGCGTCAACCGGCCCTATGAGGTAGACGAGGGGGAAGGACGCGAGACGCGGAAGCCGCACGGGTTCGTGCTGGACTTCATCGGCATCTTTGACAAGCTCGAGAAAGCGCTGGCGTTCGACAGCGACGAGATCAACGCGATCGTGAAGGATCTCGGGCTTCTGAAGGTCCTGTTCAAGAACAAGATGGAGCAGAAGGTCCCTGCGTATCTGAAGCTCATCACGCACAACTTCGACGACAGGGGTGTGAATGACCTGATAGAGCACTTCCGCGACAAGGAACGCCGCAAGGAGTTCTTCAAGGAGTTCAAGGAGTTGGAGATGCTCTACGAGATCATCTCCCCGGATGCGTTCCTGCGCCCGTACCTCGATGATTACACCTCCCTGGCCTCGATGTATGAGGTGGTGGCTCGCGCTTACAGGAAGCAGGTCTATGTAGACAGGGCTTTCCAGCGCAAGACAAACGAGCTGGTTCGGAAGCACGTGATGGCCAGTCCCATCGCCGCCGTCAACGACTTCATCGCCATCGACGCCCGGACGATCGACCTGATCCAGGAGAAGCATGGCGGCGACAGCACGAAGGTCATCAACCTGATCAAGAGCATCGAGAAAGCGGCGGAGGAGCAATCGGGAGATCCCTTCCTGATCGCGATGGCGGAACGGGCGAAGCAGATCCAGGAGCGCTACGAGGAGCGGCAGACGACAACACGGGAGGCGCTGGACGAACTGCTTGCCGAGATCAGCCGGAACGAGGAGCGGAAGAAGGAGCAGGCCGCCAAGGGGTACGACTCGCTGCGCTACTTCGTGTTCGCCGCGATGCAGGAGATCGGTGTCAAGGACGCGGAGACTGTGAGTGGAAAGATCGCCAAGGCGTTCGTGGAACATCCGAACTGGCTCGAAAGCGAGGCCGAGCTTCGAGAGCTGCGCAAAGCTGTGACCTTCGCCGTGTACGCGGAGGTAGACGATCTCGAAGAAGTGGCGCGAATCGTCGACAAACTCTTCTCACGCTTGGACAAGCCGAAGGCCAACTGATCCGATGAGCGGCACGGCTACCGGCAAAGCCGAGTTCAAGAAGCGCGTCCGCGGTTGGGCGGAGAAGCTCGGTGCGCAAGTGACGTCCATCTCAGTGCGTCCAATGACGACGAAGTGGGCATCGTACTCAACCACCGGCCGGTTGACGTTCGATGCCTCTCTCCTCGAGCTGCGGGAGGAGCTCCAGGATTACGTCATCGCCCACGAGCTCCTCCACTCTCATGCCCCGAACCACGGGAAGCTATGGAAGAGCCTCATGCGCGCGCACTTGGGCGATTACGAGCGGCTGGAGAGCGAGCTGCGCCGGGTGACGTCCGCGCAACGGAAGACTGTCGCGAAAGAGCCGCTACAGTAGGCCACACGGCTCAACCTCGATCCAGCCCAGCTTCTCGCGGCCCTTCAGGCCGCTGGGATGTACGGAAAACTCCTTACCCAGGGCGTCGGCCTTCGGCCTCGGCCCTGGGCTATTTCTCCCGGCCCGTTGGGCCGGTATTCGGATGCCCGGGCTCGGATTTCCTGTCAATCTTCAAGTCGGAACGGACCGCTCACTTCTGGATCGAGATCACGAAGGCTTCGATCTGCGAATCGTATCTGGCGCCGTCGCCTTTCAGCGTGGTCCCTGCGATGTAGTAGCGTTTCCCGCCCAGCTCGATCACATAGTTGACCTGACGCACGGGGACGCCGGGCATCGAGTTCGTGTGGACGATCTTCACCGCCTGGCCCTTGCCCGGCAACTCGACGAGCTCGCTGCTGACGAGCTCGAAGTCCTTCAGCAGCCGCGCCAGGTCCTTCTCGTAGATCTGCTTCAGGGCTTCGAGAGAGCTATCACCCTTCTGATCCGCGATCACGATGTTCCTCTTGAACCCGTCTTCCTGCTCCGGCAACAAGACGACGTCGTGCGGGAGACGGCTGGGGTCGAGGATCTTCCAGCCGCCCGGCAACTCGTAGGAGAACTCCTTCGACCGGTCCACTCGCCGCTCTCCCGCGGCGCTGGCGGCGGCCGGCTCGGCTCCGATCAGGACAAGCAATACCAGGAAAAGCCCGCTCAACGTGCGATCTCCATCCCGAATCTCCTTGGAACGATGGCTGGATTCTAGCAAAAGCGGTGATAAAGTCCTTCAACTTTAGACCCGTAGCAAAACCGCCGTCCTTCCGAAAGGAGACCGAAATGCGTCTGAGAATCCTTGGACTCGCTGTCGCTCTATCCCTCGCGGCCTGGCTGTCGCCCGCTCCGGCGCGGGCCGTCACGTACTGCAGTTGCACCTGTAACGACGCCTTCGCCCGCTGCACGAATCAGCACACCGGCCAGGAGACCACCTGTATCCGGTATTTCTATTCGCACTGCGTCTGAGGCGAACCGACTTCCACCGGCGGCGGCTGAAGCCGTTCGCTTCGCCGGCCTCCGGTGGACCTTCTTCTGACGCAAGCCACCGCCCGCCGCTCTTCCCGCAACAGATTTTTGTCGCCAGCCAGCCTCGGCGGAAGGCGCGCCAGCGATTCCGGGCCGGCTCCAACCGGTGGCGGACGGCGCCGCACGCGTTCACGGCCTCCCGCGAAGCTTTCGCGGAGTCCCGCCAACGCCGGCGGGAGAGCCGCTCCGGCCGGCGGCTCGTCCCGACCCGGAGTTTTGCCGCGCACCCGGCGAGGCGGATGGCCCGCCGACCTTCCGCTGCCGTCAACCGACGCCGGCGGACGACCCGCCAACCTTCCGACATCGCAAACCTGCGCTGGCGGACGACCCGCCTGCGATTCCGGGCCATCCCCAATTCGTGGCGGACGGCGCCGCACGCGTTCGCGGCCTCCCGCGAAGCTTTCACGGAGGCCCGCCAACGCCGGCGGGAGAGCCGCCACGGCCGGCGGCTCGTCCCGACCCGGAGTTTTGTCGCGCACCTGGCGAGGCGGACGGTCCGCCTACGTTCCGGCGCCGTCAACCGACGCCGGCGGAAGGCGCGCCTGCGATGGCGGGCCGACTCCAATCGGTGGCGGACGGGGCCGCTCGCGTTCGCGGCCGCCGCGGAACGGCTCTCTGTTGCAACTCACGGACGGCGGGAGAAGCGCGGCGGATTCCCGCTCTCCCCGTAACCTGATTCTGTTGCGGACCCGGCGAGGCGGACGATCCGCCTGCGTTCACGGGCCGCCCGCCGACCGGGCCGGGAGGCGCGCCCGCGCCGGCGGGAGACCCGCCGACGCCGGCGGACGACGCCGGAAGGTTGGCGGACGGCCCGCCACGGCAGGTCTGCAACAAACCTCCGCGAGTCTGCAACAATTCATCCTTGGCGGCTCGCCTCCACCGCCCGGCCTGCAACAAACCGGTGCGGGTCTGCAACAAACTTCTGGACCGGCGGGGACGCCGGCGCTCCCAGGGGTTCCCGCGTCGCCTCCTGTGCTATCCTCCGGCCACACATCTTTTCTGTTTTTGGAGGTTCAGTTCATGCGCGAGGTGCGCTTCACCGATCGGCTTCGGTATGCGTTCGACAACAGCATGTCCCGAGGAGCGATCGCGCTCATCGGTTATCTTGGACTGGCTTCGGTGGCGCTCATCGCGGTGGCGGCGCTGGTGCTGGTCCTCTTCGGCATCGCTCCCGCGGGGGAGGATCAGCCCGGGTTCTTCGAGGCCGCGTGGCTGAGCCTCATGCGTACGCTCGACTCGGGCACCATGGGCGGCGACGCCGGACAGGGGTTCCGCGGCACCATGCTGTTCGTCACCCTGGGCGGCATCTTCATCGTCAGCGCCCTGATCGGCGTCATCAACAACGGCATCGACGAGAAGCTGACCGAGCTGCGCAAGGGGCGCTCCTTCGTGCTGGAGAACGACCACACGCTGATCCTCGGCTGGTCGCCCAAGATCTTCACCATCCTCTCCGAGCTGGTGCTCGCCAACGAGAACCGGTCGAAGCCGCGGGTCGTCATCCTCGCCGAGAAAGACAAGGTCGAGATGGAGGACGAGATCGCCGACAAGGTCGGGCCGACGGGCAAGACGCGCATCATCTGCCGCACCGGCACGCCGCTCGACCTGAACGACCTCGAGATCGTCAATCCGCACGGGGCGCGGTCCATCATCATCCTGGCGCCCGAGAGCGAGGAGCCGGACTCCCAGGTCATCAAGTCGATCCTGGCGATCACCAACAACCCGCACCGCCGGCCCGAGCCGTACCACATCGTGGCCGAGATCGAAGAGCTGCGAAACCTGGAGGTCGCCCGCATGGTGGGGCGCGACGAGGCGCAGCTCGTGGTCACCAGCGATCTGATCTCGCGCATCATCGTGCAGACCTCGCGGCAGTCGGGCCTCTCGGTGGTCTATACCGAGCTGCTCGACTTCGGCGGCGACGAGATCTATTTCCAGGAAGAGCCGAAGCTGGTGGGGAAGACCTTCGGCGAGGCCATGCTCTCCTATGAGGATTCGGCGCTCCTGGGCCTGCGCATGAACGGTGGCCGCATCCTGCTCAACCCGCCCATGGACACCCGGATCGGCGAGGGCGACAAGGTGATCGCGGTCTCCGAGGACGACGACACGGTGAAGGTCACCGAGCGCGCCGGGGAGGTCGACGAGAGCGCGATCCGGCGGACGACGCCGACGCCTCCCCGGCCCGAGAGGACCCTGCTGCTGGGCTGGAACCAGCGCGGCACCGCGATCGTGGCGGAGCTGGACCACTACGTCGCGCCGGGCTCGGAGCTGGTCCTGGTGGCCAGCGTCGAGGGCGTGGAGGCGGCGATCGCGGAGGACGTCTCGCTGCAGAACCAGCGGCTGACGGTGCGCAAGGCCGACACCGCCGACCGCCGGGTGCTCGACGCGCTCGGAGTCGAGAGCTTCGATCAGATCGTCATCCTCTGCTATTCGGACGACATGGAGATCCAGGCGGCGGACGCGCGGACGCTGATCACCCTGCTCCACCTGCGCGACATCGCGGAAAAGGGAGGCTACGATTTCCGCATCGTCACCGAGATGCTGGACGTGCGCAACCGCGAGCTGGCCGAGGTCACGCAGGCGGACGACTTCATCGTCAGCAACAAGCTGACGAGCCTGATGCTGGCGCAGATCTCGGAGAACAAGGAGCTGAGCGCCGTCTTCGCCGACCTCTTCGATCCCGAAGGCTCCGAGATCTATCTCAAGCCGGCGGGCGACTACGTCGAGCCGGGCCGGGCGGTGAATTTCTACACCGTGGCCGAGGCCGCGCGCCGCCGCGGCGAAGTGGCGCTCGGCTACCGCCACGCCGCCCAGTCCAAGGACGCGGCGAAGGCGTACGGGGTCACGGTGAATCCCAGGAAGTCGGAAAAGGTGACCTTCGCGGCGGGAGATCAGGTGATCGTGCTCGCGGAGGAGTGAGGAGAAATCCACGTCGGGGGCGTTCCTCTCCCTGTTACCGGGGAGGAAATCATGGAACGCCCCCTTTCACTTCTGACATCTTCTGGGCCTCGCGCCGACGGCCCGCCCTCCGAGGCGCTCTTCTCGGCGCTGTACCGGGAGCTTCGCGGAGTCGCCCGCCGCGAGCTGGCGCGCTCGGGGCCGGGCGCCGCGTTCGGCGCCACCAGCCTGATCCACGAGGCCTATCTCGACATCGCGCAGCGCGAGGTGGCCTTTCCCGACCGCGCCCGGTTCTTCACCTACGCGGCCCGGGTCATGCGCGGCCTGATCATCGACGGCCTGCGCAGCCGCCAGGCCAGGAAGCGCGGCGGCGGCTTCGAGATCACCTCGATCGACGGCAAGGACATGGGCGAGACTCCGCTGGGCGAGGCCGAGGAGATCGAGCGGCTCAGCCAGGCCCTCGACGCGCTCGCCGCCGTGGAGCCGGAGATCGCGAACGTCGTCGATCTCAAGTTCTTCTGCGGCTTCACCTTCGCCGAGATCGCGAGCCTCCGGGGTGTGAGCGAGCGCACGGTGCAACGGCAGTGGGACAAGGCGCGGATCTACCTCCGTCACGCGCTGCGCTCGGAGGTCCTGCATTGAAAAGCGAGCTCTGGCGGCTCGCCAGCCCCCACCTCGACCAGATCCTCGATCTCTCGGGGGAGGCGCGGCAACGCTACCTCGTCGGTCTCGCGGCGGAAGATCCTACGCTGGTCGCGGACCTGGAGCTGCTCCTGGGCGAAGAACAGGGAGTCCAGGAAGAGCGGTACCTGGAGCACGACCCGCAGGACCTGCTCGCCGAATCCCAGCTCGCGGGACAGGTCTTCGGCGCCTACGCGCTGGTGCGGCCTCTCGGCGCCGGCGGGATGGGCAGCGTCTGGCTGGCGCGGCGGAACGACGGGCGCTTCGAGGGGACGGTGGCGGTCAAGCTGCTCTCCCCCGCCTTACTGGGCGGCGCCGCGGGCGCCTCCCGCTTCCGCCGCGAGGGCACGATCCTGGCGCGGTTGAAACATCCCCACATCGCCCAGTTGCTCGACGCCGGCGTCTCCGAGGCCGGCCAGCCGTACCTGGTGCTCGAATACGTCGAGGGCGAGCCGATCGACCAATGGTGCGACGAGCGCGGGCTCGACGTGCCGTCACGCGTGCGGCTCTTCCTCGACGTGCTCGCCGCCGTGGCGCACGCGCACGCGAACCTGGTCGTCCACCGCGATCTGAAGCCGTCGAACGTCATGGTGTCCAAAGGGGGCCAGGTCAAGCTGCTCGACTTCGGCATCGCCAAGCTCCTGGAAGGGGACGACGGCGGGGCCGCCGCGCTGACCCAGTTGACGCGGGACGCGGCGCGCCTCTTCACCCCGGCCTTCGCCGCGCCCGAGCAGGTCACCGGCGAGAGCGTGACCACGGCCACGGACGTCTACGCCCTGGGCGCCCTGCTCTATCTCCTGCTCACCGGCCGCCATCCGATCGGCAGGCCCGGGGCCTCGCCGGTGGACCTGCTTCGCGGCATCCTGGAGACCCAGCCGGGCCGTCTTTCCGACGGGGTCGAGGACCCGCGCCTGCGGCGCGAGCTCGCGGGGGACCTCGAGATCATCGTCGCCAAGGCCCTGAAGAAGCGCCCGGAAGAGCGCTACGCGTCGGTCGCCGCCCTGGCCGAGGACCTGCGCCGCTACCTCGCCGGCGAGCCCATCCTCGCCCGTCCCGACTCCCTGGTCTACCGGACCCGGAAGTTCGTCTCCCGCCATACGCGGATCGTGACGGCCGCCGCCCTGGCGCTCGTCGCCCTGGCCGGAGTGGTGGCGTTCTACGGCGCCCGGCTGGCCGCCGAACGGGACCGCGCGACGCAGGTGAGCGGCTTCCTGGCCGACCTGTTGAGCCAGGCGGATCCGTACGCGACCGGCCAGGGCGAGCCCACGGTGCGGAGCCTGCTCGACACCGGCGCGGCGCGGGCGCGGAAGGATCTGGCCACCCAGCCCGAGTTGCAGCGCGAGATGCTCACCCTCCTGGGCCGGATCTATCACCGGCGCGGCGCCTACGCCGAGGCCGTTCCCCTGCTCGAACAGGCCGTGGCCCTCGGACGCCGGACCCTCGGACCGAGCCGCGAATTGGCCCAGAGCCTGAGCGATCTCGGCGCCGCCCGGTGCGAAAACGCGGATCTCGACGCCGCCCGGGCGGCGCTCGAAGAGGCGCTCGCGATGCGGCGGAAGTTCCTGGGCGAGGAGCATCCGGACACCGCCGTGACGTACAGCGAGCTCGGGCGGGCGCTCTTCGACCAGGGGCTCCTCGACGAGGCCGAGGCGCACACCCGCGCGGCGTTGGAGATCCGGCGCAAGACGCTCGGAGCGATCCATCACGAGACGGCGACCAGCATGAGCGATCTGGGCCTCCTCCTGCGCTACAGGGGCGACCGGGCCGGCGCCGAGAAGCTGTTCCGCGAGACCCTGGAGGTGACGATAAAGTCGAGCGGTCCGCAGCATCCGGACGTCGCCATGTCGCTCACCAACCTGGCCCGGACCATCAACGAGCGCGGCGATCACAAGACCGCCGAAGCGATGTTCCGCGAAGCGCTGGCGATCGGACAAGCCAGTCTGGCCAGGGATCATCCCGCCAACTCGCGCCACCTCAACGGCCTCGCGGACGCCCTGCGGCTGGCGGGCAAGCTCGCCGAGGCGGAGAGAAGAAATCGGGAAGCCCTGGCGATCTCCCGGCCGGCCCTGGGCCTCGACCACCCGGTCGTCTCCCGCCATGAAGTGGATCTCGCCCGCGTCTACCTCGACCAGAACCGCCCCGCCGACGCGGAGCCTCTGCTCCGTCACGCTCTCAAGGTCCAGCAACGCAGCTTCGCCGCCACCGACTGGCGTCTCGGAGCGACCCAGAGCCTCCTCGGCGAGGCCTGCATGAGGCTCTCCCGCTTCGCCGAAGCCGAGCCCCACCTGCTCCGTGCCTCCAAGCTCCTCCAGGTGACGCCCGGCTCCGAGGGCCTGGAGACCCGCGAGGCCCGCGCCAATCTCGATCGCCTCGTCAGGCTCTACGAGGCCTGGGGACGGCCGGAGATGGCGGCGCGGTATCAACCGCCACGCTGAATGAAACTCCTGGGAGCGCCGGCGTCTCGCCGGCAGACTTACTAGTTTTTTTGAGTTAGTTGCCGGCGGGACGCCGGCGGTCCCAGGGGAAAAGCCGCCCCTGTCGTCTTTTCCCCACCAATTTCGATCTCCCTTATTACCAATCAATCGCCGAGCCCTTCGCGGGGCACGGCGCAAATAACGACTACGGAGATCGAGTCATGAAAATACAAACCTTTTTGAAAGCCGCGGCGCTCGCGTCGCTGCTGGTCTTGCCGCCCGCCGGCGCGCAGCAGAGCGACCGCGCCGACGGCATGCGGTTCGTGCCGAACGTGTACGAACAGTTCCGCGCCCTGACCCAATTCGCCGATCCGATCGGATTCCACATCAGCACCACGCCGAACCCCAGCATGTGCAGGCACTATCAGGCCATCACCCGGGTGGACGGGGCGGACGGCACGCCGTTCTTTCTGGTCACCCGTAGCGGCAACACGCCGGATATCCCGATACTCCCCGACGAGCTCGCCTGCGACGACTCTCCGGGGGAGACCCGCAACGGCAACCTGATCGTCTTCAGGATGGGGTCCCGCGACAAGCACGGCGAGCGCCTGCGCAGCAACCGGCTGCGCAAGGGCGTCCACGTCGACCAGACCCAGCCGCCCGCGGAAGACGTCGCCACCATCTTCTTCACCATCGTGGGCGGCGATCCGGACGACCCGGACCCGGCGAAGCGTCCGGGACTCGTCTTCCGGAACGGCGAGGGCCCAGGGCCCGTGCAGCGCGTGTATCAGCATCCGGGCGGCATGCAGTTGGTCGGCCACATGCTGGCCATCGCGAACGAGACCCCGAAACGGCCGATGATTCCCAACCCGGACTCCTCTCCTGAATTTCCACTCCCTCCCATACCCGACCCGAGCTACGACGTCGCGCCTCACCCGACGGCGATCCTGTTCTTCGACGTCAGCGATCCGGAAGACCCCGCCTTCAGGAGCCAGTTCGCGCCGATGGACGGCCCGGCGGACGATCCGGACAGCAAGCCGCTCAAGGGCGCCGACGGGCTCGGCGTCACGCCGCTTCCCGGCGGGCTGTACCTGATGTCGGTCAAGGGCGGATTCGAGGAGGAGGACCCGATCTTCTTCTATCGGTCCACGACCGGAGACCTGTCGAGCCGGGATCTCAAGTGGGAGTTCGTGGCGAAGACGAAAGTGCCCGAGGTCGAGGACTCCCATCAAACCTTCCAATTCCTGCGGGAAGGCAACATCCATGGCGACCTGTACATGGCCGGCGCGCGCGGCACTCCGAATCCGTTCGCCAGCGACCGGGACCGCATCGATCTCTTTCACGTCCATTGCGACACGGAGGACTGCGCGCCGGGCGAGGGTGTCTATATAACGTTCGCGTATCACGGGCAGCGCATCTCCCCCTTCCCGAGCACCGGCGGAACACGGCTCGCCAACACCGCGGCGGCGACCGGCTTCCACGTCACCCCCAGCGGCGAGTTGATCTTCTACGCCACCGAGCACGACAACGACGGGCCCAACGAGACCGTCAAGGCGGGCGAGTGGCGGCACCGGAACATGGTGCGCGAAGGCAGCCCGACGATGCTGCCGCGGGCCGTGGCGAGCGGTCCTTCCGAAGTGGATGAAGGCAGCGACGTGAGCCTCAGCGGCGCCGCCGAGCCGCCGATCACCCGGGCGTGGATCCAACTCTTCAACAACACCGACTTCAGCGGTTTGTATCCGACCGTCGACTACAGGGATTACGACCTCGACAACTTCGACAACTTCTTCGCCCTGGAGCCGCGCCTGATACCCGCTCCTCCAACCACCCCGCCGTCTCCTCCCACCCTCGTCACCTTGAACGACAAGGCCCGGTCATGGAAGTGGTACGCGCCCGCCGGCTGCTCGATCTTCGCCATGGATTTCCACCAGGGCGCCCTGGACGAAGCGCGGACCCTCGCCGGCGACGACGCCCTGCACGAGGATTCCGATCTCCTCAACGTCCTGAACGACGGCGGCACGGACGACATCAACGAGGAGCTGGATGCCGTGGATTTCCTCGACAACTGCGATCAGTACTACGCCTCGCCGTTCGTCCTGCGGTGGGATCTGGACCTCGATGGGAGCTTCGAGGCCACGGGCTCTCCCGTCATCTTCCAGGCCGTCGAAGGTCCCCAGGTGGTTTCCGTTCCGGCGCGGGCGCAGCATCCTGCCGGAGGCCCGGTGGGAGAGGCCGCCGTCAAGATCAAGATCCGCAACGTAGCGCCTCAGCTCACGCCGCTCCGCGTGACCGACAGCGCCGGGCATCTGGTGAACGTCGAGGTGCCGTTCGTCCTGACCGGAGTGCCGGTGACCGCCGCCGCGTCCTTCACCGATCCGGGCCTGATCGATCACCAGACCGCGACGCTCGCCTGGGGCGACGGACTGGCCGATCCCCAGACCGCCTTCAACACCTTCGACGAGGCCTTCGGAGACGGGACCGGCGCCGTGTCTCACGCGCACCGGTACACCCTCGCGGGTTTGCAGACGATCGAGCTCTCGGTGAGCGATGACGACGCTGGGGTGGATACCGAATCGGTCTCCGTGCGCGTGCTCACCCCCGAGCAGGCGGTTCTGGAGATCCTCGCCCGGCTGGACCAGGTAATCGCGGGCACCACGGACCGGGAGATCCTCAAGGACCTCGAAAAGGCGCGCCGGGGGCTGGCCGGCAATCCGAACGGCAACACCGGAGCGCTGAAGGAGATCCGTGCCGGCAACGATCAGGCGGCCGTCGCCTTCCTGGAACAGGCCGTGTTCTGGCTGCGGGAGGCGCAGGCGGACGGCGCCGACGTCGCTCTGCTGACCGCGCTCCTCGAACAGGTCGTGGCTTCTCTGTCCGCCGCGTAGTTCTCACTCAGCGGACCCGCCGCCTCGCTTCGGCCGGCGGGTTCGCCTTACCTCAAGCTTTGGCTGGGCGGGCTCCGCCGGCTCATGGATACAGGTGTCCATACTTTTGTGGGTATTGGACGTCTTGGGGGTGATACACCTCGAAAGTCTCATCATAGGATGCATAAGTCGAGATTGAATTCGAATAGATGATGAAGTCTACAATGTTCATGGCGCCATAAGTGTTCGTAATGTAATCGCTGAACGGGTTGTCGAAAAGCGTCCATCCGAACAGCGGCCGGCGCGTCGACGCTGGGCTCGCGCCGAAATAATTCAGCAGCTTCTCTATGATATCGACCCCGAAGACGCCGTACCACGTCGCGCTGGCGAAGTTCCACACAACCTCCCCGTCTTTCTTATTGAGAAAAGCGTTCTTCACCAGCTCGAATTTCTCCTGGACCGAATCGATCGTCGAAAGATCCTTGTAGCGGTCCTGCACATAGACCTTGCAGGAGCGATTCGAATTCCAGGAGTCGGGGTCAGAAAACCGATCATAACTGCCGCCGGTATTGTCGTTCCAATCGATCGGCACGCCAAGGCTCAGGCTCTCGTTGATCCGGTTGTACAGGAAAATCTTTCCCCGGACATCTCCGAGCTGCGGAATCCTTGCCTGCGCTGTCGTCGGGTACTGTCTCAACAATCTGGCCAGCTCGGCAAGCGCGCCGTCTGTGTCAGAGGTGTTGCTCCAGTCGTCCACCTTCAGGGACAGCAGAATCACTTCTCCGGAGTGGTTGCCAAGAAATGCCTTGCACTCGTCCAGCAAGGAGGGTAAGGACTGAAACGTGTTCATCCCAATGCTCGATCCCCAGTCGCCATGGCAGGTCATGAACTTCAACTCGTTTCCGTCCTGGCTGATCTGGAGGCGAACGTCCAGCAGGCGGATCCCGTACTTGAGCTGATTGGTGATGGAGTCCTTGTGGCAGGCGTACGGGGTGGACGGGAGAACGGCCACGGTGTTGATCGCCGCCGCATCATGGGATCCGGGAATGTTGATCTCGGAGATAGCAACTGTATCGGGGAGCCGCCGCATCCAGTCCGAGCTCGCGACCGGCGCGAGAGCGGAAGCCGACATGCCGGGATTAAAATTGGACTCTGGATCGATATTGCCGCCCTGATCCTTGATCTTGATGTTGCCGCCCCAGTCGTTGCCGTCGTACCAGGCTGAATACAGGGCGTCTGAATGCGCGCCTTTGTAGACGATGTAGAGCTTGTTGTCGTAGACTTCCACATGCGGGCAGTAGTTGGATTCTGGTTGGATGTCGCCGTCCCGGTCTTTGATTTTGATTTTGTTGTTGCCAGCCCATGCGCTGCCGTCATACCAGGCATAGAACAAAGTGTTGGAATGCGCTCCTTTGTAGACAATGTAGAGCTTGCCGTTGAACAGGACCGCGCCGGGATTGTAATTGGACTGCGGATTTATATTGCCGCCTTGATCATTGATCTTGGTATTTCCAGACCATTTATCGCCGTCGAGGGTGGCCGTATACAGGTCGTTCGAATGGGCGCCTTTGTAGACGATGTAGAGCTTGTTTTTGAAAACGGCCATGCCGGGGTTGAAGTTGGACTCGGGGCTGATCCCTCCTTCCATATCGGAGATCTTCACGTTTCCGCACCACATATTCCTGTCAAACCATGCCGCATAGAGGGTATTGGAATGCGCTCCCTTGTATATTGTAAACAAAAGCTCTTCATACACGACAAGGTTCGGGCAGTAATTTGACTCGGGGTTGATACTCCCGCCCATGTCCGAGATCTTGAGATTGCCATGCCATTTGTAGCCGTCATACCAGGAGAGGTAGAGAGCGTTGGAGGACGCGCCCTTATACAGAATGTAAAGAACGTTCTTGAACACGGCTACTCCCGGATTGCAGTCGGATTCCGGGCAGATCCTGCCTGGCTGCCTGGAGATGGGGTCATTTCCATACCATCCGGAGCCATCGTAGTAAGCGGTGTAGAGGGTGTTCGAATGAGCCCCCTTGTAGACGATCGTCAAGTCAGTCAAAATTCATCCTCCTGAATCCGGCGCCGCCTTACCCCCTCCCCAGATCCTTGCCGACTGGCTCTCTCCGGGAGCACAGGGACGGCCTCGAGTCCGTTTCTCCGATGGATGCTACCACCGCCGGTTTCCCATCTTCGTCTCACGCCGGGCAGGTCGTGGCCTCTTTGTCCGCCGCGTAGATCTCGCCTGTCGTCTTTTTCCGGCGGTTTCCGATTTCCCCAATGTAACGAACACCACGGCCTCTTCGGGGGCCGCGGCTTGACAAAAACCAAAACTGATGAGGAGAAGGATATGAAGCTGAACAAGCAGATTTCGCGGATCGTGATGGTGACGGTGATCGGACTCTCGATGGCGGCGGCGGCGTCCGCCAACGTTCTGGGCAGAGTCGTCCAGCCTGGCGACGAGTACCAGGGCCATTCCTACAGCGAGCTCGCCAGCGAGTGGACCAACTGGCTGACCGCGGAACCCATCGCGACCAATCCGGCGTTCGATCCCGACGGCAGTCTCTGCGGCCAGAACCAGGCGGGCGACGTGTGGTTCCTCGCGAGCACCTTCGGCGGCGTCGTGGACCGGACCTGCAACGTGCCCGCCGGCAAGGCGATCTTCCTCTCTCTGGGCGGCGTGTTCCTGAGCTTCGCGCCCGAGTTCCCGGCGGCGGGAGACCCCTGCCTTCAGTTGGCGACGGACGTGGAGCGGGTGCGTTGCGACGTCAACAACGACGTCCCCGTGGCGCCCAACGTCTCCTTCGAAATCACCCTGGACGGCGTCCCGGTGACGGACCTCCTGTCCTACCGCGCCCAGAGCGAGCCCGGCGGCTTCACCCTGCGGGTTGCCAATCCGTCGTTCATCACCGATCTCGGCTTCGCTCCGGGAGACCGCTTCCCCGCGGTGGCCGACGGCTACTTCCTGTTCCTGAAGCCGCTGAAGCCTGGCAAGCACGCCCTGAACTTCCGCATGATCCAGCCTGGCCAGCCGGACGCGGGCGTCAACTACACCTTGATCATTCAGTAAGCCCGACCTCGCCTCAAGACCATCAGCGGACCCGCCGCCTCGCTTCGGCCGGCGGGTTCGCCTTACCTCGAGAGAAAACGACAATGAATCCTGGAAAACTCTGGTCTCTGTCCATGATCGCCGCCGCGCTGATCCTTGGCTGGGCGGGTTCCGCCAAGGCCGACGATCTCCCGGCGACCGGGCAGACCGTTTCATATACAGCCAACAAGAACGACAAGATCCTCGCGCCGGTCGCGGTGCCGGACGACGGCGCCGTGCAGGCGGGCGCGACCCTGAGCTACACGGACAACGGCGACGGCACCGTCACCGACAACAACACCGGGCTCATGTGGGAGAAGAAGGGCGACAACGGCGGCCTGCACGACAAGGACAACGCCTACCCCTGGACCGGCAACGGCGCCCAGGAGACGATCTGGGACTGGCTGGACGACGTCAACGGCGAAGGCGGCACCGGTTTCGCGGGCTACAACGACTGGCGCATCCCCAACTTCAAGGAGCTGCAGACCCTTGCCCATTACGGGAAGGTCACGCCCGCGACATCGGAAGTCTTCAACAGCAACTGCGTGGCCGGCGCCACCGTGTTGACCGGAAGCTGCACCGCCGGGGCCACCTACACGTCTTCGACGACGTGGGCCCGGAGCACGAGCATGGCGTGGGGCCTGCGCATCCAGGACGGCTTTTCCAGCTTGAGCGACAAGACCTCGGCGCTGCGCGTGCGGGCGGTACGGGGCGGCGGATCCGGTCCCGGGGCCTTCCCGGCCACCGGGCAGACCACGGCCTACACCGCCGACAAGAACGACGGCATTCCGGGAGCGGTCGCCGTGCCCGACGACGGCACGCTCCGGGTGGGCGCGCCCTTGAGCTTCACCGACAACGGCAACGGTACGATCACCGACAACAACACCGGACTGGTGTGGGAGAAGAAGAGCGACAACGGCGATCTGCACGACAAGGACAACATCTACTGGTGGTCCGGCACCGGCGCCAGCGAAACGATCTGGGACTGGCTGGAGGACATCAACGCGGCGGCCTTCGGAGGCCACCAGGACTGGCGCGTGCCGAACGTGCGGGAGCTCCTGAGCATCGCGGACTTCCAGAACCAGTGGGCGGTGCCGGCGGCGTTCAACACCAACTGCGCGCCCGGCGTCACCGTCCTGACCGGCAGTTGCACCCTCCAGGTCGCCTACTGGACGTCGACGACGCATGCCGGCGCCTACCCTTCGGCATGGCTCGTGGGCAACTACGGCGACGTATACGCGAATTCCAAGAGCGGCACCGCCCGCATCCGCGCGGTGCGCGGCGGCACGCAGTAAGGCGGGACCGACAGGCGCCCTCGTCGGTGAGGGCGCCTTTCGTTTTCTCCGCGTCCCGCGTAAGACTCTCCGCCCGCCGTCGTTGTACAGGCGATGTCCTCCTTTGCCGGGATTCTTCGCCACGAGATCAGCATGTCCCTTCGCCGCAAGGGCCTCTGGATCGCCTACGGTCTGCTGTTCGTCTTCCACACCGTGATCCTGCTCGCCCCGCCGCCGGTCGGCGAGATGGTCAAGGGGGAGGTCATCGCGCGGCGCGACGTCTGGAAGGTGGCGGGCCAGTTCCTCCTGGCGTGCAACGTGTTCTTCCCCGTCGTGGCGGGCATCCTGTCGGCGGACCGGGTGCGGCGCGACTTCCGGCTGGGATTGCGGGAGCTTCAGGACAGCACCCCCCTGAGCCGCCACGTCTATGTCCTCGCCAAATATCTGGGATCGCTCGTTTCCTCCCTGCTTCCCTTGTTCCTCTGGGTGATGGCCATCGCGGCCTTCCTGACCCTCACCGGGCGCGCGCACGCCAGCATGCTGTACGCGGTGCCGGCGGCGTTCCTCGCCATCACCGTGCCGGCGTTCGCCTTCGTGGTGGCGTTCTCTCTCACCTGCCCCATGGTCATGCCGTTGAGCATCTATCACATTCTTTTCACCGGCTATTGGTTCTGGGCGAACTTCATTCCTCCTAAGCTCTTCCCGACCCTCAACGGAACGCTGTTGACGCCCAGCGGGATGTTCGCCCAGGAGGGATTTTTCGGCGGCGAAGCGTCGAAGATGATCGAGAACGCCGTGCGGCATACTCCGGCCGATGCCCTTGCGAATCTGTCGGTGTTGGGACTGTGCGGCGCGGCGGCCCTGATCCTGCTCGATTTCTATCTCGGGCACCTCGCCCGCCGCGCTTGAGGACGAATCATGAAAGGCGCCGCTCTGAAGTATTCCTGGCTCACCTACCGCCGCGACCAATTGTGGTTTCCGCTGGCGTTCCTGGCGCTCTTCATCGTCATCCTCCTGATCCTGCGCCATCCCGTGCCCCGCTACAGCATCTCGCGCGCCTATCTGGGATTCATCGTGCCGCTGGTCGGCGGCATCCTGGCCGCCTACAGCGTGCTCGACGATCCGGCGCTGGAGTTGCGCTTCTCCACGCCGGTGCGGGCCGAGCAGACCCTGCTGGCCCGCCTGGGCCTGATCCTCGCCGTTCAGGCGGTCTGCGCGCTCGTCTTTCAGCTCATCGCGGGCGCGCTGGGCATCGATCTGTCGCCGCTCGGGGGCCTGTTCCGCGTTCAACTGGTGTGGTTCCTGCCGACGCTGGCCCTGGCCTCCCTGGGAACCGCCGGGGCCCTGGCGGGAGCCCAGACCGCGATCGGCGCGTTCCTGGCCGGAGCGGCGTGGCTGATCCATCTGCTGATGAACAGTTGGTTGCGGCTGAACGCCCGGCCCGTGTTCCTCTTCCTGGGCGTGATCGTTCCCGGCGATCCTCAATTGACCTTGAATCAATCCGTGCTCTTTTCGGGATCGATTCTTCTCCTGCTGATCGCCTGGGCGTTGCTGCGCCGCCAGGAACGGTATCTCTGAAGCGGAGGTTCTGTGATCGAAATCGCCCAGCTTGCAAAAACCTACGGCCGCGGAGCCAAAGCCGCGCAGGCCCTGCGCGGCGTCGACCTGCAGATCCCTTCCGGGATGTTCGGGCTGCTGGGTCCCAACGGCGCCGGCAAGACCACGCTGATGCGGATTCTCGCCGGCATCGTCAACCCGAGCCGCGGCGCCGTCCGCGTGGAGGGCCACGACCTCACGACGGAATCCGGCAAGCGCGAGGCCAAGGCCATCCTGGGCTATCTGCCGCAGGAGCTGGGGATGTATCCCGAGCTGACCGCCACCCAGTTCGTCGACTACATGGCGATCCTCAAGGGACTGGACGATTCCCGCCGGCGCGCCCGGCGCGTCGCCGAAGTGTTGGAGATGGTCGCACTGCGGGATTCCGCTCACCGCAAAATCAAGGGTTTTTCCGGCGGCATGAAGCGGCGCGTGGGGATCGCCCAGGCATTGGTCAATGATCCGAGAGTTCTCATCGTCGACGAGCCCACGGCGGGCCTGGACCCCGAAGAGCGCATCCGCTTTCGCAATCTCCTGGTCAACCTGGCCGCGGACCGCACGGTGATCCTCTCCACGCACATCGTGGAAGACATCGGCCAGACCTGCCGCGACGTCGCCGTGCTGGCCAAGGGACAGGTCCTCTTCCGCGGCAGCCCCGCCGAGCTCACGAACGCCGCCGCCGGCCACGTCTGGACGGTCATGGCGGACCGTCTCGTGGAGCCGGAGCGGGACCAGACCATCGTTTCCATGCTCCACCTGACCGACGGGATTCAATACCGTATCGTCGGACCTTCCGCCGACGGCCATCCCACGGCGGAGCCCGCGCGGCCCAGCCTGGAGGACGGGTATGTGTGGTTGATGAAGGGGGGCGGGGGAAGCGGACAGCAGGCGCCCTGATGCGAGCCCTGGGAGCGCCGGCGTCTCGCCGGCCAACTAACCAAAAACAAAGTAAGCCTGCCGGCGGGACGCCGGCGCTCCCAGGAATTCTCCTATCCATACCTTCATCCGAAATCGGAATTCCCACGTACCGGCTTGCATCCGACAAGGAGGAAGAGATGAAGAAGAACACCCTAGCGTTGCATTGTCTTTGAGTCATCAAGCTGCTTGAAGCGTCTTAAGGTATCCATGCAGGTCCTCTCGGACGGCAGGATTTGCGCTGAGCGTGAGAGTGAGAACGCCTTGGGGGCGAGTCAAGCGGCCAGCGCGCTGAATCAACCGTTGGCGCAGAGTGGCCAATCGCTCGAAAGGCCACAGGGCGGCGCGCTTC
>DASVAS010000063.1:0-113596 GCA_036376245.1 Thermoanaerobaculia bacterium | reverse complement strand
GGTCGCCTTTTTACATCAACTCGCCACGGGCGCAGACCTCACTTCGGGTGAGGTCTTGCCACACCCTCTCAGAAGAGAGCAAACGCCCGTCCTACGGGACTCCGCCTACGTTCATACGGTTTTTTCAATGCAACTGGAGGGTATATTCCTAAGGCGCACAGTATTGTCCCAAGAGGCGCTTGCGAACTCGTTTCCGTTGGGATTGAATGCCACGCTACTAACGCCCCCTAAGTGCCATTCGGCCCGGAGCTCTTTCCCTGATTCAGTATCCCAAACGCGCAAGGTGTTGTCGCCGGCAGTGCTGGCGAGTATGGTTCCTTCGGAACTGAACACCACGGCATTGACGCCCGCTTCGTGACCACGCAAAATACGGGTCTCTCTTTCGGAGCGGGTATCCCAAAGACGTACAGTGTGGTCGTCAGACGCGCTGGCTAGGGTGTTGCCATCGGGGCTGAACACCACGCTAGTGACGTGCCCCTGGTGTCCTTGCAAAGCCCGGATTAGTTGCCCAGTCGATGGATCCCAAAGGCGTACAAGACTCCCTTCCGCGCTGGCCAGTAGGTCTCTCTTGGGATTCCAGGCTACGGCAGAGCAGTCGGAGTAGAACGGGAGTGTTCCCTCTAGCAAGGGCGGGACCTGCAGAGCCGCGCCCAAGAAATCGGCAGAACCGGGTATCTCTTCCAGCGAGGATCCAATCAATTTGGCGCGTTCGAAAATTGCGTTTACGAGATCGGCCCCTCTGAGATCGGCCCCTAGGAGGCGCGCGCGAGAGAGGTTCGCATATGCGAGGTCAGCTTGGCTCAGATCAGCATGTGTGAGGTCCGCATCCCGGAGTGTCGAATGGGCGAGTTGTGAGCTGTGGAAGCGGGTTTTGATCAGTTTTGCAGAGCTCAGATTTGCCCGCTCTAAGACCGCGCCAGTAAGGTCTTGGCCCGAGAAGTCCTGGCCACTAAGATCTTGACCTGAAAGGTTCACCGCAATCCCGAGGGGTTCTCCCAAACGATCAAGAACCAGCAAAGCATTCTTTTTGGCGAGTTCATCGTCTCCAAGAGCTGCTACGCGAACCCAGGAAATAATGTTCTCTCTTTCGGCAAGGCTCGTCAAGAAGTCGATCATCAACAGCGACAAATCCCTCTGGTCGAGTAATGGAGAAGATCCTTCACCCTTGATTTCTTCGGCTATTGCCTGGGCCACTAGGAATTCCAGGATCGATTGATGGAGGAAGGAGAAGTTACCTCCTTCGTCGCGGACTAACAGGGTGCCGGATCCAACCTGGAAAGCCGCCATCGCCTCGTCGAAGGCGCTATCTAGCTTCCGGATCGCCTCGGCGGCATCTGCTTGGATCTCCCCTAGGTTCACGAAGCGTTCCGTCTTCTGCCATAGGCGAACGGCCAGCAAGGTGACGGCGTTCCAGCGCTCCTGTACGGATAAACCTGGAGGCGCTCCTTTGGGGTGGACCCGCTCGAATTCATGGACCAGCCAACGTTCCAAGATTAGCCGGTAAAGCGTGGCTGCTGTGATCTCTCCTCCAGCAGCAGCGTCACGGAGTTGCCTTTCTGGCAGGTCCGCGATAAACCCCAACATACGGGGATTTTCAGAGAGCCCCAGGAGATCCTTGATACTATCAATCAGCGTCAGCCTGGCTTCCGCTTCGGCGTCACTTCCACAGCGGTTGACGAGGAAAGTACGAATTTGTTCGCGGCCGAAGGTCTGGAGAATGCCGAGTCGTGAGCCCGAGATCAACCCTACCTCTTCACCGAGCTTAGAGCGGACCTGCTGGTCGGAAATAAAGTGCTGACGCCGACTGGTGACGACGATCTTCGCGTCACCCTGCGCGGCGGAGAGGAGGGTCTCGAAGTGCTCGGCGGCGCGATCATAGGTGACTCGCAAGGCAAGCTCATCGAAGCCGTCGAAGAGGAGCACGATCCGGCCTTGCTCCAACATGTAGCGGAACCTCTCGAAACGGTAGCCTTCGGGCTCGTTCTGCCCGAAGTGCTGGCCGAGGAGCTGGGCCAGCGTGCGACCTTTTTCGAGCGATCTCATCTGGAGCAGGATCGGAACCGGTCCCGATTCCAGGAGACCCATGCGGCGCGCGAGCTCGTGCAGGAGGAAGGTCTTGCCCGTCCCGAAGTCTCCCAGGATGACGGCGAAGCGGCGGTTGGGCGTGGAGAGCCACTCCTGGAGCTTCGCAAGGGCGTCCGGATGCTCTTCGTTCCGCTCCAGGGAGACCATCCGCTGGGTCACGTAGAGGCTGGGCGGATAGAGCTTGTCCCGGGTGAGGTCGTCGGTCTGCTTGCGGAGATAACTACGGAAATCGATGAGGCCCATATATTCGATGAGACTCATCAGGCGGACATCCCGTTTGGTGGCGACGCTCTGGAGACCTTCCGGGGCTGGCGCGCCGCCGTAGATCAGGTAGGAGATCATTCGGGGATCGGCGCCGCGGAAGCCTTTGTCGATCTGTTCGCAGAAGGCGTCCAGGTCTTCCAGGGAAACGTCATATTCGACGCCCGTGACCGGATAGTCCCGCACGATGTCTCCGTGCCGGACCGAGACCCGCAGGTAGTCCCAGGAGTCACCTTCGCCCGAGATCCGCTCAATCTGCGCTGACGGCTCCCGGAGGCGGCAGACCCTCTCGAGGCGGGCGAGGAAGTCGTCCCGGATCTCGATGAAGGAGGGTTCGAGATCCTTCGAGGCCTTCGGCATGTAGTAGCCGCGGGTCCGTTTCGAAGAACGAGCGGTCGTTGTGTCGATGACGGGCGCGGGCTCCGGTTCGGTGAAGGCGTTTGGAAAGTTCTCGATATCGAGGGGTGGGTTGGCAGGTTCGAGAGGGGAGGAATCCGACGCGTCCACGATCCTCTTCGCGAAGGCGACGAGGAACTTTTGATAGCTGTCCTTCTGTTCGTCCAGGCGCAAGAGGTATTGAAGCCCTTCGTTCCGGTAGGTCTCACCCAGGTCCGCGAAGGAATATTGAATGTCGCGAATCTCTTTCGGGAGCCTTTCGAAGCTGGCGCCGAGGGGTTTCCAGAGGATGGGCAGGATGAGCCTGGGATTGGAGCCGTGAGCATCCAGGCGTGAGCGGAAGGCGGACCATTCCTTGCCGCAGTATTCGCTGTTGAAGAAGGACCGGGAGTAGAGGGGGAGGAGGATCTGGCAGGTGGAGAGCGCCGAAGACAGCTCTTCGGGCCAACGGTCGCCGGTCTTGATTCCGTGGGTGTCCCGGAAGCCGACGGGATGGTCGGCCGGTAGGCCTAGGAGGCTTCGCACCTCTTCACGAAGATTCTGGAAGAAGCGGCCGAGGTGGTCGTCCGCGTCAGCGCGGGCGTAGCTGAAGAAGAAGATGGGACCGTCTTGTTTTAGGGTCACCTCGAAAAGTTAGCATCTGGAGCGCTGGGTTCCAAGAGGGGGCCGCTCACCTGTACAGATCTTCCAGGCCGTGCCATTGCGCCTTTTCTCCTCTCCCCTGAGATGGCTGCTGACGGGTGAAGATCCTTCTTCCGATCGTGGCGCCGCGGGGGTTGGGGTAGGCGCGGACTTTCTCCTCCAGTTCCCGCTCCAGGGGAGCGGGGGAGCGCACGGTTCCCCATTTGCACTCGCCGAGGTCGGTCCAGCCGTCTTCCCGCAGGCCGACGACGTCGATCTGCGTGTCCTTGGACCAGTATTGGCCCACTTCGAACGCGGCGGTCACGCCCTCCCGCGCATACAGGAAGGGGAGAGCCTCGCGGCAGAGGCGTTCGAAGCAGAGGCCGAAGTAGGCGTCCAGATGAGGGCGGATGAGGTCCCGCAGGGCCCGGGTGGAGCCCATGTGGCGGATGTAGCTGGTGCTCGGGAAGACGAAGCGGAACCAGAAGCGGAGGAGCGGGTCCGACAGCTCGTAACGCACCGAACGCGCCGACGGCGGCCCGCCCGTCAGCGGATAGCACCGCTCGACGTAGCCCAGCTCCATGAGCTGTTGCAGATAGTAGGGAAGGTTGCGGGCGTCCTGGCCGGACTGCTGCGCGATCGCCTGCAAGGTGACGTGGCCGGCGGCGATGGCGGTGAGGATGGCGTGGTAGACGGTGATTTCCCGCAGCTCTTCCCGCAGGAGGAAGTCGGCCTCGCGGTAGAGAGGGGCATATTCGTCCAGGAGCTCGGCGGCGATGTTGGCCTCGATGGAGCGGCTGTCGGAGAAGCGCTTGAGGTAGAGCGGGACGCCGCCGCAGAGGAAGTAGGCGCGCGCCTGATCGATCCGGGAGTAGCGGGGGTGGAACTCCGCGGCTTCCCGGTAGCCGAACGGGCGGAGGAGGATCTGCGCCGTCCGGCGGCCGAACAGGGGGCTTTTCTTGCCCAGCACCTCGCGCTCCATGAAGCCAATGTAGGAGCCGCAGAGGATGAGGACGATCTTGCCGGAGCGCCGCCAGGAGCGGTCCCATCTCTCCTGGAGGAGGGACGGCAGCTCGGGGCTGGCGCCCACCATCCACTGGAATTCGTCGAGGGCGAGGACGAGCTTGCGGTCGGACCGCCAGCGGGAGACCACGGCGTCCAGGGCGGCGCCCCAGCTCTCGGTGGCGAGGCCGGCCAGTAAGGGCTCGCCGAGGACGGTGGCGGCCTCGCCGAGGAACTCTTGGATCTGCATGGCCGCCGGGGCCTGCTTGCCGAGGAAGTAGATGCCGGGATGATCCTTCAGGAAGTGGAGGATCAACTCGCTCTTGCCCACCCGGCGGCGGCCGTAGAGAGGGATGAAGGCGCTGTCCGGAGCTTCGTAGGCCCTTTCCAGGGCCCGGAGCTCGGGTTGCCTGCCGATGAAGGTCATAGGTAAACTCCCATGGGGATTGAGTTTAACAGGTAGAGTCATGACTTGTCGAGTCACGACTCGTCGAGTCGTGTTCCGATGATCGGGCGTCCGGGCCCGGCCTCCTGTACCATCTCCTTCCACCATGCTCTGTCCCAAATGCCAGTTCGAGCAGGCGGACGGACCGGAGTGCGTCCGGTGCGGGGTGCTGTTCAGCCGGGTGGCCGAGGCGCAGGCGGCCGGGGGACGGATGTACAGGCCGGCTCCGGTCAGGGAAGAGCCGGAGCCTTCGGCGGCGGCGGAGTGGAAGGCGCTGCTGCTCGAAGGAGAGGAGGCGCAGGCCGATCCGGTGCGGTTCTGGGGACGGACGGCTCTCTACGCCATCCTCTTCCTGTGGAGCTGGCGGTTCCTGACGTCCTCGGTGGCGGAGAACTACGTGGGGGAGTCGTTCCTGCACTGGATCAACCTGCCGTTCCACGAGGCCGGCCATGTGCTGTTCGGGTTCTTCGGCGACTTCGTCCGGGCGCTGGGCGGGACGCTGGGGCAGCTCCTCATCCCGGCCCTCTGCCTGGGGGCGTTCCTGCTCAAGAGCCGCGATCCGTTCGGCGCTTCCGTGGCGCTGTGGTGGCTGGCCGAGAACTTCATGGACATCGCTCCCTATATCGCCGACGCGCGGTCGGGACAGTTGCTACTTCTCGGCGGCGTCACCGGCCGGGACGTGCCCGGCTATCACGACTGGGAGAACGTGCTCGGAGACCTCAACCTCCTCCAGTACGACCAGACGCTGGGCGGTCTGTCGTACGGCTTCGGCCGGCTCCTGATGCTCGCCGCCCTGGCCTGGGGCGGGTGGCTGCTGGTCCGCGAGCGGCGCCGTCTCGCGCACAAGGAAAGCCTTTGAAGAAGCTACTTCCGGACGCCGGTAGCGCCCGGGCGGTACACTGAACAGCACAGAAAAACTTGCAGTTTTGCGCGGAGCGCTGATTTCACGCCTCTGCGCACGCTCTTCTAGAACGCTGCGGGATGGGCTACGATACGGGCCGCGTCGCGTTTCCACCCATCTTTCACAAGGAGAGTCGAGGTCACCGATATGACGGATGTCGTCCAGAAGTTCTGGGGGTTCTGCCATACGCTAAGGCACGACGGCATCGATTACGGCGATTACATCGAACAGATCACGTATCTGCTCTTCCTCAAGATGGCGGACGAGCGGAGCATCGATCTGAGCCGGATGTCGGTGCCGGAGGAAGGGGAGGCGGTCATCGATTGCTCCTGGCCGGCGCTGGCGGGGGAGTCGGGGGGGAAACTGACGGCGCACTACGCCGGCGTGCTGCGGACGCTGGGACGCCAGCCGGGCCTGCTGCGAGAAATCTTCGCGGGCGCCGTGTCGCGCTTCAACAATCCCGCGAATCTGAAGCGCTTGATCGATCTGATCCATGAAACGGAATGGAGCGCGCTGGAGATCGACCTCAAGGCCGCTGTCTTTGAAGGTTTGCTGGAGAAGGCGGCGAGCGAAGGCAAGAAGGGCGCCGGTCAGTACTTCACGCCGCGCCGCCTGATCCAGAGCATCGTGCGCTGCGTGCAGCCGGATCCGCGCGGGGAAGAGGACTTCACGATCTGCGATCCGGCGTGCGGCACGGGCGGCTTCCTGGTGGTGGCTTACGAATGGCTGCTGGCCGCGAGCCGCGACGATTCCCCCGGTCCCGAGGTGCTGGAGAAGGTGCGGCGCGGCACGTACCACGGCCAGGAGCTGGTGCACCGGCCGCGGCGGCTGGCGCTCATGAACCTGTTCCTGCACGGCCTCGAGCCGGAGATCAAGCAGGGCGATTCGATCTACGACACGCCGGAAGAGCGCAGGTTCGACGTGGTTTTGACCAATCCGCCGTTCGGCAACAAGGGCGCCAACCAGGTGCCGGACCGCGAGGACCTGACCGTCAAGACGTCGAACAAGCAGCTCAATTTCCTGCAGCACGTGGTGACGGTGCTGAAGCCGGGCGGCCGGGCGGCGGTGATCGTTCCGGACAACTGCCTTTTCGCCGATCAGGCCGGCGAGGTGTTCAAGCTGCTGACGCAGGAGTGCGATCTCCACACGGTGCTGCGGCTGCCCAACGGCACGTTCACTCCGTACAGCGCCGGGACGAAGACGAACGTGGTGTTCTTCACGAAAGGCGCGCCGACGGAGACCGTCTGGGTCTACGACGCGCGCACCAACGTGCCACGGATCACCAAGAAGGACCGGCCGCTGACGCAGTCGCATCTCGCCGCGTTCGAGGTCTGCTACGGCATCGACCCGAACGGCAAGTCGCGGCGCTCGCCGGCCGACTCGCTGGAGGAGCGCTGGCGGTCGTTTTCGATCGCCGAGGTGCGCGCCCGCGATTTCAAGATCGACGGTCTGAAATGGCTCAAGGAAGAGTCACGCGACGATGATCTGCCGGAACCCGAGGAGCTCGCGGAGGATGCCATCAATGAACTGGAGCGCGCGGTGGACGAGTTGACGGCTGTGCTCGATCTGTTGGCGGATGACGTAGAGCCGAGGCGCCCGCGCGTCCTCCAGGGTGGCGCGTGAGCACGGCGTTTTCCGATTGGGAGCTCGGACGCCGCGAAGGTGAGCTTCCCGACGGCTGGGCGACGACGACGCTCGGCGACATCGTCGTCCACCGCATCGGCGGCGAGTGGGGCGAACGCCCGGAAGACGTGGCGGACGATCCGGACTACGTCCAGGTCCGCGTGATCCGCGGCACGCAGTTCCGGGATTGGGAACGCGACAAGGGCTCGACGGCGGACGTGCGGGCGGTCAAGCGGTCGAAGCTGGCCAAGCGCCTGCTCGCCGAAGGGGATCTGGTGGTGGAGATCTCCGGCGGCGGCGCCAGCCAGCCGGTGGGCCGCACGTTGCTGATCGACGAGGAGGCGCTCCGCCGCGCCGGCATGCCGCTGATCTGCAGCAACTTCTGCCGGCTGGTGAGGCTCCACCGCGAAGTCGATCCCGCGTACGTCCACCTGGTCCTCACGTTCCAGTACCTGTGCGGCCGGTTCGACGAGCTGCAGACGCAGACGACGAACATCCGCAACCTGAATTTCGACGATTTCCTGGCGAACGTGATCCTGCCGTTGCCGCCGGTGGCGGAGCAGCGGCGGATCGTCGCGAAGGTGCGCGAGGTCCAGAAGCCGGTGAACAAGGCCCGCCGGCACCTCGGGAAGGTGCCGGAGATCGTGCGGCGCTTCCGGCAGTCGGTGCTCGAATCCGCGTTCACGGGCCGGCTCACGGAAAGCTGGCGCGAAGGGCGGCCGCCGGCCGCTTCGCTGGAGGAGAAGCTGCGGCTGGCGTTCAAGGCGCGCCGCGAGGCGTGGGAGATGGCGCGCGAGGAGGCGGAGGCGTTCGACCGCCGGGCGCCGCGCCGGCCGAAGAACCTGGAGCCCACGCAATGGGAAGCGCCGGAGCCGCTGGAGCAGCCGCAGACGCCGGACGGCTGGCTCCTGGTGGCGCTGCACGACGTGGTGCACCGCGCCCAGTACGGACTCTCGGCCAAGGCCGACGCCAACGAGAAGACCGGCGTCGCGATCCTGCGCATGGCGAACATCCAGGACGGCCGGATCGATACGTCGGATCTCAAGTACATCCAGCGCAAGGGGCTGGACGTGCAGGGCTACATGGTGCGGCAGGGGGACATCCTGTTCAACCGCACGAACAGCCCGGAGCTGGTGGGCAAGGCCGCGGTGTTCGACGCCAGCCTCGAGGCGGTGTTCGCTTCCTACGTGGTGCGCGTGGAGTGCGACGAGCGGCTGATCGACAGCCGGTACCTGTGCTGGTGGATCAATTCGCCCTGGGGCCGGCGGTGGGCGCGCACGGTGCGCACGGAGAGCGTCAGCCAGTCGAACATCAACATTTCGCGGCTGGTGACGATGCCGGTGCCGTTCCCGCCCCTGGCGGAGCAGCGGCGGATCGTGGAGCGGATCGAGGCGCTGTTCGCCGCCGCGGCGAGCATCGAGACGAAGGTGGTCTCGTCGACGGAGCGGGCGGAGAAGCTGTGGATGACGGTCCTGGTGCGGGCGCTGCGCGGCGAGCTGGTGCCGAATGAAGCGGAGCTCGGCGGTCCCGAGGGCGGAGGCTTCGAGCCGGCGGCGGACCTGCTGGACCGGATCGTCGGGGAGCAGCGGCTGGCTTCGCGGACCGACCGGATGGAAGTGGTGAGCCCGGAGGAGGGCGTCTCCGTGCAGATCCTGGCCGCCATCCGCCAGTCCTGCTGGGGCGCCGGCACGATGACGCGCGAGGAGCTGATCCGGAAGGTGGCCGTGCGGCTGGGCTGCCCGCGGTTCGGCAAGAGCATCCGCGCCCGGCTGGAGCGCCACGTGGAGGTGGCCCTGGCGCGGCGGATCGTGGAGGTGAAGGACGGCCTGCTGTGCGGCGCCACGCCTACCTTCGCGCGCTACGACTGGAACTTCCTGGTGCGGACGGTCCGCTCTCTGCTGAAGGACGGGGTGGAGCGCAGCACCGGCGAGCTGATCAACGCCATGGCCGCCTACCTGGGCTACGGGCAGGTCACCATGCCGATCCGCGAGCGCACGGAGCGCATTCTGACCTGGGCGTCCCAGAACGGGCTGGTGGAGATGCGGGAAGGGAAGGTCCAGCGCACCCCCGCGCCTCCCCCGGCTCCGCCGTTCCCCAACGATCCGGCGCGGCGGGGGCGGAAGTAGGCCCTCGTCAGAAGAAAAAGGACACCAGGGACACCAGGGACACCAGGGACAATAAGGACGACAACGGACGACAGGAGCTCCGCTGTCCTTGAGGTCCTTGGTGTCCCTGGTGTCCTTGGTGTCCTTTAGTGCTGAGCCCCTACTTGAGCCACTCGAACGTGTCGTAGTGCTCGCGGCTCATGCCGAGCTTCTCGTAGACCGCCTGCGCGGCGGCGTTGCGCTTGTCCACGTAGAGGCGGATGCCCTTGAGTCCAGGGTCGGTCTCGACGCGGCGGCGCAGGTGCTCGTAGAGGACGCGGTAGATTCCGCGGCCCCTCTCCTCGGGGATGACGTAGACGGACTGGATCCAGAGGATGACGCCGTTGCGCCAGTCGCTCCATTCGAAGGTGGTCATCAGGCAGCCGGCGACGCGGCCGTCGCGCTCGGCCACCCAGTAGGCGGCCTTGCGGGGATCGGCGAAGACGGCTTCGACGCCGGCCGTCACGGTGGCGAGGTCGAGCTCCAGGTCTTCGGTCTCCCGGGCCATGCGGAGCTGGAAATCGACGAGGACCGGCGCGTCTTCCGGCCGGGCGGGGCGGACCACGGGATCAGCCAAGGGGAGGCGCGTCCTCCGGGTTCAGAGAGGTCTGGAGACGGGCCTCGACGTCGGGCGCGAGCGGCTGCTCCGGGAGGGCGCGCACGGCCCGGATGACGAGGCCGAGGTCGTGGAGCAGGCGGCGGCAGCCCTCGCAGCCGCGGAGGTGCTCGCCGAGCCGCTGCGAGCGGTCCTGACCGAGCCAGCCCTCGACGTACTCGGTCAGGTCCGCCAGCACCTCGCCGCAATGCAGGCCGGCGACGACCCGTTCATCGTCCATCGGCTTCTCCTTCCCTCAGCTTGGCGACCAGGCGCAGGCGGGCCCGGTGGAGGCGCGCCCGCACCGCCGCGTTGGTGAGGCCGGTCACGCGCGAGGCTTCGTCCGGCCCCAGCTTCTCGCGCTCGCGCAGGATGAGAGCTTCGCGGTCCTCGGGCGCCAGCGCCTCCAGGGCCGCCTCCAGGCTCCGGGCGTCGACGGGCGGGCTGGCGGCTCCGTTGGGGCTGTTCCAGCCGGCGGCCCGGGCGAGGTCACGCAGGGGCGTGGTATCGGCCTCGCGGTCGCGGGGATGCCTCTGCCGGGCGGCGTTGCGGGCGAAGGAGAGAAGCCAGGAGCGGGCGGAGGGCTCGTCCCGGAAGCGGCCGGCGGCGCGGCGGGCGGCCTGGAAGGCGTCGCGGAGCACCTCCTCGGCGTCCGCGCCGTCGGGGAGCACGGCCCGCGCGTAGCGGTAGACCGCCGACTGGTGGCGCTTCACCAGGCGATCGAACGCGGCGGCGTCGCCGGCCGTGAAACGGCGGAGCAACGTCTCGTCGCTGATCCTCGGGTCGTCCGGATCGACCATGTCCTCCGTTCCTGATAGGGACGGAGGACATCTTACACCGGACCCTCACCCCCCGGCCCCCTCTCCCGACCCCTCCCTCCCGCCCACGCCGGGAGAGGGGGAGGAAGACCGCCTCCTCAGAAGACAATCCGGCGGTAGCGGGCGAGCAGGATCGAGTAGGCGCCGAAGGCGATCAGGCCGAGGGCTACGATCGCGAGGAGCCAGGGGCCGTAGGGCTGGGCGGCGAGCGTCTCCAGGGCGCCGCCGAGGCCGCGGGCCTGGGATGGATCGAAGCGCAGGGCGGCCTGGATCAGGAACCAGCCGGACATCAGGAAGACGATGCCGCGGGCGATCAGGCCCAGCTTGCCGGTCTGGGTCGCGAGGCGCTGCTCGTTGGCGTCCATCTCCTGGGTCTTGAAATGCTTCCGGAATTTCTCGCTCCAGCCGTTGGAGATCTGGTAGAAGCCCGAGAGGATCACCCCCAGGCCGGCGAGAGCCACCAGCCAGCGGCCGAAGGGCTTGGTCATCAGCTCGGCCGTGAATCCCTGCTGGCCGCCGCTCCCGGCCTCCCCGCCGCTGGCGCCCGAAGCCATCCGGAAAGCGGCCAGGGCGAGACCGCCGTAGATCAGGCCGGAAGCGATCATGGCGCCGCGCTGGACCAAGCCCTTGGGATCGTGCCCCTTGTTCTCGGGATCGAGGGCGCCCTGGAGGAGTCTCCAGACGGCGTAGCCGAGCAGGCCGACGGCGAGCAGCCAGAGGAGCGCCGTGCTCTGCCGGGCGACGACCTGGAGGACGCCCTGGGTGTCGGTGACCTGTCCCCGGCTGCCGAAAGCCGCCTGCACCGCGAGAAGGCCGACGATCGCGTAAACGGCCCCGCGGGCGGCGTAGCCGAAACGGGCCAGCCATTCGATCCAGGGACCGCGAACCGCGGCGCGCCCGGTGGCTTCCACCTGGCGCCCCGCGTTGGAAATTGTGTGAACTGGGGTGGTAGAGCGTGCCATCTCCGTACCTCCTGGGAGGACAGAGAGCAAGGGGCGTACCAGGGGGAAGGACACCAAGGACACCAGGGACACCAAGGACCTCAAGGACCAGCGCCTTTTTCCGTCCTTGGTGTCCCTGGTGTCCTTGGTGTCCTTCCCTCTTTCCCGTGAGGCTCTTACTTCACATAAGTCTCGAACAGCTTGTAGATCCGCCGGTACTCGTCGAGCCAGCTCGTGGGCTGGACGAAGGAGTGGTCCTCGACGGGGTAGACGGCCATCTCGAAGTTCTCCTTCTTCAGCTCGATGAGCTTCTGCACCAGCCGCACGTTGTCCTGGAAGAAGACGTTCTGGTCCAGCATGGGGGCGCAGATCAGCAGCGGCTTCTGGAGGCCGGCCGCGTACTCGATCGGCGAGCTCTTCTCGTAGGCCTCGGGATCCACCTCCGGACGGTTGAGGATGTTCGAGGTGTACTCCTCGTTGTAGTGCGCCCAGTCCGACACCGGGCGCAGGGCCGCGCCGGCGGCGAAGAGGTCCGGCTGGCGGAACAGGGCCATGTAGGTCATGAAGCCGCCGTAGGAGCCGCCGTAGACGCCGACCCGCTTGGGATCGACGTTCTTGTTCTTCACCAGCCAGGCGACGCCGTCCTGGAAGTCCTCCAGCTCCGGGGTTCCCATCTGGCGGTAGATGGCCGTCCGCCAGTCGCGTCCGTAGCCGGCGGAGGCGCGGTAGTCCATGTCGATCACCACGTAGCCCTGGCGCGTCAGCAGGGTGTGGAACATGAACTCGCGGAAGTAGTTCGACCAGCCGTAGTGGATGTTCTGCAGGTACCCGGCGCCGTGGACGAACATCACCGCCGGGTAGGTGCGGGACGGATCGAAGTCCCTGGGCGTGTAGACCCGCGAGTAGATCGGTCCCGCGCCGTGGGTGGACGGGATGGGGACGATCTCCGGCATCGTCCAGTCCTGGGCCAGGAACAGCTCGCTCTGGGTCCGGGTGACCTGCCGCGCCTGGGCGCCCGGGCGGTTGGGCTGCACGAACAGCTCGTCCGGACGGTTGATGGAGGAGGCGGAGACGAGGATCTGGCTCTCGTCCGGGGAGAGGACCGGCGGGCTGACGAGGCCGCCGAAGCTGGTGAGCCGCTCGGCCCTGGCGGTGGCTACTTCGACGCGCCAGACGTCGTACTTGCCCGGATGCTCGCGGTTGGCGATGTAGTAGAGGTGCTTGCCGTCCTGGCCCGGCACCAGGCGCGAGACCTCGTACTGGCCCTCGGGGGTCAGCGGCCGGATCTCGCCGGTGCGCTCGGAGAGCGCGTACAGCCGCGAGTAGCCGCCCTCCTCGGAGAGGAACCAGAGCGTCTCGTTGTCCGGGAGCCAGCCCATCTCGTTGAAGTCCCAGTTGATCCACGCGGCGTCGGTCAGCCGGTGGCGGGGCGTGAGCTTGGCCGTGGCGGTGTCGAAGGTGGCGATCCAGCGGTCCTTGTTGTCGCGGGCGCGGAGCTGCACGGCGAGACGCTGGCCGTCGTCGGACCAGGAGAAGTCGGAGACCTCCAACGTGCGGAGCTGGGCGGGCTCTTCCTTCTTTTCTTCCGTCTTTTTCTCTTCTGTCTTCGCCTCTTCGGGCTTGGCTTCGCCTTCGGCCTTGGGCTCGATGACGGCCTCGTCCTTCTTCTCCTCGCCCTTCTTCTTCATGGCCTCCTTGCGGGCCTTGGCGGCTTCGCGGAGGGCCTTGAGGGGATCGTCCTTGGAGCCGGGGAGGGCAGCAAAGTCAAGGTCGTGCCGCTCGTGCTTCACGAGATCGAGCAGGATCACGGAATGGGGGACGGGCTTGTCGATGCCCACCTTGGGGCGCACCTCGCGGACCTCGATGTTGCCGCTCTCGGTCACCCACTGGGGGAGCTTGGCGCGCTTGCTGTCCTCGGACCACTTGGGCGCGGTGACCACCAGCAGCCAGTCGCCGGAGGGGGAGAGGGAGGCGCGGTCGATGATCACGTCCTTGCCCAGGTACCAGGTCTGCGGCACGCGCGTGGGGTCTTCCTTGCGCAGGGCCAGGTCCTCTTCGCGCTCCTTCTTCTCCTTCTCCTGCTTCTGGCGGATGACGTCGAAGAAGCGCGTCTGCTGATCCTGGAGCGGGGTGGGCTCGTCCTTGTCGGCGGGGTCCTTGTCCAGCACCAGCCGGGCGGGCTGGGAAGTGAGCCCGGTCTCCAGGTCGTAGACGAAGACGTCGTCGCCGGACCGGTAGGTGACGCGGCGGTTGTCCGCCAGGAAGCGCGGGCCGTTCTCGTCTTCGGCGGTGCGGGTGAGCTGCCGCACGGCGCCGGTCTTCAGATCCTTGACGAAGACGTCGCCGTGACGCTCATAGACCTTGCGTTTGCGGTCGCGGCTGAGCTCGCCGCGCGCGTCTTCCTTCACTCTCCGGGCGGGCTCGATCAGGACCGCCTTGCCGGTGGCGAGATCGACGCGGTAGAGGTCCATCCGCTGGTTGCCGATCCCCTCGCGCTGGCGTTCGTAGTAGACCGCGCGGCCGTCGTCCGACCAGTAGGCGTTCTGCGGCGGATTCCCGATCCAGTCGGGGTCGGCCATGATCTGTTCGAGAGTCAGCGCGGAATCGTTGTCCGCGGCGCGCGCCGGAGCCGCGCTCAGCGGCAGGGCCAGCAGGAGGCAGAGGGCTCCGGCGGTGAAGCGGTGGGGTGCGTTCGAGGTCATTCGTAATCCTTATCGAGTAGCTGTCTTTTTCGGCGCCGCGAACCTCTCGCGGATCCACTTCGCCACCAGGTCGAGAACGGCGGGGTCCATGGTGATCTCGCTGGTCACGTACTCGGCCGGGCCGCCGGTCTTGGCGGGCTGGAAGAGGTGGTTGAGGCCGGCCAGGCGGCGGATGGTCACGTCCGGATTGCCGGCCTCCTTCAGAGCCTTTTCGATCTCGGGGATGTTCTGGTCCGCGATCACCTGCAGGTCGAGATCGCCGTTCAAGACCAGCACCGGGACCTTGACCTTGCGCAGGGCGGTCCGCGGGTCGTAGTCGAGGAAGAAGCGGAACCAGTTGGAGGTCATGGCCTTCACCATGGCGTCGGCGGCTTCGTCGCCGCCGGCCTGCCCCTCGGGCCCCTGCAGGGCCTGGGCCTCCTTGGCGAGTTGCTTCAGCTTGGGATCGCGGACGGCGGGATCCTTTTCGGTGCGGATCAGCTCCAGGCTCTGGCGCATGATCGCGTCCTCGCGCTTGATGTTCTCCTCCGGCATCCCGGAGGCGCGGGAGATCCGTTGGCTCTGGAGGGTGATGACCTCGCCGCCGGGGACGCCGGTGCCCGCGAGCATCACCACGAAAGCCACGTCCGTGGACTGGCTGGCGGCGAGCGGCCCCACCACTCCGCCCTCGCTGTGGCCGATGAGACCGATGCGATCCGGAGCGATCTTCGCGTGCTGCTTGAGGAACCGCACGCCGGCCAGGGCGTCCTGGGCGAAATCGGCGCTGGTGGATTCGTCGACGCTGCCGGTCGAGCCGCCGACGCCGCGGTCGTCCACGCGCAGCACGGCGATGCCGTTGCGGGTCAGGTAGTCGGAGAGCACCAGGAACGGCTTGTGGCCCAGCAGCGCTTCGTCGCGGTCCTGCGCGCCGCTGCCGGTGATGAGCAACGCGGCGGGGAAGGGGCCGGGGCCTTCCGGGATCGTCAGCGTGCCGGCGAGCTTGATGTCGCCGTTGGTGTAGGTGACCTCTTCGGAGATGTAGGGGAGCGGCGGCTTGGGCTCCTGCGGCTTGCGCGGCACCTCGACGGCCTCGCGGCCCAGGCGGAACGGCAGCGAGGCGCCGCTCTGCGTGAAGGTGCCGCGGATGGCGCCGTTCTCCAGCGTGCCGTCGAAGGTCGGCGCGCCGGGGACGTTGGCGATGGCGAAGCGCACTTTCGTGCCTTCGACCGTGACCCCCTCCAGGGGCAGGTCCTTGGCGCCCTGCATGGGGATGTCGATGTCCCCCTTCCAGGCGCCGTTCTCCTGGGTCAGGTCGACCATGACCTGGAGCTTCATGGTGGGGAGCTCGATCTCGCCTTCCCAATGGCCGGCCGCCGGGGAATCGGCGGCCTGGACTGTCACAGGAACGAGGATCAACAGGCAGAGAAGAAGGATGGAACGCATTTTCGGTCCTCCGGATCAGACGGGAGAGATCGCGGGCCGCCGGCGGAACCAGTAGAGGCCGCCGAGAGCCGCGAGCAGGAGAACTCCGCCGGCCAGGGACCAGGCCCAGGCGGGCAGCGAAGGAAGGGCGGGCCCCCGGCGGCCGCCGGGGAGGGGCACGGCGTCGCCGTCGCCGAGCACGACGATGCCGGCCCAGGCGGCGGCGGGGGCGCCGTCCTCGATCAGCTCGCGCTGGGCGGCGTGAGCGCTGGCGGCCACGCTCAGGCCCCGGCCGAGATGGTCGTAGAAGCGGTCGAAGAACTCGGCGGCCTCGTCGTCCCGGAGCTTCCAGAGGCTGGCCACCACGGTATGGGCGCCGGCCTGGAAGAAGGCGCGGGCGAGGCTCATCACGCCCTCGCCGCGCAGCACCGCGCCGGTGTTGGTGCTGCACGCGGAGAGGACCACGGTGCGGCCCTTCAGATAGAGGTCGACGATCTCGCGGATCTGGAGCAGGCCGTCCTCGGCGGCGTCGCCGGGGGCCAGCAGCACGCCGGACCGCTCGGGGTTGGCCTCGTCGGTGACGGCGTGGGTGGCGAAGTGGAGCAGCGCGTACTCGTGGAGCGGCGCGTGTTTGAGGAAGGCCTCGGCGGCCTTCTCGCCCAGGCGCCGGATGCTGCCGCCGCCCATGTGGCTCACCACGGACCGGCTCTCCTGGCGGGCGAAGGGGAGGGGACCCAGACGGGTGGTGGAAGCGAAGACGGCGGCCGAACGCTCCAGGGACGCGAGGGCGACCTGGCCGTTGTCTCCGCCGGGCGGCGGCGGGTCCGCGAACACCAGGGCCGGCGTGCGGGCCGGGGACGGCTTGTCCTTCTTCCATTCCAGCCAGAGCGTGGCGGACGGCGCCTGGCTCAGCATGTAGCGGGCGGCGAGGGGCCGCGCTTCTTTGGCGGCCCGCAGGGCGCCGAAGGGGAGCTGGTTCAGCACGTCGTCCGGGATGAGGATCAGCTCCTCGATGCCGGGCGGGAGATCCTTCAGGGCCGGCTCCAGGAGCTTCCTGTAGAGAGCGACGGCGGGGGTGACCTCGGAGCCGTCGCGCCGGTTGAAGGTGCCGTTGAACAGGCGGACGGCCGACCGCAACTCGCCGCGGCCGGGCAGGCGATAGGCGCGGGCGCCCTGGCGGGTGACCACGGTCAGCCAGGAGCCGCCGGAGAAGTCCTTCCAGGGATCTTCCCAGGGAGCGACCTGGAAGGAGAGCAGGGCCTCGTTGGCGGCGAGGGCCTGCCGGACCTCCGGGATTCCGGACAGGCGCGGCTGCTCGGCGAGAGGGGGCGCCGCGCGGGCGAGCTGGTTCTGGATCTCGGCTTCTTCGATCTCCAGATCGCTGAGATGCCTGGTCGCCTCGGCTCGTTCGGCCGCGGGGAGATCGGGGTTCAGGAGCCGGCGCTGGACGGCCGAGATCTCCTCCATGACCGCGGCGCGGCGCCGGCGCAAGGGGAGCGCGGCCTCCGGCAGCGCCTTGGCGGCTTCCAGCTTGTCGAGCAGGGTGCGGGCGCGCATCCGTTCCGCGACGAGGAAGGCGCTGCCGACCGCTTCCGGTCGATGGCCTGAGAGAGCGGCCTCGATCAGGCGTCCGGAGAGCCAGTAGTAGTCTTCGGACCAGGCGGCGAAGGCCCGGGCCTGGTTTGTAGAGCTTGCCTGGAGCTCGCGGAGCGTTTCGATGGCTTCGAGGGCTTCCCGTGAATCCCGCACCACCTGCTGATAAGGCCTGGCCGCCGCCCAGCTCACGCGCATCCGTTCCCGCCAGGCGAAGGCCATGGACCAGTAGTCCTTGGCCTCCCGAGCCAATTCCAGGGATTCGTCGATGGCCGCCTGGGCGCGGCGGGGATCGGTGGAGGCGAAGTGCCGGGCCATGGCGTTCAGACAGTAGCTGCGGTCGCGCGTGATGTTGGCGGCCTCCAGGCAGGCCTCGAGGTGCCGGTAGGCTTCCTCGCCGCTGAGGAGGGTGCCCAACTGCCAATGCGCTCTGGCCTGGATGCTCCGGTAGTCCGCCGCCAAGGCGGCTTCCAGGGTGGCCCGGGCCAGACGGATCACCTCCTGCCGCCGCTCTTCTGTCGGGATCTCCGCCGCCTCGTCCAGGACGGCCCGGGACATACCGTAGCGGGCTTCGGCTTCCCCGGATCGGTCTCTCTCGGCCACCGCCAGCTCCACCGCGCGGCGGAAGGCTTCGTAGCCTTCCCGGGAGCGTCCCAGGTCGACGCTGATGTTGCCCAGCATGTTGAGGGCTTCCCGCTTCGTGTAGTAGTTGTCGCTCTCGACGGCGGTGGCGGTGGCGCGCCGGAGCAGGAGGTAGACCTGCTCGAAGTCCTGGCCGACGCTCCAGAGATGGCGGGCCTTGAGGATCTGGGCTCGTGCGACCGCTTCGGGGTGGCCCGCGGCCTCCGCCGCTTTGAGCGCCAGATCCGCCTGGACTCCCGCGTCGTCGATCCGGCCCGCGTTGAACAACAGGCGATGGAGGTTGGCCCGGGCAAGGACCTCGCCCCAGGCGTCCTTGCGGGCCGCGAATCCCTTGACGGCGGTGCGGAAGAGCGCCTCCGCTCGCTCCCGGTCCCCCAGCTCGAGAATGCCCAGGAACAAGCTGGGCCAGGGGCTCCCGGGATGACGCTCCAGCAACCGTCGGAAGCGCTCCGCGGTCTCTTCCGGCCGCTGGAGCGTCTCGCCAACCTTGTCGTAGCACCGGGTGGTTTCCTCGCTTTCCGGCTGGCTGGCGGCGAGCTTGTCGCACGCGGCGAAGTCGGCCGGCTCGGCGCCCTGGCCCCACGAGGGGAAGGAAAGCGCCAGGATGAGAAGGAGAGGAAGAGTCCGGGGCATCACCCGTGAAGTCTACCGCAGCGCGGCAACCGGCGCGGAAAGCGAAGGGCGGCTCCGGAGAGCCGCCCTGTCTGTATGTAGAGGAGGTGGGAACCTGACCGATCAGCCCTTCGGGGGCGGCGGATCGGTGCTCGGAGGCGAGGTGCAGCAAGCCGGATTGGGGTCCTCGGTCTCCTTGGTCTTCACCTTTTCGATCTTGGCGTCCTTCATCTTATTGCTCATGATTGGTCTCCTGTTGCTTCCGGTCGATCTCTGGGATCAGCCCTTCGGCGGCGGAGGATCGGTGCTCGGCGGCGAAGTGCAGCAGGTCGGATCGTTCTCGTTGGATTCGCTCTTCGTCTCGACCGTCAGGGCCGGCTGCGTCTCGTTCTTGATCTCGTCGCTCATGTTCGTGTCTCCCGTGGCGTCTAAGTTTCGATTGGATTCAGGTTTCGTTCGGGTCTCGGTGTTCTCTCTCGTTGTCCTTCCAGGAGGTAGAACGAAGCCGGCGTCCCGATCCCCTCACTTGTCTTCGATACGTCGCCACAATCTTTTTGTTTCGCCCGGCGCTCACTGTAAGTCGTTGATTTACTTAGAGGAAAAGCGGCAACCCCTCGCCGGCGGCGAGCCGGAACGAGGGGGCTGACGGAGAGAAGAGGCGGCTTATTTCAAAGGGGTGGTGAAGGTCGGCGAGCTCTGGCGGGTGCCGTCGGGGAAGACGGCGTCGACCTGCCACAGGAGCCGGGTCCCCGGCGCGAAGCCGGAGAGGTTGCCCGCGGGGATGCGGTACTCCGTGGCGGTCTGACCCTGGGCGGTGGCGACCACCTGGAGGTCCTCGGTGCTCACCTGCACGTCGTAGGAGGTGGCGCCGGGGACCGGGGTCCAGCGCAGCATGGCTCCCTGGCGGGGCAGCGCCTGGCCTTCGGGGAGGAGCGAGCGCACTTCCGTCTGCTCGACGTTGCGGTAGGTGGGATCCTGGGGGCCGAAGTCGCCGGTCCGGTAGACGCCCACCGCGATGAGCAGCCCGGCCGCGAGGGCGGCGGCCGCCGCAAGGGGACGCCACTGGCCGAAGCGGCCGACGATCACCTTGCCGGGCACGGCGGTCGCCGTGCGGGACGCCTCGCGCTCGATCTCCGCCGCCAGCCGCCAGTCCTCGGCGCAGGAGGCACAGGAGGTCGTGTGGTCCAGCACGTCCCGCATCTGCTGAGGCTGCAGCTCACCGCGGACGCCCGCCCAGAGCGTCTCCGGGGCCGGGCAGGTCTCGGGAGCCGGGGCCGGCCCCGCCGGGGCCTGGAACGCGGCGCGGAGTCTCGCGAAATGGTTGGCGTCGTCGGTCATGGTCGCACCTCTCTTCCTACTCATCCAAACGAAATTGAAGATTCAATCTCCTCGGTCCGCCTCGGCGCCTCCATGCTTCGGAGGCTGCCTGTCGGGCCGCTCCGGGGAGAAGAACGTATCGGAGGTGTAAAGTCCCTCACCCTCGCGCGTATAGAAGAAATCGCCGGTGAGGGGATGGGGCCGCTCCTCTCGTTCTCCAGGCAGGAGGAGGATGCTATGAAGATCAAGACGAAGACCGTCAGGATCGAGCTGCCCTGGGTGCTGGCCAGCCTGCCGCTGTTCGCGCTGTTCGGGTTCCTGCTGGCCGGCATGGTGGCGCGGTTCTAGGCCTCGATCCCCTTCGAGGTGAGGCAGCCGCGCAGGTCGGCCATCCCCCGGTAGACCAGGTTTTCCGCCTTCTTGGCGGTCCAGCCCATGAGCTTGCCGATGTCCGGCACGCTGTGCCCCTGGAGGTTGAGGGTCACGGCGTGGCGGCGCGGCGCCACCATCAGG
Source organism: Thermoanaerobaculia bacterium (assembly GCA_036376245.1). Classification (GTDB taxonomy): domain Bacteria; phylum Acidobacteriota; class Thermoanaerobaculia; order Multivoradales; family UBA5704; genus DATARR01. Next base: position 92,984 of record DASVAS010000063.1, on the reverse strand, counting down.
CCCAGGCAGTCGCGGATGGCCCGTCCGATCTCGCGGCCGGCCGAGGCCCGCTCCGGGTCGGGGGTGGGCGCGGCGGGATCGTAGGAGACCGGCTCGTCCTCGTCGCTCTCGCCTTCGAGGGAGACCTCCTGGCGGCGGCGCAGGCGGCGGATCTCGTCGATCAGGGCGCTGTAGGCGGCCTTGCGCAGGTAGAAGGCGGTGAACTCGGCGGTCCCTTCCTTCTTCCTCTGGATCTCCATCACCCGCATCAGCGCCACCTGGACGAGGTCGTCCGCGCGGTCCCTCATCCAGTGCGGGCAGACGCGGTCCACGGCCCGCACGAGGTCGCGGTGGAGCTGCTCGTAATCGGTCGAATACTCCGTAGGCTTCTTCCCTGTGTCCGTGATCAAGATGCGCTCCGCCCGAGTTCGGGGCCATAGCGTACTACACGGGGACCAGGGGGTTGAGGCTTCGGCCGGCGGGGCGCGGAGAGCCCCCGGAACCGGGGCCCGCTGAGGGCCGGATGTTACAGCCGTGTGACAAGTTGGCGATCCGTGTCACGAAGCTTGTCCCGAAATCACCTTGTGCGGCCACTTATATAGCGACGTAGATTCAAATCTTTTCGCCGCAGACGCCAGTAGGCGGCATCTTATGGGGGGAGTCCAAGATGAACCGTAGCGTAAGCTTTGGTGGGGAAGTCAATTACGAGTACATCATCCTTGGCGCGGGGCCCGCGGGCCTGCAGATGGGCCACCACCTCTCCCGGGCCGGACACAGCTACCTCATCCTCGAAGCCGGCGAGACGCCCGGCAACTTCTTCCGGCAGTTCCCGCGTCACCGCACCCTGCTCTCCAGCAACAAGGTCTACACGGGCTTCGAAGACCCCGAGATCAACCTCCGCTTCGACTGGAACTCGCTCCTCGACGAGGAGGGCGACGGCAAGCTGACCTTCAGGAACTACAGCCGCAAGTACTTCCCGCCGGCCGACGAGCTGATCCGCTACCTCGCCGACTACGCCGACCACCACGAGCTCAACGTCCGCTGCAACACGCGGGTCCTGCGCATCGAGAAGCCCCGCGAGACCCAGTTCCGGCTCCTGGACGACCAGGGCAACGTCTTCTCCTGCAAGCGCCTGATCGTGGCCACGGGGGTGAGCAAGCCCTATGTGCCGTCGATCCCGGGCATCGAGCAGTGCGAGAACTACGTCGACGTCTCGGTCGACCCCGAGGACTTCGCCAACCAGCGGGTGCTGGTCCTGGGCAAGGGCAACTCGGCCTTCGAGACCGCGGACAACCTGATCCCGACGACCGCGATGATCCACGTCGCCAGCCCCAACCCGGTGAAGCTGGCCTGGAAGACTCATTACGTGGGGCACCTGCGGGCCGTCAACAACAACTTCCTCGACACCTACCAGCTCACGACCCAGAACGCCGTGCTCGACTGCGTCATCGAGCGCATCGAGCGCCGCGAGGGCGTGCTGGCGGTCTCCGTGCGCTACAGCCACGCCCACGGCGAGACCGAGGAGCTGATCTACGACCGGGTGATCGTCTGCACCGGCTTCCGCTTCGACGACTCGATCTTCGCCGAGGAGTGCCGGCCCGAGCTGGTCATCAACAACCGCTTCCCGGCGCAGACCTCCGAGTGGGAGTCGATCAACGTGCCGGGCCTCTACTTCGCCGGCACGCTCATGCAGGCGAACGACTTCAAGAAGCACACTTCCGGCTTCATCCACGGCTTCCGCTACAACGTGCGGGCTCTCCACCGGATGCTGGAGAAGAAGCACCACCGCCGCGAGTGGCTGCCCAGCCGCGAGATCGAGGCGACTCCGGAGGGCCTGCTCGAGGCCGCCCTCGCGCGGATCAACCGCAGCTCGGCCCTCTGGCAGCAGTTCGGCTTCCTCCACGACGTGATCGTGGTCGACGAGGACTGGGACCACGCCGTCTACTACGAGGAGATGCCCCTCGCCTACATCCACGACAGCGAGATCGGCCAGAAGAGCCACTACTACACGATCTCCCTGGAGCTCGGGAAGATCGAGGGGGATCCGTTCAACATCCCGCGCAACCCCGAGCCGAGCAAGGCGGACGAGAGCGTCTACCTGCACCCCGTGATCCGGCGCTGGTGCGGCCAGCAGCTCATCTCGGAGAAGCACCTGCTGCAAGACCTGTTCGGCGAGTGGAAGAAGGAAGAGGTCCACATCGCCCCGCTCCGCTACTTCTTCATGGAGCAGCTCCTGGAGACGGTCGACCTCCACGTCCACCTGAACCTGGAAGAGGATCAGTTCGAGATCGGCATGGGCGAGCCCCGGCGGCCGATGCTGCGGGCGGTCTAGCCCGCCGGCACCTTGTCTTTCCCTTGAATCGCGGGTAGCGTCCCCTCCGTGACGCTCGCCCCGGAAAAAACAAGCTCCGAAGAGGCCCTGGCCCCGTCGCCGGAGACGGTGATGGCGGTGGTCCAGGGTCTCGCCCGGGAGCTGCAGCCGCAGCGCCAGTCCTGGCGCTCGCTCACCCTCGACGCGTCGCTGGAGCGGGACCTCGGGCTGGACAGCCTGGGCCGCGTCGAGCTGCTGGCCCGGCTGGAAGTGAGCTTCGGCGTCCGCCTCCCCGAGGACCTGCTGGGCTCGGCCGAGACCCCCCGCGACCTCCTACAGGCCCTGCTGGCCGCCCATCCCCGTTCCGCGGGCGCGCCGGAGATCCTGGCGCTGCCCGGGGAGGCCGCCGAAGCCGCCCCGGACCGGACCCGCACGCTGGTCGAGGTGCTGGAGTGGCACGCCCAGCGGCATCCCGACCGGCGGCACATCCTCTACTACCCGGGCGACGGCGATCCCGAGGAGCTGACCTACGGCGAGCTGCTCCGCCGCGCGCGGGCCGTGGCTTCCGGGCTGGCACGGCTGGGCGTGGGGCGGGGCCAGGCGGTCGGCCTCATGCTGCCGACGGGACTGGAGTACTTCGCCGCCTTCTTCGGCGCCCAGCTCGCGGGCGGCGTCCCCGTTCCGCTCTATCCCCCGGCCCGCAAGAGCCAGATCGAGGACCACCTCCGCCGCCAGGCCGGCATCCTCCAGACCGCCGGCGCCGAGGTGCTCGTCGCGTTCCCCGAGGTGCTCCCCCTGGCCCGCCTGCTCAGCGCCCAGCTTCCCGGCGTGCGCAAGGTCGTCACCGTGGCCGAGCTCTCGGCCCCCGGGCGCGAGGAGTGGCTCCCCATCCCGGTCCGCGAGGAGGACGTGGCCTTCCTCCAGTTCACCTCCGGCAGCACGGGCAATCCCAAGGGCGTCGTCCTCACCCACGCCAACCTGCTGGCCAACCTGCGGGCCATCGGCAAGGGGGCGGAGATCCTCCCCGAGGACGTCATCGTGAGCTGGCTGCCGCTGTACCACGACATGGGCCTGATCGGCTGCTGGATGGGCGGCCTCTACTTCGGCCTGCCGCTGGTGCTGATGTCGCCGCTGACCTTCCTCGCCCGGCCTTCGCGCTGGCTGTGGGCGATCCACCGCCACCGCGGGACGCTCTCCGCCGCTCCCAACTTCGCCTACGAGCTGTGCGTCAACCGCGTCACGGACGAGGAGATCGACGGGCTCGACCTCTCCTCCTGGCGCATGGCCCTGAACGGCGCCGAGCCGGTGAGCCCCGAGGCGGTGCGGAAGTTCATCGAGCGTTACGAGCCCTACGGCTTCCGGCCCGGCTCCCTGGCCCCGGTCTACGGCCTGGCGGAGAACTCCCTGGCCCTGGCCTTCCCGACCCTGGGCCGGCCGCCGCTGGTGGACACGATCCAGCGCGAGCCCTTCCAGGACTCGGGCCGGGCCGTGCCCGCCGCGCCGGACGATGCCCACGCCCTGCGGTTCGTCTCCTGCGGCGTGCCGCTGCCGGACCACGAGATCCGCATCGTGGACGACGCCGGCCGCGAATTGGAGGAACGCCGGCAGGGCCGCCTGGAGTTCAAGGGCCCCTCGGCCACCAGCGGCTACTTCCGCAATCCCGAGGCCACGGCGAAGCTGGTCCGCGGCGAGTGGCGGGACTCCGGGGACCTCGCCTACATCGCGGGCGGCGAGGTCTACATCACCGGCCGGGTCAAGGACGTCATCATCCGCGCCGGGCGCAACCTCTACCCCCACGAGCTGGAGGGGGCGGTGGGGGACGTGCCCGGGGTGCGCAAGGGGTGCGTGGCGGTCTTCGGCAGCCCCGACCCGGCGACCGGCACCGAGCGCCTGGTGATCCTGGCCGAGACCCGGGAGACGGACGGCGAGGCCCTGGAGCGCCTGCGCCAGGCGGTCCAGGACGTGGCGGTGGACCTGCTGGGCACGCCCGCCGACGACGTCGTCCTCGCGCCGCCCCACACCGTGCCGAAGACTTCCAGCGGCAAGATCCGCCGGACGGCGAGCCGCGAGATCTACGAGTCGGGCCGGATCGGCAAGAGCGGCTCGGCCTTGGGGGCGCAACTCGCCCGTCTCGCCGTCTCCGGCCTGTGGGCTCAGGCCGCCCGCTGGCTGCGCTCGGCGGGAGACGTCCTCTACGCCGTCTGGTTCTATCTGGCGGTCTCGCTCCTGGCCCTGCCGATCTGGACGGTGGTGGTGGCCGCGCCGGGGCTCGCCCGGCGGCGGCGCCTCGCCCGCGGCGCGGCCCGGCTGCTGCTGCGGAGCGTGGGTGTCCGCGCCCGGATCGAGGGTCTGGAGCATTTCGCGGGAGCGCGGCCGTGCATCGTCGCCGCCAATCACCAGAGCTACCTGGACGGCTTCGTCCTGACCGCCCTGCTGCCGCCGGACTTCGCGTACGTGGTCAAGCGGGAGCTGGAGAAGAATTTCGTGCCCCGGACGCTGCTGCGGCGGCTGGGGACTCTCTTCGTGGAACGCTTCGACGCCACGCAGGGAGCGGGGGAGACCCGCAAGGCTCTGGAGGCGGTGCAGGGGGGCGACTCGCTGGTGATCTATCCCGAAGGAACCTTCCGGCGCTACCCCGGCCTCCTGCCGTTCCGCATGGGGACCTTCGCGGTCGCCGTGGACGCCGGGGTCCCGGTCGTGCCGGTGGCCCTACGGGGTACGCGCGGGATCTTCCGCGGCGACACCTTCTTCCCGCGCCGCGGCGAAATCTCCGTGACCGTCCTGCCGCCCGTCTCTCCCGAAGGCTCCGGATGGCACGCGGGCGTCCGGCTCCGGGACGCCTGCCGCGCCGCGATCCTCGAACGCTGCGGCGAGCCGGATCTGGCCTGAATGAACCTCCACGACCTTTTCGCCTGCCGCCGGGCGCCGGAGCGGACCGCGCTCGGGTTCGAGGGGAGATCCATCCCGTACCGCGAGCTGTTCGCGGACGCCGACCGCCTCGCCGCCGGGTTTGCGGAGCGGGGGTTGCGGAAGGGGGACCGGGTGGCCTTCTTCCTCGGCAACCGGCCCGAATTCGTCGCGGCGTACCTGGCGGTCCTCCAGCTCGGCGCGGTGATGGTCCCCATCAACCTCGCCTACCGGCGGCGCGAGATCGCCCACATGCTGACGGACGCCGAGCCGCGGCTGCTGCTGACCGAGAAGGCCCAGCTTCCCTGGCTGGACGAGCTGGCGCCGGACGAGCGCCGGAGCGTCGGGGAGGTGATCCTCGCCGAGGATCTCGCGGGCTGGCGGGCCGGCGAATTCGTCCCGCCCCTGGTGGAGGGGAGCGATCTCGCCATGCTTCTCTACACCTCGGGAACCACGGGACGGAGCAAGGGGGCCGAGATCACCCACGACAACGTCCTGGCGACGGTGACGGGCCTCCTGGCCGCCTGGGCCTGGGAGCGGACCGACACGCTCCTTCTCACGCTTCCTCTCTTCCACACGCACGGCCTGGTCGTGGGGCTCACCTGCGCCCTGGCGGCGGGAGCGACGGTGCGCCTGCGGCCGCGGTTCGACGCCGCCGGAGTCGCCGATGAGCTGCTCGCGGGCGAGGCCACGCTTTTCTTCGGCGTCCCGACCATGTACGTCCGGCTGGTGGAGGAGCTGCGGTCGCGGGGCAGGGGAAGCCTCTCCCACATGCGCCTCTTCTGCTCCGGGAGCGCCCCGCTGTCGCCGGAGACCTTCGAGGCCTTCCGCGAGCTGACCGGCCACGACATCCTGGAGCGCTACGGCATGACCGAGACGGGGATGAACCTGAGCAACCCCTACGCCGGAGAGCGGCGTCCGGGCACGGTGGGGACGCCGCTGCCGGGCGTCTCGATCCGCATCGTGGACCGCGGGGGCCAGGACGTGGAGCCCGGCGGGGAGGGGGATCTCCTGGTCCGCGGCTCGAACGTCTTCTCCGGCTACTGGCGCGCTCCCGAGAAGACGGCGGAGAGCTTCGTCCACGACGATCTCGGCCGGCGCTGGTTCCGCACCGGAGACCTGGCGCGGAAGGACCCGGAGACGGGCTACGTCACCCTGCTCGGCCGCAGCAGCGAGCTGATCCTCAGCGGCGGCTTCAACATCTACCCCCGCGAGGTGGAGGAGGTGCTGGCCTCCTTCCCCGGAGTCCGCGAGGCCGCGGTGGCGGGCCGTCCCCATCCGGAGTGGGGCGAGGTCCCCGCGGCCTGGATCGTCGCCGACTCACCCGTGGACCCCGACGAGCTGATCGCCTTCTGCAAGTCCCAGATGGCCGGCTTCAAGGTGCCGCGGGAGATCCGGGCCGTCGAATCCCTGCCGCGCAACGCGCTGGGGAAGGTGCAGAAGCACCTGCTGCCCAGGTAAGTCAATACAGCTTCAGCAACGACAACACCAGCTCGACCACGATCAGCAGCACGATCGCGGACTCCAGGAGGACGAGGCGGCGGTCGCGGGCGACGTCCAGCACCAGCTCCAGGGCTTCCTGGACGCCGCGGATCTTGGATTCCAGCGCGTGGTAGCGGTCGGTGAGATCGAACTCCGCCCGCAGGTCGTCATAGATGAGGTCCATGGCCGGGTCGTCCCAGACCGCGTCGGGCTTGTCCAGGAGGTGGAGGACCGAGAGCACCTCGCTGCGGGTGCCCACCGCCTCGCCGATGAAGCGGTGGAGGGGGCGGACCCGCAGGGGGACGGTGCCGCGGACCTCCAGGCGGGCCACCAGGTCGCCCGTGCGCTCGAAGAGCTTGTCGACGATCCGCTCGTAATACTCCATGGCCGCGCTCTGGGCCACGGTCTGGGCCACGATGGCCGCCCGCGCGGCGGTCAGGCGGTCCACGGTGAGCACCCCTTCCGCCAGGCCGATCTCCGCGCCTTCCTCTTCCCGGACGGCGAAGTCCTCGCGGACGATCTCGGCGGTGAGGTTCGGGCGGAGCTGGCGCAGGCGGCCCAGGAAGCTTTCGCGCCCTTCCCGCGGCACGTCCCGGAAGACCACGGCGCCGAAGGGGTAGAGGAAGACCTCGCCGCCGCCGGGCAGGGCGAGGCGCAGATCGTGGACGCCTCCCCGGGCCTCGGGGATGGCGGCGCTCATCTCCCTGAGCGAGAGATTCTCCACGAAGGCGACGGCGTCGAAGGTGTGGGCGCGGGTCGGCATGGCGGGATCGACCCATCATAACCGGGAGCCCGGGGTGTAAACTTCGCCTGTCACGTCAGGGAGGAGGAACGCCTTGGTCTCTCCGGAAGAAACCGATGAGATGCGGGAACCGCTCTCCGCCGTCGATCACGCCTGGTTGCGGATGGACGATCCGGCCAACCTGATGATCATCAACGGCGTGCTGGTGCTGGACGAGCCGGTGGACCTCGAACGGATCAAGGCCCTCCTGCGGCGGCGTCTCCTGCCCATCCGCCGCTTCCGCCAGCACATCATCCACTACAAGGACGATCCCTACTGGGAGGAAGACCCGGAGTTCGAGCTCGATCAGCACATCCATCGCATGGAGCTGCCCGCCCCCGGCGACGACAACGTCCTGCGGGAGATCGTCAGCAGCCTGATGAGCGATCCCCTCCCTCCGAAGCGGCCGCTCTGGAGCTTCCATCTCCTGGAGCGCTACAAGGGCCAGGGCTGCGTCCTGATGGCCCGCCTCCATCACTGCATCGGGGACGGCATGGCCCTCCTGCTGGTGCTGCTCTCGCTGACCGATCTGACGGTGGGGAAGCCGGCCGGGCCCGATCCCGACGGCGATCTCGAGGACAACCCTTTCACCGAGCTCTTCCGCAAGCCGCCCCGGGGCCTCGAGGCCGCCAAGGAGCTCGCCCAGCGCGTCATGCCGGACGGCATGCGGCTGCTCGAGCAGACCGCCCAGGCGTTCAAGTCCATGAACGCCATGGTCACGGGTGTGGCCTCCACGACCGCCCTGGGTCGCCTCGTGCTCCGTCCGTCCGATCCGGACACGATCTACAAGGGCCCCCTGGGCGTCCCCAAACGGGTCGCGTGGTCGGATCCGTTGACGGTGGAGGAGGTCAAGGCGGTCGGCAAGGCCCTCAAGGGGACGGTCAACGACGTCCTGCTCTCGGCCATGACGGGCGGGCTGCGGCGCTACCTGGGCCACCGGGGGGAGAAGGCGAACGGCCTCAACTTCCGGGCCGCGATGCCGGTCAACCTGCGGTCGCTGGACGAGATGTCGGACCTGGGCAACCAGTTCGGCCTGATCTTCCTCTCGCTGCCGGTGGGGATCGAGGATCCGGTGGAGCGGCTGGCGGAGCTGCACCGGCGGTCGATGAGCCTGAAGCGCTCGGCCGAGCCCATCGTGGTCTACAACATCCTCAAGCTGCTGGGGGTCAGCCCCGAGCTGGTGCAGAAGATCGTGGTGGACGTCTTCGCCGCCAAGACCACGGCGGTGATGACCAACGTACCCGGTCCCCGGGAGGTGCTCTACCTCGCGGGCAGGCCCATCAAGGAGATCTTCTTCTGGGTGCCGCAGTCGGGCCGGGTGGGGCTCGGCATCAGCATCTTCAGCTACGCCGGCCACGTCCGGATGGGGCTCGCCTCGGACGCGGGGCTGGTGCCGGACCCCGAGGCCATCGTGCGAGGTTTCCACGAGGAGTTCGAAGAGCTGCGGGCCCGGGCGGCGAGGCGGCCCCAGGGACACAAGCGCGCTTGATCGGCGAAACGGTCTCGCATTACCGCATCCTCGACCGCCTGGGCGGCGGAGGCATGGGTATCGTCTACAAGGCCCTGGACCTCAGGCTCGACCGGGTGGTGGCGCTGAAGTTCCTGGCCTCCCAGCGCGGCGCCCCCGAGGACGAGAAGAAACGTTTTCTCCGCGAAGCCCGCGCCGCCTCCTCCCTCGATCACCCCAACATCTGCACCCTCTACGAGATCGGCGAGACCGAGGACGGCGCCGTCTTCCTCGCCATGGCCTTCTGCGAGGGCGAGACGCTCCGCGAGCGCCTGGACGGCGGCCCCCTGACCGTCGCGGAGGCCGTGGAGATCGCCTGCCAGATCGCCGCCGGCCTCGCCAAGGCCCACGAGCGCGGCGTCATCCACCGCGACATCAAGCCGGCCAACGTGATCCTCACCCGGGACGGCATGGTGAAGATCGTGGACTTCGGCATCGCCCGGCTCACCGACCAGTCCCGCCTCACCCGGGCGGGCACGGCGATGGGGACGCTGTCCTACATGCCCCCCGAGCAGTTCCGGGGCGAGGCCGCCGACGCCCGCGCGGACGTCTGGTCCCTGGGTGTGGTGCTCTACGAGATGGTGGCCGGCCGCCTCCCCTTCGAAGGCTCCGACGAGCGCGAGATCGTCCGCGGGATCCTCCACCATCATCCGCCCTCCATGTCCGCCCTCCGCTCCGGCGTGCCTCCTGCTCTCGACAGGATCGTGGAAAGGGCGTTGAGCAAACACCCGGACGACCGCCCTCCGGACATGGAGCGGATGCTGGCGGAGCTCCGGGACCTGACCCCTGGTCTGAAGACCTCCCGGAGCGGAGACGACGGCGACCAGACCCTCCTGGATCTGCCCCGTTCGCCAACCCACGCCGCGCCCGCGCTGCCGGAGGTGCCGGGCGAGGGATTGATCGGGCGGAAGATCGGTCCCTACCGGGTGCTCGAATACCTCGGGGGCGGCGGCATGGGGGTGGTCTACCAGGCCGAGGACACCCGGCTCTCCCGCGTGGTGGCCCTCAAGTTCCTGCCGCCGGAGCTGACACGGGACCCGGACGCCAAGGCCCGCTTCATGCTGGAGGCCCGGGCGGCCTCGGCCCTGGACCATCCCAACCTGTGCACCATCCTGGAGCTGGGGGAGGCCGTGGACGGCCGGCTCTACCTGGCCATGCCGCGCTACGACGGCGAGACCCTGCGCCGACGGATCGGGCGCGGACCGCTGCCGCTGGAGGAGGTCCTGGAAATCAGCGAGCAGATCGCCCGCGGCCTCACCAAGGCCCACCGCAACGGCATCGTCCATCGGGACCTCAAGCCGGCGAACATCATGATCACCGGCGACGGCGTGGTGAAGATCCTGGATTTCGGCCTCGCCAAGCTGATGGGCGCGGCGGTTTCCCGCACCGGCTCCGCCGCCGGAACGCCCGCCTACATGGCCCCGGAGCAGGCCCTGGGGGAGACCGTGGACGCCCGGGCCGACCTCTGGTCCCTCGGGGTGGTCCTCTACGAGATGCTGGCGGGCCACCGGCCGTTCCGGGGCGAGCACGAGCAGGCGGTGATCCACTCGCTCCTCAAGGCGAGCCCGGAGCCCCTCGACCATCTCCGGCCGGAGGTCCCGCCGGTGCTGGCGCGGATGGTGGAGCGCCTGCTGGCGAAGTCGCCGGCGGACCGCTATCCCACCCTGGACGAGCCGCTGGCGATCCTGCGCGAGCTGCGGGGACAGCCGCTCACCGGCACCCTGCAACATGACCTGGAGCGCCGGCGTCGCCTCGGGTGGTGGGGCGCGGCCCTCATCGCGGCGGCGCTGGCGGGATGGGTTCTCTACCTCCTCCTCGGACGCGCGGGCGGATCTTCCCAGGCCCCGCCGGTCAAAACCAGCTTCCACCGGCTGACCGACCAGGAAGGGCGGGAGTGGTTCCCCACCCTCTCTCCGGACGGAGACTTCTTCGCCTACGTCAGGACCTCCCCCCGGGGGGACCTCGACATCTATCTCCAGCGGATCGGCGGCGGCAATCCCATCCCGCTCACCGGGGACTCTCCGGTGGACGACACTCATCCCGCCTTCTCTCCCGATGGAGAGCGGATCGCCTTCCGCTCGGAGCGGGACGGCGGCGGCGTCTTCGTCATGGGCGCCACGGGCGAGTCGGTCAAGCGTGTCACGAGGTTCGGCTACAACCCCGCATGGTCGCCGGATGGGAAGGAGATCCTGGTGGCGACCGAGGGTGTCGGCGCGCCCGATGTACGGAAAACGGACAGCCGGATCTGGCGGGTGGACGTGGCTTCCGGACAGAGCAAGCTTGTGGTCACGAGCGATTCCGTGCAGCCGAGCTGGTCCCCGGGGGGGCACCGGATCGCCTATTGGGGAGTCCCCTTGAACTCCGCCAAACGGGTGCTCTGGACCGTCTCGGCCGATGGCGGCGATGCCGTGCAGGTGACCGACGACGACTATCTCAACTGGAACCCGGTGTGGTCGCCGGATGGGAAATACCTCTATTTCTCCAGCAACCGGGGAGGCAGCATGAACCTCTGGCGCCTCCCCATTGACGAAGCCACGGGCAGAGCGCGAGGCGAAGCCGAGCCGATCACGACGCCGTCGCAGTGGAGCGGGATGATGAGCCTGGCCCGGGACGGCCGCCGCATTCTCTTCGCCACCCGTGAGGGCAGGTCGTACCTCGAGCGTGTGGGGTTGGATCCCGATGGCCCGGCGGTCACCGGGCCGCTTACACCGGTCACCCAGGGCTATCGGGAGGTGAACTATTGCCGGGTTTCGCCGGACGGGCAATGGTTGGCATTCGCCACCGGTTTTCCCCAGGAGGATCTGTTCGTCACCCGGATCGACGGTTCCGGGCTCCGCCAGCTCACCGACGACATCTTCCGCGACCGCAATCCCGGATGGTCGCCGGACGGGCGCAGGATCCTCTTCTACTCGGACCGCGGAGGGCGCTATGACGCCTGGACCATCGCGCCGGACGGGAGCGATATCGAGCAGATGACCGCCACCCGGGGGGAGCCGATCTTCTTCCCTCTCTGGTCGCCGGATGGTCGCCGGCTGGTCTGTGGCCTGGGGTACACCGGACCCGCGTTGATCGATCCTGCCCGGCCTTTGCGGCAGCGGACTCCGGAGCGGCTGCCCGACATCCCCAGAGGCGGCCCCTTCTTCGCATTTTCCTGGTCGCCGGACGGCAAGCGTCTGGCCGGAACCACCGGGGAGCGCGGAATCTTCCTTTTTTCGTTGGAGTCGCGCCGGTACGAGCAGATGACCGGGCACGGCATGCTGCCCACCTGGCTCCACGACGGACGGAATCTGGTCTATCTCCACGAAGGGAAGATCTTCGCCCTCGACAGCCGGACGAAAGCCTCCCGTCAGCTCCTGGCGCCCCCCGTGGGCTCCTCCTTTGTCGGGCTTGACGTTGCCCCTGACGACCGCGCCCTCTATGTCGTGCGCGCCGACGATCAGGGCGAGATCTGTGAAATCTCCCTGCCGTGACGGTCGATCTGTGCTAGCCTGATAAAAATCAGCAACATCTCTTTTCATCGTCTTGTCGGGGATATCCCCAGGGAGGTGATGATGAGCTTCAAGTCCCGAGACCTTACGGTAAGTCTGTCGGGTGAGGGGGGCGGGCCATGTGACGGATGCACCCGCACTCGGCCGCCCGATTGCGGCGCCTGCACGCCCACGCCCGACTGCGGCGGTTGCTCCGTCAGCCAGGACAAAGACGATTGCACACGCACGAGGGACAACTACTACGACCAGCCGGACCCCGGGGGGGCCGGTCTCGCGCTGTTGCGCCAGCAGCTCCAGGAGACGTTGGGAGCGCTCGCCTGAAGAGGCGTCGCCTGTCGAGGTCGTAGATGACGGGGCTCCTTTCCCGCGACTTCCGGGCGAACCCGCTCTACGACCTTGTCCTGTTTGACCGCCTGCCCGCCGGACAGCGCGAGGCATTGGCGGAGCTCGCCCGCGAGCCCGGCTTCTACGGAGTGCTGCGGCCTCGCGGTGAATCGGATCTGGGCGTCCGCTCCGTGGACCGCGATACGGCCCTTCTCTTCCTGACCCTGCGCGAGCCGGGGCCGATCCCCGCCTACGCCCGCAGCCTCCTGGGTGAGGCCGCTGGCAGAACCGTCGCCCGTCTGGTGGCCGACGGCGTGCTGGAGGTGGCGGACGGCGACGCCTTCGTCTCGGGCGCCGCCGCCCTCCGGCTGCTGGGCGGAGGAGGGGAGGAGCTGGGAAACGGGCGGATCGCCGAGCTGTCCCTCGCCGCCCTCCGCCATGCCCAGGCCCTGCCGGTGGATGACGTCTCACGCCTCTCCTGGAGCCTCTACGCCTTCAACCGCCGTCCGCTGACGCCGTTCTGGCGTCGGACGCTGCCCTCGGCGGAGGCCGTCGAGGGCCATCTCGGGATCGCTCCCGGTGGACGCAATCGGGAGCGGCTCGACCGGAGCTGGGCCCGCCTCGCCGTGGAGGGATGGCTGAGCTGGGGGACCCGGGGGCGCGACCGGGCGCCATCGTCCTGGGCGGGCTCGACCTACAAGCTCTACGTGAGCCCGGCGCCGGAGGCCCTCGCGGAGTCGTTCGGCGCCGTGCTCGACGCCCTGGCGGACGCGCGGGCCTACCAGTTCAAGATCGGACCGGACGCGCCGGGCCTGCTGCGCCCCGACAAGATCGTCGCCTACTTCCACGGCTTCGATCCGCTGGCCAATGCCGCCGCGGCCGTGGCGAAACGCCTCGGCGGGGTGCCGGCCCAGGGAGTGCCGTTCACCTCCGAGATCGGCGGGGATGGTCTGCTCTCGTGGGGCGTCGATCCGCCGCGGGGCGAAAGCGCGGGGGAGGCCGAGAGCTGGCGGCTCTGGCTGGCGCGCCGGCTGGCCCGGGCCATCCTCGACGCCCGGCGCGCGGACGGGGAGGGCGAGCCCTGGCGCTTCGCCGTGGAGCGCCTGCGCCTGGAAGGCGTGGATCCGGCCACCTGGACCCCCGGCGCCCTGCTCTGGCGGGAGGCCTGAACCTCTTGGCCGTCACCGATCCCCTGCTGCTGCTGCCTGACGCGGTGCTGGTCCCGGTCGCGGACCTGCCGGAGGACGTGCGCGGCCGCTTCGAGCACGAGGAGGGGGACTTCGCCCTCACCCATCCCCGCCTGCGCGCTCCGTCGCGCATCCTCGACGCCCCGTCCGCCGAGCTGCTGGAGCAGTTCCGGACGCCGCGCACCATCGTCGAGGCGGTGATCCGCTACAGCCGGGACCGCGAGGCTGATCCCGAAGCCACTCTGGAGGCGGCCTATCCCCTGCTGGAGCGGCTCCTCGCCACCGGCTTCCTGGTCCCGGAAGGCGCCGCCGGAGCCGGGGGCATCCTCCCTCTGCTGCGGCCGGGGGAGACGCTGGGCGGCTTCGAGGTGCGGGAGTGCGTGCAGGAGCTGGAGGACACCGATCTCTACCAGGGCCGGGGGCCGGAGGGTGCGGTGGCGCTGAAGGTGGCGCGTTCCGAATCGCTCTCTTTTACTTGGGAAGCGGCGGTCCTGCGCCATCTGGGCGGAGCGCCGGTCCCGCGTCTCCTGGAAACGGGGGAGACCGAGGGACGGGGCTATCTGATTCTGGAGTGGTGCCCGGGAGTCGAGGCGGGGAGCGCGGCCTGGGAATGGCGAAGGCGGGGACCCGGTGGACGGCGGGCTCTCCTGGCGCTCTGCCGCGAGGTCTGCGCGGCGTATGCCCGGCTCCACGAGCGCGGAGTGCTCCATGGCGACGTCCATCCCCGCAACGTCCTGGTGGCGGGGGATGGGAGCGTCCGTCTCGTGGACTTCGGCTACGCCCGCTGGGACGAGGCCCCCGGGGACCTCTCCCGTCCGGGACGCGCCGGCATCGCCTTTTTCTTCGAGCCCGAGTACGCGGCGGCGGCCCTGGCCGGCCGGCGGCCGCCCGAGGTCTCGGTGCCCGGCGAGCAGTACGCCGTGGCGGCCCTCCTGTACTTCCTGGTGGCCGGAGCCCACTATCGCGACTTCCTCCTGGAGAGGGACGCGATGCTGCGGCAGATCGCCGGCGAGCCGCCGCTCCCCTTCGCGGACCGGGGCGTCGAGCCCTGGCCCGAGGTCGAGGCGATCCTGGCGCGGGCTCTGGATAAGGACCCGGATCGCCGGTATCCATCCCTGGCGGTTCTCGAAGAAGCCTTCGCCGCCGTTCCGGAGCCAGGCTCGCCTGGAGACGTTCCTGCCCGGACCCCCGCGGCGGACGAGCTCCTGGCGCGGGTGCTGGCGCGCCTGGAGCCGGGCGGCGATCTCTACGAGAGCGGCATCCCGGAGCCGCCCCGGGCGTCGATCAACTACGGCTCCGCCGGGGTGGCCTGCGCGCTGTACCGCCTCGCGCAGACCCGCGAGTCCCCCTCTCTGCTTGCGCTGGCCGAGCTCTGGGCCGCCCGCGCGGTGGCCGCCGGGGACGCGGACGAGAGCTTCTACAGTCCTGAGAAGGGGCTGGAGCCCGTGGACATCGGACGGGTCTCGCCCTACCACGCCGCCACCGGACCGTTCTGCGTGCAGGCGCTGATCGCGCACGCCCAGAACCTCCCGGGCGTGCAGAGGCAGGCGGTGAGCGCCTTCCTCCAGGCCGCCCGCCAGCCCTGCGAGAATCCGGATCTCACTCTGGGCCGCTCGGGTCTGCTCCTTGCGGCTGCTCTTCTGCTGGATATCGAGAGCGAGCCGGTCCCAGGGGCGCTGAGGGAGCTGGGGGACGATCTCCTCGCGGGGCTCTGGAGCGAGATCGACTCGCTTCCGCCCATCTCGGAGGACCGGGAGCGCCCCGTCCTCGGCATGGCCCATGGCTGGGCCGGTTATCTCTACGCTTCGCTCCAGTGGTGCCGGGCCGCCGGCCGTCCTCTGCCTCCGCGGCTCCGCGAGAGGCTCGACGAGCTGGGGGCCTGCGCCCGGCCCTGGGGGCGCGGCCTGCGCTGGCGCTGGCACGGGGGAGAGAGCCGCTGGGGCCTGGGCTCCATGCCGGGATGGTGCAACGGCAGCGCCGGCTACGTCTTCCTATGGACGCTGGCGCACCGGATGCTGGGCGGCTCTTCCTACGCCGCCCTGGCGGAAGGAGCGGCCTGGAACGCCTGGGAGGAGCCCAGCCGCAACGCCAGCCTCTGCTGTGGCCTCGCCGGCCGCGCCTACGCCCTTCTCAACCTCCACAAGCACGGCGGCGGTCCGGACTGGCTGGCGCGCGCCCGCGACCTCGCCGAGCGGGCCGCCCGGGAGACCTCCCGCTCCTCCGATCCGCCGCACAGCCTCTACAAGGGGGAGCTGGGAGTGGCGGTCCTCGCCGCCGACCTCGCCCGGCCGGAGGCCGCGGCGATGCCGTTCTTTGAAGAGGAAGGGTGGGGTTAGGCGCCGGAAGCGGCGGCTTTCCTGTCAGCCGGCTTCCGGCCGTCCGCCTCATCCGGAGGCGAGAGATGGACGTGGACCGTGGCGCCCACGGCACGAGCCAGCTTGGTCATGGTCGCGAGGGTGAAGTTGACGTTTCCTTTCAGCACCTTCGAGATGTAGGCCTGGGAAACGCCGGCCGCCGACGCGAGGTCGGCCTGGGAGATCTTCCGCGTCTCCATCCAGCGGCAGAGATCCTCGGTGAACTCGGCGATGGCCCGCTCTGTCCAGTATTCGTCATGGCGTTCAGCGGCCTCGAAAAGGGATGCGAAGCTCTTCTCGCTCATCTCAGTCCTCCAGGATACGAAGCTGATTCCTGGCCTTGGCCTCCCGGTATCGCCTGAGAGCCTCACGAGCGGTCTGCTTCTCGGCCTCAGGCGTCTTCGTCGTCTGCTTCAGGAACCCGTGCGACAGGATCACGACTCGCCCCTGGTCGTAGAACCACAGAATGCGAACCCTCCCCAGCTCCACCTGCCAGAGATCGACTTCGATCTGGTGGCAGATCTTCGGATTCCGGGGTGGACCGTTCACCGCGATTCCCGCCAGACGGGCCAGCATCCTCACTTTCTGGCTCGCCACGGGGCCTTTCGGCTGCAGTCCCCAGGGCGTAGAAGTCGAGCCTTCGTACAGGAAATCGAGGAGCGGACAGTTCCCTCGTTCGTTGCAGACCGCAAGAACCGTCCACAACCCACGGCGTACCACCCTGAGGCGCATATTAACCTATGAGTTAAGTGGCGTCAACTCCCGGTTGCGGCGGAGCGGACAGCCGGTGTTGAAGGTGCGACAAAATTTACGCGTTCTGCTCGTGCGTGATCATAATCCGGAACCGCCGTTTTTCTCCAGCGGTGGCGTCAAAAATCCCGAAGCGCCTGAGGGGAGGTGATACACTCCAACCGTTATTTCTCCCAGGAAACCTTCCCGTTGATCGGCAGCACGATCTCCCGCTACAGGATTCTCGAACGCCTCGGAGGAGGCGGCGCGGGGGTGGTGTACAAGGCGGAGGACACCAAGCTCGAGCGGCCCGTGGCCCTCAAGTTCCTCTCCGCCTACCGCAGCGGCAACGAGGCCGACAAGCGCCGCTTCCTGCGCGAGGCCCGCGCCTCCTCGGTCCTCGACCACCCCAACCTCTGCACCGTCTACGAGGTGGACGAGACCGACGACGGCCGGCTGTTCATCGCCATGGCTTTCTGCGAGGGGGAGACCCTGAAGCGGAAGATCGAGCGCGGACCCCTCCCGCTCCCCGAGGTCGTCTCCATCGCCATCCAGATGGCCGCCGGCCTCGGCGCCGCCCACGCCAAGGGGATCATCCACCGCGATGTCAAGCCGGCCAACGTCATCGTCTCCCCCGAGGGACGGGTCAAGATCGTCGACTTCGGCATCGCCAAGCTGGAGGACCAGTCCCGCCTGACCCGCGACGGCACCGCTGTGGGCACCGCCGGCTACATGGCCCCCGAGCAGATCCGCGGCCAGGAGATCGGCCCCGGCACCGACGTCTGGGGCCTCGGGGTCGTCCTCTACGAGATGATCAGCGGCCGGACGCCGTTCCCGGGCGAGAACGACCACGAGAAGATCCGGGGCATCCTCTCCCGCGACCCGGAGCCTCTCCACGCGTTGCGTCCCGGCGTTCCCCTGGAGCTGGAGCTGATCGTCCAGCAAGCCCTGACCAAGGATCCCGCCAGGCGCTACGCGCACATGGAGGAGGTGCGGGCGGACCTCCTGGCCCTCAGCGGAATCGTCACCGTGATCCCCAAGGACGATTCCGACATGACGGTCCGCGAGATCCCCTCGACCCCCACCCAGGCCCAGGCCCTGGAGGCGTCGGGGCAGGGCCTGGTCGGCCGCACCCTGGCCCACTACCGCATCCTGGAGCACGTGGGCGGGGGAGGGATGGGGGTCGTCTACAAGGCCGAGGACCTGCGCCTCTCCCGCATGGTGGCCCTGAAGTTCCTGCCCTCGGACCTCACCCGCGATCCCGAGGCCAAGGCCCGCTTCCTCCAGGAGGCCCGGGCAGCCTCCGTGCTGGACCACCCCAACATCTGCACCATCCACGAGGTGGGGGAGACCGAGGACGGCCGGCTCTACATCTCCATGCCGCATTACGACGGCGAGACCCTGCGCCGCAAGATCGGGCGCGGACCGCTGGAGATCGACGAGGCCACCGACATCGCCCAGCAGATCGCCCGCGGCCTCGCCAAGGCGCACCGCGGCGGCATCGTCCACCGCGACATCAAGCCGGCCAACATCATGGTCACCAGCGACGGGGTGGTGAAGATCCTCGACTTCGGCCTCGCCAAGCTCGCGGGATCGATCGCCATCACCCGCACCGGCTCCTCGGTGGGGACGCCCGCCTACATGTCGCCCGAGCAGGCGAAGGGGGACGACGTGGACCACCGCACCGACCTCTGGTCGCTGGGCGTGGTGCTCTACGAGATGGTGGCCGGCCGCCGGCCGTTCCGGGGCGAGCACGACCAGGCCGTCCTCTACGCGATCCTCAACGAGCGCCCCAAGCCGCTGACCCAGGCGCGGCCGGAAGCGCCGCCCGAGCTCGAGCGGATCGTCGACGGCCTGCTGGCCAAGGACCCCAACGATCGCTATCCCTCGGTGGACGGCCCCCTGGGCGACCTGCGGGCGCTGCGCAACGAGTCGATGACCACGACGGTGCGCACACAGCCCGAGCCCGTCGCGGGCAAGGGCCGCCTCTGGCCGTGGGCTGCGGGCCTGGCCGCCGCGGCGTTGCTGGCGGCCGGCTCCTTCTACGTCTTCGGCGTCCGCGGCCTCCAGGGCGGGACCCCGGCTCCGGCCGCCGCCAGCTTCAACCGCCTGACCGACCAGGAGGGGAGCGAGTCGTTCCCCAACCTCTCGCCGGACGGCAAGCTCCTGCTGTTCGTGAAGTCCGCGCGCGGCAACGCCGACATCTACTACCAGCGCGTGGGCGGCGGCAACCCGAGGAACCTCACCCAGGACTCCGCCGTGGACGACACCCAGCCGGCCTTCTCCCCCGACGGCGACCAGATCGCCTTCCGCTCCGAGCGGGACGGCGGCGGCATCTTCGTGATGGGCGCCACGGGCGAATCCGCCCGCCGCATCACCGAGTTCGGCTACAACCCCACCTGGTCCCCGGACGGCCGGGAGATCGCCTTCGCCACCGAGGGGGTGGCGGGTCCCTTCGAGCGGCGGCTCGACAGCCAGCTCTGGGTGGTGAACGTGGCCACGGGGGAGAAGCGGCTCGCCGGCAAGGACGACGCCGTGCAGCCGAGCTGGTCCCCCCACAACCACCGCATCGCCTATTGGGGACTGCCCGGCGGCAGCGCCCAGCGCATCCTCTGGACGATCCCGGCCGCCGGCGGCGAGCCGGTCCGGGTCACCCAGGGCGAGCACCTCGACTGGAACCCGGTGTGGTCCCCCGATGGGAGTCATCTCTATTTCATCAGCGACCGCAGCGGCAGCATGAACGTCTGGAAGGTGCCCATCGACGAAGCGTCCGGCAAGGTGCTGGGCGATCCGCAGCCGGTCACCACCTCCTCGCAGTCCATCGGATTGCTGAGCCTCTCCCGGGACGGCCTGAAGATCGTCTACGCCACCGACGAGGGCAAGTCGAACCTGGAGCGCCGGGCCTTCCAGCCCGAGAGCCTGCAGGTGGCCGAGGACCCCACCCCGGTCACCCAGGGCTCGCGCACCGTCCGCTCGGCCGCGGTCTCGCCGGACGGCGAGTGGATCGCCTTCGACACCTCCTTCCCCCGCGAGGACCTCTTCGTGGTGCGCCCCGACGGCTCCGGACAGCGGCAGTTGACGGACGACCCCCACAAGGACCGCATTCCGCGCTGGACCCCCGACTCGCGCGTCCTCTTCTACTCGAACCGCGCCGACGGCGACAGCTACGGCGCCTGGACCCTGCGGCCCGACGGCAGCGAGCTCCAGCAGATCGTCCACGGCAGCCGGGAGCCGCTCTACAACCCGATCGCCTCGCCGGACGGGCGCCGGCTCGTGGCGACCCTGGGGTTCAAGGGCGCGGCCATCATCGAGCTGGACCAGCCGCCCGGCCGCCGCATCCGCTGGCTCCCTCGTCCGGAGGGCGGCAAGCAGGTCTTCTCGCCTACTTCCTGGTCGGCCGACGGCCAGCTCCTCGCCGGCACGCTGGAGCAGACCGACAGCACCTCCGTTCCCGGCGTGGTCGTCTTCTCCCTGGCCTCGGGCCGCTACGAGAAGCTGACCGACGTGGGGACGGTGCCGATCTGGCTCCATGACAGCCGGACGCTGCTCTACCTGCACGAAGGGAAGGTCTTCCTCCGCTCCCTGGACGCCCGGGAACCCCGCCTCCTGCTCGATCCGCCGCCCAACTCCGTCTTCACCAACGTGGCCGTGGGACCGGACGACCGCGCCCTCTACGCCGTCCGGGACAGCGACGATGGGGACGTGTGGATGATGACGATGCGGGAAGCGGAGCGTTGAAATCATGAATTCGTCCGCATCTGGTACAATTTTGCTCATCGTCCAAGGACATTTGGGATTCGATACCGGGGCTCCGCCCCAGGAGGAGATGATGAGCTTTCAATCGAGGGACCTGATGATCGACCTTTCCCCCGTCGCCCGGCCCGGGTTCGAGATGTGCGGCCAGGCCACCCGCGACTCGCAGGAGGGGGGAGATCCCGACAACGAGCTGGAGTGCGGCCAGGCCACCCGCGGCGACGGCGACCCCAGCGAGAGCTCCGTGTTCCAGATGGCGGCCCTGCGCCGGCAGCTCCGCGACTCGCTGGCTCTCGAAGCGCGTTGAAGACGAAGTTTTTTTTCCGCTTCTCTCTGGCCGCCCTCGCCGGGGCGGCCGCGGTCCTTTCCGCCTGGGCGGCCCCGCCGGAGCCGCCCGGGTTCAAGCTCAAGGGCGACGCCAGGCGCGGCAAGCCGCTCTACTCCAAGAGCTGCGCCCTGTGCCACGGCGAGACGGGCGACGGCCGCGGCACGCTGCCCATCAAGCCGCCGCCGGCCGACCTCAGGGCCGTGACGCCCAAACGGAGCGACTGGGAGCTCTACGTGGTGATCCGCGACGGCGGCCCGGCTCTCGGCCTTTCCCCGCGCATGCTCGGCTGGTCCAAGACCCTGTCCGACCAGGACATCCGCGACACGGCGGCCTACATCCGCTCCATCTCGCCGGTCAAGAAGTAGGGAGGGGACCCTGCGCCTCCCCGCGTTCACGCCCTGGAAGATCGCCGGCCTGGTGGCGGGCCTCCTGGCCTTCGCCCTGCTCGCCGGCCTCGACACCCCCCTGAAGCACGATCCCGAGTACGGGGCGCGGCCCGCCTACGCCGCCGCCGGGGCGGCGCTGATGGCGATCTGGTGGCTCACCGAGGCGCTGCCCATCTACTGGACCGCCTGCGTGCCCCTGGTCGTCTTCCCGCTGTTCCGCGTCTTCGGCGAGGACAACCTGCGGCAGAGCGCGCTGCCGTACGTCGATCCCTACATCTTCCTCTTCGCCGGGGGCATGGGGATCGCCGCCGCCATGCAGCAGTGGAACCTCCACCGCCGCATCGCTCTGGGGATCATGGACTGGGTGGGTACAGACCCGCGCCGCCTGCTCGCCGGCTTCCTGGCCGCCACCGCCTTCATCTCGCTGTGGATCTCCAACACCGCCACGGCGGCCATGATGATGCCCATCGGCATGGCCGTCATCGCCCAGATCGAGGAACAGATCGGCGGCCGGCGCCTCGCCAGCTACGGCATGGCGATCATGCTCTCGATCGCTTACGGCTCCAACGTCGGCGGCATCGGCACCAAGATCGGCACGGCCCCCAACGCGCAGTTCTCCGGTTTCATGGAGCAGCAGGGGATCTCCGTCTCCTTCCTCCAGTTCATGGCCGTGGGCCTTCCCTTCGTCTTCCTGTTCCTGCCGGTGGTCTGGTGGATGCTCTGGCGGATCGGCCGCCGCGACCGCCTGGAGGGAGAGATCGGGGCGGACGTGGTGAAGACGGAGCTGTCCGCGCTCGGGGCGATCCGGCGGCCCGAGCGGATCGTCGGCGGGGTTTTCCTGGTCACCGCCGGTCTGTGGATCGCGGGCAAGTGGCTGACGGCGCTGCTGACGCCCCAGGTGACGGCCTTCAAGCTCACCTCGGCCCACGTCGAAGGCGGCATCGCCGTGCTGGCGGCTCTGGCCCTGATGCTCTGGCGGACGGGGGGACGGCAGGTGCTGGGCTTCCAGGCCCTGTCCCGAGTGCCCTGGGAGACATTGCTCCTGCTGGGGGGCGGCTTCGCGATGGCGGCGGCCATCCAGAAGAGCGGCCTCTCGGCGTTCATGAGCGCTCAACTCGCGGCGGTGCAGGGTCTGCCGCCGTTCCAGCAGGTGCTGCTGGCGAGCCTGGCCACCGTGGCCCTGTCGGCGGTCGCCACGAACACGGCCACGATCGCGGTGATGCTGGTGGTCCTCAAGGGCGCGGTGGCTCCCGAGGTGATGACCACCACCCTCTTCGCCGCCACCATCGCCGCCTCCTGCGACTTCGCGCTGCCGGCTGGCACGCCGCCCAACGCCATCGTCTTCGGCAGCGGCTACGTGACCATCCCCAGGATGGCCAGGACCGGAGTGGTGCTCGATCTGATGGCCGCCCTGCTGACGGCGGGGTGGTGCTGGCTAATCGTGCGGTGGATCTTGTAGCTGAGCCCGCAGGCGCCGCAACTCGGCTTCGGCGGCTTCAGCACGCTGGCGTTCGGCTTCGGCGCGTTCCTCTGGGGTAGGCACCAGCCGTCCGTCCGGATGGAAGAAGCGGATCCACTCAGCTTTCTGGCGTTTCAGGACGCCGCGCCACAGCCCGATATCCAATCCCAGAACCTCGCTCCGGTAACGTCCCTGGGAGTCACGGCGCATCGGCTTGTAGACGTTGCCAGCGAGCCGGAATCCTTCGAGCTCCTCGGTGTCGAAGTCGTAGAGGTAGTACTCGGGCGTGCGGAAGACGCGCGCGTAGAGATCCTTTTTTTCGGTACGGTCGATGTCGGCGGTCGAGGGCGACAGCAACTCGACGATGAGATCGGGCAGCCGGCCTCCTTCTTCCCAGGAGACCCAGGCTTCCCTCACGGGCTTGGGAGGAACTCCGGTCACCAGGAAGAAATCCGGTCCGCGGAAGTAGGAGCCGCCCTTCGCCACGTCGTGGGCCTGCTCGATGGAGTAGTAGACGAAGATGTTTCCCGCGGTGAAGTAATCCTCCCGTTCCCGGTCCTTCATGACCCCATCGACCAGGTCACGCAATACAGAGAACTGGATGACGTGCAGGTTGTTTTCCATGGGGATCCCGTCTTCGATGACGAGCTCGAAGGGAAGGGATACGGACGCCGCGACCGCTGGCCGGCTCATGAAATTCTCCCTTTCGGAGTCGTTCGTTTCCGGTACTCTACCCCACATCGCGCATTGAGAGAAGAGGGCATGCCCCTCCTCTCCCCGGAAGATGATACACCCGGACCGGCTTTTCACGGGCGTGCATTGGGGTTCATAATGTAAGCAATCCAACATCGATGGGAGGTGACGTATGGCCCGCGAGGTCGTCCAGGACCCCATCCCCTTTCCCGAGTCCTTCCGCGAGACCGGCGACGCCGCCGCTCAATCCCAGGCGGCGGTCCTCCTGACCCTGGGCAATCTCTTGCGGTTCGAGGACCCCTTCGCCATGGAGCTCATGGCCGAGGAACAGCCGCCTCCGGAGCCGGAGGAGATCCTCCCCGAGGAAGACCGCCAGCGGCTGAACATCCCGGCGGGGATCTACGATCTGGCCAGGGTCAGGGGCGTCCGCTTCGACGCCAACTTCATCCGTGAAAGAGTCGCCGGCAGGGAGGCCGTCGTCAGCGGGATGGCGATCGAAGAGGCCGGCACCTCTCTCTCCCTCTTGCCGGCTCTGGCGGAGCGGCTTCATGCGGAGCCGTCGCAGCCCCTCGCGGCGGCGGAACTGTTGCAGGCCAGCTTGTCGCATCCGGACGAGCTGGTCCGGGTCGCGGCGGCGTCCTCGTACGCGGAGGTGGCCCTGCCGCAGCAACAGGCCATCCCGATCCGGATCCTCGCCGAGGGCACCCGCAGCGAAGACGAAACGACCCGCGACGTGGCGGCCACCGCCCTGGCCCGTCTGGTGCCGGGGCATCCCCGCCTGCGGGAACTGGTCCGGCCCGAACCCTACTCTGTCGAAGGAGAGCCCACCCACACGAGCACGATGATCCATGGCACGTGGGCTCGCAATCAACCCTGGTGGAAGCCCGGCGGCGACTTCCATACCTACATCCGCTCCAACGTGGATCCGAACCTGTATTCGGCGGGCGATTTCTATTCCTGGTCGGGGGATTGGAGCGACGCCGGCCGGGCCGACGGAGCCCTTCGCCTCATCCAGTGGGTGAACGATCATCAATTGGATGGGCTGGACCTCTTCGCCCACAGCCATGGTGGCAACGTGGCCATGCTGGCCAACAAGACCTCGTTGCGCATCGGGCGGCTGGTGATGATGGCCTGTCCCGTTCACCGGCGGAAATACTTTCCTGAGTTCACTCGCGTGAACAAGGTGGTGGCCATCGTCACGCACATGGATCTCGTCATCCTCGCCGATGGCGGGGGGCAGCGCTTCAACGACGCGAGAATCCAGGAGATCATCCTGCCACTCTGGTTCACCGGTCATTCCAAGACGCACGACCCGGAGATCTGGAGACGGCACGATCTGCCGGCGAGGATCTGAGAGGAAAAGAAGGGCCTGTTAGACTGCGGCCATGCGGACCTCGCAGGCCGCCCGCCTCTTTGGACAGAACGCGCTCTGGCGGAGCACGGGGCTGCGTTCCGCCGGGCGTGCCCTGGTCGAAGCCCTGGGCTCTCCGGACGAGGATCTGCGCACCATCGCGGGGATGTTCCTGGTTCGAGGCGGCCGGCGGGCCGAGCCTCTGCTCGACGAAGCGCTCGCCCGGCGCGAAAACCTTCCGATGGTCCTTTCCGTGCTCTCCAGCATCGGGGACCCGAGGTACGAACCGGTTTTCCGCTCGTTCTCCCAGGACCCCGATCCCGCCGCCGCCGACGCCGCCCGGGAGGCGTTGCGGCTGCTCGCGTTCCGCGTGGAACAGGCCGGGAAGACTTGAGGCGCGTCGCCCCGCTCGCCGTCCTGGTCTTCTTCGCCGCCGCCGCGCTGTCGGCGAAGGCCGCCTTCGACCTGACCGGCGACCGGGCGATGTTCCCCTCCTGGTTCGTGCCGGCGTTCGTGGCGGGGCTGGCGGCGCTCGTTGCGTACGCAGCCTTCGTGACTCTGGGGATCTGGAGGGCGCGTGGGATCGCCCGGCTGGGGGAGAACGGGCTGGTCTGGGTTCTTCTACCGCTGTCTCTGGTCTGCACGTCGGCGGTGCACCAGTTCTATCCGTTCCGCCCTTCCGTAACCCAGGTCTGGGGTGGGATCGATCAGGTTTTGCGGCTCAACCTGGTGCTGACCGGCGCCGGATTCCTGGCGGCGGTGTCCCTGGCGCTGCTCTACCGGTCCGGCCTGCGGGAGCGGGCGGTGCTGGGGCTGCTGGTCCTCGACCTGCTGCTGCTCGTGCCCAACGACGCCTGCGCGAACCCCTTCAACACCTGGTGGATTGACACGGTCGGAGCCTCGCCGCTGATGTTCGTCCCCGTCCTCTACGCCAGCCTCTTCGGGATCGCGGCCCTGCTCGGGATCCATCCGCGGTGGAACACGGCCGCCCTCGCCGCCGCCTGTCTGGGCGTCACGCTCCTGGGCTTGGGGCACATGACGCGGGTGATCTGGTAGGCAACTCCAAGTCGAAGGGTGAAATGACCAAGTAAGGGGGCGAAATGACCAAGTCTCCTCCAAGTCTCCTCGCGGAGACCCTGGTTCCCTTTTTTCGGCCTGTTCCCTGTACAATCTACAAAGTAGTTGCCGTTTTGCCCTGATGTATGCACGAACGTGTTGTCATCGTCGATGACGAGCCCGCCATCCGCGGGCTTCTCCAGGCGTATCTCTCCTCGCTCCCTCTCGACGTCCAGGCCGCCCGGGACGGCGACGAGGCCTTGGCCCTCGCCGCCGAGCCGCCGCTGCCCGCGCTGGTGATCTCCGACATCGAGATGCCCGGCATCTCCGGCGTCGAGCTCCTGCAGCGTCTCAAGGAGCTCGACGAGACCATCCAGGTCGTGATGGTCACCGGCGTCCAGCACATGGAGACCGTGCGCGAATGCGTCCGCGCCGGGGCGTACGACTACATCCTCAAGCCGTTCGAGGGCGACGACCTGCTGGCCACCGTCGAGCGGGCGGTCGAACGGGCGCGGCTGATCCGCCAGAACGAGGCCTATCAGCAACACCTGGAACGGATGGTGATGGAGAAGACCGAGGAGGTCCGCCAGACCCGCGACATCGCCCTCCTCACCCTGGCCCGCCTCGCCGAGTCGCGCGACAACGCCACCGGCCAGCACCTGGAGCGCATGGCCGAGTACAGCCGCTGTCTCGCCGAGGCCGCCGGACGCGAGTCCAAACTACGCATCGACACCGGGTTCGTGGACCATCTTTACAAGTCGAGCCCCCTGCACGACATCGGCAAGGTCGGCATCCCCGACGCCATCCTCCTCAAGGCCGGCCCCCTCGCGCCCGCCGAGGAGGAGATCATGCGCCGGCACCCCACCATCGGCGGCGACACTCTGCGCGGTGTCATCGAACGCTTTGAAGGACATAGCTTTCTGCGCATGGGTATGGAAATTGCTTACTCCCATCACGAGCGTTGGGATGGCTCAGGATATCCGCACGGGCTCACGGGAGATCACATTCCCCTGGCGGCTCGCATTGTGGCCCTTGCGGATGCATACGACACGATCACCAGCCGTCGTCCCTACAAGGTAGCTTTTGATCACGAAGAGGCGGTCCGCAGGATCGCGCGCGATCGCGGCACGCACTTCGACCCGGTGCTGGTGGACGTCTTTCTCCACTGCCACCGGGAATTCGCTGAGATCCGGGGACGGCTCGCGGACCTCGCGGTGGCAGGCAGGCCAGGCGGCGCCTGAAGCTCCTGCTTCCCCGCGGCTTCGCCGTACCCCGGACCGGGAGGGACCGGGATGATCGCAGGGGAGTCGTTTCGGGAGCCGTCGGTTCTGGAGAGAGCCGCCCGCTGGGAGGCGGGGAAGTCCAATGAAGAGCGCCGCTCGCCCCGGCGCCGCACGCTTGCGGGCGTGCGCATCCTGGAAGGGCCGGAGCTCGGCGGCGGGCTGCTCGTCACCGATCTCTCGGCCGACGGCGCCTTCCTCCGCACCCCGGCCGCCGTGGCCCCGGACGTCCGCCTCCGCCTGGCGCTGGAGATCCCGACCGACCCCCGCCCCATCCCCCTGACGGCCCGCGTCGTGCGCTCCTCGTCGGACGGCATCGGCGTCCGCTTCGAGGAGGTCTCGGCCCGCGACCGCGCCCGCCTGCTGGCCCACGCCGGCTTCTACGAGATGGACGAGGCGATCGTCCGCGTCCAGCGCGCCCTGGGTGACCTGATCCCCGGCAACCTGCTGCCCCTGGGCGAGCCCTCGGAGATCGAGGCCATCCTGCGCGGCGCGGTGGAGAAGAAGCTGGCCATGACCGCCATCCTGCCGGGGCGCGGCTTCAAGCCGATCCCCTGCCGGGCGGTGTCCTTCGGGACCACCGCCCGCCATGGCGCCTCCCTGCGCCTGGATCTCCTGCCGCCGTCGCGGCCGCGGGTGCTCTACCTGACCTTCTCGGACCCGCCGCTGTTCTACGCCTTCGAGGGGATCGCCCTCACGGGAGAGGGCCTGCTGGAGCTGATGGCGCCGGAACGGATCTACCTCACCGAGCGCCGCACGCAGCGCCGCATGCCGCCGCGCCGCGCCTTCTGCGAGCTGTCGGCCCCGCACGCCCCCGAAGGCCGGCTGCGCCTGCCGGTGATGGACCTGGGGGAGGGCGGGGCCTCGGTCCGTCTGGAGCCCGCCACCGCCCTGGTGCCCGGCGTGCGCCTGCCGGCCTTCACGCTGGAAGTGGAGGGGGAGCGCCGGCAGGTGGCGGGCGCTACGGTGCGCTACCTCTCGGCCCTGGACGACGGCGCCCTGCGCGCCGGCCTCCGCTTCGAGGAGGGGGAGACCGAGCGCGACAGCTTCCGCGAGCTCAAGCGCCACACCGCCAGCGGCGGCCTCGCCACCCGGCTCACCCGCACCGTCTCGATGCTCGGCGGCAAGGTGGCGAGCTTCGTCCGCCGGCCCGGCCGCAACGAGGAGGGCGGCATCGAGGTGGTCCGCTTCCGCAACCGCCGGGGCGACACCGTGGCCGGCATCATCGACGCCAACTTCGACACCGGCGATCCCGCCATCCGGCCCGACGTGGCGGTGGTGATCGCCCCCGCGATCCTCAAGCGCAAGGAGGTCTTCGGCCTGCTGGCGCGCACGGTCCTCGACGACCTCGACCGCGACGGCCGCAAGGTGGTGACCCTGCGCTTCGACGCCTCGCACATCGTGGGCGAGAGCACCATGAATTCCAGGCTGGTGGCCGAGGGGCGGCCCTACTACAACTGGACCTTCGGCCATCTGGGGGACGACATGGCGGCCTCCCTGCGCTACCTCCAGCGCCGGTTCCGGCCGGCCAAGCGGGCGCTGGTGAGCGTCTCGCTCTCGGCCATCCCGGCCCGCAAGGTGGCGGCGGAGTGCATCGACGCCCCGGTCGACCTGTGGATCGCCCCCTACGGCTGCCCCGACGCCCAGGACGTGCTGCGCAACTACCTGGCGGGCCTCGACCTGTTCGAGGTCTACCGCCAGGGCGAAGGACCGGAGACCATCCTCATCCACGGCCGGCCCATCCGCGGCGACGCCCTCTACGGGCAGGCCATGGAGGGCGGGCTCGCCTTCCTGGAGGACGGCCGGCGCCACCTCGCGCGCATCCAGGCGCCGGTGGTCTGGATCCTCGGCACCTACGACTGCTGGGTGACCCGCTCGCGGGTGCGCGCCCTGCTGGACGCGCCGGGCGGCGGCGTGCGCGAGGTCTTCGAGTGCGCCACGGGCCACGTGCTCAAGAGCGGGGCCGAGGCCATCGAGCTGTTCAAGCTGGTGGCCGAGTCGATGTCCAAGCACCTGTTCGGGGCGGACCGGCCGGCTCGGGAGCCCAACCTCGCCCGCTTCGCCCGCCAGAGCGAGGCCGAGTGGGGACGCGTGCGCCGCCTGGAGCTGGCCGACGCCGAGGGCTTCTGGAAGGAGCATCTCTTCGGCGTTCAGGGGGACGACGTCGGCTACGACATCCTCCTCGACCATCCCGAGTACCCCCGCTTCCTGGCCCGCCAGGCCGAGCTGCTCGATCCCCAGCCGGGGGAGGACCTGGCGGACTTCGGGTGCGGCACCGGCAACTTCCTGCTGGCCATGCTGGACGCCTGCCGCGCGGCGGGCGGCGCGCCGGCCTCGCTGACCTTCCTGGACCTGGTGCCGGAAGCGGTGGAGCGCACGCGCGAGAAGCTGCTCACCGATTCCGCCCTGCGCGGCGTGCCCGCGCCCGAGCACCGCGGCCTGGTGGCGGACCTGGAGGTCTCCCGCCTGGCGGTGATCGCCGACTTCCTGGCCGGCCGCCTGCACGGCGTCGAGGCCCTGGTCCACCGCATCGAGGGGCTGCCCCTGGCCACCGCCCGCAAGCTCGCCGCCGGCTACGGCCGCGAGCTGCACGCCATCCTGCGGGGGGACCCGGCGGAGCCGGCCCGGGTGCGCGAGCTCTGCCCCGCCCTGGAGGACCGTGAGGTGGAGATCGCGCTCGAGATCAGCCGCGCCGCCCGCTTCCTGCAGGGCGGCGCGCTGCCGGAGGACCGCCTGCCCGGCGCGCCGGCGGACCCGGCGGCCTGCACGGCGCGCCACCTGCGCTTCCGCCACCTCCGCTTCGGCGAGGCCACGCCGCGGCTCCGGCTCGACCTCCCCGACGCCTCCTTCGACCGCATCGGCTCGTCGCTGGTCCTGCCGTACCTCTACGACCCGCTGGCGGCCCTGCGCGAGATGCACCGGCTCCTCAAGCCCGGCGGCACGCTGGTGGTCTCCTCCCTGCGGCCGAACTTCGACCCCTCCAAGCTCTACACCGAAGGGGCCGACATCCTGGCGCGGCAGGCGGAGGACGGCGACGCCCGCGCCGGCCGCAAGCTGGAGGCCCTGCGCCACTTCGCCAACATGGTCAGCCGTCTCATCGAGCTGGAGGAGGACGGCCGCTTCCGTTTCCTGGATTCCGCGTCGCTGGAGGCCTTGATGGCCGAAGCGGGATTCTCGCGGGTCCACACGTTCCACGGTTTCGGCTCGCCGCCCACGGCGATCCTCGTCCGCGCGGAGAAGTAGAAGCCGATGAAGTCTGCGTCGCCCCGGCTCCCTGGTTTCGAGGAGGCTTTCAACGTTGAAAGCCGGCGGCTTTTCGTCGAACGGTCGCGTTTCCTGCTGTGGTCCGCCCTGTCCCTGTATCCCACCTTCTGGTTCCTGGACCTCCTGGTGGCTCCCGAGGAGGCGATGCCGTTCCTGGCCATCCGCGCCGGCGTCTGCGGGGTCTACCTGCTGGGCCTGGCGGCGGTCTACTCGCGCTTCGCGGAGCGCCTGGCCCAGCCGCTGGTCATGACCGGGGCGGTCGCCTCGGCGGTGGGCATCTCGCTGATGGCCGCGCAGCTCGGCGGGTTCGAAAGCCACTACTTCGCCGGCGTCGTCATCGTCATCTTCGTCATCGGCGTCTTCATCCCCTGGGAGCTGCCCGCGGCGGCGGCGCTGTGCGCTCTCATCCTGCTCAGCTACACCGGGATCAATCTGGCCGACCACGGGCCGTCCCCGGCCATGATCGCGCCCCTCTTCTTCCTCGCCGGGGCGTCGGTCTTCACCTGGCTGGCCTGCCTCTCCAACCGCCGGATCCGGCGGCGGGACCTCTCGCTGCGCCTGCGCCTGGAGAAGGCCAACGAGGAGCTGAAGGAGCTGGACGAGGCCAAGACCCGCTTCTTCGCCAACGTCAGCCACGAGCTGCGCACGCCTCTCACCCTGATGCTCGGCCCCCTGGAGACCCTGCTGGCCGCGGACGACGACGGCGACCGGCGCGTCCTGCTGGAGGCCATGGCCACCAACTCGCGGCGTCTGCTGCGCCAGGTCAACGCCCTGCTGGACGGCGCCAAGCTGGAGTCCGGCCGGCTGCGCCTGGAGCCGGCGCCGGGCAACCTGGGCAAGCTGCTGGCCGAGCTGACCGCCGCCGCCGCTCCGCACGCCGAGCGGCGCGGCATCCGGCTGCTCACCGAGCGGCTGGACGAGGTCCCGGATTCCTCCTTCGATCCCCACAAGGCCGAGGTCGTCGCCGCCAACCTGCTCTCCAACGCCTTGAAGTTCACCCCGCCGGCCGGCTGTGTGACCGTACGCGCCGAAGCCGGGCGGGACTTCGTCGCCTTCGAGGTGGAGGATGACGGTCCGGGCATCCCCGCGGGCGAGCTGGAGCGGATCTTCGAGCGTTTCCACCAGGTGGACGGCTCGGCGTCCCGCGAGTTCGGCGGCACCGGGCTCGGGCTCGCCCTGGCCCGCGAGCTGGCCCGTCTGCACGGCGGCAACGTCAGCGTGCGCAGCCGTCCCGGCGAGGGCTCGGTCTTCCGCGTCGAGCTGCCGCGCGACGTCCGCGGGGCCGCCTTCGAGCGCCGCCGCCAGCCCCGCCGTCGCGAGGACCAGCTCGTCCAGGCCCGCACCGACGCCCTGGCGGCCCGCGAGTACGCCCTGCGGACTCTGCGCGACACCCTGCTCGCCGACGTCGAGCTGCCGCGCACCGTCCGCGAAGCTACGGTCCGCTCGCCCGCGGGCGCGCCCCTGGTGCTCGTGGTGGAGGACAACGAGGACCTGCGGGGCTTCCTGGCCTCCCGCCTGTCGCACCGCTACCGCGTGGAGACGGCCGCCGACGGCGCCGCCGGGCTCGCGGCGGCCGACCGCTGCCGTCCCGACCTGATCGTCACCGACGCCATGATGCCGGGCGTGGACGGCTTCGAGCTGTGCCGCCGCCTCAAGGCCGACCCCGCGTTCGCCTCGACTCCGGTCATCCTCCTCACCGCCCGGGCGGGGACCGAAGCCGTGGCCGAGGGCCTCGACGCCGGGGCGGACGACTACGTGGTCAAGCCCTTCGCCCTGCGCGAGCTGGAGGCCCGCATCGCCGCCCACCTGCGGGCGCGCGAGATCGAGCGCCAGCTCCGCGAGCGCGAGAGCCGCCTCGCCGCCATCGGCCAGATGACCAGCGCCGTGGTGCACGACCTGCGCAACCCGCTGACCCTGGTGAAGGGCTACGCCGACCTCGCCCACGCCCTCGCCGTGCGCGGCGGCGACGCCGCCACCATCGCCCGCGAGCTGGAGATGGTGCGCAGCGAGTCGGACCGCCTGCGCCGGATGATCGAGGAGATCCTCGACTTCGCCCGCGGCGGCTCGCCCCGTCTCGACCTCCAGACCGTGCCCGCCGCCCGTTTCCTGGAAGACGCGCTCCAGCCCCTGGCCGACGACCTCCGCGAGCGGGGGATCGAGGCCGATCTCGACCTGCGGCTGGACGCCGCGCTCCAGGTCAACATCGACCGCGACCGCATCCAGCGCGTGCTGGAGAACCTGGTGACCAACGCCCGCGAGGCGCTGGCCTGCTGGGGATTGCAGCGGCGGGTGGCGATCCGCGTCGGGGCCGAGGGGGATCTCCTGGCGGTGCGGGTGGCCGATTCCGGTCCCGGCATCCCCGAGGACGCCGCCGGCCACCTCTTCGAGCCCTTCACCACCGGCAAGAAGCAGGGGACGGGTCTCGGTCTCGTGACCGTGCGCAACCTCGTGCGGGCGCACGGCGGCGACGTGCGGGTGGAGACCCGCGCCCCCGAGGGAGGGGCCGCGTTCACGGTCCTGCTCCCTCTGGCCGAGCGGGTGAAGCCCCGCACCCGGGCGCTGAAAGCCGCTTCCTGACTCCCGGACCGTCCGTACTTCCTCCCGGAGCTCCCTACCGGCCTTCCGGATCATTCCACCCAACGGGTAGAGCCCTCCGGACACAAAGTAGGACGTCCCGGCGAGCGGGTAGAGCCCTCCGGACATCAGGTAGAGCGTTCCGGCGAGTGGGTAGAGCGCTCTACCCACTCGGCAGCGCCCTCCACCCGCTCGGTAGAGCCCTCCACCCATTGGGTAGAACCTTCCACCCGCTGGGACGGACCGCCCGGACGTCGGGACGAACCGCCCGGCTTTCCGGAAGAGCGCTTCTCGTGTCTAACCTGTTGCTCAGGAGGATCGGACATGAGAAGACTTTTCCTGATCGCGTGGCTCGGGTTGTATCCCGCAATCGCCGGGGCGCAGCAGGTCACGCTGCCCCTGGAGAAGTACGAGGACCTGCGCGCCCGCGCCAGCGCCGGAGGTGAGGATCCGACGCCTCCTCCGGCGCCCTGGGCGCTGGAATCCGCCGACTACGAGGTCAAGGCGGGACCGGAGAGCGCCCGGGTGGTCCAGACGCTGCGCTTCACCCTGTTCGACGACAAGTGGCAGTCCCTCCCCCTGGGCGAGGCCGGCGCGTTCATCCGCGCCGACTTCCGGGGGCTGGAAGGGCGGGTGGACATGGCCGGCGGGGCCTGGGTCCTCCAGGCCCGGGGCCGCGGCGTCCACGAGGTCGTCCTCGAATCCGCCGTGCCGGTCGTCCGCGACGAGACCGCCACCCGGCCCACCTGGCGGTTCGGCCTGCGCTTCCCCGCCGCGGCGGTGGTGCGGGGCCGCATCGCGGCGCCCGCCGCCATCGAGGAGGTCGAATCCGAAGGTCCGGGCCTGACCCTCCACGCCCCCGAAGGCGGCTGGACGTTCGTGGCCCTGCCCAACGGCGAGATCCGCTGGACGCTCTCCGGCCGCGCCACCCTGCCGCGCCGCGCCCTGCTGCCGCTCAGGTTCGAGGCGACCACGGCCACCGCCACGACCCTCTCCCGCACCCGCCTCCAGGCGTTCGGATGGATCGAGACCCGGGTGGCCCAGGGGCGCCTGGAGACCCTGCGCGTGCCGGTCCCCGCCGGCTTCAAGGTGGTGACGGTCCGCGGGCCGGTGGCGGGATGGGACGCGAAGGAGGGAGCTCTGGTGATCACCCCTCTGGCGCCGGTGGAGGACCGGCTGGCGGTCGAGGTGGAGCTCACCGGCGAGCCGCGGGACGTCTTCGCGACGCCGCTGCTGATCCCGGAAGGGAGCGTCCGCACCCTGCCGCTCGCCAAGGCGGCGCTGCGGGGGGACGGAGAGCTGAACCTCGCCGATCCCGGCGCGGCGCGCGTGGCGGAGGCGGGGGAGGCGGCGAAGCTCCCGGCTTCCCTCCGGGAGCGGGACGGCAAGCTCTTCGCCGTGGCCGACGTCCGCCGGCCGCCGCGCTGGGAGGCGGTCTGGGCCAGGAGCACGGAGGTGCTGGCGGCCCAGATCGACCGGCTGCTGGTGAACGTGGCGGTGGGGGAATCCGGCCGGGCCTCGTACCAGCTCTGGGCGGAAGTGAGGAACCGCGGCGCCCAGCGGCTCTCGCTGACCCTGCCCGCGGGCTTCACGCTCGCGGCCGGCCACCGCGACGGCGCCGCCGTCACGCCGGGGACCGACGGCAAGACCCTGTCCGTGCCGCTGCTGACCCAGCAGGCGCCGCAGGTCGTCCATCTCGACGGCGTCGTCCCCCTGACGCTGCCGCGGGAGGGGAGCTTCGAGATCCCGATGCCCGCGTTGTCGGTCCCGGCGGCCAAGGTCGAAGTCAGGGTGCTGCTGCCGGGAGGGCGCGCGTACTCCCTCGCCGAGCCGGCCCGGGCCGGGGTCGTGGGGGCTCTCCCCCGGACGGCCGCCCGCGGGCCGGTTTCCGAGCTGTCCCGGCAGGTGAACACCCAACTGATGAACGTCAACGCCGTGGCCGCGGCCTCCCAGGCTTCCGGCTTCTACCCGCATCCTCCGGGGTTCATCTTCCTGGACGCGGCGTGGAGCGCCCTTTCGGCCACCCCCTCCCCCCTGGCGATCCGCGTCGAAGCGGCAAAGGAGAAATCCCAATGGTTCTGAGAACGTGGCTCCTCATCTTCGTGCTGGCCGTCTGCCGCGGATGGGCCGCGGAAGCGCCGTCGCCGGGGGAGGTCACCCTTCCCCTCAAGGACTACCTGACGCTGGTCGAGACCGTCGAACGGGTGGAGAAGGAGAGGCAGGAGCGCGCGGAGCGGAGGGAGGCCCCGGTGGCCGAGGTCGTCTCCCAGCGCGTGCGGGTCGCGCTCACCGGAGACGACACGGCGGACGTGACCTCGGAGATGGAGGTCCTGGTGCAGGGAGCGCCCGAGAAGCCGGTGACGCTCCCGGTGACCGGCGTCCCCCGGCAGGCGGAGGTGAAGGGGCCGTCCGCCGCCCTCACCGCCGGGGTCAAGACCGGCGAGTGGCTGCTGGTGGCGTCCGCGCCCGGCCGCTACGCCGTCCGCTTCGCCGGCCCCGCCGCCCTCCAGCGCCAGGGCGTCAGCCGGCTGGTCCTGGCGCCGGTGGCGGCGCCCGTTTCCCTGACCGAGATCGAGCTGCCGGCCGACCTCGCCTGGAGCGCGCCGGGCTCCGTGATCGTAGAGGACCGGGTGGACGGCGCCCGCCGCACGGTGCGCCTGACGGCGAAGCGGGGGGAGAGCCCGGCCCTGGAGGTGCGGCGCAAGGTGGACGGCGGCGAGGCCGACCGGCTGCTGGCCCAGGCCCTGGTCCTCACCCTGGTGCAGCTCCAGCCCGACGGTCCCCGCCGGCACGACGTGGTGCTCTACGACGTCTCGCGCGGCGGCCTCGGCGCCCTGACGGTCGATCTCCCCCCCGGGTTGGTCGTCGATCAGGTGGGCACGGACGAAGGGGACGTCGTGCCGGCGGTGGAGGCCCGGCGCCTCACCGTGCACCGCCGCAAGCAGCTCCAGGGCGTGGGTTATCTCGTCCTGACCTCGACGCCCGCGCCCGGCGCCGAGCTGGCCCTGGAGCCGTTGGTGCCCGAGGTCGAGGTGCGGGCGCGCTTCCTGGCCCTTTCCTCTTCGGTGGCGGCGGACGTGCGGCCCCTCCCCGAGCCGGCCTGGGATCGCGTCGATCTGGACGACCTGCCTTCGACCCTGCGCGACGCCCTGGGGCCGGTGGACCTGGCGGCGGCCTGGCGGCTGACCGGCGCGCCGCCGGGCCCGCGGGTGGCGGTCTCGCTGCTGCCGGCGGCGACGAGCCTGCCGGCCCTGGTGCGCCTGCGGGAGACCACGACGCTGATGACCGTGGACGGCACGCTGCTGCACCGGGACCGCATCACGCTGCGGCCCAACGGCCTCGGCTCGTCTCTGGATGTCGCGCTGCCGCCGTCGGCCACGCTCTGGTCGGCCCGGGTGGGCGAGCTGCCGGTGCGCCCGCTGGAGCGCGGGGGCGGCGCGCTCTCCGTGCCGCTGGGATTCGAGACGGGCAAGGACGTGGTGGTGGAGGTGGTGTCCGTTATGGAGAAGGCGGTCCCGGCGGGCCGCGCGGAGCTCGCCCTGAGCCTGCCGCGCCTCGTCGCGCCGGTCCAGGAGCACCGCTGGCGGCTGCTGCTGCCGGACGGCCATCGCTACCGCTTCCGCGAGGGCACCCTGCGGCCGGCGGCGGTGGGCACGATCCCCAGGGCCCGGGACCCCTGGCGGATCCTGCAGTCGACTCCGGGCGTGTTGACGGACCGGATCAACGTAGGCGGCAACGAATCGGGTCAACAGTCCCAGTATGTCGGCCCGGGAGGGAAGGGTCTGCTGCGGGGGACGGTCGTGGACACGCAAGGAGCCGCGCTCCCCGGAGTGACGGTGACGCTGCACGGGCCCTTCGCTCCGCTCACGCAAGTCACGGACGCTCTCGGGGTCTTCCGCTTCATCGGCCTGGCCACGGGGACCTACACGGTCCAGGCGGACCTGGAGGGGTTCTCCAGCATCGAGGCTCCCAACATCCAGGTGTCCGAGGGAGCCACGACGAATATCGAGATGACGCTCAGCGCCGCCGTCGAGGACGTCATCACGGTGACGGCGGAATCCCCTTTGCTCGACGAACGCCGGACCGGCAACACGCAGACCTTCGACATGGAGGACCGGCCGTCGGGTGGAGGCGGGAGGCGGCGGAAGCCGAAGACGGAGGCGCCCGCCGCGTACTACGACTTCGACTCCTTCACGGAGACGGCGAACAGCCTCAAGGAGGGGCTGGTGGGAGGCGTGAAGCCGCTGCCGATCACCATCCCGGAGTCCGGCAAGCTGCTGCTGCTGACCGGCGTGCTGCCGCCCGCGGAGGTCGGGTTGGCGCTCGAGGTGCGGGCGAAGAAGGATTAAGTGGCCATCCGAGGAAAGGACCTAAAGGACCCAAGGGACCTGAAGGACATAAAGGACGGTAAACGACAATACCGCCGTCCTTGAAGTCCTTCAGGTCGTTTAGGTCCTTTAGGTCCCTTATGTCCTTTAGGTCCTTGCTTGCTTTTACCCGCGCGCCGCCAGCCAGTCCTCGATCCCGGCGAGGTCCTGTTTGCGGTGGGGCGCGTGGCGGAGCAGCCATTCCCGGGCCTCGCGGGCGAGCTTCAGGGCCTCGGCGTGGTCGCCGCCCGACTTCCAGAGGATCCGGGCGAGCTGGAAGCGGGCGCCGGCGCTCTCGACAGTCTCCTCGCCCGCGGCCTGGAAGGCGGCCAGGGAGCGGCGGAGCGCCGCCGCTCCCTCGTCCGGATGGCCCTGGGCCAGCAGGATGCGCCCATAGCCGGCCTCGGCCTCGGCCGTCCAGGGGTGGTTCGGCCCCACGGACTTCGCCAGCAGCTCCCGGGCCTGCCGGTTGTGATCCAGCGCCCATGGATACCGCCCCA
Source organism: Thermoanaerobaculia bacterium (assembly GCA_036376245.1). Lineage (GTDB taxonomy): Bacteria > Acidobacteriota > Thermoanaerobaculia > Multivoradales > UBA5704 > DATARR01. The sequence continues at coordinate 54,924 of DASVAS010000063.1, read as the reverse complement.
GCCGGTACATGGCGTCCGCCACGATGAGGTACGACACGCCCAGGTCCGCCGGCGCGGTCTCGGGGTTCTGGCGGTCGATGTTCAGGCCGCGGCGGGCGTGGGCCAGGGCCTCCTCGTTGCGGTCGAGGACCATCAGCAGCGACGCCAGGTTGCCGTGGGTGACCGCCACGCGGGGGTGGTCCGGTCCCAGGGCCCGCTCCTCGATGGTCAACGCGTCGGACTGGACCCGCAGCGCCTCCTCGTAGCGGCCCAGCCCTTCCAGGGCGAGCGCGAGGTTGCCGAGGCGGATCGCCACCGTCGGATGGTCGGGGCCCAGCAGGCGGCGGGTCTGCTCCAGGGCGCGCTGGAAGGTGGCCAGGGCCTCGGCGTGGCGGCCGGCCTGGTAGTAGGCGGCGCCGATGCGGTTCAGCGTGCGGCCGACGTTGGGGTGGTCCGGTCCCAGGGTCTTCTGGTAGATGGCGAGCGCCTGCCGCAGCAGGGCGAGGCCGCGCTCGTGCTCCCCCTGGAGGTCGAGGACGGCGCCCAGGTGGCCCTTCAGGTCGGCGTCCAGCTCCGGGTTCTCGGCCGGCCCTCCCAGGCGGACCAGGCTCGCCTCGGCCAGCCGCGCCCAGCGGCGCGCCTCGTCGAACCGCTTGCGCTGGAAGCCCGAGATCCACACCAGGTCGGTCCAGATCCGGGCGGCGAGCGCGTCGTGGCGCCCGCGCTGGGCCGCGGCCAGCGCCTGGAACAGGGTCGCCTCGGCGGTCGCGGATTCCCCCAGGGCGTCCTCGGCCAGCGCCCGCGCGCGCAGCAGCTCCGCCTCCAGCGGCGGCCAGGCGGGCCGGGCGGCGAGCCCGGCCTCGGCGGTGGCCCGGCTCGCCTGGTAGCGTCCCAGCGCCCGCAGCGAGGAGGCGTCCGCCAGCCGCTTGTTGAGCTGGTCGAGGGCGTGCCGGGCCGCCTCGCCCGCCGGCGGCCGCACCGGCGCGGTGAGGGCGGCCGGGTCCGCGCACTCGTCCAGGCCGGGCAGCGCCAGGCTGGCCTGCGTCGCGCGCTCGACCACGGCGGGGTCGCCGGTGGCGAAGAGCCGGGTCAGGGTCCGCACCTCGCGCAGCCGCCGGTCCAGACAGGCCATGCGCAGGTCGAGCAGCTCCGCCGACTGCTCGCCGCGCCGGTGGGTGGCCTCGCAGGCCTCCGTGCGCATGGCGGTCCAGGCGCCGGTGTAGGCGTCCAGGGAGCGCTCCACGCTGCGCCAGGCGTCCTCCGCGTAGGGGCGGGTCGAGGCCTGGAAGGCGCGGTGGATCACCTGCTTGCGGCGGGCGTCCCAGACCCCGGCCAGCTTGCGGCCGGCGTCCATGCACAGGCGGATCTCGCTCCGCTGCGCCGTGTAGAGGGCCGTTCCGCTCGCGGTCAGCGCGACGAGCACGGCCGCCGCGGCGGCGCGCCGCCGGATCTGGGCGGCGCGGTCCCGCCCGAGCTCCGCCAGCAGGGCGTCCAGCGAGGGATAGCGCGCCGCGGGGTCGGCGCTCAAGCCCCGGAGCAGGATGCGCCGCACCCAGACGGGGACGCGCGAGCGGGGGACCTCGCGCACCCGGGCCGCCAGCGCTTCGCGCAGCGTTTCCGTCAGGGTGTCCCCAGCGAAGGGCCGGATCCCGTAGAGGGACTCGAACAGCGCCACGCAGAAGGAGAACTGGTCCGCCCGGTGGTCGAAGGCGCGCCCCCGGGCCACCTCCGGGGCCATGTAGCGCGGCGTGCCCATCACCACCTCCGACCGTTCCGCCGCCACCTCGTCGGCCGGGCGGGCGACGCCGAAGTCCACCACCCGCACGCGCCCGTCGTCGCCCAGCAGGACGTTGGACGGCTTGAAGTCGCGGTGGACGAGCCCCGCGGCATGGGCCGCCGCGAGCCCCTGCCCGGCCGCCCGGAACACCGCGAGGACCTGGCGCCAGGGGGGAGTCTCGCGGGCCAGCCACTCGTCCAGCGGCTCGCCCTGGACCATCTCCATGGCCATGAACACGCGGTCCCCCACGGCGCCGGCGTCGTAGACGTGGATGACGTTGGGATGGGAGAGGCGGGCCAGGGCCTGGGCCTCGCCCAGCAGCCGCGCCTGGCGGGCGCCCTCCCGCTCCCGGCCCGGATGCAGGAGCTTCAGGGCCACCTTGCGGTCCAGCTCCGGATCGTAGGCCGCGTAGACGACCCCCATGCCGCCACGGCCGAGCTCATGGAGGATGAGGTAGCGCCCGAGCACCTCGCCCCGGCGCGGCGACGGCCTGGGGTGCGGCGACAGCGGCAGGGTTGGATCTTCCGCCTGCATACGACGAGGGTTGTCCGCGAGAGACTTCCCCTATTGTAGGCGAATTGCCCGCTCCCCGGGCCGCCGAAGAACGGACGGCTCAGCGCCCGGCCGACCGCGGCGACGGCGTCAGGCGGAGCCCGCGCCGTAGCTCGGAGCGGGCCGTACACTCCGGTACAGCTCGATACCGACGGCCATCAGCGAGAAAACGACGATGAGCAACATGAAAAACTTGGCCGCTCGATCGCCGCTTGACGCGACGAAGATCGGACCATCCACGACCGCCCACACCATCACCGCGGAGGTGGCCAGGACCAGCCCCATTTCAAGGCGCCGCAGGAGGGCCGACCAGCGACCGCGCACGATCACGGTGATGAACAAGGGGATGTTGAGCAGGAGGAGCGCCAGCAGGAAGGGAGCCTGGTGCCGGAGAAAAGTATCCGTGTAGGTCAGCGCCTCATAAGCCGCGGGAGCCGCTCGACCGCCCCAGAAGAAATCCAACACCCTGCGGGGATCGAGGAGCACGAACAGCCCGCACAGGATGCCGGCGAGCCCCGTCACCATGGCTGCGCGGCCGCCGCGAATGCGATTGCCCGCACGCGGCTTCCACTCCGAGGTTTGCGGCCGGCGGCGGGCCCACGAAGCCGCACCGAAACCCACGACCAACACGCCTGGCCACCACAGGGAAGGAATCACCGTACCCATCCACCACTGGCCGAGCGCCAGGAGAAGATCCGATCCGGAATCGATCGGTTGCCGCAGGGCTGCCCACAGTCCCAAACACCAGAGAATCGCCAGGCCGATGACCATCGCCCGCAGAAAAGTGGGTCCGTCCGCGGGATCGATGATGGTCAGCGTCGGCCGATAGCGCGCGGCCACATCCCTGGGCCGGCCAAAAGCCCGCAAGAGCTCGGTTGCCATGGCGGCATCGACGGCACGCCCGGCGGCTTCGGCTTTGCCCTGCAATTCTTCGTTGAGCAGCACACGCAGCTCGAACGCCACATCGTTGCGTTGCCTGCGCGGCAACTGCGCGGCCACCTCGGTGACGTAGGACTCGATCACGTCGCCGGCGGTCATCATGGGTTGTCCTCCTCTTCCAGGAATCCGTTGATCACTTTGGCCTGGGCGCGCCAGGCGTCCGCCAGCTCCGCGAAGGCGCGCTCGCCTTCCGGGCTCAGCCGGTAGTAGCGGCGCGGCGGCGCGGTCGCGGTGTCCCACTCGCTGAGCAGGAGGCCTTGCCCCTCCAGCCGTCGCAGCAGCGGGTAGAGCGTGCCTTCCTCGATCGGCATGCCGCCTTCGGCCAGAGCCTGCCGGAGCGAGTAGCCGTACTGGCGCTGGCGCAGTTGGCTGAGCACGGCGAGCACCAGCACGCCGCGCCGCAGCTCGACCAGCCCGATCTCCCTGCCGTCCTTGCTCTCTGTGTCCTTGTTTACCATGTGTCGTCCAGTGCTGTTTGTCGCATAGTACATAGCGACACATACTATGTCAAGCACAGTAGGCGGGGAAAATAAAAGGCGGGACCGCGTGGTCCCGCCTCGGAGAGCTTCAGGAGAGCTCTAGCGGCAGGTCTTGCGGCCGTTCGGGCCCCTGCAGGAGAGGCCGGGGCAGCACTGGCTGTTTTGCGTGCAGCTTCCGCCGGACGCCGTGCAGAGGTTGACGCAGGCGCTGGTGTTCAGCGTGCAGTTGACGTTGCAGGTCAGGGTGCCGGAGTTGAAGCCGAAGGTCTGGCAGGTCTGGCCGCCCAGGTTGACGCCGTCGCAGGCCTCGCCGGCCTCGATGACGCCGTTGCCGCAGAAGGCCGGCTGGCTGGTGCCGCCGGTCACCACCAGGGCGAACACCGCGTCGGCCGCGGCCGTGTCCAGGTGGGCGTCCTGGTTGATCTCGGCCGCCTGCACCTCGACGGTCCAGGAGCCCGCGGCGGGGTTCTGGACGAACACGTTCTCCACCGTGTCCACCGCGTTGGCGCTGCCGCCCGAGGTGGACCAGTTGCCGGCGTTGAGGCCGTTGTTGCCCCAGTAGATCGTGCCCGTCGGCGAGGTCACCCGCAGGTTCAGGTTGTTGATCCGGTGCAGGGACGCGGAGGTCGTGCCCGGCGGGTCCGGATAGACCATGGTGGCCTTGAGGTCGGCGGCTCCGGAGGGGACCGAGACCGTGTAGGTCGCCGTCTGGTTGAGCTGCAGCGGCGTGGACTCGTCGACCACCAGGCTGTTGGCGGCGCGCTCGCGGGCCACCCGGGCGCTGGGCCGTCCCCAGCCCTGGTGGGTGCGGGTGAGGTCGCTGGTGGTGCCCGTGAACGGGTACTGGACGGCGCTGTTGATCAGCAGCGCCTTGATCGTCGAGGCGTGCGGCTGGCGCTCGAACACGGTCGAGCCCTGGGGGTTGGTCCCCCAGACGTTCTCCGACCACATCTGGACGATCAGGCCGAGCACGCCCGCCACCTCCGGGGTCGCCGCCGAGGTGCCGCCGAAGCCGGTGGTGTAGGTGTTGCCGGAGGTGGTGGTGAAGATGCTGTCGTACCAGTAGTGCACGTCCGGCTTGAGGCGCCCGTCCGCCGCCGGACCGATGGAGGCGCCGCTGTTCCACCGGTCGTCCGTGGTGGACGCGGTGTTGAAGTGATAGACGCCGCCGACGCTGATGACGTTCTTCGCCCAGGCCTGCGGCCGGCTGCTCTGGGTGCCGGCGTTCGACTGCGACTGGGCGATGGCGATGTCCAGCCGCCAGATGATGTCGTCCATCTCGCTGGAGATGCTGTTGTAGGCCGTGGTCAGGGCGTTGCCCCAGGAGTTGCTCTGGAACGAGGCGAAGTAGGGCGAATTCTTCAACCGCTGGGTGTGGGCGAAGCGGTCGGTGAGGAAGTCGTAGTCGGCGGAGATGCCCTGGGCGCCGCAGACGAGCTGCCCGAGGCCCTGGGCGTTGCCGTCGCCGTCCCGGTTGCCGTTGCCGAAGACGATGCCGTAGGTGCTGGTGCCGTGGCTCGCGGCGGTGTTGGAGCCGTGCAGGATGACGCCGTCGAAGTCCTGGTGGGTGCTCTCGAACCCGCCGTCGAGGACCTCGCCGCGCACGCCCTGGCCGCAGGTGCCGAAGTTGGTCTCGAGGAAGCTGGCGCCGGTGTCGCCGCGCACCAGGTCCATGTCGTTCTCGGGGGCGCTCCAGCGGTCGATCCACAGCACGTCGTCGTTGGCGGCGAGGCGGCGGAGCTGGCCGCGGTTGACCACCAGCTCGATCACATGGCCGCTGGGCGTGTTGGCGGCGACGCCGGCGCCGTCGGCCTGGGCGGCCTGGCGGATGCGCTCCTTGCCCTCGGGGCCCCATTCAAAGGCCATGACGCGGACGCGGAAATCCGCCGGCCCGCCTTCGGCCTGGACCCAGTCCCGCAGCTCCGGCTCCAGCCGGTGCGCCGGGTGGTAGGGCTCGACGCGCTCGACGAAGTCGAGGCCCTCCACGGTCTTGGCCAGCCCGGGGCTCATGCGGACGATGTGGGCGTTGTACGGGAAGTAGTTGAGGACCTCGGCGCCGAGGTCCTGAAGGGCGGCGCGCCACTCGGGGAGACTGAGGGTGCGGAACTGCACCAGGAACAGCCGTCCCTCGGCGGGCAAGGAGAGGCCCGGTGGCACGGTCTGGGCCTTGGCGCCCGGCTCGACGGCGCCGGCCAGGAGGAGCAGGGCGGTCTGGACAGCCCGGGGATTCGACCAGCTCCGGCCGCCGTCCTGGGTGGCGGTGAACCAGCGCTCGCCGGCCTCGTTCCACGTCGCGAAGGAGGCCCGTCCCGCCGGATCGGACCCGGTGACGCCCGGCGTCACCGCCGCCGAGGTCATGCGCAGCAGGCTGCGCCGCACCTGGCCTTTGTTGCCCGCCTCCACCTCCGCGAACACCTTGTTGACGCCGGCTCCCGTCTCGACTACGAGCCGGGGCTTGCCCGCCGCCGGCGCCGTCAGAGCGGCGACGAGGACGAGCGGGACTGCGATACATCGAGTCCAAGACATAGATCCCCCTTCTGGAAGTAGATGACCCTCCATGAATTGCGGTGTGCGCCGCTCCCCGAGACGGGACAAGATTCCGTCGTATGATCCGCGCAGGATGCAGCGAAAGCTCATCTTCGAGGGCATTTTCGACCGCTTCCGCAGGCGGAAGGCGAACCGGCGTGCCGTCCAGGAGCTCAGCCGGTCCCTGGCGCTGATCGTCGACCGCGAAGCCCTGGAGGCCAGCGTGGCGGCGCGCATCCGGGAGTTGCTCGATCCCGAGCGGATGGCCGTCCTGGAGCCCGACCGGCCGACCGCGGCCTTCCTGCCGGGCTTCTCCTTCGGACTGGCGGAGGCGGACCTGGCGGATCTGCGGGTGCCGGCGCGCGGCAAGCTGGCGCGCTGGCTTTCCGTCAACGAGACCTCCCTGATCCTGGACCGCCAGACCGGAGTCCACGAGTACCTCGATCCTGCCGAGCGGGACCTCCTCGACCGGCTGCGGCTCAACGTCTGCGTCCCCATGATTTCCCTGAACCGGCTGACGGGCATTGTCCTCCTGGGCCTCGGCAGGCCGGGCGGCGGTCTCGGCCGCAGCGACGTCGAGCTCCTGAACCTGCTGGCTTCCCAGGCCAGTCTCGCCTTCGAGAACGCGGCGCTGTACCGCGCCCAGCGCGAGCGCCTGGACCGCCTCCACCGGGCCGAGCGTCTGGCCGCCGTCGGGCAGCTCGCGGCCGGGGTGGCCCACGAGATCCGCAACCCTCTGACGGCGATCCGCTCCACGATGCAATACCTGCTGCGCGATCTCGATCCCGGCACGCCGAAGCACCAGTTGGTCGAAGAGCTCCTGAGCGAGGTGGACCGCATCAACGGCACCGTGGGCGGGCTCCTCAGCCTCAGCCGCTCGGGAGAGATCCGGAAGTCCGATATCGACCTGCTGGCGACTCTCCGCAAGGCGGTGCAGCTTGTGCAGGCCAGGGCCGCCGAGCAAGGCGTGGAGATCCGGAGCGATCTCGCGGCCGGAAGCCTCCGCGTGCTCGGCGACGACGGCCAGTTGAAGCAGGTCTTCCTGAACCTCCTGCTCAACGCTCTCCAGGCCATGTCGAACGGGGGGCGGATCTCGGTGACGGTCCATCCGTGGGCCCCGCGATCCGGCCAGAGCCCTCGCGACGTCTCCTGGGTGGAGATCTGCGTCGAGGACACCGGGCCGGGGATCCCGCCGGACCAGTTGCGGCGGGTCTTCGATCCCTTCTTCACCACCAAGCGGGAGGGCACCGGCCTGGGGCTGGCGATCTGTCATGGCATCATCGAGCAGCACGAAGGCGAGATCCACCTGGAGAGCAAGGTGGGGGAGGGGACCACGGTGGCGATCCGCCTGCCGCTGCTCGAAGGAGAGACATGGCCAACATCCTGATCGTTGACGACGAACGGCCGATCCGGCGCATCCTCTCCGTGCTGCTGCAGGAGCGGCAGCACCGGGTCGCCGAGGTGGGCTCGGGCGAGGAGGCTCTGGCGGCCCTGCCGGAAGCGAAGCCGGATCTCGCGCTGCTCGACCTGAAGCTCCCCGGCATGGACGGCCTGGAGACCCTCAAGCGGCTGCGCGCCCTGAACCCCGAGCTGATCGTGGTGATGATGACCGCCCACGGCACCATCTCCTCGGCGGTCGAGGCGATGCGCCGCGGCGCCCACGACTACATCGCCAAGCCGTTCGACAACGACGAGCTGCTGATGGTCGTCGACCGCGCTCTCGAGGTGAAGCGGCTGACGTCGGAGAACACGGCCTTGCGGGAGGATCTCGAAACCCGCTACGGGTTCAGCGAGATCGTGGGCGTCAGCCGGGAGATCCAGGAGGTCTTCCGCATGATGGCCAAGGTCGTGCGGGTGGACGTCACGGTGCTGATCACCGGCGAATCGGGCACCGGCAAGGAGCTGGTGGCGCGGGCCATCCACCGCCGCAGCGGGCGGTCGGAAGGCCCGTTCGTGGCGGTCAACTGCAGCGCCATCCCGCAGACGCTGGTCGAGTCCGAGTTCTTCGGCCACGAGAAGGGCGCCTTCACCGACGCCCGCGAGGCCCGGCAGGGGCGGTTCGAGCTGGCGGACGGCGGCACGCTCTTCCTCGACGAGGTGGGAGACCTCGCCCTCGACGCCCAGGCCAAGCTCCTGCGGGCCTTGCAGGAGCGGCAGATCCACCGCATCGGCGCCCGCGCTCCCCGGCCGGTGGACGTGCGGGTGGTGGCCGCCACCAACAAGGATCTGGAGAAGGAGTGCCGGGCGGGGCGCTTCCGCGAGGACCTCTACTGGCGGCTGAACGTCGTCCACGTCCGCCTGCCCCCGTTGCGCGAGCGGCCGGCCGACCTGCCTCTCCTGATCGACCACTTCGTGGACCGCTTCAACCGCGAGCTGGGCCTGGCGGTGGAGTCGATCGCGCCGGACGCCCGGCAACTGCTCTGCGACTACCAGTGGCCGGGCAACATCCGCGAGCTGGAGAACACCGTCTGCCGGGCGATGATCCTCTGCGAGGGGGACACCCTGACGGCGGCGGACCTGCCCGGCCGGGTGCGGGGGGAAAACGCCGGGCCGGACGTGGCCCTCGGGTCCGATCTCGTCCGGCTCACGCTGAGCGAGGCGGTGACCCAGGCCACCGAGCGGCTGGAGAGGATGATGATCCTCTCCCGTCTCGCCGAGCACCGGGGCAGCCGCACCGCCACCGCCGAGAGCCTGGGCGTGAGCCGCAAGACGCTGTTCAACAAGATGCGCCAGTACGGCCTGACCGGCGAGGAGACGGAGGACTCCGCCGTCTGACGTCTAGGAAAGCGTGAAGCCGCGCAGATAGTCCAGATAGAGCTTTTCGAGGTTGTCGTATCTCAGCTCGTCCCGCGTACGGGTCAACACCTGCCGGCCTTCCTGCAGGATGCCCACCCGGTCGGCGAGTTGCCGGGCCCAGACCAGATCCTCCAGCGTGATCAGCAGCGCCTTGCCGGAGTCGCGCAGGGGCTCCAGCAGCTCCACCACCTCGGCGGCCGATTTGGGATCGAGGCCGGAGAGCGGCTCGTCGAGGAGAAGGGCGGGAGCGTCCTTGACCAGCGCCGCGGCGACCCCCAGCTTGCGCGTCATCCCCGGGGTGAAGCTCGCCACCCGTCGCTCGAAGGCCGCCTCCGGCAGCCCCACCTCGCGCAGGGCCATCTCGCAGTCCGCCCGCGTCCGGTCCGGCCGGCCGCCCAGCCGGGCGAAGAGCTCCAGGTTCTGACGCGCCGTCAGGCGGCCGTAGAACGCCGTGTCCGCGGCCAGATAGGCGGCCCGCGACCTGGCCCGCAACGGCTCCCGCGCCACCTCGATCCCGTCGATCAACGCCCGGCCGGCGGTCGCCTCCTGGAAGCCGAGGAACAGGTCGACCACCGTCGTCTTGCCGGCGCCCCTGGCGCCGAGGAGGCAGTAGATCTCCCCCGGCTCGACCCGCAGGTTGAGGGCGTCCAGGGCCAGGACGCCGTTCGGGTAGCGCATGCTGAGGTGGATCGCTTCGATCATGGCAGCGCCCCCGCTTTCCGCGGCCGGAAGACGAAGCCGGCGAGGAGGAGGGTTTCGAGAGCGAGGAGCGCGAGAGGCGCTCGGGCGGCGGCGAGAGCGCCGGCCATCGGGATCTCACGGAAGGCGAACGGCGGGAGGGACCCGGGCGGAACGGTCCGCCGCGAGAGATAGCCCTCGAAGAAGAGGATGTGAGGGCTCGCGGGGTCCGCCTGGTCGAGCCTCCGTACCCGGTCCGCCAGGACGGCGCGGTAGGCGCGGGCCTGCGCCAGGAACTCCTGGTCCCGCCGGACGCCGGAGCCCGTCAGCCGCTCTCCGAGGTCCTGGATGAGCAAGGCCGGCGACAGGGCGGAGAGGAGGCGGGCGGTCCGCGCCTGCTCCAGCTTGCGGCCGATCACCCACCAGCGGATCTCTTCCTGGAGATGCCGGCGTTCGGTCTCCACTCGAGCCGAGGCCTTCTCCCAGGCGTAGCCGTCGTTGGCGGCCCAATCCGGCGCCCGCCAGCGCCCCTCGTGGCCGGCATGCTCGCGGGCGATCCGCCGCTGGACCTCCAGCATGCGCCGCTCGATCTCCCCCTCGGCCGGGATCGGGGACAGCCGGTGGGCGAGCAGGTGGCCGAGAGCGGGGACGGCCACCACGGCCCCGACCCACAGGAGCGCGAGCACGCTCAGGCTGGTGGAGGACGTCCGGGCGGCGGCGGAGACGGCCAGCCCGGCGAGCGCGAAGAACGCCGCGGCCCAGAGGCCGAGGAGGACCACCAGTCCGGCCTTGACGAGGTCCACGGCGCCGAGCGGCGCCCGCCCGAGGGCGAAGACCAGAGCGAGGCTCAGCCCGGCTCCCGCCAGGAAGGGGACCGCCAGGCAGCCCCAGAGGGCCGCCAGCTTGCCGGCCAGGATCCGCCAGCGGGGGACCGGGTAGGACATCAGGAGCTTCAGCGTCCCGATCTGCCGTTCGCCGCAGATCGCGTCATGGCCCAGCAGGAAAGCGGCGAGCGAGAGGACCACCCGGATGACGAACATCCAGTCCAGCGGCGCGGGGCCTGGGAGGCGGTCGTTGCCGCGCTCGGCACGACGGAGCACGGGCGCGATCAGGGGACTGAGCGCCTGCTCATAGACGTCCGGGGTCGCGGCCTGGCCGCCGTCGACCGCGAAGGCGAGGCGCCACGGCGGGCGCAACGCCGGATGCCGGACCTCCGCCAGCCCGTCGACCGTCATTCCGCGGAGAGACGCGTCGTGGCTTGCGGCCACCTCGGCCTGTGACCGCCGTTCGCGGTCGTACCTCTCCGACGCCGTGAACGCCGGCAGGACGAGGAGACCGAGCAGCAGGACCGACACCAGGCGGAACCGTAAGCTGGCCATCTGGCGGCCCGCCTCATGCCGGGCGATCGTCGCCACCACTCCCCGGGGAGCCTGAGGCTCCGCCGCCAGCTTGCCCGAGCCGGCGGCGGGATCGAAGGATGGCGAAGGTAGGAGAGAATTCAGCAACTTGCTCACCTCACCGGGTACCTGACGAAACGGCTCCAGGCCGCGGCGCCCGTCAGGATGACGAGCAGCAGGAGGAAGAGGCCTTCCGGGGCGGCACGGCACAGGCAATCGCGCAGCTTCGGGCCGCGGTAGGCGAACCCCGGCAGACCGGCCAGGTCGAGACGCCGGGAGGGATCGGCCTCGGCCGCGCTCCTCTGGAGCTGGAGCTTCGGCTGGATTGCCGCCGAGCTCAGGCGGTTGAACAGCAGGTGGACGCGGGCCGCGTCGACTTCTTCGGGGCGCAGTCCCAGGAACCGGGGCCAGGGGTACAGGCGCTCCGGCGGATCGTCGGTGAACCAGCGCCAGGAACGAAAAGCGCTCTGGCGGGTGAGAAACGTGAGGAGTGTCTGCCGGTACCGCCGGCTTTCCGCGAGGAACGCGTCGTGGTCCTCGAAGGAGGTGCCGGCGAAGGACTCCGAAAGGCGGTCCAGCAGGACCGCCGGAGAGGCGGCGGAGAGCCAGAAACCGAGCCGCTCCGCTTGCCGCAGGCGCTCCTCATACCGCCGATGCGTCGCGTAGGATTGCTCCGCCTGCAGGAGACCGGATCTGACCGCGAAGCCGTAGTACTCCCGGAGCGCGTCATAGTACGCGGCCGAGCCGTTCCGATAGCGGACTCCCCCATGGGAGCCCGCGGTGTAGGAGATCGCCGTGTGTCCGCTGAAGGCCCGGCGCAGAGGGTGCCGGGCGAAGGCCTCTCCGAGCCGCCGGCGTTCACTTTCGGCGAGCCGGCGTTCCCGGACCTCCGTCCGGCTCGCCGCCTCCTGGGTGTCCACGAGGCTGGCCGCCGCCGTCCAGGCCACCTGGGGCAGGACCACGACGGTGACGAGCCAGAGGAGGACGGCGACGACCAGGGCCCGCGCGCTGCTCCGCGCGCGCAGCGAGATGAGCAGCCCCAGCAGGAACATGAGAGCCAGGTAGAGCAGGTAGGACGCCACCAGTCCAGCCATCCGGAGACCGCGGCCCGCATAGGGCTCCCAGCCCACGGTGGGGGTCAGGACGGCGAAGCTGACGCCGAGCGCCGCCGTGAGGGCCAGGCAGAGCGTAAGCAGCCCGCCGAGCGCCTTCCCCGCCAGGACGACGCGGCGGGAGACCCCCTGGGCGAGCAGGGTCCGCAGGGTACCCTCCTCCCGCTCGCATGTGACGGCGTCGCAGGCGAGGAGCAGCGCCAGCAATCCCAGGATCACGGAGACGATGGTCGTGAGGTCCACCTCGGCGGCGGGCAGGCCCGCCAGGAGCTCGTTGCCCCGCGAGCTCCCGGTGGCATGGGTGGGGATCCCGAAGAGGTGGATCCTCACCTCCGTCCCCAGGCGCGCGTCGAAACCCTGATCGAGCACGCTGAGAGGCTCCGGCGGCCGCAGGACGACCGGCTGGAGGAAGGAGTAGACCGAAACGTTCCGGAGCTCCCGCTGCTGGGCCGCGAGGCGGTCTTCGTACCGTTCCAGGCGCGACTCGTAATCCCGCGCCGCCACCAGAGTCGCCCCGGCGGCGAGGATCACCGTGATCAGCGTCGCCACCCAGAAGCGGACGCTGGCCAGGTGGCAGAGGATTTCCTTTCTGATGCAGGCGCCCAGCATCGTCGTCGCCCCGCTCTCTTCTCCTCCTAGGTTTTCGATCCGCGCCATGGACTCGGCGCACGGAATTGCACCCGCTGTGCCATGCCATCGCCACGGAGGGAGCCCGTTCGTGCCGCGTTTCAAACGGGTATCAGTTTACCCGTTGTGGGTAATGGATTACCCAATTTTCGGCGTCGAGGGGTTCCGCTTCCTCGCGCGCCGGCCTGGTCCATCGCTTGCACCCGGACCCTGCCGCCGAGCGGTTCGTATCCTCGAAAGGAGTTCCCGCCATGCTCCGGACCAGCAGCTATACGATCTATGTGAACCTGCCGGACAACGAGGAAGAGGTCCTCCTGGTACACGGCTACACCGGCGCCCACGACAAGGTGTCCCGCGAGGTGGCCGGCTTCCTTCGCTCACGCCAGGGCAGGGGGGCCGAGAAGCCCCTCTACGGCGATTGGAGCCCGGAGCCGGAGGCCGCCGAGGCGGAGCAGCCCGCGGACGCGACGATCGACCTCCTGCGCCGGCAGGGATACCTCACCGATCTCTCGCGGGAGGAAGAAGAAACCTTTTTCTCCCGGCTCGCCGAGGCGCTCCACGCCCGCGCCCTGCGGCAGCCGCCGAGCTACATCTTCATGCCGACCTACGACTGCAATCTGCGATGTTCGTACTGTTATCAGGACCACATGCGGACCGACTGCGGCTTCAAGCACCTGCTGCGCACCATGCGGCCGGCGATGGTCGACCGCATCTTCGCGGCGCTGCCGCGGATCGAGGAGCGCCACGGCCTGGAGCCCGGAGCGCGGCGGCGGCGCAACATCGGCTTCTTCGGCGGCGAGCCGCTGCTGGCGGCCCACCGGCCGGTCGTCGAGCACATCCTGGCCCGCGCCTTCGAGATGGGCGAGGCGGACCTCTGGGCGGTCACCAACGGCACCGAGATCGACGCCTACGCCGACCTTCTGGGGCCGGCCGGCATCGCGGCCCTCCAGATCACGCTGGACGGTCCGCCGCGGGAGCACGACCAGCGGCGCATCCACGCCGACGGCTCCGGCTCCTACGCCAGGATCGCCGCCAACATCACCATGGCTCTGGAGCGGGGCGCCGCGGTCAGCGTCCGCATCAACGTCGACCGGGCGAACCTCGCCAACCTGCCGGCGCTGGCGGCGGAGATCGTCGCCCAGGGCTGGCACCGCCACCCGCGCTTCTCGGCCTATACCTCGCCGGTCCGCGCCGGCAACGGCAAGACCGATCGCGGCGGCGTCTTCAGCTCCTGGGATCTCGACCGCGAGCTGACGCGGTTGCGCGAGGAGCATCCGGACGTGGCGGTGCTGGCGCGGCCGGACGAGGGGTTGCGCGTCCGCGCCCGGCGGATCTTCGACTCGCCCGGCAATGTATTGCCGAGCCTGCGGCCGAGCTTCTGCAGCGCCCACGACAAGATGTACATCTTCGATCCGTTCGGCGACATCTACGCCTGCTGGGAGCGCACCGGGGACCGCAATGTGCGGATCGGCTGCGTGCTGCCGGACGGTCACGTGGAATTGAAGGAAGATCAGTCCGAGCTCTGGCGCAGCCGGACGGTGGCATCCAATCCGACCTGCCGCCGCTGCCGCTACGCCCTCCACTGCGGCGGCGGCTGCGCCGTGCTGGCGCTCGCCGGCAGCGGCAAGTTCCACTCGAATTACTGCGACGGTTTCGCCTCCCGGTTCAAGGCGAGCGTCGCCGAGGCCTACCTGGCGCACGCCGCCGGATCTCCCGCCGCCGCCCTGGGCGCGCGGGTCTGCGATCTCTGATCCTTCCAGAATCCTTCCCTTTTCTGCATCGATACCTTCCGGGCGGCGCTGCCGCCCCGTTTTTTTGGTTTCTATTGATCAGCTTTCATGGTGTCATCCGTTACCCGCCGATGGGTAACCGGTTACCCCGTCTGTGCCTTAAACAGGCTTGAAACAAGGCTTTTCCCTCTCTTCAGCCTGGCAAGGCGCTTGCACTGTAGAGATGGCGCAAGGGAAAGATGATCGATAAGAAACACGCAGCAAAGGTTCAGGGAGGGTAGAATGAAAAAGAGAACAGTTCCCTGTCAGGATACCGTTCTGAATCGCGCCCTGTTCCGTGTGGAGCGGCGGGATGTCGACAGCGCGGAGCTTCTGGAGGAGCTTCTGTCGCGGGTGCTGGGAGGGCTGGTCGATGATCTTGTTCCCCCCTGCACGGAGTTCACCTGCAACGTGTACGCGCCTCCGCCGCCACCGCCTCCAGGTAGTTGAGTCGCCGAAGACTCGATTCTCATTCCAGGTCGATAAACAGAAAGGAGAGGAAATCCATGAACGCCAGTTCCCGCTCGAAGTGTGTCCGCCGTACCGCCCTGCTGCTTTCCCTCGGTATCGTCCTGGCGTTGCCGGGCTCTGCGTTCGCGCAACGCATCTGCCGCTCCGAAGCCCACGAATGGGCGGCGGCGAACAGAGGAAATCTGCCGCAGACCTATGAAGAGCTCTCCGTCATGCCGCTGGCCTATCGGCGGGCGGCCTACGCGGCCCTGCCGGCCGCCGCCAAGAGCCGGATCTGGCGGACTCAGCTGGAACGGGTTCTGGAGATGGAGACGGAGCTGACGCCGGCGCAAAAGGCGCTTTTGCTGGAAGCTGTTCAACTGGCGACGCCGGACACCTTCGCCGCCACCAGGGACCGTTCCAGCCTCAAGTATCGACAGATGCGGAGCCGGGTCGAAAGTCTGGAAACCCGAGCCAAGGAGGCCTTCGGCGCCGACCGTGCCGCCAGAATCTTTGCCCGTATCGGTCCGGCGGATACGGACACCCTCTACTTCATCGACCGTCAGAAAGCCGAGGCGATCGTCCCGGGCCTGCAGATGGTGGAGGAGCTTACGTCCGGCCAGCAGCAGCCCGCCCCGGACACCGGTTGCAGTTGCAGCGATGCCTCTGATTACTGCAGCTCCGGATTCAATTGCACTGGGGGCGGCTGCATCCGCATCTCCGACGAGTGCGGAACGTTCTGGACCTATGACTGTGACGGTTCCTGCAAAGTGAACGCCGCGACCTGATGCAAACGGCGCCTCCGGCTTCCCTGTGGCGGCCGGAGGCGCGCGCAGCTTCTCCTCGGCAAGTTTCCGCCCGCGGTCCACAACGGAGGTAGTCATGAGCAGCCCTGTCAAGAACCGTAACCTGCGCTGGTCCGTTGCCGCCCTGCTGTTGGCGACTCTCGCAACCGGGGGCCTGGCCTGGAGCTCCAGGAGTCCTTCCGAAGCCTCCGTCCCCCGCCCGCCGGTGGACCCGGTGGCCGCCGAGCCGCGGGCCGCCCGCGTCGAGGCCGCGCGGGCGCGGCGGGCCGACCTGCCGGTGCGGGTCGAGGCCACCGGTTACCTGGAGCCCTGGCGCAAGGTCGAGATCCGGGCGGACCTGGCGGGGCGCGTCGTCCAGCGCTCCGTGGAGGAGGGCGGCGCCGTGGCCGCCGGAGCGCTCCTCGTCCGGCTGGACGACCGCGAGTATCTGGTCGCGCTGGAGGAGGCCCGGGCGGAGCTCCTCAAGAGCCAGGCCTTCTACGCCGTGAACTACGAGCAGCCCGCGCCGCAGCAGGCCCGCCCCGCCCCGGCCGCCGTTCCCGACGACATCCTCCGCCTGGAGAAGCTCGTCGCGGAGGGGCTCCTCCCCCGGCGCAGCCTCGACGAGGCGCGCCGGCGCTACGAGGCGGACCGGCTGCTCTCCGGTTCCCGCCAGGGCGAGGTGCGGGCCGTCACCAGCGGCCTTGTCCAGGCCGAGCAGCAGGTGGAGCGCGGCCGTCTGGCCCTGGAGCGGACCCGCATCCTGGCCCCCTTCGCCGGCCGTGTCGCCGACCTGGCGGTGGAGGCGGGCCAGCACGTCGGCCCCGGGGACGCGCTGATGACCCTGCTCCAGGATGACCGCCTCAAAGTGGACGTGGACGTCTTGGAGGCGGACATCGTGCGCGTCCGCAAGGGCGCGCCGGCCCGCGTGCGCATCCCGTCGGCCGGCGGCCTCACGCTCGAAGGCACGGTTCACACCATCAACCCCCGCATCGACCCCGAGACCGGCACCGGCCGCGTCACGGTCGCCATCCCCAACCCCCGCCGCCTGCTGCTGACCGGTCTCTTCACCACGGTCGAGCTGGAGGCCGAGCGCCTGCCGGACCGGCTGGTGGTGCCGGCGAGCGCGTTGCTGGTCCGCCAGGGACGCGACGTGGTCTTCCGGGTCGAGGAGGGCCGGGCGCTCTGGACCTACGTCCAGGTGGGACGCAAGGCGGGCGGCCTGGTCGAGATCGTAGAGGGCCTCTCGCCGGGGGATGTCGTCGCCACCGGCGGGCACTTCTCCCTGGCGCACGAGGCGCCGGTCGAAACCGTGCTGGCCGGTGAAACGGCAGCCGCCCTGCGGTGAGGAGGCGACGCCGTGGAATCCCTGATCCGAGCCTTGCTCCGCCGGCCGGTCGCCATGGCGGCCTTCTACCTGCTGGTCCTCGCCCTGGCGGTGGTGGCCTTGTTCCGGCTGCCGGTGGCGCTGCTGCCGTCCCTCCGCTACCCCTCCCTGGTCGTCTGGACGGCTTATCCGGACGTCGCTCCGGAACAGGTGGAGAAGGCGGTCACCGAGCCCGTCGAAGAAGCCGTCGCCGGCGCCGCGGGACTGGCCGGCGTCACCAGCCGCAGCCAGCTCGGCGGCAGCCTGGTGCGTCTCGACTTCGGCTGGAACGCCGACCTCGACCTCGCCGCGATCGACGTGCGCGAGAAGCTCGACCGTCTGGGCGGCCTGCTGCCGGAGCGGGCCGAGCGGCCTCTCGTTCTGCGCATCGATCCCAGCGACCGGCCGATCATGGTGCTCGCCGTGGGGCTCGCGGGGACGGCGACGGGAGCCTCGCCCCCGGTCCCGGACCTGCTGCGTCTCAAGCAGGCGGCGCGCGACGTGGTGGCCCGCCGCCTGGAGCAGCTCGACGGCGTCGCCCGGGTCCGCGTCACCGGCGGCTATGAGCCGGAGATCGAGGTCGCCGTCTCGCCGGCCCGCGCCGCGGCCTATGGCATCGATCTGGAGAAGATCTCCGGCGCGCTCCGCGACGCCAACGTTTCCCTCGCCGGCGGGGTGGTGCGCCGTGGCCCCTTCCGCTACGCCGTCGAGGTCTCCGGCGAGCTCCGCGACGCCGGGGAGCTGGCGGCCACCATCGTCTCGGAGCACGGCCAGCCGCCGGTGCGGCTGTATGACGTAGCGGAGGTGCGCGAGGGCACGACCCGCCGGCGCGGCCTCGTCCGCCTCGACGGCGGCGAGACCCTCCTGCTCCTGGTCGAGCGCCGCCCGGACGCCAACACCGTGCAGACCGCTCGCGCCGTCCGCGACGCCCTGGGCGACCTGCGCGCCCAGCTCCCAGGGGTGCGGCTGGCGCCGGTGGTCGACGAGAGCGTGTTCATCGAGTCGGCCATCTCCGGCGTCGTCCAGTCGCTGATCGGCGGCGCCGTCCTGACGGTGATGATCCTGCTCGTCTTCCTGCGCCGCCCGCGGGCCCTGCTGGCCGCGGCGGTGGCCGTGCCGCTCTCGCTGGCCCTCACGCTGGTCCTCTTCGAGCTGTTCGGGATCTCCTTCAACCTGATCTCGCTCTCCGGCCTCGCCCTCGGGGTCGGCCTGCTGCTCGACAACTCGACGGTGGTGGTGGAGAACATCGCGCGGCTGCGGGAGTCCGGGATGGACGCCTGGAAGGCGGCCTGCCGGGGCACGGCCGAGGTGGCCGGCCCCATCACCGCCAGCACGCTGACCACGGTGGCGGTCTTCCTCCCCATCACCTTCGTCGAGGGGCTCGCCGGCCGCCTGTTCCGCGACCAGTCGCTGGCCATCGTCTGCTCCGTGCTGTCGTCGCTGCTGGTCGCGCTCACCGCCGTCCCGCTGATCGCCGCCCGCGACCGCACGGTCACCCCGGACTTCACCGGCCAGGCCGGCGGGTTGACGCTGCGCCTTTACGAGAGGCTGCTGGACGTGGCGGTGCGGCGGCGGTGGGCCACCCTGGCGGCCACCGGCCTGCTCCTCGCCCTTACCGCGGCCATGGCGCTGCGGCTGCCGCGCGAGATCGTACCCGAGGAGGAGGAGGGCCGCGTGCAGGTGAGCCTGACCCTGCCTACCGACGCCGACGTCGAGCTGGTCTCGGAACGGGCGCGGGAGATCGAGGCGGCGGCGGCGCGCTGGCCCGAGGTGCGGCATGTCCTGGCCGACCTCGGCGAGCGGGACGACGCCCGTCTCGACCTCGAGCCGCGGCCGGTCTACCGGGGCGACCTCACCCTCGTGCTGGCGCCGGGGAAGACCTCGGCGGACGTCCTGCCGCGGTTGCGCGGCCTCGGCCTCTCGCCGGACATCGGTATCGAAGCGCGGCCGGTGCGCCCGCAGCTCGACGCTCTGCTCGCGGGGAGCGACGTCGATCTGGAGATCGACCTGACGGCGGGCAACCGCTCCGACGCCGAGCGCTCGCTGGGTCCGCTGATGGCGGCTCTGCGGGGCCGGCGCGAGCTGGTGAACCTGGCGCGCACCGATCCCGAGGCGGTCCCCGCCTACCGGGTCGAGCTCGACCGCGACGCCGTGGCCCGCTTCGGCGTCCGGCCGCCGGTGCTCCAGACCTACCTCGAAGCGGCGGCGCGGGGCCGGGAGGCCACCCGCCTGCGCTCGGTCAATGACGAGATCCCCGTCGTGCTCCACGCCGCCGCGGTGGACTCCATCGAGCGTCTCCTGGCGGAGAGGATCCCGGCCGCTTCGGGCCTGCTCCCGCTCGGCAGCTTCGTGCGCGCCGAAGCGGTCCAGCTGCCGGCCGTGCTGCTGCGCAGCCATCAGGGCCCGATCGTGCGGCTCACCGCCGACACCGCCCCCGGGGCGACTCTCCAGGACGCCGTGCGGGCGGTGGAGGAGACGGCGGAGAGGGCGGCCCTGCCGCCTTCGGTGCGCGTGCGGGTGGGAGGAGCCAACGAATCCTTCCGCTCCAGCCTGATCGCCGTGGGCCAGAGCCTGCTGCTGTCGCTGCTGCTCGTCTACCTGATCCTCGCCGCGCAGTTCGAGAGCCTGCTCCAGCCGCTGGTGATCCTCTCGGCGGTGCCGCTCGCCGCGGTGGGGATCGTCTTCTGCCTGGCCCTCACCGGCCAGAGCTGGAACCTGATGAGCCTCACCGCCTGCGTCGTGGTGGTGGGCATCGTCGACAACGACGCCATCGTCAAGGTGGACTTCATCAACCAGGCCCGGCGCTCCGGGCTCTCCCTGGTGGAGGCCATCCGGGCCGCGGGCCGAAACCGCTTCCGGCCGATCGTGATGAACACCCTGACCACCGTCCTGGGATTGTTGCCGATGAGCCTGGGGCTCGGCCAGGGCGGCGGCCTGCAGGCGTCCCTGGCGATCACCATCGTCGGCGGCCTGCTGAGCGCCACGGCCCTGACCCTGGTGGTCGTGCCGGTCATCTACATGCTGGTGGACGGCGGTGCGGAACGGCTCCGTACCCGCCGGCCTGATCCACGTCGAGGAGAAGAAGATGGAACCGAGCCCTGCGCGGCGGCTTGAGGGTCGCATGACCAAGAGCGCTCTGATCGATGAGGAGCTGGCGAGATTCCGGCGCGAGCTCCGCCCCGAGGTGGTGCAGCTGCCACACGCCGTCCGTTCCATGCTGGATTACATTCACGAGCATCTCTTCGATCCGATGCTCAACGCGAATACCGTCAAGGCACGGTGTGGCATCCGCAACAACAACGTCGCGACGCGCTTCCGGAACGCCGTCGGCATGGGCGTGCGGGACTACATCGAGTGGCTCCGGATGCAGGCGGCGCTGCGTCTCCTGGCTTACCAGCACCTGGAGGTCTTCCTGATCGGGCTGGCGGTGGGGTACGCGTACCACGAGAGCTTCTGCCGCACTTTCCACAGGCTTTTCGAGTGCACGCCCTCGGAGTACCGGCTGCGCGGTTATCTACCTGTTTCTTCGAGAGGAAGTGTTAAGAATGAAGGTTAAGGCATGATCGTTGAGCGGAGCTAATCTACTCTCACGCCGGCGAGAGAAGTTGACAACTTAACCTGATTAACAGAAGGAGAAGAGACATGCGCAATCTGAAAGTCCGTCTTCTGCTGGCCGCCGTCATGTTCGCCCTGGCTCTCGGTGCCGGGATGATGCCTGTCGCCAACGCTTCCTACTCCTTTGAATCCGAGATCGACGCCGAAGCCGCTGGCAAGTGGGCGGAGGTCTGTTGCGGATCCGCCTGCGGCGCGCCCTACTGCATCGGCGTCGGCAGCTACACCTGCTGCCGCTGATCAACCTACGGGGGGCGTCGCTGCCGCCGCCCCCCTGGTTTTTATCCTCTTCCAGGAGGCCTGTTTCATGGATACCCCTGCTCGCAATCGCCTGGTCACCCTTCTCATCAACCACCAGAGCCTCATCCTGATCCTGGTCTGCTTCGCTTCGCTGGCGCTCCTGATCCGGCAGAACCGGCTGGTGCACGGTCAACTGGCGGCTTGCGTGGTGCGCGAGAAGGCCGTAGCGGACAAGCTGCAGCTTTCACGGGATCTGATGCAACTCGTAGGCGCTCCCGTACCTTTCGCGTCCCGGTTGCGGGAGGCCGAAGGAGCGGCGGCTCCGGCTGGCGATCGGATCGTCGTGGTCTTCAATCCGACGACCTGTGGCCAGGGTTTGCGGGGCCATCTCTCCACCATCCGCGTTCTGCAGGAGCGTCTGGGTTCGGAGCATGTGGCTTTTCTCGGTCTGGTCGGAGCGGATACTCGGGAGGACCAGACCTATACCCTCAATCTGCGCAACTCGAAGCTGATGACCTTCCCGTTTTCCTATGTGCGTTCCCGCGAGCTGGCGCGGTTCTTTCCCCTGGAGGCGGAGACAGGCTTCAGCGAGACCCCGATCTATCTTTGGGTGGATCGGGATTTCCGGATCAAGTCGGTTTTCAGGCCGGACAGCATAGAACCTGAGGGGCTCGAGCGATGGCTTGAAGCCCGTACCGCGGCTTAAGGAGGCCCGATCATGTACGAAGTAGCGACCCAAAGAACGCGGTTTCTGAGCGCCCTGGCTTTCGTGGTCCTGCTGGCGCTCGGCATCTCGGGAATAGTGTTCTTCGGTGGCGGCACGAAAGGGAGCTTCCGCAATGCCGCCGTCAAGGCTCCTGCCAACTGGGAAGACCTGGCCGGGTCTCCTCGCCGGCTCGACCTCCAGTATCCCAATCTGGCCGATGAGTTGATGACTCTTCCGTATATTCTCGTCGATTCTGCGGGAAACCTGATCGTTCCCCATGCCGCCAAGGGCAAGCTCCTGGTTTTTGATCCCACGGGCAAGCTCGTGCGTGAGATCGGGCGGAAGGGGCAGGGCCCGGGGGAGTTCAACCTTCTCAGTCATGCCGCTCTGGACTCTGGCGGCCGGCTGGTGGCCTATGATGCGGATGGGCGCCGGTTCAGCGTCTTCAGCGCGGGGACCTATCAATATGAGGGGAGCTTTCACGCCCCGTCTCCAGTCACGGAGATCGCATCCCTCCAGGACGGCCTGGCGCTCTACTCTCCCTACAAGGAGCAGGTGATTACCAAGATCGGCGTCGACGGAAAGGTGATACGGGAAGCCTTGTCCGCCGACCGGGAACGGCTCCGGTTGTTTCTCTGTCGCTTCCAGAACGGCGGCGTCGTGGAGGATGGAGAGGGAGGGGTCTTCGGCATCTATCCCGAAAGCTTCACCATCTTCCGCTTCGACAAGAACCTGAATCCCGTCAGCAGGTTGAACGGTGGCACCGCGGAATGGCGACCTGATTCTCCCGTTTTCCCCGAATCTCTTTCGCCCTATGGATACACGCCTGCCCATCTGCGGTGGTGGGACAGTCATCTGCATGTCGACGACATCTTCAACGTCTCGCCGAATCTGATCGCCGTAACTCTTTACAAGAGCAACGGCCCTTCGTCCGCGGGCTGGTACCTCAACCTGTACACAAAGGAAGGGGAAATCCTCGCTGAAGGGCTGACCGTCCCGCAACAGGGGAGGATCGTGGCGGCGAAGGACTGCAAGCTCTGGGTCGCCCGCGACGCTTACCTCAAGGATGACGGGACCGTGGTGCCGTTCAAGCTGGAGGAGCACTCGCTCAAGGCGGGCTCCGAAAGTGTGGCGGGTTTCTGCGCCGCGCCGCCCGTTCAGGTGGCGGCCGGCCGGCTGTAAGAGGCCGAGATGATCGCCTGGTTGCTGGAACGGCCGCGCGCGGTCTGCCTCTACGCCTGCGGTCTGCTGGCGGTCGGAATCTGGGCGGGAGCGCGGGCGCCTCTGGAATGGGTGCCCTCGGTCGAGCTCCCCCAGGTCGCCGTCACCGCCAGCTGGCCGGGCGCCTCCCCCCGCGCGGTCGAAAGGTGGGTGGCCGCGCCGATCGAGCGCGTCGCCGCTTCCATCCCCGGCACTGTCGAGGTCGAGAGTCATGCCGGCGAAGGGTTCGCGGTCCTGAGGGTCGGAGTGGAGGAGGACCGCGACATCGCCTTGTATTCGGCTGAGCTGTCCGATCGTCTGGCCGCGCTGCGAAGCTCCCTGCCGGAGCGCGTGGTGCCCCGGATCTCGCGGGAGGTCCCCGCGGCCTTGCGGGATGAGCAGGGATTCATGACCCTGAAGCTGGTCGGCGACGTCGAGCCCGTGGAGCTCCGGCGCCTCGCGGACAGCCGGCTCGCGCCGCAGCTGCGGAGCCTGGCCGGGATTTCCTCGGTCGCCGTGGAGGGGGGAGCGGAAAGAGAGTTGTTGATCCGCTTCGACCGGGAGAAGCTTCAGGCCTATCGCCTGCTTCCCGAGCACATCCAGGAAAAGCTGCGGGAGGCCTCCTTCGACCAGTCTTTCGGCTGGATGTCGCACCCGGGGGGCCAGAGCCTGCTCTTGAAGACCGCCGGCTGGGAGGAGGTCCTGTCGGGGAGGCTGCCCCTCGCCAGCGACGCCGCGACCGGCCGGGTCGTCAGGCTTGGGGATGTGGCACAGGTCGAGCTCGGTCCCGGCGACGCCCGGAGCCTCAGCCGCATCGACGGGATGCCGGTCGTGAGCCTCGTGCTCGACCGCGCTCCGGGGACTCACCTGCTGTCCGTAGCCAGGGCGGTCGAGGAACGCCTGGCCGCGCTGAGAAGCGAGCTGCCTCCGCGGGTCAGGATCCTGACCGCGGAGGACAGGAGCGAGCACCTGCGCGAACAGCTCCGCGATCTCCTGCTGCAGGCGCTCCTCGGCCTGGCCGCGGTCGGCGTCGTGTTGCGGGTCATGCTGCACGGCTTCCGGGCCGCTCTCATCGTGCTGACCAGCCTGGCGGTGGCGCTGGCGGTGGCGTTGGCGCTGCTCGGACCCCTGGGGCTGACGTTGAACATCCTGACCCTGTCCGGACTGGTGCTCCTGGACGGGTTGCTCCTGGACAATGCCGTGGTCCTCCTGGAAAGGATCCAGGCGGAGCGGGCGCGGGGAGCCGGGCTCCGGGAGGCCGCCCGCCGCGCCCTCGGCGCGGTCTGGATTCCCCAGTTGGGAGGGACCGCCGCCACGGTGGCCGCGCTGGTTCCGGTCGTCTACCTGAGCCGCGAGCTGCGGCCGGTCTTCCAACCGTTCGCGATCCTCGTGGCGCTCACGTTCCTCTGTTCCCTGGTCAGCGCCGCGCTGCTGATCCCCGCGCTGGTCCACACCCTCGCTCCCGAGACGGCTCACAGGCGCCGAAACTCTCCCGGACTCCGCCGGACCTGCCTTCGTCTCTTCCTCTTTCCACATCGGGTCGCGGTCCGTTTCCCCCGGACCATCCTGGCGGTCCTGCTGCTGTGCATCGGCGTCCCGGTCGTCTTCCTGCCGGAGCGGATCGAGCCTGGCTCCCATGCCTGGCGGGCTCTCTACAACAGGACCCTGGGGAGCGAAGCGGTGCTGAATCTGCGGCGGACCCTGGATCCGATGCTGGGAGGCGCGACCCGCGCCTTCGTCCGCAACGTGGAGCTGGGACGGTCCTGGCGGTTCGACGAGCGGGACGAGGTGACCCTATCCCTCAAGCTGCCGGCGGGCAGCGGGATCGAGCGGACCGACGCTCTGATGCGTGGTTTCGAGTCGCGTGCGCTGAAGGAGCCCGCTGTGCGCCAGACGATCGTGACGGCGAGGGACGACGCCGCCACTCTCCGGGTGACGTTCCATGAAAGCCAGGAGCGGGAGCGGCTGGCGGTGCGGGACGCCCTGATCCGCGAAGCCCTCCACATCTCGGGTGTCGAGGTGGTCGTCTCGGGGTTGCTGCCCATGAGCTTCTACAGCGGTCTGGGCGACGTGGCGAGTCTCAGGGTGGAGGCCTTCGGCCCCAACTACGACGAGCTCCGGAAGATTTCATCGAGCTTCGCCCAGCGGCTTCGGAAGCACCCCGGCTTCGCCCAGGTCGATATCGACGCGGGCCGGAGGGGACGGCTCCCCGGCCGTGAAGTGCTGCGCCTGCATTGGGGGGACGAAGCCGTGGCGCGCACCGGAATCCATGCTTCGGGGCTCACCCGGCTGCTGCGCGCGGACCTCGCCGGCTCGGCTCCGGCATTCCTTGCCAGCTTCGAGGGCAACTCACGGCTGCCTGTCCGTATCGCGCCCGTGCTGGCGGCGGACCTGGATCTCGACGCTCTGGTGTCCCGCCCCCTGCGGGCGGGGCAATCCGATGAGTCCTTCCGGCTGTCGGAGCTCGCCGAGATCGCCGCCGAGCGTGAGGCCCCGGTGATCGAACGATTCAATCACCAGTACAAGCGCTCTATCGATATCTCCTATCTTGGCCCCTTCGAGCTTGGAGAGAAGATCCTCGCGCGGGAGCTGAAAGCCTTCCCCCTGCCCCCCGGCCTCAGGCTCGAGGCCGCGGGAGAGGCCTTCCTGAGCGAAGGCGTGCGGCGGGAGATCTTTCCCGTCCTGTGCGGGACGGTCTTCCTGGTCTTCCTGGTCATCGCCGCCGTTCTTGAATCCTGGAAGCTGGCCGGGCTCTCCATGATCAGTCTTCCCATGGCCTGGCTCGGTGTGGCCCTGGCTTTCTCCCGGGGCGGCGAGGCTTTCGCCGAAGGCGCTTTTATCGGCTCCATCCTGGTCATCGGCACGGCTGTGAACGACAGCATTCTGCTGGCTGACCAGTACCGCCGGTTGCACCGCGTTCACCCCTCGCTGCCAACTGGCCACTTGGCGCTGGTGGCGGTGCGGAGCCGGCTGCGGCCTATGTGGACCACCCTCCTGTGCTCTCTGGTCGGCGTGTTGCCGATTCTGCTTCTGGCGGAGGCGGGCACGTTCTGGCGCGGTCTGGCGCTCACGGTGGCAAGCGGCCTGCTGAGCGCCGCCCTGCTGGCTCCCCTGGCCATGGTGGCGATGCTCTCCCTGCGCCGGGGCGCGTCGTCGTCCCCCCCGGCGGCCGGCTGAATCCGGCCGCTCGAAAATTTCCTGTTCCATCCGCCTCCTTCGCCTGTCTCAAGAGAGTGAACGGACGATTCAGGAGGCTACAAAATGAACCGCAAGCTCTCTCTTTTGACCCTTTCCGCCCTTCTCGCCCTCGGCGCCGCCGGCTGCTCCAAGGGCTCCAGCCCCACCGAGCCCGCGTTCGACCTGGAGGACTCCGCCGTGGCGGCGAGCTCCGTCTCGGACAGCTCGGACAAGCGCCGGGGCGGCGACGACAATGGCACGGACGACAACGGCGGCGCCAGCAACAGCGGCCGCCGGGGACGCGGCCAGGACGATCCGCCGGGAGACGACCGCGGCCGGCGGGGGCGTGGCGGCCGGGGAGGCAACAACAACCGGCCCGACGACAACCCGCGTCCCGCCCGCGCCGGACAGGAGTTCGAGGCCGCCGTCACCGCCGTCAACGGCCAGATGCTGGTCCTCGCCAACGGCGCCCGCGTGACCGTCAACGGCCAGACGCAGTGGAGCAACCGGGGCGACCTCCTCAACCTGAGCCAGGTGTCCGGCGCGGTGAGCGCGAACCGCCCGGTCCGCGCCGAAGGCCGCGGCACCCGCCAGAGCGACGGGACCATCCTCGCCACGACTCTCAAGGTCGAGGTGGACGACTAGGAAATAGGAAAAGGACACCAGGGAGACCAGGGACACCAGGGACACCAGGGACACCAAGGACGACAAGGACGGAAAAAACCGGTCCTTGCTGTCCTTGCTGTCCTTGGTGTCCTTGGTGTCCCTGGTGTCCTTGAAGGGGCTCAGATCCCGTACAGATCCGCCTCGCGCCCCATCCGGCGGGCGATCCGCAGCGCCATCTCCAGCGCCTGCTCGTAGTTCAGCCGGGGATCCACCTGCGAGCGGTAGGCGCGCTGGAGGTCCTCCTCGGTGAGATTGCGGGCGCCGCCGATGCACTCCGTCACGTCGTCCCCCGTCAGCTCGAAGTGCACGCCGCCCAGGTACGAGCCCAGCGCCTCGTGGATGTCGAAGGCCTGCTCCAGCTCCGCGAGGATGTTCTCGAAACGCCGGGTCTTGAGGCCGTTCGAGAGCGTCTCGGTGTTGCCGTGCATGGGATCGCAGACCCAGAGGACCGTCCGCCGCGCCTGGCGCATCGCCTCGATCAGCGGCGGCAACCCCTCGGCGATCTTGCGGTGGCCGAAGCGGTGGATGAAGGTCAGCCGGCCGGGCTCCCGGTGGGGGTCGAGCACGTCGGCGAGATCGCGCAGCCCTTCCGGGGTCATGGCGTTGCCCACCTTGACGGCGATGGGGTTGGAGATGCCGCGGAAGAATTCGACGTGGGCGCCGCCGAGCTGGGCGGTGCGCATGCCGATCCAGGGGAGGTGGGTCGACAGGTTGTACCAGCCGCGGCGGCGGGGCACGCGCCGCGTCTGCGCCTGCTCGTAGAGAAGGTGCAGGCCCTCGTGGCTGGTGTAGTAGTCCACCCGGCTCATCTCGGAGGTCGGCGCGCCGCCCAGCGATTCCAGGAAGTGCAGCGAGTCCCGGATGTCGGCCACCCGCCGCTGGTACTCCTCGGCGTGGGGCGAGTGCTTCATCCAGGCCATGTCCCAGTACTCGGGATGGTGCAGGTCGGCGAAGCCGCCCTCGATCAGGGCGCGGATGAAGTTGATCGTCAGCCCCGCCCGCTCGTAGCCGCGCAGCAGCAGGGACGGGTCGGGGACGCGGTCGGCCTCGGTGAACGGGGGCCGGTTGATCAGGTCGCCCCGGTAGGAGGGCAGGCTCACCTCGCCGCGCTTCTCCAGATCCTCGCTGCGCGGCTTGGCGTACTGCCCGGCGAAGCGGCCCACCCGGATCACCCGGCGGCGGATGCCGTGGACCAGCACCAGGCTCATCTGGAGCAGGATCTTCAGCTTGTTGGCGATCGACTCCGACGTGCACTCGTCGAAGCTCTCGGCGCAGTCGCCTCCCTGGAGCAGGAAGCGCTCGCCGCGGGCCGCCTCGGCGAGCTGCTCCTTGAGCCGCTCGATCTCCCAGGAGGTCACCAGCGGCGGCAGGCGCGACAGCTCGCGCAGGGCGTCCTCGACGCGCGCGGGATCCGGATAGGTCGGCTGCTGGAGCGCCGGCTTGCGCTGCCAGGAGGTCGGGGACCAGTCGTCGTACGGTTCCATGGTCACCGGCAACTCTACCTCGGAGGTCGAGGTTTCGTAATCCGGCTCTTCGCGGAGGGCTGCGGCTTGGTTTGACTTGCTCATGGCTTTGATTCAGAGGTGCGGCCGGTTCGGGAAGGCGGGACTACAGCAGCGCGAACTGCACGGTCGCCTTGGCCACGAGCTGGCCGTCCTGGGTGACCTCCCCTTCGGCCACGGCCAGGCGCTTGCCCTTGCGCAGGAGGCGTCCTCGTCCCACCAGCGGGGCCATACGGGCGCGGGCCAGCAGATGGACCGTCACCGTCGAAGGGACCACCGAAGCCTCGACGACACTGGCGGCCGAGACCTCCGCGAGGGTGGTGAGGACGGCGAAGTGGACCACGTCCGGAGCCACCTGGTGCTCCGGACGCGGATCGAGCAGGATGGTGCCGGGCTCGTCGCCCGGGCGTAATCCGAGTTGGGTGTTGAAGTTGGGCATGGCTGAGATCCGGCGGCGGAGACGAACTCGCCGGTCCTGCCTCAGCTTATCTTGGCAGGCCGCAGGAAGGGATTGTACAAGGGGCCCCGCGAGCCCCAGAACTCCTCGGGAGCGCCGCTGTGCACGGGGGCCCCGTTGAAGGACTGTTCCCCGTACCGACGTCCAAACCCGATATGCCCCGTGGCCCGGTCGTAGAAGAGACCATGGATATCCGACACCGAGTCCCCCGGGGGGAGACGGTAGAGGATGGGGTTCTTGAGTATCTTGACGCTCATAGCATTTTCTCCTTCCACGCTCCCGTCGCTATCTTCTTATCCTATCACGGATACTGACGAGGTGCTGGTCGGCCGCTCGGAGACTGTCGCTGACCGCCCGCATGTCGCCCTGGACGTGCTGATCGTCGAGCTGCCATCCTTCCTCGGGCTTGTAGAGCAGGTCGTGAGACTTGGCCGCCCAGACGTGCTGAAGCTCGGACTTCGCCTGAATCTCGCAGAGGCAAAGCTTCGTGTTCCCGAAGATGTCCACCGGCGTAGGGACCTTGACGTGGAAGTGATACGACCGGTACCCGTGCTCGTTGCCGGTGTCCAGGAAGTCCTGATCCCGGAGACCCGCGGCCTGGAGGTGCGTCGCGTATCCGAGCTTCGCCAGGCCCGGGCGAATCAGGTCCGCGATCGTGGGTCTCACCTCGTCCAGGTACGGGCAGGAGAACCTCACTCCCGAGAGATCCTTGATCCCTTGATACAGACGCTCCAGCGAGCCGAGCGTCAGCCCATGGTTCCGGGTCCGTTCGCGAGCCCGGAGATACAGCTTGCGGAAGAAGCTGGTCTCGGTCTTGACTCTGCCCTCCAGCGTGGCGAACGCCGGCCTGCCGTGGCGGGACCTGTAGGTCTCGTTGAGCTCGCGCAGATCCCCGATGAGCCGCGTGATGGCGTAATCGGCCAGGATCGCGTCCCTGCGGTATCTAGGCGCCAGAGCCTGGACCGCGGGGTGATCTCTGAACTCCTCGAAGCTCTCCAGCGTGAGGGCTTTCGGCTCTCCCAAGCGTCGCCTCCTGCCGGGCGGCTGCCAGGGATGCTCCAACACGAGACAGAGATCCCTATGACATATCCAAATTCCGGTTTCAGGAGAGTCTACCGCATCACTTGACAGTACGGAACCACCAGTCGAACACCTTCTTCACCGTCGGCGTCAGCTTGCCGCGCCGCCACTGGTCGGCGGCCTTCTTCACTACTTCGCCCTGGGTGGGGTAGGGGTGGATCACGCCGGCGATCTTGCCCAATCCGATACCGTGGGTGACCGCCAGGCAGAGCTCGCCGATCATGTCGCCCGCGTGGTCGGCCACCAGGGTGGCGCCGAGGATCTTTCCCTCCTTGGAGCCCTTCTCGACGTGGACACGGAGGAAACCCTCGTCGCCGCCGTCGAGGAGGGCGCGGTCCACCGAGGAGAGGGGGACCGTCAGGGTCTCGACCTCGATCCCTTTCTCGCGGGCGTCCTTTTCATACATCCCGACGTGGGCGACCTCCGGGCTGGTGTAGGTGCACCAGGGCACGGTCAGCGCCGAGGCCTTGGCGCGGCCGAAGAAGAGGGCGTTCTGGATCACGATGCGGGCCTGGGCGTCCGCGATGTGGGTGAAATGGTAGCGGGAGGCCACGTCGCCGCAGGCGAAGATGTTCGGATTGCTGGTGCGCAGGTTGTCGTTCACCTCGACGCCCCGCTTGTCGTCGTAGCGCACGCCCGCCGCCTCCAGCCCCAGCCCCTCGACGTTGGGGGAGCGGCCGACGGCGAGCAGGATCTCGTCGGCCGCGATCTCCCGCCGCTCGCCGCCGCGCTCGATGACCACCGTCTTCCCGGCTCCGAGGCGCTTCACCTCGACCACCTTCATGTCGAATTCGAGGCGGACGCCGTCGCGAAGCATCGCCTTCTGGACGATCCCGGCGGCGTCGGCGTCCTCGCGGGGGAGGATGTGACTTTCCTGGACGAGCTGCGTGACCTCGCTGCCGAGCCGGGCGAACGCCTGGGCCAGCTCGCAGCCGATGGGGCCGCCGCCCACCACCACCAGCCGCTGCGGCAGCTCGGTGAGGTTGAAGATCGTCTCGTTGGTGCGGAAGCCCGCCTCGGCCAGGCCGGGGATGGGCGGCTCGGCGGCCCGGCCGCCGGTGGCGATCACGGCGCGGCGGAAGCGGAGCTTCCTGCCTTCGACCTCCACGGTGTCGGGAGAGACGAAACGGCCGTCGCCCAGGAAGACGTCCACCCCCAGACCCTGGAAGCGGCGGGCGCTGTCGTGCACGCTGATGCCGGCGCGGATGCGGCGCATGCGTTCCATGGCGAAGCCGAAGTCGCCGGCCGGGCTCGCCACGGCCGGTCCGCCGAAGCGGGCGGCGGTCTCGCGGGCTTCCTGCCAGGAGCGGGCGGCGCGGATCACCCCTTTCGAAGGGACGCAGCCGACGTTGAGACAGTCGCCGCCCATAAGGTTGCGCTCGATGATGGCCACCTTGGCGCCCAGGCCGGCGGCCCCGGCGGCCGAGACCAGACCGGCGGTGCCGGCGCCGACCACCACCATGTGATAGCGCGCCGCCGGCTCCGGATTGATCCAGGAAGCCGGGTGGACGTTGTCGATCAGCTTCCGGTTGTGCTCGTCCAGCGGCTCGATCGTCATGGCTCCGCGATCTCCTTCTTCAGGGCTTTGCCGGCCAGCCGCGTGACGTAGGTGGTCACGACGACGGTGGCGAGGAGGCCGAGACCCAGGGTGGTCCAGTACTCCCAGCCCTTCTCGGTCTGGGAGCCGCTGGCGGCGGCGGCGAGGCTCCCGGCGGCCTTGCCGTAGTAGACGTACAGCAGCGTGCCCGGGAGCATCGCCAGCGAGGCGGCCAGGTAGTGGAGGAAACGGACGCGGGTCAGTCCCAGCGAATAGTTGAGCAGGTTGAACGGGAAGATGGGGGAGAGGCGCAGCAGCGCCACGATCTTGAACCCCTCCCGGCCCACCGCCTGGTCGATGGCCGCGAACCTGGCGTTGCCCGCGATCTTCTTCTCGATGGCGCCGCGGGCCACGTACCGCGCCACCAGGAAGGCCAGGGAGGCCCCCAGCGTGGCGCCGATCAGTGTGTAGACCGTCCCCCAGACCAGACCGAAGATGGCGCCGGCCGCCAGCGTCAGCAGCGATCCCGGAATGAAGGCGACCGCCGCGACGGCGTAACCGAGGATGAAGACCACCGGTCCCCAGACTCCCAGGTCCGCGACGTACGCGGCGAAGCGCGGGATGTAGCCGGCGAGCTGCCGTCCGCCGAGGATCAAGGCGGCCAGGACGGCGACCCCGACGACGATGTACAGGATGAGCTTCCCCCGGGACTTCGCTTTCGGGGGAGCGGTTTCGGCGGTTGTGCTCAAGGCGGCCCCTCCTCTCGCTGAACACTTACTACGTTCAGCCTTCTCCCCTTGGATGCCGGGTCCGCCAGCCAAGATAGCACGCGTGTCCGCGGTGCGAGGTGACGGCATCTGGGCAGGTATTGAAAGGACCTAAGGGACCCAAAGGACATAAAGGACAGAGGGAAACCGTCCTTTACGTCCTTTATGTCCTTTGGGTCCTTTAGGTCCTTTCCTCCGGCCATCGCGATACCATCCCCTTGGCAGGTCGTTCGCACCTCGAGGAGGTCGAGATGAGCGAGGTGACAACTGAAATTCCGCCGGCAAGCCCCTCTGTCGACGTGATCGCCCTGGTCGCGTCCGCCGGCGGGCTCGAGGCCTTGACGGCTGTCCTGCGCGAGCTTCCGGCCGACCTGCCGGCCGCGGTCGTCGTGGGGCAGCACCTCGCCGGCTATGCCAGCCAGCTCGTCCAGATCCTCAGACGCCGTATCGCGCTCCCCATCGTATGGGCCGAAGACGGCGCCCGCCTGGCGCCGGGGCACATCTTCGTCGCCCCGTCGCGGAAGCGGCTGGAGGTGATGCCCGACGGGGCCTTCGCGGTGAGCCCCGGCGACGGCGGCTTGCGCGACCGGCCGCTCGACGTTCTCCTCGCCTCCCTGGCCGACAGCTTCGGGCCCCGGGCGCTCGGCGTCGTCCTCACCGGAATGGGGAGCGACGGCGCGGCGGGGGCACGGGCGCTGAAGGGCGCCGGCGGCATCGTCATCGTCCAGAGCGAGGACACCGCCGAGCAGCCGTCGATGCCGCGGTCCGCCATCGAGGTCGGGGCGGCCGACCTCGTGCTCCCGCTCTACGAGATCGGGCGGGTCGTCGCCGACGTCGTCTCCGGCGGTCGCCTGCCGAGGCCACGGACGGAGGTGGAGGCGATGGAGGCGCTCTTCGCGGGGCCGGGAGAGGCCCGCGCCGCCCTGCGCGCCATCGACTGGACGGCCACGCCGCTGGGGCCGGTGTCGGAGTGGTCGCAAAGCCTCCGGGCGACCGTGCGCGCCGTGCTCGACTGCCGGTTCCCCATGTTCGCCATGTGGGGGCCGGAGCACGTCCAGATCGGCAACGACGCGTACACCCCGACGCTCGGGACCAAGGCGCTCCAGGGTCTCCCCGCCCGCGTGACGTGGGCGGAGATCTGGGACTTCGTCCGGCTACAGCTCGAGCAGGTCCGGCGGACCGGAGAGGCGATCTACCGGGAGGACCAGCTCTTCGAGCCGAACCGCCGCGGGTTCGTCGAGGAGGCGTACTTCACCTACTGCTACAGCCCGCTCTACGACGACGCGGGCGCCGTCGCCGGCATCCTCAACACGTCGACGGAGACGACGGTGCGGGTTCTCGCGGATCGCCGGCTCGCCACCCTGCGCGCGCTGAGCGTCGCCGGAACGGGGGTGGAGAGGGCGATGCAGGTGTGCGAGCGGGCGGCCGGAGCGTTCGCGGAGAACCCGCACGACCTCCCGTTCGCGCTCCTGTACCTCTACGACCGGGCCGCCACCCGCGCGAGCCTCAGCGCGTCCGCCGGCGTGGAGGCCGGCTCCCCGGCCGCCCCGCACTCGGTCGACCTCCGGGGCGGCCATCCCGCGTGGCCCTTCGCCCGCGCCGCCATCGAGGGGGAGAGCGTCTTCGTCGACGACGTCGCCAAGCGCCTCCCCGGGTTCCACGCGGGTCCCTGGCCGGAGCCGCCGAAGTCCGCCCTCCTCCTCCCTCTCCGCCCCGTGGCCGACGAGCCGCCCGTCGGCGTCCTCGTCGCCGGTCTCAGCCCGCGGCTCCCCTTCGATACCCGGTACCGGGAGTTCTGCGACCTCGTCACGCAGCAGGTCGCCGCGAGCCTCGTCGAGGCGCGGACGCGGGGATGGGAGAGGGAGCGGCTGCAGCGGCTGGCCGAGCTCGACCGCGTGAAGACGGAGTTCTTCCAGAACGTCTCCCACGAGTTCCGCACCCCCCTTACGCTCCTCCTCGCCCCGCTGGAGGAGGCCCTGCGGAGCCGCGACGATCTCCCCCCTCGCCTCGCCGGCGAGCTCGACGTCGCCGCCCGCAACGCCCGCCGCCTCCTCCAACTCGTCGATACTCTCCTCGACTTCTCGCAGATGGAGGCCGGCCGCCTCAGCGCGCGTTTCGAGCCGACCGACCTCGCCACGCTGACGGCCGGCGTCGCCAGCGTCTTCCGCGGCGCGGCCGAGCGCTCCGGGCTCGCGCTCCGCGTGGACTGCCCTCCGCTCCCGAATCCGGTGTGGGTAGACCGCCGGATGTGGGAGCAGGTGGTGTCGAACCTCCTCTCGAACGCCCTCAAGCACACCTTCGAGGGGGAGATCGCCGTCGAGCTGCGGGCCCTCCCCATGCACGCGGAGCTCGTCGTGCGCGACACCGGCGTGGGGATCCCGGAGGCGGAGCTGCCGCATCTCTTCAAGCGCTTCCACCGCGTGCGCGGGGCGCGGGCGCGGACGTACGAGGGGAGCGGGATCGGGCTCGCCCTCGTCGACGAGCTCGTACGGCGGCACCACGGGCGGGTCCGCGTGCAGAGCCGGGAGGCGGGGCCGGACGGCGGCCCGTCCGGCACGACGTTCACCGTGTGGGTCCCGCTCATCCGCCGCGGGAGCCTCGAAGAGGGGCGGGAGGAGGAGTCCGGAGAGGCCAGGCCCATGGTCGCCGCCGCGTTGGCGGCGGAGGCGGCGAGCTGGGCCGGCGACGGCGGCTCGGAGGAGCCGCAGCCGGCCGAGGTCGTGGAGGGCCCGCTCGGCCGTCCCGGCGGCGAGGGCCTCCAGGCACGGGCGCCCGGGGCGCGCGTGCTGGTGGTCGACGACAACGCCGACCTCCGCGCCTACCTCGGCCGCCTGCTCGCGCCGCACTGGACGGTGGAGACGGCGGCCGACGGCGCCGAAGCGCTCGCCCTCGCGCGCGCCAACCGGCCCGACCTCATCCTCGCCGACGTGATGATGCCGAACCTCGACGGCTTCGAGCTGCTCCAGGAGGTCCGCCGGGACGAGGCGCTGAAGACGACGCCGGTCGTGCTGGTGACGGCGCGGGCGGGTGAGGAAGCCGCCGTCGAGGGGCGGCTGGCCGGGGCCGACGACTACCTCGCCAAGCCGTTCTCGGCCCGCGAGCTCGTCGCCCGCGTCGGCACCCAGCTCGAGCTGGCGCGCGTACGGAGGGAGGCCACGGCCGCCATCGCCGAGCGGGAGCGGCGGACGGCGGAGGACCTCCGCGACAGCGAGGAGCGGTTCAGCGCTCTCGTCGAGGCGGCGGCGCGGACCGTGTGGGTGACCGACGCGCGCGGCGAGGTGCACGAGGATTCCCCGTCCTGTCGCGCTTTCACCGGCCAGACCTTCGAGGAGTGGCGAGGCTGGGGCTGGCTCGACGCCGTCCATCCGGACGATCGCGAGCGCGCCGGGCGTAACTGGCGGTCGTCGGTCGAGCGCGGCCTGCCGGTCGACATCCGTTTCCGCCTGTGGCACGCGGCGAGCGGCACGTGGCGCCTGACGCACGTCCGAGCGATCCCGCTCCACGAGGGGGACGGCACGATCCGCGGCTGGGTGGGCATGAACACCGACATCACCGAGGCGGCGGGCCAGAGTCCCGGGACTCTGGCCCGGAGACGTTGATTCGGGGCTGGAGATCTTGACTCTGAGCCGGAGTCAGTTGACTTGGCTCTGGATATGTTGACGACGTCTGCCCCAAAGGGGCACGGGCATAAAACCTGGCGCTTCAGCGCAGCCTCTTACACACAGCTTGTCAGTCATGGATCACCTGCCGGGAAGGCGGTAGAGACGACCCAGCCCGTTTCAGAACGCCCTTGGCAGGCCACCCACGTCGGGTCGTCTCTCGAGGCGGGAATACCGGTTCGTTTGGCTATTCGTTCGGCGGGCACGCCAAACGATCCTCTCTCCTCGTCGAGCGAAGGCGTGAATCCGTAGCAGGATCCCCGTCTCGGAGACGACCCGACGTCAGGGAACTGCGGAGGGTGTTCTGAAACGGGCTGGGTCGTCTCTACCGCCTTCCCGGCAGGTGATCCATGACTGACAAGCTGTGTGTAAGAGATTGCGTTTCAGCGCCAGGATAGAGATCCGTTCTCCCTCACAAAGACCCGATGGGACGTCGTAGCGCGCCTAGTATGTTGACTATTAACTTAAGTGTGAATAGAATGCCGCCAGCGTGGGGGATAACGGGAACAACTTGGAGGAGTTCAGACGTGAGACTGCCGCGTACAGCCTTGATCCTCGCCTTCGCTGCCGCCGCCTTGGCCAGTACTCAATCCGCCCAAGCCCAGTGCGCTCCTTCTTACCAATGCGCGGGCCCGAGCTGTTGGTACGCCCTGCTCAACAACCCCAGCTTCAATGACTATAGCTGCAATCCCAACTGGGTCGGGGCGGCCATCGCGCCCTCGTCCCTGTGCACGGATATCTGGGGCAGGCGATACGAGGCTGCTCATCTCAACAGCGCCAATCCCAGCTTCAGCCAACACTTCACGGTCCCCAACACGCCGGGCCTGGTCCCCTTCTCGGTGAGCCTTGTATTCGGCACTACCGGGTCTCCGAGTTGGTGGGACCGCATCATCATCGAGCTCTGGGAGTCCGGAATCATGCGCGAGTCCATCAGCGTCCGCACCGACCTGGGGCCCTTCTATTGTCATCGCGAAGATTTCTACTTCGCCGGCAACTATACCGGCAAGAGTCTCGACATCAGGGTGAGAGCCAGCGTCCCGACCGTCGGCGTCGAGTATCAGATCGACTCGATCCAGCTCTTCTATTGAGCCCGTTCAGTCTGAAGACCCCAGCCGCCCTTTCAGGGGCGCCAGGTCATAAATGGTTCGCGGTTGGGCCGCCAAGCTTCGAAGTTGATCCGCCGACGTTGGCGGTTCATGCGCCAGCCTTGACGGCTCGTCCGCTCACCTCGGCGGCCCATTCGCGAAGCTCGGCGGTTCATCCACGAAGCTTCCGAGCTCATCTCCAAAGCTTCCAGGTTCAGCCGCGAAGCTTCGGAGCTCACCCGCCAACGTAGGCGGCTCGTTCGCCAGCCTTCAAAGTTCATCCGCCTGCGCGGGCGGCTCGTTCGCCGGCCTCGGCGGCCCGTCCGCGAAGGTTTGCGGCTGAGCCGCGAAGCTTCGGAGCTCATCCGCCGCCGCCGGCGGCTCGTTCGCCGAGCTTCAAAGTCCATCCGCCTGCGCGGGCGGCTCGTTCGCCGGCGTCGGCGGCCCGACCGCGAAGGTTTGCGGCTGAGCCGCGACGCTTCGAAGCTCATCCGCCGGCGCCGGCGGCCCGTTCGCCGAGCTTCAAAGCTCATCCGCCTGCGAGGGCGGCACGTTCGCCGGCGTCGGCGGCCCGACCGCGAAGGTTCGTGGTTGAGCCGCGAAGCTTCGAAGCTCATCCGCCGGCGTAGGCGGCTCGTTCGCCGAGCTTCAAAGCTCATCCGCCTGCGCGGGCGGCTCGTTCGCCGGCGTCGGCGGCCCGTCCGCGAAGGTTCGTGGTTGAGCCGCGAAGCTTCGAAGCTCATCCGCCGGCGTAGGCGGCTCGTTCGCCTGGCTCGGCGCGTCGTCCGCCGGCCTTGGCGAGTCATCCGCCCAGCTTGACGGTCCAGTTGACAACCTTCGGGGGCGGCCTGGCCCTACTGGTCGAGCAGGCTGCAGGCGATGTCCACCGGGTTGAAGTGGGTGGAGGACTTGAGGATCGCCTGCTGCTCCGGGTTCCGGGGATCGATCTGCCCCCGCCCGGGCATAAATGCCCGGGCGGGGGCGCGGTAAAGGGCCGGACCCTCGCAAGGGCCCGGCCCGGGTTGCTCACGGAACGTCAGATCTTACTGGCCGCAGCTCGACTGGGCGGCTGCGGAGACGATGGCGTCCTTCTGCGCGGAAGTGAGCAGTCCCTGCTGGACGAAGCTCTGCGCGCTCTTGGCCACGCAGGAGACGTACTGGCCGTGGTTCTTCCAGGGCTGCGTGGTGCCGCGCGGACCGGCGCACGGACAGAGCTGGACGATCGAGCAGCCCGTCGCGGCGTCGACCGGAGTGCCCGTGGGCGTGAAGGCGCAGGCGTCGGAGCCGTTGAAGACGCCGTCGCCGTCGATGTCGAGGTCGCAGGCGTCGCCCGACCCGTCGGCGTCGAAGTCGAGCTGGTTGCCGTTCGGGATGAACAGGCAGTTGTCCAGGGCGTTGGCCACGCCGTCGCCGTCGAGGTCGCCGTCGCAGACGTCGCCGATACCGTCGTGATCAAAGTCCTGCTGGCCGGGGTTGGACATCAACGAGCAGTTGTCGGCCGTATCCAGGATGCCGTCGTTGTCGTCGTCCAGGTCGCAGGCGTCGCCTTCGAGGTCGCCGTCGGCGTTGTCCTGGCCGGGGTTGGCCACCACGGCGCAGTTGTCGGCACCGTTGAGGATGCCGTCGCCGTCGACGTCGGCGTCACAGGCGTCGCCGATGTTGTCGAGGTCCAGGTCTTCCTGGCCGGGGTTGGCGTCGAGGACGCAGTTGTCGGCGGTGTCGAGGACGCCGTCGCCGTCGTCGTCGAGGTCGCAGGCGTCGCCGCTGCCGTCAAGGTCGGTGTCGGTCTGCTCGGCGTTGGGCACCATGGGGCAGTTGTCGCCGGCGAGCACGCCGTCGCCGTCGGCATCGGCGTCGCAGACGTCGCCGAGGCCGTCGTGATCGAAGTCGGCCTGGTCGGCGTTGGCGTTGAACGCACAGTTGTCCGTGGTGTCGAGCACGCCGTCGTTGTCGTCGTCGGCGTCGCAGACGTCACCGGCGTTGTCGAGGTCGTTGTCCGCCTGATCGGCGTTGGGCACCAGCGGGCAGTTGTCGCTGACGTCGAGCACGCCGTCGTCGTCGCTGTCAGGATCGGAGGGAATCGTGCCGATGGCGATGTTAAAAGGAAGCGATCCCGCGGGGAAGGTGCCGGTCACCGTCTTCGTCGCCGTATCGATCACCGAAAAGGTGTTGCTCCCGGTATTCACCACATAGGCTGAGGCCCCGTCAGGCGTCAAGGCGACTCCGGCCGGTATCGTTCCCACCGGCACGGTAGCGGCCACGGTATTCGTCGCGGTGTCGATGACGGAGACCGTGTCGCTATCACTATTCGTCACGTAGGCGAAGGCCCCATCGGGTGTAAGGGCTACATCGAACGGGTCGTTTCCCACCGGCACGGAGGCCACCCACGCATGGGTTGCCGTGTCGAGCACCTCAACTGTGTTGGGGCCAGGAGCCGCTATGTAGGCGAAGGCCCCATCGGGCGTAAAAGCGATACTCAGCAGATCAACGTCTCCTGGGGTTGGGATGCTCGCGGTCACCGACCTGGTGGCCGTGTCGATCACCGTGACGGATCGGGGGGAATAATTCGTCACATAGAGGGAAGCCCCACCGGGAGTGAGGGCGAGGCGATATGGATACCCGGTCGTAAGGGCAGCAACCTGCGTAAAGGTTGCCGCGTCGATCACCCGGACGGTGTCGGCGTAGAAGTCGGCCACGTAGACGAAGGCTCCATCGGGGGAGACGGCGATGTCCATTGCGAAAAGTGCCAGCACGGAGGCGGTGACCGTGTTGGTCGCCGTGTCGATCTTGTCGACCGTGGCGTTACCCGTCGCGTAGGCGAAGGCCCCGTCGGGAGCGAGGGCGATGGCATAGGCGCCTGTCCCCGGCACGGTGGCGGTGATCGTGTTGGTCGCCGTGTCGATCACGGCAACCTCGAAGCTACCGGCGTCCGTCACGTACGCCTTGACCTGCGCGAACGCGGCGCCGGTTGCGAGCAGCAGGGCCAGCAGCGAGGCCATCACCCCTCTGCCGAGGAGATTTTTTAGATTTCTCATGGGACGTTCTCCTTCAGGTTGGCTGTTTTCTCACCAGACCCGAACCGGTTTCCGCATGGAGATCGGCTCACTTGCCATCAGCGCCGCTCTCGGGCCTGATGAGACCATCCTAAGGAAAGCCCTCCCGGCCTGTCGTCCTACAAGAGAAGGATTTTTTCTCATCGTTTGTATGAGACGGGCCGCCACCCCGGTAGGTGGGTTGGGCGGTTTGGAAAGGCGATGGAGCGCCGGTCTCCCTGCCGGCTCTCCAACTTATTCTTTTTAAGAAAATGTTTTTATCTCTTCACGGTGGTCCCTGGCGGGACCACATCTCTCGGCGACGCTGCTCCAGGCCTGTTCGAGGTCGGGCAGCCGCTCCTTGCAGCCGTCGAGGTCGCGCTGGCGCGCCAGCGTGGCCGGCGGGCGGCGGCTTCTCCGGCGTCCGCGCCGGGCTCCTCCGGCCCGGGTCCTCGAGCCGCCGGAGCTTTTCGTCTTTGGTCCTCACTCCTCCCTCCCCGGCCGGGCTCAGGGCGTCTCCAGCGGCACCAGCCCGGCCCGCTGGGCGTGGAGGATGGCTTCCACCCGGTTGCTCACTCCCAGCTTGCCGAGCACGTGGCTCACGTGGGTGCGCACGGTGATGACGGAGATGCCCAGCTCGCGGGCGATGTCGCTGTTGCTCCACCCCCGCACCAGCAGGGTCAGCACGTCCTGCTCCCGGCTGGTGAGGGCTTCCGCGGCCGGGCGCGGCTTGAAGTGGGCGAGCAGCCGGCTCGTGAGGTGCGGGGGAAGCCAGGCCTCACCGCAGGCGACCCGGCGGATGGCTTCGAGGAATTCCTCCTTGTGCGAGGTCTTGGCGACATAGCCCCGGGCCCCGGCCTCGATCGCGGTCAGCACCTCCGCCTCCGCGTCCGCGGTGGTGAGGATGACGATCCCGATCTCGGGTTGCGCGGCGAGGATCCGCCGGGTGGCCTCCACGCCGTCGACGTGGGGGAGCCGGAGGTCCATGAGGATCACGTGGGGATTGCAGCGCTTCGCCTCTTCCACCGCCTGCCGCCCATCTTCCGCCTCGCCCACCACCTCGATATCGGCCACGCCGGACAAAAGGTTAAAAACCCCCGCGCGGACGACGAAATGGTCGTCTACGATGAGCACTCGGATTGGATTCCGCAAGGCCTCCACACGCCATTCCGTCTGGTGAAGCGAGCTTGACCCTATTTTTATCTTAACACACAGCTCAGCCAAGGAAATCTTCTGGAAAAGAGGACGGGGCGCGGTCCCGGCAAGCTTTAAGGGTGATCCGCGATCGTTGGCGATTCATCCGCCGGCGTCGGCGGCTCGTTCGCCCGCCTGGGCGGTCCACCCGCCAAGGTTTGCGGTTGAGCCGCCAAGCTTCGAGGTCGGCCCGTCCCCTACTGGTGCTCGGGCCGCAGCAGATCCAGCACCGTCTTCACCGGCGCGAAGGTGGCGTCCGGGACTTCCACGAAGACGGTGTTCCATCCCGCCATGGCGCCGTTCCACAGGCCGGGGCGCTCCAGGGCCTTGAGGGAGCGGCCCTCGTGGGACTTCTCGGAGATGAAGACCGTCGAGGGATCGACGAAGCGGTGCAGGTCGTAGGGCTGGCCGTACTGGTCCAGCAGGCTGCAGGCGATGTCCACCGGATTGAAGTGGGTGGAGGACTTGAGGATCGCCTGCTGCTCCGGGTTCCGGGGATCGATCTGCGAGGTCTCGACGATCTGCGGCGAGATGCCGCCCGAGGGGGACTCGACCCAGAAGGGGCCGCCGCCCGGCTCGCCCTGGTTGCGCACCACGCCGCAGACGCGCAGCGGACGGTCCAGGACCTCCATCAGGAACCGCTTCCGGTCGCGGGCGCCGGCCTCGGCGAAGGAGGCGCCCAACAAGGAAGGCAATGGACGGCAGAGCTCTTCTTCCACGAAGCGGGCGGCCTCCGCCAGCACGGGCTCGGCCTCGGGGCCCTGGATGCCGTCCAGCGCCTCCAGGCGG
Organism: Thermoanaerobaculia bacterium; assembly: GCA_036376245.1. GTDB lineage: Bacteria > Acidobacteriota > Thermoanaerobaculia > Multivoradales > UBA5704 > DATARR01. Next base: position 12,989 of record DASVAS010000063.1, on the reverse strand, counting down.
TCGAGATGGGAGAAGACCTTCTCGCGCACGGCGAGCAGACAGCCGCCGAGGAGCCGCCTCCAGAGATGGACGACGGGCTTGCGGCCGTCGGGCACGACGTTGTCGATGTTCTTGAGCAGGACCACGTCCCAGCCCTCGCGCCCGAGGTCGTGGAGGTTGTCGATCAGCGCGCCGTGGCCGCCGGGACGGAAGAGAAGCGAGCCGTCGTCCAGCCGGAAGGGCCGGTTTTCGAGATCCACCGCCAGGGTGTCCGTCGAGCGCCGCTGGGTGGAGAAGGAGACCTCGAAACGGCAGCCGTAGCGCTCTTCGAGATCAGGGCGCACACGGTCGAGCAGGCTCTCGAAGCGCTCCTGATGATCGGCCGAGACGGTGAAGTGAAGCAGGCAGAGACCATCCTCCCCGCAGGCGATGGCCGCCGCCTCCACAAGATGCTCCTCGAAGGGCGTGCGCGGTCCCTCCGGATAGCGGTGGAAGGCCAGCAGTCCCTTGGGCAGCTCCGCGTATCCAAGCCCCTCCGGTTCGAGCAGATATCGCAGGACGACTTTGTATTCCTTGCCACGGACGGGCGCGAGGTCTTCGTAGAACGCGAAGCGCGGCAGGTTGTCGAAGAAGGTCCGCACGGGGGGCGGCGGCTCGCTCCCTTCCGGAGAGTCCAGCCAGGAGATCAGGTCCTTGAACATCCGGGTGGCGGCGCCGGAGGCGGGGACGAGCTTGGCGACACGTCCACGGCGCGCGGCGGCGTCGTACGAGTCGAGGAGGGCGGCGTGCTCGGCTACGGAGAGGGTGCGGATGCCGTCGCCGGGGGTGCAGGGGCGCAGGACCCGGGTGTACGGCGGCGGATTGCGGAACAGCTCCAACTGCCGGTCCGCCTCCTCCCGCCGGATGCCGAGCTCGGAGAGCTGCCGGAGATCCCGCTCGATGAACAGCTCTCCGGTCTCTGGCATGCGAGTTTCCGTTGTGGTCTCAGGGGTGATTTTTCCCATATTCCGCCAACTTATGCAGGATGTCCGCCAGCCTCGGGGCGTCGTTGTCCTTGGGGCTGAGCAGCGGCGACTCCACGGGCCAGAGGATGCCGATCTCCGGGTCGTCCCACGCCACGCCGATCTCGTCCGCGCGGTCGTAGAGCGTCGTGCACTTATAGTGCACATGGGCCGTCTCGCTGAGGACACAGAAGCCGTGGGCGAAGCCGGGAGGGACCCAGAGCTGACGGAAGTTGTCGCCGGAGAGGACCTCGCCCACCCATTGGCGGAAGGTGGGGGAGTGGGGCCGGATGTCCACCGCCACGTCGAAGATCTCGCCCACGGCGGCCCGCACGAGCTTGCCCTGCGGGTTGCGGAGCTGGGCGTGGAGGCCGCGGAGCGTCCTGTGCACGGAGTAGGAATGGTTGTCCTGGACGAAAGGGTCGGCGATGCCGTTCTCCGCGTACCGGCGCTGGTGGTAGGTCTCCAGGAAGAAGCCGCGGTCATCGCCGAAGACGTCGGGCTCGACGACGACCACTTCCGGGAGCCGGGTGGGCAGGAACTTCATTTCGCTCCCAGTCCCAGGCGCTCGCGGCCGTACTTGCCCGCCTGCACGGCCTCGCACCAGGCGCGGTTGTTCAGGTACCAGCGCACGGTGGCCCGCAGGCCGGACTCGAAGTCGTGCCGGGGACGCCAGCCGAGCTCGTCCTGGACCTTGGAGTCGTCGATGGCGTAGCGGCGGTCGTGGCCGGGACGGTCGGCGACGAACTTCTTGAGGTCGCGGTAGGAGGTCTCCCGCGGCCGCTCCTCCTGCAGGATGTCGCAGATGGCGTCCACCACCTGGAGGTTGGTCCGCTCGCTGCGCCCGCCGAGGTTGTACTTCCCGCCGGGCTGGCCGCGCCGCAGCACCTCCAGCACGCCCCGGCAGTGATCCTCGACGTAGATCCAGTCGCGCACGTTGGCGCCGTCGCCGTAGATGGGCAGCGGCTTGCCTTCGAGGGCGTTGAGGATCATCAGGGGGATCAGCTTCTCGGGGAACTGATAGGGGCCGTAGTTGTTGGAGCAGTTGGTGAGCAGCGTGGGCAGGCCGTAGGTCTCGTGCCAGGCGCGGACGAGGTGGTCGGCGCCGGCCTTGGAGGCGGCGTAGGGGGAGTTCGGGGCGTAGGGGGTGGTCTCGGCGAAGAGCCCCTCCGGCCCCAGGCTGCCGTAGACCTCGTCGGTCGAGACGTGGAGGAACCGGAACGCCGCCCGCTGGTCTTCCCCGAGGCCCGCGAAATGGTGGCGGGCGGCCTCCAGCAGCTCGAAGGCGCCCACGATGTTGGTCTGGATGAAGTCGCCCGCGTCGTCGATGGAGCGGTCGACGTGGCTCTCGGCGGCGAAGTTGACCACCGCCGTGGGCCGCCGCTCCGCGAACAGGCGGCGCACCTCGCGGCGGTCGGCGATGTCCCCCTGGACGAATTCGAATCGAGGGTGGTTCAGCGCGTCGGCCAGGTTCTCGAGGCTGCCGGCGTAGGTGAGCTTGTCGAGGACGACCACGCGGGCGTCCGTTTCCGCGAGGGCGAGCCGCACGAAGTTGCAACCGATGAAACCGGCTCCGCCGGTGATGAGGATGGTGTCCATAGGAGCGCCGAAGTATATACGGACTGTTCTCCCTGGCCGTCTTGTGAGGCGCGGCGTACAATTCGCGCCGCCCGCCGCCGGGCGTCCTCAGCAAGGAGTGCTTCACATGCCTAGAGGTTCCGCGCAGTGACTCCGATCCAGGCCGCCATCCTGGGCGTGGTCCAGGGTTTCACCGAGTTCCTCCCCATCAGCTCGTCCGGCCACCTGATCCTGGTGCCCTACTTCCTGGACTGGCCGCTGCAGAGCCTGTCCTTCGACATCGCGACTCACACGGGCACGCTGCTGGCCATCATCGCCTACTTCCACCGCGACCTGCGCGACCTGCTGGTGGGGTTCTTCACCGGCAAGCCGGTCTCCATGGACCCCGACTTCGCGCCCCGTCCCATGGCGTGGTGCATCGTCCTGGGGACCATCCCGGCCGGACTGGTAGGGCTCTTCTTCCAGGACTGGATCGAGGAGAACCTGCGCAGCCCCTACGTGGTGGCGGGGACCACCCTGGTCTACGGCATCCTCTTATATATAGCCGACCGGATCGGGCGGAAGGAGCGGCCGATCGGGCAGCTCGGCCTGGCGGACGCCCTGGTCATCGGCTGCGCCCAGGCGCTGGCCCTGGTGCCAGGCACTTCGCGCTCGGGCGTCACCATCACCGCCGCCCTGCTGCTGGGCTTCGCCCGCCCGGCCGCCGCCCGCTTCACCTTCCTGCTGATCGTCCCCATCAGCGTGCTGGTGGCCGCGAAGGACGCCAAGGACCTGGTGGAGGCGGGGGTGGGAGCGGCCGAGCTGGCCCCGATGGCGATCGGGCTGGTGACCTCCGCCATCGTGGGCTACGCGGTGATCGCCTGGCTGCTGGCCTGGCTGCGGAGCCGGAGCCTGAACATCTTCGTGGTCTACCGGATCGCCCTGGCGGCGGTCATCCTGGCCGTGGCAGCATTCCGATAAGAAGATGGAAAATTCATATTGACAAGTACGTATGGTTGGACTACTCTTCCAACTGCGGGGAGGCAAATCCTCCTCTCATCCCTCCCAAAAAAGGAGCGCCCAAGCGCTCCTTCTTTTTTGGTGGGCCCTCCCGGCCGAGCCAAGGACCAACACGGACGAACAGGGACCGACAAGGACGAATCCCTGCATTTTCTGTCCTTGTTTGTCCTTGTGGGTCCGTGTCTGTCCGTGTTCCCCCTCTCTCCCGGGGGTAGGGGGAGTGAGGGCTCCTAGTTCCCCAGCAGCCCCTTCTTGAAGTCCTCGCCGGGACCCGGCTTCGGTCCGATCCAGGTGGCGAGGATGGCGTCGGCCACGTCCTTGCCGGGGAGGGTGCCCTTCGCCTTGCCGTTGACCTCGACCTGGGTGCCCTCGCCGGGGACGTAGGTCATCACCAGCTTGTTCCCCTCGGGAATGGGCTCCATCCAGGAGCACAGGGTGGCGAAGCCCTTCTTCACGTCGGCGGACGGGTTGGGCGTGTTCGCTTCCAGGCCCTCGTTCCAGGCCTCGCACATCTGTTCCTTGTTGACGCTGTAGAGGAAGTGCATCACCATGCGGTGCGGCGTGTCCCCGGCCAGGATCTTTTTGGCGTCCTTCTCCTTCTGGGGGAGGTAGAGCCCGGCCACGTAGACCTTGATGAAGAGCTTCTTGCGCAGGGCCATGCCGTTCAGTACCAGAGACTGTCCCTTGACCTCGGCCTTGTCCGGCAGGCTGACCCCGGCGAGCGTGCCGGCGCCGGCGGGCAGGGCGAGCAGCAGGGCGAGGGCGGCGGTGTATACAATTCGCATCGGTATCCTCCAGCGACGTTCAGGTTGGGGAAGCTTCCGCCGGCAAGTTTAGCCCATTACGGCGCAACCCGGGCGGAGAGCGGCCGTATCAGGGCCACGGGGATGAAGACCGACGCCGAGCTGGTCGCCAGCGCCCTCCGGGGCTCGCAGGACGCCTACCGCGAGTTGGTGAAGCGGTTCGAGCGCCCGGTGTACAGCCTCGTCCTGCGGATGGTCCAGGACCCCTCGACCGCCGAGGACCTGGCCCAGGAGGTCTTCGTCAAGGCGTTCCGCCGCCTCGACACCTACGATCCGCAGTGGAAGTTTTCGAGCTGGCTCTTCAAGATCGCGCACAATACGACCATCGACCACCTGCGCCGGGGGACGCCCGAGACGGTGCCCCTGGAGACGGAGGACGACGGCAAGGGGAGCCTCGCGTCCGTCCTGGCGGACGAGAGCGGCGAGGACCCCCGCGCCGCCGCCGAGCGCCGCGACCTGGGGCGGTCGCTCGAGAAGGCCATCGGCCGCCTGCGGCCCGAGTACCGGCAGGCGGTCCTGATGTTCTATGTTCACGGCGCCTCGTACCAGGAGATCTGCGAGGCCCTGGACCAGCCTCTTGGGACGGTGAAGACCAATCTCCACCGCGCCCGCAAGGAGCTGGCCCAGATCATGACCGCCCTGGGTTGGGGACCCGCGGAGGCCGGTGAAACCGGCCGGGCCGCGGTCTCGTAGGGCGGTCTAGGAGAGACGACGGAATGCGCCAGACAAACCAGGACGCCCTCGACCGCTGGCTCGCCGCCGAGCGGGACGATCATGCCGAAGAGGCCGAAGCGGCGCTCTTCGAGCTGTTCGAGGCGCTGCCGCAGGTGGCGCCGCCGGCGGGCTTCGCGGACCGGGTGCTGGCGCGGGCCGGCATCGCCGTCCCGGCCGCCGCGCCGGCGAAGCGCGACCTCTTCGCCTGGCGTCCGATGCGGCTGCTGCTGGCGCTCTGCCTGGTGGCGGTGGGCTTCGGCGTGCTCTGGCTGCCGCCCGTGATCGAGCTGCTGGCGCGGTTCTGGAGCTTCGGCGAGCTGATGCAGATGGGCGTGAGCGCGATGAACGGCCTGGCGCAGGGAGTGGCCACGGTCCTCAGCCTGTGGGACTTCGTGTTCACCATCGGCCGGGCCGTCACCGAGCCCCTGACGCAGCCGCGGGTGATGGCGGCCCTGCTGGGCTGCCTGGCCTTGTCGAGTCTGGCGTTCCGTTATCTCCGCGACCAAGTTTCCGGTGAGAGGAACCTTAATTATGTGGACCCTATCTGACCTTCGGCGATTCACCGGGAGGCGGGCCCTGCGGGCAGCGGCGCTCCTTCTCGTTCTCGGCTTCACGGCGGCGTTGACCGCCTGGGCCGCTCCGCAGCAGGGCGCCGCGGCCACGGCCGGCGACCGTACCGAGCTGCGGCGGCTGATCGAACGGCGCTTCGAAGTGCTGCCCATCAGCGGCGGTCTCCTGCTCCGGCCCCGCGAGGCCCGGGCGGACGTCCGTACCGTCGAGATCACCGGCCAGTCCGTGGCCATCAACGGCGAACGGGTCACCGGCGACCGCACGATCCGCGAGTGGCTGGAAGGAGACGCCGACCTGATCCTCCGGCTGCGGAACCTGAGCCCGGACGAGCAGCGCCGGACCTTCGGGCTGAGCGCGGTGCCGGCTGCAGAGCTGCCCGCGGTTCCGCCCGCTCCCCCCACGGCTCCCCCCGCCCCCGAGGCGACGGCGGAGACCGGAGACGCCGCGGAGATACCCACCAGCGGCGAGGTCTCCGAGGTGGCGCCGGACGCGGCTGAATCGGACGAGCCCGATGAGCCCGCCGAACCGGCCGAGCCGGCGGAACCGGCCGCGCCCGCCGACGGCCGCCTCGACTCGGGCAGCCGGGTCAACGTGGGCGGCAGCGTGACGGTGGAGAAGGACGAGATCGCCGACGAGGCCGTGGCGGTCGGCGGTTCAGTCACCGTGGACGGCGAGGTGCGGGACGCCGTGACCGCCATCGGCGGCGCCGCCCGTATCAACGGCCGGGTCGGCGGCGAGGTGGTCTCGGTGGGCGGCGGCGTCTACCTCGGCCCGAACGCCGTGGTGGAGGGAGGCGTCTCCACGGTGGGCGGCAAGATCCACCGCGAGCCGGGCGCCGTCATCCACGGCCCCACCTCCGAGGTCGCCCTGCCGTTCGGCGTCTGGCGCGGCCGCGGCTGGCACGGCGGCTGGGATCCCTGGGACATCGGGGGCGGCATCTCCGACGTCATGGGCAGCATCATGGGGCTCGTGCTCACGGCGCTGCTCGTCTGCCTGATCCTGCTGGTGGCGCGGCGCCCCCTGGAGCGGGTGGACCGGATGCTCGCCACCCAGCCCTGGCAGTCGGCGGCGGTGGGCGTCGCGGGCGTGGTCTTCCTGGGGCCGCTGCTGGTGGTGCTGACGGTGCTGCTGGTGATCACCATCGTCGGCTGCACGCTGCTGCTGCTCTATCCGTTCCTGGCCCTGTACCTGGTCTGGCTGTTCCTGCTGGGCTACGCCGCCGCGGCGTACCGGCTGGGCCGCTGGATGGAGATCCGGTTCGACCGCCGCTTCGGCGGGCCGTACGCGGTGGCCCTGGTCGGCGTGGTGCTGCTCGGGATCTGGTCCGTGCTGGGCGAGATGCTCGACATGATCCCCGGTCCGTTCGGCTTCTTCGCCGGGATGACGATGCTCTTCGGCTTCCTGGTGTCGACGGCGGCCCTGATCGTGGGCTTCGGCGCGGTGATCCTGTCCCGGTTCGGGCTGGAGCCGGGCTACTGGCCCAGCCGCGTGCCCGTGCCGCCGACGCCGGCGCCGGTCCCGGAGAGCGGCCTGCCCCTGACCGATCCCCTGACCAGCCCGCCGCCTCCGGCGGAGCAGAGCTGGGAGGAGGGGCCGGGGCTGCCGCCGTATCCGCCGGAGAGCACCGAGCCGCCGCGGTAGTTTTTAAGGAGTTGCCAGCCTTTCCGCCAACCGCGTGAACCTGGGGCGGACCCTGCGATTGCCCACCGCGATCCGCAGGGCCCGCTCCTCTCCCACCAGGATCGCCAGCCGTTTCGCCCGCGTCAGCGCCGTGTAGAGCAGGTTCCGCTGCAGCATCACGTAGTGGGTGGTATGGAGCGGGATCAGCACGCAAGGGTATTCGCTCCCCTGCGACTTGTGGATCGTGCAGGCGTAGGCCGGCACCAGCTCGTCGATCGAGCCGTAGTCGTAGACCACCTCGCGGCCGTCGACCGTCACCTTGACGATCTGGTCCACCTCGTCGATGGCGGCGACGCGGCCGATGTCGCCGTTGAACACTTCGAGATCGTAGTTGTTGCGGACCTGCATCACCTTGTCGCCCACCCGCAGGCTGTGCCCGCCGCGGGTGAGCGTGGGACCCTCGGGGTTCAGCAGGTCGCGCAGCCGGGCGTTGAGGTTGTCCGTGCCCAGGGGACCCCGGTTCATGGGGGTGAGCACCTGGATCTGTTCCACGGGATCGAGGCCGAATTTGCCCGGAACGCGTTTGGAGACGAGCTGCGCCAGGGTCTCGACGATCTCCTCCGGCGTCTGGCGCTCGATGAAGAAGAAATCCCCCTGGCTGTCCACCGACTCCACGATCGGCATCACGCCCTGGTTCACCTTATGGGCGTTGACCACGATCAGGCTGCGCTCGGCCTGGCGGAAGATCTCGGTCAGGCGCACCACCTCCACGGCCTCCGAGCGGATGAGGTCGCCCAGCACCCGGCCCGGGCCCACCGAGGGGAGCTGGTCCACGTCCCCCACGAAGATGACGCGGCCGTGGTCCGGCACGGCCCGCAGCACGTGGTAGGCGAGCACCGTGTCGAGCATCGAGGCCTCGTCCACGATCAGCAGGTCGCAGGAGAGCGGATGCTCGCGGTTGCGGACGAACTGGCGCGTCTTGGGATCGAACTCCAGCAGCCGGTGCAGGGTGGTGGCCTCGCCGCCGGTCGCCTCCGACAGCCGCTTGGCCGCCCGGCCGGTGGGGGCGGCGAGCAGCACCCGCTGGCGCTTCTTCTCCAGGATCTTCACGATGCCGCGCACCAGCGTCGTCTTGCCGGTGCCGGGGCCGCCGGTGATCACCAGCACCTTGCGGGTGAGCCCGGCGCGGATGGCCTGCTTCTGCTGGCGGGCGAGCTCGATCCGCTCCTGCTTTTCGAACCAGTCGAGGGCGCGGTCGAGGTCGATCTCCAGGGGGAGCGGCGGCTGCACGAGGAGCGCCTTGATGCGGCCCGCCACGCCCAGCTCGGCGGCGTGGAGCGCCTTGAGGAAGACCGCCTTCTCCTCGGAGGCGGGGAGCGTCTCGACCATCACCTGCTCCAGCTCCGCCAAGGCCTCCACCGCCCGCTCGACCAGGGCGGCCGGGGCCTCCAGGAGCTTTTCCGCTTCCTCGATCAGGTCCTTGCGCGGCAGGTAGATGTGACCGCGGTCCGCGCCATGCCCCAGCAGGTAGAGCGTGCCCGCCTCGATCCGCTGCGGCGCGTCCTTGGGGATGCCCAGAGCGGCGGCGATCTTGTCCGCCGACTTGAAGCCGATGCCGTAGATGTCCGACGCCAGCCGGTAGGGGTTCTCCTGGACCAGCTTCGTGGCCTGGGCGCCGTAGGTCTTGTAGATCTTGATCGCATAGTGGGTGGAGACGCCGTGGGACTGGAGGAAAACCATGACCTCCTTGATCTCCCGCTGCTCCTCCCAGGCGCGGAGGATCTCCCGGCTGCGCTTGGGGCCGATCCCCTCCACCTCGGTGATGCGGTGCGGCTGGTTCTCGATGACGTCCAGGGTCTCCAGGCCGAAGGCCGCCACCATCCGGGAGGCCATCACCTTGCCGATGCCGCGGATCAATCCCGAGCCGAGGTACTTCTCGATGCCGGCGAGCGTGGCGGGGGTGACCGTGGCGTAGGAGCTGACGCGGAACTGCCGGCCGTACTTGGGGTCGTTGATCCAGGTCCCGGTCAGCCGCAGGTTCTCGCCCGGCTGCACCCCCAGCAGGTTGCCGACGGCGGTCACCGGATCGCGCTTCCCGGCGACCGTCAGCCGCACCACGCTCCAGGCGTTCTCCTCGTTGGCGAAGACGATCTTCTCGAGCACCCCCTCCAGGGAGGTGGCGTCGCGGGACTGGGTGTCGAAGGGGAGAGTCATATCCGCTGGAGGAGACCAGTCTATGACAGGCCTGGGTCTTCAGCGGAAAAAAGACGGGCCCCCGGGAGAACTGGGAGCCCGTGCCGGAGAACGCTCGCTCAGTCGACCAGGAACGCCCGGATGCTCTGGAAGGTGGTCCGCAGGTCGTCCGCGGCCGGGTGGACCTCGGGCGTGGAGCGGTCCGCGGAGCAGGTCGCGATCACCTCTCCGCTGTTCAGGAACTGCACATCCGCGTAGCGCCCGGCGGTCCCGAAGGCCATGCAGACGCCGCCTTCGGGGCAGGGGAGCAGCAGGTCCGGACGCAGGTCGAGGTCGGCGAGGAGCCGCAGGGCGCAGTCGGCCAGCCGCGTCGCTCGCAAGCCGGGCGCCGCGATGTTCTCCTCGGACCAGTCGGGGGGCAGACCCAGGCCGGCCAGTTGCCGGCGGGTCTCGATCAGCCAGTTGGATGTGGGCTCATGGCGCATGGGTGTGTCCTCCTGGCAAGAAGGTAGCTTCCAGGGGTGACGTTGTCGGTCGAATCCGGGTTCCAGTTTGGAATCGCTTCGGCCTCGCCCCGGTCTGTGCCAAAATGACCGGCGCATGCCCGAGAATCCCCTGGTCCTGGTGATCGACGACGAGACCGGCTCCCGCGAGTCGATGGCCATCGCCTTGGAAAAGGCGGGCCTCGCCGTGCGGACCTTCGACGACGCGCGCAAGGCGCTGGAGTTCCTGGACGAGAACGACAACGCCCGCCTCGCCGTCTGCGACCTGCGGATGCCCGGCCTGGACGGCCTGGGCTTCCTCAACGAGGTGCGGGAGCGCAAGCTCGACCTCGCCATCATGCTGGTCACCGCCTACGGCTCCATCGAGTCGGCGGTGGAGGCCATGCGGGTCGGCGCCGACGACTACCTCACCAAGCCCGTAGACCTCTACGAGCTGCGCACGCGGGCGACCAACCTGCTGGAGAAGCAGCAGCTCAAAGAGGAGGTCTCGACCCTGCGGGAGATGCTCGACAAGCGCTACGGCTTCGAGAGCATCATCGGCCGCTCGGCGCCCATGGAGCGCCTGTTCGAGCAGATGCGGATGGTGGCGCCCACGCGCTCCAGCGTGCTGGTCATCGGCGAGAGCGGCACCGGCAAGGAGCTGGTGGCCAACGCCCTGCACCGGGCGAGCCCCCGCCGCAACGAGCGCTTCCTGGCCATCAACTGCGGAGCCATCCCCAGCGACATCCTGGAGAGCGAGCTGTTCGGCCACGAGCGCGGCGCCTTCACCGGCGCCGTGGCGCGCAAGATCGGCAAGTTCGAGCTGTCCCACCGCGGCTCGTTGTTCCTCGACGAAATCAGCGAGCTGTACCCGGAGCTGCAGGTGAAGCTCCTGCGGGTACTGGAGGAGCGGCAGATCATGCGGGTAGGCGGCGGCGAGCTGATCCCCGTGGACTTCCGGCTGATCGCGGCCACCAACCGCGACCTGGAGAAGGAGGTGGCCGAGGGCCGCTTCCGCGAGGACCTCTACTACCGGCTGAAGGTGGTGACGCTGCGCATCCCGCCGCTGCGGGAGCGGCCGGGCGACATCGCCCAGCTCGCCGAGCACTTCCTGGGCCTGTTCTCCCAGGAGCACGGCAAGGCGCCGCGCCGGCTGAGCGCCGGCGCGCTGGAGGTCCTGGCCCGCTACCCCTGGCCCGGCAACGTCCGCCAGCTCCGCAACGTGATCGAATCCGCCGTGGTCTTCAGCCAGGGGGAGGAGATCACGCCGGCCGACCTGCCGATCGAGGTGCGCGAGTCCTCGGCGGTTTCCGCCACGGGATCTCCGGTGCAGGCCGTGGTGGGGGAGCCCCGCACCATGGCGGACATCGAGCGCCAGGCGATCCTGGAGACCCTGGAGCGCACCGGGGGGCACCGCGGCAAGGCGGCGGACATCCTCGGCATCGGCCTGCGGACCTTGCAGCGCAAGCTCAAGGAGTACAAGGATGACGGCTTCATCGATGAAGATTGAGGAGGAGACATGGAGCTCCATACCGAGGTGCTGATCCACAACGACACCCTGGGGGTGAAGGGGGGGAAGGGAGTGCTGGTGCAGATCAGTCCCGATGGCTACTACGAGGTCAACTGCTTCTTCGGCGAGCGGATGCACCGCACGCTGCTCCCCATCCACGGGACCGTGCTGATCAGCCGGGAGCCCGAGGACGCCACCCGCCCCGACATGGAGATCGAACGCTGATGGCCGCGCCGAAGAAGTCCGCCGCGCGATCCAAGGCCACCAAGTCTGGAGCCAAGCCGTCCGGAGCCAAATCAGCCGGAGCCCGGCTCTCCGTCAACGTCGATCACGTGGCCACCCTGCGGCAGGCCCGCCGCACCCCCTATCCGGACCCGGTGGAGGCCGCCGCTATCGCCGAGCGGGCCGGGGCCGCGGGGATCACGGTGCACCTGCGGGTGGACCGCCGGCATATCCAGGACTCCGACGTCGAGCGGCTGCGGAAGTCCGTGCGGGGCAAGCTGAACCTGGAGATGTCGACCGCCGAGGACATGGTGAAGGTGGCGCTGCGGGTCAAGCCGCACCAGGTCACGCTGGTGCCCGAGCGGGCCGAGGAGGTCACCACCGAGGGCGGTCTCAACCTGATCCTCTACGGCCGCCGGATCGCCGACGTCGCCGAGCGCCTGCGGGATGCCGGCATCGCCGTCTCCCTCTTCATCGATCCCGATCCCCGCCAGGTCCAGGCCCTGGCCGGCCTCGCCGCCGCCGGGGTGACCGGCTTCGAGATCAACACCGACGCCTACACCCGCGCCGCGGACCCGGCGGCGAGGGAGGAAGAGCTGCGGCAGGTGGTAGAGGCTGTGAAGCAGGGCCGGGACGCCGGCTTTCACGCCTACGCCGGGCACGCCCTGACAACGGACAACGTGGCGCCCATCGCGGCCATCCCGGGGATGGAGGAGCTGAACATCGGCCACTTCATCATCTCGCGGGCCGTGATCGTGGGCATGGAGGTAGCGGTAAAGGAGATGTTGGCGGCGATGGGCTAGAATTTAGCTTTCCGGAAAGGAGAGCATGATGCGACTGATGAAATTGCTGGTGCTGGTCCTGGTACTGATCGCGACCCTGCAGACGAGCACCGCGCAGGCGGCCTGTACGGTCACGCAGGTTTGTTCCAACGGCGTCAACTCTGTGAGTTGCTCGGGCAACAGCACCTGCTCGGCCTCTCTCAACAACCACGGCTCCGTCACCTGCGACGGCGTGACCACGCTCTGCCCGGCCTACTGCCCCGGCAGCAAGGTCTGCGCGACCCGGAGCGACTGCTTCAGCTACTGCCAGTCGATCGTTCCGCCGGGGACGCCGTACTTCACCCTCTGCGCCAACCGGTGCTGCTCGTGCAATTTCTGAGGTAGGGGATTAGCCAGAAGGACCTAACCCGGAAAATTCACGAGGGGGGCTGACAAAGGGGTCGTCCATCGGATAAGTGTAGTTCTGCCAAGAAGCTACACGGCCCGAGGAAAGGACGACCCCGATGACAGAGTGTATCCGACAACTGACCCTTTCG
>DASVAS010000060.1:0-63463 GCA_036376245.1 Thermoanaerobaculia bacterium | reverse complement strand
GTGGAACGACGGATCGACGTCGAGCAGCTCGGCCGCCGCGGCGCGGGCCTCGGCGGTGGCGCTGGCCTCGATGAGGTCGCGGTAGGCGTTCTCCACCCGCTCCCGGCGGCCGGCATCCACGTCCAGGGGATACCCCTCCATGGGGGAGACGAGATACGCCAGCTCCTCGCGGTCCAGAGCCAGCGGCTCCGGCCGGCTCTGCACCGGCTCGCGCGGGATGGTCGGCGACGGTGTGGTGGCGCACGCCGACAGGAGCGCCGCCCATAGCAGCGGCACCACGGCGAGGCGGAGCGCGGTCCGGGCGCCGGCCCGCCGCGCCCGGAGGTCGGCCTTATGCCGAGGGGGGAGCCGCTGCGATCGTCGCGATGGCATGCTTGTAGATGAGGATTTCCTTGCCGTCGCTCTCGAGCACCACGGCGAATCGATCGAACCGCTTGAGACGCCCCACCAGGTGCCGGCCGGTCACCAGCTCCAGGAACATCTGCTGCCCCTCTTTGAGGCTCTGGAACAGATACCCGTCCTGAATGTTGATGTTGTGCTTAGCCATACGCCCTCCCGAGACCCCTGTGCTTGGCATGTTCTAATACCCCCGGAATCTGCCGTTTTAGTTCCTGGGCCGAGAACCAGGTCACATCCGGCTCTTTCCGAAACCAGGTCTCTTGACGCTTGGCGAAGCGCCGAGTCTCTCTGACGATCTCGGCGACCGCCCCCTCCAGAGACCCATTCCCCTCTAGGTGACGGACGAGCTGACGATAACCGATGGCCTGGAATGCCGGTACGTCGGGAGAGACACCTCGCCGGAGCAGTCCAGCGACCTCCTCCCTCCAACCGGCTTCCATCATCCAAGCCACCCGGCCTGCGATTTGATCGTATAAGATGCTACGCGGGAGCGTCAATCCGACTCGTATAGCCGCAATGCGCTGAGTCCCAAAGGGTTGCTCGGCGATCCACGACGACAGCGGTCGTCCCGTCACCCGCGCCACTTCCAGAGCCCGCAGTATACGTTGCGTATCGCCCGCCGTGATCCGCCCGGCGGTCTCGGGATCGAGATTCAGCAGCTCTTCACGGAGGACGGCGAGTCCCTCCCGCTCCAGGCGCTCCCGCAGCTCGCGGCGGACATCCGGGTCGCCGGGCGGCACCGGGCTGATCCCCTCGAACAGCGCCCGCAGGTAGAGCCCGCTGCCGCCCACGACGATCGCCACCCTCCCCCGCCCCTGGATGTCCGCGATGGCCTCCTCGGCGCGGCGGGCGAATTCGCCGGCCGACCAGATCTCGTGAGGATCCAGGATGTCGATCAGGTGGTGCGGCACCCGCTCCCGCTCCTCCAGGGTCGGCTTGGCCGTGCCGATGTCGAGCCCGCGGTAGACCTGGAGGGCGTCGGCGTTGACGATCTCGCCCCCCAGGCTCTCCGCGAGCGCCATCCCCAGCCGGCTCTTGCCGGTGGCGGTGGGACCGAGGATGGCGAGGACGGGTTCCATGGCGGGGTAAGGGTACAGGACAAGGACACCAAGGACACCAGGGACACCAGGGACGACAAGGACACCTGAAGACAAAGCTGCCTGTCCTTGGTGTCGTTGGTGTCCCTGTTGTCCCTGGTTTCTTTTTTCTACCGCGGCGCCCCCGGCGTCGCGATCCGCAGCCCCTCCTTGCGGAACGCCACCACCACCGCTCCACTGCGATCGGTTCTCAGAACAGAGGCGCCGTGCTCCTCCAGCCTTCCCACCACCTCGGGCGCGGGGTGGTGGTAGAGGTTCCGCACCCCGGCGGAGATCAAGGCGAGGCGCGGCCTGGCGGATTCCAGGAAGGTCGTGGTGGAGGACGTGCGGCTGCCGTGGTGGGCGACCTTGAGGAGGTCGACCTTCAAATCCCGGGAGCAGCACTCCACGAGGCGGTGCTCGGCCCAGCTCTCGATGTCCCCGGTGAGCAGGGCGCGGCGGCCGTTCGCCTCGGCGAGGATCACCAGGGAACGCTCGTTGGTCTCTCCCAGGGCATCCGGTTCCGGGTGGAGCACGGAGAGGCGCCAGCGTCCCAGGGAGAGCTTCGCGCCCTGGGAAAGGATGCGGGTCCTCGTCCCGGGCAGATGGCGGAGACTGCCGGCGCAGCCTTCGTCGTCCCAACCCGGACCCATCCAGACCTCGTCCACCGGGACGTAGGCGGAAATATCTACCAGTCCTTGACAGTGGTCGCGATCCGGGTGGGTCATCACGAGAGACTCGAGGCGCGTCACCCCTTCGCCCAGAAGGGCCGGCAGGAGGACCCGGCCGCCGAGGTCGCCGTTGTCCCAGCCGCCGCCGTCGACCAGGAGGGCCCGGTCGCCGTCGCGGAGCAGGATGGAGTCCCCCTGCCCCACGTCGATCATCACCAACTCGGGATCGGGGTGGGCGGAGCCCGGCCAGGCCGCCGCGGCGCAGACTCCGAGCCCGGCGAGGCTGGCGGCCAGGAAGGCGAGCTTGCGGCGGCGCGGCAGGAGGAGCAGGAATCCGGCCGCGGCCGCCAGGCCCCAGGCCACCCAGGGCGCGACGACCATGGGCAGGGGCCACCAGACCTCGGGCGGCGTCCTGGACGGCCAGGAGAACGGCGCGGCCAGACCGTCGAGGACCGGGAGAAGCGCCCCCGCCAAGGATGGCGAGAGCAGGGCCAGGGCGGTCCAGAACAGCGACGCCACCAGAACCAGACCCGCCCAGGGGACGGCCGGCAGGTTCAGCAGCGGCGCCAGCGGCGAGAGGAGGTAGAACCTCGGCAAGGCCCAGGGCAGGGTCGAGAGCTGGGCGCTGACGCTGGCCGCCAGGGACGCGGAGAGCCAGCTCGGCACGAAGCGGCCCCGCCAGCGCTCGGCCAGAGGCGGCGCGAGCAGCAGGAGCCCGGCGGTGGCCGACACGGTGAGCTGGAACGCCGGAGAGAGGACCACGTCCGGGCGGTCGAGCACCAATAGGATCACCGCCCATCCGAGGGCGTTGGCGGCGGCGGGCGGACGCTCGGCGAGGAGGGCCAGGGCGGCGAGGAGGCCCATGACGGCGGCGCGCACCAGCGCCGGCATCGGTCCCACCAGGAGGACGTAGACGGCGATGGCCGCCAGCGCCAGGAGCAGGCGGAGCCGCCGGGGCAGCCGGAAGCCGAGCAGCCAGACCCCGCCGGCCACCAGGGCCACATGGACCCCGGAGACGGACATCAGGTGATAGACGCCCGTCACCCGCAGGCCGCGCTTCCACTCCAAGGGTAGGCCGGTGGCGTCACCCAGGACCAGGGCGCGGGCGAGCGCTTTGCCCTGGCGGTCTCCGGCGCTTTCCGGTCCGGAGAGCCGGTAGGCCTCCTCCACCCGCCGCCGGAGAGCGTTCGAGAGGCCGGCCACCGGTCCCGGCGGGCCTTCGATCTCCATCAGCAGACGGCTCTTCACGCGCAGACGCCAGGGACCGGGCGGCGTGGGGACGCGGTTGGCGAATCCGGAGGAACGGGTGAGATAGCCCTTGATCCGCAGAGACGATCCGAAGGCCGGCGGGGGCTCTTCGGGGTCCGGCAGGTGCAGAATGACCTCCAGGGGCGGCGTGAGCACGCGGTCCTTCTGGCGCAGCCGCGTTATGCGGCCCATGGCGGACCAGCCGTCGTCGCTGGGCGTCCAGTGGGAGGAGACGCGGACGATGGCTTCGACCGGATTGTCCCGGTCCAGTCCTTCGGCGGCGCTGCGGGGAAGATCCAGCCGCGCCGCCGCCAGGAGGAGGCCGAGACTGAGGAAGGCGAGGCAGATCCCCGCGCGGTTCCTCAGCGCCAGGCCGAGGAGGGCCAGCGCCGCCAGCAGCGGCACGGGCAGGTACGAGACTTGAAACGCGAGCAGGGTGCCGGCGGCGAGAGCGGCCGCCGGAAGGAGCGTGGGAGCGGTTTTTGGGTCCATGTCCTAAAAAGACGTAAAAACCCGCTTCTATCGCTCAACTTTTTTTCTCGCTTCAATACGGCAGGAGGAACGAAGACATGCCGGAGCTGATCTTCGAGCATTCCGCGCGGGTCAAGGACGACGACGGTGCGGTCTATGCCCCACGGACCTTCGGCGAGAGGCGGGACGACGGAACCTGGCAGGGCTGGATCGAGTTCCACCCCCTGGAGCTCGGGAAGCGGGTCCTGACGACGGGGCGGGAGACCTCGCAGCCCAACCGCAACGCCCTCGAATACTGGGCGACGGGGCTGGAGCCGATCTACTTCGAGGGAGCGTTCGAGCGGGCGGCGTAAAGCCCGGGGAAGCCTCGCTCCCCCGGGCGTCGATCCTGCCCGCGATCAGTCCGGCGGGAAGTTCCCGTTCTTGGCCACGGGAACGCAGAGCTTGTGGCTGTCCTTGACGTAGACGTACTCCTCCGGCAATCCCATGTCGCGCAGCACGGGATTGAGATGATCCAGCCGGATCCTCCGGTCGAGCGGTAGACCCCGGATGTCGTAGCAGAGGACGTCCGAGAACTGGATGAACTTCAGGATGTCATCCGGCGGGTACTTCTCGTTCTTGGCCACCGGTACGCAGAGCTGATTGGGCGCCGGTCCAACGAAGTGGACGATCTCGGGCGCGTAGTCCACGAACAGCGGGTTGAGATGCGTCAACTGGATGACCTCGCCTCCGATCCAGCGGTCGCTGTCCACCCGATAGCATTTGACGTCCAGCCACTCGATGAGCTTCAGGACCTCCGGGGGAGGGATCTTCTTGTCCTTGGCTACCGGCACGCAGAGCTGCTGCGGCTCGCGGACGACTACCTTGTCGATCTTGCCGAACATGTCCACGATCACGGGATTGAGGTGGTCCAGCGTCAGCGGCAGGTCCAGAGGCGGACCCTCGATGCGGTAGCACTTCCAGTCCAGGTACTCGATGAACCGGAGAACCTCCGGCGGCGGGATCTTGTCGTTCTTGGCCACGGGGACGCAGAGGTCCTGGGGCTCCCAGAGGACCACGTGCTCGGGAGGAGCCCCGTACTCGATGAACACCGGGTTGAGGTGGTCCAGCCGCAGGGGCAGACCCAGGGGTTGATCGTAGATCCGGTAGCACCGGACGTCGAGATTCTCCACGAAAGCCCGCACCTGGCCTGAGGCCATGTCCGGAAGGACCAGGACAGCGAAGACGATGAGCCCCAACACGGTCCACTGACTGACTCGCTTTTTCACACCCCACCTCCATGGCGGGCCGGAAGGCCCGCCGGTCAGCGTTTGTCTGTCAGGTAGCGCTACCGTCCGGGGATTCTTGAGAGCTCCCTTATCAAGGAGTTCCCTAAATAATACTGTGCGTGGGGTGTCCCGCGCGTGACAGGTCAGCCCGCCTCGGGCGAGAACAGCGACAACACCGGCAATCCCAGCCGGCGGCGGAGGATCTGATGGGCGAGGCGCTCCCGGGAGCGCTCCAGCTCCTCGGCGGGCAGGCGCGCCCGCAGGGACTCCAGGGTCTTCTCCACCGCCGCCGCCACCTCGGCCCGGGCCTCGCCGTCCAAGCCGCTCTCGGCGGCCGCGAGGATCTCCCGGTCCAGCTCGGAGAGCCGCTCCTCCACCCGGCGCGGGTCGCCGTCCAGGGAGGAGATCCGGGCCGCGAATGGGCCTTTCAGGCCCGGCGGCAGGGCGGCGGCGAGGGCGGCCAGGCGCGGCGCGATCTCGAAGACCTGAGGAGCCTCGGCGCGGTGGCCGGGAGCGAGGAGCTCCCGCAGATCGGCCCAGGCGGCTTCGACGGCGGGGGCGCAGTAGCGGAGGCTGGAGATCTTCCCCTTGGCCCCGCGCTCCTTACGCTTCTCGAAGACCTCCGCCAGGGCCTGCTTCACCAGCTCCAGGGGGACACCCTCGCGGTGCCAGCGGCGGGCCACCTGCCAGTCCGCCGGCGAGAGCAGGAGCGGCGCCCCCCTCAGCGCGACGAAGACTTCTTCGATGGCCTGGAAGTAGGCGTGGTCCGAGTCTTCGGCGATCTCAGCGGTTCCGCTCATAGATCAGCTTGAGACCCGTGAGCGTGAGGTCCGGGTCGATCTCGCGGATGTACTTGGACCCGGAGGCGATGAGGGGGGCCTGGCCGCCGGTGGCGACGATCCCCTTGATGTCCGGCATCTCGGCCAGCAGGCGCTCCAGGATGCCGTCGACCAGGCCGATGTAGCCGTAGAAGATGCCGGCCTGCATGGCGGAAGCGGTGTTCTTCCCCACCAGCTCGGAAGGCTTCCGCACGTCGACCCGGTAGAGGCGCGAGGCGTGGGCGAAGAGGGCCTCGGCGGAGATCATGATGCCCGGCGCGATGATGCCGCCCACGTACTCCCCCGCCGCGTTGACCACGTCGAAGGTGGTGGCCGTGCCGAAGTCCACCACGACCACCGGCGAGCCGAAGCGCTCGCGGGCCGCGACCGCGTTGACGATGCGGTCCGCCCCCACCTCGGCGGGGTTGTCGTAGCGGATCGGCATGCCGGTGCGCACGCCCGGCTCGATGAACAGCGGCTTCTTGCCGAAGTAGCTGCGCGCCAGCCGGTCCAGGGTCAGATGGAGCGGCGGCACCACGGAGGAGATCACCACGGCTTCGGCGCTGGCGGGATCGATCCCCCGGTAGGTGAAGAGGGGCAGCAGCAGGGCGCCGTACTCGTCCGCCGTGCGCTCGGTGTCGGTGGAAAGCCGGAAGCTCTCGACGAGCTTGTCGTTCTGATAGACCCCGAAGATGGTGTTGGTGTTGCCGACGTCCACCAGGACGAGCACGCCGCTGCCGCCGTCTCTGCCTTTCTTCATCGCTCGATCACCTCGCCGGCGGCCCTGGGGATCGTCTCCCCGCCGCGCTCCAGCAGGAGGCGGCCCATGTCGTCGAAGCCCGCGAAGGTCCCCTCGACCTCGGCGCCCCCCGTCCGCACGACCATTCGTTCACCGGGACGGTGGACCGAGAGGTCCCGGTAGCTCTCCACGGCGTAGGCCTGATCGCCGAGGCGGGTCAGCTCGGACTCGACCCCCGTCACCAGGTCCCAGGTGAAGTCCGCCAGGTCCGCGCCGCCGCCCAGAAGGCCGAGGGAAGTCGCGGTCTCCGGCAGGTCTTCCCGGGCGTGGGAGTGGTTCACGCCGAAACCGATGATGGCGAAGGCGTCCTCGCCGGCCTGCACCGAGGCCTCGATGAGGATGCCGCCGATCTTCTTCCGGCCGCCGTCGACCTCGACGAGCACGTCGTTGGGCCACTTGAGGCGGCAGGGCACGGAGAGATGGGAGGCGAGAGCGCGGCAGAGGCCCACTCCCACCAGCAGCGGCAGGGTCTGCAGCAGGGCAGGGTCGGGGACGGCGAACACGCGGGTGGCGTAGACGCCCTTGCCCCAGGGGCTCGACCAGGCGCGGCCGTGGCGCCCGCGGCCGCCCGTCTGCTCCAGGGTCAACAGGAGCAGCGGGTGGAGGGTCTGCCCCTCGTTCTGGTACTCGGTGATGATCGAGCGGGCCAGAACATTGGTGGACTCCACCCGTGGCAGGACGATGAGGTTCTCCGGCCCGCCGCTCGCACGCCGCCTCTCCAGCCCCTCGACGTAATGGTGGAAGTCCACGGTCCCCTCCCCTCAGGAAAGCCCCAGACTGGAACGCAGGGCGGCCTGCCGCTCCTTCATCTCGGCGAGCTTGGCCCGTCCGCCTTCCACGACGTGGGCGGGAGCCTTGCCCAGGAAATCCGGGTTGGACAGCCGCTCCTCGGCGCGGGCGACGTCGCCGTCGAGCTTCTCCAGCTCCTTGACGAGCCGGCCGCGCTCCTCGTCGCTCATCTCCTGCTTTTCGACGGCCACGCCGATCTCGACGCCGGCCACCAGGTCGCGCCGGGCGCCCTCGGGAGCGGCGCCGCGGGTCACGGTCTCCACCCGGGTCAGGAAGCGGATCAGCGGCGCCTGCTCTTCGAGGAGCCGCGCCACGGCATCGTCGTCCGCCTGGAAATGAAGGTCCAGCTTCGCCTTGGGGCTCAGTCCCATCTCGGCCCGCAGGGCGCGGACGCGGGTCACCACCTGGATCAGGGCGTCCATGCCCGCCTCCACCGCCGGGTCGTCCCATCCCTCCTCGCGCCGCGGATAGGGGGCGAGGCAGATGGTCTCCGGATGGATGACCTCGTGACCGGCCAGCCGCTGCCACAGCTCCTCGGTGAGAAACGGCATCACGGGATGCAGCAGGCGCAGGGCGCGGTCGAGCACGGTCAGCACCACATCGCCCACCTGGGGCCGGGGAGCGTCGCCGAACAGGGCCGGCTTCGACAGCTCGATGTACCAGTCGCAGAAGTCGCCCCAGAAGAAGTGGTAGAGGCGGTTGCAGGCCTCGTCGAAGCGGAAGATCTCGAGCTGCTCGCTCACCTCCGCCGCCACGCGCGAGAGGCGCGACAGGATCCAGCGCTCCGGGGCCGCGAGGCCGGCGGCGTCGATCGTCTCGCGCACCCGGGCGTCCTCCCCCACGCGGGAGAGGGCGAAGCGGGTGGCGTTCCAGATCTTGTTGCCGAAGGCGCGGTAGCCGGCGATCTGATTCCGATTGAGCGGGATGTCCCGGCCGGGGCTGTCGAGCGACGCCAGGGTGAAGCGCAGGGCGTCGGCGCCGAACTCGCCCACCAGGTCGGTGGGGTCCATCACGTTGCCCTTGGTCTTCGACATCTTCACGCCTTCGGCGTCGCGCACCAGGCCCGTCAGATGGACCTTGTAGAAGGGCACCTCGCCGGTGAAGTGGAGGGCGGTCATCGCCATCCGCGCCACCCAGAAGAAGAGGATGTCGAAGCCGGTCACCATTACGGAAGTCGGATAGAAGGTCCGCAGGTCCTCCGTGTCGTCCGGCCAGCCGAGGGTCGAGAACGGCCAGAGGGCGGACGAGAACCAGGTGTCGAGCACGTCGGGATCCTGGGTGAGCTGCTCGGTGCCGGCCTGGGCCGCGGCCTCCTTGAAGGAGCGGGCCACGATGCAGCGGCCGTCCTCGGTGTACCAGGCCGGGATCTGGTGGCCCCACCAGAGCTGGCGGGAGATGCACCAGGGCTTGATGTTGGTCAGCCAGTGCTCCCAGGTCTTGTCCCAGGACTCGGGCATCAGTTGCATCCGGCCGTCGCGCACCGCCTCCAGGGCCAGGTCGGCCATGCCCCGCATCTCGCAGAACCACTGCGTGGAGACCAGGGGCTCGATGGGCTCGCCGCTGCGCTGGCTGTGCCCGACGTTGTGGGTGTGCTCCTCGACCTTGACGAGGTAGCCCTCGTCCTTCAGGCGCTGGACCACCTTGTCCCGCGCCTCGAAGCGGTCGAGGCCGGCGAAGTCCTCCCCCGCCTCGGCGGTCATCCGGCCGTCGGGACCGATGACCGAGATCCCGGGCAGCTTGTGCCGCCGGCCCATCTCGAAGTCGTTGGGGTCGTGGAACGGCGTGATCTTCACCAGGCCGGTGCCGAACTCGCGGTCCACCATGGCGTCGGGCACGAACGGCAGGCGCCGTCCCACGATCGGCAGGATGGCCGCCTTGCCGTGCAGGTGCAGATAGCGCTCGTCCTCGGGATGGAGCGCTACGGCGGTGTCGCCCAGCATGGTCTCCGGCCGCGTGGTGGCGATCACGATGCGCTCGTCGCTCCCCTCGACCGGATAGGCGATGTGGTAGAGCTTGCCCTGGACGGTCTTGGTCTCCACCTCCAGGTCGGAGACGGCGGTGCCGAGCACGGGCGACCAGTTCACCATGTACTCGCCGCGGGTGATCAGCCCTTCCTCATAGAGGCGGACGAAGGCCTCGCGCACGGCGCGGGAGAGGCCGGCGTCGAGGGTGAACCGCTCGCGGGTCCAGTCGCAGGAGGCGCCCAGCAGGTCGAGCTGCTCGCGGATGTTGCCGTGGTACTGCTCCTTCCACTCCCACATCCGGGCCAGGAACTTCTCGCGTCCCATCTGCTGCCGGCTGGTGCCTTCGGTGACGAGGTGGCGCTCCACCATGAGCTGGGTGGCGATGCCGGCGTGGTCGGTGCCGGGGAGCCAGAGGGCGTTGTAGCCCTGCATCCGCCGCCAGCGGGTCAGGAGGTCCTGGAGCGTGGACTGGAGGGCGTGGCCGACGTGGAGCTTGCCCGTGACGTTGGGGGGCGGGATGGGGATGCAGTACGAGGGCTTGTCCGAGGGCGCCTCGGCCTTGAAATACCCCTTCTCCGCCCACCGCCGCTGCCACGCCTGCTCGTAGCTCTGCGGGTCGAAGCGCTTGTCCATCTCAGTGCTGGTCGCTGCCTCGGTGCTCGTGCCGCTCACGGCCCCACCTCCATCTGATCCCCATCCGGGTCCAACCTCATTTTCATCCCTAAACAGAAGGGAGCGGTGGTAGCACCGCTCCCCGTTCGCCTCCGGACCGGCCGAAGGCGGGCGCTACTCGACCTGGGCTTCCAGCTCGCGCAGCCGGTCGCGGATGATCACTTCCGCCATGTCCGGGACGACCTCCCAGGCCACGTCCCGGACGGTCTTGTCGCCCAGCAGCTCGACGACGCGCCGGGCGATGCGGTCCACGTCCTCGTCGCTCAAACGCCCGTTGCCGTTCGCCGCCGCGGCCGGAGCCGCCGCCGCGACCGGGGCCGCGAACACGGGCTCAGGAGGCGGCGCCGGGGCGGGCGCGGCGAAGGCGGCCGGAGCCGCCGGTTCCGGCTCGCGTTCGGGCTCGGGCGGAGACCAGCGCGGGGCCTCCTCCACGGGAGCGTTCCAGACCGGCGGCGGCGCCGGGTTCGGCTCCTCGAAGCGCAACGGCTCGGGCTCCGGCGACCAGTTGAAGCCCGCGGCGGCCGGCGCCACGGGCGCGGGCTCATCCGCCACGGGTTCTGCCACATAACGGTCCTGCGGCGGCAGCTCGTCCAACGACAGCTCGCTGGGTGCCCCGAAGACCTCGTCCCTGACGGCGAAGGACGGCGTGTCCTCCTCGATGGTGAAGACCTGCTCTTCTTCCACCGTATACGTGGGATCGGGCTCCAGGTTGAAGGAGACCTCGCGATCGAACGGCTCGGGGGCGGCGGGGGCCGCGAAGACCGGCGGCGGCTCGGGCTCCGCCTCCAGATCGAAGCTTCCCCAGGACGGCTCCGGGGGAATCGCGGCGCTCGTCCCGGCCCCGGCCAGCGGCAACTCCGGCGCGGCAGGAATGCCCCAATCCTGGGTCGGCAAGGCATTCCAGTCCTGGGCCGGAGGCTGCGCCGGCGCCGCCCAGTCCATGACGGGCTCGGGCGGAGGCGCGGGCGGCCATTCCGGGGCGGCGGCCGGAGCCTGGAAGCCCCAGTCCGGCTCCGCCGGAGCGGGAGCCGGAGCCGCGAAGGCGGCGGGCGCGGGAGCGGCAGCCCCTGGCCGCGACGCCAGCAGCTCCTCGACCCGCTGCAGCAGCTCCTGCGAGTCGAACGGCTTCTTCAGGTGGGAATCGGCGCCGGACGAGCGGGCCTGGCCCTCGTCGAACGGCTCGAAGGTGCCCACGAGGAGGAGCACGGGGATGTCCGGACGCGTCTGCTTGGACCGCCGGCAGACCTCGTATCCGTTGGCTCCGGGCATATGCACGTCGGCGATGACGAAGTCCGGGTTGATCTCGTTCAACAGCGCCAGCGCCTCGTCGCCGTTGCTGACGGCGCGGACCTCGTAGTCCTCGTCCATGAACGTCAGCTCGATGACTTTCTGGATGGTGACGCTGTCGTCCGCCAGCAGAATCCTTCTCTTCATGAATCCCTCCGTCAGGGTCTCCCTAACGTAACACCCCGCGCACGGGCCGTCAAACCTAGCTTCCGGAGGAACTTAGGAGGCGGCCGGGGCGGCGGCGAACCGGTTCTGCAGATAGTCGACGATGGACTTCGTCGAAGTGCCAGGCAGGAAGATCTCGTCGACGCCGGCGGTCTTCAGTCCCTGGATGTCCTGTTCCGGGATGATCCCCCCGGCGAAGACCAGGATGTCTTCCGCTCCCTGCTCCTTGAGCAGGCGGGTAATTTCGGGGAGCAGGACGTTATGGGCGCCCGAGAGGATCGACAGCCCCACCGCGTCCACGTCCTCCTGCACCGCCGCGGCCGCGATCTGCTCGGGCGTCTGCCGCAGGCCGGTGTAGATCACCTCGTATCCGGCGTCGCGCAACGCGCGCGCCACCACCTTCGCGCCACGGTCGTGCCCGTCCAGGCCCGGCTTGGCGATCAGGATGCGAATCCGTCTGTCATTCATGGGGCGGGATTGTAGCAGAGGGGCTTCCCGAACCCTCACCCCCGGCCCCTCTCCCGACCCCTCCCGCCCTCCCTCACCGGGAGAGGGGAGAAAAGCAGAGTATGGCCGTCCTTTGCAGTTCTCCCTCCTCTCCCGGTGAGGGAGGGCGGGAGGGGTCGGGAGAGGAGGGCCGGGGAGGTGAGGGCTCGAAGGGCAGACCGCCCCAGCAACCTACTTCAGGAAGAAGTAGATGAGATCCGTCTTCGGAGGCTGATACCCGAGCTGCCGCAGCAGGGACGCCACCTGGCCGCGGTGGTACGTCGAGTGGTTCACCATGTGGTGGACCGGCTGCCAGAGCGGACGGGTGACGATCTCGGAGCCGGGCCCGGGCGTCCAGGTGACCTCGGCCGCGAGCTGCTCCTCGGTCAAGGCGGCGAGGAAGGCTTCCAGTTCCGCGGACGTCTCGGCCCAGGCTGCCGCGAGACCGTCGAGGTCGGAGAAGGCCACCGGCGCGGGCTCGCTCTGCCCCACGAACCGCGCCAGCCAGCGCCGCTGCGAGCTCAGGATGTGGGAAAGCGTCCCCAGCGCCGAGCCGAAGCTGACGCCCGCGTCCCGGGCGAGGGCCTCGGGCGGCACGTCCCGGACCGCGTCGAGGAAGAGGCGGTCCGCCCAGAGGGTGTAGAGCAGGAGCTGGCGGGTCTGCGGCAGAAGGCCCATGGGATCTCCTGACCCGGGCTAGAAAACCGCCGGCTCCTCGTAGGTGCCGTAGACGTCCCGCAGGGCGTCGCTGATCTCGCCGACCGTGCAGTAGGCCTTCACGCAGTCGAGGATCAGGGGCATGGTGTTCTCGTCTCCGGCCGCGCCCTTGCGCAGGGCGTCCAGGGTGCGCCCGACCTCGCCCGCGTCGCGGCGGCTCTTGACCTCGTCGATGAAGGCGACCTGCTTCTCGGCAAGGTCGTCCCCGATGTAGAGGATCTCGATCGGCGGCTCGTTCTCGAGCTGGTAGGCGTTGACGCCGACGATGAGCTTCTCTTTCTCCTCGAAGGCCCGCTGATAGGCGAAGGCGGCGTCCATGATCTCGCGCTGCGGGAAGCCGGCCTCGATGGCCTCCACCATGCCGCCGAAGTCGTCGATCCGCCGGAAGTAGTCGAAGGCACCGTCCACCATCCGGCGGGTCATCTCCTCGACGAAGTAGCTGCCGCCGAGGGGATCCACCGTGTTGATGACCCCGGACTCGTGGGCCAGGATCTGCTGCGTCCGCAGGGCGATGCGGGCGTTCTCCTCGGTCGGCAGGGCCAGCGTCTCGTCCAGCGAGTTGGTGTGCAGCGACTGGGTGCCGCCGAGCACCGCCGCCAGCGCCTGGATCGTGGTGCGCACCACGTTGTTGTACGGCTGCTGGGCGGTCAGCGAGCAGCCGGCCGTCTGGGTGTGGAAGCGCAGCATCCAGGAGCGGGGATTCTTGGCGCCGTAGCGCTCCCGCATGACCGTGGCCCAGATCTGCCGGGCGGCCCGGAACTTGGCGATCTCCTCGAAAAAGTCGTTGTGGCTGTTGAAGAAGAAGGAGAGCCGGGGCGCGAACTCGTCGACGTCCAGGCCCGCGTCGATGCCGTACTGCACGTACTCCATGCCGTCGCGCAGGGTGAACGCCAGCTCCTGCAGGGCGGTCGAGCCGGCTTCGCGGATGTGGTAGCCGGAGATGGAGATCGTGTTCCAGCGCGGCACGTGCTGGGCGGCGAAGGCGAACTGATCGGTGATCAGCCGCATGGACGGCCGTGGCGGGTAGATGTACTCCTTCTGGGCGATGTACTCCTTGAGGATGTCGTTCTGGAGCGTGCCCGAGACCTGCTTCTTGATGTCCACCCCCTGCTTCTCGGCCACCGCCAGGTACATGGCGAAGAGGATCGGCGCCGTCGAGTTGATGGTCATCGACGTCGTGACCTCGCCGAGGGGGATGCCGTCGAAGAGGACCTCCATGTCCGCCAGGGTGTCCACGGTCACGCCGCACTTGCCGACCTCGCCCTTGGACATGTAGTGGTCGGAGTCGTAGCCGTAGAGGGTGGGCAGATGGAAGGCGACGGAAAGGCCGGTCTGGCCCTGGGAGAGGAGGTACTTGAAGCGCTGGTTGGTGTCCGCCGCCGTGCCGAAGCCGGCGAACTGGCGCATGGTCCAGAGCTTGCCGCGGTAGCCCGTGGGATGGACGCCCCGGGTGTAGGGGTACTCGCCGGGGACGCCGATGTCGCGGTTCGGGTCGATGTCCGCTACCTGCTCGGGGGTGACCAGGTGGGGGATCTCCATGCCGGAGACGGTCGTGAAGTCCTTCTTCCAGAACGGGACCTGGGATTCCGACTTCGCCTTGGCGGCCTCCCAGCGCTGCCGGGCCTCGCCCATGGTCTCGAGGCTGTCCTCTTTGTAGACCGTATCGGCGGCCTTCGCCTCGGTCAGAATCGTCGGTTCCTGGTCCTTGACAGCCATCCTCGGGGCTCCTTTCGCGCAATACGGGACTGCCGCGTCGCCACGGCTCAGAGGTCACAAAGTATAGACTATGGGGGAAATTCCCGAGGAGCCGCGCTACAGCCGAGCCCAGGTTGACGAGTTATCCCAGCAAGCTCCATACTGATCCTGGAGAACGAAATGAAGGTCGCCGGGATGCGAAAACTCGAAGCTGACGCCTTTCCTCGACTGGAGGGAGATGGCCCTGTCCTGATCACCCACGGAGGAAAGGTTTCGGGGCTTTACGTGCCTCTCGGAGATCCTGACCAGATTACGGACGATCTGCGGCGCAATCTGGTGTCTGTGGTCGGGCGGTATATCGCCGAAGTTCTCGAGGCGAAGGGAGTTGCGGAAGAGGAGGTTCTCGAAGACTTCGATGATTTCCGCCGGCATCGTCGCTGACGCAAACGTTCTCTTGTCTGCCGCCCTTGGGAAGGCGGCCTCGCGGGTCTTCTCAGAATTCAGGGTTCCTGTTCATACGACCCTGTTCAATGCTGGGGAGGTAGAGGAGTATCTTCCCAGGCTCTCCATAAAGTACGGCATCTCTCTCGACGTGCTCCAACTTCAATGGGATCTCCTGCCCCTCCATGTCCACGATTATGAAAGCTATAAAGATTACTTCGAAGCTGCCGAACGGGATCTAGCGTCCCTTGATCCAGAGGACGCCCATCCCCTGGCACTGGCTCGCGCTCTCTCATTACCTCTCTGGTCCAACGACTCTGATCTGGCCGAGACTGGAGTGGTCTGCTACACGACAGCCCGCCTCCTGAAGATTCTGGCTCCTACTGGCTGACCGCCCTCTGCTAAACTCCCTCCTCCAGTCATGCAACCCGAGCTCTCGGTGATTCTCGTCGTAGGCGAGCGGCGGGACCGCGTCGTCCCCGCTCTGGCCTCCGTGCTCTCCCAGGACGTCGTCGACCGCCTGGAGATCCTCCTTTTCGACCTCGGTGAGGGCGATCCGCCGCCGGTCCAGGGGAGCGACCATCCGGCGGTGCGGGTCTTCAAGATGCCGCCGGACACCCTGTTCTCCAACGCCAAGGCGCGGGCGATCCGCCTGGCTTCGGCGCCCGTCGTGGTGTTCCTGGAGGAGCACTGCCGCACGCATCCGGGATGGGCACGGGCTCTGATCGAGGCGCATCGGGGGCCCTGGGCCGGCGTGGGGGCCGAGGTGCACAACGGCAATCCGGAGGTGGCCCTCAGCCGGACGCTCCAGATGCTCAACTATCTCTGGTGGCTGCCTCCCGCGCCGCGGGCCGAGTTCGAGATGCTGCCCGGCCACAATTCGTCCTTCAAGCGCGATCTCCTGCTGGCCTATGGCGACGAGCTCGAAGAGCTGCTCCGGGCCGAGATCGTCCTGCACAGCCGGCTGCGGCGCGACGGCCACCGCCTCCTGCTGGAGCCGGCGGCGAAGTTCTCCCACATCAACGAGAGCTCGCTCGGCAGCGCCTTTCGCGGACGGTTCCTCTTCAACCGCTGCTATGGACCGGCGCGCGCCAAGGCTTTCGGATGGTCCCTGGGCAGACGGCTGTTCTACGCCGCCGCCATGCCCGTCTTCCCCTTCTACACCGTGACCCGGCTGCTCCAGTACGCGGTCCGGCGGCGGCCGGAGAGGCTGGCCCGGGTGATCGCGGGCGCCCCCTTGCTGTTCGTCGTGCAACTCGCCAGCGCCGCGGGCCACTCCCTCGGACTCCTCTTCGGGACGGGCGACGCCGAGGCCCGGTTCTCCCGCTTCGAGATGAACGAGCACCGGCGGCACCAGGAACCGGTCGTGAAAACTTAGGGATCAAGCCCCATGTCCACAGAGCCCGATCAACCCCGGCCGGCGCTTTCAGTCATCATCCCGGCCTACAACTCCCACGACACCATCGAGAGGTGCCTCGAAGCCCTCTCCCGTCAGACGTTCCAGGATTTCGAAACCATCGTCGTCGACAGCGGGCCCGATGGGACGACGGAGCGCTTGGTTCCCGAGCGCTTCCCGTGGGTCCGCTTCGAGCGCAGCCCCCGCCGGCTCCTGCCCCACGCGGCGCGGAACCGCGGCGTCGAGCTCTCCAGGGGGGATCTCCTGGTCTTCACCGATCCCGACATCTACGCCCACCCCGAGTGGCTGGCGAGGCTGCTGGAGGCCCACCGCTCCACGGGCGAGGTCATCGTCGGTTCCCTGGCCTGCCACGGCGGGCGCTGGGTGGACCAGGGCATCCACCTCTGCAAGTTCAGCAAGTGGCTCCCGGGAGGCGCGCCCCGCCCGGTGGACATGAGCCCGACGGCCAACATGCTGCTCTCGCGGCAACAATTCGAGGAGGCCGGGGGACTGCCCGGCGCGGAGATGCTCGGGGACGTGACCCTCTCCCGCAGCCTCCACCAGAACGGCCGGCGGCTCTGGTTCGAGCCCCGGGCCGTGGTCGAGCATCATCACATCCAGCAGGTCAAGGACTACCTCCGGGAGCGCTACACGCGGGGGAAGATGTTCGGCGACCTCCGGGTCGGCTGGCTGGCCGGCCACCGGGGAGCCTCCCTGAAGTACCTGGCGGTCACCGTGCTGCCGGTGCGCCTGGCGCGCATCCTGGCGCTCGTCGGCCTCCACTCCTGGCAGGCCGGTCAGACGGGCCGGTATCTCGCGACCCTTCCCCTGGTGGTGGTCGGACACGGGGCGTCGCTGGCCGGCGAGGCCATGGCCTACGCCCGCCACCTCGTCCCGGGCCGGCGGGCTTGAAGGCGCTCGCCGCGGGCCTGCGTCCGGGGATCGGGCGGGACACGCTCCTCAACCTGCTGGGCCAGACGCTCCCGCTCGCGGTCGCCGTCTTCGCGGTGCCGGCCCTGATCACCGGGCTGGGGACCGAGCGCTTCGGGATCCTCGCCCTGGCCTGGACCGTCCTCGGCTCGTTCAGCGTCCTCGACGTCGCCCTGGGCCGGGCGGTCACCCGGCTCTCCTCCGCGGCGCTGGGCCGGGGCGAGCCCGACCGCCTGCCGGCCATCGTCTGGAACGCCGTCTTCCTCCAGGCCGTCCTCGGCGCCCTCGCGGCGGCCGTCTTCGCCCTGGCCGCCCCGTGGGTGGTCGAGCGCGCGCTCCATCTGCGGGGACCGATCGCGGACGAGACGCGGCGGACTTTCCTGATTCTCGCGCTCTCCTTCCCGCTCACCCTGGTCACGGGATGCCTGCGCAGCCTCCTGGAGGCCTTGCGGCGCTTCGACCTCATCAACCTGGTCCGGGCTCCCGCCGGCGCCGCGACCTTCGCCCTTCCCTGGCTGGGGGTCCACCTGGGCTGGGGGCTGCCGGCCCTGGTGGGCCTGCTCGTGCTCTTCCGGGGGATCGTGACGGCCGTCCATTACCTTCTCTGCCGGCGGGCCTTTCCCGCCATGGCTGGCCGGCGGCGCCCGGAGCGCTCCGTCCTGTCCGAGCTGGCGCGCTTCGGGGGCTGGGTGACCGCCGCCAATTCCGTCCCTCCGCTGCTGGTCCTGATCGACCGCTTCCTGATCGGCTCGCTGCTCTCGCTGACGGCGGTGGCGTGGTTCTCCGTGCCCTACGAGATGGTCTTCCGCCTCTGGGTGCTGCCGACCAGCGTCGTGGCCGCGGTCTTTCCCGTGCTGTCGATGG
The DNA here is from genome assembly GCA_036376245.1 of Thermoanaerobaculia bacterium. Lineage (GTDB taxonomy): Bacteria > Acidobacteriota > Thermoanaerobaculia > Multivoradales > UBA5704 > DATARR01. The sequence goes on along the minus strand of DASVAS010000060.1, from coordinate 45,307 downwards.
AGATCGGGCGCGGGGACTGGCGCCGGGCCGAGCAGGTGGCGGCCCGCGCCTTACGGATGGTGCTCCTGCTGGCCGGCCCCCCCGTGGCGGTGGCGGTCCTGGGAGCCCGGCCGATCCTGGAGGTCTGGCTCGGCGGCGGCTTCGCGGCGGCCGGCACGCCGGTCCTGCGCTGGCTCGCCGCGGGCATCCTTTTCTCCGCCCTGGGCAGCGTCCCCTCGTCCATGCTCCAGGCCGCGGGCCGGCCTGACCTGACGGCACGGCTGCGCCTGATCGAGCTGCCGGTCTTCGGCCTGTTGATGGCGGGAGCGATCCACCTGTGGGGGATCACCGGGGCGGCCCTGGTCTTCGCCACGCGGGCGGCCGTGGACGCGGCGGCGCTCTTCCGGTTGGCCCGGACGATGAACCGCGACCGCCCTGTCTGCTAGACTGCCGTGCTCAAATCGGCGGTCCCACCGCGAAGGAAACCCGCCCACCCGAGGTCAAAAAACCATGTTCCAGAAGATTTCACGCCGCTTGACGCTCCTTCCGTTGGGGCTCGTCCTCCTGCTCGCCGGTCTGACCGCGTGCAAGAAGTCCGATACGGAAACCCCTCCCGCCGAGACGGAGACCTCCACCTCCGCTCCCGCCCAGCCGGGCCAGGCCGCCACACCGGCCGCTCCCGGCGCCGGGACGACCGCCCCTCCGGGCGTGCCTCCCGAGATCCTGCAGGAGGCCGCTCAGCAGCCGCTCTCCCCGGAGAAGATGCCGGAGGTGGTGGCCAAGGTGAACGGCCAGGAGATCCACAAGAAGGAGCTGCTCGCGGGCGCTCAGCTCGTGCAGATCCAGGAGGCTCGGCAGGGGCGACAGATCAATCCCTCGGCCAACTTCTACCGCCAGGTGCTGAACGAGCTCATCGCCATCTCCCTGCTCACCCAGGACGCCAAGGCCCAGGGCGTGAAGGCCACCGAGCTGGAGGTGCAGCAGTTCATCAGCTCCCGCAAGCAGAGCTTCCCCAATGAAGAGGCCTACAAGCAGGCTCTGGCCAAGTCCGGCATGACCGAGGACGCGCTGCGCGCGCAGGCGCGGGAGCAGCTCGCGGTCCAGAAGTACGTCCGGACCAAGCTGGTCCAGAACGTCAACGTCTCCGATCAGGCCACCCGGGAGTTCTATGAGAAGAACAAGGCCCAGATCTCCCAGCCGGAGAGGGTCCATGTGCGCCACATCCTGATCGGCGCCAAGGCGGACGCCCCGGCCGCCGACAAGGAGAACGCCCGCAAGAAAGCCGAGGACCTCCTCCAGCGGATCAAGGGCGGCGAGGACTTCGCCAAGCTGGCCCAGGAGAATTCGGACGACCCCGGCTCGAAGCCGCGCGGCGGCGATCTCCCCCCGTTCGCGCGCGGACAGATGGTGCCGACCTTCGAGGCCGCCGCCTTCGCGCTTCAGAAGCCGAACGATCTGAGCCCGGTGGTGGAGTCCCCCTTCGGGTACCACATCATCCAGTTCCTGGAGCGCCAGCAGGCGTCCACCATCCCCTACGAGCAGGTGAAGGAACGCCTGCAGGCCATGCTGAAGAATCAGCAGAGCCAGCAGGTCGTCGCGGCGCGGGTGCGCGATCTGCGGACGAAGGGGAAGGTGGAGGTGTTCATCTAGGACACCTGGGAAGCCGGCGTCTCGACCAGCGGCTCCGGCTCCTCCCCCTCCACGCCGCGGGCGATCTTGTCCACCACATCCAGGGTCTCGATCTCGTCGCCGCCGGCCGCTCCCAGCTCCTGGAAGCGGCGGGCGGCGGGGAGGACGCGCATCTCCAGAGAGCCCACAGCCTTGTTGTAGAAATCCACGCTCTGGCCGAGGTTCTTGCCGAGGGCGGCGAGATGGCCGGTGAAAGCGCGGATCCGCTCGTGGAGGGACTTCCCCAACTCGCTGATCTGCTTGGCGTTCTCCTCCACCTGCGCCTGACGCCAGCCGTAGGCCACCGCCCGCAGCAAGGCGATCAGGGTCGTGGGGGTCGCCACGATCACCCGCTGCTCCACTCCGTACTCGATGAGGCTGGGGTCCTGCTCCAGGGCCGCGCCGAAGAAGGTCTCCCCCGGCAGGAAGAGGACGACGAACTCCGGCGCCGGCTCGAACTGGGCCCAGTAGCTTTTCATGGACAGCCGCGTCAGGTGATTGCGGATCTGCCGGGCGTGATCGCGAAGCTTGTTCTTGCGGCTCTCCTCGTCCAGAGCGTCGATCGCGTCCAGGTAGGCGTCCAGAGGGGCCTTGGCGTCGATGACGATGTTCTTGGCGTTGGGCAGGCGGACGACCAGGTCGGGGCGCTGGCGGCCGTCCTCGGTCTCCACCGAAGCCTGGACGGCGAAGTCGCAGTAGGCGACCATGCCGGCCATCTCGACCACGCGCTGAAGCTGGATTTCTCCCCACCGGCCCCGCACCGAGGAGGCGCGCAGGGCGCCCGCGAGCTTGGAGGTCTCGCGCTCGAGGCTGGTCTGGGCTGCGGCGAGATTCTTCAGGTGGTCCGAGAGGCTGGTGTAGGCCGCGACGCGGGTGGTCTCCATCTCGCGGATCTTGTCGTCCACCCTCTGGAGCGATTCCTTGAGCGGGAGCACCAGTTGGCCGATCGCCTGCTGGCGCTTGTCGAGGTCGCCCAGAGCCATCTCCTGGAACTTCTCCAGGGTGGCCTTGGCGAGGTGGAGGAAGCTCGTATTGTTGTTCTGGAGCGCCTCGGCGGAGAGGGCTCTGAAGGAGTCGGCGAGACGGACCTGCGCCTCGTTGAGCATCCGCAGCTTCTCGGCGGCGGCCTGGCGTTCCTTCTCGATGATGGTCTGGAGCCGCGCGACCTCGGCCTTCCCGAGCAGCCAGGCGATGAGCCATCCCAGGGCAAAGGCCAGGGCGATCAGGAGAACGGCGACGGAAATCTGCATCGGATTCGGCGGAAAGCTGCGGTTAGCTTAACACGCCAAATGAAGAAGGCCAGGAACGGGGACCGGGCGGAGCGTAGGCCCCGCCCGTCACGCTGCGGGTGTGCGGCCGGCAGTGAGGACCAGCTCCTGCTTAGAAGCAGCTACAGGAAGAGCTACAGCCGCTGCTGTAGTCCCGAGCGCAGGAGAAGCTGCGCACGTTGCCGGCACAACTCACCTGGCAGCCAGCGTTGGCGTTCTGGCAGCAGATGTTGTACCTGGCGTCGGCCACGGCGTCCGCGACCGCGAGCGAAGGGAAGACGACGAGCGCAAGGATACAGAAGCAAACCCGGAAGATTTTATTCATGAGAAGACCTCCTGTTGTCCAGTGCATATCAGAATGAAACCGGCCGCACATCTCCGGTGATTGAGCAATGCAAGCCACGTGCACAGCGGCTCTTAGAGGAGGACAAGGACGAGGACGAGCGGCGTGCGGCCGTGCCCCGGCTCAGGCTAGGGGCAGATGTTGCAGACGCAGTTCGAGCTGCAGCCCGGGAAGTCGAGGGTGCAGTTGAACTCGAAGACGCCACATTGACAGCCGGCGGCGCACTGGGCGAACCGCACGGCGCAACAGGTGCCGGCGGGGGGTTGCGCCTCGGTCGACGGCGTGAGTCCTGGCGCAAGCAGGACGAGGGCGAAAGCGAACGTCAGTAGCAGAGCTTTTCTCATGATGTACCTCCTGGATGTTGAGCTCGCGAGGTATCCGGAGCAGCTCGGCCGCACACAAGTATTTGAATTTGCAAATTTCGTGCTAACCAAGGCGGCCGGCCGCGGGCTACTTCTGGAGCAAGCTCCGCGCGATCACCAGCCGCTGCATCTCGCTGGTGCCTTCGTAGATGGTGGTGACCCGTACGTCCCGATAGAGGCGGGAGATCTCGTAGTCTTCGTGGAAGCCGTTGCCGCCGTGGAGCTGGAGGCTCTCCTGGCAGGCGCGGTTGGCGGCTTCGGAGGCGTAGACCTTGGCCTGGGCGGCCAGGCGGCCGGCGTCGGAGGCGTGCTCCCGGGTGGCGGCGTAGTGCGTCAGCGCCCGGGCGGCGGCCAGCTCGGTGGCGATCTGAGCGATCTTGAACTGGATGGCCTGGTGCTGCGCGATGGGGACTCCGAACTGGACGCGATCCTTGGCGTAGGCGACCGCCAGCTCCAGGGCCCGCTGGTGGATGCCCACCGCTTGGGCCGCGATGCCGAGGCGGGAGTGGTCGAGGGTGGCGAGGGCGATCTTCAGGCCCTGCCCCTCCTCTCCCAGCAGGTTCTCGGCCGGCACGCGGCAGTCCGAGAAGTAGATCTGCGCCGTGCGGGAGGATTTGAGGCCCAGCTTCTCCTCGGGCTGGCCGACCGAGAAGCCCGGCGCGTCCGCCGGCACGACGATGGCCGACAGGCCCCGCTTCCCCGCTTCCGGGTTGGTCCGCGCCACCACCACGAACCAGCCGGCGTAACCGGCGTTGGTGATCCAGGCCTTCTCGCCGTTGAGGACCCAGAAGTCGCCGTCGCGCCGGGCCGTGGTGCGCATGCCGGAGGGATCGCTGCCGGCGCCGGGCTCGGTCAGGCCGAAGCCGCCCAGGGTCTCCCCCGCAGCCAGCGACGGCAGGACTTTCCGCTTCAGCGTCTCGCTCCCGAAGCGGACGATCGGCCAGCAGCAGACCGAGTTGGTGACGCTCATGGTCACCGCCACCGCCGGATCGACGCGGGAGATCTCCTCCATGGCGAGCAGGTACGAGAGGGTGTCGGTGCCGGCGCCGCCGTACTCCTCGGGCACCAGCATGCCGAGCAGGCCCATCTCCCCCATCTCGCGGAAGATGTCCACCGGGAAGGTGTGGTTGCGGTCCCGCTCGGCCAGACCGGGCCGGATACGCCCTTCGGCGAAGCGGCGGACCTCGTCGCGCAGGAGATCCTGGTCCTCGTTGAACGAGAAGTCGACGCCGGCGGCGGCGATATCGGGCTCGGTGGGCTCGGCGAGCACAGCCATGGCGCTCCTCCTCAGGCCTTGTTGAGCACCCAGTCGGCGATCACCATCTTCTGGATCTCGCTGGTGCCCTCGTAGATCTCGGTGATGCGGGCGTCGCGGAAGTAGCGCTCGACGTTGTATTCCTTGGTGTAGCCGTAGCCGCCGTGGATCTGCAACGCCTTGTTGGTGACGCGCTGCGCCATCTCGGAGGCGAACAGCTTGGCCTGCGAGGCCTCCAGGCTGTAGCGCTTCTGGTTCTCCTTGGCCCACGCCGCCTTCCAGGTGAGGAGACGGGCGGCGTCGATCTCGGTCGCCATGTCGGCCAGGTAGAACTGGATGGCCTGGAAGTCCGCGAGCCGCTGGTTGAACTGCTCGCGCTGCTGCGAGTAGGCCAGGGCTTCCTCGAAGGCGCCCTGGGCGATGCCCACGGCCTGGGCGGCGATGCCGATGCGGCCGCCGTCGAGGGTGGCCATGGCGATCTTGAAGCCCTCCCCCTCCTCGCCCAGACGCCAGCGGACCGGGATCCGCATGTCCGCGAAGGCCAGCTCGGTGGTGCCCGAGGCGTTCACGCCCAGCTTGAACTCATGCGTGCCGTGGCTGTAGCCCGGGGTGTCGGCGGGGACGATGAAGCAGGTGATCCCCTTGTGCTTCTTCGAAAGGTCGACGTTGGCGAAGACCAGGGCGACGTCGGCGTCGGTGCCGTTGGTGATGAAGATCTTGTTGCCGTTGAGGACGTAGTCGTCGCCGTCGCGGCGGGCGGTGGTGAGCAGGCCGGCCGGGTCGCTGCCGGCGCCCGGCTCGGTGAGGGCGAAGCAGCCGAGCTTCCTGCCCGCGGCCAGGGGGGTGAGGAACTCCCGCTTCTGCTCCTCGTTGCCGAACTTCAGCAGCGGATCGCAGACCAGGGAGTTGTTGACCGAGAGGATGACGCCCGAGGTGGCGCAGACCCGGCTGATCTCCTCGATGACGAGGCAATAGGAGACGGTGTCCATGCCGGCGCCGCCGTACTCCTCGGGCACGCTGACGCCGGCGAGGCCCAGCTCGCCGGCCTGGTCGAAGAAGGAACGGGGGAACTCGCCGGTCTCGTCGATCTCCTTGGCGCGCGGCCTGGCGACCTCCTCGGCGAATCTCCGGACGGTTTCCTGGAGCAGCTTCTGCTCGTCGGTGAGCTCGATTTTCATGGCCGGGATGCTAACAACGCCCCCGGAGGGGGTCAAGGAAGGGGGGATTTCTCTCCCGGCCCGAGTTGATAGAATGCCGCCGCCATGAAATCCAATACCGCACCTCTCCAATACACGGAGTCGGAGATCCGCAGCTTCCTGCCCACCGGCTGGGACCTGATCGGCGATCCCCGGGGCTCCTGGGACGCCAAGAAGAAGGTCTGGCGCGCCACGGTGATCGACAACGTGGAGTTCGACTGGCCCATCGAGGTCAAGGGCAACGACATCGACAAGCTGGGCCGCATGGAGGCCCTGCGCCAGGCGATGGACCGCGTTTACCGCGAGCGGCTGGGGTAGGGGAGAGGGAGAAGCAACACAGACCGACAAGGACCAACACGGACAGCCCACGGACAGCTTAGAGAGGTCCTTGGTCGTCCTTGCTGGTCCGTGTTTGTCCGTGTTCCCCTTCCTTCTACTCGCCGCCCCGCTGGCTCCAGGGCGGGGTGATCTTGTTCGACCGGGCGTAGGCGATCGCCTGGCCGAGATGCTCGTGGCCGTGGCTGGCCAGGATCATCGCGGCGTCGATGACATGGGCGTCGTTGCCGAAGATCTTGATCGCCCGGTCCAGGTCGGCCGCGGACAGGGCGTTGATCTGCTCCCGCACGTAGTCGAAGGACTTCTTCATGGCGGCGATCGTCGCCGCCTTGTCGTTCCCGTTCTTCTCGAAGCTCCGGGGATCGACGCCCTCCGGGACCTTGGCGCCCCAGAAGGTGGGCAGGAAGTAGTTGCCGCCGGCCACGTGGGCGTAGACCTCGCCGATCGAGCGGACGCCCTCGGCCGGACGCCAGCCGAACTTGTCGGCCGGGGTGGCCTCGGCCAACTGCACCAGCTTGTCCTCGGCGGCCTTGATCTGGAACAGGATCGACGCCTTGACGTCCGCGGCGGCGGCCTTCGTCTCTTCCTTCTTCTCCTGGGCGGCGGCGGGCCCGGCGAGGATCGCGCAAGCCAGGGAAAGGGCGGCGGCGATACGGTGGAATCTCTGCATGATCGGGATCTCCTTGTAGGTTGACGACCGGCGGATTCTATCCGCACTAGAATCTCCCCTGATTCCTCGGAGGTAACGCCCTTGCGCATGACCTTGGCCCTGCTGGGCAGCGTCGGCCTGCTGTCGCTCCTGATCGTGGTGATCACCGCTCTCCAGAAGCGGTTCTTCTGGGTGCGGCAGCTCGCCTTCCCCCTCTACGTCGCCGCCGCCGTGGCGACGCTGGAGGTCTTCAGCCTGCTCCAGCCGGGCTACCAGCCGGCCGGGGTGGCCCGCGCCCTGAACTGGGCCTGGCTGTTCCTCGGCCTCATCACCGTCTTCCGGCTGGCCGCCATCTATCTCTTCGACGTCCATCTGACGGCCCGCAAGGGGGTCCAGGTGCCGCCGCTGCTGCCGGCCGTGGCCATGGTGCTGATCTACATGGTCACCGCCTTCGTCACCCTGCGGTTCAGCTTCCCCAAGCTCGACGTCGCCCCGCTGATCGCCACCAGCGCCGTCACCTCCCTGGTGCTCGGCCTGGCGCTGCAGCCGATCCTGGGCAACTTCTTCGCCGGCCTGGTCATCAGCGTCGAGAAGCCGTTCCGCCTCAACGACTGGGTGAGGGTCGGGGAGCAGGAAGGCCGGGTGGTGGCCATCACCTGGCGCACCACCCACCTGCGGACGCGGGAGAACGACAACATCGTCATCCCCAACAGCAAGCTGGCCGACGAGCGGGTGCTGAACTACTACTACCCCCATCCCGTCCACCTGGAGCGGATCAAGGTGCCGGCCCACTACGACGAGCCGCCCTACCGGGTGAGGCGGGCGCTGCTGGAGTGCGCCGCCGGGGGCCAGGGCGTGCTGGAGACGCCGCCCCCGGAGGTCTACGTCCTCTCCTTCGACGCCAGCTCCATCACCTATGAGCTGCGGATCTGGGTGGAGGACATGGCGGCGGCGCCCCGGATCTCCAGCGAAGTGCGGGCCCGGATCTGGGAGGAGTTCCGCCGCGAGGGGATCGCCATCCCCTACCCCATCCAGACGGTGGAGATCGCCCGCCGGCCGCGCCCGCGGAAGGAGGACGGGACGGCGGACGGACCGCCCCCGGCGCGCCTCTTCGTGGCCGAGGGACCGGAGCGCGGCCTCTCCCTGGCCCTGGACGGCGGCCGGTCCGCCACGGTGGGACGCTCCCGGACCTGCTCGCTGGCCCTGAGCGAGCCCGAAGCGGGCAAGGAGCACCTGCGCCTCGCCTGGGAGGACGGCGCCTGGGTGATGACCGACCTGGGGAGCCGGCACGGCACGCAGATCAACGGCCGGCCGGCGGAACGGGCAACTTTGCGGCCCTTCGATCGTATCGGCATCGGCAACACGGTTATGATCTTCGAGAGCGATGCCCCCCGAAACGCCTGAAAAAATCGGTCCTTACCGCGTCCTGGAGCTGATCGGCAAAGCCGGGCAGTCCGCCGTGTACAAGGCCGAGGACCCGCGGGGCCGCCCGGTGGCGGTCAAGCTCTTCCCCGCCCGCCTCTCCGAGGACCCGGCGATGGTCGAGCGCTTCCACCGCGAGCTCGGGGCCGTGGCGCCGGTCAGCCGCCATCCCCACCTGGTGCATCTCCTGGAGACGGGCCAGGAGGGGGACCGCCTCTACCTCGCCATGGAGCTGGTGGAAGGGACCTCGCTGGACCGGATCCTGAAGCAGAACCGCCTCTCGCTGAGCCAGGCCTTCGCGGTGATGCGGGACATCTGCCAGGGCCTCGCCCATGCCCACCAGCACGGGATCGTCCATGGCAGCCTGACGCCGCGGAACGTGCTCGTCTCCCCGGACTTCGCCACCGTCAAAGTGGCGGACTTCGCGGCCACCCGCTACGAGACCACGGCGGCGAACCTGACCGCCACGCTGAGCACCGGCGAGATCCGCCTGGGAGCGCTCTACTATCTCGCTCCCGAGATCGTGGACGGCCGCGGCTCCCTGGACGCCCGGGCGGACATCTACTCGGCCGGCGTGATCTTCCACGAGATGCTCACCGGCCGGCCGCCGGGGCCGAAGCTCTCCCTGCCGACCCAGATCGTCCCGTCCCTCTCCTCCGACGTCGACGTCGTCGCCCTGCGCTGCATCGCCCGCCGGCCCGAAGAGCGCTACGACAGCGCCGCGGACCTCCTGACGGCCCTGGGCCGCCTGGAGGAGAAGCTGCGCCTGCGGGTCTTCACCGAGATCCGCGACATCTCCCAGCGGAACCACACGCCGCTCTATGTCGGCCTGACGCTCCTGGTTCTGGTCCTGGCGGCTCTCGGATACTGGTTCCTGCGATAAAGCGACTGACAATTTTCTTTCAGGATGCTAGACTTTCCTGGAACCCATGCCATTTCTCTACCCGCTGTCCCAAGTCAGGGGACATGAAAGTCTGTTCTTCCGATCGCCGCGATGGCATAAGATAGTCTCCACATGATGGACACCACGCTTGTGATTTTCACAAGCAACGTTGCCCAGGCACTCGGAGCCGTGGTCCTGGCGATGGTGCTGGTGGGCTTCTATCGCCTCTATCAGCGGCCGTACCTGCTGACGTGGGCCTGGAGCTGGTGGGCGTTCTTCGTCTCGCTCGCGGGCCAGACGGCCATCATGCTCTCGTCGATGCCGGCGACCTCGCCGCTCCGGCTGGCGATGTCCATCCTGACCCTGGGGGCCGGCTGCTGGCAGATCGCGCTGCTCCTGTTCGGCACCTACGAGGTGATCGAGGAGAAAGCGCTGTCGCGGCGGCTTCAGCGGGTGACGCTGGCGGCGCTGCTGCTGGTCGCCGTGGCCGTCGTCCTGGCTTCTCTCCTGGCGTCCGGGTATTCCCGATTCCTGATCCGGGCGGCGCCGCGCATGCTCCTGCTGGGGATCGCTTTCCTGATCGCGAGCTGGGGCGTGTGGCGCAGCCGCGTCCGTTCGGGAAGGGCCGCGAGCATGGGATGGCGTCTGGTCGCCGCCGCCTTCCTCCTCTACGGCTTCCACCAGCTCCACTACGGGGTGGCGATGTTCTTCCCGTCGATGTTCGACCCGAGGACCACCTCCTACATCTCCTACCTGGGGCCTTTCGACTTCCTGTTCCAGGCCCTGATCGGGATCGGCCTGGTGATCTGGCTGCTGGAGGACGAGCGGCAGCGGATCCTCGCCGCCTCGCAGCAGATCCAGCACCTGGCGTATCACGACGCCCTGACCGACCTGCCCAACCGGAACCTGCTGATCCACCATCTGCGGGAGGCGATCGGCCGCGCCGAGACGCGGCGGGAGCGGGTGGCCGTGCTCTTCCTCGACCTCGACCGCTTCAAGAAGGTCAACGAGTCGCTGGGGAACCGCCCCGGCGACGACCTGCTGAAGGCGCTGGCGGACCGGCTGCGCCACAACCTCCGGGGCACCGACCTCATCGCCCGGCTGACGGCGGACGAATTCACCATCCTGCTGCCCGGCATCGAGAGCGAAGCGGCCATCCTCCGCGTCGCCGAGAAGCTGCTGGGAGTCATCCGCCACCCGTTCCTCCTGCAAGGCCGGGAGATCTACCTGACGGCCAGCGTCGGCATCAGCCGCTGCCCGGAAGACGGCACCGATCCCGAGATCCTGCTCAAGCGCGCCGAGCTCGCCATGGTCCGGGCCAAGGAGACCCAGCGCGACTCCTTCCAGCTCTACCTGCCGGCCATGGAGACCCGGGGGCTCGAGCACCTGTCCCTGGAGGCCGACCTGCGCAAGGCGCTGACCGCCGACGCGCACGGCGAGCTGGCGCTCTTCTTCCAGCCCGTGCTCGACACCGGCAGGCGCAGAGTCGCCGGGGTGGAGGCGCTGCTGCGCTGGTTCCATCCCACCCGCGGGCTGCTGCCGCCGGGGGAGTTCCTCTGGCTGGCCGAGGTCTCCGGCCTCGCCAACGCCCTCGACCTCTGGGTGCTGCGCACCGCCTGCCGGGAGATCCGGGGCTGGCGGGAGCAGGGAGCCACGGAGCTCTACCTGGCCGTGAACCTGTCGCCGCGTTCCTTCCAGCAGCCGGACCTGCTGAAGCACATCGAGGCCGTGCTGGCGGAGACCGGCCTGCCCCCCTCCGCCCTGGAGCTGGAGATCACCGAGACCCTGGCCATGCAGAACGCCGAGGCGACCCTCGCCGTGCTCAAGGGCCTCAAGGAGCTGGGCGTGCGGATCGCCATCGACGACTTCGGCACCGGCTACTCTTCCCTCTCCTACCTGACCACCTTCCCTATCGACACCCTCAAGGTGGACCGCTCCTTCGTCCACAACCTCGGCAGGGGCCGCGGCAGCGAAGAGGTGGCGGCGGCGGTGATCGCGCTGGCGTTGAGCCTGGAGATCGCCGTGGTGGCGGAGGGGGTCGAGAGCGACGAGCAGTGGCGGTGGCTGCTGGGCCTCGGCTGCGAGAGGTTCCAGGGCTACCTCTTCAGCCAGCCCCTCCCCGGCGCCGAGTGCGAGGACGTGCTGCTCCAGAACCGCCTCGATCCCAAGATCCGCTCGGCCGAGCAGATCATGACCCCGAAGCAGGCGCTGGGGAGCTGAGCCCTCACCTCCCCGACCCTCCTCTCCCGCCTTCCTCCCCCTCCCCGGGAGAGGAGGGAGAAGTCAGCCAAAGGACACCAGGGACACCAAGGACACCAGGGACTTCAAGGACAGCGCCTTCATCCGTCCTTGCTGTCCCTGGTGTCCCTGGTGTCCTTGCTGTCCTTCTGTCCTTTCCCCCTCTCTCCCGGGGAGGGGGGAGGAAGGCGGGAGAGAGGGGGCAGGGGGAGTGAGGGCCGGCGCCACCCGCCCTTCAGGATAAGATACCCTCGCATCGAGGGATTCACTGAGCTACGGGGGGAGGAAAGCGTGGAATACCGGAATCTCGGCCGCAGCGGCCTGAAGGTCCCGCCGCTCTGCCTGGGCGCGATGATGTTCGGCTCGTGGGGCAACACGGACCACGACGAGTGCATCCGCGTCATCCACCGGGCCATGGACGCGGGCATCAACTTCATCGACACGGCCAACGGCTACTCCGAGGGGGAGTCCGAGATCATCGTCGGCAAGGCGCTCCGCGACCGCCGCGAGGAGGCCGTGCTCGCCACCAAGGTCTGGGCGCCGGTCGGCCCCGGACCCAACCAGCGGGGCCTCTCCCGCAAGGCCATCCAGGAACAGGTCGAGAACAGCCTCCGCCGCCTGGGCACCGACGTCATCGACCTCTACCAGATCCACCGTCCCGACCCCACCGTGCCCGTCGAGGAGACCCTCTCCACCCTCGACGGCCTGGTCCGCCAGGGCAAGGTGCGCTACCTCGGCCTCTCCACCAACCACTACGAGGGGACGGGCCTGTGGGAGAAGCGCTTCGCGGCCTGGGAGATCGTCGAGACCCTCTGGATCAGCGAAAAGCACGGCTGGGAGCGCTTCGTCTCCCTCCAGCCGCCCTACAGCATCCTGCGCCGCGTCATGGAGCTGGAGCACTTCCCCATGAGCCTCAAGCACGGCATCGCCAACATCGTGTGGAGCCCGCTCGAGGGGGGATGGCTCACCGGCAAATACCGCCGCGGCCACAATCCCAAGGACAGCGCGCGGGCCGAGAAGTGGATCGGCGACGTCGACAACCCGAAGTTCCAGCGCCGCCTCGACGTCGTGGAGAAGCTCCTGCCCATCGCCGAGGAGAAGGGGGTGCCCCTCGCCCGCTTCGCCAACGCCTGGGCGCTCCGCCATCCGGCCGTCACCTCGGTGATCATCGGCCCGCGCACCATGGAACAGCTCGAAGACAGCCTCGCCGCCCTCGAGGTCCGGATCACGGACGAGGACGCCGCGAAGATCGATGAACTCGTGCCTCCGGGGACTTCCGCACTATGACCGCTCAAGCCGTGAACGTGGCGCCCATCCGCACCGCCCGCCGCATCGACGAAGTCACCTACGCCGTGCGCGACGTGGTCTCGCTGGCCCGCCAGGCCGAGGCCGCCGGCAAGAAGATCATCAGCCTCAACATCGGCGATCCCTGCCAGTTCGACTTCCGCACGCCCGAGCCGGTCATCGAAGCGATCGTCCAGGCGCTGCGGGACAACAAGACCTCCTACTCCGCCTCCGAGGGGATCCCCGAGGCGCGGGAGGCGATCCGCCGCGACGCCGAGGAGCGCAAGGGCATCCGGGGCGTGCGTGACGTAATGATCGGCCACGGCGCCTCCGAGCCCATCGAGCTGCTGCTCACGGCCCTGCTGGATCCCGGCGAGTCCGTGCTCCTGCCGAGCCCGGGATATCCGCTCTACTCCGCCATCCTGGCCAAGCTCGGGGCCCGCGCCCTCTACTACAACCTCGACGAGAGCGCCGGCTGGCAGCCCGACCCCGACCACATCGCGCGGCTGGTGGACTCCCGCACCCGCGCCATCGTGGTCATCAATCCCAACAATCCGACCGGCTCGGTGACCGGCCGGGCCACCCTGGAGCGGGTGCTGGAGATCGCGGCGCGGCACCAGCTCGTCGTCCTCTCCGACGAGATCTACGACCGCATGATCCTGGACGACGACGCCCCCTTCGTGGCCACGGCGGCGCTGCGGGACGACCTCCCCATCGCCACCTTCTGCGGCCTCTCCAAGGTCTGGCTGGGCCCGGGCCTGCGCATCGGCTGGTCGATCTTCTCCGGCCCCGAGGAGGCGCTCGCGCCCGTCATCGACGCCATGGGCAGGATGGTGCGGGCGCGGCTGTGCGCCAACCATCCCGGGCAGTGGGCGATCAAGCCGGCCCTGGAAGGGGCGAACGAGCACCTGGCGGAGGTCAACGCCAAGGTCCGGCGCCGGCGCGACCTTACGGTCGAGCGGCTCAACGCCATCCCCGGCTGGTCCTGCTCGCGTCCCCAAGGGGCCTTCTACGCCTTCCCCCGCTTCTCCCTGGGCGCTCTGAAGGACACCGAGCTGGTGCGGGACCTGATCCTGGAGCACGGCGTCGTCCTCGTCCATGGCTCCGGGTTCGGCCAGCAGGACAACAACCACGTGCGGATCGTCTTCCTGCCGCCGGAAGAGCTGCTCGAGGAGGCCTACGCCCACATCGCCGAGTACTCCCGGAGCAAGGCATGACGGATCTGCGCGGCAAGACCCTGTTCATCACCGGCGCCAGCCGCGGCATCGGCAAGGCCATCGCCCTGCGCGCCGCGGCGGACGGCGCCAACGTCGCCATCGCGGCCAAGACCACCGAGCCGCATCCCAAGCTGCCGGGCACCATCTACACGGCCGCCGAGGAGATCGAGGCCGCGGGCGGCAAAGCCCTTCCGCTCCAGGTGGACATCCGCGACGAGGAGCAGGTGCAGGCGGCGGTGACGAGGACGCTCGACACCTTTGGCGGCATCGACGTCCTGGTCAACAACGCCAGCGCGATCAGCCTCACCGGCACGCTGGAGACGCCGATGAAGCGGTTCGACCTCATGTGGGGGGTCAACGCCCGCGGCACCTACCTCTGCTCGCAGGCCTGCATCCCCTACCTGAAGAAGGCGGAGAACCCGCACATCCTGACTCTCTCGCCGCCGCTCAACATGGACCCGAAGTGGTTCCGGAATCACGTCGCCTACACCATGGCCAAGTACGGCATGAGCATGTGCGTGCTGGGGATGGCCGAGGAATTCAGACCCGACGGCATCGCGGTCAACGCCCTCTGGCCGCGCACGGTGATCCTGACCGCCGCGCTCGCCATGCTGGGCGGCAGGATCCCGCCTGAAGGCTGCCGCAAGCCGGAGATCATGGCCGACGCGGCCCACGCGATCCTCACCCGGGACAGCCGGAGCCACACCGGGAACTTCTACATCGACGACGAAGTGCTGGCGTCGGTGGGCGTGACCGACCTGGAAAAGTACGCGGTCCAACCGGGCCACAAGCTGATGGGCGACCTTTTCCTGTAGTAAAAGACCTTTGCCTTCCAGATAAAGCTCTTTTCCTCGCGGAATAGAGTCAATGCTCCGTCCAAAAGCCTTTTGGGACGGAGGTAATGCCCTTTTGCTCCGGGAACAGCCTCCGAGGTCGGACCAAAAGGTTTTTACCTCCAGGCAAAAGGTCAATTCCGGAAGGCATCGCCCTTTACCTCGGGCCAAAAGGTCAATTCCCAGGGTAAAAAGTCTTTTACCCCGAGCAAAAGACTTTTTGGAAAAATCCTCTTGTCTTTAGCACGATTTTATCTTGACGATCGGGGAGCCGGCCTCTATATTCCGGGCCGCATCTGAAGAAGGATCAGGGAAGCTCGGTCCGGGGCTTGCCGAGCAGATAGTGCTCCAGCCAGGAGATCTCGGCCCGGACCTTGGTCAGCTTGTGGGAAGGCTTCTGGAAGATGTGGCCCTCGCCGGGAAAGACGAGCACTTCGACCGGCACGCCGACCCGGGTCAGGTTGTTGTACAGAGATTCGCTCTGCGAGGCCGTCGCGCCGTCCACGCCGCCGTAGACGGCCAGGAGCGGCGTCTTGACCTGGGCGGTGCGGCTGATGGGCGACTCGTCCCACCAGAGTTGCTGGTTCTCCCAGGGAGCCTTGCCGCCGAAGAAGACCTCGGCCCAGCCCGGACCGCGGGGGAGAGCGCTGTAGAAGGTGATGTCGTTCCAGTTCCCGGCGCCCGTGCAGGCCGCCCGGAAAAGGTCGCTACGGGTGATGACGCAGTTGCCGGTATGGCCGCCGTAGCTGTAGCCGAGCAGCCCCACCCGATTGCGGTCGGCCCAGCCGCGGGCGATCAGGTTTTCGGCGCCGGTGATGACATCCGTGGCCGGGCGCGAGCAGCGGTGCATCTGCACGGCGCGCGTGAACTCGTCGCCGCGTCCGGCGCTCCCCCGGTAGTTGGGGTTGAGCACCAGGAAGCCCCGGGACGCCAGCAGGGCCGGATAGGACATGGACGAGCCGTAGAGGGCCAGCGCCTCCAGACGGGCGGTGCCGAAGGGGCCGCCGTGAACGTCCACGACGAGAGGGAGTCCCTTCTCCCCTTTCTTCCCGGGCGGCCAGTAGAGAACCCCCTCGACCGTGTCCCCCTCGCCGTTGCTCCAGGAGACCTTCTCAATCTCCGGTAGCGGCCCCTGGTTGAAGGCGGCGTTGAAATCCGTCACCGGCCGCGCGCCGGCGATCCCGCCGGGGCCGTCCGCCACGTGGATCTCGGCGAAATGGCGGCTGTCGCTGGCCACGAAGGCGATCCGCCGGCCGTCTCCGGAGGCGGAGAAGCTGAAGGCCCAGCCCGGGAGCTCGTGCAGGAGCTGGACGCGGCCGGCCGCGGGCTCCACGCGGTAGACGCGGATGCGGGTCGAGACGAGCGTGGTCGCCAGAAGCGAGCCGTCGTCCAGACCGAGGATCTGAATGACATGGCCTTCCAGACCCGGAGCGATCCGGGCGAGCCGGCCGTCGTTCTCGTAACGGTGCAGGCGGTTCTCGGTGACGGCGAGGCGGCCCTCCACCTCCTCCCCCGAAGCGCTTACCAGGAGGTCCCGGCCGGCCCAGGTGAGGCTCTCTTCCCAGGCGAAGTTGCGGGTCTGCCAGGGAGCGACAGCCTGCGGACCCAGGGGGAGGACCAGAACCTCGTTCCCTTTCGTCAACTGCGTCCCCGAGTCGCCAATGGCGGCGAGCCACTGGCCGTCCGGGGAGACGCTCAGCGCCCACGAAAACTCGAAGGGGAAATCGGCGATCCGCTCGACCCGGCCATCCTTCAGAGCGACTTTGTAGAACGAGGATTTCGGGAACGGCGCGCCGGGCAGACGGCGTACGTCGCCGTAGAACCCACGGAGCTTTTCCTGGGCGGCGGCGGTCGCCGGGGCCGCGGGATCGGAAGCGATGACGATCACCGCCGAGTTGTCCGGCAGCCAGTCGTAGACGGAGACCCCCTCGGCAAGATCGGTCAGCCGGCGCGGCGTCCCTCCCGCGGGATCGAGGACGAAGACCTGCGTCGCGCCGCCCTCCCCCGCCGCCAGCCAGGAGAGGAGGCGGCCGTCCCGGGACCACTGCAATCCCGAAGCGCCCGCCGGGAACGTGGTCAGACGCGAGGGTTTCTGGCTCTCCGGCGGGCCGCCGAGAGGGACGAGCCAGAGAGAGACCTCCTCGCGATCAGCCTCGAAATCGTTCCGCCGGGCCAGGAAGGCCAGCCGGCTACCGTCCGGCGAGACCCGCACCTCGTCGTAGCTGGTATCGCTCAGGAAGGTCCGGATGTCGGCCAGATCCGCCGCCGGGCCGGGAACGGGAGCCAGGAGGAAGAGGAGAACGAGGAAAATCCTGGCCATGGCCGCTCCCTTCAGTCTTTGACGAACGTCCCGCGCTCGGGGTCCTTCCTGACGCCGGGGAACGCCAGCGCCCGGCCGTGGGCCACGCAGTAGACGCCGGGCGGGAGGATGCCGGTGGCGAAGATGGCCTCGGTGAGGTTCTGGAGCGCGTCCGAGTGCTTCATCTCGAACGGCCGCATGGCGCCGGTCAGGACGATGGGCATCCGTGGGGAGCCGATCTCCTGGAGGATCCTCTCGCCGGTGAGAGCCAGGCGGTCGGTGCCGTGCAGGATGACGATGCCCTGGCATGTCCCCTCTTCGCAGGCGCCGGTGAGCCGCACGGCGTCCACGACGCGGTTGCGGTCGGCGTCGCTCATGTCCAGGCTGTCCTTGCTCATCAGCTCGAAGATGTTGACCTCGGTGTCTTCGAGCCGCAGCTCGTCCAGCATCCGCCGGACGATGGACCGCCGGTTGAGCAGCTCGCCGCTCTGCTCGTCATAGGTCTTCTCGATGGTGCCGCCAGTGGTGATCAGGGTGATGGTGCGCACGCGGGGGACTCTATCGCTTCGGAGGGAAGGTGAGGAGGGGTGACGAGACAAGCAGGTCTTGACGGCCTACAAGTTCATATCCAAAAAATTTTACGGCCACCCTATTGCACAAAAATAAAATCCACGGTATTCTCTCAACCTGTTGGGTACATCGCAGCCGCCTCTGCGGCACCCTCCGTCGACGCCCGAGGGGGGAGAGAAAGAGCCCGGTGGTGAACTGCTCCACCGCCGGGCTCATTTTTCGTCTAAGCAACTCCCGATGTCCTGGCTCAGGATCTTCGACATGGAGAGGATTCCCTGCCTCTCCAGCTCGAAGTAAGCCTGCTCCGTGGAATCGGAGGCGACAGGAGGATTGAGCGGCATGATTTCCGCGAAGTCCTCTCCGTTCTCCTGGATCACGACGCGGTGGCCCGAGCGGATCTTCTCCAGGATCTCCACAAAGTTCCGTTGAGCCTCTTCAAGCGTATAGACCATGGTCCTGTATCCTCTCGACAGAGGTTCTACTACGGAACGCATTCGTCCGCCAGTTACTTTTCGCGCATCGGAACGCCGGGAAACGCCCGCGCCAGCTCCTCCGGCGGGACCACCCGCCATCGTCCCGGCTCCAGGTCCCCCAGTTCCAGGCCGCCGAAGGAGACCCGCTTGAGCCGGGTCACCTCGTGGCCCACGGCGGCGAGCATGCGGCGGATCTCCCGGTTGCGGCCTTCGGTCAGCTCGACGATCAGGTGCGTCTCCCGGCCCGAGCGCTTGCGGACCTGCACGGCGCGGGCCCCGAGCCGCTCGCCGGACTCCTCCACCCCTTCCTCCAGGCGGCGGGCGGTCCCGTCGCTCAGCTCGCCCCGGACGGTGACGACGTAGACCCGCGGCACCTCGTTGCGGGGATCGGTGAGCCAGTCGGCGAAACGGGTGTCGTTGGTCAGCAGGAGGAGGCCGGTGGTGGCGGCGTCGAGGCGGCCCACGGGGATGACGTGGGTCTCCAGCCCTTCCAGACAGGAGTAGACCGTGGGCCGTCCCTCGGGATCGGAACGGGTCGTCACCACGCCCCGCGGCTTGTGGAGGAGGATCGTCAAAGGCTCGGCGCGGCTCGCCGGACGACCGTCGATCTCGACGCGGACGCGCTCGGGCACGACCTCGCGGAGAGGATCGACCGCGACCGCGCCGTCCACCCGGACGCGGCCGGCGCGGATCAGCTCCCGGGCTTCGGAGCGGGAAGCGAGGCCGAGCTTGGAGAGGGCGCGCTCCAGGGGGACGTGGCCGGGGCGGGCGCGCCGGCTCAGCGGGAGCCTCCCTCGTCAGGCACCACCAGGTTCAACGTCGAAGGCGCGATCCCGATCGTCACGACGTGGCCGAAGAGGAACTCGACGCGGTCCGCTTCGATGCCGTCCGCGAAGATCACGCCCCCTTCGGCCATCTCGGACCGCAGCTCCAGGACCTGGTTGTACCGCAGGCCTCCGAGGCTCAGCGTCGTCTGGGTGTCGACCGAGGGGAACGGCTCGCGGACCATCCAGAACAACCGCCGGTCCTCGGGTTTCGGCAATCGCCCGGCACAGTCCCGCTGGAGCGAAATGGACCGCGCCCAGCCGGTGCTCCCCGTGCCGGTGGAACAGATGACGCCGGACGAGGACTGCCGCTCCTCCTTGCCCTTGAACACGATGCGGTAGCGGGCGGACTGATGGGTCTGGTGACCGACGAAGATCTCGTTCAGGGCCAGCAGCTCCTGGCCGTCCTCGCGGCGGGCGAGGGCCATGGTCCGCTGCTCCACCTTGAAGGTCTTGTCCCGCTTGCGGGTCCAGGCCAGGAGGCGGGACGCCGCCGCGGGCGGATGCCGGCAGAGGACGCCGTCGTAATGCTCGGGATCGGGGTTGACGCCGATCGTCAACTGGCCGTTCAGGTACTTGGCGGCGTTGGGGACCAGGCCGTCCTGGCCGACGACCACCACGACGTCGTCCGGAGCGAAGAGGAAGCGGTCGAGCTGATCGCGGTCCACGCGCGCCCGGCGCTGGTCCGGCGGAATGGCCTGCTGGACGGCGCCAAGGGCGGCCGCGAAGCGCTCCTGGACCTCGATGTACTCCTCGATCGTCTGCCCCCGCGACTCCAGGTAGAAGCGGGCCTGCGAGAGCGTTCCATGGCGCTCCAGGAGCAGCTCCAGAGGCGTCTTCCGGGTGACCAGGATGACGCGCGGAAGCTGGGCGTCCACCATCAGGTGTTGGCCTTCTCCTCGACCATCCGCCGCACGAAGTCCCCGAGCAGATCGGGGGTGACGTTGAGGTGCTGGATGGTCCCGATCTTGCCCGCCACCTCGCCCAGGGAGAGGCCGAGGACGACATGGGCGGGCGCTTCCTTCCAGGCGGCGACCCGGCGGGCCTCGGCGTCGGCTTCCGCCTCGCCCTTGAGCCGCAGGGCGCTCGCCTCGGCGTCGGCGATCACCCGGGTCTCCTGGGCCATGGACTCGGCGAGCAGGACCCTGCGCTCGGCTTCAGCCTCGACCCTGGCCTTCTCGGCCTCGGCGTCCTGGCGGATGGCCTGGAGGTGGTTGGCGCCCTGCTGGCGGATCAGCTCCTCCTGGCGGCGGGCCAGCTCGATCTCGGTGGCGAGCTCGTTCTCCTTGATGGCCCGCTCCTTCTCCACCGCCATGGCGCGGCGCTGGAAGCTGGCCTCGTCCGCCTTCTGCTGGATGGCCTCGCGGGTGGGCGTCTGCAGGGCCTTCTCCAGCTCGGCCGTGGGCGACACGCGGTTGACCTGCAGGCTGACCAGGGCCAGGCCGCCGGCCTGGATCTCCGGATCGTTGCGCAGGGCTTCCTCGACAGCCCCCTGGATGACCTGGGCGCCCGCGCGCACGGCCTCCACCAGCGGCACTCCCATGAGATAGGCCCGCGCCGGCCGCTGCGCGCGCTGGCTCCAGAGGCTGGCGAGCCGCTCCAGCGGCTGCTCCAGCCAGACGCCGTGGCTGGGGGAGATGGTGAAGCTGACCCGGGCGGCGGCGAGCTCCGGATCGGCGCAGCGGTAGCGCAGGGTCAACTGTACGGTGACCTCCTGGAAGTCCGCCGACAGCTCGCGGAAGACGAAGGTGGCTTCGATGTCTTCCACCGGGACCTGGGCCAGCGAAGCGGAAAGGGGGCTGAACCAGTAGGCCAGACCGGCGCCCTTGCGCACCAGCTTGCCCTTGCGGAAATGGAGGATGAACTGATTCGGTTCCGCGCGTAGATGCGAGAAGAACCCGTACCGCCGGATCTCAGCCATGCGACCTCCCGGGTCAAGGAGAGTGTGGCGAGATCATATCCGACGGCGGGCTACGTTCAGTTGTCGAGCGCGGCCATGGCGCGGTGAGCCACGGCGGGCACGGTGTCCGCGGCGAGGCGCGCCAGCAGGGCCACGTTCTCGTGCCCCGGGAAGCGGCCGAGCGCCTCGGCGGCGGCGAGCCGCACCTGCCAGTCGGGATGGTCCGCGGCGCCCCGGAACAGCGCGCCGTCCTCGGGGCCGGCGCAGGCGGCCAGGGCCTTGTAGGCGGCCCGCGCCTCGGGCGCGAGGCCGAAGCCGCGCGCGGCGTCCCGCAGCGCCGCCCGCGCCTCGGGCCCGCCGATGCGACCCAGGCTCTCCAGGGCGGCCTGGCGCAGGTCGTCCCGCCCGCGCAGGCAGGGGATGAGCACGGGCACGGCTTCGCGGTCCCCCAGGGCGCCGAAGGCGCGGAGCAGCGGGACGGAAGGGGTCACGGCGGCGCGCTGGCGCAGGGCCGGGAGGAGCTCCCGGAAGCCGCAGCGCACGGCGGCCTCGGCGGCCAGGCCCGCGTACAGCTCCGGCGCCTCGGTGAGCCAGTCGTCCCAGGGCAGCAGGGGGATGAGCCCTTCGAGACGCATGAGCCGGGAGACCACTCCGGGACGGAGCGGCGGGTCCAGGTCGAGGATGGCGCCGGCGACCTCTTCGACCGGTCGGCCCAGCAGGGCCGCGAGGACCATGCGGTCCGTCGCCTCGACCGGCCGGGAGTCCAGGGCCGTCCGCACCTCGGGTCCGTGGATCTCCAGGGCCGGCGCCAGGGCCTCCCGCGATCCCGTGGGCAGATCCAGATAGAGGTCGAGCAGCGCCGCGCCCAGGCCGGGCACGCGGACCTTGTCCAGCGCCTGGAGGAGCGAGGGCAGGAGCTCGCGGCGCTCCGCCACTTCCCGCAGGGCTTCGAGGAAGGTCTCCTCCGGGACCGCGTCCGGGAAGCGCGCGGCGAGCTGAAAGCCCCAGATCCGCGCCTCTCCCGAAGCGACCAGCAGCGGCCCGATCAGGTCGTGGCGCCGGGCGAGAGAGGGCGGCCGGGCCGGCAGGGGCCGGAAGGCCGCCAGCGTCTCGACGGCCTGGAAATCCCACGGGCTGGGCCCCAGCGTCAGCAGGCAGCGGGCGGCGGCGGCGCGGGCCTCGGCCGAGCGGTCGTGGAGCCGCGCGGAGAGCGCCTCGCGGAAGCCTCCCGGCAGCCCTCCCAGCTCCGCGGCGCGCGCGAGGCCTTCCAGCACGTGGGCGAGCAGGCCGAGCATGGTCTCGTCGTCGATCTCCACCCCGCCCGCGGGCCAGTGCGCGGCGAGCGCGCGGAAGGCGTCCTCGCCGCCGATCCGCGCCAGCGCCTCGGCCGCGAGGGAGCCCACCAGCGGGTCGGTCAGCTTCCCCGCCAGCGCCGGCACGGCCTCGGGCGAGCGCAGGTCCCCCAGGGCCTGGATGACGGCCATCTGCACCCAGAAGTCGGACTCCAGGAACGGCATCAGGTACGGGATGGAACGGGCGTCGCCCAGCCGGCCGACGGCCAGCACCGCTTCCTGGCGCACGTTGGGGTCGGAGTGGCCGAGCGCGTCGTGCAGCGCCTCCAGGGCGCGCGGGTCGCGCATCCGGTCGAGGATCAGGACGGATTGCAGGACGACGTCAGGATCGGGGTCCCGCAGCAGCCCGACCACGACCGGCAGGCTGCGGACGCCGCGCAGCCGCAGGATCTCGGAGCCGGCGTTGCGCAGGGTCGCGTCCGCGGAGTCGCGGAGATATTCGGTGACGCGGGAGTCCGGGACGAAGGTGGCGCCGAGGCGCAGCGCCTGCTCGCGGATGCCGGGGCTCGGGTTGCGCACCAGGCGCTCGAGCGCTTCGACCCGGTGGTCGAGCGGCATCGAGGGGAGCCGTTCCAGGATGTCGACGCATTCATCCCAACTCGGGACCTGACTGCCAGCGGGTTCCATGCACGGGCTCGGAGAGGAGGGAGGGCTCCTGTCCTCGCGGGACTCCTTTCACAGAATGTCGGGCTCGGAGAGAAGTATAGCCGGGATCGATTGTCGGGGGCAGATATCAGGGGCAGATATCAGGGGCAGCCCGGAAGCGCCTTGACGTCCGTCCTCGCCGGGGCGGGTTTGCCGGCCTGGTTCTCGTAGCGCGCGCTGTGCCCGGTCTTCGTGTCGGTCACCGTCAGGACGTACCGCACGTCGGTGGTGGCGGCGCTGTAGACCCAGTAGTGGCCGTTGAGGACGCAGCCGTCGAGCACCTTCACCAGCAGCTCCCAGTTGTCCGGGCCGAAGAACGAGAAGAGCCCTGAGTCCGCCGAGCTGAAGGGCACGACGCTGCCGGGCCCCAGCTCGCCGTTGGATTCCCGCAGGACCTCGATGCGGAAGCGGCCGTCCCGCAGGCAGAGGGTGGTCGCCGAGGGCACGCAGAGCCCGGCGGCGGGATCGGGGCGGCTCTGGCGGACCAGGAACGCGAAGCCGTCCGCCATGGCGGCGTTGGGCCAGGTGTTGTGGCCGTAGCCCGCCCGGACGTCCTCCTCCCAGGTCACGCCCAGCCGGTTCCACTGCGACTTGAGCCCGGGGAAGGCGCCGGCGTAGTTCGGATCCGTGGTGCCGTAGTACATCCGGATCGGCGGCTTGTACGCGGGATCGGCCAGGGAGGCCACGGGATAGAAAGGCGCCGCGAGGGTGAAGACGGCGCTGTAGTCGGCGCTCGCGTAGGCGAGCAGGTAGGCCCAGGCGCCGCCCGCCGAGTGGCCGGCCAGGGCGATTCGCCGGGCGTCCACCGGCAGCTCTTCGCGGACCAGGCGCAGCGTCTCGGCGACCGTCTGCTCATCGAGGCCGGTCCCCCAGCCCACGCCGGAGGACTTCGGCATGGCGACCACCAGGCCGGCCTTGTCGGCGGCGCCGGCCACGAAGTTGCGGTAGCCGTCCGGGATGGTGCCGGCGCCGTGGAAGAAGAGCGCCAGCGGGGCCGGCTTCGAGGCGTCGTACCCTTCAGGGACGTAGCGCCAGAAATACGCGCCGGTCGCGGGGACCTCGACGCGGCGCCAGCCGGGCGAGGGCTGGGCCTCGGCGCGGCCGGCCCCCAGGGAAAGAGCCAGGGCGAAGAAGGCAAGCCGGTACAGCGGGAGCTTCACCCGCCCATGTTACCAGCCCGGCGCGATCAGGAACCCGGTGACCCAGTCCTCGCCCGGCCGCTGGAACGGCTTCGCGTAGTAGAACTCCAGCACGGCGATGCCGCCGAGCAGGACGCGGGCCGACACCCCCGCGCTCACCACCGGCACCCGGTCGGTCGTCTCGCGGTCGAAGCGCCAGTCCACGGACGTGTCTTCCGTCCAGGCGGCTCCGGCATCCACGAAAACGTTCAGGTCGACCGGCAGGAAGCGGGTGTGGAAGATCCCGTACCCCTCGACCCCGACGAGCGGGAACCGGACCTCCAGGTTGGCCACCGCCAGCCGGCTGCCGACCAGGCGGTCGAACTCGGGACAGGCGTTCACGTCCCCCGGCACCGGCGTGCACTCCGAGAAGCTGATGTCGTCGAACTCGTACCCGCGCACCAGGGTGGGCCGGCCCAGGTAGAGCTCGCTCAGGCGGGGGCTCTCGGCGTCGCGGCCGTAACGGCCGAAGTGGAGGCCCCGCATCGCCAGGGTCACC
Source organism: Thermoanaerobaculia bacterium (assembly GCA_036376245.1). GTDB lineage: Bacteria > Acidobacteriota > Thermoanaerobaculia > Multivoradales > UBA5704 > DATARR01. The sequence goes on along the minus strand of DASVAS010000060.1, from coordinate 20,634 downwards.
GGGCGCATGAAGAAGTAGCGCCGGTAGTCCGCGGTGACCGCCTGGAACTGGAGGTCGCCGAACGTGGGCTCCACCTCCAGGCGGTACCGGCGGCCCCGCACCGGCGCGGTGAAGCCGTAATAGCTGTTGTCGCCCACGAACGCCAGCGACGCGGAATAGAGCTGGAGCGACTCGGCCGCGGGCAGGCTCCTTTCCGATTCGTCCACGATCGTGTTGCCGATGATGACCGCCGTCCGCAGCTCGTTGTCGAACCCGATGTGGGAGACGCCGGCGGAGGCCTCCAGGCGCCGCGTCGCGGAGAGGGGATAACGGCTGATGAACAGCGCCTGGTTCTGGGTCACGGTCTCCCGGACCTGCTCCACGACCGTGGCGGCGACCAGCTCGCCGTCGATCTCCACCACGTCGTTGAAGACGTTCGTGAACCCCGAGATATAGGGCACGCGGGCGAGAGCGCCGCCCCATTGCAGGCGGCGGCTCTGGTTGAGGTAGTAGACCTGGCCGCCGAGCTCGTCGATCTCGCCGGTCTGGCCGATCAGGGAGAACCCCACCTCGCGCTGGCCCAGCTCGTCGCTGAAATAGGCGGTGATGTCGCCCGCGTAGGAGGTCCCGAAGGTGCCGAAGCCCACGCCCACCGAGGGACCGATGAAGTCGAGGGCGAGACGGGGCCGGTACTCCTCGACCTCGGCCGGCGTCTCGCCCGGCAGGGCCGGCAGCGCCTGATCGGCCAGATAGGCGCTGACGATCTCCCGTCCCGCGGGCTGCTGGGGCGGCAGCAGGGCCGCCCGGGCCTCCGCGGCCTCGTCGGGCGCCGCGACCACCGGCTGGCCCTGGGCCGCCTGGGGCTCCAGGACGTGGATCTGCTGGCGGTCGTCGTTGAAGACCGAGAACAGGACGTGGCCGCTCTCCTCGGAAACGGTCAGGGCCGGCGACAGCCGGGAGATGCCGGCCACCCCGGTGGCCACGCGGGTGACGCGGAACAGCTCGCCGCTGGCCAGCGACAGGCGGTAGATGTCGCTGACGCCGGCGCGGTCGGAGAGGAAGTAGAGGTCGCGGCCGCCGGGTCCGAACTTGGGGTTGTACTGGAGACCTTCGGCGGCGGGGACCAGCCGGCGGATCTGGCCGCTCGCCAGGTCCAGCGACCAGATGCTGAAGTCGGCGTAGGTGGTCTCGGCCGCGGTCTCCGCGCCGCGGTCGGAGACGAACGCCAGGGTGCGGCCGTCCGGCGCCCACTCCGGCTGGAGGTCGGCGAAGGCGTCGCTGGTCAGCCGGCGCGAGCGCCCGCTCTCCAGGTCGACCAGGAAGAGGTCGGTCAGCCCTCCCACCGAGCCCGAGATGGCGACGGAGCGGCCGTCCGGCGACCAGGAGGGATTCCAGAGCTGGCCGGCCTCCGGGATGTCGATCTGCCGCTCGATGCGGCGCCGGCCCACGTCGAGGATGGCCAGCTCGTTGTCTCCCTGTGTGCCCACCACCAGGGCGAACTTGCGGCCGTCCGGCGACCACGAGCCCGCCGAGTCGAGGAAGCGCAGGGAGTCGAGGTGCGGATCGGCGTCGGTCGAGAACAGCTTGCCCTTGATCTCCCCCGTGCGGGCGTCCGCCAGGTAGAGATCGAACGAGAACAGGCTGCGGGTCGAGAAGACGGCGAACTGCGTGCCGTCCGGGCTGATCACCGGACCGACGTAGGTGTCGATGGTCCTCTCCTCGCGGGGCAGCAGCTTGCGGCCCACGGTCGCGGGCGCCTGGCGCGCCTCAATCACCGGACCGTAGGCTTCGCGGATGGCGGCCTTCCAGTCGTTGGAGAACTGCTCCTCGTTGGTCCCCAGGACCTCCTGCAGGGCCGGCTCCAGGCCGATGCGGACGCCGCGGGTGAACAGCCGCCCCACCGCGACGTCCCCCCAGCGCCCGCCGACGTAGGCCCAGAAGGCGTGCCCCCAGCGGTAGGGGAAGTAGCGCGGATCGCGGGAGAGCCTCTTGAGGTCGGGCAAAGCGTCGCGGGCCAGGGCGTCGCGCAGGAACATGGCGGACTGCGGGCTGTGCCGGCCCAGCGACAGATACTCGGCCAGCCCTTCGATGAACCACAGGGGAACGTCCACGGAGCGCTGCCCGCCCTGGTAGGTGCCCTCGCGCTGACGGGGCTCCTGCAGGATGTCGTACTGGAACACGTGAACCAGCTCGTGGCCGAGCACGTGGTCGGTGTCCTCGAAGTTGCCGGTGAACGGCAGCACCACCCGCGTCCGCAGCCCCTCGGTGACGCCGCCGGTCCCTTCGCCGATCAGCCCGCCGACGACGGTCGTCTGCTGGAAGTCGCTCTGGTCGGCGTAGAGGATGATCGACTTGCGCTCGGTGAACTCGCGCCCGAAGACGCTCGACAGCCGGTCGTACCAGCGCTCGGCCATGCGGGCGCCCTCGCGGACGGCCGCCTCCTCCTGGGGGTAGAAATGAATGTCGAAATGCTCGGTCTTGAGGATCTTCCAGTCGAAGCTCTCGTACTGGACCTTGTTGCGACCGAAGTATTGGGCAGAGGCGTCCCAGGACAGCAGGGCGAACATGAAGAGAGCGAGCGCCAGCCGGAGCGCCGTCCGGCGGGACAGGAATAAACAGGACATCGGACCTCCTTTGAGACGTCTCGGGAGGCGATCCCCCCGGTCCATCTGCATTCAAAACCGGTGCCCTCGCGCCGCTATACTACGCCGCCATGCCAGCAGCCCCTGAATACGCCGTCGTCCGCCGCGAGTGCCGGGCCGTCCAGGTTCCCGAGGGCACCCCGGCGATCCTCTCCCCCGGCACCCGGGTGCGCGTCACCCAGGCGCTGGGCAGCAGCCTCACCGTCGTCACCGAGCGCGGCTACCTCCTGCGGGTCGAGGCCCGCGACGCCGACGCCCTCGGCCTCGCCCTCGCCGCCGGTCCCGACCTGTCGCAGGACATCCCTCTCGAAGACCGGGTCTGGGCGCAGCTCCGCACCTGCTACGACCCGGAGATCCCGGTCAACGTCGTCGATCTGGGACTGATCTACAGTTGCGAGATCCAGGAGCTGCCCGAGGGCGGCAGCCGCGTCGATCTCAAGATGACCCTCACCGCGCCCGGCTGCGGCATGGGCCCCATCCTGGCCCAGGACGTCAAGGACAAGGTCCAGGGCCTCGCCGGCGTCCAGGACGTGGACGTCGAGATCGTCTTCGATCCGCCCTGGAACCCCGCGATGATGACCGAGGCGGCGCGGTTGGAGCTGGGGTTTTTCTAGGACCTAAAGGACATAAACGACCTAAAGGACCTAAACGACATTCAGCTTGTCCTTGCTGTCCTTTAGGTCGTTTATGTCCTTTAGGTCCTTTAGGTCCTTGCCGGCAGATCCTCAGAGGCCGCCGCCTTCCCCGAAAACACCCGCTTCACCCACAACCGCGCGTAATCCAGCTCCGCGTACAGCCAGAGCTTCAGCCCCCGGGCGGCCATGCGGAACGGGGCGGTCTGGAGATCGAAGAGAGCCTTCACCCGCCGGCCGTCGTTGCGCCGCCCGGCCTCCCCGGCGGCGCGGCGCGCCAGAGCGATCCTCTTGAAGCGGCGGTTGTAGATCCGCATCAGGTGGTAGCTGATGAAGGCGGGCTTGGGACCCAGGACCGGCATCCAGTGGAACTTCCCCAGGAACTTGTAGGCGGGGATCACCACGAAGATGTAGTACTGCGCCGTCTCGACCAGGAACGAGGCGGACAGCAGGTCGTGCTCCCCCATGTAGAAGTACTTGTCCTTGTAGATCGACCGGAAGAAGCGGTGATACGAGCGGAGGAACGTCTCGTTGTGCTCGGCGATGCGGGCGGCGACGTCCTCCCCCGCCGTCTGCGCCTTGACGATCTCCACCGTCGCCTCGGCCGAGAAGGAGGCATGGTCCAGTCCCGGCGAGTAATAGGGATCGAGGAACGCCGCGGCGTCGCCGATCAGGGCCCAGCCGTTCCCCATGTACTGCCGGGTGACGTAGGCGAGGTTGGAGAAGGTCCGCAGGTCCTCGGACCGCATGTTGGCCCCCTCCAGCAGCTCCGCCGCCATGGGGATCGCCTGGAGGAAATTGAGGTAGGCGTTCGCCATCTCCTTGCCCCGGTCCAGGTTCACCAGACGGGTGTCGAACACGATCCCGACGCTGGTCTCGCCGTTGCCCAGGGGGATGAACCAGACCCAGTAGCCGAAGCCCATGTAATGGTTGGTGGCCAGGCGGCGCGAGCTGACGTTGCCGCGAGAGAAGGAGAGCGGCCCCCGCGCGGCGACGTCGTCCAGGTGGCGGACACCCTCCCAGCGGCACCAGACGGCCGCCGTGGGATGCTCGCGGTTGCGCTCGATCAGCCCCAGCCGCTTGCCCAGGAAGGTGGCGCGGCCGGTGGCGTCCAGCACCCAGCGGCAGGCGACGGTCTCCGTCTCCCCGTCCTTCTCGATGGTGACGCGGTGGTCGAAATCCCCCAGCTCCACCTCCTGGACGCGGGCGGGCCGCAACAGCTCCGCTCCCTCGGCCACGGCGGTCGCCAGGATGTGCTCGTCCAGGGCGTCGCGCCGGAGCTGGAACGAGGGGACGGTGCTGCGCTGGAAGGCGCCGGCCTCGCTGGCCTCGGCGTGACAATGCACCTTCTCGTTCTGGAACCAGTAGCGCAGCCCCTCCTTGGGCAGGTGCTCGCGCTCCAGGTGCTGCCAGAGGGCCAGGCGGCGGGTGAGGAACATCCCCGACATCTCGGTGGTAGCCTCCCCCACCTTGGCGTCGAAGGCTTCCTGGCGCTCCACCACCAGCACGGAGAGGTCCGGCCGGTCCCGCCGCAGCAGGACCGCCGCCGCCGCGCCGCTGAAGGCGCCACCTAAAATGACTACGTCGTAGCGTTTCATGGGTTCCCTTGCCCCCCGTCCAGTAGCCAGAAGAGTCTAGCAGGCCCGTAGGCCGGCGTCTTCTCTGGAGAAGAGGAGCCAGTGCTATGCTGTCCCCGTCTGGAGGAGTTGATGAAACCAGTGATTCGGAGTCTGACTCTCAAGGGATTCCGCAGCTTCATTTCCGAGCGGATCGACTTCGGCCGCCTGACCTTCCTGGTGGGCCAGAACGGTGTGGGCAAGAGCAATCTGGTCGACGCTCTCGCTCTGCTCCAGACAGCGTCCACCCACCCTCTGGGCCAGGCGATTGAAAAACGGGGAGGCCTCGACGCAATAACCTATCGGTCCAAATCCAAGGGGAAAGCGAATGGCTTTGGCCTGAAGGTGGAGCTTGGGGGACCGGGGATTTCGGCCGCCCATTATTCATTTGAGGTCCGGCCCCATGGCGAGCATGACTTCGAGGTAACCAACGAACAATGCCACATCCTCTCCAAGGGCGGCGAGTTCTGGTTCCATCGCGACCGCAAGAGCTTCACATCCAATGTCGATGTCCAGCCAGCGCTTGACCCACAGTTTCTTGCTTTTCCTGTAGTGGGAGGGACGAAGCAGTTCCTTCCCATCCACAGGATTCTGACCCGGATGACGGTCTACAAAATGGATGTTGAACCCCTGCGGAGGAGCCGGAAGGCAGGCGCCCAGGATCGGCTGGCGTCCGACTGGAGCAATGCCGCCAACGTGCTACAGGATCTGGCGGAAAAGTCACCCTACGCCGTAGAGAGGATCGGAGAGTTTCTAAGCTCGCTGGCGCCCGCTAACCTGCGCGTTCAGCCTCGTGTCCAAGCTGGCATGGTATCCCTGGAATTTGCGCAGGACCGCAGTGACGGCAGTCACGTGAAGTTCAACGCCGCCAATATTTCAGACGGTACTCTGAGGATCCTCGGTCTTGCGTTGGCCGTGTTTCAGCGTTCCAACCATACTCTGATGGTCTTTGAGGAGCCGGAGGAGAAGGTTTACCCGGGAGCTCTCAGCCTCGTCTCGGATCTGTTGGATGGAATCAGCAGGAAAATCCAGGTTCTGGCTACAACCCACAGCCCCGACCTGCTGGAGGCCAAGTGGATCGCTGACGAGAACATCCGGATCGTCTATTGGGAGGATGACGCGAGCCGCGTATCCCACATCGGAAAAGCCTCCCGAGAGGCCCTCAAGGAACGCCTCATGAGTGCCGGAGAGCTACTCCGCTCCAGCGTTCTCGATCGCCCTCCCCTCCACCGGGAACGGCCGGATTACAGCCTCTTCGGTTCTCTCCCTTGATCATCCAGACCCTCGTCGAAGGTCAGGGCGACGAACAGGCCTTGCCGGTTTTGCTGCGTAGACTCCAGCAGGAGAGCGGGGCCTTTCATCTTCATTTCGATCATCCTATCCGCAGGAGGCGTTCCGACTTCGGAAGGGAGACGACGCTCAGGGCGGCTATCCGGCTCGCTCTCAATCGGGAGCGGGGTTGTGAAGGAATCTTGATCGTGTTTGACAGCGATCTCGACTGTCCGAAGGAGTTGGCGGACCGGATTCGCTTCTGGGTCCAGACCGAGACCCGTGGAAAGCCTTGCGAGGTCGTAATGGCCCACCGCGAGTACGAAGCATGGTTCCTGGCTTCCTTGGAATCCCTCCGTGGACATCGGGGGATCCGGACAGACGCACGGGCACATCCGAGGCCGGAATCGGTTCGCGGGGCCAAGGAAAAGTTGCAGGCCGCCATGGTCCGAGGCCGGGATACATATGTGGAGAGGACGGACCAGCCCGCCCTCACCGCCCTCTTCGACCTCGCCGCCGCCTATCGCTCCTGCCGCTCCTTCCGCCGCATGGTCCGGGCCTTCGGTCTCCTGGCCTCGGCCGCCGGGGCGGAGGTCGGCGATTGGCCTCCCCCAGCCTGGCTCCGGCGGGCCTGAGTTGCAGAATTTACGCGGGTGGGTCAAAATACAGCCCCGCGCGATGTCACCACCCCTCTCCCCCCTACCCCCTTCCCTTTCATGAAGATCTAGCCGAACGGAGACCTCTTGAGCCGCAGAATGTTGATCAACGCGCAGCGTCCGGAAGAGTTGCGTGTCGCAATCGTCCAGGGGAACACCCTGGAGAACTACAAGGTGGACGTGGCCGAGGCGGGCCTGACCCGCGGCAATATCTACCGCGGTGTCATCGCCAGCATTCAGCCCAGCCTGAACGCCGCCTTCATCGACTATGGCGCGGAGCGGCACGGCTTCCTGGCGATCCAGGACGTCGTCCCCGACGCCTACTACCGCCAGCCCGGCACCGCCCACCCCCGCATCGAGGAGGTCCTGGAGAAGGGCAAGCCCATCGTCATCCAGGTGGACAAGGACCCGATCGGGACCAAGGGCGCCGCCCTCACGACGGCCCTCTCGCTGGCCGGCCGCTACCTCGTGCTGACTCCCTTCGAGGACACCCGCGGCGTGTCCCGCAAAGTCGAGGACGAGGACACCCGCAAGAAGCTCAAGGCGCTGGCCAACAGCCTCGACCTGCCGGACGGCTGCGGGGTCATCCTGCGCACCAACGCGCTGGGCCAGACCAAGACCACCCTCACCCGCGACCTCTCCGCCCTGCTCCGGCTCTGGAAGCGGGTGCAGACGGCGGCCATGCAGGGCAAGGGCACCCGCCTCCTCTACACCGACCAGGACCTGATCCTCCAGGCTCTCCGGGACTACCTGGATACGAGCATCGAGGAGGTGCTGGTCGACGACGACGACGCGTTCCACAAGGCCGAGGCCTACGTGCGGGCGTTCATGCCGCGCTCGAAGACCCGCCTGACCCGCTACTCGGACCGCATCCCGCTGTTCAGCCGCTACGACCTCGAGCCGCAGATCGACCGCATCTACGAGCGGCGCGTGGAGCTGCCCAGCGGCGGCTCGATCGTCATCGACGCCACCGAGGCCCTGACCGCCATCGACGTCAACTCCGGCCGCTCGACCCGCGCCGCCACGCAGGAGGAGACGGCCCTCCATACCAACGTCGAGGCCGCCAACGAGGTGGCCCGCCAGCTCCGCCTCCGGGACCTCGGGGGCATCGTGGTGGTGGACTTCATCGACATGCGGGCGTCGAAGAACCAGCGCAAGGTCGAGAAGGCGCTCAAGGACGCCCTGAAGGCGGACAAGGCCCGCACCACCGTGGGCCGGATCAGCCCCAACGGCCTGCTGGAGATCAACCGGCAGCGCATCCAGCAGGCGCTCCAGCTCCGCACGCACCGCCCCTGCCCCACCTGCAACGGCGTGGGGAACCTGGCGAGCGAGGAGATGGTGAGCCTGTCGCTCCTCCGCCGCATCGAGGCCCGCGCCGCTACCGGCTCCATCCAGGGGGTGCGGATCCAGCTCCACCCCGAGCTGGCCGACGCCCTCCAGAACAACTACCGCCGGGAGCTGGCCGCCCTCGAAGAGGAGCTCGACGTCGACATCGAGATCGTCGCCGCGGCGGGCCTCCACCGGCCGGACGAGCGCATCGAGTGGAAGAAGCGGGAGCGGCCCGCCCCCAAGGCCAAGTCCCGGCCGGCCCCGATCACCCTCCAGGCCTGGGACCTCGCCCTGCCGGAGGACGAGGAGGAAGACGAGGAAGAGCTCCTCGAAGGCGGCGAGGCTGGCGGCGAGGGAGAAGGCGAAGCCCAGCCCGGAGGCGCCAAGAAGTCGCGCCGCCGCCGCCGCGGAGGCCGCAAGCGCAAGAAGAAGGCCGGGGGCGGCGAGAACGGCAACGGCTCCCACGCCGAGGGCTCGCCCCAGCAGGAAGCCGCGCTGGAGACGGCGGGCATGGAAGCCCACGAGGAAGGCGAAGACTTCGAGGGGGACGAGGACGACTTCGAGGAAGGTCCGGAGGCCGCCGAGGGCGCAGAACCCGGCAACGGCGCCCCCGGGACCGGCGGCCCCCGCAGGAGGCGGCGGCGCCGGAGGCGGCGGAAGTAGGAAGAGTCTCTACAACAAGGACCTAAAGGACATAAAGGACCTAAACGACCCAAAGGACATCAGAGTCGTCGTCCTTTAGGTCCCTTAGGTCCCTTATGTCCTTTAGGTCCTTGCCCCTCCTCACCGATAGAAGATCGGGAACGACTTCGGATCGCTCTCGTGCATCAGCTCGTACACCGCCTCGAAGACCGATTCCCGATTGGGCTTCGAGAAGTAGTCGCCGTCCGAGCCGTAGGACGGCCGGTGCTCCTTGCCCGAGAGGGTGCGGGGCTGGGCGTCGAGCCAGTAGAAGCCGCCCTGCCGCTCCAGGACCTCGCGCATCATGTAGCCGGTGGTGCCGCCGGGCACGTCCTCGTCGAGGAACAGGACACGGTTGGTCTTCTTGACCGACTCCACGATCCGCCCGGGGAGGTCGAACGGCAGCAGGGTCTGGACGTCGATCACCTCGATCTCGATCCCCACCTCCGACAGCCGCTCCGCCGCTTCCATGGCGATGCGGCAGCAGGCGCCGTAGGTCACCACCGTGACGTCGCTCCCCTCCCGCAGCACCTCGGGCACGCCCAGCGGCAGGCGGAATTCGCCGATGTTCGACGGCAGCTTCTCCTTCAGCCGGTAGCCGTTCAGGACCTCCACGATGATGCCCGGATCGTCCCCCGCCAGGAGGGTGTTGTAGAAGCCGGCGGCCTGGGTCATGTTGCGGGGCACGCAGACGTGGATGCCCCGCACCAGGTGGATGATGCCGGCCATCAGCGAGCCCGAGTGCCAGATCCCCTCCAGCCGGTGGCCCCGCGTGCGCACGATCACCGGCGCCTTCTGCCGCCCCTTGGTGCGCCACTGGAGCGTCGCCAGGTCGTCCGCGAGGATCTGCAGGCCGTAGAGGATGTAGTCCAGGTACTGGATCTCCGCGATCGGCCGCAGGCCGCGCAGGGCCATGCCGATGGCCTGGCCCATGATCGTGGTCTCGCGGATCCCGGTGTCCGTGACCCGCAGCGGCCCGTACTTGGCCTGGAGACCGGCGAAGCCCTGGTTGACGTCGCCGATCTTGCCCACGTCCTCGCCGATGGCGATCACGTTGGGCATCCGGCCGAGGGCGGCGTCGAAGCAGGCGTTCAGCACCTCGAAGCCGTTGAGCACCGGCGCGTCCGGCGCGTAGGCGGCCGGCAGGGGCGCCACCTTCAGGGCCGAGCGCTCCGTGGCGAAGAGATAGGAGCTGTAGCGGTCCTCGTTGAGCCGGTCCTGCTCCCGCTTCCACTCCACGATCCGCCGGGCCGCGGGCAGCTCCTCCCCCGCCGTGGCGATCAGCGCGCCATGGAGAGCGGTCATGACGTCCCGGCGGAACGCGGCCGGCTGCTTCTCCAGCTCCTGGCGGAGCTTCCGCACCTCCTCGGCGCGCGCCGTCGCGCCGGCCAGCTCGTCCAGCAGGCCGAGGGCCGTCTTCTTCTCGGCCTCGATGGGGGCGCGGAACTCCTCCCAGGCCCGGCGCTGGGCCTCGCGGACGACGCGCGTGTCCTCCTCCTCCGCCGCGTCCAGCTCCTGCGCCGTGGCGATCCCCTGCGCGATCATCCACTCCCGCATCTTGCGGATGGGGTCGTACTCGGCCTCCCAGGCCAGCCGCTCCTTGGACTTGTAGCGCTCGTGGCTGCCCGAGGTGGAGTGCCCCTGCGGCTGGGTCATCTCGATCACGTGCACGATGGCCGGCACGTGCTCGTTGCGGACGATCTGCGCCGCGTTGAGATAGGTCTCGCAGAGGACCGGGTAGTCCCAGCCCTTGACCGTGTACAGGTCGTAGCCCTGGCGGGTGCCCGGCTCGCGGCGGAAGCCGGAGAGGACGGCCGAGAGGTCCCCCTTGGTGATCTGGTGCTCGTTGGAGACGGAGATGCCGTAGCCGTCGTCCCAGATCGACAGCAGCATGGGCGACTGCAGCACGCCCACGGCGTTGACCGCCTCCCAGAACATGCCCTCGGCGGAGCTGGCGTTGCCGATGGTGCCGAAGGCCACCTCGTCGCCGTTGCGCGAGAACCGCGCCGCCACGGCCTGGAGCTCCGGCAGCTCGCGGTAGAGGCGCGAAGCGTAGGCCAGCCCCACCAGCCGGGGCATCTGCGAGCCCGTGGGGGACACGTCGGCCGAGGAGTTCAGCAGGTCGACCAGCGGCTTGAAGCCGCCGTCGGCGTCCAGCATGCAGGTCGAGAAATGGGCCGTCATGGAGCGGCCGGCCGAGCAGGGCTCCCGCTCCAGGTCCGCGTCGGCATAGAGCTGGGCGAAGAACTGCTCCGGGGTCAGCAACCCTAAGGCCATCATGAGCGTCTGGTCGCGGTAGTAGCCCGAGCGGAAGTCGCCGGGGCGGAAGGCGCGGGCGAGGGCGACCTGGGCCACCTCCTTGCCGTCGCCGAAGATGCCGAACTTGGCCTTGCCGGTGAAGACCTCGCGGCGGCCGATCAGGCTCGCCTGCCGGCTCTGGAAGGCGATGCGGTAATCCCGGAGGATGCTCTCGCGGGTGAACTGGGAACCGACGGGCCGTCCGGTCTCGGCGGCCCGGTCCGTGAGAGGTTGGGACATTCTGGGTCTCCGTGAAGGTTCTTTGCCGGCTCCCGCCGGGCTCCCGGAAATGCTAGCACGCCGGACCCTCTCCCTCCGGGCCGCGTGGTAGCATCGCCCTCCATTCTTTCCCCCGTGAGGAGGTTATGACCGACAGGCTCAGACGTCCCGCACTCGGCGCTCTCGCGCTCCTGCTCGGCCTCGCTCCCCTCGGCTGCGCCAGCGCTCCCGCCGCCACCCCGACCCCGGCCGCTCCCGCGGCGGCCCCGGCTCCGGAGGCGAAGGAGAAGCCGAAGTCCCCCAAGAAGATGAAAGAGGGGGCGCCGGCGAACGGGCGCGAGGCCAGAAGGGCTGGCGAGGCTCCCTACGCATCCAAGTACAAGCCCATCCCCTCCCAACCGGTGCTCATCCGCAACGCCACCGTCCTCACCGCCGCCGGCGAACGCATCCAGGGCGGCTCGGTCCTGATGCGCGACGGCAAGATCGCCGCCGTGGGGGCCAACGTCGAGGCTCCGGCCGGCGTCACCGTCGTCGACGGTACCGGCAAGTGGGTCACCCCGGGGATCATCGACGCCCATTCTCATCTAGGCGTCTACGCCGCGCCGGGGGTCGACGCCCACTCGGACGGCAACGAGGCCACCAACCCGGTGACGGCCGAGGTCTGGGCCGAGCATTCCGTCTGGCCCCAGGACCCGCAGTTCCCCCTGGCCTTGGCCGGCGGCGTCACCTCGATGCAGATCCTCCCCGGCTCGGCCAACCTGATCGGCGGCCGCAGCGTGACGGTGAAGAACGTCCCCGCCCGCCACGTGGACGGCATGAAGTTCCCCGGCGCCCCCTACGGCCTCAAGATGGCCTGCGGCGAGAACCCCAAGAGGGTCTACGGCAACCGCAACCGTTCGCCCGCCACCCGCATGGGCAACGTCGCCGGCTACCGCGGCGCCTGGATCTCGGCTTCCGGGTACCGCGACAAGTGGGAGGATTACGCGGAGAAGGTCAAGAACGGCGACGACGCCAACGCGCCCGACCGCGACCTCCAGAAGGAGACCCTGGCGGGCGTGCTCGACGGCGACATCCTGGTGCAGAACCATTGCTACCGCGCCGACGAGATGCTCACCATGATCGACATCGCCAAGGAGTTCGGCTACAAGATCTCGGCCTTCCACCACGCGGTCGAGGCCTACAAGATCGCCGACGTCCTGGCCGCCAACGGCATCTGCTCCGACATCTGGGCCGACTGGTGGGGCTTCAAGCTGGAGGCCTGGGACGGCATCCGCGAGAACGCCGCCATCCTCCAGAAGGCCGGCGCCTGCGTGGTCATCCACTCCGACTCCTCCGAGGGCATCCAGCGCCTCAACCAGGAGGCCGCCAAGGCCATGGCCGCCGGCAACCGGATGGGGATCAGCCTCCGCGAGGAGGACGCCATCCGCTGGCTCACCATCAACCCCGCGAAGTCGATCGGCGTCGACCAGCAGACCGGCTCCCTGGAGCCGGGCAAGATGGCCGACGTGGTGGTCTGGAGCGGCAACCCCTTCAGCGTCTACAGCCGGGCCGAGAAGGTCTACGTCGACGGCGCCCTGCTCTACGACCGCAACGACCCCAGGCATCAGCCGGTCATGGATTTCTCGCTCGGCGAGCCGGTCGGCGGGGAGGTGAACCGATGAGAGCGCGCACCGCATTCGTCCTTCTCGCGGGCCTGCTCGCGGGCCTCGTCCTGGCCGCGGCGCCGGCCCTGGCCGAGACCGTCGTCATCACCGGCACCACGATCCACACCCTGGGTTCCCAGGGGACGATCAAGAACGGCACGGTGGTGATCGAGAACGGCCGCATCAAGGCCGTGGGCGCCAACGTCGCCGCGCCCGCCGGCGCCCGCACCATCAACGGCCAGGGCAAAGTGGTCACCCCCGGCCTGTTCGATTCCCTCGCCCGCATCGGCCTGGTCGAGATCGGCGCCGTCCAGGACACCGGCGACGCCAGCGTCGACGACGACCGCGTCACGGCGGCGTTCAACGTCGCCGACGCCCTCAACCCGCGCTCGGTGCTGATCCCGGTCAACCGCATCGAGGGCCTGACCCGGATCGTGGCCGCGCCCAATCCCGGCGAGAGCCTGATCGCCGGCCAGGGCGCCGTCATCCACCTGGGAGGGCCGGGCGACTTCATCGTGCGCTCCCGCGTGGCCATGTTCGCGGTGCTGGGCGAATCCGGAGCCCGTCTGGCCGGCGGCTCCCGCGCCGCCTCCATCCTGCGGCTCCGCGAGGCGCTCCAGGACGCCAAGGACTACGCCGCCAACCGCAAGGCCTTCGAGGCGGGGGACCGCCGCGAGTACGCCCTTTCCCGGCTGGACCTCGAAGCCCTCATCCCGGTCGTCCGGGGCGAGATGCCGCTGGTCGTCAGCGCCAACCGGGCGAGCGACATCGAGGCCGCCCTGCGCCTGGCGAAGGAGCTCAGCCTCAAGCTGATCCTCTCCAGCGTCAACGAAGGCTGGATGGTGGCGGATCAGATCGCCGCCGCCAAGGTGCCGGTCCTGGTCAGCCCCCTGGACAACCTGCCGGGCAGCTTCGAGAACCTCGGGGCGACCCTGGAGAACGCGGCGCGCCTCCACAAGGCCGGGGTGACCGTCGCCTTCATGAGCGGCGACGCCCACAACGCCCGCAACATCAAGCAGGCGGCGGGCAACGCCGTGGCCTACGGCATGCCGTGGGACGCGGCCCTGGCCGCCATCACCTCGGTCCCCGCCCGCATCTGGGGGATCTCCGACCACTACGGCACCCTGGAGCCCGGCAAGGACGCGGACGTGGTGATCTGGGACGGCGACCCGCTGGAGCTCACCAGCTTCCCCGTCGCCGTCTTCATCCGCGGCCAGGAAATCCCGATGACCAGCCGCCACCTCGAGCTGCGCGACCGGTACAAGGACATCTCCGGCCCGATGCCGCCGGCGTACCGGAAGCCGCAACCGTAACGCCTTCCTGGAACCGGGCCGTTCAGCCGCTGAACGGCCCGTTCTCTCTCCGCCTCCTTCCTCTCGACTTCTAAAAGACGCCTTTGAGGTTCTGAAACCGGTTCCAGAACGGGGGACCTCCAGCCCGAAAAGACCCGGAAAAGGGCGGTTTCACATGGCTCCGAAGGGGAGATTTCCCCCGTAACTCCTCTGGAATGAATGCTTTTAGATTTTATGAGGTGAATTGAGCAAGATTGAGGGCTTCCTTGAGGACTCCTGAGAGCCCTACGCCTATACTTGCATCAAGTTCGGTGGCGCAACGAGGGGGGAGGACGGGGGAGGGAGGAGTCGAGAGGCGTCACACACTCTTTTGAAGTTTTCTGTTTTGTAGTACTGGGAGAGGGTAGTTTTTCATTTGATGTTTTGATTTCGAGGGGAAGCAGCAACCAGAGCCCGGGGGAGTAATCCCCCGGGCTCGCTGCTTTGGGGGCCCGTTGCCGCCGCCGCATCGGCCGATTCAATCCCGGAAGCCGTCCGCTTCAGTCACTGAATCCGTCCCATCTTTTCCAGAATCCGTCCGTTTCATTTCTTGAAGCCGTCCGCTTCAGCCGCTGAAACCGCCGCTTCTTTTCTTGAAACCGTCGGTTTCAGTCACTGAAACCGTCCGTTCCGGCGGTGAAACGGACGGATTCTGGAAAAGATGGGGCGGATTCAGGGAGTGAAACGGGCCGTTCCGCGGCGGAATGGCGGGGTTCGAACCTCTAGATGGACGGGTCTATCCGGTGATCTGGGCTTCGAGGGTCTTGAACAGGAGGTCGCAGTGGCGGGCACGGGCGCGGACGCGGGCGGGATCGAGGCGCTTCAGAAGCTCGGAGCAGTGATTGATCTTGTGGTACGGCCCTTTCTGGGTGCGTTCCGTCGCCCGATTCAGGGCGGACATCAGCGTCTCCTTCTCCACCGTCTCCACGTCGGGTTGGGCAGGCAGAACTTTCGAGTTGAAGCTTTTCCCATAGAACTTAGCCAGAGCATCCGGATCGGCTACAAGCCAAGCTTCGATCGTGCAGACCATGAAGTGGCAGTGCTCCTCAGCCAGGTCAGGGACCTGCCAGTGGTCCTGCCGCCTCAGATGCTCCCACCGGGATTGAGTGACTTTGGCTTCGGAGTCGACGAGGAGGATGTTGAAGGCGTGAGGGTGCGTCTTCAGGCCGAACTTAAAAGTCTTAAAGGCCGACTCCCGAGGACCACATGGTATGACCTCCCAGTGTATCTGGTGAGATCTGGCAAGATTATGAATCGGGCTTAGAAATTCATTAAAGCCAAGCCGGATCTGTCGTCTGCTCGTGTTGCTCTGTCCGCCACCTTCGACATAGATCCTTATCTCCTTCATCGGTTCCCGCCAATCTCGCCCATCGCCCACAGGTCTCCTAAACGGTATTCCTCAAGCCAATCCCTTAGCTTTGCTGGATCGAGACGCTTGAGTCTTGTTCCTCTGTCATCACGTTCACAGACGACGATTGCTTCAGGCGTCTCTGAAAGCGCCGAGATCAGAGTCTCTGAATGCGTGGTTATGATGAGTTGCGTACGTCGAGAGGCTTCGACTAGCAGCCTTGCGACGGTCAGGATTACATCCGGGTGGAGACCCGACTCAGGTTCCTCGATGCAGATCAGCGGCGGAGGCTCAGGATGAAGAAGGATCGTCAACAAACATAAGTAGTGCAACGTTCCATCTGAGAGACGGAAAGCCGGCATTGGCGAACCCAAACCCTCCTCATGGAAGAAGATTTGAATGGCTCCACCTTGCACTTTGGTAGTCACATCTTCGATTCCCTCGTACAAAGGCCGGAGATTTTCAACAATAAGATTCTTGGTATCTCGCCGATTCTGAAGGTCGTTAAGGACAAGTCCGAGATTGCTGCCGTCTTCCAACAGGAAGTCACTGGGAAGATGTACATCCTGAGCCCTGCGCAGGATGTTGTTCCGTCCAAATGGCCAGCCACGGTAAAACCGAACCTGGCCCAGCTGATCACCTAAGAACGTCAGTTGAGGATAATCTGCTGGATCTCTGATCTGGGACAGTATGGACTGCGACAGATCGATCTTCTTTGAATCGATTCGAGGATCGGGCTCCTCGAAAAGACTTGGATATCCCTCGGCTGATCTGAAGACGCTAACCGTCTCCGGATCTCTATAAAGGAGAGGGCCTTCAGGGCTCTCCAGACCTTCCTCTACGACACGAAATCGAATGTCTATAGCCCTGAACGCGAGCTTATATGAGAGAGGCAGGTCCTGTCCTCCCTCTCTTGGATAATCCAGATGAGTTGTGATCCGGGCGGCTCCTGGTTCCGCATCTCCCTTCCAGAGCCAGTCCTCAGCAGATCCACCTTCACGAAATGGAGCCAGCAGATTCCGTGGCGCTGCCGCCAGCAGGCCTATGGCCTCGATTAGGTTTGACTTCCCTGAGGCATTGGGTCCAATCAACACATTCAAGGGTTCTAACTCGAACTCTACTCCTTTGTAGGAAAGGAGGTTCTCGAGTTGAATCCTGCGGAGGAGCTTTTTGCCTTCCATGGAGGGCGATTCTATCGGAAGCGTACCCTGGGCGGGGACAAGCCCCGCCCTTGGTCTCCGGACTCGCAGGATCTCTTACGCGCCGCAGGGATCGCAGACGCACCGGGCCCGCGGCGTCCGCTGGCCCCAGGTGGGATCGACGACGTTGCCGGCGCAGTCCAGGGTCCTCTCGCCGACGAGGTTCTGGTAGCCCGCGTCCGAGTAGTACTCGCAGGAGCAGCCCGGACCCGGGAGGTAGGCCTCGGCCGGACTCGGCAGGGTCAGGACGAAGCAGGCGGCCAGCAGACAGAGGGAGAGGAGGAGACGGACGGGCACTTTCGACATCATCAGGATCTCCTTTCTTGAGACTGATAAAAACAGTCTACAGTGCCCTCCAGAATACCACTTCCTTTATTCCGACCGTAGCGCCACCAGCGGATCGACCTGCATCGCCCGGCGGGCCGGGAGATAGCAGGCCAGCAGGCCCACCGCCGAGAGGATCAGCAGTACGATCCCCAGGATCGCCGGGTCCGTGGGCGCCACGCCGAAGAGCAGGCTGGCCAGGACGCGGCGCATGGCGATCGCGCCGGCCACGCCCAGAGCCAACCCCAGGCCCACCAGCCACGCCCCCTGTCCCAGGATCATGCTCAGCACCTGATTCGCCTGCGCTCCCAGCGCCACCCGGACGCCGATCTCCTGCGTCCGCTGCTCCACCATGTAGGCCAGCACGCCGTAGGTGCCGATCGCCGCCAGCGCCAGGGCCACGGTCGCGAAGACCAGCACCAGGAAGGCCAGGAAACGCGGCTCCCCCACCGACTGGTAGACCACCTGGTTCATCGTCCGCACGTCCGCCAGCGGCAGCGTCGGGTCCAGCTTCCGGACCTCGCCCCGCACGGCGCTGACCAGGCTCAAGGGGTCCTTCTGGGTGCGCACCACGAGGTACATCGTGTCGGGCATGAAGTTGACGGTCTCCTGCGCCTGGTCGTGGAGGTAATACACCTCCGTGCCGGTCTTCTTGTCGAGCCCGCCCTGCTTCACGTCGCCGACGATGCCCACGATCGTCTGCCAGGGCCGGTCGTCGCCCCGGCCGCTGCCGCGGAGCCGCTGGCCGATGGGGCTCCGGTCCGGCCAGAACAGCTTCGCCATGGCCTCGTTGATGACCACCACCCCGTTGGAGCCCTGGGCATCCGAAGGCTCGAAAAGGCGCCCGTCGACGAGCGGGATGTCCATGGTCTTGAAGTAGTCGCTGGTGACGAACTGCCAGTAGTCCACGTTGTGGTAGGGACCTTCCGGCTTCTGCTCCATGCCCTCGAAGTCCATGTCGTTGGCGTTCACCTGGCGGTACGGCGGCAGGCCGGCCATGGCCGCGGCGCCTTCGACGCCGGGCAGCCGCGAAACCTGGCCGAGGAGCCGCTGGTAGAAGCCGCGGACCTGCTGGGGCTCGGGATAGGTCGCGTCCGGCAGCGAGACCTGCAGCGTCAGCAGGCCGTCCGGATTGAAGCCCGGATCGACCTTCTGGAGCAGCCAGAAGCTGCGGATCAGCAGGCCCCCGCCGATCACCAGCATGGCCGCGAAAGCGACCTCCGTCACCACCAGGACGCGCCGCAGGAGCTGCCGCCCGCCGGTCGCCGTGGTCCGCTGCCCGCCTTCCTTGAGGGACGCGAAGAACGATCCCGCCCGGGCGTGGAGGGCCGGCGCGAGGCCGAAGAGGAGGCCGGTCAGGATGGAGATCCCCAGGGTGAACAGCAGGCTCCGGGGGTCCAGGCCGATCTCGTCCACGCGCGGGATGCTCTCCAGGTTGGCGGCCACGATGGCCCGCACGCCCACATAGGCCAGGAACAGGCCCAGCAATCCGCCGAGCAGGGCCAGCACCACGCTCTCGGTGAGGAACTGGCGCAACAGGCGGCTGCGGGGAGCGCCCAGGGCCGTGCGCACGGCGATCTCCTTCTGCCGCGCCTCGGCCCGCGCCAGCAGCAGGTTGGCCACGTTGACGCAGGCGATCAGCAGCACGAAGCCCACCGCGCCCAGGAGGAGGTTGATCTTCGGCCGGATGCCCGCCACCAGGTCGTCCAGCAGCGGCTGGACCACCAGTTGATGGCGCTGCGGGTCGGGGGTGTGGTCGTCCGGCAGCTCCTTCTTCCAGCGGGCGATCAGGGCGCCGATCTCGGACTGGGCGGCCTCGAAGGAGACGCCCTCCTTGAGGCGGCCCACGAGGTAGAGGTAGTGGTTGCCCCGGAAGCCCGGCGCGGCGGGGTCCAGGGCCAGGGGGATCCAGGCCTCGATGCGCTCGTTGCCGATGGTGAAGCCCGGCGGCATGACGCCGATCAAAGTCCGCTCGTCGCCGTCCACCTTGACCCGCTTCCCGACCACTTTCGGGTCGGCCCCGAAGGCGCGGCGCCAGAGGCCGTCGGAGATCACCACGACCTTCTCGGTGTTGGGCAGGTCCTCGGCGGCCGAGTAGTAGCGGCCGAGTTGCGCGTCCACGCCCAGGGCGGCCAGGAGCCCGGCCGAGGCGAACGCCGCGTCCGCCCGCGCCGGCTCGTCCTTGCCCGCGATGTTGACCGCCCCGGTGACGTAGGCGCCCAGGCTCTCGAAGCTCTTGTTCCAGCGGCTGTATTCGGTGAACTCCATGGGATCGACCCAGAAGCGGTCGAACTTCATGTCCGGGAACTGGCTGTAGACGATCGCCAGCCGGCCGGAGTCGCGGTACGGCAGCGGCTTCAACAGCACCGAGTTGGCGACGCTGAAGATGGCGGCGTTGGCGCCGATCCCCAGAGCCAGGGTGACCGCCGCCAGGAGCGTGAATCCCGGGCTGCGGAGGAGAAGACGGCAGGCGTAGCGGAGATCCTGCAACAGAGCTTTCATCGTGGGCGACCCTCCCTGTCGAGACTCCCAATACTACGACTACCGTCGTAGTTTGTTTCAACTCCGTCGGACGGACCGCAGGCGCTCCAGGACCTCCTGGAAGTCGGCCGGCGGCGGCTCCTCGAAGCGGAGGCGCTCGCCGGTGCGGGGATGGACGAAGCCAAGGACGGCGGCGTGGAGCATGGGCCGGGGCGCCGGCAGGAGGGGACCGCGCCAGTCGCGGATGTAGACCGTCTCCCCCACCAGCGGATGCCCGGCCTCCGCGAGGTGGATGCGGATCTGGTGCTGGCGTCCCGTCTCGAGCTCGCAGGAGACCAGGGACGCCTTGCCGCCGGCCAGCTTCTCCTTGAGCTTCACCCGCGTGACGGCCTCGCGCGCCTCGGCCGGCGGATTGCCGCGCGCCGGACGGAACACGCCCCAGGAGCCGCGGATGCCGTCCCCCCGGTCCGGCACGAGCAGGGACTCGTGGACCGCGTCCTCCGCCACGCCGTGGACGATGGCGAGATAGCGCCGCGTCACCGCATGCTCCCCGAGCTGTTCCTGGAGCTCGCGCTGGGCGGCGAGGGTGCGGGCGAAGACCACGACGCCCGACGTCTCCTTGTCCAGCCGCTGCACGGCCCGGAGGGTGGCCTTGCCCTCCTTCCCCTTGGCCGACTCCATGCGCCGGATCGCCACACGGGCCAGGGCGAGCAGCGTGTCGCGGTCCTGGCGCTCGAAGGGGACGGTGAGCACGCCCGCCGGTTTGCGCACCACGGCGACGTCCGCGTCCAGATGCAGGATCAACCCCGGTTCCTTCCGCGGCGGCGGACCGGACGCGATCACCTCCACCCGCTCCCCCGCGCTCATCCGCCGGGCCGGATCGGTCGCGGGCACGCCGTCCACCCGGACGCGCCCCTGCGCGCAGAGATCCCGCGCCTTGCTCCACGAGGTGCCGGGGAGGATCTCGCGGACGAGGGCGGCGAGGGT
>DASVAS010000057.1:0-40080 GCA_036376245.1 Thermoanaerobaculia bacterium | reverse complement strand
CACCCCTTCCAGCCAGACCTTCAGCCGTCTCCAAGACTCCCCCCGAAAACGAAAAAGCCAAGCCGCTGAAGCCTCTTCAGCGGCTCGGCTCCTCGCCCGGAGGAAAGGTTAACGCCTATGGGGCCAGGGGGTGAGGTCTCGCAGGGCATGCCGCCCCAACGCCAGAGACTTTCCGCCAAAACCGGATAAGATACGCCCGCTCCGGCGGTTGGGAGGGCTTCATGGAGAAAGTCGTCACAGCGATTCTGGGGGGCGGACAGGGCACCCGGCTCTGGCCTCTCACACGCGACCGGGCCAAGCCGGCTGTGCCGGTGGGGGGGAAGTTCCGGCTCATCGACATCCCCATCAGCAACAGCCTGCACGCGGGCATCGACCGCATCTTCGTCATCACCCAGTTCAACAGCGCCAGCCTCCACCGGCACATCGCGCAGACCTACCGGTTCAGCGCCTTCAGCCTCGGCTACGTCAACATCCTGGCCGCCGAGCAGACGATCGAGCGTCGCGACTGGTTCCAGGGCACCGCCGACGCCGTGCGCCAGTGCCTGCCCCGCCTGGAGGAGGCCGCTCCCCCCGAGATCCTCATCCTCTCGGGCGACCAGCTCTACCTGATGAACATCTCCGAGTTCATCAAGACCCACCGCGATCACGGCGCCGACCTGACCATCGCCGTCAAGCCGGTCATCCGCGCCGAAGCCCCGGGCTTAGGGATCGTCCGCCTCGACCGCTCCGGCCGCGTCGTCGGTTTCGTCGAGAAGCCGAAAGAGGCCGAGCTCCTCGACTCCATCGCCGTGGACGAGCAGACCCAGGCCGCTCTCGGCGGCGCCGCGCCGCCCGGCTCCTACCTCGCCAGCATGGGCATCTACATCTTCCGGCACGAGGTCCTGCGCGATCTCCTGGTCGGCACCACCACCGTGGACTTCGGGCGCGAGGTCATCCCCCAGGCCCTTCACAATTACAAGGTCTACGCCTATCCCCACAATGGATACTGGGCCGACATCGGCACCATCCCCAGCTTCCATCAGGCGAATCTCGATCTGACGCTGCCGCTGCCGCCGCTCAACCTCTACGACCCGGAGCTGCGGATCTTCACCCACCCGCGCTTCCTGCCGGGCACCAAGGTCAACGACTGCACCGTCCGCTACTCCATCCTGAGCGAGGGGAGCATCCTCTCGGGCAGCCACATCGCCGACTCGATCATCGGCATCCGCTCCGTGATCAACACCGGCTCGGTGATCAAGCGTTCGATCGTAATGGGGGCCAACACCTGGGAGACCCTGCCCGACGGCAGCGATCAGATCCCGATCGGCATCGGCCGGGACTGCGAGGTCCGCAACGCCATCATCGACTTCAACGCCCGCATCGGCGACGGCTGCAAGCTGATCAACGCCGCGGGCCACACGGATTTCGACGCCGAAAACTATTCCATCCGCGACGGGATCATCATCGTCCACAAGAACGCGGTGATTCCTCCGGGGACCGTGATCTGAGGTGCCGTTGAACATCCTGCAGCTCGCCGCCGAGGTGACGCCGTTCGCGAAGACCGGCGGCCTCGGCGACGTGGTCGCGGGCCTCTCGCGCTTCCTCGGCCGGCAGGGCCACGACGTCCGCATCTTCCTGCCGTACTACTCCCACCTGGCGGGCGAGCCGGAGCGGTTCGTGCCGGTCGCTTTCATCCAGGACGTGCCCGTCCAGTTCGGCTCGCGGCGTTTCACCTACGGCGTGCGCACGGCGCCGCTCCCCGGCAGCGACCTGAGCGTCTACTTCATCGACTGCCCGGAGCTGTTCCAGCACGGCGGGATCTATCACGGCGACTGGAGCGACTCGCTGCGCTTCGCCCTGCTCACCGTGGCCGCTTTCGAATGCGCGCAGCGGATGGGCTGGTCGCCGGACATCCTCCACTGCCACGACTGGCACACCGCGCTGGCGCCGGTCTACCGAAGGGCGTTCTTCGCGTGGGACAGCCTGTTCCAGAAGACGCGCACGGTGCTGACGATCCACAACCTCGGCTTTCAGGGCGTCGTGGACATCGGCCGTCTGTCGGCCTTGGGATTGGAACCGCACGTCCGTCTGCTGGACCTCTCGCCGGGGCACTTCAACTTCATGCGCAACGGCATCCATCACGCGGACGTCCTGACCGCCGTCAGCCGCACCTACGCCCAGGAGATCCAGACGCCCGAGCAGGGCTTCGGACTGGACGGCCTGCTGCGCGCCAACAGCCACCGGCTGATCGGGATCGTCAACGGCATGGACTACGGGGACTGGAATCCCGCCACCGATCCGCACCTCTTCTACCACTACTCGCCGGACGACCTCGCGGGGAAGCGGAATTGTAAAAGGAATCTGTTGCGGGAGATCGGCTTCGACGAGAGCACGGCCGCGCCGGTGGTAGGTATCGTCTCCCGTCTGACGCCACAGAAAGGTTTCGATCTCTGCTTCGACTCGCTGCCGGCCTTCCTCTTCCATCGCGACTTCCGGCTGGTGGTCCTGGGCAGCGGCGAGCCCCGCTACGAGGACTTCTTCCAGTGGTTGTCGCAGCGTTTTCCGGGCAAGGCCTGGTTCTACCGGGGATACAACGAGAAGCTGGCGCACTGGATCGAGGCCGGAGCGGACATCTTCCTGATGCCTTCCCGCTACGAGCCGTGCGGCCTGAACCAGATGTACAGCCTGAAGTACGGCACGCCGCCCATCGTGCGCAAGACCGGCGGTCTGGCCGACACGGTCGAACCCTTCAACGCCGCGACCGGCCAGGGAACCGGCTTCGTCTTCGAGCACTTCAACGCCGACGGTCTCTCCTGGGCCCTCGACCTGGCTCTCAACACCTACCGCCAGCGCTCCGCCTGGGACCGTTTGATGGCCAACGGGATGGCCAAAGATTACTCGTGGGATGTGCAGGGGAAGGAGTACGTGGAGGTGTACGAGAGGCTGGCGGGGTGAAGTCGGCTTAAGTTTTTTCCAGGGAGGGGTAGCGCATGATTCCGACGTCTCCGCGGGACGAGTCCGTCGTCGAGTTCACTGTACGCGCCGCCATCGCCGGAGTGATCTTCGGCGTCATCTTCGGCATGGCCAACGCCTATCTTGGTCTGCGGGTGGGATTGACCGTCTCGACCTCGATCCCCATCGCCGTGCTGACGGTGGCGCTCTTCAAGGTCCTGCGCGATCGATCCGGCAACGTGATCCTGGAAGCCAACATGTCGCAGACGATCGGCTCGGCCAGCTCGTCCCTCGCCAGCGGCACGATCTTCACCATCCCGGCGCTCTTCCTCTGGGGGATGATCCCGCCTTACTGGCAGGTGACCGCCCTCGCCTTCCTCGGCGCGATCCTGGGGATCACCGCCATGGTGCCGCTGCGGCGCCTGCTGATCGTCAAGAGCGCCGACGAGCTCCCCTATCCGGAAGGGACCGCCTGCGCCGAGGTGCTGCGCGCCACGGCCACGGAGGCCAGCGGCGGACGGTGGATCTTCATCGGGCTCGCGGTCGGCGCGCTCATCAAGCTGGCCCTGGGCGCGGCCGTGCTCCTGCCCTCGGAGCTGGCGGCCCACCTGCCGGTCCTGCCCAAGGCCGAGCTGGCCCTGGAGATCGCCCCCGCGCTCCTCGCCGTCGGCTACATCCTGGGCTACCGGCAGTCGTCCATCATGGTCTCGGGGAGCCTCATCTCCGCCCTGGTGCTCACGCCCCTGATCGCCATCGTCGGCGCCGGGCTCGCCGCGCCCCTGTTCCCCGAGCTCACCACGCCGATCCGCGATCTCAGCGCCGGCCAGATCTGGTCACGCTACGTGCGCTACATCGGCGCCGGAGCCGTGGCCGCCGCCGGCATCGTGACGGTGATGCGGGCGATTCCGGTCATGTCCCAGTCCCTCGCCTCCGTCGTGAAAGGGATGCGCAAGCAAGGAGCCGGACCGGACGCCGGAGGCCCCGTGCCGCGCACGGACCGCGACGTCCCGGGCTGGGTGGTCCTGGCCGGCCCGGTCATCGTCGTGCTGGCGCTGGTCAGCATCCCGGGGCTGCTGGCGGGCAACATGAGCTTCGTGCCGCGCCTCGCCGCCGCGCTCGGCGTTGGCCTCTTCGGCATCCTGTTCGTGGTGGTCTCTTCGCGGATCGTCGGCCTGATCGGTGTCTCCTCCAACCCGACGTCGGGCATGACGCTGGTGACTCTCCTCGGCGTCTCCCTGGTCTTCGTTCTCTTCGGCTGGGACGACCCGTCGGCCCGCGCCGCCATCCTGACGGTCGGCACCGTCGTCTGCATCGCGGCCTCGAAGGCCGGCGACATCTCCCAGGACCTGAAGACCGGGTACCTGGTCGGCGCTACACCCGCCAAACAGCAAGCGGGGCAGTTCCTCGGCGCGGCCTTCGCCTGCTGGGCGGTGGCCGGCACGGTTCTGATGCTGGGCCAGGCTTACACCTTCGGCTCCCCCGAGCTGCCGGCCCCGCAGGCGACCCTGATGAAGACGGTGATCGACGGCGTGCTCTCCGGTTCGCTGCCCTGGGGCTTGGTGGGCACGGGCGCGACCCTGGCGCTCTGCGCCCTGCTGGCCGGACTCCCCGGTCTGGCCTTCGCGGTGGGGATCTACCTCCCGCTCGGCAGCCTTACACCGATCTTCCTGGGCGGGCTGGTGCGGCAGATCGTGGAAAAGCGCCGGAAGGGAGGACCGAAGGAAGGAGATCCCGGCGTTCTGGCCGCCTCGGGGATGATCGCGGGCGAAGGACTAGCTGGCGTGGCGATCGCCTTCATCGTGGCCAGTAAACGCTTCCCGGGCTGGGAGGACTGGAAGAGTTGGCTGGAGTCCTGGCACTTCGCGGAAGAAGGCTTCACCTACATCACCGGCCCGGTGGGGATCGCTCTAGGGATCGCGATCGTGCTGGCCGTGGCGACGCTGCTATATCGCGCGGGGAGAAGCGGGGAGTCGGCGGCGGAAGTCAGCGAGAGATAGGCGAAAAATGCGCCCGGGCTGGAGAACCCGGGCTCGACAGAAAGGAACCCCTTTCGCAGTTGTCCTACAGCGCCGTGATCTCCGCCGGCAGGGCCCCGCACTGGGTCGCCTCGGAGCTCGGCTCGGAGCCATCGGAGAAGATGCTCGCCAGGGCGAACTCCTCCCCGTCGGTCTGGGTGGGAGAGATGGCGCTCGCCCAACAGATGTCGAAGATGCAGCCGCAGGCGCCCTGATCCCGGCAGGCGGCCATCGAATTGGGATTTTCGAGGCAGCGGAAACAGGGGGGCTGCCCTGCCGGAGCGATGTTCTGGCAGCTCATGCCGCAGGCGGACGCCTCCCCGGTAAACGTGATACCGCCGATCAAGACCAGGGTACAGATGACGAAGACTCGGGCCATGAATGAACGCATCTTTCTTCTCCTTTCGACTTCCGGGCCGGGTTGACCCTTCGAAAGAATTGTGCGTGCCCACCTCTGCGGCCGACATCACACGAATCGACGGTTTTCTGTAAAAAAGATGCGAAGACCCCGCACGTTCATGCGGGGCCGCGTTTGACCGGCTGACCGCCGACCGTGAGCTTCAATTCGGTGGTGTTCAGCGGAGTGAGGCGGACTGAGGTCAGATACCCGGTCCGCGAGCCGGACTCGATCATCCCTTCGCTGACGGAACTCGTGAGGAACAAGTCATAGCTTCCCGGAGCGAGGTTGGGGATCACAAGCCGTCCGGAGGCATCGGTTGTCGGGCGAACTCCCAGGAAAGTAAGATGCTTGTAGAGCACCGTCCCCGGTACGATGACGCCCGCCTGACGCAGGATCACGCTGGCTTCCGGAACCGGACGTCCTTCCAGATCGGTTAGCGTCAGGTCGAGCGTCGCGGGCTGTCCCTGGCAGCGGAGGACCAGGTCTCCCGCTTCGTTGGAAGGCTCGAAGAAGGAGAGAGGACAATCCGGCCCGCTCGCGAAGAACCGGTTGCGTCCTTCGCCGACGGGCGCAACCTCGAAGCGCCCTTCGGTATCGGTACGCCCCTCGCTGGGCCGGATCGGCTCGTCTCCATAGTAGCTCCGCACAACTCCCACCCATCCTCCCGGGACAGGCAGCCCCGCGGCAGAGGAAAGAACTCCTCGAAACAACTTCTCCTTCGCGAGAACCAGGGTGACCGGAGGTAGCTCGGTTTCACCCGCCAGAGCGATGTCTTGAGGCTGAGACTCCCGGTAACCGGGTTTGCGAGCCTTGACGTCCCCGCTCCCCCTGGTGTCCAGGAGAATCTCGAACTCGCCCTTCTCGTCCGTGATCGCGTAGCGCTCACCCGCGCCGCTCAAGTGCAGGATGACCCCAGCCTTTTCGAGGGGCTTACCCTCCTGGTCGACGACCTTGCCGCGGATGGCTGTGCGTTCCAGCGCAAAATCGACTGTCTTTGCTTCCTCCCCCGCTTCCAGAAGAAGGCTCTTCCTCACCACAGGCATCCGGATTTCGGGAGAGCGGAAGAGAATCATCTCGTAGGTGCCAGGCTTCCACAGCGTGATCTCGTATGTGCCGTCCTCGCCGCTCGTCCCTTCCGCCAAAGCTATCAAGCCACCCAGTTCCTCATTGGCCTCGAACGTGCGGATCGTGAACCCGGGAACGGGATCATCTCCCCGGGAGACCTTGCCGCTGACCCGGATTTCCGAGAAGGCGAGCTCTTCCTCGGTCTCCGAGCCGTTGGTGACTACGACGCTGCGGCTCAAGGTGCCACGCTCCTGCGGAAGAACGGCAAAGAGCAGATAGGAGCCGGCGGCCAGATTCCCGCTGCTGCAGATCCCCTCACGATCCGTCAGCCCTTCGTAGATCTTCCGTGAATTCTCGGCAGCTTCGGGATCGATGAGCTTGCAATGAGCGCCCTCCTGCGCCCGGCCAGCGACGCGAACCTTCGCCCGGACCTTTCCCCCTTCCTCCAAAACGACTTCCCGAAAAGCCAGTGTGCCAGGGACGGCGGAGAGACCCTGGGCCTTATGGGTCACGTACTCGGAGTGCTGAACCGCGGCGTCCACGGTCCTGCCCGCGAGCCCAGGGAAAAGAGCGAGGCCGTCAACACCGGTCTTCTTCTCCCCGACCGGCTGATTGGGGACGCCGTAGCCCTGAACGGATTCCAGCGAGACGGTAGAAGCCTTCAGCGGCTTCCGATCCTTGGATCCGATGCAACGCACTGCCAGGGACCAGCCCGCGCGAGGCGTGTATTCGAGGCGGGCGACCTCCCCCGGCTGGACAGCCAACAGATGGAGGTCCGGCGCGTGGCCGCTCGCGGCGAGCGAGATCAGAAGCTCCCCGGCTGGGATCTTGACCCCATCCGGCCTCGCGGCGGGAATGGTGACGACAGGCTTCTCAAAGACCTTGGCGTGGGGATCGTAGACGGTGACCGTCAGCGGCTCCGCTGGCGGCTTTCCGATCTGGAGCAGAGCCTTGCGGGGGATGGTGACTTGCAGGCGCCCGTCCTCGCCGGCCTGTAGATCTTCGTAGCGGAAGGAGGTGGGGCCGTGATCGGGGCCCTCGACGCGCAGGCTTTGGAAGCGGGGCGGCGGGATCACCTCGGCCCCATAGAGAAGATCCTTGCAGTCCGTGCGGAGATCGATCTGGAAGCAGACCTCCAGGGCGCTCCCGATCCCCTCGCCCCGGTCGTCCAGGAACCGAAGCGCCGCGGCCGTCTCCGCGGACCCGGCGACCCTGGCGGCGGCGATCCAGAGCAGGCAGCCCGCGACGATCCGCTTCATCTCGTGACCTCCTTGCGCAAACGCTTCTTCTCATTGTACGGACTGGAAAGACAGGGAGTCCATGGGGATCTCCATCATCTGGATTAAACTGCGGCCAGTTCTCAACCCGGAGCGTCCTATGACCACCGTGTCCAAAGCCGAAGAGCGCAGGGTGATCTTCGCCTCGTCGCTCGGCACCGTCTTCGAGTGGTACGACTTCTACCTGTACGCCACGCTGGCGCCGTTCTTCGCCTCCCTCTTCTTCCCCAAGGGGAACGACACCGCGGCTCTGCTCGCGGCCTTCGCCACCTACGCCGCCGGCTTCCTGGTGCGTCCCTTCGGCGCCCTGGTGTTCGGACGCCTGGGCGACCTGGTCGGCCGCAAGCACACGTTCCTGCTGACCATCGTAGTGATGGGCGCCTCGACCTTCGGCGTCGGCCTGCTGCCCACGTACGAGACGATCGGCATGGCCGCCCCCACCATCCTGGTCGCCCTCCGGCTGCTCCAGGGCCTCGCGCTCGGCGGCGAATACGGCGGCGCGGCCACCTACGTCGCCGAGCACGCCTCCGACCAGACGCGCGGCTCCGCCACGAGTTGGATCCAGACCACCGCCACGCTGGGCTTCTTCCTGTCGCTGGTCGTGATCGGCACCTGCCGCGGCTTCATGGCGCCCGAAGACTTCACCAACTGGGGATGGCGGTTGCCGTTCCTGGTCTCGCTCGTGCTGCTGATCTTCTCCGTCTACATCCGTCTCAAGCTGGAGGAGTCGCCCGTCTTCAAGCAAATGAAGGCGCAGGGCAAGGGCTCGAAGGCGCCGCTGCGGGAGAGCTTCTTCCACTATCCGAACAACAAGTACGTGATGCTCGCGCTGCTCGGCGCCACCGCCGGCCAGGGCGTCGTCTGGTATACCGGCCAGTTCTACGCACTCTTCTTCCTGACCATCTCGCTCAAGCTCGACTATCTCACCGCGTACACGGTGGTCGGGATCTCGCTCGCCCTCGCCACGCCGTTCTTCATCATCTTCGGCAAGCTTTCGGACCGCATCGGACGGCTCAAGATCATCCTCGCCGGATGCCTGATCGCCGCCCTCACCTACATCCCCCTGTTCAAGGCGCTCACCCACTTCGTCAACCCGGCCCTCGAGGAGTACAACCAGGCGAACCCGATCACGGTCGCCGCCGGCGACTGCAACTTCCACGTTTTCATCACACCCGGCACCCAGTACTCGGATTGCGACCGGGTCAAGGACTTCCTCACCAAGTCCGGATTGTCCTTCGAGTCGCTGCCGCCGGTCCCCGGACAGACCGTCCTCACCAGGATCGGCTCGACCGAAGTCACCGGATGGGATGAGGAAGCCTACAAGGCGGCGCTGTCGCAGACCGGCTATCCGGCCGAGGTGGACAAGTCGCGGATCAACTACGTGATGACGATCCTGATCCTGTTCATCATGGTGATCTACGTGACCATGGTCTACGGGCCGATCGCCGCCTTCCTGGTGGAGCTCTTCCCCACCAGGATCCGCTACACGTCGATGTCGCTCCCCTATCACATCGGCAACGGTTGGTTCGGCGGCATGCTGCCGCTGCTCGCCACCGCCATGGTGGCCCGGGCGGGCAACATCTACGCCGGACTGTGGTACCCGATCGTGGTGGCGCTGCTGACCGTCGTGATCGGCACGCTCTTCCTGCGCGAGACCAAGGACCGCTCGATTCACGATTGAGACGCCGGGCTCGCCTTAAAGGAGAACTTGTATCCCAGAGGAATCATGGGAGGGCTTGTCAACAAGGGGAGATGGCGTGTAAACTGGAGACTGAGAGGAGGTGCTCCATGGCCATCCCGAAACTGAAGGACGACGCCGATAGCTTACGCGCTGGTCTCAAATCGGAAGCGGACGATTACTGGAACTACAACCCCACGTTCGAGGAGCTTGCTCGGGCCCAGGGTGTTCGCCCGGCAGAGCGTTTCGAGGACTTTGCGGGGGGGTGGCCCGAGGACGAGATCGACGACGGTTTTGAAGAGGCTTTGGAGCGGTTTCGCCGGACCGGCTCCTGGGATGAAGCGTGAAACGGGTCGTCGTCGATACCTCGGTTGTATCCTACATCCTGAAAAAGCACTCCCTAGCCTCCGCTTATTGGGACATTTTGAAGGGCCACCTTCTTGGGGTTTCTTTCATGACCGTCGCAGAGCTTTATTGTTGGCCCTTCCGGCGCAACTGGAGTGATCGGAGAGTCGATGAACTCAGGCAGTTTCTCGAAAGTTACACCGTTCTCCGCCACTCGGAGGCGATGAATTGGCAGTGGGCAAAAATCAAGTGCAGACGAGGCCGTCCAATCGAGGATTCTGATGCTTGGGTAGCAGCAACCGCCGTCTTCTATGGAACTCCACTCGTCACCCACAACCCTCGCCATTTTCAACACATCGAAGGGCTGAAAGTCCTCACGGTCAGCTCCTGAAAAGAGAAAAGCCCGGGTCGTCCCGGGCCCTTCCGTCTCGCGAAAACCTTCCGAAAGCCTAGACGTACGCTTCGAGCTCGGTCCAGGTGTCCTCTTCGAGGACCTTCTTGACGTCGAGCATGAAGCGGTCGGCGTCGGCGCCGTCCACCAGGCGGTGGTCGTAGGAGATGCCGAAGTAGGACATGGTCTTGATGACGATGGCGTCGTTGCCGTCCTCGTCCTCGATCACGATCGGCCGCTTCTCGATGGCGCCGATGCCCAGGATCGCCACCTGCGGCTGGTTGATCACCGGGGTGCCGAAGAGACTGCCGAACACGCCCGGGTTGGTGATCGTGAAGGTGCCGCCCTGGGCTTCCTCGGGCTTGAGCTTCTTGCTGCGGGCCCGGTCCGCCAGGTCGTTGGCCGTCTTGGCGAGCCCCACGAGGCTGAGCTGGTCGGCCTTCTTGATGACCGGCACGATCAGGCCGCGGCCCGGAAGGTCCACCGCCATGCCGATGTTGATGTCCTTCTTGTAGACGATGTTCGTGCCGTCGATGGCGGCGTTCACGCTCTTGTGGGCCTTCAAGGCGGTGGCGACCGCCTTGAAGATGAAGGGCATGTAGGTGAGCTTGGTGCCCTCCTTCTTGAGGAACCCGTCCTTGGCCCGCATCCGGGCCTTGTGCACCTTCGAGAAGTCGATGTGGAAGACCGTGGTGACGTGCGCCGAGGTGGCCTTGGAGTAGGTCATGTGGGCCGCCGTGATCTGCCGCATCTTGGACATCGGCTCGATCTCGACGTTCTCGCCCTCGGCGTAGGCCGGCACATGGAAACCCGCCGGCAGCGGACGCTGGCCGGCCGGAGCCGCCGCGGCGGGAGCCGGAGCGGGCGCGGGGGTCGGAGCCGCCGCGGGTTGGGGCGCCGCCGCCGGAGCGGCCTGGCGCTGGTCCAGGTACTTCGTGATGTCGTCCTTGGTCACGCGGCCTTGAGCGCCGGTACCCTGGACGTCCTCCAGGTTGACACCCTCCTTGGCGGCGATGCTGCGCACCAGGGGACTGGAGAATTTCCGGAGCCGCTCCTCGACGTCGGCCTCGCCCTTCCCGGCCTCCTGGGCCTGAACGGCCTGCTCACCCGGCGTCGTCGCGGGCTCGGCCTTGGGCTGGGGCTGCGGCTCGGGCGAAGCGGGCTGGGGCGCGCCTTCGCGGGCGGTTTCCTCGCGCTTGACCTCGGTGGACGCAGGCGCGGGCGCCTCCTGCGGAGCCGGGGCCGGCGCTTGTGCCGCCGCGCCGGCGCCGGGCTGCTCGCCCGCTTCGCCGATCAGCGCCACCACCTGATTGACGGGGACCGTCTCCCCCTCCTTGTTGCGGATTTCCAGCAGCGTGCCCGCGGCCGGGCTCGGGATCTCGGCGTCGACCTTGTCGGTCGAGATCTCGAACAGCGGCTGGTCCCGCTCCACCTTGTCGCCCACCTTCACCAGCCAGCGGGTGATGGTGCCCTCGGCGATCGACTCTCCCATCTGGGGCATCACGACTTCGGTTGCCATAAGCTCTCCCGTATCTCTCTTCCGATATCTTTCTATCTTTCCGATTCCGGTTCCCGTCAGTAGCTGGCCAGCTCCCGGACCTTCGCGACGAGCTTGTCCACGTTGGGCAGGTAGGCCTCTTCGAGCGTCGGGCTGTAGGGGACCGGGGTGTCCGGGCAGCAGAGCCGATGGACCGGCCCGTCCAGCCATTCGAAAGCGTTCTGCGCGATCCGTGCCGCCACCTCGCCGGCGACCGAGCCCGTGGTCTGCTCCTCGGTGAGGACGATCACCCGGCTGGTCTTGCGGACGGTGGCGAGGATGGCCTCTTGATCGAGGGGCTTGATCGTCCGCAGGTCGAGGACTTCGAGGCTGATCCCCTCCGCCTCGAGGCGCCCGGCGGCCTCCAGCGCGACGTGAAGCATAGCACCGTAGGTGATGACCGACAGGTCCCGCCCCTCCCGCGCCAGGTTCGCCTTGCCGATCGTCACCAGCCCGTCACCCTCGGGCAGCTCGCCCTTGATCCGGCGGTAGAGGTACTTGTGCTCGAAGTAGAGGACCGGGTTGGGATCGCGGATGGCCGCCTTGAGCAGCCCGTAGGCGTCCGCCACCGTCCCCGGCGCCACCACCTTCAGCCCCGGGGTGTGATGGAAGTACGACTCCGGGTTCTGGCTGTGGTACGCCGAGCCGTGGACGTTGCCCCCCGCCGGCCCGCGCACCACGATCGGCACCTTCTGCCCCCAGCGGTAGCGGTTGGGCGCGGCGAAGTTGATGATCTGGTTGAAGGCGCAGGAGATGAAGTCGATGAACTGCATCTCCACCACCGGCAGCATGCCCATCATGGCGGCGCCGATGGCGGCGCCCACCATGGCGGACTCGCTGATCGGGGTGTCGACGATCCGCTTGGGGCCGAAGTGGTCCAGGAACCCCGAGGTGACGCGGAACGCGCCGCCGTAGGTGCCGATGTCCTGGCCGAGCATGAAGACCCGCTCGTCCTTCTCCATCTCGTCCCAGAGCGCCTGGCGGACGGCTTCGATGTAGGTGACCGGGGCCATCAGACCGACACCTCCGAGGGCTCGTAGACCCCCTCGAACGCCCGCTCCGGCGGCGGCATGGGCGAGGCGAGCGCGAAGTCCACCTCGGCGTTGAGCTGGACGTCGATCTTCGCCACGATCTCCCGCAGCTCATCCTCGGTCGCCAGGCCGTTGCCCAGGAGATGGCGCTCGAACCGCTCGATGGGGTCTTTCAGCTTCCACTCCTCGAAATGCTCCTTGGGCACGTAGCCGGCGTCGTCGTGCTCGGCGTGGCCCTTCATGCGGAAGGTCTTGGACTCGATGAGCGTCGGGCCGCCGCCGGCCCGCGCCCGCTCCACCGCCTTCTTCGTGGCCTCGTAGACCGCCAGCACGTCGTTGCCGTCCACCACCTCGCCCGGGATGCCATAGGCGGCGGCCCGCGTGGCGATGTTCTTGATCCGCATCTGCCGCGAGGTGGGGGTCGAGTAGGCCCAGCCGTTGTGCTCGGCGATGAGGACGAACGGCACGTTGAGCACCGCGGCGAGGTTCAGCCCCTCGTGGAAGTCCCCCGTCGAGGTGCCGCCGTCGCCGATGTAGGTCAGGGCCACCAGATCCTTGCCCTGCATGCGGCCGGCCAGGGCGACCCCGGCCATCACCGGGATGACGGAGCCGAGCATGGAGATCGGCGCCACAAGGCCCCGTTTCAGATCCCCGAAGTGGGTGTTGCCGTCCTTGCCGCCCGTGGGGCTGTCGCTCTTGGCCATGTACTGCATCATGACCTCGCGCGGCTGCACTCCGCGGACCAGCATCGAGCCCAGGTTGCGGATGAGCGGCCCCATGACGTCCTGCGGCTCCAGGGCGTAGGCGCTCCCCACCGAGGTCGCCTCCTGACCGCGGCTGGAGTAGAGCCCGCCCACCACCTTGCCCTGGCGGTAGAGATTGCCCAGACGGTCCTCGACCATCCGGTTCAGCTTCATGAAGTGGTAGAGCTCGAGCTGCCGTTCCTTCGGCAGCTCGGTCTTCGCCAGCCGTTCGCCCTTCTCCACCTTGGGGTGGAGAGGACCCCAGCTCTTTCCAAGTGTCGCCATGGTTCCGTCCAGTCCCTCAGATGTGGATCGCCGCGCCGTGGGCCGCGTGGGCGGCCTCGTGGACGGCCTCCGACAGGGTCGGGTGGGCATGCATGGTGCGGAACAGCTCCTCGTCCGTCCCCTCCATCTGGAGCGCCACGCAGGCCTCGGCGATCAGGTCCGTGGCATGCACGCCGATGATGTGTACGCCCAGGACCTCGTCGTATTTCTTGTCGCGCACCACCTTCACGAACCCTTCGGTCTTGCCGACGATGCGCGCCTTGCCCAGGGCCGAGAAGGGGAACTTGCCCGTCTGCACGTCGTAGCCCCGCTCCTTGGCCTTGGCCTCGGTCAGGCCGACGCTCGCCACCTCGGGCTCGCAGTAGGTGCAGGAGGGGACGCGGTCGTAGTTGATCGGCCGCACCTTCTCGCCCGCCATGTGCTCCACGGCCAGCACGCCCTCGAACGAGGCCACGTGCGCCAGCCACGGCGTGTTGACGATGTCGCCGATGGCGTAGATGTGCGGCACCGCCGTCTGCATGTACTCATTGACCTTGACGTAGCCGCGCTCCAGCTCGATCCCTAGCGCCTCCAGCCCGAGGTTCTCGGTGACCGGCCGGCGGCCGATGGCGACCAGCAGCATCTCGGCCTCGACGGTGTCCTTCTTGCCCCCTTCGAGCTTGAGCGTGACGCCGGTCTCCGTCTTCTCGGCGCTGGTGAGCTTGACGCCGGTCATCACCTCGATGCCCCGCTTGCGCAGCGCCTTCTGCAGCTCGGCCGAGACCTCCTCGTCCTCGATCGGCAGCACGCGCGGCAGCATCTCGATCAGCGTCACCTTGGAGCCGAACGAGGCATAGATCGAGGCGAACTCCGTGCCCACCGCGCCGGCGCCCAGCACCGCCAGCGACGCCGGCACCTTGCGCAGCTCCAGGATGTGGTCCGAGTTGAGGATGCGCTCGCCGTCCGCCGGAGCGATGGGAATGTCCCGCGGCACCGAGCCCGTGGCGATGATGACGTGCTTGGCGCCATAGGTCTTCTTGCCGTCCGGCCCCTCGACCTCCACCTCGTTGGGGCCGGTGAGGCGGCCGACGCCGCGGATGCCCGTGACCTTGTTCTTCTTGAACAGGTACTCGACGCCCTTGGCGTTGCTGTCCACCACCTTCTGCTTGCGGTCCTGCGCCTTGTCGATGTCCAGCGCCGGCTCGCCGACGTTGATCCCCAGGCCCGCCGCGCCGCGGATTTCATCCAGCATCGACGCCGTGTGAAGCAGCGCCTTGGTGGGGATGCAGCCGCGCAGACCGCAGGTGCCGCCGTACTTCGGATCCTTCTCCACCACGGCGGCCTTCAGACCCAACTGCCCCGCCCGGATGGCGGCCACATAGCCGCCCGGGCCGCTGCCGATGATGATCAGGTCGAACTCTTCTCGCGCCATCGGATCTCCCGATTTTGGATTTTGGATTTTGAGATTTTGGATTGAGGAGGTCAGGTCCTCGCGGCGTGGGCCTCTGGGACCTCGACCGGGACCGCCCGGTAGCGGCCGGGCTTCTCCTCCATCAGGCGGCCGAAGGGGACGTCGGGGTCGTGCTCGAAGATGCAGAGCCATTCCCCCGCCGCCGCCCGGGGCAGCCAGAGCTTCTTGTTTTCCAGCGTTGTCAACGGATACAGGTCGTAGCTCATGATCCAAGGGTAGGCGACGTGCGCCGCGGTGGGGACCAGGTCGGCCCAGAAGACCGCCTTCGCCCCGTCTCCCCCATCCATAACAACGATACACATGTCCGCGTTATGCCCCGGCGCGCGGACCGCCTTGACGCCCGGGACCGGCTCCGCCTCGTCGCCGAACAGCTCGGCCACGCCGGCCTCGAGGAGCGGCTCCCAGTTCTCCGGGAAGTAGCTCGCCCGGTCCCGCTCGTTGGGATGCCGGCCGTGCTCGACCTCGCCGCGCTGGAGCCAGTAGCGGGCCCTGGGGAACGTCGGCACGACCTTGCCGTCCGCCCGCCGCCGGGTGTTCCAGCCGCAGTGGTCGAAGTGGAGATGGGAGAGGAGGACGTGGGTGACGTCCTCCAGCTCGTACCCCGCCCGCCGGATGGCCTCCGGCAGCCGCGTGGCCGCCGGGGGCATGCCGTACATGTCCATGAACTTTGCGTCGTGCTTGTCGCCGATGCCGGTGTCGATCAGCAGGAGGTCGCTCCCCCGGGCCACCAGCAGGCAGTTGGTGCCCATCCGGATGCGGTTCTGGGCGTCCGGAGGCTTGGGCTTCTCCCACATCACGCGGGGGACGACGCCGAACATGGCCCCGCCATCCAGGCGGAACTCGCCGTCGCTGACCAGCGTAATCTCCAGATCCCCCAGCTCCATGGCGGGGGAAGCATATCCGTCCGGGGAAAGTCTTGCCAGTTGGGGCGGTATGCCCCTGCGAGACCTCACCCTCGGTCCCTCTCCCATCTCCCTGCCCCCCGCCCCCGGGAGAGGGAGGGCCCTGCGATTGAGGTCTTCTCGATCTCGGCAATATCGCTGACTCATCGTTCCCCCTCTCCTGGGGAGGGAGGGCGGGAGGGGTCAGGAGAGGGGGCCAGGGGGTGAGGCTTCGAAGGGCATGCCCTCTCAATCAGCAGGACGCCCTGAATCCACTCCCACCTCCCGCGCCAGCGCCTCATACTCCCCCGGCGACATCTCCCCCATCCGCTTCACAAAAGCCACGATCTCCCAGATCTCCGCGTCGCTGTAGGTGACCCCATACGCCGGCATTCCCGTCATCTTGATGCCGTTCTTCACCACCCAGAACAGCTCCGCCGGCTCCTCCCCTCCCTCCCCCGCCAGCTCGGGGGGATAGGGATTGAGCCCCTGGCCGGTCGGCGAGACCTTCACGCCCGGCGCGCCGTGACAGGTCGCGCACAGCTCGTGGTAGCGGACCAGGCCGGCGCGGATCATCCGGGGATCGTCCAGGCGCGGCGCTTGCATCTCCATCCCCCCAGCGGCCCGGTGTATCGAGCGCGCCCTTGTGGTCTCCAGGACCCATTGGATCAACCCGCCGTCCTCGCTGGTGGCGGAGACGTCGAAGACGCCCGAGAAGATGAACAGCAGACTCGCCAGGATCAGAACCGCCAGCGTGGCCAGCACGGTGAGGACGACCGTTTTCATTTCCCCATTCCTCTCCTACAGTGTCACTCGTGACTGAACTACCCGTCCGCGATCATCCCATGGTCGCCGCCCCGCCGCAGCCGCCGGCCGGCGATCTCGCTCTCGTCCTCTCCGGGGGCGGAGCCCGGGGCGCCTACCAGGCGGGCGTCCTCCGGGGCCTGGCGCGCCGGCTCCCGCACCTGCGCTTCTCCATCATCACGGGCGTCTCCGCCGGGGCCATCAACGCCGCCTTCATGGCCGCGCACGCGGGCTCCCACGCCGAAGCCGCCTCCGAGCTCTGCGACCTCTGGGCCGGGCTCACGGTGGAGGACATCTTCCGGGTCGACACCGGTTCCCTGGCCCGCCACTTCACCCGCTGGGCCACCCGGCTGGCCTCCGGCGGCGTGGCGAACGCGCCGGCCGTCCTCGGGCTGGTGGACACGCAGCCCCTCTACGGCACCCTCCAGCACGCCTCCGCCACGGTGGACGGCGAGATCATCGGCATCGAGCGGAACCTGGAACGGAAGCGGCTCAAGGCGTTCGCTCTGACGGCCCTCAACTACACCACCGGCCAGACGGTCACCTGGACCCAGGGCCGCGGCCTCCCCTCGTGGCACCAGCCGCGCCACCGGAGCGTCCCCGCCCGGATCAGCGTCGACCACATCATGGCCTCCTCCTCCCTGCCCCTGTTCTTCCCGGCGGTGCGCCTGGGCGACCACTGGTACGGCGACGGCGGCATCCGTCTCTCGACGCCCCTCGTCCCCGCGCTCCGCTTCGGGGCCACGCGCATCCTGGCCATTTCGCCCCACTACGAGCCCGGCATCGCGGAGGCCGAGCGGCCCAAGAGCCCGGGCTATCCTCCTCCCGCCACGGTCCTGGGCCATCTCATGGACGCCATCTTCCTCGACGTCCTGGACGAGGACGTCCGGCGCATGATGAGCATCAACGAGCTCCTGGAGAAGCTCCCGCCCGAGGCACGGGGGAACCTGCGGAAGGTGGACGTCCGCATCCTGCGGCCCTCGCAGAACCTCGCCCGCCTGGCCTCGGAGTACGAGCCCCGCCTCCCCGCCGGCTTCCGCTATCTCGTGCGAAGCCTGGGCACCCGCGAGACCAACACCTCCGACTTCCTCAGCATGGTGATGTTCCAGCCGGACTACGCGCACCGGCTGATCGAGATCGGAGAGGCGGACGCGGAGGCGTGGCTGGAGGAGATCCGGGAGATGGTGGAGGCGCCGGCGACGGCGGAAGAGGCGGCCGCGGGGGTTGCTTTGCAGCCTGGCTCCATGGATTAGCCAAACTAATACAGCGCCAGCAGGTAGCTTGACAGGGCTAAATCATAGCTTTAGCTTATTCACTGAGGCAGACATGCCTTTAGCAAAGGAGGTCCTTATGAAACGCAAAGTCTCTGGGTTCCTTTGTGCGATGCTTTTTGTCAGCGTAGCGATGTTTTCCTCTCCTGACTCACCTCCGCTTCAGGAATGTCGAGAGGGAGACCCCTGCAACACAAATGCTGATTGCGGGTATCCACCTTGCTTCTGCAACACCGCAGTTCACCAGTGCAGGAAGGGTTAACGTCAACAACTAGAGCAAGATCGGCGACAGAAAGCCCCCGGAAGTTGTAACTTCACGGGGGCTTGGCGCTCTACGCCACCGTCACCTCATCGCACAGGAATACATCCTGAATGGCGCGGAAGACCTCCACGCCCTCCTTCATCGGGCGCTGGAACGCCTTGCGGCCGGAGATCAGGCCCGCAGTGCCGGCCCGCTTGGAGATAACCGCCGGTTCAAGCAAGGGCTCTCGCGCTGATGGCCCTCAAAACCACACCACCCTAAAAGTAAAGGGACCGCTGCAGCCTTAGCACTGGCTGCCTGCGGCCCCCTGAGACTGCCGACGATCTCAATCCTCCATACCCATCTCAGGATAGTGAGGCTCGGCATTTATCCAAATGGGGAAGGCCAGGTCGCTGGCATGCCCGTCCTCAAGAAGCTCTTTCTTAAAGAGATGGTCTTCGACAGGGTTCTTTAAGAGAGTCTGTCCGGCTCG
Organism: Thermoanaerobaculia bacterium; assembly: GCA_036376245.1. GTDB lineage: Bacteria > Acidobacteriota > Thermoanaerobaculia > Multivoradales > UBA5704 > DATARR01. The sequence continues at coordinate 21,242 of DASVAS010000057.1, read as the reverse complement.
AGCCGCTCGCTTGGCAATCCAAGAGAGAGTGCGGGTGAAGTCAATCTGCCCGAGCTTGTTCATCCCCTTGACGCTCAGGTTGATGCGGTGCTGACCGGTCAAGCCCGATATGTCACGCGTATAGTCCACGACCTCGTTGCGACCACGAGTCGAGCCGTAGATATAGCAGGTGTTGCCGATGTTGATGATGCCGCCGTCTATCCTACTCGGCACCGCCCCTTCTCCCCACGGGCACAGGCCCGCTCCCCCAAAATGAACCGACCGCAACTCCTGATGGAGTAGTAAATCCCTCAGCAGGCCTTGGTAGCCGTTGGTGCCGTCCGTCCCGGATTCGCCCCAGTTGATAGCGCGGCAGGCATTAAGAACCACCATACGAATAGCACTCAAGAGCCCGCCCACCACCACCTCCACTTCCTCACCTACCTTGATGACGCCCCGCTCGATCCGCCCCGTCACCACCGTGCCGCGGCCCGAGATCGAGAAGATGTCCTCGATCGGCATCAGGAAGTCCTTGTCGATCGCGCGCTCCGGCAGCGGGATGTAGGTGTCCAGCGCGTTCATCAGCTCGCCGATCTTCGCACCCCACTCGCTGTCCATCGTGCCGCTCTCCAGAGCTCTCAGCGCCGAGCCACGGATGATCGGAATGTCATCGCCCGGGAAGTCGTAGGAGGACAGCAGCTCGCGCAACTCCAGCTCCACCAGGTCCAGAAGCTCCGGATCGTCCACCACGTCGCACTTGTTCATGAACACCACGATGTAGGGCATGCTCACCTGACGAACCAGCAGGATGTGCTCGCGCGTCTGCGGCATCGGACCGTCCGCCGCCGATACCACCAGGATCGTGCCGTCCATCTGCGCCGCCCCGGTGATCATGTTCTTCACGTAGTCGGCGTGACCCGGGCAGTCCACGTGCGCGTAGTGGCGGTTGTCGCTCTGGTACTCCACGTGCGCGGTGGCGATCGTGATGCCGCGCTCCCGCTCCTGCTGCGCCTTAGTGATCTGGTCGAAGGCCGCGATCAGCGTTGACTTGCAGCGATCGAATTGACCGACCCGGCAGGCCCGGAGGATGTGCTCGCGCGTCTGTGGCATCGAACCGTCCACCGCCGGCACCGCCAGGATTGCGCCGTCGGCGACCACCCGGAGCGCGCCGTCTATCTGTTCCGGACCGGTGATCATGTTCTTCACGTAGTCGGCGCGGCCGGGGCAGCCCACGTGCACGTAGTAACGGTTCTCGCTCTGGTGCTTCACGTGAGCGGTGGCGATCGTGATGCCGCGCTCCCGCTCCTCGAACACCTTGGCGATCTGGTCGAAGGCCACGAAGTTTGCGAGACCCTTCGACGCCAGCACTCGCGTAATGGCCGCCGTCAGCGTCGTCTTGCCGTGATCGATGTGGCCGATCACACCATCGTTGACATAGGATTTTGCACGTTCAAACCTCTCCTTGCCTATGGCGTGATAGGCGTCCCCTCGACCAGAGTGACAGTCGCTGCTTGGAGAGATGCCATCGATCCCATGCGCTAGATCCAGCATTTCCCCGACGACGTAGATCCAGAATTCTGCTTGCGGCTTGCCGCGGCCGAAGCGGCTTCGCGCATCCAACAGAACTCCCCAACCTTCAGTTATTAGGGCAATCCGTAGGCTCGCTCCCACTGGCGTTGGGGCTGCAGGATCAGGATCATCATCCGGTAGCATCCGAGAGACTAACTCCACCAATTCATGGAGAACTCGATCCAACTGTTCCGGAGGATAATCGTTAAGAAGTGCCTTATCATTTCCAGGGAAAAACTGGAATTCCTTAAGCCAATCGAAGCTCTGCCAATCGCAGTGGCGTACGAGAACAGGAAGAATGCGGAGTTCCCCCGCCTCGTGTCGCTTCAGCAGGAGAGGAACTTCTTGCTCCAGGAAAAACCTTGAGGATAATGAACTTGGTGAGATGAGCAGAAGGGCTACATCAATATTCTGAATGACGAAACTCTTGATGTGGTCCTCCCATTTAGTTCCAGGTGGAATGCTTTGGTCATCCAGAACCCTCAGCTTCCCCAAGAACTCTCTGGGCCCAAAATGTTCTCGCATAAGCTGCCGTATCTGCGCATCCTTGTGCGAGTAAAAAATACCGACTTTGCCCGTCACAACGATTCGTATCGATGAGACAATTGAGCTACTCATGGAGAGACTCTCCTCCCAATACTAGAGTACCTCTTGATAAGGCAAGACGCAACAGCTCGAATCTTATCTTGCTTGAACCACGAAATCATCTAATCCGATAAATATCGTCGAGATTATCTTCTTTGGTGGCTATATCAGTTCAGTCCTCGACAACCAGCAGGCGGTCTTCCTCATGTGCCCTGCAAGGTGAGTCGGACTACGCGCACCGGCTGATCGAGATCGGAGAGGCGGACGCGGAGGCGTGGCAGGAGGATATCCGGGAGATGGTGTACGCGCCGGCGACGGAGGAAGAGGCGGCCGCGGGGGCGCGATGAGCCGCGCCCCCTGGTAGACCTGATCAGGCCACCGTCACCTCATCGCACAGGAACACATCCTGAATGGCGCGGAAGATCTCTACGCCCTCCTTCATCGGGCGCTGGAACGCTTTGCGGCCGGAGATCAGGCCCGCGGCGCCGGCGCGCTTGGAGATGACCGCCGTGCGCACGGCCTGCGCGAGGTCCCCCTCTCCCTTGGACTCGCCGCCGGAGTTGATGAGGCTGACCTTGCCCATGTAGCAGTTCGCCACCTGCCAGCGGTTCCAGTCCACCGGATGGTCGGCCACCAGCTCGCCGTAGACCTTGGGATGGGTCTTGCTGTAGTTGAGGGCGGTGAAGCCGCCGTTCACCGTCGCCTGCTTCTGCTTGACGATGTCCGCCGCCATGGTCACCGCGAGGTGGTTCGCCTGGCCGGTGAGGTCCGCGGCCGTGTGGTAGTCCACCCCGTCCTTCTTGAAGGCGCTGTTGCGGGTGTAGGCCCAGAGCACGGTCGCCATCCCCAGCTCATGGGCGCGGTGGAACGCCTCCGCGATCTCGATGATCTCCCGGCCCGCGTCGTCGCTGCCGAAGTAGACCGTGGCGCCGATGGCCGCCGCCCCCATGTCCCAGGCCTGCTCGACCTGCCCGAACAGGATCTGCTCGAACTTGTTGGGGTAGGTCATCAGCTCGTTGTGGTTGATCTTGGCGATGAAGGGAATCCGGTGCGCGTACTTGCGCGAAAGGATGCCGAGCACGCCCATGGTGGAGGCCACCGCGTTGCACTGCGACTCCAGGGCCAGCCGGACGATGTTCTCGGGGTCGAAGTACGCCGGGGCGGGCGCGAACGAGGCCGCGGCCGAGTGCTCGATGCCCTGGTCCACCGGCAGGATGGACAGGTAGCCCGTGTTCGCCAGCCGGCCGGTGCCGTAGAGACGCTGCAGGTTGACGAGCACCTGGGGCTTGCGGTCGGACTGGGACCAGACCTTCTCCACGTGGTCGGGGCCGGGGAGCGTGAGCTCCTCCTTGGGGATGCCCTTGCAGGTGAAGGACAGGAGGCTGTCCGCCTCGTCGCCGAGGAGCGAGACGATGCGGTCGATGGTACCGGTGCGTTCCATGATGGCCATAGAGGACGTTCCCTCCGTATTTTGATGGATTCAGGCGCGTCCCCGGGGACGCACGGCGGAGTATCTTATCAGCCCTGCAATGAGCACGCCCAAACGCTTCCACCGCGTCCGCGCCGTCCTCGACCGCCGCCAGCCGGACCTGACCGTCCTGATGGAGGACGTCCAGGTCCCCCGCAACCTGGCGGGCGTGATGCGGAGCTGCGACGCCGTCGGGGTTTTCGAGGCTCACGCCGTCTGGCCGGGAGGACGTCTGAAGATCTCCCGCCCCGCCTCCGGCGGCAACCGCAAGTGGCTCCCCGTCCGCAAGCACAAGACGCTGGAGGAGGCCCTGGCGCACCTGAAGGAGCGCGGCTTCCGGGTGCTAGCGGCCCACCCGACCCCGGACGCGATTCCTTTCCGGGATGTGGACTACACCCTCCCCACCGCCCTCCTCATCGGCAACGAGGACAACGGCCTGACCGACGAGGCCCTGGCAGAGGCGGACGCGGTGGTCACCATCCCCATGGAGGGGATGGGAACCTCGCTGAACGTCTCTGTAGCCGCCGCCCTGATTCTCTTCGAGGCCCAGAGGCAGAGGCGGGCGGCCGGGATGTACAACGCTCCCAGGCTCGACCCGGAGACCTATACGCGGACCCTCTTCGAGTGGACCTGGCCGGAGATCGCGGCGCAGTGCCGGAAAAGGGGGGTGGGATATCCGGCGCTAGGCGTAGACGGTGAGATCCTGGGAGACCTTCCGAGGTAGGCCCCTCCTTGGGACCGCCGGCGTCCCGCCGGCAGACTTACTAGTTTTTTGATTAGTTGCCGGCGGGACGCCGGCGGTCCCAGGGAGGGGCCTACCCCAAGGCTCTTGCCCGCAGGATCGCCTCCGCCGAAACGTCCACATCCGCCTCCGACGTGGACCAGTTCGAAACCGAGATCCGCATCGCCGCCATGCCGTGCCAGGTCGTGCCGCCCAGCCAGCAGGTGCCGTCTTGCTGGACGCGCGCGATCACCTCGCGGGTGAAGGCGTCCGCATCCCCGCCTCCCGGAGGCGTGAAGCGCACCAGCACCTGATTCAGGACCACGTCGTTGAGGATCTCGATCCCGGGCTGATCCTTCAGCCGGTCCGCGAACCGCCGGGCCATGGCGCAGCAGCGCTCGACCATCTCCCGCAGTCCTTCCCGGCCCAGCGAGCGCAGGGCGGCGTAGACGGTGAAGCCGCGGGCGCGGCGGGAGAACTCGGGGACGTAGTCGAACGGGTCGCGCTCGTGTCCTTCGGTCTGCACCAGATAGGCGGCCTGGATGGTCATCGACGCCCGGTGCGCTTGCGGGTCGTTGACGATCACGATCCCGGAGTCGTACGGCACGTTGAGCCACTTGTGCGCGTCCGTGGCCCAGGAATCCGCCTTCTCCACTCCGGCGGCCAGAGAGGCCAGCGCCGGGCTCGCCCTGGCCCAGAGCCCGAAGGCGCCGTCCACGTGCAGCCAGCCGCCGCGCTCGTGGACGTCGTCCGCGATCTCGTCGATGGGATCGAAAGAGCCGGTGTTCACGTTGCCGGACTGGGCGCAGACGATCAGCGGCCCGTGGCAGGTCTTCAGCACCTCCCGCAGCGATTCCGGGATGACCCGGCCCTGCTCATCCGTCGCGGCGCGCTTCACCCGGCTCCGCCCCAGGCCGAGCATCTGGAGGGCGGTGTAGATGGTGGCGTGGGCCTCGTCGCCGATCACCACGTCGATCGCCGGCGCGCCGAACAGGCCGTCCTCCTCCACGTTCCAGCCGGCCCGCTTCAGGACGGCGTGGCGGGCGGCGGCCAGCCCCGTGAAGTTCGCCATCGAGCAACCGGTGGTGAAGCCGACCGTCGCCGTCCGCGGCAGGTCCAGGATCTCCAGGATCCAGCCGGACGCGACCTCCTCCACTACGGAGTTGGCCGGCGAGGAGACGTAGAGCCCGGCGTTCTGATCCCAAGTCGAAGTGAGCCAGTCCGCCGCGATCGTGGCGGGCAGGGAACCGCCGATGACGAAGCCGAAATAGCGCGGCCCCGGCATCGCCACGATCCCGGGATCGGCCGCCCGGGCCAGATGCTCGATGACCCGCAACGGCTCCTCTCCCTTCTCGGGAAGCGGTCCGCCGAGAGCCGCCCGGAGATCCTCGATGGAGATCTCCGGCCCCACCCGCCGTTCCGGCAGGCGGTCCAGGAAGTCGATGGCGAGGTCGGCGGTGCGTTTCAGCAGATCGGAGTCGCTCATGGTCAGCCCCCCTCCCTCCCGGCGGACGCGGGAAGAGAAGGCGCAGGGGGAGCCAGGGTCCGCCCCTGCCACACGACCCGCGAGATCTCCGCGATCACACGGTTCGCTTCCTTCTCGTCCCGGTACCCGGCCGTCAGCACCACCAGCACGTAGGGCGCCTCGCCCTCCGGGTAGACGATCGCGGCGTCGTGGTGGATGCCCGTGATGTCGCCCGTCTTGTGGGCGATGACGGTGCCCTTGGGCAGGTAGGCCGGGATCTTCTCGTTGAACTCCTGCGACTTCAGGATTTCGATCATCGTCTCGGTGGAGGACTTCGAGAAGGCCTCTCCTCTCACCAGGGCCGTCAGCAGGATCTCCATGTCCCGCGCCGTGGCGGTGTTGATCCATCCCGCCTCGAAAGCTTTCTGATCCTCCACGCCCCGGATCACGCTCATCTGGTATCCGCCCAGGCTGCGGACGAGATCCGTGGCGCGCGAGGGACCGATTCTGTCGATCAGCAGGTTCGTGGCGAGATTCGAGCTGCGCACGATCATCCGGCGGATCAGTTCCTCCAGCGGCCGGGTGCTTCCCACCGCCTCGTAGAGCTCCGGATCGCCGTCCGCCTTGGGATCGAGCGCGTAAGGCGAGCCGTCCACCATGCTCTGGAACTGGTTGCGCACCTTGATAGGCTCCTCCAACCGCAGCTCGCCGGCGTCCACCGCCTGGAAGAGCGCCATCATCACCGGCACCTTCATCGTGCTCGCCGCGTGCAGCAGCACGTCCTCGTTGCGGGAGTAGAACGCTCCGGTCCCCAGGTGCCGGTAGGCCATGGCGACCGTCACGTCCTTGCGCTGGAAATAGGGTTCCAGTTTGGCGGAGAACGGATCGGAAGGAAGCACGAAGCGGGGCATCACCACGCCATCGGTGGTGCAGGCGAGGCAGAGCAGGGAGAGCGGCAACAACGCCAGGATCGGTCGCATGGCGGTCCTCGTCAGTCGAAGAGAGACGTCTGCCCCGTCCGCGGGGCGTAACGTTCGATGTAGCGGTTCACCCGGAACTTGCGGCGCGTGCTCTCCGAGCTCATGTAGCGCACCGTGCCGAACACCGGCCGTTCCGGCGCCCAGGGACGATCGTAGCGGCCGAAGCACCAGAAGATGCCGCTGTAGGAGTTGGGATCGCGGCCGTCCAGGGCGTACTTGTTGTTGAGGTCGATCAGGGTCTCCAGCGCCTCGCGCGGCGACGGCGACCAGTGCAGCACCTTCTTGCCCCACAGCATCCGCAGATAGTTGTGGATGCGCCCCTCGGCGGCGAGCTGGCCCTGAGCGGCGTTCCAAATCTCGTCGTGGGTCCGCCCGGCCTCGAATTCCTCCGGCGCGTAGACCTCGGGACGCGGATCGCGCGCGTGTTGTCGCAAGGTTTTCCGAGCCCAGTCGGGGAGCGATTCGTAGCGTTCGAAGTCCTCGCGGTGCGAGGCCATGTTGTAGCCCACCTCGCGCCAGGTGATCGCCTCGTCGAGGAACTTCTCCGCCGCCGCGCTCATCCCCCACCACCCCTCCTTGGCGCCGCGCGAGGAAGAGGCAAGACGCTCGGGCGTCCAGCGCTCCCGGGCCGCCAGGGCGGCGAAGACCTGGTGCGCGGAGACGTAGCCGAAGTGCAGGTAGGGCGAAAGGCCGCTCGTCACGTCCTCCGCGGGATCGTTCCGCCCCTCGGCGTAGAGCTCCAGCCGCTCGTCCAGGAAACGCTCCAGCGTCCGCTTCCCGGTCTCGTCCCCACCCCGGACGTCAGCGACCGGAGGGACCGAGTGGTCGATGGGCAGCTTCGCCAGCGATCCGCCTTCGAGCATCTCCGGCGAAGCCGCCGGCCATCGGCGGACGATCTCCTCGGGCAGGGCCTTTAACCGGGGAGGCAGCTTTCCCGACAACGGATTCTCGGCCGGACCATGCGCCAGGTGCTCCGGCAGGACCTTCTGGAGGAAGCGCCGGAAGTGGTAGGCGGTGACGAAGTCCTTGTCCGCCGCCCGCAGGGGGAGCAGGCCGTTGGAATCCACCGCCTCCATCCGCACCGCGACCTTGGACGCGGCGGCCGCGATCATGCGCGGCAGGAAGAAGGCGGGATAGTCGTCCGTGACGATCAGGCAGGCCCGCTTCGCCAGCGCCGCGAGGAGCCCCTGGCCCGCTCCCGGCTCCGGCTCCACGTAGGGGTGGTAGAGGACGTTCCCCTTGGCGAGCCGGGCGGCGTGCTCGGCCATGCCCTCCAGCACGAAGCGGTGGATGCGGTCGTTGGCCCAACGGTAGCCGCAGCGCAGGGGCTCCAGGATGACCAGCGGCTTGCCGAGCCGGCGCGCCTCCCCGGCGGCGCGTTCCAGGGCGAAGCTCCAGCCCAGGCGGCGGAAGGCGATCATCCAGTAGAGGACGTAGTCGCCGTCCTCCCGAAGAGGCCCGGCATTGCAGGTCCGGACACGGATGTCGGGTATCGTGGTCACAGGTCGGGTACGATAGCAGAGCCAAGCTATTGCCAAGGGGAGGAGAGAGAATGGCACAGCAGCAGTCCGAGTACCTCGTCGGCAGCGGCGAGATCGAGCGCATCCAGAACTATGGAGAGGAGGAGCTCGACAGGCTCCCGTTCGGAGCGATCCGCCTGGACCGGGAGGGGAACATCCTGAGCTTCAACCAGGCCGAGGTGGACATCACAGGACGAAAAAAGGAAAACGTGTTGGGCAAGAACTTCTTCACCGAAGTCGCCCCCTGCACGAACGTCCAGGACTTCGCGGGCAAGTTCCGCGAGGGCGTCCAGGCCGGCAAGCTCCACACGATGTTCCCCTACGTCTTCGACTACAAGATGGCCCCGCGGAACGTCTGGGTGACCCTCTTCTACAGCAACGAGACCGACACCGCCTGGGTGTTCGTGCGGGACGACCGGAAGCTCAGCCGGCCGGAGTAGGCGCGCACCCGTTCCGGAGTTGGAACGGTCCGTTTCAGTCGCTGAAGCCGCCGGTTTCAGTCGTTGAAGCCGACGGTTTCAGTGACTGAAGCCGCCCGTAAATTCGCTGAAGCCGCCGGATTCAGTCAGTGAAGCCGCTGGATTCAGCCGCTGAAGCCGCTCGTAAATTCGCTGAAGCCGGCGGTTTCAGTCCTTGAAACCAGCCGTTCGGCGGGAGAATCCGGCGGATTCAGCGACTGAAGCCGTCCGTTCCGTCCCTGAAACGGACCGTTCGGCCGGTGAAGAGGCTTCTTCAGGAACCGAGTTGACGCGCCGGCTCGCTCCGGGCTCCGGATTCGAGCCAGTCCACGACCCGCTCGTCCTCGACCTCGGGGTTCGCCCAACAGATGTCGCGGATCTCCTTAATCTCTGGGCAGGCTCTCCGGAAGAGGTCGCGGACGGTCTCGTCCCGGGAGATGACGATGCGGTCGGTCTGGCAGGCGGCTTCGAGAAGGTGGGCGTCTTTGAGGATGGCGCGGCGGTCGCGGATGAGGTTGAAGGCGGCGGCGAGGCGTTCTCTCAGAGCTTCATCTTTGGTGTCACCCAGGAGGAGGATGCATTTTCTCCCCATCATCCTTCGAAGCCACCGCCGGGAGAACTCCTTTCCATGTTTGCGCCACTCGCGCAAGCACTCCTCACTGAAGACCACGCGGTGATGGCTCTCAATAGCTTTGAGGACCGCCCGAGAGGGACTGGAGAACTGGTTGGCCTCCCTCCCCGAGCCGGCGGATCTCGCGACCGAGGTGTCGACGACGATCCGTCTACTTGCGGGCACGCTTCATTTTCTCGGGGAAGACCTTGGCCTCGACGGCATCGAGGTAGGCATTGTCCGCGGCCATTTCCACTTCGCCGAAATCTACGGGCCAGTCTCCATAGGCGCCGTGTTCGTCGAGCTCGGCGGTGGTGATCTTGGTGGCGCCTCGCTTGTCTCGCTGGAACCAGTGGAGGATGACGTTGGCGGGATCGAGCTTATCCTGGGCGATGAGGGTCTGGACAGCCAGGAGAAGAATGGAGCTATGGGTCTCTGCGACTACGCGGACGCCACGGTTGACAGCGTCGGCAAGGATCGAGGCCATCGCTTGCTCGGCCCGAGGGTGGAGATGGAATTCAGGCTGCTCGATGAAAACAAGGGAACCAGGTTCTGCGACCAGTAGAGCGACAAGGACAGGCAGACTCTGAGACACCCCCATCCCCACATCCGCGATGTTGACAAAGCTCTTCCCATCTCGATTTGAAAGCTGTCCCACCAGAAGCTCCAACCGATTCGCGTCCAGAGAATTTGCTGCCACATTCCAGGTGAGCCCCAGGGTTCTCAAAGAATCGTTGAGAGTGGCAAATCTCTCATCTGAAGTGCTCTGCCAGGTTGCAACGATGCTGGCTACATATCTATCGAAGCTCCCAGGGAAAGACTCTCCCACCGCTGATTTCTTGTAGAACCGTTCAGGATTTCCACGGAGGCCTGGAATATGAATGATCCGCCGCAACAAACTGCCAAAAACCCTGTCCGGAGTCGGTTCTGTCCAGTCCTGGCGTTGGCCATCGATTCTCGCCATGATACTCAGAAAGCAGCGAAAACGCACCACATCCCATTGAACCCTACTTTTGTACAGATGTTCCATCGTTCCGAAAAAAGCTGGGGAAAGGGCCTCCACAGCCTCGGTAGCCAAGCCCTTGCTCTCAGCCTTCAAGACAACCTCCTCGCCAGAAATCTTCAAGGAAGATTCCATGAGGTCAAAACCTTCACCCTTCTTCTGAAAAATCTCGAAGATAGAATTATTACCGGATTCAAAGCCGACCCGAAAGTGGTCCGGTCTCCTGCGCTTCCCGATCCTTGTTAACACCTGGTCTGCATTGGAGTACCGGACATGGGGACCGTCGAGTAGTAGAGGACCAGGATCAGAGCTGTCTTCCAATGTCTGTTTGAGCAACAGGATGGGCTGAAGGAGACTCGACTTTCCGGAGCTGTTGGCACCAGCCAGAAGCGTCAAGGGACGGATCTCGACACGTTGTTCTTCGGCGAGGGACTTGAACCCCCCAACCGAAACTGCGGTTATGGCACGAGTTTTTTCGTAGAGATTTTCTATGTCCATGGCATCCTCTGGCCACCGCCTGCGCCCCTTCGGGGCTTTCGGGGTCTTGGGGGGGCCGCCCCTACCCCGGGCTGAAGCCCGGGGCTATATCCCTGCGCCCCTGCGGGGCTTCAAACCAAGCTCATCCGGACCTGCTCGAAACGCCTGACGGTCTCCGGTGAATAAAGCCGCTCGCCACAGGTCAGGCAGACTTCAGCGTCTACATCGAGCGTCGTTTCAGAGGCGGTACCCTGAAGCCTCTTCTCGACCCTCTGCTCGACCAACTCTCCACCGCACATCGGGCACTTCGAGAAGGGAAGCATACCGCTCAATTCTCCTCCTCCGACTCCAACCCCAACCGCACCAGCAGATTCTGAAGAATCCGCGCCGTCAATCCCCAGATCTGGCGGTTGCCGATGTGGTAGATCAGGAGGGTCCGCGCGACGCCGTTGAGGAGGACTTCGCGCTCTTCCACCAGCCTCGGGTTGGCGAAGGCGCTCACGGGGAGACTGAAGACTTCGGCGATCTCTCCTTCGTTCGGCTGGGCCTTGAAGGTGTTCGGGATCGCTCCGACGCAAGGGATCACGCGGAAGCCCGCCGGGCTCTCCTGCTCGTCGAGCTCGCCGATGCGCAGGACCATCTTGGGATCGATCCCGATCTCCTCCTGGGTTTCGCGCAGCGCGGCGGCCCAGGGGTCCTCCTTGAGCTCGCGGCCTCCCCCCGGAAAGGCGATCTGGCCGCGGTGGCTCGGCAGGTCGTCCGTACGCTTGGTCAGCACGGTCCACAGCTCTCCGGCGTCCACATACAGCGGCACCAGCACCGAGGCCTGGCGCAGATCCTTCGCCGCCAGGCGGCGGGGCGGCGGCGAGGCGAGGCGGTCTCTCAGGGCCAGAATCCAACTCTGCCGGGGGCTCTCCATTCCTTCTTCCCTTTCCTCCTAAGCGCCTGCGCGGCAGAAAGCGTCAGCGGCCCTGCCCGCCGGAAGGCAAGGACCTAAAGGACCTAAACGACATAAAGGACCCAAAGGACAACGACGTTGATGTCCTTTAGGTCGTTTAGGTCCCTTGGGTCCTTTAGGTCCTTGCATCTGCTCTCCTACCGCCTTTGTATCAGATCCCGGGGCGGAAGAATGTGGAGGCCGATGGGCCGGCTCGGCGCGCCCGACAGCCGGAAGTCGATCTCGTAGAGGTGGTAGTTGTACGGCGTCCACCAGAGCGGATGCACGGCCCGGGGCTCCAGCAGGGGGATCTCGAAGATGACGTAGCCGTCCGGCTTGAGCACGAAGGGCCGCAGCTCCTCGCCCCCCAGGACCAGCCGCGAAGGCGCGTTCTGGTCGAACTCGAAGTGCAGGGAGTCCAGGGGCTGCGGGCTCCCCACCAGCAGCCGCGCCTCGGAGCCCCCGGCAACGCGCAGCATCCCCGTCCTGCTCGTGGTCCAGACGTTGTGGTTCAGGAGCTTCACCCACAGGCCGCCCCCCACGGCCACCTCCTGGCCGGGAGCCGACGCCTGCGTGGTCTCGTAGGGAAGGAAGCGCTGGGCCAGCGCCCTGACGTGCGCCGGCTGGCCGTCCTCCCGGATGGGGTACGCCGTGGGATGCATCCACAGGTACGACAGGAACGGCGACGCCAGGACGGCCACGATCAGCGCCAGGACCGGCCGGGCCGGACGCGCGGCCAGGAACCACAAGGCCGGATAGAGCGGCAGGAAGTAGCGGTTGCCCAGCGCTCCCCCGCCGTAGAAGTTGAACGGCCGGACGAAGAGGAAGAAGAGCGCCACCACGGCCACGGCGAGGAGGATCGCCCAGCGCCCGCGGTCCCGCTGGAAGGCGATGAGCCCCAAGACCAGCGGCAGGAAGTACGGCAGCACCCCCACGTTGCGGCCCACGAAGAAATAGAGCAGGTTCCAGGCGCCGAGGACCGGCGGGTCCACCATCGGCTTGACGGCGTCGCGCTGGATCCACGAGGCGTTGCCTTCCTTCTGGACGCGGTCGGACCACTGATTCGCCGGGAAGTCCACCTCCGGGAAGGACTCGCGGGCGTAGATCCCCTGCCGCTGGCCGCCGTAGCCGGTGGGATCGCCGCCCGCCAGCGCCTGGAGGCCCATGGAGAGGAGCGGCGTGACGATCAGGCCGAGGACGAGCCCGGCGACGGCCTGCCAGCGCCGTATCCTGATCGTGCTCCAGGCCGCCAGGAGCGCCGGCAGGGCCAGGGCCAGGTACGGAGGACGGAACACGACCGCGATGCCGAGCAGGGCGCCGGCACCCAGCCAGCGGAAGAGGAAGCCCCGCGCCGGCTGGACGTCCTCGCCCTGGTAGACCTGCGGCATGTCGTCCTCGGCGCGGCTGTAGCGCCGGTCCCCCCAGTAGACCAGGGCGAAGCCGGCCGCCACCGCCGCCATCAGGAAGAGGTCGGCGTCCCCCCAGAAGACGTAGGCGAAGGCCACGGAGGCGAAGACGAAGGCCGCCACCCACAGGGGCGCCGCCGCGCCGATCCGTCGCCGGAGGGCGGCGGCGGCCAGCAGCGACGCCGCCGCGAGCAGCAGGGCGTTGGCGATCACCGGACCTTTCACGGGCGCCACGCGGACGAAGGGCGCGATCACCAGGGCGTAGAGCGGCGGCTTGCCGTAGGTCAGCCGGTCGCTCCCGGGACGGCTCTGGAGGATCAGCCCCTCGGGCGGCATGCCCCAGTGATGGACGAAGCGGTCGTAGTCCACGCGGGTGTAGGCGAGGTCGAAGTCCCAGGCGAGGCTGGCCGCCTGCATGGCGAAGGTGGCCTCGTCGCCCAGCAGCGGCAGCTTCGCGCGATCGAGCGCCACGGCGCCGATCAGGGTCCCCAGCAGGAGCAGGCCGAGCACGGCCCACCCCAGGATCTCCATCGGGCTGCGTCTCAAATCCGTTTCTCCCAGAGCGGACCGCCCAGCTTCGAGAAGCCGAGCCCGCCGAAGAGGTGCGGCTCGATCCACAGGTGGGCCGGCCCCGGCGGCCGCCGCACCTCGGTCTCCAGGCGGACCTCGCCGCCCGGCGGCAGGTCATGCGGCAGGGCGAGCCAGGGCCGCCCTTCCAGCAGGTCCTCGCCTTGGTCCACGAAGAGCTTGACTACCACGGCCACGCCGCCCGGCCCGCGGACGCCCGCCAGCCAGCGCGCGAAGCCGGTGTTGCGCAGGCGGATGCGCAGCCGCCGCCGCTCCCCTTCGGGCCAGGGGAGGTCCGCCCCCTCGACCGCGATCTCGCCGGGAAGCTCGCCCCAGGCGATGCTGGACGGGCGCGGCAGGTCCGGCCGGCCGCCGGGATCGTCGCCCGGCGGCTGAAGGTCCGCGAACTCCTCGCAGGCTTCCACCACGGCCCGCGCCGCCAGGGCGGGATCGTGCCGCAGGCGGACGTGCTCGCGGGCCGCCCGGTCCATGGCGCGCAGCCGCCCGGGGTCCGCCAGCAGCTCGCGCAGCAGCGCCGCCAGGGCCTCCGGCTCCTCGTCGCCCAGGGGGACCCGCGGGGCGATCTCCGCGGGCAGGTCGGCGAACTGGGCGAAGTCGGAGACGACGACCGGGCGGCCGGCGGCCAGCACGCGCAGCAGGGAGGCCGAGGTCTCGCCGGCGGTGGGATAGCGGAGGTTCAGGCAGAGGTCGGAGGCGGCGATGGCGGCCTCGAAATCCTCGAAGGGGACGAAGCCGGTGATGTGCACGCGGTCCGCCACGCCGGCCCGGCGGGCCTCGCCTTCGAGATCCATGACCGGCGCCGCCTCGCCCACGATCAGCAGGTGGACGTGCTCCAGGCCCGGCGCGGCCAGGGCGCGGACGGCGGAGACAGTGCGCTTGATCGGGGTCTGGAAGCCGAAGGAGCCGAGGACGGGCCGGTCCTCGGGGAGGCCGAAGCGCCGCCGCAGGGCGCGGCCCGCCTCCTCGTCCGCCTCGGGCGGCAGCGGCACGCCCATGGGGATGGTCCGCACGGGCACGCCGATCTCCTCCTCCGCCAGGAACGCCGCCGCCCACTCGCTGTGGACGAGCACGCCGCGCTGCCGCCGCAACAGGGCGCGGTGGGCCGGCAGCTCGAAGACCGGGGCGTCCCCCCAGGCGTTCCAGCGCTTGGCCAGGGCCGTGGGCACGCCCATCCAGCCATGGTCGCGGATCAGCAGGTCCACGTACTCCCAGAACGCCTCGCGGGTCTCGCGTCCCAGGGTGAGGTCGAGGAGCTGGTGATGGAGGACGACGTCGTGCAGGGTGAGCACGCCCGGGAGCCGCAGGGCCAGCTCGCGGACGGCCGTGTGGTACCGGTTGTTGCCCATCTGGTAGAGCGGCAGCCGGCCGCCCGCGCCCGCCTCCTCGAACGGCGCCATGGGCCAGGCCTTCTCCACCTCCGGGTCGACCGGCTGGTCCGGCAGGCGGATCAGCCGCACGTCCGCCACGGCCGCGAGGTGCGGCAGGAGGTCGAGGCTGTAGTCGGCGATGCCGGAACGGACGGGGGGAAGGGGGGAGATGTAATCCAGTTTCATCGTCCCCCCTCCCGGCCTACATTTCCATGTCGTCCTTGTCGGACGCCATCTGCCCCTTGAGGTAGGCCTCGATGAAGGGATCGACGTCGCCGTTGAGCACCCGCTCGGAGTCGCCCACGGAGGCGCCGGTGCGGTGGTCCTTCACCAGGCGGTAGGGATGGAGGACGTAGCTGCGGATCTGGCTGCCCCAGGCGTTGTCCATCTTCTTGCCCTCGCGCTCCGCCTGCTCCGCCGCCCGCTTCTGCATCTCGGCTTCATAGAGCCGGGAGCGGAGGATCTTCAGCGCCATCGCCCGGTTCTTGATCTGGCTGCGCTCGTTCTGGCAGGAGACCACGATCCCCGAAGGAAGGTGCGTCATGCGCACGGCCGATTCCGTCTTGTTGACGTGCTGGCCGCCGGCCCCGGAGGCGCGGAAGGTGTCCACCTTCAGGTCCTTGTCCAGGATCTCGATGTCCACGGTGTCGTCCACCTCGGGGTAGACGTCCACCGAGGCGAACGAGGTGTGGCGCCGGGCCTGGAAGTCGTAGGGGCTGATGCGCACCAGGCGGTGCACGCCGTGCTCGCTCTTCAGGTAGCCGTAGGCGTGCGGGCCCCGGATGGCGACGGTGGCGCTCTTGATGCCCGCCTCCTCGCCGTCCTGGCGGTCCAGCAGCTCCACGTCGTAGCCATGGGCCTCGCCCCAGCGCAGGTACATGCGCAGCAGCATCTCGGCCCAGTCCTGGGACTCGGTGCCGCCGGCGCCCGGATGGATGGCGAGGATGGCGTTCTTGTCGTCGTCGGGACCCGAGAGCTTGAGCTCCAGATCCAGCTTGCCGAGCTCGGCCTCCAGCCGCTCCATGAAGCGGTCGAACTCCGGATCGGCCTCGCCTTCCGCCAGCAGCTCGCGCCACGTCTCCAGCTCGTCGGCGTCCGAGCGCAGCCGCTTCAAGGTCTCCAGGCGCCGCTCGATCTCGCGGCGCTTCTGCATGATTTCGGCGTTCTTCGCCGGGTTGTCCCAGAACCCGGCTTCCTGCATCTGGTGGTCGATCTCGGACAGCTCGCGCTCTAGATCCGAGGTCTCAAAGATACCCCCGGATGTTGGTGAGCTGTTCGGCGAGCGTGTCGATCCTCTGCTGGACTTCCATGGCAATCATCTTGGGCTCCTTCTACGGGCGAAATATACCGCAACGGCCCCGGCGACCGCGCAAAGCAGGGGGACCAGCCAGGGGGCGCGCGAGTAGAGGGTCAGGTCCTCCTCGCCGAAGATCCGGGTGCGGATGGTCCCCTCCTGGAACACGCCGAGCTGGCCGCGCACCGAGCCGTCCGGGCCGACGAAGGCCGAGACGCCGGTGATGGCCGCCCGCAGCAGGGGCCGCCGGTTCTCGGCGGCGCGGAAGCGGGCCGCCCGGAAGTGCTGCCAGGGGGCCGAGGTGTCGCCGTACCAGGCGTCGTTGGTGATGGTCATCAGGAGCGTGGCTCCCTCCTGTACCGAGTCGGCGACCTCGTCCGGGAAAACCACCTCGTAGCAGATGGACATTCCGATCTTCTCGCCGTTCCACGGCAGCAGCACGTTGCGCTCCGCGTGGCGGAAGTCGCCGGCGTTGCGGGCCAGCTTGTCCATCCAGCCGAAGACGCCCTTGAACGGCACGTACTCGCCGAAGGGGACGAGATGGCGCTTGTCGTAGCGGGCCACCACGCCGGAGGACGAGACCAGGTAGGCCGAGTTGTAGAACGACTCCCCCACCGGATGGCTGTTGTTGAACAGCACGGTGCAGCCGCGGTCGGTCAGCTCCGCCAGCTTCGGCCGCAGGGGCGAAGAGGGGTCTTCATAGAGGTAGGGCCAGGCCGCGCTCTCCGGCCAGACCACCAGCGACCCGGGCTGGCAGGCCTCCAGGGACCGGTCCACCACCTTCTGGAAGTTCTGTTGGATGACCGCCCAGTCGGGCTCGGCCAGGTTGGGGATGTTCGGCTGCAGCAGGCGCACCGGCTTGCCCAGGCCGCCGATCTCGTGGATCTCCTCGGCGTCCCGCCGCACGCTCCAGCGGCCGGCGAGCGGCAGCAGCAGCAGCGGCACCATCAGCGCCGTCAACGGCCGCCAGCTCCGGCGCTGCACGGCCGCCGCCACCGCCACGCCGCTCATCACCACGAAGAACGAGATGCCGTAGACGCCCACCCAGGCCGAGAGCGGCAGGGCGCCGGCGACGTCCACCCAGGCGTAGCCGGCGAGGTTCCACGGGAAGCCGCCGCCGAGATAGGTGCGCACCCACTCCAGCCCCACCCACAGGGCCGGCAGGGCGGCGATCCGCGCCGCCGGCCACCGCCGCCAGACCGGCGCGCCGAGCCCGGCGAAGGCGGCGTGGAACAGGGCCAGGTAGGCCGCGAGCAGGCCCGTGAGCACCACCGAGAGCGCCGCCGGTATGCCGCCGTACTCCTGGAGGGTGGGAACGATCCAGTACAGGCCGGTCATCCACGCCGCGAAGCCGTGGACCCAGCCCAGGCGTCCGGGATGCGGCCCGGACATCAGCAGCATCAGCGGCGCCAGCGCGAACCACGAGGCGACCGAATAGGGCTCGCGGCTGAAACAGAGTCCCCACAGGACGCCGCCGGCGGCGGCGAGGAGATAGCGAATTAAAAGGGGTTTCATGCCGTGGATCGGTCGTGGCGACGGGGGCGGCATGCCCGCGAAGACCTCACCCTCGGTCCCTCTCCCATCTCCCTGCCGCCCGCCCCCGGGAGAGGGAGGGCCCTGCGATCAAGGTCTGGCTGAGCTTGGCAGGATCGTTGATTCATCGTTCCCCCTCTCCCGGTCGGGGGGAGGGGGCGGGAGAGGGGGCCAGGGGGTGAGGTCTCGAAGGGCATGCGGCCTCAAACGGCAAGCGGTTCTGAATCCTCACTCGGTAACCCACGTATCCAGCTTGTAGTTCTTGCGGACGTTTTCCGCCGCCGTGTCGGCGTCGCTGCGCGAGCCGTAGGGACCGATGCGGACGCGGTACATGGTCTTGCCGCCGGTCTCGACCGGCGAGAGGTAGGCCTTGTAGCCCCCCTTCACCAGCCGTTCACGGATGCGCTCCGCCTGCTCCTGGTCCGCCGACGAGAAGACCTGGATCACCGCCGCGCCCTTGGGCACCTTCGGCTCGGGAGCGCGGGCCGGCGCGGCGGCCGGCTTCGCCGGCTCGGCGTCAGCGCGCCGCTCCTCGCGCTCCCGCGCCAGACGCTTCCGGCGCTCCTCCCGGGTCTCCTCCTGGGGCTCGGGAGCCTTCGCGGGAGCCGCGGGAGGAGTCGCGGGCTCCGCGACCGAGTCCTCCTCCGGCGCCGGCTGCGTCTCGATCTCGGGCTCCTCGCCGGCGAAGTCCTCCAGCAGCGTCGTGTCGGCGGCGGCGGGCTGGTCCGCGGGCGGCGGCTCGGTCGCGTCCTGATCCGGAGAGGCGGTCTCTTCTGCCCGCGAATCCGAATCGAAGAACTCCAGCTCCTGAAGCTGCCGGCCCTCCTGCGAAGCCGGAGGCCGCTGCTGGAGATTGCCGGCGAGACGCTCCTGCGCCCGGGCGGTGCCTTCGCGGCCGATCCAGACCCCGGAGAAGAAGGCGGAAAGCAAACACACCAGCAGGATGACGAAAGCGACGATCACCTGCCGGTTGGTCAGCGCGATCTCGTAATAGCTCGGCTCGTGCGATTCTGCCACGTCGGTTCGACTCCTCTGCTACGACTTCCCTCGGTCGTCGTCCTTCATCAGGAACGTTCTGAACATCTCGATGGGAAGGGGGAAGATGATGGTCGAGTTCTTCTCGGCCGAGATCTCGGTCAGCGTCTGCAGGTAGCGGAGCTGCAGCGTGACCGGGTTGGCCGAGACGATCACGCCCGCCTCGGCCAGCTTCACCGAAGCCTGCAATTCGCCGTCGGCGTGGATGATCTTGGCCCGCTTCTCGCGCTCGGCCTCGGCCTGGCGCGCCATGGCCCGCTGCATCTCCTGCGGCAGGTCCACGTGCTTGACCTCCACCATGGAGACCTTGATGCCCCACGGGTCGGTCTGGTGATCGATGATCGCCTGGAGCTGCGCGTTCAGCTTGTCGCGCTCCGACAGCAGGTCGTCCAGCTCGGCCTGGCCCAGCACGGACCGCAGCGTGGTCTGCGCGAGCTGGCTGGTGGCGTAGAGGTAGTTCTGCACCTCGATGATGGCGCGGATGGGATCCACCACGCGGAAGTAGACCACCGCGTTCACCTTCACCGAGACGTTGTCCCGCGTGATGATGTCCTGCGGCGGCACGTCCAGCACCACCGTCTGCAACGACACCTTGGTCATGGTCTCGAAGGGCCAGAAGATCAGCACCAGGCCCGGCCCCTTCGGTTGCTTCGACACCCTTCCCAGCCAGAAGGTCACCGCCCGCTCGTACTCCTTGAGCACGTTGACCCATTTCAAAAACAGGAAGATCGCAACCACGACGATGACGACGATCCCGTATTCCATTGGATTGGACCCCTTCCCTCAGGCGACGGAATCCTGACGGCGACGTACCGCCAGGGTGAGATTGCGGACGGCCACGACCTCGACCCGCTCGCCGGCCGCGACGGGCTCGTCGGCGACGGCGTCCCACAGCTCGCCGTGGACGAACACCTTGCCGCGCGGGGCCAGGTCGGAGCGGGCGATGCCCACCTCGTGGATCATCCCCTCGACGCCGGTGACGACCGGGGTCTTGAGGACGCGGACGGCCATGACGGCCAGGAATCCCACCACCAGGAGAGTGAATACCGCCAGGGTGGCGATCAATTCCACGCTGACCCGCAGGGCCGGCTCGGGCGTCTTGAACAGCATCAGCGAGCCCAGCACCAGCGAGATCACTCCGCCCACCGTGAGCATGCCGTAGCTGGTGATCTTGATCTCCAGGATGAAGAGCACGATGGCGAGCAGGATCAGGGCGAGGCCCGCGTAGTTCACCGGCAGCACGGAGAGGCCGTAGAGGGAGAGGATCAGGCAGAGGGCCCCCGCCACGCCGGGGAAGATGGAGCCGGGATGGGTGATCTCGAAGAGCAGCCCCAGGGAGCCGAGGCCCAGGAGCAGATAGGTGATGTTGGGATCGGCGAGCACGCCGAGGAACGCGCGCAGGGGCGAGATCTCGACGCGGCGGATCTCGGCGCCGGCGGTGCGGACGGGCACCAGGGCCTCGCCGCGCCGGACCGTGCGGCCGTTCAACGACTTCACCAGGGCCGAGACGTTCGGCGAGATGAGGTCGATGAGCTTGTGCTGGAGCGCCTCCTGGGCGCTGAACGAGCGGCTCTCGAGGACGGTCGACTCCGCGAGCTCGACGTTGCGGCCGTTGCGGACCGCCAGCGACCGCATGTTGGCCGCGGCGTCCTGCTCGATCTTCTTGCCCAGCGTGCCTTCGATGTCCTGCCCCGAGCCGTCGATCGGATGGGCCGCGCCCGCGTTGGTGCCGGGGGCCATGGCGGCCACGTCGCCGGCCATCAGGATGAAGAACCCGGCCGAGGCCGCCTGCGCGCCGCTGGGGCCGACGTACACCGCCACCGGCGTGCGCGCGCCCAGGATCGCGGAGGTGATGTCGCGCGTCGAGGTCATCAGCCCGCCCGGGGTGTCCAGCTCGATCACCAGCGCCGCGGCGCCCGAGCGGTCGGCCTCCGCGATGGCGTCCTGGACCAGCTCCGCCGCCACCGGATGGATGACGGACTTGACCCGGACCACCAGCACCTCGCCTGAGCCCGCTGCCGGCTGGGCCGCGAGGAACAGGGGAGCGAGGAGACCGATCAGCCCCAGGGCGAGGGACGCCAGGGCCGCGGTCCGGGGGAGATGCGCGGGGGGATTTTTTTTCGGGTACATGGTCAGAGACGAAATTATATCAGGGGGAGCGCCCCCGCCCGGGCCCTCACCCCCTGGCCCCCTCTCCCGACCCCTCCCTCCCACCCACACCGGGAGAGGGGGAAGAGTTTGTCCGGG
>DASVAS010000048.1:0-8243 GCA_036376245.1 Thermoanaerobaculia bacterium | reverse complement strand
CATTGAAGGCTACCTGGCGCAACACAACAAAGACCCCAAGCCGTTCATCTGGACGAAAAAGGCTGGCGATATCCTGGAGAAAGTCACCCGCGCCCGCCAGTCCCTGGTTAAGAGCACATCTACTTGACCCACTACACTAGCACCTTAACCACTCAAGGAGAATCACCTCATGAAAAAGGCTTTCCTGCTCTGCTTCTCTCTGTTGCTCCTCGGCTTCGCCACCGCGATGCCCACCACCGCCGCGAGCTGTTGCAAGAACCAGTGTTCCAGCGACAGCACCTGCGACCGGTTCTGCGGCGGCTCCGGCCTCGGCCGTTGCGTGCAGATCAACTCCTGCTGCCGGACGTGCGCCTGCGCGGCTTGACGCGGGATGCCCTGGGGAGTGGGCTCGCCCTGGAGGGGTGTAACGTCCCCGGAGCCCCCGCCCGGACATGAATTTTAGCCCGGAGCGGCCGGGAGCTTCCACGAGATTCCCGACCGCCCGGTCCCCCAGGGGCGCGCACCGGCACGGTCGGTCTACGCGCACTGGTGAAAGGAAGACGAGGCTGCCGCCTGCGGGCAGCCCCGTGCTCCGGAGTCATGCTGGAAGGCGCTCGTCAAAGCGCCTTACTGCTAAGGGTGAGAGACCTGCCCCTAGCCGCAACAGCCAATTTCGTGGCACGCGAAGTTGCAGAAGTTATACCCGGCGGCCCTGCATTGGGCGTGCGAGGAGCACTTCGGGGTGACGCAGAAGGGGTCGCAGATCTCGTGATCAGCGGAGACGACCGGGGTGATACCGGCACAGATCGCCAGGATGGCGGTCACACGGGCGAGCGTAATCACGACCTTCTTCATAGTGGGCTCCTTTACTGTTGCGACCGGCGGCGCCGCGGCACGCCGTGATCCGCCGACGGTCGGTTCATCGCGGAGGCGCATGCCGCCTCTCACTCCCTTAAGGGTGCTAGCAAAGTCTGAAAAGGAGCCGGCACGAGACAACTGCGAGGTGACGGTGCCCTGGCTGTTCTCCTTCCCTTTCGTCACTTCGCCGGCGCGGCGGCGCCGATCTTGACCTTGACCGCTTTCTTGTCGTCCTCCGTCAGGTCGACGGACACGCGGACGCCCGGCGTGAGGGCCGAGCGCGTGGCCGCCTTTTTATCCTTCTCGTATTGGGTGGCCGCGGTGAGCTCCACCATCTTCTCCTTGCCGTCCGGAGTGGTCAGGACCAGGTGGTTCTCGTGCAGCATCTTGACGGTGCCGAGCAGCTTGTGGCTCTTGCCGCCGTGAGCGAACGCCACGCCGGTTGTCAACGCGGCGGCGAGTATGAAAATCATGATCTTGTTGCGCATGGAGATCTCCTTAATGTTCGTGCGAGGCGTCAGAGGAAACCTCTCCGGATAGAAAGGCTTCCTCGGCCTGGATCTGTTCCCATTCTTCGGGTGTCTTCGGGTTGAGCGCCTCCATCCCGGCGATCTCCTCCGGTGTGATCTTCGGGAGGCGCCGGACGAGGTGCACCAGCCCCCAGGAGCCGTAGGCGGACTCGGCCGTGCCGTCTCCCCAGCCGGGCATGGCGGTGAGGCGGATGCCGTTCTCGATGATCGCGAACAGCTCGCCGTCGGAGAGCGATTGCGTGGCCGCGAGCGTCATGTCGGGCGCCCGCGGATAGAAACGCTTTCCGAGGTCCGTCTGTCCCTTGCCGTCGTTGCCGTGGCACGAGGCGCAATGGTCGGCCCAGTGCGCCCGCGCCTGGGCGAGCACCTGGGGGGTGGGCGGCAGCGGGTTGCGCTCGCCGCGCAGGTCGGCCGGCGTGGCCCAGCGCCGCATCGTGCGCGCGGCCCAGGCCTCCATCCGCGAAGGCTCGTCGTGGGTGCTGAAGCCCCGGCGTGCCAGGCTCCAGAGCAGCAGCCCTCCCAGCAGGGCGAGGACTCCCACGGCGAGCAGCGTCAGCTTGACCGGCCGGCGCATGGCCTATTTCCCTCCGGGGTGATTCGCGCAACCCGACGCGCGCACCACCTCGAAATTCGTCTTGCCGTCCGCGGGCAGGACCGGGCCGGAGCGCCGCGTGGGCGGGACGGCGGCGGGCGCGGACGCCTGCCGCCGGCCGACCCGCGAGGCCACCGTTCCCGCGGGGTGCTCGTACCAGCCGGGGTCCTCGTCGTAGCTCTTCAGCCCCTCGCGGATCTTCATGATGGTGAACATGCCGCCCATGAAGATCGAGCCGAACGGCCCCTCCCCCGCTCCCATCAGCAGCGAGTTGCGCGGCGTGCCCATGTCCATCATGTCGCCCATGCCGGTGTCGCCCATCGGCATGTAGCCGGGGATCAGCTCGTTGATCTTCTCGGCCACCCCGGACTGGTCGACGCCGGTCATGATCGGCAGGTTGTGCCCCATCTGGTTCATGGTGTGGTGCACCTTGTGGCAGTGCAGCGGCCAGTCGCCGGGGTTGTCGGCCACGAACTCGATGTCGCGGGTGGTGCCGGGCGGCACGTTGATGGTGGTCTCAGGCATCCACGCGGTCTCCGGCAGCGGTCCGCCGTCGGTGCCGGTCATGCGGAAGACGTGGCCGTGGAAGTGGATGGGATGGGAGTCCATGCTGACGTTGGCGATGCGGATGCGCACGCGGTCGCCCAGCCGGACGAACAGCGGGTCGGTGCCGGGGAAGACCCGGCTGTTGAAGGTGAAGACGTTGAAGTCGAGCATCATCGTCGGGTCCGGGGTCGAGGTGCCCGGCTTGATGAACCACTCGTTGAGGAAGATGGCGAAGTCGCGGTCGATGCGGCGGACCGGCTTGCGCGGGTGGAAGACGAGGAAGCCCATCATCCCCATGGACTGCTGCACCATCTCGTCGAAGTGCGGGTGGTACATCTGGGTGCCGTGCTGGCGCACGGTGAACTCGTATTTGAAGGTGTCTCCCGGCTCGATGCGCGGCTGGGTGAGGCCGGAGACGCCGTCCATGCCGTTGGGCAGCAGAACGCCGTGCCAGTGCACGGAGGTGGGCTCGGGCAGGCGGTTCTCGACGTAGATCCGCACGCGGTCCCCTTCGACCGCCTCGATGGTGGGGCCGGGCGTCTGGCCGTTGTAGCCCCAGCAGTTCACCTTGAATCCCGGCGCGAACTCGCGCACCACCGGCTCGGCGATGAGGTGGAAGGTCTTGAAGCCGTCCTCCCAGCGCCAGGGCAGGGTGGAGCCGTTGGGGGTCACCACCGGGACGTAGCCGTTGGGCGCCGCCTGGCGCTGCGCGGCGGCGAGCAGCGGGTTGCGCTGCATCAGGTTGGCCGCGCCGGCGCTGAGCGCGGCCATGCCGGTGGCGAGCAGGCCGCGTCTGGAAATCTGCAGTTTTTCGTCAGTCATGTTCCTTGCTCTCCTGCTGCGGGGACGGTTCCGAAAGCTCCATGCGGGTCATTCCTCCCCGCTCGGGGCGCGCCGAGAAGCCGGTGACGCCGCTCATCACGGCGTCCAGCCCGGTGCGGGCCAGCCAGTAGTCGCGGTTGGCCATCACCAGCTCGCGCGCGGCCTCGGCGAGGCCCTGGCGGGCGCGGATCACGTCGTAGACGCCGCGCAGCATCGCGTTGTATTCCAGTTGCGTGAGGTTCAGGATCCGCTGCCGGCGCGGCAGGACGACGGTGCGCAGGTAGTCGGCCCGCGCCCTGGCTTCCAGCAGCCGCTCGCGCGCGGACCGCGCCTCGGAGCGCGCGTTGGTGGTCAGCGCGTGCAGCCGCTGCTCGGCCATGCGCAGGTTGGCGAGGGCGCGCGTACGCCCGGCCAGGCCGCGGTCGAAGAGGGGGATGGGGACCGCCGCGGTGACTCCGGTCTGGCTTTCGCCGTCCCCCTCGCGCTCGTGCTTCACGCCGGCTTCGAGCTCGTCGTAGGCGGACGAGCGGGAGAGCGGCAGCGCCCGGCGGGCCGCCTCCAGCTCGGCCTGCGCGATCGATAGGTCGAGACGGCGCGGCAGCGCCGCCTCCATCTCTTCCAGCGAGCGCTCTTGCGCGCCCTCGGCCGGCGGCGTCTGGGCGGGCAGCGTCAGCGCCAGGGTCTCCTGCGCGCCGAGGCCGGCCAGCAGCCGCTCGCGGCTCTCCAGCTCTTGCAGCTCGGCGCGGGCGAGGTCGAGCTTGGCCCGCTCGTAGTTGGACTGCTCCAGCTCCAGGTCGAGGTCGGAGATGTTGCCCGCGTCGTGCTGCCGGCGCGAGAGCTCGGCCGCGGCCTCGGCGGCGGCGAGGAGGGTGCGCTGCTGGGCGAGCGCCTGCTGCGCCGCCTGCAGGGTGTAGTAGTCCGCCCTCACCTCGGCGGCGAAGCCGAGCACCGCGCCTGTCACCCGCAGGCGGGCGGCCTCGAACGCGGCCTCCCCCAGGGCGCGCCGCTTGCGCAGTTGGAACAGGTCGACCAGGGTCTGCGTGATCCCGAGCTCGAAGGGGTTGGAGCCGCCGGGGAAGAACACCTCGGCGTCGAGGACCGGGTTGCGGACGGTGCTCGCGGCGATGAGGTCGGCGCGCGCCACGCCCAGGCTCTCCAACTCGGCGAGGAGGTCGCGGTTGTTGGCGAGCGCGATCTCGACGGCGCGGTCGGCGGTCAGCTCGCCCTCGAGCAGGGGCCGCAGCCGCTCGTCGGAGGGGGGCTCGATCGGTTGGGCCGGGCTCCAGGCGATCTTCTGGCCGCCGGTCTCCTCGACCCGCTTCCGGACGTCGCCGATTCCGGCGTCGCGCGGCACCGAGGCACAGCCCCCGGCGAGCAGGGCGATGACCGCCCAGGCTCCATACATGCGTCGCCGGTTCATCCCTTCCTCCTCTTGACCAGATCCATGCCGCACTTCGGGCACTTGCCCGGCGTGGCGCTGGTGACCTCGGGGTGCATGGGGCAGGTATAGCCGGCCGCTTCCTCCGCGCCGCCGTGCTGGTGTTCCTCGTGAGCCGCGGGCTCGCGGCCGGCGTCGGTCTGCTTGTACCCGCCTGCCCCGTGGGAGCCATGGCCGCCATGGCCGCTGTGATCACCGTGGCCGCCCCCGCCGCTCATCTCTTCGGACATCTCCGCGGACCGCTGGGCGTCCTGGACCGAGGTCGCGGCCGGAGCGTCGAGCGGATCGGGGTTCAGGGTCTTCGCCGGCTGCCCGGGCGGGACGGCCACGGGCGCCGCGGCCATGTCCGGCGCCATCTCTCCTTGCGCGCCATGGTCCATCTGTCCGTGATCCATCTCGCCATGGTCCATCGAGTGATCTTCGTGACCGCTGGCGGGAGGGGTCCGCGGGGACATGTCATGGCCGGCGTGCGGGTCTTGGCGGCCGGCATGACCGGAATGTCCGGTCTGGCCGGCCCGCGGGGCATGGCCGGCGTGGCTGTCCCGCGCGCCGTGCTCCTCGCCGCCCTGCTCCATGGCGGCGTGGTCGTGGGCCGCCTCCGCCTGGCCATGATCGTGCTGTCCGTGATCGTGGTCCGCGGCGCTCTCCTCCGGACTCGCGCCGCCCGGAGTCATCGCGCCGTGTCCATGCGAATGTCCGGCATCCTCGAACGTCTCGCCCTTCTTCCGGGCTTCCTCGAACGCCGCCGCGCTCCGGCTGGCGACGCTCGGCGGCCCTCCGCAGCCCACCCAGGCAACGAGCGCGAGCCCGCCGGCGAGGGCCGCCGCGGGCCGTCTCCTGTTGTTTTCAAACATTGCTGTGCTCCCTCAAAGTCGTGGATCAAAGCGGCGTCCACCAGCCCAACCAGGCCGGGACCGCTACGGACGGACTCGCGGGCGAGGGATCAGCCTAGCGGGATGTGGTCGATGGGCAGGGCGAACGGAGGAGCCCCGGAGCCGGGCGCCTCGGCGACCGTCTGGGAGACGGGCGCGATGGTCAAAGCCACGGGCATGGCCTCGGCGACCGCCGTCATGTGGCAGGCATGCTGGCAGAAGGTGTCGCAGCAGTTCTTTCTGTCGTCAGCCGGCGAGGCGTCGGTACGAACCTCGGGACCGCTCGCGGGATGCGCCGCCGCGTGGCAGGAGGGCGGCGCGCTCTTCTCCCGCTCCCCGTGCGCGGCCGCGCAGGGATGAGGCCCCGCGAACAGGCCGAAGCCGAAGACGGCAAGGAGGAACAGGACGACGAGAGATCTCTTCTGCATGGCTCCGGACCGGCAAGGCGCCGGCCGCTCGTTGCAAAATACCACAACGTCTCCGGAAGAGAAGGACATTCCGCGGCGGCTACGAGGGCGGGCCGCCGCAGGCCCCGGGAGGTGGGTGCAGGCGCACGATCACCACCTGAGGATCGCTGTATCCGGGGCCGAAGAAGCCCTGCATGGAGTAGCTCTCGAACAGGGCGCGCCGCTCTTCCAGGTACGGGCGGTCCAGGACCAGGGTGTTGACTCCCATGCCGTACATCATGCAAAGGAGGCGGTCGGAAGGAAAGTTCTGGTCCATGTCCACCTGGAACATGCCGTACCCGGAGGGAAAATAGCCCGAGTAGCCGTTGAGCAGCGGCCGGCGGTGGTCGATCTGGGCGAACATCCGCCACGTCTCCACCTCGTAGTCGGAGACGTGCAGCCCGCGCGGCAGCGGGACGTGCGCCACGACCAGCTTCCCCGGCTGCTCGCGCAGCCAGCTCGTCCAGGCGGTGCGCGGGGAGGCGGGGGCCGGCGCCAGGACGCCGGGAGACGCGAGGTTCTCGGCCGCCGCCAGGACTCCCAGGGCGAGAGCGAGAATCCTGCCGGTCTTGCCGCGCCAGGAGGCGAGGCGGGCCAGGGCCAGCGCGGCCAGCGCCGCGAGCGCCGCCTGGGAGATCGCAGCGAAGCGGAAAGGGCTCCGCAGCGTGCCGAGGCCGGGCACCACCTCCCGCAGGCTGGCGAAGGGCCGCCAATCCCCGATCCGCAGGTTGAGACCGAGCGCGAGGAGTCCCCCGACCAGGACGCAGGCGAAAAGGCAGACGATCCAGATCCTCCGTTCCCCCTGGCGCCAGCCCACCCAGGCTCCCGCCACGCCCAGACCGAGAAGGAGGAAGCCGGGGAAGAGCCCTCCCGTATCCCCCGTATAGGAGTCCTCGCGGGGCGGAAACGGGAGGCGGGAGGAGCCGGGCCGGGTCGTGAAGTCCGCGGGCCGGGCCGAGAGGGCCGCCACGATCTCCTCGGATCGCTTGAGCTCGTACTTCTCATGGTAGGAGCGGACCGTGCCGGCGATGGGCCAGAGCGCGACGGCCCCGAGGATCGCCAGGGCGCCGAGCCGCGCGAGCGGCCGGACGCGGAACCTCTGCTCCGCCAGCGCCGCGAGCCCCGCCAGGAGAAGGAAAGGGAGGCTCAGGAGCGCCATCTGCTGCCCGGCGAGGAACTGCGCGGCGAACGACAGGACCGCCAGCGCGGCGGGCCGCCACCCGCCCTCTTCCCCGAAGCGGACCAGGGCCGCGAGCGCCCAGATCGCGCCGAAGAGGGGGAGCACGGGGAGCACCCCCATGACCTTGGCGGTATAGGGGAGGGTGACGCCGGCGAGCGCCGCGAGGAGGGCCGCGCCGCGCGTCGCGCCGAGCGCCCGCGCCAGGCTCGCGGTGGCGAGGCCGTTGCAGACCAGGGTGAACAGAATCGCCAGGTTGTAGATCGCGGCCGGCGGAACGCCCATCCACCAGAGAGGCGAGAGGGCGACCCCTTGCAGGAGCAGCGGCTCCGAGAAGGTGAAGGTCCCTTCGAGCGGGTTGAAGATGGGAGCGTTCCAGAGCCCGTGGAAGCCGTGCGGCACGCGATCCGCGTCCCACCACAGGGTCCACAGGTTGAACAGCGGAACGGTGGCCTCATGCTCGGTTCCCAACGGCAGAGCGCCGGCGATGGAAGGCAGGAGGGGCCAGGTGGCCACGATCGCCGTCAGAAGGCAGAGGACAAAAGCGACGGATATGGGCCGGAGGCGGCGCAGCCAGGGAGGTAGGGTCATAGAGAAGGCTCCAGCGTGCGCCGGCGGGGCCTCGTTGCCCCACCGGCGCACGCTGGATTCAGGCGAGAAAGACTACTACTGCTCGGGGAACTCGGCGACGGTCCGCTCCACGTCGGAGAGCACGTCCGTCACGCTGGCGCCCGCGAGGTCCGCGGCGAAGCCCCGGTGGGACGCCGGAATCAAGCCCTTGCCGCTCAGCTGATAGCGGCCTTCCGGGGAGACCACCAGATAGGTGCCATCCTCGCGCGGGGTCACGAACATCAGGTACTTCGCGCCCACCTTGTAGCTCGGGTCCTCGTCGAAGCGGTTGTGGTCGTTGCCGTTCTGGAAGAGGACGAAGGAGTCGCCGGCCTTGAGAGAGCCCTTCTGGCCGCGCTTGACGGTGAAGTGCA
>DASVAS010000046.1:0-150061 GCA_036376245.1 Thermoanaerobaculia bacterium | reverse complement strand
TGGCCTCCGAAAGGGGATCGTTTATCGTCTGTGGCGTCTCTACGGGTGGGGACCGGGTGGACGGACCTTTGTGCTAGTATCCAGAAACGAATGACGCCAGAACACCACAAGAAGGGTCCGCTCTACAGAAACCGGTACAGGATCCCGTCCGCCCGACGCCCAGGTTGGGACTACAGTCGGAACGGGGCGTATTTTGTGACGATCTGCACGAACTACCGTGATCAATGCCTGGGAGAGGTCGATCAGGATCTAGTGCTTCTTTCACCTTATGGAGAGATCGTTGTCAGGGAGTGGAACCGGATTCCAGGCCGGCACCCCTGCGTAACGCTGGACGAGTGGATCGTGATGCCAGATCACATGCATGGAATCCTGTGGCTCAGCGGCAGCGGCTTCTCACAGGAAGACGAGCATCGGGCGGCTTTAGGGGTCGTCATCGGACGATTCAAGTCGAAGTCAACCAAATCCATCCGGACCTCGGGTTATCTCGGTTTCGATTGGCAGACGCGTTTCCACGATCGCATTCTGAGGAGCCCCGAGGAGTTGGAGAGAGCCCGGATCTACATCCGTCAGAACCCCGTCCGCTGGGCCGCACGCAAGAAGGCTGGCAGCTAAATAGACCAGCCCCCCGTAGAGACGCCACAGACAATTTATGACACCGCCTCAGAGGCCACGGGACGGCGTGGCGTCTTTCGGAGGGCATGCCGGTCCAGCAGGTAAACCCTTCTGAACGTGAACGGAATCCTGGATAGGAATGGCTTGATCCAGGGTGTGGTGATTCAGGGTGTGGTGCCCTTTGGGGCGGTCTGCCCTTCGAAGAGACGCCACGCCGTCCCCGTAGCCTCCGAGAGGATGTCGTTCATCGTCTGTGGCGTCTCTACGGGGCCCGTTCTCTGAGCCTCAACAACTCGTCTGCCAAAGCCTGGATCTCCTCTCTCATGACTATCCGCTGCCGCCATGGGACGGGGATGGCCTCGACGCCGTAATGGGCGCCGGCAAGCTGCCCGCAGATGGCGGCGGTGGTGTCGGCGTCATCTCCCAGATTGGCCGCCTTGAGAACAGCCTCCTCATAAGATCCGCTGTTCAGAAAGCACCACAGGGCCGCCTCCAGAGACTCCACGACGTAACCGGAGCCTCGGATCTCCGCTTCCGTCTTCCCTTGGAACGATCCCGCGGCCAACTCCGCTACGCGCTCGGCCGAGGGTTGGCATCCCGATCCGAACAGGATCTCCTCCTTATCCGCGCCGAGGAGCGCCTGCCGGATCTGGGCTCCGAAGAGTCGCGCGCACTCCACCGCCTCGACCGCACCATGGGTGGTGCGGGCGCTCTCCCCTGAGAAGTGGACCGTCTCGTCATGACTCAGGCCGTAGAACATCGGAACCGGGGCAAGGCGCATGATCGCCCCGTTCCCTGCGCTTTGGGGATCTGTGGAGCCACTGAAAGGATCACGGGTGACTTCATACCTCTGAAGCGCGCGGGCCACCGTGCCGCCGATGTCGAAGCACGACCCGGTGCTGCTCATGTACCCGTAATTGGCCCAGTTGCTGTACCGGTTCATCTGATCGGCTGGATCGAAACCCTTGCGATAGACGAGGCTGTGGGCGAGACAGAGCGCCATGGACGTGTCGTCCGTCCACTCGCCGGGACGCAGATCGAAGGGGCCGCCGCCGACCATGTCCGTCAACGGATGAAAGGAGCCGCGGGGACGGAATTCCACAGTCGTGCCGACAGCGTCGCCGCAGGCAAGGCCGAGGAGGGCTCCACGGTAGCGGCAGGCTTCGGAGATGACAGGGTGAGCTCCCATCTCAGATATAGTACCGGTCTCTCTCTGCTATCTTCTCCCCCCGATGAAGTTGCTCGACTCCCGCCGGTTGACCGGCCCGAACCTACTGCTCGACCGCGCCGGGGCGGTGCTGGAGGTGGCGCTGTATCCCGAGGAGGCGGAGACGGTGGTGCGGGCCTGGCGGGAACAGGCGCGGCGGCTTCTCGACGCGGTCGGCTGGGAGGACGAAGAGGTCGCTTCGCGGATCTTCCCCGGCGGGGCGAGCCTGGCGGTGTCGGCCCCCATCGACGGGCTGTACGCCGCCACGGAGGTCAACGAGGCGGCGTGGGTGGCGGCCGCGGCGGGCGAGGCGTTCGATCTGCTGCCGGTGGCCGAGCGGTTGCGGGCGGAGATCGCGGGGGAGGCGAACCCGGCGTTGATCGCCTTGCGCGACGCCGCGGCCGAGCACGGGGTGGCGTTCCTCTGGGACGACCACCGCGCGTCCGTCGGCCTCGGGACCGGTTCCCTCACCTGGCCCGTGGAGGCGCTGCCCGATCCCGGGTCGATCGACTGGAGCGCGGTCCATGACATCCCGGTCCTCCTGGTGACGGGCACGAACGGCAAGACGACCACGGTCCGCCTGCTCGCGTCCATGGTGAGCGCGGCCGGGCGGGTCCCGGGGGTCACGTCCACGGATCGGATCGTGGTGGGCGGCGAGGTCATCGAGGAGGGGGACTTCTCCGGTCCCGGCGGGGCCCGCACCCTGCTCCGCGACCGGCGGGTCGAGGTCGCGATCCTCGAGACGGCCCGCGGCGGGCTCCTCCGCCGGGGGCTGGCCCTCGCCCGCGCCGACGCCGCCCTGGTCATCAACATCGCGGCGGACCACCTGGGCGAATTCGGAGTGCTGGATCTATCCGGGATCGCGGAAGCCAAGATGATCATCACCCGGGCCGTGGGGCCGGAAGGCCAGGTGGCGCTGAACGCGGACGATCCCGAGCTGGTCGCGGCGGCGGGACGGGTGACGGCGCCGTTGGTGTGGTTTTCCCTCGATCCCGAAAACCTTCTGGTTCGCGATCACCTGGCGGCGGGCGGCGAAGCCGTCTATCTGAAGGATGACAACCTGATCCTGGCCCGAGGCGGCGAGGAGACGGCGGTGGTCCCCGTCAGGGAGATCCCCATCGCGTTCGGCGGGGCCGCCCGGCACAACGTGGCGAACGCTCTGGCGGCGGTGGCGCTGGCGGGGGCTCTGAAGCTGTCCTCGGTGGAGATGGCGGAAGGGTTGCGGCGGGTCGGCACGCAGCCGGAGGACAATCCCGGCCGCACCAACCTGATCGAGCGGGACGGCGTGCGCATCCTGGTCGACTACGCCCACAATCCCCATGGCCTGACGGCGCTGCTGGGTCTCGCGCGGTCGTTGCCCGCGGAGCGCCGGCTGATCGTGATCGGTCAGGCGGGAGACCGCAGCGACAACGCCATCCGCGAGCTCGCCGGGATCGCCTGGTCCTTCCAGCCCGACCACGTGATCGTCAAGGAGATGAAGTCGCTGCTGCGCGGCCGGCAGGCGGGCGAGGTGCCGGAGATCCTCGAGGACGAGCTCCAGCGGCTGGGCGCGGCGCCCGAGGCCGTCGAGCGCGCGGGCTCGGATCTGGAGGCCGCCCGGATGGCTCTGGAATGGGCGCGGCCGGGCGACCTGCTGGTGCTGCTCGTGCACACGCAGCGGGATGAGGTGATGAAGATGCTGCGGGGTTAGGAAGACAAGGACCTAAAGGACATAAAGGACCTAAGGGACGTAAACGACATCAGAATTGTTGTCCTTTGGGTCCTTTAGGTCGTTTATGTCCTTTAGGTCCTTGCTTCGGCAGCCTACTTCCTCCCCTTCCCCTCCAACGCCCCCACCAGCACCTCCTCCCCGACGGGAGCCGCCGCCTGGGGCGCGGGCTTGAAGTGGACGATGAGGTCCCAGACCTGGGCGAGGTTCTCGCCGAAGATCACCACGAGATCGCCGGCGCGGGCCATCCCCAGAGCCTTGAGAACGGACTCCTCTTCCGAGTGGACGCCGTTGACGATCCGCTCCGGGGGCACGCCGGCGGCGAAGAGGCCCTTGCGCAGCAGCTCGGCCGTCTCGCCGGGCTGCCGGCCCCGCAGATCGTGGTCCTCCCGCAGGAGGATGAGGTCGAAGGCGGGCGCGGCGGCCATCGCCAGGGCCAGGATGTCCTCGTCGCGGCGGTCACCGGGCGAGGCGATGACGCCGATGCGCCGTCCATGGACCGCGAGCTCGAGAACGGTCCGTGACACGGCTTCCATGCTGTGGGCGTTGTGGGCGTAGTCGAGCAGCACCCGGAAGGGATGCTCGTTGTAGAAGTTGAGCCGCCCGGGCGCCTGGAAGAAATCGGTGCTGAAGGTGCGCAGGCCCTGGCGGATGTTGTCCACCCCGACCCCGATGCCGTGCGCGACGGCGGCGGCGAACATGGCGTTCTGGATGTTGTGCAGGGCCCGCCCTTCGATGGTCGCCGGGATGTGGCGCGCCAGCAGCAGCGGGATCTGCCGCTCACCCTGGTAGAGGACGATCATGCGGCCGTTGAGTCCCTCCTCCAGCACCACGGCCTTGCCCCGCTTCCGCACGTGCTCGCGCACGACTTCGTTCTTGCGGTCCATGGTGACGTAGATGGGCTCGGCGGGGCTCGCCTCGGCCATGCGCACCACCCGCTCGTCGTCGGCGTTGAGGACGCAGTAGTCGGTGGCCACTTCGACGATGATCTGCTTGACCTGCGCCAGGGTCTCCAGGTCGTCGATCCCGCCGAGGCCGAGATGGTCGGCGGCGACGTTGATCACCGCGCCGACGTTGCAGTTGCGCCAGCCGAGGCCGGAGCGCACGATGCCGCCGCGGGCGCTCTCCAGCACGGCGGCGTCGATCGAGGGATCGCGGAGCACGATCTGGCTCGACCACGGGCCGGTCATGTCGCCGCGCACGGTGCGCACGCCGTCGATGTAGACGCCGTCCGTGGTGGCCATCCCCACCTTGTAGCCCGAGAGCTTGAGGATGTGGCCCACCATGCGGGTGGTGGTGGTCTTGCCGTTGGTTCCCGTGATCGCGGCGATGGGGATGCGGAACTTCGTGCCGCGCGGGAAGAGCATGTCGATCACCGGCCCGGCCACGTCGCGCGGCTTGCCCTCGGTGGGCGCGAGGTGCATGCGGAAGCCCGGGGCGGCGTTGATCTCGACGATGGCGCCGCCGACTTCCTTGTAGCTGCGGGTGATGTCCGGGCAGATGAAATCGACGCCGCCGACGTCGAGCCCGATGGCCTTGACGGCCCGCTCGGCCATGATCCGGTTGTCGTCGTGGATCACGTCCGTCATGTCGATGGCGGTGCCGCCGGTGGAGAGGTTGCCGGTGGAGCGCAGGTAGACGGTCTGTCCCTTTTCGGGGACGGATTCCAGGGTCAAGCCGGCGGCGTCGAGGAGACGCCGGGCCTGGTCGTCCACGACCAACCGGGTGAGGACCTTCTCATGGCCGATGCCGCGCCGAGGATCGCGGTTGACGATCTCGATCAGCTCGGCCACGGTGCGCCGGCCGTCGCCCACGACGTGCCCGGGCACCCGCCGCGCCACGGCGACCACTTTGCCGTCGATGACCAGGATGCGGTAGTCCTGCCCCATCTGGCAGGTCTCGACGATGACGCGGGAGCTGAGCTCCCAGGCCTTCTCGTAGGCGGCCCGCACCTCGTCGGCCGTCTTCAGGTGGGTGGCGACGGCGTTGCCATGGTTGCCGTCGAGGGGCTTGACGACTACGGGATAACCCAGACGGTCCGCCTCTTCCACCGCATCCTCCGGATCGTAGACGATGGACTGCCGGGGCACGGGCAGGCCGAGCTGCTCGAGGATCTGGTGGGTCAACCGCTTGTCGGAGGCGATCTCGACGGCGATCTGCCGGGTCTCGCTGGTGAGGGTCGCCTGGATGCGCTTCTGGTACTTGCCGTAGCCGAGCTGCACCAGCGATCCCTCGTTGAGGCGGATCCAGGGGATGTCGCGGTCTTCGGCGGCGGCCACCAGAGCGGCGGTGGACGGCCCGAGGGCGCGGCGCTGGGCGAGGCGCACCAGCTTCTCGAATTCGGCCTTGAAGTCGAAGGGCGATGGATCGTGGGCCTTGCGCTCCGGGGGCAGCAGGTGGCGGATGATCCGCAACCCGAGATCGCCCGCGGCGAGGCCCACGGCCTCTTCGATGTAGCTATAGACGACGTGGTACTGGCCCCGGGGCAGGTTGTGGCTGCGGGTCTTGCCGAAGGTGACGGGGGTTCCCACCAGGACCTGCAGCTCGATGGCGATGTGCTCCAGCACGTGCCCCAGCCAGGTGCCTTCATCCTCTCTCATGCGCCGCACGAAGCCGCCGTCCTCGCCATAGGAGCAGCCATGCTGGTGCAGAGAAGGAATCAATTCCAAAAGGCGGTCTGTAAAACCTGGAAGTTTCGCGGTCGGATAATCCTCCAATTCACCCAGATCGAGTCGCAGACGGATCACCGGCCAGCGGGCGTAGAGATTGGGGCCGCGATAAACCCTGGTCTCCAGGACTTTCATGATGTGCTCTCCAGTTGGGGGATATCAGGGTAGAAGGTCTCCATCCCCCAAAAGTGAGCAATCGATGTGCCAAAACCCCTGGTGAGGGGGCCCTACTCTCCCCCGTCCTCCGAAACCTCCGAGGCCACCGGCAGCTCTTCGCGCAGCACGGGAGCCCGTTCGGGAGAGCGCCGGTCCATGGGATCGAAGTGGACCATGGGCGGCGGTGTGATCCCCATCCTCTTCCTGAGGTCGTAGTGGCAGCCGGTGGTGAGGAAGTCGAGCTTGAGGCCCATCATCGCCACGGGCTGACCGCGATGGACGGCGTGACTGTCGGTGAAGCGCAGCCCGGAGGCGTCCACCACCATGACGGCGCCGGCCCCGAGGACGCTCAATTCGCCGTTGCCGCTGATGATGGCGGCGGTGTCCTCATCAATACCAAGTCCGAGGGGGGCTGGATTGTAAGAAAGAGCTGTCAGCAACCGGCCGAGGCGGTCGCGGCGCCGGAAATGCTGATCGATGATGACTTCCGGCGCGAGCCCCAATCCCTTGGCCATATGGACGAGGCGGCGGCGCGGCGTGGCTCCGCTCTCCCCCAGGGCGATCATGTGCTCGGAGAGCAGGGCGGCCCCGGCGCTGGTGCCGGCCACCACCATGCCGGCGGCGTGGCGGCGGCGGATGGTGGAGGCGATCTCGGTGCCCCCCAGGGCCGAGGAGAGCTTGAGCTGGCTGCCGCCGGTGATGAAAAGGCCGGTGGCGTACTCCAGGAGGTCGTGCGCCTCCTCCCCCGCCTCGATGGCGTCCTCCCGCGTCTCGATCTTCAGGACCTCGACGGTCTCCGCGTGGAGTGAAAGGAAGAGGTCGGCGTAACGCTCGCCGGTCTCCGGGACATCGGACGCCGTGGCGAGCACCACGATGTTGGCGTCCGAGCCGCCGGCGGCCTCCAGGAAGTAGCGCAGGATGATGCGTTCGCGGGTCTTGTCCTCGGCGCCGCCGATGGCGATCAGCATGCCGGGATGAGTGACGTGGGGGATCGGCAGGATATCCATGGTGCTCCCTCCCTAGCGCAAACAGGATGCCAGATCCCGCGGCGCGCCGAAAACACCCCCGCGGGTAGGGAGGAGCTGAACAAGAGCTGGACACCGGCGTATGCCATGCCCGGCACGCCTCTTGCTTAGGCTTGAATCGCAAAGGGATTTCGCACATCGAGGTGTGCACTTTCCAAGGGGGGGACGACAACATGGGACATCTCAACATGGACACGGCACAGCGCTCCGTCACCTGGGGCGCCATCGAAAAGCTGATGAGTTCCGGCCCCGAGGACCGGCAGCGGATCGTGCGGCAGCTCCTGGCCGGAGCCGCTTTGGAACCCGCCGCCGAAACGGAGCTCGTGGCCGAAACGACCGGTCAATATGACGCGGCCCTCCGCCGCGCCCTCAAGGGTACGCAGACGATTCAGAGCCGGCTGGCCCAGGAGCGCCGGGACGCGGGCCGTCTCTGGAGCGCGCTGGAGGGGCATCCTCCGGCGCGCCGGCAGGTGATGATCCGCAACGACCGGCGGTTCCAGACCTGGGGCCTCTTCGATTGCCTGCAGCAGCGGTACCGGCATTTCCTGCACGAGGGGGAGCGCGCGGCCGCGCTGGAAGCCGCGGAGCTCTCCTGGATCGTGGCCCAGACCCTGAGCCACACCGTCTATGGCGACGAGCGGGTTCACGACTTCCAGAGCTCCGCCCTGGTGGCCCTGAGCCAGGCCAGGCGGATCAACCGCGACCTGGAAGGCGCGAAGGCGGCGCTCAGCCAGGCCGAGGACGTGCTGGCCCTCGGCACCGGCGACCTGCTGGACCGCGCGGAGCTGGAGAGCGTCCGGGCGGACCTCCTCCAGGCGCTGGGACATCGCGACGCCGCGGACCGCGCGCAACTCCGCGCCGGACGTCTTCGCAAGCGCGCCGGCGGCCTGCGCGAGCGGGTGGCCGATGAGCACCTGCAGGAGCCGCTCCATCACCGGCTGCACGCGGCCATCCCGGGGTTCCGGCCCCGGCGCCGGTAAGCGTTCAGTGTTTTTGGCTGGCTGAGCGTTCCGCCCTTCGAGACCTCACCCCCTGGCCCCCTCTCCCATCCCCCTCCCCCCAACCGGGAGAGGGGGAACGATGAGTCAACGATCTTGCCAAGCTCAGCAAGACCTTGATCGCAGGGCCCTCCCTCTCCCGGGGGCGGGCGGCAGGGAGACGGGAGAGGGATCGAGGGTGAGGTCTCGAAGGGCATGCCGCCCCACCCACCACCGCCCCGCTGAACCTCCTCACGCGTCTCCCTCCCCCCGTTCCCGCAGCGCATACCCCACTCCGCTGACCGTCACCAGATAGCGCGGCTCGGCCGCGTCGGCCTCGATCTTCTGGCGCAGGCGGTGGACGAGCTGCTTGAGGAGCTGGCGGTCGCCGGAGCCGCGGGAGCC
The DNA here is from genome assembly GCA_036376245.1 of Thermoanaerobaculia bacterium. Lineage (GTDB taxonomy): Bacteria > Acidobacteriota > Thermoanaerobaculia > Multivoradales > UBA5704 > DATARR01. Next base: position 141,302 of record DASVAS010000046.1, on the reverse strand, counting down.
CCAGACGTGGGAGAGGAGACGCTCGGCGGGCAGGGTGTGGCCGGCGTTGGCCATCAGGATCTGGAGCAGGCGCAGCTCCAGGCGGGTCAGACGGATGGGCTCGCCGCCGCGCACGGACACGGCCTGGCGCTCCACCTCCAGGCTGAAATCTCCCACCGCCAGGGCCGCCGGCTTCTCCTCGCCGGCCCGCCGCAGCAGGGCGCGCACCCGGGCCAGCAGGGTGCGGGGACTGAAGGGCTTGGTCAGGTAGTCGTCCGCTCCGGCGTCGAGGGCCTGGACCTGGTCCTCCTCCCCCGCCCGCACGGTGAGCATCATGACCGGGACCTTGGAATCGGCGCGGATCTTCCGGCAGACCTCCAGGCCCGTCAGGCGCGGCATGTTGTAGTCCAGGATGACCAGGGCCGGCTCCTCCGCCTCGAAGGCGTCGAGGGCGGCCTGGCCGTCGCCGGCCTCGACCACCAGATAGCCGGCCTGCCGCAGGGCATAGGAGATCAGCCCCGAAAGCTCCAGATCGTCGTCCGCCACCAGGATCTTCATGCCGCCGCTCCTCCCGCCGCGCGCGCCCGGGGCAGCGCGACCCGCACGCGGGTGCCCCGGCCGTCCGGACCCGGTCCCGCCTCCACGGCGCCGCCGTGCCGCTCGACGATCGAGCGGACGATCCACAGTCCCAATCCCATGCCGGCGGTCTCCGGCTCCTCGCCGCCGTCGCCGGCCCGGCGCACGAAGCGGCCGAAGAGCTCGCTGGACGCGGCGCCGTCCGGCAACCCGGGCCCTTCGTCCTCGACCCAGAGCGCGACCCTCCCCTCCTCGACCGCGCCGCCGACCCGCACGACCGAGCCGTTGGGCGCGAACTTGTTGGCGTTGGCCAGCAGGTTGACGAAGACCTGGGTCAGGCGCGGGGCGTCCCCCTGGACGGGGGGCAGCGGATACGGCAGATCCACCTCGACGGTCTGGCCGCGCTGGGAAAGCAGGGGCGCGGTCATCTCGATCGCCTCTTCCACGACCTCGTCCAGGGCCACGGGGCGGTGGCGGATGGAGTCCTGGCCGGACTCGATGCGCACGCTCTCCAGCAGGTTGTCGATGAGCTGGGTGAGGCGGAGGCTGCCGCGCTCCAGCGAGAGGACGAGGTCGCCTACGCCAGGGTCCAGGCCGTTGGCGCTCAGGCGCTCGCGCAGCAGCTCCAGGGAGGCGAGCTGCGCCGAGAGGGGCGTTCGGAGCTCGTGGGAGATGTTGGCCAGCACGGCGTCGCGCTGGCGGCGGGCGGCCTCGACGTCGGTCTCGTCGCGCATCACCTGGAACTGCTGGTCCTCTGCCGGCGGCGCGCTGGTGATCACCACGGAGCGCCGCGAGCCGTCCGGGAGCACGAGGTGCTCGGTGGCGCTGGCGCCGCCCCGGAACCGGGCGTGGACGATGGGGCAGCTCTCGTCGCACGGGCGCCCGCCGTCTCTTCCGATGGGGCGAAGCACGTCGCCGCAGAAGCGGCCGACCGCCTCCTCGGGGCGGATTCCCAAGAGCGCCGCCGTCTGGGGATTGAGATACCGGATGCGGCGGTCGCGGTCGACGCTGAAGACCCCTTCGGAGATGCCGGTGAGGATGGCCTCGCCCTCGGCCTGGCGGCGGCGCAGCTCGGAAGTGAGCTGCAGGAGCCGGCGGCGCATCTCCTCCATGGTGGCGGCGAGGGTGCTCAGCTCGGCGCCGGCGCCGGGAGCGGCGCGGGGCGTGGGCGTCGAGAGGTCGCCGCGGCCGATCCGCGCCGCCGAGGCGGTGAGGTCCTGGACGGGGCGGGTCAGCCGCCGGCTGATCAGGAACCCCGAGAGAATGGCGAGGGCGGCCACGACCAGGGCCAGAAGGAGGAGATTGCGGATCAGCCGCTCCAGCGAAGCGGTCACCGCGGTGCGGGGCAGCGCGATCTCGAGCAGCGCCAACACCTCGCCGGAAGGTCCCTTCAGGGGGCGCACGGAGACGAAGAGATCCGTCGCCTCGAGCCGGCTGGAGCCGGGGCCTCCGGAGGCCAGGACCTCGGCCCGCAGGGGCATCCGCGGGTCGTCCGGATCCTCCAGCGCGCTCGCTGGATCGAGGATCGTCACGGCGAGGCCCACCTGCTCGGACGTGCGGTCGGCGAACGACCGGTCGAGGACCAGGGCGGCGGCGGCGCTGGCGCCGGGCGTCTCCCGCAAGGGCGAGACCGAGCCGAGCAGGAGGGTGCCGTCCGGCAATCTTTGGATGGCGGAGCCCTGGACCCGCCGCCAGGGGACAGCCGCGCCGCTGGCGGCGAAGGCCTTGCCGTCCGCGAGGATGGCGACGCCGGAAAGGCCGCTGGTGGCGCGGAAGCGCTCCAGGAAGGCGGTCAGGGCGGCGGAGTCCCCGGCCGCCAGCAGACGCCGGACCGTGGGCCGCTCCGCCAGCAGGAGAGCGGAGGTCCGGACGTCCCGAGCCGAGCGTTCAACCGCCTCCTGCGCTCCCGCCCCCGCGAGCTGGACCCGCGCCAGTCCCTGCTCGTCCGCGAACCGCTCGATCAGCCCCACCGCGGACACCGCGACCGCGATCACCGCCAGCAGGACGAGGCTGGCGTTGAGGCCGATCAGGAGGGTGCGGAGGGAGGTACGGCGCATAGAAAAGTGGAGGTTAGCACCGGTTCACGGCTGCTTGCCGGTTGGAGCGATCCGCCCTTCGAGACCTCACCCTCGATCCCTCTCCCATCTCCCTGCCGCCCGCCCCCGGGAGAGGGAGGGCCCTTCGATTGAGGTCTTCTTGAGATCGGCAAGATCGTTGACTCATCGTTCCCCCTCTCCCGGGTGGCGGGAGGGGGTGGGAGAGGGGGCCAGGGGGTGAGGTCTCGAAGGGCATGCCGCCGGAATAGTCCAACAACTTGTTGGACTATTTCTTCCTCTTCCTACCGCGCCGTCCGCCACTCGATCACGCTCTTGATCGCCAGCGTCACCAGCGCCAGCAGGGCCAGCAGCGAGGCCACCGCGAAGGAGGCGGCGAACTGGTATTCGTTGTAGAGGATCTCGATGTGCAGGGGCATGGTGTTGGTCAGCCCCCGGATGTGGCCCGAAACCACCGAGACGGCGCCGAACTCCCCCATCGCCCTCGCGTTGCAGAGCACCACGCCGTAGAGCAGGCCCCAGCGGATCTTCGGCAGGCTCACCCGGAAGAAGGTCTGCAATCCCGAAGCCCCCAAGGTCAGCGCCGCCTCCTCCTCGTCGTTGCCCTGCGACTGCATCAGCGGGATGAGCTCCCGCGCCACCATGGGCGAGGTCACGAACAGCGTCGCCAGCACGATGCCCGGCACGGCGAAGATGATCTTGATGTCGTGCGCCTGCAGCCAGGGACCGATAAAGCCCTGGGCCCCGAACAGGAGCACGAAGATCATGCCGGAGATCACCGGCGAGACGCTGAACGGCAGGTCGATCAGCGTGATCAGCAGGTTCTTGCCCCGGAAGCGGAACTTGGCGATGGCCCAGGCCGCCGCCAGTCCGAACAGGAGATTGAGGGGCACCGTGATCGCCGCCGTCAACAGCGTCAGGCGGACGGCCGCCAGGGCCACGGGCTCGCTGATCGAGGCGAGATAGGTCTGGACACCGTCTTCAAAGGCCTTGTAGAAGACCAGCACCAGCGGCACGAAAAGAAAGAAGGTCAGGAACGCCAGCGCCGTGCCGATCAGGAGCCAGCGCACCCAGCGCGGCTCGGTCAGCGCCCCTTGGTGCCCGGCCTGACTCCGCTCTCTCTGGAGCCCCACGACTCCGCCGGCCATCAGGAATCTCCTTCCGTAGCCAGGATCCGCCGGCTCCGGCGCCAGGTCAGGAAATTGATCAACAGGAGGAGCGCGAAGGAAAAGATCAGGAAGACCAGGGCCACGGCCGTGGCGCCGGCGTAATCGAACTGCTCGAGCTTGATCATGATCAACAGCGGCGTGATCTCCGATTTCATCGGCATGTTGCCGGCGATGAAGATCACCGATCCGTATTCGCCCATGCCGCGGGCGAAGGCCAGCACGAAGCCGGTCATCAGGGCCGGCAGCAGCTCGGGGAACATCACCCGCCGGAAGGTCTGCAAGCGGTTGGCGCCCAGGCTCGCCGCGGCCTCCTCCACTTCCGGATCGAAATCGGCGAGCACCGGCTGCACGGTGCGCACGACGAACGGCAGACCGATGAAGGTGAGCGCCACCACCACGCCCAGGGGCGTGTAGGCCACCTCGATCCCCAATGGGTCGAGCCAGCGGCCGATCCAGCCGTTCTTGGCGTACAGCGTGGCGAGCGCGATGCCGGCCACGGCCGTGGGCAGGGCGAACGGCAGGTCGACGATGGCGTCGACCAGGCGCTTGCCGGGGAAGCGGTAGCGCTCCAGGACCCAGGCCACCAGCAGGCCGAAGACGGCGTTGATGGCGGCCGCGATGAACGCGGCCCCGAGGCTCAGCCGGTAGGCGGCGAGAGCCCGGGGGCCGGTGACCGTCTCCCAGAAGGCGGTCCACGTCAGGGTGGCCGACTTCAGGAAGACGGTCGACAGCGGGATGAGGATCAGCAGGGCCAGGTAGAGCAGCGTGAAGCCCAGGGAAAGGCCGAAGCCGGGGAGGACGCTGCCTCCCCGCATCCGCTTCCGCCGCCGCGCTGGGACGTTCTCCACTACCGCCCTGCCCCGTAGATCTGGTCGAAGATGCCGCCATCGTCGAAGTGGGTCTTCTGCGCCTTGGCCCAGCCGCCGAAGACCTCGTCGATGGTGAACAACTGCACCTTCGGGAACTGCTGGGCGTACTTGGCGGCGACGTTCTGGTTGCGCGGGCGGTAGTAGTGTTTGGCCGCGATCTCCTGTCCCTCGGGAGTGTACAGATATTCGAGGTAGGCCTTGGCCACCGTCGCCGTCTTGCGCTTGTTGGCCACCTTGTCCACCACGGTCACGGGGGGCTCGGCCAGGATGCTCAGCGAGGGGGCCACGATCTGGAACTCGCCCTTGTCGCCCAGCTCGCGCACCGACAGCAGGGCCTCGTTCTCCCAGGCGATGAGCACGTCGCCGATGCCGCGCTCGACGAAGGTCACCGTGGAACCGCGGGCGCCGGTGTCGAGGACGGGGACGTTCTTGAAGATCCGCTTGACGAAGCCCTGCGCCTTGGCCGCATCGTTGCCGTTGTTGCGCAGGGCGTAACCCCAGGCGGCCAGGTAGTTCCAGCGTGCGCCGCCGGAGGTCTTGGGGTTGGGGGTGACCACCGAGACGCCCGGCCGCGCCAGGTCGGGCCAGTCCTTGATCTTCTTGGGATTGCCCTTGCGCACCAGGAAGACGATGGTCGAGGTGTAGGGGGCGCTGTTGTTGGGCAGCCGCTTCTGCCAGTTGGGGGCGATCAGGCCGGCCTTGGCGATGGCGTCGATGTCATAGGCCAGGGCCAGCGTCACCACGTCGGCCTCCAGGCCGTCGACCACGGAGCGGGCCTGCTTGCCCGAGCCGCCGTGCGACTGCTGGACGGTGAGGTCGTTGCCGGTCTTGGCCTTCCAGTGCCTGGCGAAGGCGGCGTTGAAGTCCTGATACAGCTCGCGGGTCGGATCATAGGAGACGTTGAGCAGCTTGACGTTCGCCGCCCAGGCCACCGTCACGGGAGCCGCCAGGGCCAGGGCCAGCAGCGACGCCAGGATTCTTCTGTTTTTCATGGGATGTCGTTCCTCAGAAGGAGATCTGGAAGCGGCTGAAGAAGATGCTCTCGTCCTCGCGGTCGCCGTTGGCGGCGCCGTCCTCGAACTGAGTCCTCTCGTAGTCGAAATAGAGCCGCAGGTTCCGGTTCAGGTACCAGTTGACGCCCGCTCCCCAGGCCTCGGCGGCGCTGGCCGAGCTGGCCGGGTTGGCGAACGTCGGGAAGGTGTCGTCGTCGAGCTCGAGCTGGCTGTAGCGGACCTTCAGCTCGAGGGCGCCCCAGGTGTCCGCCGCGAGGTCGAAATTCTTCTTGGGATTGACGGCCCGGAAGGAGGGCTCGCCGCCGAACACCCAGGAGCCGGCCACCTGCCAGGAGGTGTGCTCCAGCTCTTCGAAGGCGGTGCCGCGCAGCACCTCCTGGCTGGAGATCACGTACTCGGCCAGCAGGCCGAACGGGCCGCGGTAGAAGTAGCCCTGGGGCGAGAGGCGGGTGCGGTCGCCGGCGGCGATGACGGTGCCGGCGGCGGTGCCGTCCGCGCGGTAGGAGAAGAAGGTCTGCTGGCCCGGCGTGCGGTACGGGGCGAGGCCGGTGGCCGTGACCGTCCCTTCCTGCTTGCCCTGGCTGGCGGCGACGCCGAGTCCCAGGTTCTTGAAGGCGCCGGAGCCCTTGGCGAAGGGGGTGAAGAAGACCCGGGCCGCCACGTCCTTGTCGTCGGTGGAGTCGACGTCGGCGCTGCTGCCGTCCGCCACGCCGTTGAAGAAGCCCACGGCGTAGTTGGCCACGCCGCCGCCGAGGTCGCCGCCGATCTGGAGGCCGAGGTCGCGGTTGGGCACCAGGTTGGTCGGCAGGGCGCGCTCGACGAAGAGGATGTCGGTGCCCGACTGCAGGCGCTCGAGGCCCACCGGCGGCTTGAACTTGCCGGCGCGGACGCGGAAGCGGGGGGAGATCCTGGCTTCCAGATAGGCGTCCTGGAGGACGGTGGTGCCGCCGCCGAAGTCCGGCATGAGGCGGAAGTCGAAGATCTTCCACAGCGTCCCTTCGAAGATGGGACGCACGCGGCGCAGGATGAAGGTGTCGGTCGCGGGCCTTTCGTCGTCGCCCAGGAACTCGCGGTAGTCGGCCTGAATGTAGCCGCGCACCCGGAGTTGGAAGGCGCTGTCGGCCGAACGGAACGAGAAGCCGTCGCGGCCGGCCGTGACCTGGCCGGCGGTCTTGGCCTTCTCCGCCGCGGCCTCCTTGTCCAATTCGGCCTGGCGCTTCAGGACGCGGAGCTCCTGGTCCAACCGCTCGATCTTTTCTTCCACCGATTCCGGTTCCTGCTCTTCCTCCTGCGCCCAGGCCGGCAGAGCCAGCAGGGCGAAGCACAACCAGAGAACAGCCTGTCTCATCGCGAGAACCTCCGAAGGCTCAAACCTCCGGTGGTCCGGTCGGCAGGCGATCATCAGAAAAAGTGAACACAGAACATCCGCCGCGCGGACCTCCGGAGCTCCGGTCAGCCCGCGCGCGGGGACATACAACGACCGGGAGAAGCCGCTCATCTCCCCTCCCTCTCCTCCCGGTCGAAACGGACTTTTTCGCGGCGCTCGATCTGCACCACGCGGGAATCCTGGATGACGATCTCGATCGAGCCGTAGCGGATCTCGGAGAGCGCGTGCCGCAGCTCCTCCTCGATCCGCTGGAGCTCCTTCTCCCCCTTGCTCACGACACGGCCTCCGGCGAGCGGACGATCAGCACCGGCAGGTTCGCGACGTCCGGCAGGAGGCGGCCGACGAAGCCGCCGAGCTCGATCCTGCCGTCCTTGCCCGGGAGCGGCGCCCCGAGCACCAGCAGGTCGTGCCCGCCTTCGCGGAGCTGCGCCAGGATCTCCTCCCGGACCGCGCCGTAGCGGATGCGGGTCGCGACCGGCACTTCCATGCGCTTCAGGGTGCGGGCGCTCCTTTCGAGGAAACGCTCGGCGTGGGCCGCCTGCGTCGAGCCGCCGTCCGCCGACGCGGGCAGGACGGTGAGGATCGTGACCTCGGCGCCGAGATGGCGGGCGAGCCGGCCGGTGAAGGAGACGTCCTCCTTGCCCGGCTCGCCGACCGCCACGCAGATGAGCAGGCGCGCGGGCGTGGCGCCGGTGGATTCGGCCGGAGCGAGCAGCAGGTGGTGCTGCCCGGCGCCGAGGATCTCCTCGGCCGTCTCCAGGCCGTCCCTGGGCGGCAGGCTGAGGATCACCAGGTCGCAGGGCCGCCGGGTGACCTCCTCGGCCACGGCCTCGGCGGGCGCCTCGGAGGTCAGGCGCGCCTCGATGGCGGCGAGCCCCGCGCCGAGCCGTTCCTTGGCGTCCTGCAGCTCCTGCTCGCCGTTCCCGTCGGCGGTGGCGTGCCCCAGCACGGCCACCCGGGCATGGGTGCGGCGGGCGAGGTCGCCTCCGAGGGCCAGGGCGGCGCGCGTGCGCGGCGAGCCGTCAGCCAGCAGCAGGAAGCGCAGGCCGGGATGCACCAGGGCGTGCACCCGCTGCACGCCTACCCAGGTGGAGTCGCCGGGCCGCAGCGGGAAGCGCCGGGCCTGATCCTGCGAGCGCGTGGCCTCGATCCAGACCTCGTCCCGGCCGAAGGGCACGGGCGGCGCGATGGCGCGCACGCCGGGCAGGGGAGGCAGGCGCAGGCGCAGACGCTCGAAGGAGCCCACGAAGGAGCGCTGCTCCACCACGGCCTGGCCCAGGCGTGGGCAGCCGAAGTCGTCCGGGCTGTCGCGCACGGCCACGTCCTCGGGCCGGAAGAGCACCTGCACCCGGCGCGTGGGGTCCGCCGCCTCGGAGCGCGTGCCCAGGGGAAAGTGGACGGGGCCCAGTCTCACCCCGTCGTTGGTGGCCTCCCCCACCAGGAGGTTGGCGGTGCCGAGGAAGGTCGCCACGAACTCGGTCGCGGGCCGCAGGTAGAGCTCGTCCGGCGGGCCCGCCTCCAGCAGGCGGCCGAAGCTCAGCACGGCCATCCGGTCGGCCAGCTCGAAAGCCTCTTCCTGGTCGTGGGTGACGAAGATGGTGGTGATGCCCAGCTCGCGCTGGATCTCCCGGATGGTGCGCCGCAGGTCCACGCGCACCTTGGCGTCGAGGGCGCCGAAAGGCTCGTCGAGGAGGAGGACCTCGGGCTGGTGGGCCAGGGCGCGGGCCAGCGCGACCCGCTGCTGCTGGCCGCCGGAGAGCTGGCGCGGCATGCGGCCGCCGAGGCCGGCGAGGCCCACCAGCTCCAGCAGCTCCTCGCGACGCCGGCGGCGCTGAGCCTTGGCCACGCCCCGCACGCCGAGGGCGAACTCCACGTTCTCCGCCACCGACATGCCGCGGAACAGCGCGTAGCTCTGGAACACGAAGCCCACGCCCCGCCTGGCGGGCGGCAGGTCGGTGACGTCCTTGCCATGGAGCAGGACGCGGCCGGCGTCCACCTCGGAGAGCCCGGCGATCATCCGCAGCAGCGTGCTCTTGCCGCTCCCCGAGGACCCCAGGAGGACGAACAGCTCGCCGTCCGCGATCTCGAGCGAGACGGCGTTCACCACGGGGTGGCCTCCGTATTGCTTGGTCAGATCCTCGATCACAATTGACATAGCCATATCTCCATGAACCCGCAACCTCTCCGGGCTGGATGATGGCGAGGATAGTGACAAGGAGTGACACAGTCAGTCGAAAGCTGGTGACAAAAATCTTCCCCTTTGGAACCCGAAAAGCCAGTGTTTGAGATTCCCCAAAATTGTTGTCCCTTTTTGGCGCCCCACGGCAACTTATCTCTTGAGGGACGTTCAATTGCGTGCTGCTTAGAGGAGTCATGGAAGTGGATGAGAGGACTACCCCAGACCCGATCGGCCACGATTCGGGAGTGAAGAGACTTACCCGTCAGACAGCCCAGGATGTGGTTCGGCGCATGCTCGCCGGAGACGTGAAGCCGGACGTGCCGGTCCTCGCGGCCTGGCGGCGCGGTGGAGCGGACGCCGTGGCCCACCAATACGACGAAGCCTTCCGCAAGACCGAGCGCCGGCTGGCCGAGGTGCACGACCGCGTGCGCCGCGAGCGGCACGTGGCTCTGAACCAGTGGGCCTCGCTGGACGGCCATCCGCCGGCCCGGCGCCTGGTGATGGTGCGCAACGACGAGCGCCTGCACCACTGGGGCCTCTACGACCTGTTGCTGGAGAAGAGCCGCGAGACGGCCTCCCGTGACGCTGCCGCCGCGGTCCATCTGGCCGAGCTCGCCCAGGCCGCGGCCGAGCGGCTCGACCCCGAGGTCTACGGCGAAGAGCGGGTGGCCGATTTCAAGACCGCCGCCCTGGTGGCCCTGGGGAACGCCCGCCGCCTCACCGGCGACCTGGCCGGGTCCCGACTGGCCTTCAGCCACGCCCGGGTGAACCTGGAGATGGGCACCGGCGATCTCCTGGAGGAAGCCAATCTCCTCGGCGGGCTGGTCAGCCTCCTGTGCGACCTGGGCGAGTACGAGAAGGCCGCCCATTCCCTGGAGCGCGCCACCTCGCTCTACCGCCGGTTGGGAGACGCCCACCACCTCGACGACGTCCACGTCCCGAAGCGGGACGAGGACACCGGCGAGATCCGCCACGACATGGCGGGCTGAGGCCAAGAGGAGGCGGGGGAAAGCCGATAAACTCCCCCGCCATGCGTCTGCTCGTCACCCTGGCCGCCTTCTCCACTCTCGCCTTTCTGGTCACCGGCTGCGTCTCGTTGCGCCCGTTCGACGAAGTCCGCCGGACCGTCCCGGAAAACCACTTCCTGCGGATCGGCGACCAGCTCGTCCACGTGGAGCAGGCGGGAGACCACGGCGAGCCGATCCTCCTGATCCATGGGTTCGGCGGCTCGGCGTATTCGTGGCGCAAGGTCATTCCGGCCCTCGCGGCGGACCACCGGGTGTTCGCCGTCGACCTCAACGGGTTCGGCTACACGCAGCGCCCGAAATCCCGCGAGAGCTACACGCGGGCGGGACAGGCCCGGCTGGTCCTCGCGGTCATGGACGCCCTGGGCCTCGAGCGCGCCCATGTCTTCGGCCATTCCTATGGCGGCGGGCTGACGCTCTACCTGGCCTCGCGAAATCCTGAGCGCTTCCTCTCCATGGTGCTGGTGGACAGCTCCGCCCCGACGTACTCCGACGACCGGCGCAGCCGCCTCGCGGGGCTCCGCCCGGCCGCCACGTTCTTTCTGCGCTCCTTCGCTCTGCGGCCGTCGAGCATCCGGCGGGCGCTCCAGCGCTCCTATTACGACGACTCCCAGATCACCCCCGAGCTGGTCCAGGCCTATCTCGACCGCCTGCGGATCGAGGGCGTGGCCGACGCCTACCAGGGCCTGACAGCCCCCGCGCCTCCGGGCGAGCAGGTGGAGCTGGAGAAGATCGACGTGCCCGCCCTGGTGGTCTGGGGGGCCCAGGACACGCTGATCTCCGTCGAAACCGGACGCCGGGCGGCGGCGCGGATGCCCCGCGCTGAATTCGTGGTGATCGACCAATGCGGTCACCTGCCCATGGAAGAGAAACCGGAGGAGCTTCTGCGCGCCGCCCTCCCCTTCCTGGAAAGCCAGACCCTCACCCCCCGGCCCCCTCTCCCGACCCCTCCCTCCCTCCCTCACCGGGAGAGGGGGGGACGAGGCTGATCATGCGGCTCCGGTTGATCGCCACCTGTGTCCTGGGTCTCGAAGAGATCCTGGAATCCGAGCTGCGGGGCTTCGGCGCGCGGGACATCGAGCGCCAGCGCGGCGCCGTGGCCTTCTCGGGCGACTGGAGCGAGTGCTGGCGCGCCAACTGGCGGCTGCGCACGGCGAACCGCGTGCTCGTGGAGCTGGGGACCTGGGAGGCCTGGGACGGCCCCTCTCTCGCCGCCGGCGCCCGCGCCCTGGTGGGCGGCCGGTCGGCGGCATCGGCGGCATCGGCGGTCAGAGTGCGGCGCGCCGGGATCGACGTGGGCGCCCTCCTCCACCCCGACCGCAGCTTCATCCTCCAGGCCACCTCCACCGCCTCCGAGGTGCGCGACACCCGCTGGGCCGCCCTCTCCGTCAAGGACGGCCTGGTGGACGGCCAGCGGGACCGCTACGGCCGGCGCTCCGACATCGACCGGGAGGACCCGGACCTCCATCTGCGCGTGCGCCTGCTCCGCGACCACGCCACCCTGCTCCTGGACACCTCCGGCGAGCCCCTCGACCGCCGGGGCTACCGGGCCGTCACCGCCACGGCCCCGGTGCGCGAGCAGTTGGCGGCGGCGTGCGTCCTGGCGTCGGGCTGGGACGGCCGCGGTCCCGTGGTGGACCCCATGTGCGGCTCGGGCACCCTGCTCATCGAGGCGGCCTGGTTCGCCCTGGGCTGGGCGCCGGGCCGTCTGCGCCGCGAATGGGCCTTCGAGAGGCTCCCGAGCTTCGATCCCGAGGCCTTCATGGAGGTCCAGAACGAGCCCATGCCGGTCTCCGGACCGAACGTCCGCCTCTACGGCAACGATCTATCGAACGAGGCCCTCCAGGCGGCGCGGGCCAACTTCGAGCGGGCGAACGTCCTCGACCGCGCCGTCCTCTCCCGGGGAGACGCCGCGGATTTCCAGCCGCCGGAGGGCCCCGGTCTCGTGCTGATCAATCCGCCCCACGGCGAGCGCCTGGGCACGGACGCCGCCCGCTGGCGTGCCCTCGGCGACCTCCTCAAGCAGCGTTTCAAGGGATGGAAGGCGGCGGTCCTGGCCGGCGAGGACCGCGGCAAGCAGATCGGGCTCCGCCCACGCCGCCGGATCCCCGTGATGAACGGCCCTCTGGAAGGGCGGATTCTTCTTTTCGATCTCTACTGAGAGTGCCCTTCCCACTTCGAAGACGGCTTGCGCAGCTTCGTCAGGGCCATCCGGAGCTTCTGCTGGATAGGTCCATAGAACGTCACGTCAGCCGCATCTAAATACGCCTTTAGGTGCAGCAGCTCTACTTGTTCAGGCTCGGATAGAGTGGCGCAGAACCTCTTATCTACGAGTTCCGCGTAACGGTCTCTCGCCTGTTTCTCAGACTCCATCTCACTCTCCGATCGATCCTTTACGAGGGCTGTCATCGGGGAACGGCGGAGCCGCGCTCACGCAAAAGCGAAGAATACCGGCCGGAGACAAAGCGGGGGCTTTCGGGGCCGGCACCCCGGCGGGGAGGTTCATCCACATCCAAAGATCAGAGGCTACGCTTCTTGGCCCGCAGACCCCGCCGGCTGCCGCCTTCCTTGCGCGGCTTGTTGTTGGCGCGATTGAAACCGCCGCCGAAGCCGCCGCTGTCACCGCCGAAGCTCCCGCCGCCGCCGAAGTCGCCGCCGCCGAAATCGGGGAAGCCGCGGTCGCCGCCGCCATAGCCGCCCCGGTCGCCACCGCCGCCGTAGCCACCCCGGCCGCCACCACCGCCGCCATAGCCGCCACCGCCACCGCCACCGTAGCCGCCGCCACCCCCATAGCCGCCGCCGCTGGGCCGGGCGCCGGCGTAACCGCCGCCGCCGGCGCCGCGCTCGCGGGCCTCGTTGACGTTCAGGGTACGGCCCTGGAACTCGTAGCCGTTGAAGTCCTGGACCGCCTTGGCGGCCTCTTCGTCGGTGCTCATCTCGACGAAGCCGAAGCCGCGCGAGCGGCCGGTGGCCCGGTCCATCATCACCGACGCCGACTCACAGGTCCCCGCCTGGCTGAACAGCTCGCGGAGATCGCCGTCGGTGGTCCTGAAGTTGAGATTTCCTACGAAAAGCCTCTTTCCCATCTTTTGTCGCTCCGGGCCTGGTCCATCCAGGCCATGTATGTCAGATTGCCGGCCTTTCCGGCAGTATGCTCTCTTCGAGGGGCGGTTGGTCCTGGGCCGCGCAGCGACAAAAACGGACGCCTCCCTGTCTCAGGACTCACAAAGATACCAGAGTGTGCAAGGGGGCGCAAAGGCGTTCCGGTGTCAGACCGGGCGGATCTCAAGGGCAGTCCCCGAAAGCCTGGCTGTCCGTAAGCCCCTGTGAGGCCGCTCCTTGCGGCTGAAAGTAGGTCCGCGTCCTGCCCGTCAGGGTGTCGGTCACGGTGAGGAGGTACTGGACCTGGGTGGCGGGTCCGGTGAAGACCCAGTAGTGGCCGTTCTCGCCGCAGGCGTCGAGCACCTTGACGAGCAGCTCCAGGTTGTCCGGCGAGAAGAACCAGAAGAGCCCGGAGTCGGCGGCGGCCACCGGCATCACCTGCCCCGTCCCCACGCGGCCGTCGGGAGCCTTCCAATGGACCCGGACGCGGAAGCGGCCGTCGCGCAGACAGAGGGTCTGCGAGGTCGGGAGGCACGGGGACGGCAGGGTGGGCGTGGTGACGCTCGCCTCGTTGGAGTAGTCCGAGAACGCCCCGCCGCGGACGGCGCGGACGCGGAACACGTAGCCGGTCCCCGGCTCCAGACCGAGGAGGATGGCGCCCCCCGAGCCGCCGGAGACGGAGCCCACGTCCACGAAGGGGCTGTCCAGGGTACGGGCCTCGACCCGGACCTCCGTGGCGCCGGTGGCGCGGAGGTTCCAGGCCAGCCGGACCTCCACGGGAGAGACGGCCCGGGCGCGCAGGTTGAGGGGGGCCGGCGGCGGCTCGCCCACGCCGTAGAGGACGCGGGCGCCGTTGCGGTCGTCGGCCTCCAGACGCGCGCCGCGCCCGTCGTCGTGGACGAAGGCCCGCATCAAGGACTGGTTCAGGACGGCGTTGCTCCGGCACGGCGGGCTCGACGCGTCGCCGCACGCGTGGGCGAGCCCCAGGGTGTGGCCCAGCTCATGGGCCAGGATCTCCTCCATCAGCTTCGCGGGATTGGCGCTGGCGGCGAAGAAGCAGGCCAGGTCGTCGTTGAGGACCACGTCCGCCTCGGTGATGGGATGGTAGAGCCGCCCCTCGCGGGAGGTGGTGTCGTCGCGGTAGAACGGCCCGCCCAGGGCCAGGATGCCGCCGGATCCGCACTGGAAATCCGGCACCAGGTCCGCGGGATCGTTGAACAGGACGGTGTTGACGCCGTCCGGGCGGAGGAGCCCCGTGTCGGCGGCGGTGAGGCCGCCGTAGCGGTAGTCGATGGCGGTGCCGGGATCGTCGTTCCAGGCCTGGAGCGCCGGCCCCAGCTCGACGAAGCCGCCGCCCGGGACGCCTTCCTGGGCGGCTCCCGCGGTCCGCCAGATCACGCTCGCCCCGTGGTCGAAGTCGAACCAGCGCAGGCGCTGCCCGTCGGAGGGCTCGACGAAGAAGGAGTACTTGGCGATGCTCCGGCGCAGAGAGCCGCCGGCGTCCTCGATCCGGTAGTCGGCCGGGCGCGCCTTGCCGGCGGCGCGGTCGGCGATCCAGCGGGCGAAGGCGTCGAAGTCGCGCGGGCGCTCGGTCTCCGCCGGCGCGGGGGCGGGCGCGCCCTCCTCCTCCACCCGCAGCTCCGTGGCCCCGGCGAGGTCGCGCAGGGCCAGGGCCCGGCCGCCGGACTCGACGCGGTGGAAGGCGCCCAGGAACAGGTGGCGGACGCGGAAGACGCCCGCCGCGCCGTGGGGCTCCAGGAACAGCAGGACCCGCTCGTCCGGCCGGAACCGGGGCGCGCCGTGGATCGTCAGGCCGAGGCCGTCCGGCCCCCCGCCGCCGGGCGTCCGCACCGTCAGGAGGCCGGCCGGGACGCCGCCCTTCAAAACTTTTTCGACCTGGACCGCGTAATCCGTCGCAAACCCGCCCGTGCCAGCCCGGGAGACGACCCGGCCGACGATCACGATCGCCGCCCGGTCCGCCAGGTCCTCGTCGGAGACGTTGACGAAGCTGGTGGCCGCCAGGGGAGCGGCGGCGAGCAGGGCCAGAGCGAGGGCCAGCGCCGGGAAAAAGGTACGCGGACGGGAGACGGTCATGGTTTCAGCGAAACGGAACGGGGCGATCTCTCATCTTTCAGCGCAGGCTGTGGTGGACCTATAGATGAAACGCTCTGTGATTCTACATCGGGTGGCGGTGCTAGAATCTGTGTCGTCTCCCCCGGCCTATGATCCGAAACCTCTCTCTTCGGGAGAAGCGATGTCTCGTATTGCAGGGAAAGCCTTTGCCGCGCTCGTTCCAGCCCTCTTCCTCCTCCTGACCGCGCCGTCGATCGCCGCTCCGCCCGCCGGGACGGCCGAGCCCTGGGAAGGCGAGCCCTTCGCGGGAGATCCCGCGGCCATCGCGCGGGCCGCCGCCAGGGTCGAGGCCGGGGAAGGGGACGTGGTCGTGCTCCTGGCCGACGCGCTCTACAGCTACGACGAGGCCGGCCGCGAGACCTACACCCAGCGCCTGGTCTACCGGGTGGTCAGCCAGCGGGCGCACGAGAGCTGGTCCGCGGTGGAAGAGGACTGGGCTCCCTGGCATCAGGAGCGGCCGGAGATCCGCGCCCGCGTCATCACGCCGGACGGCGTGGCGCATCCCTTCGATCCGGCCAACCTCGCCGAGAACGCCGCGGCCCGGAGCGCGCCCGACATGTTCGAGGACGGCCGCATCCTCCGCGGGCCGCTGCCCGCCATCCGGCCGGGGGCGGTGGTGGAACAGGTCGTGAGCGTGCGCGACAAGGCGCCGTTCTTCGACGGCGGCGTGGTGCGCTTCCACTCCGTCGAGCGCAGCGTGCGGTCCCTGCGGGTGCGGGTGACGCTGGACGCGCCCGAGTCGCTCCCCCTCCGCTGGGTGGCGCGGAAGCTCCCCGGCGCCCAGCCGCGGGAGACGGTGGCGGGCGGACGCCGCCGCCTCACCCTCGACGCCCGGGACGTCGCCCCCTGGAAACGGCCCGAACCGGGCCTGCCGGCCGACCAGCCGCGCTGGGCCTACGTCGCCTTCTCCACCGGCCGCTCCTGGGGGGAGCTCGCCCGGCGCTATTCGGACATCGTGGACCAGGCCATCCAAGGCTCCGACCTCACGCCCCTCCTGCGCTCGGCCGGCGTCCCGGCGGGCTCGCAGCTCGGCACCATCCAGCGCCTCCTCGCCCGGGTGTCCGAGGAGGTCCGCTACACCGGCGTCGAGCTGGGCGAAGGCTCGCTCGTCCCCCGCAAGCCCGCCGAGACCCTGCGCCGCAAGTTCGGCGACTGCAAGGACAAGGCGGTGCTGCTGGTGGCGCTGCTCCGGGCCTCCGACATCCCGGCCTACGTGGCGCTGCTCAACGCCGGCGAAGGGGACTCCGACGTCGAGGAGTCTCTCCCCGGCTTCGGCATGTTCAACCACGCCATCGTGGTGGTGCCCGGCTCGCCCGCGATCTGGATCGACCCCACGGACCCCTACGCCCGGGCCGGCGAGCTGCCGGTGGGCGACCAGGGGCGCCTGGCGCTGATCGCCAGCCCCAACGCCACCGGCCTGACGAGGACGCCGGAGCCTCTCTCGGCGGACAACCGCGAGATCGAGGTCCGGGAGTTCTTCCTCGCCGACCTGGGGCCGGCGCGGATCGTCGAGACCTCCGAGCTGCGCGGCGCCGCGGAGCGCGACCTGCGCTCCTACTACGCGGAGTCCGAGGCCGACGACGTGCGCGAGGAGCTGGAGAGCTACGCCAGGGAGACCTACCGCGCCGAGGCTTTCGGGGCCGTCGAGCATTCCGGTCTCTCCGACCTCTCGGGCCCCCTGCGCCTGCGGATCGAAGTCCAGAAGGGGGGGCGCGGCTTCACCGATCCCCGCAACGCCGCCGTGGGCGTCAAGCCGGCGGATCTGCTGGCGCGCCTGCCCAAGGCCCTCACGGGCGACGACGAAGAAGAAGAGGAAGAGGAGGACGGGGAAGAGGAGCCCGCGACCCGCCGGTCCGACTTCGTGTTCAACCGGCCGATGAAGCTGGAGGTCCGCTACCGCATCGTGCCCCCGGCGGGCTACGCGCCGCGCCCCCTCCCCACCTCGCGCCAGCGCGGCCTGGGGACGGTCACCCTCTCGGAGCAGTACGCCGCCGGCCCCGACGGCGTGGTCACGGCCGTGTTCAAGCTCGACACGGGCAAGCGCCGCCTCTCCCCCGCCGAGTTCGAGACCACCCGCCAGGCCGTGCGCGAGGCCCTGGACGAGAAGATGTCCCTCCTCTACTTCGACCAGACGGGCGAGGCCCATCTCGACGCCGGACAGGTGCGCGAAGCCCTGGCGGAGTTCCAGCGTCTCGCCGCGCTGGAGCCGAAGAAGGCCCTGCCGCGCACCCGCATCGCGCGGGCCCTGCTGGCCGGCGGCATGGGCGAAGCGGCGCGGGAGGAGGCGCGGCGGGCCACCCAGCTCGAGCCGGGCTTCGCCCCCGCCTACCACGACCTCGGCTGGATCCTCCAGCACGACGACCTCGGCCGCCGCTTCGGGCCGGGCTTCGACCGCGCCGGCGCCATCGCCGCCTACCGCAAGGCCAAGCAGCTCGACCCGCAGGACGACCTGGGCCGCGCCGACCTCGCCATCCTCCTGGAGCACGACGCCAAGGGGGCCCGCTACAGCCCCAAGGCGGACCTCGCCGCCGCCATCGCGGAGTACCAGGCGCTGCGCAAGGATCTCGAAGACCACGACATGGACGACAACCTCCTGGTCGCCCTCGTGCGCGCCGGCCGCTTCGCCGAGGCGCGGGAGCTCCTCAAGGGGCTGAGCGGACGCACCCCGAACAGTCCCATCATGTCCCTGGTGACCACCGCCGTGCTCGACGGCGCCGACGCCGCCGTCCGCCAGAGCGAGCGCGACTACCCGGACGACAAGGACCGCGCCACGGCCCTGCACCAGACCGGGCAGAACCTGATCGTGCTCCGGCGCTATCCCGAGGCCGCCGCCCTCTTCGAGCGGGCGAGCCGGCAGTCGGGCAACGCCGCCTCCCTGCTCGCCACGGCGGACATCCTGCGCCGCACCCGCCGTCACGAGGAGATCGACCTGCCGGCCGGAGACCCCGTGACCGTGGTCCGCCGGCTGATCAAGCTGGTCTTCGCCGAGGAGCGCGACGTGCGCCAGCTCGCCTCCCTCTTCCAGCGCGAAATCGAGGAGGACATCGTGCGCGGCGGGGACGCCTTCCTGACCCTGTTCGAGGCCGGCTTCTCCCGCGTGACCCGGCAGTTGCAGGCCTCCAACCTCCCTCTCGACGCCGCCCTCGACCTCGGGCTCGGCGCCATGCGCGCGACGGTCAGCGGCGACGACGCCCTCGGCTACCGCATCGCCGCCACCTCCGCCATGGAGAGCAGCGGGGCTCAGCGGTTCTTCGTGGTCCGCCAGGGACAGGAATACCGCATCGTGGGGTTCTCGGACTCCCCCTCGACGCTCGGCATCGAAGCCCTCCGGCGCGTCAAGCAGGGGGACCTGGCGGGGGCGCGGCAGTTGCTGGATTGGACCCTGGATGAAATGGGCGCCGTCAAGAAGGACGCCGACGGCCTGCCCATCCATCCGTTCCTGGCCCTCTGGACCCGGGGCTCGGCCGCCGGAGCCGAGGAGATCCGCTGCGCCGCGGCGGCCCTCTGGAGCTACGAGTCCGAGGCGACCTCCGAAGTCCCGTCCATCCTCCTCCCCTGCCGCGAGGCCGCCACCGATCCGGCCCGCCGCAACGCTCTCGATCTGGCCCTGGTCTCCGCCTACGAGACCCTGGAGCGCTATCCGGAGATGGAGCAGGCGACGCGCCGCCTGATCGCCGCCGTCCCTGCATCCGAGCGCGCCGAGGGCCTCCATCTCGACGCCCTGACCTCCCAGAGCCGCTGGGACGAGGCCCGCGCCATCGCCGAGCGCCGCCTGCAGAACGCGGCGGACCACGAAGGCGCCCTCCGCCTCCTCTTCGGGATCGCCTTCAACGCCGGCGAGCTCGACCGCGCCCAGGAACGCTTCCAGAGCCTCGTCGACGCCGGCAAGGCCAGCGCCACCGACTACAACAACATGGCCTGGATGCTCCTGGGGCACGGACGGGTGGACGATCGGACCGTCGAATACGCCCAGCGCGCCGTGACCCTCTCGGACTACGACGACTCCGCCCATCTCCACACCCTGGCCTCGATCTACGCCGAGCTGGGCAAAACGGGCGAGGCCTACCAGCTCCTCGTGCAGTCCCTGGCCGCCGGGGCGGACGACACGCCGGACGGCGACGACTGGTATGTCGTGGGCCGCCTGGCCGAGCACTACGGCCTGCCGGACGTGGCGCGCAAGTGCTACAAGCGGGTCGATCCCCCGAGCAAGCCCGCGGACGAAGCGCTCTCCACCCACGCGCTCGCCGTCCGCCGTCTCGCGGCCATGGATGCGGAGGGCGCCAGGGCCCAGGCGCGGCCGGCGGGCAGCAAGGTCCGGTAAGGACACCAAGGACACCAAGGACGAAATCGCTTTGTGCCGTCCCTGGTGTCCCTGGTGTCCCTGGTGTCCTTTTCCCGGAAGGAGCGCGCAGGGCGGGGCGCTTGATAAACTCACCCCGCCCCCATGAACATCCTCGGCCTCTCCGCCTTCTTCCACGAGTCCGCCTGCTGCCTGCTGCGGAACGGCCGGCTGGTGGCGGCGGCCGAGGAGGAGCGGTTCTCGCGGGTCAAGCATGATCCCCGGCTGCCGGTCTCGGCGTTCCGGTATTGCCTCCGCCAGGGCGGGATCGGCATCCAGGACCTCGACGCCGTCGCCTATTACGAATCCCCGGTGGACAAGCTCTCCCGGCAGCTCTGGGCCGGCCCTCCGGAGGGGGGGACCGACCTCGCGTGGCTCGATCCCGGCACACCCGAGCGGGCGATCCGCGAAGGGCTGGGATACGAGGGGCCGCTCCTCACCTTCGAGCACCATCTCTCCCACGCCGCCAGCGCCTTCTTCTTCTCCGGCTTCCCCGAAGCCGCCGTCCTCACGGTCGACGGCGTGGGCGAGTGGGCCACCACCACCTACGGCAAAGCGGCCGGCACATCCATCGAGCGGATCGAGGAGGTCGAGCTCCCCCACTCCCTGGGCCTGCTCTACTCCACCCTCACCTCCTATCTCGGCTTCGAGGTCAACGACGGCGAGTACAAGGTCATGGGGCTGGCGCCCTACGGCGAGCCGCGCTTTCTGGACGAGATGCGGAAGCTCGTCTCCACCGGCGACGGCGGGCAGTACCGGCTGGACTTGCGGTATTTCGATTTCCTGCGCGGCCGGCGGATGTACTCGGACGCCCTGCCGCGCCTCTTCGGCGAGCCGCCCCGGCCCCGCGAGTCGGAGATCACCCGCTTCCACCAGGACGTGGCCCGCAGCCTCCAGGAGGTTCTGGAGGAGATCCTGCTGGAGAAGGCCCGCTGGCTCCACGAGCGCACCGGCCTGCCGGACCTCTGCATGGCCGGCGGCGTGGCCCTCAACGTGGTGGCCAACGGCCGCATCCTGCGGGAGAGCCCCTTCCAGCGCCTGTTCGTCCAGCCGGCGGCCGGGGACTCCGGCGGCTGCCTCGGCGCCGCCGCCCTGGCCCACGCCGAGCTGACCCGCCAGCCGCCCGCCGGCGGTCCCCTGCGGCACGTCTACCTGGGACCGGGCTGGTCCGCCGATGAGATCGCCGGGCTCCTGCGCGCCGCGGGCCTGCCGGCGCTGGACTTCCGGGGCCGCGAGGCCGAGCTGCTGGAAGCCGCCGTGGACCGGCTCGCCGCCGGCCAGGTCGTCGGCTGGTTCCACGGTGCCATGGAGCTGGGTCCCCGCGCCCTGGGAGCGCGCAGCCTGCTCGCCGATCCCCGCGATCCCGGGATGCGCGACCGGCTGAACCGGCTGGTCAAGAAGCGCGAGGCCTTCCGCCCCTTCGCTCCCAGCGTGCTGGCCTCACACGCGGCGGACCATTTCGAGCTGGATCACCCCTCGCCGTTCATGCTGGAGACCTGCCAAGTGATCTCGCCGCTGGCTCTGCCCGCCGTCACCCACGTGGACGGCTCGGCGCGCCCGCAGACCGTCGATCCGCGGACGGCGCCCCGCTACGCGGCCCTGCTCGAAGCCTTCGGGCGGCGGACCGGCTGCCCCGTCCTGGTCAACACCTCGTTCAACGTGCGCGGCGAGCCCATCGTCTGCTCCCCGGCGGACGCCCTGTTCTGCATGGGCCAGTCCGGCATCGACGCCCTGGTGCTGGAGGATTTCCTGATCGACCGCGCCATGCTCCCGGAAAGCTGGGCCGGCCTTCTCCCCGCTTGGCGGGAGCCGTCGCGGAGCGGCTTCGCCCGGGGGCGGAATCCGGTCAGCGAGGATCTGTACACGTTCGTATGACGGACGACCGCAAGAAGGACGTCTGTCGCGACCTCGCCCAGCGCCTCGCCACGCCCGAGGGGCTGCGGATGGCCCGCAGCCTCCAGGCGGCGGATCTCCTGCGCGACTCCGCCGCGCCCGCGCCGCGCCCCCTCCCCCGCCCGCCCGAGCCCGTGGGCGTCTGGGAGCCGCGGACGGTGGACGGCGAGCTGACTTTCGTCCGTCCCGATCCCTCGCCTCTCGGGGACCATCACGCGGCGGTCAAGGAGCTGCGCCCCAAGAAGTCCGAGCTTCCCCTGCGTGTCGCCTTCTTCGGCGAGTCCGTGGCGGCGGGCTACCTCTACGCCCCGCACCTGACGCCCGCGCGCGTCCTGGAGGCCCAGCTCCGGGCCGTCGGGGGCGAGGGCGACTTCGAGGTGATCGACCTCGCGCGCACCAACGAGACCCTGCCCACCCTGACCGCCACCGTCCGCGCCTCCCTCCAGCTCAACCCGGACGTGATCGTGCTCTTCGTGGGCAACAACTGGAATCTATTGGAAACCCCGGAGGTCTCGCCGTACGCCCCGTCGGTCGCGGCGCGGCTGCGCTACGCCGCGGCGCTCCAGGAGGGGACCGCCGGCCCGGCGCGGCTGGCGGCGGAACGGCTGCGGCGCGCGGCCGAGACCGCCTTCGAGACGATCGCCCTGATGACCCGAGCGGTGGGCATCCCGGTGGTCCTGCTGATCCCCGAGGTCAACCTGGCGGATTGGGAGACCCGCCAGCCGCCCGTCTGGCTGCCAGGGAACGGCACCTCCCGCTGGCACCTGCTGTACCGGCGGGCTCTCCAGCAGGAGTCCCTGGACGACGCGCGGTCCCTGCTGGAGCTGGACGGCGGCGCCTGCCCCGCGACGTGGCGCCTGCTCTCCCGGATCGCCAGGGCGCGGGGAGACGACGAGGAGGCCCGGCGCGCCGCCCTGGCCGAGGTGGACGCCGCGGTCTATCCCACCCTCGCCTTCCTGAGCGCGCCCCAGGCCACCACGGCGGCCCGGGAGCTGCTGACGGACGCCGCCCGCCGGCACGGCTTCGCGCAGGCGGACTTGCGGGAGGTCTTCGCCGCGCACACCGGGTCCCTCCTGCCGGACCGCCGTCTCTTCCTGGATTACTGCCACCTGACCAGCGAAGGCATCCACGTGGCCATGGCCGCAGCCGCCGCTCAGGTGCTGAATCTCTCCGGCATGCTGGACGAGGACGTGGACTGGCGCGGCCTCCTCCCCCGCCTGCCGCCCCCCGCGGTCTCCCCCGAGGCGGAAGCGACCGCCCGGCTCGGCGCCGCGGTCCACACCGCTCACCGCCTGCTCCCCGTGGGTCCCAAGGGGCCGATCCTGGAGCACTGGTGCGAGGCCGCGCTGGACGCCTCGCCCGGCGTCGAGGCCGCGATGCTCGATCTCCTGGACGCCCGCTGCGCTCCCTGCCCGGCGGTGCTGACCGCGGCCCAGCAACGCAACCTCGATTCGCCCTACCGCCTGACCCTGCAACACGGCTGGCGCTGGGACTTCCTGGACGCCGACCTGATCGAGGCCCTCTGCGACGTCCTGGAGCGCCGGGGCCGGCCCGTCCGCGAGGAGATCGCCCGCCGGCTCGTGGAGCACCACGGCCTCCACCCGGAAGGAACGGACCTCGCCCAGCCGCCCTATCTCTGGGAACCCTTGGAAAGGTTTTATCCCGAGGTCATGCGCTTCGAGGACCTCTCCGAGCGCGCCACCTTCCGCTCTCCCTGGCCCGAGTCCTCCTTCTGCCTGGTCTGCGACGCCACGCGGGACGTCGAGCTGGAGCTGACCGCCCGCCTGCCCACCACCGGGACCGGCGGCAACCGCTGGGGCCGGGTCGGCGTCGCCGTCAACGGCGAGGACGCGGGGGCCGTGGACGCCACCGAGAGCTGGACGCGGGCGCTCTTGCGGATCGACCGCAACCGTCTGCGGCCCGGGTTGAACAAACTGACCCTCCGCTGGCCCGCCCCCACCGCTGAAGGCGAGGCCGCCCTTCAGTTCGCCCGCGAGCGCCTGGAGCTGGGGATCTCAGCCGATCTGCACCCGGTGTTCGGAGAAGTGTTTTCGTTGATCGCCAGACCCCCCGCCGGCTCGCAAACCAGCGCTTAGAGCACTGTCCTTTAGTAGAGACCACGACCGTCTCGCGCTAAAAGCGATCTCAATCTTGGGATCGAACAGCTCAGGAGGAATTTTATGAAAAAATTTAGATATCTTCTGGCTTTCGGCTTCATGATCTTTATATGTCTGCCGCTTTCCGCCCAGCTCAAGTTCGGCTATGCGCTGCGAGATGGAGGCGTCGCCGTCGAGCCCAATACCATCTACTCGCTCTGCCCGGAGACCAGGACCCTCGTCGTGCATCCGGACCATCTCGCGGAGACCATGGAAGAGTTGGGAGCCGTACTCGTCTCCCCGGACGAATGGCTGATCGATGGCGTGATCTACAGGGTTCAGAGAGCGGAGTACGTCATCGCCACCGGCGGCAACGGCGCCGATGTCGCCACCGAAACCCTGCCCCCGGTCAGAAGCGGAGCGGTGGCGCTGGTAGCGGCTGACGCCGAACCGGTCTGCACGACCAAGGTAAAGAAGCACGTCTGCCATCCCTTCGATTGCTCGGGTTGCTCCGCGGGCAGTAAATTCGTGGGAGGCAAGATGAGCGCCTGCGAGCACACCGGAGTGGAGACCGATACGTGCACGCTGACCGGCTCCACGAAGAAGTGCGAGATCACCTCTTACGAAAACCTGGACTGCAGCGGCGCCATCCTCGCCACCTCGACCATCGAAATGAAAACCTGTCAGTAACTTCATGCCAGGCGAGCTCAAAGGTGGATCGATCTACAGATCTCGGAGGAAAAAACTATGAGAATTTCTAGATATCTTCTCGCGTTCGGTTTCATGGTCTTCATGTGTCTTCCTGTTTCCGCCCAGCTCAAGTTCGGCTATGTGTTGCAGGACGGAGGCGTCGCCGTCGAGCCCAATACCATCTACTCGCTTTGCCCGGAAACCGCGACCCTGGTGGTGCATCCGGACCACCTGGCGGAGACCATGGAAGAGTTGGGAGCGACGGCCGTCTCCGCGGACGAATGGCTGATCGATGGAGTGATCTACAGGGTTCAGAGGGCAGAGTACGTCATCGCCACCGGCAGCAACGGCACCGATGTCGTCAGCGAAACCCTGCCCCCGATCAGCAGCCACGCGGTCGCGCGGAGCCTGGCGGAGCCCGAACCCGTCTGCACAACCAAGATCAGCAAGCACGTGTGCGACACCCATGATTGTTCAGGGTGCTCTGCAGGCAGCAAGCAGGTGGGAGGCAAAATGAGCTATTGCAGAAGGACTGGAGTCGCGAACGATTCCTGTACTCTGACGGGCGCCTCGAAGACCTGCACGATCACCAGGTACGAGAATGCGGACTGCACCGGCACCGAGCTCGGCACCACAACCGTTAAATACAACTCCTGCACCTAGCCTCAGGCACGCCCGACCCGGGTCCGGCGAAGCGGACCCGGATCGGGCTCCTATCCGTAGATCTCCCCGCCGCCCTGCCGGAACTCCGCCGCCTTCTCCTTCATCCCCTCCTCCAGCGCCTTCGCCTCCTCCATCCCCTGCTTCGCGGCGTACTCCCGCACCTCCTCGGTGATCTTCATCGAGCAGAAGTGCGGACCGCACATGGAGCAGAAATGGGCCACCTTGGCGCCTTCCTGGGGAAGCGTCTCGTCGTGATAGGCGCGCGCCGTCTCCGGATCGAGCGAGAGGTTGAACTGGTCCTCCCAGCGGAACTCGAAACGCGCCTTCGACAGGGCGTCGTCCCGGACCTGCGCGCCGGGATGCCCCTTGGCGAGATCGGCGGCGTGGGCAGCGATCTTGTACGCGATCACGCCCTGCTTGACGTCCTCGCGGTCGGGAAGCCCCAGGTGCTCCTTGGGGGTGACGTAGCAAAGCATGGCCGTGCCGTACCAGCCGATCATGGCCGCGCCGATCGCCGACGTAATGTGATCGTAGCCGGGCGCGATGTCCGTGGTCAGCGGACCCAGCGTATAGAAAGGCGCTTCGCCGCAGGTCTCGAGCTGGCGGTCCATGTTCTCGCGGATCAGGTGCATGGGGATGTGGCCCGGACCTTCGATCATCACCTGTACATCGTGATTCCAGGCGATACGCGTCAGCTCGCCCAGCGTATCCAGCTCCGCGAACTGCGCGGCGTCGTTGGCGTCCGCGATCGAGCCCGGGCGCAGGCCGTCGCCGAGGCTGAAGGCCACGTCGTAGGCCTTCATGATCTCGCAGATCTCCTCGAAGTGCTCGTAGGTGAAGTTCTCGCGGTGATGGGCCAGGCACCATTTGGCGTGGATCGAGCCGCCGCGCGAGACGATGCCCGTCACGCGCTTCGCCGTCAGCGGCACATAGGCGAGCCGCACGCCGGCGTGGATGGTGAAGTAATCCACCCCCTGCTCCGCCTGTTCGATCAAGGTGTCCCGATAGATCTCCCACGTCAGGTCCTCGGCCTTGCCGCCGACTTTTTCCAGCGCCTGATAGATCGGCACCGTACCGATCGGCACCGGCGAGTTGCGGAGGATCCATTCCCGCGTTTCGTGGATGTTCTTGCCCGTCGAGAGGTCCATCACCGTGTCCGCGCCCCAGCGGATGGCCCAGACCAGCTTCTCCACCTCTTCTTCGATCGAGGACGTCACGGCGGAGTTGCCGATGTTGGCGTTGATCTTCACCAGGAAATTGCGGCCGATGATCATCGGCTCGCTCTCCGGATGATTGATGTTCGAAGGGATGATCGCCCGCCCCCGGGCCACCTCGTCGCGGACGAATTCCGGGCGCAGACCCTCGCGGAGGGCGATGAACTCCATCTCGGGGGTGACGATCCCCGTTTTCGCGTAGTGCATCTGCGTCACGTTCGCCCCCGGCTTCGCCCGCAGGGGTTTGCGCGCCGGCCCGAAGCGGATCGAGGCCAGCCGCGGGTCCGCCTCGCGCTGGCGGCCGTAGAGCGACGTGACGGCGGCGAGCTCTTCCACGTCGCCGCGGGCGGCGATCCACTCCCGGCGCAGCGGCGGCAATCCCTTCCGGAGGTCGATCTCGGCCGCGGGGTCGGTATACGGCCCGGAGGTGTCGTAGACGGTCACCGGCGGGTTCTCGACCGTGGCGCCGGAGTGGGTGCGAGTGGGCGAGACGCGGATCTCCCGCACCGGGACGCGGACGCCGTGCGTCGCGCCTTCGACGTAGACCTTGCGGGAAGCGGGAAGCGGTCCGGTGGTGATCCGGGGACGGGGCGCGATCTGGGAAGAAACTGCGGTCGGCTCGATCATGGCGGGCTCCTGTCGGATGGGCAGGGGGGGCCCGGAGATCGTCATCGCTTCCCTACGCTGGCATTACCCAGGTCAGGTGATGAGGGTCGTCCCCGTAGGACTCTCAGCCTTGGCAGGCCCCCCTAGCTGGCGATTGGAATCCTACAGGGTTCAGGAGGGGTGTCAATGGTTGGGGCGGTCTGCCCTTCGAGACCTAACCCCCTGGCCCCCTCTCCCGGCCCCCGTCCGCCACCCGGGAGAGGGGGAACGATGAGTCAACGACTTGCCGAGCTCAAGAAAACCTGAATCGAAGGGCCCTCCCTCTCCCGGGGGCGGGCGGCCGGGAGATGGGAGAGGGACCGAGGGTGAGGTCCCGAGGCAGATCGCCCCGCCCTCTTGAAACGCCCCCTACCCCTTCCTCCCCGCCAGAATCACCTCCCGCCCCGTCAGGTACAGCACCACCACCAGCACCGCGAACGGGATCAGCGCCAGGGCGTCCGCGTACGGACCGCTGAAGAACGGGTTCACGCGGTCCATGAGCTGCGTCACCGATTCGTTGAAGTCCGTCAGCACGCCGGCCATGAAGGCGATCACGATGCCGGCGATGGCGCCGCCCGCGATGTAGCCGGAGGCCATCAGCACGCCCGGGCTCTTGTCGCTCTCGGCGGCCAGCTCCTCCTCGCTCAGGTTGCGGTGCGCCAGCCGTTTCTGGAGGCCGCGGTCCACCAGCCAGCGCACCAGGCCGCCCGCCAGGATCGGCGTCGACGCCGAGAGCGGCAGGTAGAGGCCCACCGCGAAGGCCAGCGACGGGATGCCCGACATCTCCAGCACCACGGCGATCATCACCCCCAGCAGCACCAGCCCCCAGGGAAGCTCGCGGTTCAGGATGCCTTTGATGATGTAGGACACCAGCGTCGCCTTCGGCGCGTCGAACTTGGTCGCCTGCGTCCCGTCCGGACGCTCGCGGTGTACGCCGTTGATCCCCGGATCGACCAGGTATACCGGCACGCCCTGGCCGTTCACCAGATAGCGCCCGGCCGGCCCGCCGGCGGCGTCGGTCTTGAACCACACCCGGTAGGAGGCGCCGTCGTCCCGCGCCTGCGGGCCGCGGAGGCTCTCGGTCTTCAAGGTCTGGAGCACCGCCGGAGGGACCCGCAGGCCGGGGGCGTCGGCGACAGGGACGTAGACGGTCCCGTTGGCGTTCAGGAGCAGGAGGACCGGACCGAGGGCCAGCGCCGCGAGGGCCGAGCCGAACAGGATGGCGATCTGCTGCGACTTCGGCGTCGCTCCCAGCAAGTGGCCGGTCTTCAGCGACTGCGCGATGGTGCCGCCATTGGAGCAGGCGATGCAGACGATGGCGCCCACCGACAGCGCCGTGACGTAATAGGTCGGCCCCGTCCAGCCGACGGCCAGGAAGACCAGGCTGGTCACCAGCAGCGTCGCCACCGTCATCCCGGAGATCGGGTTGGACGTCGAGCCGATCTCGCCCGTCAGCCGCGCCGAGACGGTGACGAAGAGGAAACCGAGGAGGACGATCAGGATCGCGCCCAGCAGGTTCATGTGCAGGGAGCGGAAGATGAGGATCAGCCCCACCAGCGCCACGCAGCCGATCACCACGAGCTTCATCGGCAGGTCGCGGTCGGTCCGCGGCACGGCGGCGGAGTCCCGCCGCCCCGCCCCCAGGTCCGCGAGGCCGCCCCGGATGCCCCGCCAGATGGTCGGCAGCGCGCGCACGAGGCTGATGATGCCGCCCGCCGCCACCGCGCCCGCGCCGATGTAGAGCACGTAGGCGCCCCGGATGTCGTCCGGGGTCATGTCGCGCACCGGGATCGTCCCCGGCGGGATCGCCCCGGCCGCGGCCTCGCCGAAGAACTTGATCGCCGGGATCAGCACCAGGTAGGCGAGCACGCCGCCCGCCGCCATGATCGAGGCGATCCGCGGGCCGATGATGTAGCCCACGCCCAGAAGCTCGGGCGAGATCTCCATCCCCACCGAACCGGCCTTCAAGGGCGCCCCGAAGACCTTCTCCGGGATCTCCTTCCAGGCATAGAAGGCCTTCATGGCCGTCTTGTAGAGCAGGCCGACGCCGAAGCCCGCGAGGATCGTCCGCGCCCCCAGGCCGGCCGTCTCCACGGGCACCGAGCCGCCGCGCGACGCGATGGCCACTTCTTCGGGCGTGGCCGACGCCTTGAGCACCTCGGCGCAGGCGGTGCCTTCGGGGAACTTGAGGCGGCCGTGCTGCTCCACGATCATCGCCCGCCGCAGGGGGATCATCATCAGGATGCCCAGCAGGCCGCCGAGCAGGGAGACCAGGATCGTCCGCCCCACCTCCAGGTCGAAACCCAGGATGAGGATCGCCGGCATGGTGACGCCGATGCCGAACGCCAGCGACTCCCCCGCCGATCCGGCCGTCTGCACGATGTTGTTCTCCAGGATCGTGGCGCTCCGTCCCACCTTCGCCAGCAGGCGGAACAGGGTGACGGAGATCACCGCCACCGGGATCGACGCGCTGACGGTCAGCCCCACCTTCAGCGTCAGATAGAGCGACGACGCCCCGAACACGGCGCCGAGCAGGGTGCCGACGATCACCGGCAGCACCGTCAGCTCGGGCAGCTTGACCTCGGGCGGGATGAACGGGCGGAACGCCTCCGGAGGAGGGGCTGCGTCAGGGTGTGCTTCTCGGCGCTCGGGCAGGCTCATCGGGAGGACCTCCTGCGTCTGGATCGGTGCGTCACCCTACCATGGCCGCCCACTCCGCTTCGAGCATGCTCATGATGAGGAAGCTCCAGTACTCCTCCCCCACCTTGAACCCCTCGCGGATCACCCCCTCGTGCCGGAATCCCACCCGCTCGTAGCAGGCGATGGCGCGGGCGTTGGACTCGAACACCCAGAGGTCGACCCGGTGCATCCCCATCTCGTCGAACGCCTTGGCCAACCCGGCGCGCATGATCGCCTCGCCAAGCCCGCGTCCCCGGGCCTCCGGGGCGAGCAGCACGCGGCCGATCCGCGTCGAACGGTTGCGGAGATCGAGCGCTCCCAGCTCGAGGTGTCCGACCACGTTTCCGCTGTCCGGTTCGACCGCCTTGAAGAACAGCCGGTCTCCCCGTTCCGCGCTCTCGCGCATTTGCTTCTGGAAAGCCTCCCGGGCCGGAGGAAAACTGAGGGCGGAGGCCGTCCAGAAAAAGTGCTCCTCCTCGGAGGTCACCCAGCCGAGGAGGCGGTCGATGTCGTCTTCCGTGAAGGGGATCAGATCGAGCATGACGGCAGATGCTACAACGGCGCGTTTCAAGGTTGAAACGGCACGTTGAAGTTCTGCAACGGGCCGTTGAAGGTTTGCAACGGCGCGTTGAAGGTCCTCAACGGCTCATTTCAAGGTTGAAACGGCACGTTGAAGGTCTGCAACGGGCCGTTGAAGGTTTGCAACGGCACGTTGAAGGTCCTCAACGGCTCATTTCAAGGTTGCAACGGCGCGTTGAGGGTCTGCAACGGCCCGTTGAAGGTTTGCAACGGCGCGTTGAAGGTCTTCAACGGCTCATTTCAAGCTCGCAACGGCCCATTGAAGGTCTTCAACGGGACGTTTTCAGGAGAAAACGTCCCGTTTCCTTCCGGACTCGAGGCTTACCGGCTGGCGGCGGGAACGGCGGTGGCCGGGGGCGGCGCGAGCGCGGCGCTGGGCGCCAGGTTCTCCACCGACGGCACGCTCCGCAGGTAGGCGTAGATGGCCTTCAGGTCGTCGGCGTTCATGCGGGCGTAGTTCTGCCAGGGCATCGGCGGCAGGATCGGCCGGTTCTCCGGCTGGCCCCAGTGCTTGCCCGTGCGCATGGCGCGCAGGAACTGGTCCTCGGTCCACATCCCGAGACCGGTCTCCTTGTCCGGCGTCAGGTTGGGCGCGTAGGTGACTCCCCAGGGGCCGGCGAAGGCGGTGTTGGTGGCCGCGCCGGACCAGATCCAGGGGCCCTGCGCCGCCGGCGCCGGAGGCATCGCCATGGACGCCGGGTGGCCCGAGAGCATCCGCGACATGTCCGGCTCCGGACCGTTCGCGCCCATCTTGAACGGCGTGTGGCAGTCGCCGCAGCCGGCGACGGTGACGAGGTACTGGCCGCGCTCGACGGGGCTCTGGATCTCGTGGGACAAGGCGGAGGAAGCGGCGTCCGCGCCCTGGCAGCCGGCGGCGAAGAGGGAAAGGCTCAGGACGCCCAGGGCCATCGCGCTCCGGCCGGCGTTTTTCTTCATATAAGAAAAGGTGATCATCGTATCTCCTTGGAATCTTTGGGTGAGGTCGCCCTCGGTGTTCCATGGAAACGAATCCAGGAGACGCTCCCCCTCACCTCCCGTCATCCCACTCATGGCGGGAAATTCTTCGATTTTTCGATATATGTTTGTGGAATAGTCCGACTCGACCAGAAAGGAGCGAATGATGAAGAAGCGGGAAGCGCGGAAACTGACCCTCTCGAAGGAGACGCTGCACCGGCTGGAGGACCCGCAACTGCTCAAGGCCGCCAAAGCGGCTGGAGGGATTCCCTGCAAGGAATCGATCTCCTACTGCATCACCCAGCTCTGCGTCAGCGCGCAGTACACCGGCTGCGTGGAGTGCGATTCCTAGGCGGCGGGTAACTCTTCAGGGGCGGCCCAGTAGGGCCGCCCGGCTGAGCACGCTTTCATCTTCCAACTTACGTTTACCGCCCCTGAAAGGGGCGGCCGTTGACCAGCCTGGGGTGCCAACCCCAGGTCCGCAGGCCCATATCCATCCAGAGCCCCTGAAAAGGGGCGACATTGCCTGTCCCGCAGTGGGTACCTGGCGAATACCGGCGCGCAGTAAAATAGGCCATGCTCCAACTCCAGATCCGGCAGCACGCGGTGGCGGAAGGCCGTCACCGGGTGGAGATCGAGCTCCGCGGCGACGGCGCCCCGCGCTCGGTTCCCCCCACAATCTTCCCGTTCAGCCTCTCGCCAAGGGATGAAGAGGACCTGCGCTGGTATCTGGAGGACTTCCTCCAGTACCCGCAGGAGCTCCCCCCCCCATCCTCCTACACACCTCTTGCCGTTGCCCGTACCGCCCGTAGAGACGCCACAGACGATGTAGCAACACCTGCCGAGGCCACCCACGGCGTGGCGTCTCTCGAAGGGCATACCCTCCAATCCCCCGCAAACGGGTTTGAACCGGCAAATCGCGGCCTTTTATCTTTCTTATCCCGTAGGCAGAAGGGATGCGGCGTTCAGGAGGACATGCCTTCGAGGCGGCATGCCCTTCGAAGAGACGCCACGCCGTCCCCATGGCCTCCGAAAAGGTGTCGTTGATCGTCTGTGGACGTCTCTACGCAACGGTGTTGCCGTTGCGAACGGACGAGGTTACGGAGATCTCGATACAACGCCCCCAAACCTCTCTCCTGGCAAACGGCATCACCGTACCGTAGAGACGGGCCAGTCCTCATCCGGTGCCTTCCCCGAGTGCACCGTCGTCGGCCCGTCTCTTCGAAGGGCAGATCGTAACGATCCTCGCCATCCCGAAGATCCCGAGATATGTGTAACAGGTTGGGTGCCAACCCCAGGTCCGCAGGCCCATATCCCTCCCCCATCCAGAGCCCCTGAAAGGGGCGACATTGCCGGCCGGACCTCCCACGCCGCCCCCTTCGTGGGCTTGGACGTTTGGGATTGTGGGCATCAGGTTCCTGGGGCTGGCGCCCCAGGCTGTTCAACGGCCGCCCCTTTCAGGGGCGAACCCCGCATCGCGGCGATCACCGTCACGATGCCGCCGTCAGGCCGGCGGGGGCTCTTCCTTATCGCCGACGACCGCCTTCACCCGCCCCACCTGACCGCTGGTGAGCCGGACCTTGATGCCGTGCGGATGGGTCGGCGAGGGGGTCAGGATCTCGCGGACGACGCCACGGGTCAGTTTGCCGGTCCTCTGGTCCTGCTTGAGGACGATCTCCACGGTGAGCCCGGGGCGGATGTCCGATCGGCGTCTTCCGTCCATGCGGGCATCCTAGCAGCGAATGAAAGAGGAAAGGCGGGGCCGCCGGATGGCGGCCCCGGATACGGTTTACTGTCGGGAAGTCGACGAGGTGGTGATAGTCCCCTCGACCGGCTTGTCTTCGACGACGGTGTAGGTCACCTCGCCGCTGCTGCTGGTCAGCAGGCTGCTGCCCGGAGCAGGGACGTAGGTCGCGATCAGGACGTGATCGCCAGGCGCTTCAAGCGTCACCGTCCAGGTCGCGCGGCCCTGCGCGTCGAGGTCGGCCTTGTCGATCTCCTTGCCGTCGAGAGAGAACACGACGGTGCCGGCGGGCGGCCTCTCGCCGCGGGCCGGAACCTTGCGCTCGACGACCACGTTGAACGTCGCCGCCTCCCCAGGCCGGGTCGGCTTGACGGGAGCCAAGGTCGTCATGGTCGCGTTGGCCAGGAGCCTTTCGGTGAGCTCATAGGTTCTCGCGAACTCCCCTTCGCCCGTCAGCGTCACGTCGAAGACGCAGTTGTTCTTCCGTTCGTCGTCGACGATCCCCATTTCCTCGCAGATCGCCTTGGCCCTCTCCGGATCGAACTCCACCTCCAGCGGCTTCTGCTCGGGGACTTCGCACGGCAGGGTGTCCGGCGGCCAGCTCGGATAGGTGAACGTGTGGGTCGACTGGCCCGGCGCGTAGTCGAAGAGGCTCGAGGCCGTGGTGACGCGCCAGGAATCGCCGAACCGCGAGTAGAGATCCGCGTAGCGGGTCGCCAGCGGGGCGGGTCTCGGTCCGATCGAGGTGCCGTTCGAGAGCCGCGGCAGCCAGCCGTCCTGGACGTCGCCCATGATCCCTTCGCGGGCCGTCGTGCGGGCGACGTTCACGTTGAGATACCACTGGCTCTGCGACGCCCACCATCCCGGCGTCACGATCATGTGCATGCCGTTGGGGAACTGGACCTCGATGCCGCCCGCGACCGCGGTCTTGTTGATGCGGCCGCCGCCGCTGAGGTTGAGGCCGGCGGGACCCAGGGTGGTGAGGACGCCGTCGACGCGGAGCTGGAGGCCCGAGGGATCCGGGACGCCGCTGAGGTTCGGCTGATAGGTGACCCGGTGATCGCCGACCTGCGCGGCGACCGCCGTGGTCAGGCTGGCGCAGGTCGTGAGGCCAGTGTGGCCGTTCGGCCCGACCAGGAAGTTGGTCGCGACCGGCGCATAGCGGGCCTGGATCTCCGAGCCGTCGGAGTCGAGCAGGATGGTGTACTCGCCGCCGCCCTGGAAGTCGTAGTGAATCCCATCGACCGTGCGGATGTGCGGGTCCCCTTCGTTCGCCGCCGCCCCGCCCATCACCAGGTCGGTATAGGCGTCGAACCGGAACGTCCCATCGGGGTTGTTGCCGGTGCTGTTGGAGACGTCGGCCCAGATGGGATGCACCCGGCCCTGGAAGTAGGTCATGCCGGAGTAGTCGCCGAACTCGATGTTGAGCTGGCCGGCGGCCGGCGGGTTGGAGCCGTTGCCGCTCGTCAGGGCGTCGCCCACCTGGTGATTGCCGATGAAGACCGGAGGAGACGTGGCCGGCGTCGCGATGTCGCAGAACTCCTGCATGGTGGTGTTGGTGCCCGAGTTGCGCGCGTCGTGCCAGCAGACGGCGATGTTGCCCGACAGCCGGTTGCTGGCGATCCGCGGCAGGAACTGGCTGCGGGTCGTCGCGTCGGTGTTGACCTGCTGCGCCGCGCTCCAGGTCGCGCCGTCGTCGTCCGAGAAGCGCAGCATGATGTTGGTGTTGTTGCTCTCGTCGACCGGCTCTTCGGTATAGACGAGGTAGAGACGGCCGAAGCGCGGGTTCGGGTTGCCGACGGTGCCCGGGAAGTGGTCGTAGGCGAGGCCCGCCTCGGCGTCGATCGAGCGCACGTTCTGCGCCGGGATGAAGTCGAAGCCGCCGACGTTGGTCGTGGTCGCCGTGATCGAGGCGCCGAAGTTGCCGGGGCCGAGGCCGTCGAGGTCCCGGTTGATCCGGATGAAGGAATTCGGGCCCTGGCCGCCGGTCGGGTTCTGGCAGGTCTGGACGACGACGCCGGACGGCGCGATGGCGACGTCGCCGAAGCTGCAGTTCGTGGTGCCGGGGATCGTCTGCACCGCGCCGAACGCGCCGACCGTTCCCAGGCCGGTCACCGCGGCGCCGCTCGCCCGCATCGAGCCGCTCTGGTTCCACACCACCCAGACGGCCACCGGCGCGCCGGCGGCGGAGGTGTTGGCCGCCACGACCGTCGGCTGGTCGACGCTGCCCGCCCAGGTCATGAGGGTGCTGAAGGTGAGCCCGCCGTCCGTGCTGAGCAGCACCACGACGCTGCTGTTGCCGAGATAGCCGACATAGAGGTTCCCGAAGGTGTCCCACGCCAGGGTCGGATCACAGCAGGCGAGCGGACCCTGCCCCGCGTCTCCGTCCGCGATCGTCTTGTCCGAGGCGTCCGGGTAGGTCCAGGTGGCGCCGTGATCAGTGCTGCGCGCGGCGAAGATGCCGCCGGTCGCGTTGTTGCACGCGGCGAAGAGCTGCTGGCTGCCCGGCGCCGGGTTCTTGATGATGGAGCACTCGTTCTGGTAGTGGGCCTTGATGGACGTGTTGACGTCGGGGTTGGAGGTCAACTGGGCCCGCGCCGCGGAGAGCGGCAGGATCAGGCAGAGCAGGAAGGCCAGGACCAGGGAGGAGGAGAAGAGGGAACGGCGGGAGGACGAGGAACGGCTTGTGTCGTTGCGCATCATGGTCTCCTTTTCCTTCCTCACCGTTGCTGGTCGGCGGCCCACAGGCCGCGGCGGGCGTCCCGGGCCTCGCTCTCGGCCGCGGACAGCTCTCCGTATTTGAAATCGACGTCCTTCGCGCGCTTGACCAGCCCCGCCCGCAGCAGCTCCACGGCGACCTCCTGGATCCCCTGTTCCGGATCGTCGGTGAACAGCCGCGCGTTCATCACGCCGTCCTCGCTCCGCCCCTCGAAGCGCATGCGCGCGTTCTTCCCGAGCACCAGCCGCTTGACCAGACCGGTGGCCCGTTCGGAAAGGACCTTGTCGTTCGGCAGCTCGATCCCGACCAGCCGCAGCTCGTACTGTCCGGCGCCGTAGTCGAGCGTCACGATGTTGCCGCTCTTGACCTCGGTCACCCTGCCATAGAGAGAGTCTCCCGCGTGCGCGGGAAGTCCCAAGGCCAGAAGCCCCAGAATCGCTGCGCCTACCCATCTCTTCCTCATCAGCGCCTCCTTGCTTGACCGGATTGCTTGTACAGCTTGCTTGCCTACTTCCCCCGGTGCCGGGAGGAGAGTTTTCGTGACATCTGCCGGAGGCCGGGAGCTTGCCCCGTCCCGTTTTGCGGCTATACTCTCCTCCTCCTGTCGCAGGTCCGAAAACGATGTGCCGCCGTCTGATCGCTCTCGCGTTCGCCGCCCTCCTGGCTTCGGCCTGCGATTCCCCCAATCCTGTCGCCCCCACGGACAACACCGGCGGCGGGAACGGCGGCGGCTCCGGCTCGGGGGAGGCCCTGGTGGTCTCCGTCCAGTCCGACCGCAGCCAGCTCTCCTCCGGCTCCACGGAGGCGGCGACCCTGACGGTCAGCGTCAAGAAGGGGGACGGCGCCGCGGCGGCCGACGGCACCGAGGTCGCCATCAACACCAATCTGGGGAATTTCGGGAGCGACGGCGCCGGCCAGCCCATCCAGCTCGTCAAGAAGACCCTCGCCGGCGGCGTGGCGACCGTCCCGTTCTTCGCGGGGACCGCCACGGGCACGGCCAACATCCTCGCCCAGGTGGGGACCAGCGTCGGCCGGATCAACCTGCCCATCGTGACGCCCGCCGCCGTGCCGGTGGCGGACTTCGCCTTCGAGGTCAGCGCCCTCTCCGTGCTCTTCGAGGACCTCTCCACCGGCGAGCCCACCGAGTGGCAATGGGAGTTCGGGGACGGCGACACGAGCAACCGGCAGAACCCGCTGCACGAGTACCCCGAGGCCGGCACCTACACGGTCACGCTGCGGATCACCGCGGCCGGCGGCTCGGCCAGCAAGCGCAAGTTCGTCACCGTCGAAGCCGGCGAGCCGCTGATCGCGGACTTCGGGTTCACGGTCAACGGCCTGAACGTCCTGTTCGCGGAATCCTCGGCCGGCGATCCGGTCAGCTTCTCCTGGGACTTCGGAGACGGCAAGACCAGCAACGCCCGCAACCCCAGCCACAACTACACCAGCGCGGGCACCTACACGGTCTCGCTGACCGTGGAGAACGAGTTCGGGGTGAGCGACAGCACCAGCCAGTTCGTGACCGTGTCCCAGGGCGAAGCGCCCAAGGCGGATTTCGAGCTCCAGACCAACAATCTGAAGGTGTTCTTCAACGACACTTCCACGGGCAACCCCACGGGCTGGAGCTGGGATTTCGGCGACTGCCCGCCCCCTCCGCCCCCTTCGACCCACACGTGCACGAGCACGGCGCGGAACCCCTCCCATGAATACCTCCAGGCCGGGACGTACACCGTGACGCTCACCGCCTCCAACGCGGGCGGCTCGAATGCGAAGACCAAGCTGGTGACCGTGTCCCTGGGCGCGGCTCCCAAGGCGAGCTTCGAGTTCCAGACCGCCGGCCTCAAGGCCGTGTTCAACGACACCTCGACGGGCAACCCCACGAGCTGGTCCTGGGACTTCGGGGAATGCACGGGCTCGCCGCAATGCTTCAGCTCGGCGCAGAACCCGACCTACACCTATCAGAATCCCGGCACCTATACGGTGACCCTGACCGCCACCAACGCGGCGGGCTCGAGCTCCGTCAGCAAGCTGGTCCAGGTCACTTCGGCGAGCAAGCCGAGCGCCAACTTCTGCTATCAGCGGAACAAGAAAGCGGTGATCTTCTTCGACGCCTCGACGCAGTCCCCCACGAGCTGGTCCTGGAACTTCGGCGACGGCGGCGTCAGCGCTCTCCAGAATCCCAGCCACACCTACGGAGCCGACGGCACCTACGGCGTCACCCTGACGGCCACCAACAGCGCCGGGCAAAGCAGCACCAGCCGGTTCGTGACCGTCAGCGATTCGACCGTGGACGCCGGTCCGATCTGCAACTGAGCCCCCCAGGGGGGATCAGGCGCGGGGGATCAGGACCCCACGACGCGCAGCTCGAAATCGCTCAGCTTCAAGACCTGCAGGACATACGCGAACGCGAGGCGGCTCGCCGACGCGTGGTCGCTGTGGTTGACGGCGAACTCGTCCTCCTGCATCTTGCCCATTTCGTTTCTATACGTCACGGAAGCTGAGTAACGGCGGATTCTGAACATACGGGTTGACCGACCTTTTGATCTGGATTCGAAATTAATTGGGAAAACTTCGCAAGGGAGCAGGACGCTCGACCTTGCCGGCTCGCCATTGTAGCACCTCAGGGCCCGGTTGCGCCAGCGGCCGGCTCCTTCACCTCGATTTGCGTGACGTTGTCTTCATTGTCGCGATCGATCAACAGATCGTAGGGATCGATTCCAGCGCGGGCGGGCCGGCGCGGCACGGTCACGGTGATGGACCGCTCGCCGGAGCCGAGACGGCGCTTCTCGAGCAGCAGCGGCTCGCCGAGCTCTCCCCCATCCTCCGCCGGGTCCGCCGGGGCGAAGACGCCGATCTCCACCCAGTCGTCCATCGGCGTCGCGGTCTCGGCGCCGATGCCGTCGACCGCGACCTTGCGCGCCGTCACGTCGAGGGTGACGCGCCAGCGGCCCCCGCCGGCCGGCTCGGCGCGGGCCCGCTTCGCCCGCAGATCCCAGAGCGTGACCTCTTCGAAGAGATCCGAAAGCAGGTATTGCAGCGAGCCGGGCGCGGCCGCCTGGAGCTCCCGGTAGAGATCGCTGGAGGTCGGATAGGGCGGTTTGCCGGCGCGGTTCTTCTCCAGGAAGCGGCGGAGCGCGGCGTTCACCCGCTCCTCGCCGAGGTATTGGCGCAGCGTATACATCACGATGGCGCCTTTGCGATAGATGAGATTCGATTGATCGCTCAATTTCAGGAGCGGGACCTCGCGGTTCTCACGATTGTTGCGGCGGTTCAGATATTCGATCCGCATCACGTCGAGGAACCGCCGGACCTGGTCGCGGCCGTGGGTCTTCTCCATCACCATCATCGCGCTGTACTGCGCCAGGATCTCGGTGAGCATCGGCGCGCCCTCCACGCCCGCCGGCACCACCTGATTCCCCCACCACTGGTGCGCCACCTCGTGGGCGATCACGGCGAAAGGAGTGTCGAGATGCTCCCCCTCATCGTCCACCCGCGTGAGGAAACCGAATCCCTCGGCGTACGAGATGGTGCCCGGATACGCCCAGGCGAAGCTCGCGTAGCGGGGGAACTCGACGATGCGGAGCTGGCGGTGCGGATAGGGGCCGAAATTCCGGGTGTAGTAATCCAGCGAAGCCCGGATGCCGCGGATCATGCGCTCCACGTTGAAGCCATGGCCGGGGTGATGGAAGATCTGGATGCGGACGCCGTTCCACCCGGCTTCGCGCACCTCGTAGCGGGCCGAGAAGATGGCGTAGGCGTTCCGGATCGGCGCGGGGGCGGCGTAGTGGAAGTAGCGCCGTCCGTTCTCCGTCCATGTCCCGCGCAGCGTGCCGGGGGCCACCGCGGTCTGGTCCGCGGCGGTGCCGATCACCGCTTCGAAATCGATCCATTCGCGGCCGGCCGGGTCGCGCGTCGCCTCGAAGTCGTCGCGGGAGCGGGCGGCGGACCGCGGCGCCAGCCCGTGTTCCCGCCGCAGGCGGTCGTCGGAGATCTCGCGGCTCCGCTGGTAGCCGAGGACGGGCAGCCACCGGCGGTGATTCGGCTGCCGGCCGCCGATGTGATCGAAGTAGGTGCCGTTCCCCACCACCGAGGTGTTGATCTCGCCGTTCGGGAATCCCCGCGGCGCGAAACGCACCTCGAAGTCGAGCCGCAGCGAGCCGCCCGGCTGGAGGGCTTCCGCCAGGGCGTAGACGCGGTGGCCGAGCTTGTCGTCCGCGAGCGCCACCCGCGCCGGCCGGTCGAGCTTCACCGCGCGGGTCTCGACGGCGGGATCGACGGCCAGGTGGATGGCGTCGATCGGCCGCGCGGTCCGGTTCTCCAGCCGGTAGACGCCGCGCACCTCCGCCTGCCCCGCCTCGGGATGGATCTCGACGCGCAGCTTCGTGCCGGTCAGCAGCGGCTGCGGGACGCCCGCGTATTTCCCGTAGCGCCGCTCGTACTCGGCCCTGCGCGCCGCTTCCTCGGACTCCGTGCGATAGGCGTTCAGGACGTTCGTGTTGTAGAAGACGAAGCCGCCCGCCGCCAGAATGAGGGCCGCCGCCACCGCCGCGAGCGCGGCGGCGGGACGCGTGAAGCGCAGGCGCGCCAGCCGCAGCCGCCGCCGGAGCCCGCCCTCCCCGCCGCGCACCCAGAACAGGCTCGCCGCCACGGCGAAGAGCAGCGCCCACCCCGCCCAGTAGAGCTTGAACCAGAGGACCGGCGCGAGGAAGGGACCGAAGCCGCTCAGGTCCGAGTAGACCCAGCCCGGATCGGAGCCGTAGACGAGAAGGCGGTGGCCGATCCCGAAACGTCCGGCGAAGACGGTGAAGAGCGCGCAGAGGATCGCGATCAGGTGCCCGATGTATTTGTGGTTCACCGTCACATGCACGAGCATCGCCAGCGCGGCGAAAAGGAGATAGTTGACGAGCTGGAGCCCGAAAAGCACGCTCAGGTACAGACCGATCTCGAAACGGAACCAGCCCTGCGCCGCCTGCAGGAGCAGGCCCGCCGCCATCTGCACCGCCTGCAACGCCACCAGCGCCAGGCCGAGCGCCAGGAGCTTGCCGGCGAAAGGCACCCAGTCCGGCGTCGGGGTCGCGTCGGCGATCGCGCTCAGGCCCGCCTCCCGCTCCCGCCACACCAGCTCGCCGGCGTAGAAGGCGATGAGCATCGCGACGGCGATCTCGACGAAAAAGACGCCCCCCAGGAACGCGGTGACGAACTGGGTGGCGGGCCACAGCGGGGTGCCCAGAGAATCGCTCAGCGCCGCCTGGCCCAGGAGCACCACGGCGATCACCGCCGTCGCCGCGACGCCGAGGGCGGCACGGCTCGCCGCGATCTCCCGGAACGACCGCAGACCGATGGCGAGCGCCTGGCGCGCGTGGGTCCCGAAGCCGAACGCGCGCGCCGCCCGCGGCACGGCCACGGGACCGCTCCGCTCCGTCGCGGCGCCGGCGCCCGGCCGCTCCTTTCCTTTCCGTCCACCGGGCGAATGATGGGCGAAACGGAAACGCATCCAGGTGAACGCGAGCACGCCGAGCGCGAGGCCGATCCACAGCAGGCGGTTGCCGAGCAGCGAGCCCTCGAGGCCGAGGAGCCGCGCGTTCTTCTCGACCGGGGTCCAGGCCCGCCACAGCTCGCTCAACGTCGTGAAGCCGAACGGGCCCAGGAGCGACGCCAGCTTCCCCTGTCCCATCTGCTCGGCCACGACCTCCTCGGTCAACGCGTTGCCGAGGAAGAGCGCCGCGCCGCCGAGATAGCTCGCCAGGGCGTGCCGGCTCAACGCCGCCAGCGAGAACAGGATCGCCGCGGTCACGAACGCGTTGGGAAGCGCGATCAAGAGGTACGCCTGGAGATAGGCGGCCGGCTGGAACGGGCCGGTGAGATCGGCCACGTAGGGCAGCCGCGAGGCCAGGAGGAGGCCGGCCGGCGCGGCGGTCATCAGCAGCGCGTTCACCAGAAAGGCGGCGAGGAAGCGTCCGCCCAGGTAGGCCGCCTTGCTCTGGGGCGCGGTGAAGAGCAGCGGCTGCATCCGCGAGCGCACGTCGCGGGTCGCGGCGTCGCCCACCAGCGCCGCCGTGACCAGCGCCCCGATCATGCTGATCATGGCCATGGCGGTCGCGACCGCGATCGGCGCGTCGATGTGGACGTCGCCGCGCCGCGCCTCCTGCTCCAGCACGCCGGCGGACATCAGGAAAGAGAGCGCGAGCAGGACCGCGAAGTAGATCCAGGTCGAGACCTGGCGCAGTTGGTAGACGGCTTCGAAACGGCAGACCTCGCGCAGCTTCACGCGGTCACTTCCACTTCGGGGAGCGCCCTGGCCGCGCCGTGGTGCCCCGCCATGGTGCTGAAGTAGACGTCCTCGAGGTCCGGCTCCACCGGCTCGAAGCCGGGGCCGGGCTGCCCGTCGCCGTGGACGTGCACGACGGTGCGGCCCGAGAGCAGCTTCGTCGAGATCACCGCGTGCTCCCGCTCCATCGCCGCCAGCTCCTGCTTCGCGATCACCCGCCGCCAGACGCGGCCCCGCAGCTCGTCGATCGCGCGCAGCGGCTCGGCCTCCAGCAGGATCTCGCCGCGGTCGATGATCGCCATGCGCGTGCACAGCTCGGAGACGTCCTCGACGATGTGGGTCGACAGGATGACGATGCTGTTCTCGCCGAGCTCGCTGAGCAGGTTCAGGAAGCGCACCCGCTCGGCCGGGTCCAGTCCCGCCGTCGGCTCGTCCACGATGATCAGCTTCGGCTCGCCCAGCAGGGCCACGGCGATCCCGAAGCGCTGCCGCATGCCGCCCGAGTAGCCTCCCAGCTTCTTCTTGCGCGCCTCCCAGAGGTTGGTCTGCCGGAGCAGCGCCTCCGCGACCTCCCTGCCCGCCCGCCGGTCCGTGATGCCCTTGAGCACCGCGAAGTGCCGCAGCAGGTCCTCGGCGTTGCTGGCGGGATACAGGCCGAACTCCTGCGGCAGGTAGCCGAGCGTCTTCCGCACCTCGTCCTTCTGCTTCACCACGTCGAGGCCGCCGAGGTGGAGGGTCCCCTCGTCGGGCTCCTGCAGCGTGGCGAGCGTGCGCATGAGCGTGGACTTGCCGGCGCCGTTGGGGCCGAGCAGGCCGTACATCCCGGGCGGGATGGTGAGCGTCACGTCCCTGAGGGCCCGCACGCCGTTCGAGTAGGTCTTGGAGACATTCCGGATTCGCAGCTCCATGGCCCCTATTACGTTCAACTTCTGACCATGTTTACACTCCCGGATCAACTTCTCCAACTTCCGCGCGGCGGCGGACTCCACCCTGCGTCAAGCGCCGCCTCCTCCAGGCCGGCATCCGTCTGGCGGGGCTCCTCCCCCGTCGACTTCATCAGCTCTTGGGAAAGCTTCCGGCGCCTCTGGAGCACCGTCCCGTAGATCGACTTCAGATTGAGGCAGAGCAAATCCAGACGACCCAGATCTTTCCTCGATGTATGTTTCATGTCGTGTCCCTTGAGCCCCCTCATCAGCCATCCGGAATGGATCTCATAGACCCGCCGGCTCTCCCGGATCAAGGCGCCATAAC
Source organism: Thermoanaerobaculia bacterium (assembly GCA_036376245.1). Taxonomy (GTDB): domain Bacteria; phylum Acidobacteriota; class Thermoanaerobaculia; order Multivoradales; family UBA5704; genus DATARR01. Next base: position 98,085 of record DASVAS010000046.1, on the reverse strand, counting down.
CACTACCTAGCAGGAAAAAAGCCGCCGAGATCGGGAACAGGCGATCAGCGAGCTCAATTTCCCGACGCAGAAGGCGCCGGTTGAAACCACTATACATCTGCTGGCATGAAAGGAGGATAGAAGGACAATCCAGAATTGGACCGAGCCACTCGACTGGCACATGCTCGCCAAGGCGGAACCATACGAACCGGCTTTTTACCTTTCGTGCGTGGAGTTGCTGTCGCCGCGCATTGAAGAATTGATAGAACTTGCTATCGTTGTCATAGACAGAGAAGTGTGCCGGGAACCACTCGTCGAATCCGTGCCCGCGGTAGTCCAGCATCTCGCCTTTTTCCCAAAGCATCTCCATGTAGTCGTCGGGGCCCGCGGTAGACAGGATGAGCTTCTGGTGAGCCGATAGTCCCAGGTAGTCTTTCAGATCACGTGAACGGAATTTGCCATCCAGATTCATGACTTTGTGGATCGGGGCGGCCCAGGCGTCGATCCAGAGGAACCGCTCCGGGATCTTCCGGACCTCGGATTGACCATAGATGACAGGAATCAGAGGGGTGGAAAAAGTGATGGGCTCGGGGCGGTAAGGAGCGAGCGGAGCCGCGATCAATTCCACCCACTCGTCCCGCAGAAGCGAACGACCACAAGCCGCGGGCACTATGGCATGCAATCCTCCGCCGCAGCGGTTGCAGCGAGAGAAGCAGCGCGCTTGGAGGCAGCGCGCGCGGTATTCTTCGGTGCACCCCGAGCAAAGCCCGCCGTTCTCGACGAACAGAGGACAACCCGGACAGAGGGTCCGTCCCGGGCATGCGGAGTACCGTTTGGATTGAGGCTCAGGAAGGAGGGGCAGCGGCATCCGATCCTCGATTCCGCCGAGGTCGCGAGAGACCTCTGCTAAGCGCGGACGCCGCCTTCGAGCGGCAGACCCTGCAAATCGTCGAACTTGTCGTCGTTGTGGTCGCCTTTCGGTTCACGGCCGCCGGAGCCACCTCCACTTCCACCACTCCCTCCCTGGCCACCTTTACCGCCTTTTCCTTGCTTGCTGCCTCCTCCGCCACCTCCGCCACCACCTCCCGCCCATCGCGGCCACGTGAATTCGAGGCCTGAACGAGGTTCCCCATATACAAGTTCTTCCATGATTATCTCCTCGAGGACTACCAAACAAAATTGCCATCTCTCCATGATGCACTGCCAAAATGGCGTTACATTCATCCTATACCGGGTCCAGCAGCCTCGTCAATGATCAAGAAGAATCGATCAGCATACAGGATTCGGGATTCGGGACGACCCCTTTACAAGATTGCCATTTCTTCCTGCATCAATATTTAACGGAGCGCTGATTATTCTGTTCCGATCGGGTTGTCCTGCGGTATCCTGTCAGACAGCGGCACAGTGCGCGATCCACGATTCGACATTTCGGGAGGAGTCGACAATGTCAACATCGTATGTGCACGAAAGGATATCGACCCGGTTCATTTTCAGAACAGTATGGATGACGATCGCGGCCTTCCTGTTGGCCGCCGCGGGGGCGGCTTTCGCCCAGGCGCGCGTGGGTCCGAGCGCGTTCTGCCATCAGACGGACGGCGCGTTCACCGCGTGTCCCGGCGGCCAGGAGTGGTCGGACATCACCCCCACTTTCTTTCCGGAAACCAATAGCTACCTCTATGCCGATCAGGCGGACCTGGATCCTGGCCTGGGGAGCCAGGACAACCCTCTCGACACGTTCATGCTCATGTACGACGAGTGCGGCCGGACCACGCCGCTGGGTCCGGACGAATACGTCCTGGTGACCTTCGACACGGTCGAGGTCGAGGACGGCGCCGAGCACCTGGAGCGCTACGTCCTCCACCTGTTCAGCGACGGCACCTTGATCTTCCTCGAGAACGGCGAGGTGCAGACCCACGAGCAGGGAGAGCGGCGGGTGACCGAAATCGAAGGCCAGCGGGCGGCCCTGGGGTTCGGCCCCACCCCCAACTGCCCGTTCGACCACGCCTTCGCCGAGTTCGAGATCAAGCTCTCGGCCACCGAGATCCAGGTCAACGGCGCCTACTCTCCCGATCCGCTCTTCTGGTCCAGCAGCCCGCCCCCGGAGCCGGAGTGCAAGAAGGGTGAGATGAAGATCCCCATGCTGATCAACGTCCTCAAGGGGGTCACCATCACGGACGACCAGATCAAGAGCCTGGTCAAGGAGATGAACGAGGTCCTCGACCAGGCGGGCATGTGCGCGGACTTCGATGCCGCCAAGAACATCGTCAGGAATGCGAGCGACGAGGGCAACGGCAACGACCAGATCGAGTCCGGAGAGGACACGAAGCTCGACGCCGCGTGTGTCGAGGAGCTGAAGTCCAGGTTCGGCTCCGGCAGGGGGTACAAGATCGTCATCACGAACAAGATCCACGGAGGCACGTCCACCGGGCTCTCCCCCCACAATCCGGCAAAGCCCTGCTCCTACGTCCGCAGCGACAAGCGTGGGCAGACCTCCGCCCACGAGTTCGCCCACGTCTTCACGCTGGGTGCCGGTCACCTGATCGACGACAAGAACACACCCGAGACTGGCGATGACGTGAAAGCGGACAGTACCGGACACAGCCCGGACAAGGACAATCTGATGTATCCCACGGACGACGGGGGCAAGAAACTTACCCCCGACCAGATCGCCGAGATCAAGAAGGGCGCGAAGACGCGGTCGAAGAATACCGAGCATGCCTCCTGGACGGACGAGACGGGAGAGGTGAATACCGGGTTCGTCGACCTCTACGTCGGCTCCCTCTTCGCCGAGGACCTGGGGAGTGATCTCGAGATCGGGATCGACGTCCTCGGCCGCAGTCCCGGCTCGGGTGTGCACTCGGTTTTCGAAGTGCTCTTCGACACCGATGGGAACGCGGGGACCGGCGGCGCCTTCGGTTCGTTCAGCGGAGTGGAAAAGATCTTGAAGGTCTCGCTGTCGGGCCACCACCCCTTCACCTTGCCGGCAGGGACGCTCACGGCCGAGCTGCTGGACGTGGCGTCCGGCACCTCGACTCCGCTCTCTCCCGGGTACGTGGAGCAGCTCATCAAGATCGTCGACGACGACATCTCCCCCACGACGCTCGACGACGGGGAGTCGATCCGGCAGACCGTCCCCCTGCCGCTCCTGGGCCTCTCCGCGCCCGAGGTCCCGATCGGCATCCGGGCGACCGATCTCGACAGCGGGGAGTCCGACACCGCCTCGTTCGTCTTCGAGCTCTCCCTGGCGCCCGGCCTGCGGGCCATCCGGGCGGGATTCGACGCCGTCGAGGTGCCGCCGAACGACGACGGCTCCGTGGGGCCGGTGCCCATCGGCAGCACGCTGAATTTCTTCGGCGCCAGCTACAGCTCGCTTTTCGTCAACAACAACGGCAACGTGACCTTCGACGCGCCGCTGGGAACCTTCACCCCCTTCGACCTGACCACCACCGGCCGGGTGATCATCGCGCCCTTCTTCGCGGACGTGGACACGCGGGAGGGCAACGTCGCCACCTACGGCACGGGGACCGTGGACGGCCGGCCGGCGTTCGGAGTGAGCTGGCCCGGCGTCGGCTGCTACGCCCTCAATACGCGCGTCCTGAACTTCTTCCAGGTGCTGCTGATCGACCGCTCGGACATCGCGCCGGGAGACTTCGACATCGAGCTCAACTACGACTCGATCGAATGGGAGACCGGCCAGGCGAGCGGCGGCGACGTCGTCTGCCAGGGAGGGACCTCGGCCCGCGCCGGGTTCTCGAACGGCAGCGGCGCTCCCGGCACGTTCTTCGAGCTGGCGGGCTCGGGAATCCTCGGCGCGTTCCTCGATTCCAACCTCGACACCGGACTGATCCACAACAGCCTGAACAGCCTCCAGCCGGGCCGCTACGTCTTCCCGGTGCGGGCCGGCACGCCCTCGACCCGGAACGACATGGACCGTGACGACGTGCTCGACGAGCTCGACAACTGTCCGCTGGTCCCGAACGCCGGCCAGGAGGACGCCGACCTCAACGGCATCGGCGACGCCTGCCAGACCCCCGGCCTGCTGAACGGCACGGCGGCCTTCCTGCAGGCGCTCCTGGACGGCGGCACCACCGTCGAGCCGCAGCCCGTGGAAGTCGCGCGGGAGCCGGATCTCGTCGAACGGCTGGTGCGGATCGTGGAGTTCCGTCTCGCCGCGGGTCTGACCGACTCGGCTTCCGAGCTGACCGAAAACCTGGTGGAGAGCCTCGTGGAAGCCGGGCTGGTTCCGCCGGAGGAGGCCGCGGACCTCATCCGCGCCGTGCTCCAGCGGGTCGTCGTCTCAGTGACCATCGACATCCAGCCGGGAGGGACGCCGAATTCCATCAACTGCACCCACCGCAACGGAGTCATCCCCGTGGCCATCCTGAGCACAGGCGCGTTCGACGCCCGACAGGTGGATCACACCACGGTCGTCTTCGCAGGAGCCCGCGAGGCGCACAGAGACGGGACGGGGACGCCGCGGCGGCATGAAGAGGATGTCGACCGGGACGGGGACATCGACCTCGTTTTCCACTTCCAGGCCGGTGAAACTTCCCTCACCTGCGCGTCGACCACCGGAGTCCTGACAGGCCAGACCTTCGATCATCGTCCCATCCAGGGCTCCGACAGCGTCCGCATGGTGAGTGGAGGCCGGAAGTGAGCCGGCGCCCGCGATGATGGAAGGTTGAGGCTCTCTCCACTCGGCGAGCGGTCCCGGCGTGCCCGGGGCCGCTCGCCGCCGTTCCCCGCCCAGCTTCCTCGGACGCCACGGCCGTGCTACCGTTCCTCCACCCTGCCGTATTCACGAGGAGGATTCCCATGAAGGAACGCGCACAGCCGGAGACGCTCCGTTTGCGGTCGTTGATGCCCTCGCTCACCGTGAACGACGTCCAGGCCAGCATGGCCTGGTATCGGGACGTTCTCGGCTTCATCGTCGCCGAGGAGATGCAGCGGGAGGGGAAGCTAGCGGGAGCCAGGATCGTGGCGGGCGCCATCAACTTCCTGCTCGTCCAGGACGACTTCGCCAAAGGCCGCGACCGCCAGAAGGGGGCCGGGCTCCGCCTCTACTGCGTGACGGGCCAGGACGTCGACCAGCTCGCCGCCGCCGTCCGGCAACGGGGCGGGCAGCTCGCCCAGGAGCCCACGGACCAGCCGTGGGGGACCCGCGACTTCTCCATCGTCGATCCCGACGGCTACAACATCTCCATCACCACCGAGGTCCGCTCTTGAAAGGAGATCCCGTGAAGCAGGCTCGGACGCTTCTGTTCGCGCTGCTCCTCGCGGCGCCCGCCGCCGCCAACGCCTGGGGACCCAACGGCCACCGGATCGTCGGCCGCATCGCCGAGAACCATCTCACCGACGAGGCGGCGCGGGCCGTCCAGTGCCTGCTCGGCCCCGAGGGCCTGGCCGAGGCGGCCACCTGGGCGGACGAGATCCGTTCCGATCCGGCGTGGCGGAAAGCGGACCCCTGGCACTACATCAGCATCGACGACAACGAGACGCTGGAGACCACCGCGCGCAACCCCGACGGGGACGTGCTCGAAGCCATGCAGCGTTTCGAGGCCGTGCTGCGGGACCCGCAGGCCGCTCCGCAGGCGAAGCGGGAAGCGCTCAGGTTTCTCGTCCATTTCGTGGGGGACGTCCACCAGCCCCTGCACGTCGGGCGGCGCGACGACCGCGGCGGCAATTCGATCGAGGTGACGTGGTTCTCCGAGAAGACCAACCTCCACTCGGTCTGGGACAGTCACCTGATCGAAAACGAGAAGCTGAGCTTCTCCGACTTCGCCGAATTCATCGATCACCCGACGCTGCATGAGCTCAGGACCTGGCAGGGGGCGACCTACGCCGAGTGGGTCCGGGAATCCAAGGATCTGCGGGCGAGGGTCTACCAGATCGGCGACGGCAAGCTGAGCTTCCAGTACGCCTACCGGAACATGCCCACGGTCAAGCGCCGTCTCCTGCAAGCCGGCGTCCGCCTGGCGGGGCTGCTCAACTCCATCTTCGCCAGCTCCGAGCCGTCGTTCCCGGACCGGGAGTGAGGGGCTGGCGGCCCGGCCCATGTCTCAGAGGGTAAAGGAATAGATCAGGCCCAGCACCTCGACCACCGTGGTTTCGCCGTTCGGCCCCGGGGTCGGAGTCGTATGAACTTCGAGGGTCTCACCGAAGATGTTGTACAACTTTCCGCTTGCCTTTCCTTCCTTCACATAGTTGACCATGCGTTCCGCATCGTTGAAATCCTGGTGATATGAATTAAAGAACACGAACCCTTCAGCCCCGGTAAACCCGACCCTCGCATGGTATCTCTTACCCTTGGGCAACCATTCGATCGTGCCGACTGCATACTGGGTATAGTTCACCAGGTTGTAGTTCTTTTTCTCACCAACAGTCGCCTTCACCGCCTTCGCGGCCTTCGCCGAGGCACGCTTTGTCATCGTGCTGTCCATTGTCAGCTCCTTTCGTCGTCAAAGAGTTGAGTGTACACGGGCCGACCGGGGCCTCATTAGGGTTCGGGGGCCCGTTCCTGTCAGGCTGCCTCGTGGCTGGTATCTATTCGGGCGAAGTGCAGCTTCCACCTTGACTGACAACTGTATAGGAACATGCGGTTCCCGGCTCCCAGCCCCACCCGGACCAATGGCCGATGCAATTACTTGCCCATTCGCCTACAATCTCAGGATACCCCCGCGGCCAAATCATGCAATTTGTGGGATCGTACCAGACCGTGTACACAGTCTCGTACTCAGGCATGGCATTTACCGTCTGGCTCGAATTGGGCAAAAACACCATTCCAATGAGGAACAAGAGCGAAAGCATTTTCCTCCACATCGAGTTCTCCTTTCAGAAACATCGTCAATTTAAGACTATGAAGACCTCGCCTCCTAGGCTTTGGCCAGCCAACCTGGACTCGCTTCACCGGTGGACGGGCGAAGCCGGCCGTCTACGTGGATGCCCGGGATCTGCCGAATCTCTTGCATCGCAAGAAAGACAATGCACTCGCATCGGCAAGAACCAAAGCGCGCGAGCCACGGACCGCGCCTACTTGACATGCTTCGGGAGGATCTGTTCGACGTCCTCTGCGAAGCCCTCGTAAACCGGCACCTTGCCGCTTTGGTCCCAACCGTGAGACGTATAGACGGCGGTGACATCGAGTTGGAGCGGGTCCGCCTTATTGCCCCTCACTTCGATCACCACCCAGCCCTTGATAAGGGTCGGAGCGGGCGCCGCTCCGCTGAGGAGCTTGTTTCGGATGTCGCTGCAGTCAATCTCAAACCCGTAGTTCGGCTTGAGCTCAGCCAGGAAGAGGGGGCCGGGGGGCATTGGCTTTTCCGGTTCCGGAGGCTTGTCGGCCCGGTACAGCAAGACCGCCCTCTTCTCAAAAGAGATGAGGCTCCCATTCGGGTTGTGTACGTTGATAGCGGTGAAGTAGTTTCCCGGCTTTACGGGCCACTCCGCTTCACCCGCGGGGGGGCTGGGCGGTTCGGGCAAAAAGTTTCCGCAGAGGAACTTCACGGCATAGACGTCCTTCGGCGCGGTAGAAGCTTTGCACTTGCCCGCGCTGCCAGAGTCGAAAATAGCCTGAATCTGACTCGCGGAAAGGGCGCGGTCATAGATTTCTATCTCGTCAATGAGGCCGTCAAAGTCCTCCGGCGGATAGGAGGAGTGCCCTCCGATCCCCAATCCGGCGCCCGTTGGTAACGACTCGCCTGGAGAAGTTGACGTGCCGACGCAAGGCTGACCATGTACATAACCAGTGAATATCCCTTGAGAATACGTAAGGGCGATATGGTGCCAACCGCCAGTGGTGATAGGAGGACATCCTACAAAACGGTCATTCCCATTCCACCAGTTAATCCGCCCATTCTTAAGCCAGAGACCGCGCCCATTATCCGCATAAATCGTCCGGCGTCCGTTAGGACCATCGATCTGATTAGCGAATACCCACGCCTCTATTGTGAAGTTGCTTGCTGATGGAGCGGAAGTTAGATTAACTCGATCTGAACCTAAACTCGAGGAGCTGGAGAAGCTGAAGGCTTGGCCGACCTTCCCCGGCCCGAAGGTGACGCTCCCTATCAGCGTGCCGTTGTATCCGCCGATTATCTCGTCTGTATTCCCATCCCCCGGCCACCATCTCACCAGTCCCTCCGGAGCCTGGATACAGGTCTGCGCGGCAGCGAACCTGCCAGGAGACACCAGCAGGAGAAGAACAACCCCTCCCACGGGTATCCCTCTCTTCAGGAGGTTGCCTGTAGTGTTCATGGTATGCCCCTTTCTCTTCGCAATGGCAGACAACCACTACTTCAACATGCCTGTACTGCGAGCGGACGCGGCTTCAAGCTGCTCCATATTTTGCCAAAACGAAAATTACCCATTTTTCTATGCCATTCTCCTGTATCCTGTATAGAGTTAATACTTATCCTACGCCGGTCCGGCATGCTCGTCAACGCTCAACCAGGACGGATAAGCATCCCAACTCTGGGCGGCTCACACGTCTCAACGGGCCATGCGAGCCGCGGCGACCGAAGGGGGGCACACGCAGTGGACTTCGACGATGACGTCCGATGTCGGATTGAGCCAGTCTGCCGGAGTTCCTGTCTCCGCGTTGGATTGGCGATTGTGGTCTTACCGCTGGCCGGCAAACCGGAGACGATCACGAATCGTTTCATTGGCGATGCCACCTGATAGAACCGGCCCAACGGGTCTCCTCAGGGCAGGAATCCGCGTACACGGGCGAAGTCCGACCAGAACATCTCGCTGCCTCCTGACAGCGCCCGGATCACCGGTTGCCACCTCTCCAGCGCACGCGTCTGAAGGACGCGGTATTCATTCGGCGCATGCAGTTGCCCCCAATGAGGCACGGCGGCGAATTCCTGCACGACTGCCCGCATCCTCGCCTTGAAGGCTTCGTTACCCCTGAGGCCACGGAATGTGTAGATCTCGACGTGACAGGTCTGATCGAACTGCTGCATTCCGAGAGTGGCCCGCGTACGGCCCGTGAACCGTAAGTTCAGATTGACGATGATGGCGTCGGGGCCCCGCCTCTGCTCGGCGATGACCGCGACCAGGCGGTCCACGAACGCGATGGCCCTCGACGCTGGAACGGCGTACTCGTAGCTCTCGACCAGACGGGTGGTCTCGTCGTGAGATTGAGAGCCGTCGGCAGTACAGCTCGGCTGCGCGGTCATCACCTGAAAGCTCGCGCCGATCCGCGTCTCTTCCGGCCGTTGCTGATTGGTGATGGCAGCCTGGAGCTGATCCACGATGGTCCGGCCGGAGATCACGAACGCGCCGATCGCCCAGATCAGGTTGATGGCGGTGGGCAGGATGTCCGCCACCCGGCGCGCGTCGTGGGGATTGACAGCGGCCAGTCCCAGCTCGACGAGAAGACGGTGCGCGTCCTGGACCGGTCGCAGAGCCTGCTCCGTTTTCTGCGCCTGCAGGAAAGGACCGGCGAACGGGACCGCCCCAAGGGCTACGATCTCCGCCGTGGTGCGCGCGACATAATCGCCGATCGCGCCGAAGAAGAGCCCCAATGCACCGGGACCGAGGAGCCCCACCCCGGCCACGATGAGACCGATGGGCGGCCCTCCCTGACCCGCCGGCATGCTCTCCGGCTCGGTGGTCTCGTTGCGGGTGGTCACGCGGCAGCTCAGGTCCGCCGGGTTCACGTTGATCTCCAGGAAACGCGGGCGCCGGTCGCTGAAGGACAGGTCCCGAATGCGCGTTTGAGCTTGCGCCCATGATTCGGACGTCGTGGTGGAACGCAGGCGGAACGCGGGCCGGCACTCGACGACCACGGAGTAGATGACGCCCGCGCAACCCATCGCCACCAAAACGGCGTTGAACCATTGATCGTCGTAGACATTTTTGATGGAAGGATCGAGCACACCCTTGGCCTTGGCGCGGTCGATGACGTCTTGAGTAGTCAGAGCGCCGGCGGCCGGCTCGATCCACCATTGTTGGCCGCCGGGGCCGACGAGGTGGACGGCGCGCACCGCGTCCGCGACCGGCGGCAGGGAAACGTCCGCGCCGTGTACGCCCGTGCTCATCACGCCGGCCAGAGACTGCCCGCGGCTGCCGCCTAGGGTCGGCAGCGCCAGTCCGAGGGCATCGAGCCGGCAATTGAGATCGAAGAGCTTGATCCCAGCTTCGACGTGCACCAGGAGGTTTCCCGTCGCCGCCACCCGGGGATCGACGAGATCCGGTATCAGGCCGTCGAGCGTGCCGTTCAGCGCGGAGGTGTCGATGAGCGCCTGGGTGCGGCCGCCGACGACGCATTCGGTGAAGGACCACCCGCTCCCGGCGATGCCCGCGACTTCCCCCCGGGACTGAATCAAACGCACCGCGTTGACAAGCTCCGCGAGGTTGTTGGGTCGCACCGTGCGCACGGTTCCCCGAACGTTGCGATGCCAGTTCACGAATTCCTGTCTGACGAACGCGGGCTCCGTGGCCGCTCCGGCCCAGGGTTTCATGACGAGGATCTGCCGCTGATCGCCGCCCAGGAACGTGTCGACGCCGGCAATGACGTCGCTGCTCTCGAGCGGCCAGTCGCCGAGCGAGGCGCCGTAGGGATGGAGACTGCGGCAGCGGAATCGATCGTCCGCCCCGACGCTCATCAGGCCGATCCCCCAGGGGCTCCGGATCAGAAAGTCGGCCGCGCCGTCCGCGGACAGGTCCCCGGTGGCGAGGACCGTGTTATTGCTTCGAGTGTCGACGATCCATCCGTCCACCCGGACCCCGTGTGCCACGAACGCGCGTCTTTCGAGCCTCCCGCCGGCGAGCCGGAGGACGTGCAGCCCGGCAGGGTTGCTGACGAGGATCTCGCGGGCCGTGCCGCCACGGTAGCGGCCCGCGATCGCGTAGTCGTTCGGCCATCCCACGATCAGGCCGGAGAGGTTGGCTCCATTGTCGTGGACCGCGACGGCTTCCAGGCGGCCGGCAATGACCTTCAGGACGGCGATGCCTCCCGGGCCTTCCATCAGGATCTCATCCTGACCATCGCCGTCCAGATCGGTGATCAGACGCACGCGGTCCTGATCGGTGCGGAAGGTCCAGCTTCCGATGCGGCTCCCCGTCGGGGTCATGGCCAGGGACGTGCCTGCTTGCAGAGAGACGATTCCGAGGCCCCATGGGCTCTTGAGCACCATGGACCGCCTGCGGTCGCCGCCGAAACGCCCGCTGCCGCAGTACAGGTTGTCCACGGTGCTGAGCACCCAGCCACCCAGGCGCGTCCCGTTCGGATGGTTCCGGGTAGGGAGAAAACCGGTGGCGTTTCGCGCCAGCGTCGCCATTCCGGCGCTGCTCCACACCAGCACCTCGTCACGCGCCGAGCCGGTGAAGTCCGCGATCGCCATCACGCGGTCTCGCCCCGGACGATTGGTGGCGTCGTAGCGCCAGTCGCCGAACATCGTGTCCCTGGGCGCGGCGAAGGGGCAACGGAACCCGCCGCCGTCGTGCCGCAGGATGCCGATCCCCCAATCGCTGGTGATGATCGCGTCCGCCCTGCCGTCCCCGTCGAGATCGCCAACGCCCCGGAGATCGTCCCTTGCGGGATTCAAATTCCAGCCATCGATCCAGGTCCGATCAGGATGGGTCGCGCGGGAGACGAGTCCGCCGGAAGAACCGAGGATGCCTACGGTAGCCATCTAAAGCGCCTCCTGGTCCTGTGGCGACTGCGCGGTGCCGATGGCGCTGCCGCCCTCTGTTGGGCGCCCGGCCTCGGATTCTCGTTACATGAGGGTGCTTGGAAAGAGCGGAACGCGCTACCGGGGAAGGTACTCACGCATCTGACTGTAGAGCGGAGTCAGCGTGTCGATTTCGCAGGTGCCGTTGCGGAAACAATAGGTTGTCTGGAAGTCTTCGTAGCTTCGAGCGCGCCAGAGACGACCCGCCGGATCGATCACGAGAGAATGGCCGACTCCGCCCCGGAAGATGACGCAGCCATCGGTTCCGGTGTAAACGGTGCAGGTCCACGGACGCTCCTCCGGGTGCGCCGCCATGAACGTGACGATCTCGCCAACGAGGCTGGTAAAAAGCTCACGTCGCTCGCCAGGCGAAGTCGCCAGGGTGCGGGCGATGGCCGCACTGAGCAGCGGCTCCGCCAAAGACGTGAGGACGCCAGACTGGAGAGTGCCAGAGGCCGCCGGCTGACCGGTATGGGCCTCCTCCTCATCTTCGCGATCTTTCATTGGCACGGGCTCTTCTCGGTTACGGCCTTCGCCCTTCGCCGAGCAGAACCAGAATACACACCACCGCGACAAAGTAGAAGACCGGCGTGGCGGCGTAACGATGCAGGCAGGGGCCTCGGACTCTTGACAAACCCGAGAAGTATCTACATCCTATAGCTATGGCAACTGCAAAGCTCTTCCAGCACGGCGGCAGTCAGGCCGTTCGGCTGCCCAAGGAGTTTCGCTTCGAAGGCACGGAAGTGGAGATCGAGAAGCGTGGCGATGAGGTGGTTTTGAGGCCCAGGCCGAAGCCTCGGTTGAAGACCCTGGAGGATGTCGCGCGCTTCATGCACGAGAACTTCCCCGAGGGCCGAGACTTTCCGGATCGCGAGCAGCCGCTGAAGCCTCAGATTCGAGACCTTGACCTGGATCAGGATTGACTGTGAAGTACATGCTGGAGACTTCCGTCTGCATATCGCTGATCCGGGGGCGAGCGGCGGCGGCGCGCCTACCTGTGGCCTCGGAGTGCGTTCTCTCCACGATCACCGTTGCAGAGCTCGAAGTTGGGGTTCGCCGTTCCGTCCGTCCGGCTGCGCAGCGAAAGGCTGTAGATGCCTTCACCGAAATCTTTGAGGTGCTGGCTTGGGATCTACAGGCCACGAGCTACTACGGTGACTTGCGCGTTGATCTGGAGAAGCGAGGCATCGTCATCGGTCCGCTCGACATGCTCATCGCGGCCCATGCACTCCGACTTGGGGCGACCCTCATCACCGCCAATTTCCGAGAGTTTCGGCGCGTGGCCGATCTGCAGTGCTTGGAATGGAAACAATGAGGCGCAGACGCGCTGCGAATGGGCCATGTGGTCCTCCGGAAGATCCATCCAGCCGCTGAATCGCTCCATTCCAGGTCCGCACCGCCCCCATTCCGTCCTTGAACGGCCCGATCCTCCTGCTAGGCATCGTCGATTTCATGAAGCGCAGCTTTGACCGCCTGCGCCAGCGTCTGCATCTCGACAGGCTGCTCCGTGTCGACGAGGATCGCCTGCCGCGGGAAAAGCGGCCCGTGGCTTTGTTGTTCTTCCAGGATGGGCAGTAGACGCTCCAATGACCACCGGCCGTCAAGGTGGCCGGGATGGCGAGATCGTGCCAGGAAACGGGCTGCGGCAACCGATGGGCGGCACACGCAGTGGACTTCGACGATGACGTCCGATGTCGGATTGAGCCAGTCTGTCGGAGTGCCTGTCTCCGCGTTGGATTTCGGATGTCTCCACCATGACGCGAGAACGGCCGCCGATCTCGTGGATGCGGCACTTCGCAACTGCTCGTCGGCAAGCCTGCTGAGACGATGTCGCCACTCAAGATCGCCGATTCCCGCGTGTTGCAGGAGAGCTTCGAGGTAGGCGTCTTTGTCCAGGAGCGGAAGCTCCAGCTCCGCCGCCAGGCCTGTGGCGATGGTGGTCTTGCCGCTGGCCGGCAAGCCGGAAACGACCACGAATTGTTTCATTGCCCCTCCGTCACCGCGGAGACACCGCATTGCCCCGGGCCACCTCTTCCAGCGCCGCCCGCGCCTTCCCGAGCTCTTCGTCTAATTGTTTCAATAAAGAGGCCAACTCCTCGGTCTCCTCCGCGCGCACCCGCTCCTCGATGGCCTGGCAGACCGCCGCGACCTGGGAGACGCCGAGGATCGAGCTGCTGCCCTTGAGACGGTGGACGGCGCGTCCCACCTCGGGCCAGCGGCTCTCCTCCGCTCCCTGGCGCGCGTCGGCGAAGTCGGCGGCCGAGGTCGCCAGATAGGTCTCGATCAAGGCGCCGGCCAGATCCTCCCCGGCGCTCAGATTCCGCAAGGCTTCCAGAGTCTCCGGATCGAGGGGGGACGGCGGGCGCGGGCTGGCCTCGGCGAGGGCGGCCTGAAGCTCGACGATCCGCACCGGCTTGGTCAGGTAGGCGTCCATGCCCGCCTCCAGGCAGCGCTCGCGGTCCCCCGCCATGGCGTGCGCGGTCAGCGCGATGATCCGCGGCTGACGCTCGGCGGCGAGCTGGCGGATGCGGCGGGTGACCTCCAGGCCGTCCATGTCCGGCATCTGGATGTCCATCAGAATCACGTCGTAAGGCCGGCGCTCCAGCGCCTCCAGGACTTCCAGGCCGTTGCCCGCCAGATCCGCCTCGTATCCCAGATGCCCGAGGAGGCCGATCATCACCTTCCGGTTCACCGCGTGGTCCTCGGCCAGCAGGATGCGCAGGGGATGACGGCGCGCCAGGCCGCGGTCCACGCCGCCGGCGAGAGTCCGCGGGCGGGGCGGCGCCGCCGCCGCGGCCACTCCCGTGATCGTGAAGTGGAAGGTCGAGCCCTGGCCGACGGCGCTCTCGGCCCAGATCCGGCCCCCCATCAGCTCCGTCAGCCGCTTGCTGATGGCCAGGCCGAGACCCGTGCCGCCATGCTGGCGGGCCAGCGAGCCGTCGAGCTGCTGGAAGGCGATGAACAGCCGGTCCAGGTCCTCGGCGGCGATCCCGACGCCGGTGTCGGCGACGGCGAAATGAGCTTCCCAGATCGCGCCGTTCAGCCGGCGGGCGGAGAGCGACACCGTCACCTCGCCCCACGGCGTGAACTTCACGGCGTTGCCCAGCAGGTTGACCAGGATCTGGCGGGTGCGGGCGTGATCCCCCACCAGGGCTTCCGGGGTTCCCTCGGCGATGGCGTGCCGCAGCGCGAGCCCCTGCCGCCCAGCCAGGGGAGCGACGATCCCCAGGCTCTCTTCGATCACCGCCTGGAGGTTGAAGGGCGCGCGCTCGATCTCCACCTTCCCGGATTCCATCCGGGAGAAGTCGAGGACGTCGTTGATCAGCGCCAGCAGGGCCTCGCCGCTCGTCCGGATGGTCTCCACGTAGCCGCTCTGCTCGGGCGTGAGCGGGGTCTCCAGAAGCAGGGTGGTGGTGCCGATGACGCCGTTCATGGGCGTGCGGATCTCATGGCTCATGTTGGCCAGGAACTCGCCCTTGACGCGGCTGGCGGCCAGGGCCTCCTCCTTGGCCCGCTCGAGGGCCAGGGTGCGCTCCCGCACCTCCGCCTCCAGGTTCAGGCGCAGCCGGTCCAGCTCGTCGTGGATGCGCCGGAAGCGGCTGGCGAGGGAGAAGCTCATCGCCACCAGGACCGCCCCGAACCCGAAAGGCGCCAGCGACACCGGGCTCTGCCACATCCCGGGGACGATCCGGCCGGCCAGCTCGACGCAGACGGCGGCGACCAGGATCAAGACTCCCAGCGAGAGGGTCCGCGCCTCCTGATCGCCCCGCCACGCCTCGCGGGCGATGAGGACCACCGCCAGGACGAGCAGCGGCGCCAGCCACAGCGAGCGGAAGGTGTGGCTGGCCACCACCAGGCGCACGTCGGGAACGAGCGCGACGAACAGCGCCAGCGCCCCGTGGGAGAGCTGATAGGCGCGCAGCGGCCGGGAGATGGGCCGGGAGAAGAAGGTCCAGAGGAACTGGACCGCCGCCATCGCGAGGAGGTGGCCCGTGAGGTCGCTCGCCCGGACGGCTACGCCGTACCGGCGGGTGGCCTCGTACACCCAGTAGGAGCTGGCGAAGGCGTTGGCGGCGAAGCACAGGGCCAGGAGGCCGAACCACAGATGCTCGATCTGCCGCCGGCGGCGCCAGTAGAGCAGGAGGTTGTAGGCGCCCACGGCCACGAACAGCAGGGCGAGGAAGAGGAACGGGAGATCCGCCGTCAGGGTGCGGGACCACGAGAGCTCGGCGCGGTCGCGCAAGGTCCGGTCGTCGCCGAGGACCAGGATGTTACCCGCCACCGCGCTGTCCGGCTCCATGTCCGACCGCCACGCCACCCGCCGCGCGCGGAGCGCCAGGGCCAGCCGGCCGTCCTCCCCCACCGCCTCCCGGGGGACGCGAAAGACCTCCTGGAAGGGAAAGTACAGCCTTCCGGACCAGCCCGGAGAAGCCCCGAGGAGCCTGCCGCCGGCGTACACCTGGTAGCCGCCGTGCCTGGGAGGACCGAGAAGGATGGCGAGCTCACCCCGGCGGGCGGCGAGCCGCGCCTCCCCGTCGAGGGTCACCACCCGCCGGAACCAGACCGGCCCGTCGAGGCCGGCGTACCCCTGCTCCCGCCAGGTGGCGGGAAGGGGGACCGCCCGCCAGGCCGCATCGTCGTAGCCGGGATGAGCCCAGCGGAGGTCGTCGCCGGGGCGCGACTTCCACAGCCCGGCCTGGGGCCACTCCCCCTGGGCCACCGCGGTCCCGGCGGCGAGGAAGAGCCAGATCCCCAGCAATGCCGGTCCGCCGGCCCCGCGGACGCAACTTTTACCGGTCATGGCGTATTGAGTAGTATATTAGCTCACCAAGGTGAGCCACATCACACAGGGAGATCCCAAGGATGCTCATCGGAGTCCTCGTCGTTGACGACCATCTCGTCGTGCGCAAGGGCGTCCGCGCCCTGCTCATGGGCGCCGACGACATCACGGTCGTAGGCGAGGCGGCGGACGGCCTGGAAGCCATCACGGAGGCCAGGCGTCTCAACCCCCAGGTCATCCTGATGGACCTGAAGCTCCCCCGCCTGAACGGGGTGGAGGCGATCCGGGTCATCCTCGCCGACCAGCCGGACGTCGGCGTCGTGGTGCTGACCGGGACCGAGGGCGACGAGCAGGTCCTCGCCGCCGTCGAGGCCGGGGCCCTGGGCTACCTCGCCAAGACCTTCGAACGCGAGGACTTCCTGCTGGCCATCCGGCAGGTCGCCCGCGGCGAGCTCTGGCTGCCGCCGCGCCTGACCCGCAAGCTGCTAACGCACCTCAAACCTCCTCCCGGCGGCCAGCCCGGGGCGCCGCTCACGGACCGGGAGGCCCGGGTGCTGAACCTCCTGGCCCGCGGCCGGTCCAACCAGCAGATCTCCGTCGAGCTGAGCATCACCGAAGCCACCGTCCGCACCCATGTGAGCCACATCATGGAAAAGCTCGGGGTCAGCAACCGGGTGGAAGCGGCCCTGCACGCCCTGCGGGCGGGAGTCGCCAAGCTGGAAGGGCACTGAGCCCGGGGGGGCCGCCCATCCTCTTATACCCGTCTTGTCGAGTCAGGGACGACCTGCCGGGAAGGCGGTAGAGACGATCCCAGCCCGTTTCAGAACGCCCTCCGCAGGCCTCCCACGTCGGGTCGTCTCCGAGGCGGCGCCGTCCTTACGGTCCCCCTGGAGCCTGCCGCGGGATCTCCTGCCGGTCCGGATCCTCGTCTCCGATCCGGAGACTGTCCTCACGGATGGCACCCTTCCTGGACACCCCATCTCAACGCGGCGTTGAGATCGGCCTACAACAAGTGTGGAGACAAAATCATACTTTTGTAGGATGACAGGCGGCCCGGCAATGCGTCAGACTTGGGATACAGGGTCAGGAACACAGATGGCGGCAGCCCAGTGTACAGTCCTGGGCCCCAACTGGTTCCTCCCTCTCCCCTCTCCGGGCCTGCGTCCACGTAGACCCGGCATTTTTTCGCTTCACCAACTCCGGTAATTTGCATCAATCCATTTCCGGAGTGGTTCTGTGTCCGCCCGCTGGGCTCAACCGAGGTGGAACCGCAGGAACCCGAGGATCCGCCGGATGGTCTCGCGGGAGGTCTCGCTGTCGTCCAGGAGATCGAACGCGTGCGGCGCGCCGGGTTGGTTGACGAAGGTCACCGGCAGGTTGGCGCCCACCGCCCTGGCCAGGAAGCGATCCATCGTCTCATTCAAATGAGGAAACTCGTCCCGGCCCGATCGCATGATGAACAGGGGCACATCCTTGGGGAGATCGTCGACGGACTTCCCCGCCGCCGGAGTGACGAACCGCAAGGTCGCGGCGGCATCGGCCACGCCGGTGAACCCGTCGAGGTCCAGGGTCAGCCCGTAGCACAGCGCGGCGCACTTCAGATCCTTGCTCTCTTCGTCCATCAGGACCGCCAGCGCGTTCGGGACATGGCCTGAGCACGCCCAGATTCCGATCCGGGTCTCGTCGATTCCCAACGCCGCGGCGTTCTGGCGGACATACCGCAGCAACGCGCGCGCGTCTTCCGCCGGATCGGCGCCGGTCGAGTAAGTGATCGCCACCATCCCCGAGGCCGCCGTCAGTTGCGCCCAGGAGATGAACCCTTCCATCTCCTTGAACCGGCAGCCCATGATCCTCTGGGCTCCCAGATCCGAATAACCCACCACGAAGATGACGGCGGGCGTCCGTGCGTCGCCCTTCGTATCCGGCGGATAGTAGACGTCCAGGGTCAGAGAGCCCGCGTCGGTGGCCCGGTATTTAACGTCCCGCCGCACCGTCACCGCCTCCATGCCGGGGATCTGATAGATCACTCTCTTCGTCGTCATTTCATGTCGTTGCGTTTCGGCCACCTTCACTCTCCTTTGTGCCTAAAAGAGCCTATCAAAACCCCGGGAGAACTTTGCGCCCGGAGGGCGCGGGAACCTAGCCCAGGCCCTTCAGGCCTGGGAATGGAAGCCCGGTGCTCGGCGCCTTCCCTGCCCAGGATTGAAATCCTGGGCTAAGTCCCCGCGCCCTCTGGGCGCCAATTGCTCCCGGGTTTTGATAGATGTTATAAGCTGTTGAGCACGGGTTACTTCGGCGATTGGAGATGGCGATGACGAAGAAGCTGGGGGTGACGCTCTTCGCGGCCGCGCTGGGTTGCTCGGCGGCGGCGAGCGGGCTCGGTGTGCCCTACCGCGTGGCGGATCTCAACCAGAAACGGCCGGAGCTCGCCGATCAGGTCGGCTTCGTCGGCGAACTGTCGGGACGCGCCATCGTGCTCAATTGGGGGTGGCGCCACGACGCCGACGAAAAGGAGCACGCTCAGGCGGAGCTGTGGGCGAGCGAGCTGGCGAGCGGAGCGGCCGAGCCGATCGCCGGCTTCCTCCTCACCGACTTCCAACCCGAGCTGCTCGGCGCGGTCCAGGGGCGGCTGCTCTTCCGCCTCCGTGGCTATTCGCCGGTGTGGACCACCGACGGAACGCGCGCCGGCACGACCCTGCTCTCCCCGGCCTTCCAATCGCCGTTCGACAATGCTGTCGGCTGGTATTTCCGGATCGGCGACCGCATGATCCTCGCCGACGAGGAGGGGATGGTGTGGTCGACCGACGGCACCCCCGCGGGCACGGAACCGCTGGGCGCCTCGTTTCCATGGCCGTATACCGGCGGCCGGCCGCTGCCCACCCTCGGCAACCGCGCCTGCTACATCAGCATCAGCGGCCGGCAGGTCGTCGTCAGCGACGGCACCGCCGCCGGCACCTCGACTCTGGTCGACTTCCCAGACGGCGAGCTCGACGGGCTGGTGACGACCGCCGACCGGCTCTATTTCGTCCGCCGCACGGCGCGCACCCAGGAGCTGTGGACGAGCGACGGCAGCCCGGGCGGGACCCGCAGGGTACGGCGCTTCGGCCCGGGGTTCGGGGAGACGGTTATCGAGCCCCCGATGAGCCTCGTCCACGGCGTCGTTTTTCTCGAGTGCCCGATTTCAGCCACCCTGTGCCATCTCACCAGGGCGGGCGTGCCCGGCTCCGCCGGCGTCTCGCGGCTGACCGCCGACCGCTTCGTCCGCGGCTCCGTGGCGCTCCACAGCGGAGCCAAGGGTCTGGTCTTCGCCGACGGCGACGGACAGCTTTGGAGGACCGACGGCACGCGGAGAGGGACGGCCGCGTTCGGCCGCTGTGCCGGCGCGTGCCGGAGCGGGGAGGAGCCGCCCTTTCCCATCGCGCGATCCGGCGGCCGCAGCCTGTTCTCCGCCCCCATCGGCACCGGCTACGCCGAGCGGCAGGTGTGGGTGACCGACGGCACCGACGCCGGCACACGGCCCCTGGATGCCCGCTGCGCGCGCCAGCCCGGTTGCGGCACCCAGCTCGCCGCGCTGAACGGCGACGTGGCGCTCCTCGAGCTGACCGACACCAGTCCACAACAGCGCCGGGTGGCGCGGCTCGACGTCCCGGCGGTGCGCCCCGTACCCGCGCTCGGCGAGGGTCCGGCGGTGGCGAGCGGCAACGGATTCCTGGTGGCCGGAGATCGCCTCACGCGTCTCGCCGCCGACGGCGGCGTGCTGGCGTCGATGGGCTTTCCGGGACGGCGCAACGACGACGCCGAGCCGCGCAGCCTGATCGCGCTCGGCGACCGGCTGGTCTTCACCGCCTGCGACGGGAAGCGGCAGCGGATCTACTGGACGGACGGCGCCCCCGGCGCGGTGGCCCCGCTGGCCGATGGGGCGCCGAGCTGCGAGTCCCTCGACCGGTCGGCGCCGCCGGTAGGCCTCGCCGGCGCGGTGGTCGTCGACGCCAGGTCCAGCATGGTCCGGGTCGACGCGGCGGGCGACGCCCTCCCCATCCTCGGCCACAGGGCGTCGGCGATCGTGCCGATGGGCGATGCGCTGACGCTGCTGGTTCCAAATTGGGAGTGCTCGGAGGACGACGGCTGTCTGCACGGCCGCTGGTTGACGGACGTGTTCGTCTCCCCGGATGGCTCTGGACCGGCGAGCCAGGTGGCGACGCTGCCGATCGCGCCCTTCCTCTACCACGTGGCGCTGGGTGACCGCCTGCTCATCGCCGACCCGGCGACGGCGGAGGGCCTCTTTGCCTTCCGTCCCTCGCAGGCGGGCGCGGGTCTCGAGCCGATCCGCTGCCCGGCCGGCGGCGGCGTCTGCCCGCCGGGCGAGCTGGCGCGGCTCGGCGACGCCGCCTTCCTGCTCGCCAACGGGCTGCTGTGGCGCATCGACGGCGCTGCGGCCACGCGCATCGCTCCGCCCGCCGGCTCCGACGTCCACCACCACCATCTGACGGTGTTCGACGGCGCCCTCTACTTCCTGGCCTCGTCGCGGGACGACGACGCGCGCGTGTGGCTCTATCGCTCCGACGGCACCGAGGCCGGCACCGTCGCCCTGGCGCCGATCGGCGATCCCGATCCCTATGGGGAGATCGATTTCCGGCCGATGGGCTTCGACGGCAAGCTGTACTTCACCCTCGGCACCGAAGAGCTGGGGGCCGAGCTGTGGGTGAGCGACGGCACGGCAGCCGGAACCCACCCGTTCCTCGATCTGCGGCAGGGCGCCGCAAGCTCGTCGCCGTTGCTGCTCAGCGTGGCTGCCGGCCGGCTCTTCTTCGCCGCCGACGACGGTGAGCACGGAGTCGAGCTGTGGTCGACCGACGGCGTCGCCGAGCACACCGCCATGGTGGCCGACATCGCCCCCGGCCCGCTGTCGTCATGGCCGGGCCGCCCGGTCCTCGCCGGCGGCACCCTCTACTTCGCCGCCGACGACGGGATCGCCGGCAGCGAGCTATGGGCGGTGCCGGTGACGCCGTGATCCATCCTGAGCGTTGCGGGTCTGCCTGCTCGTGATCAACCGCCTTATTCCAGGCGGAGATTACTGTAGGCGGAGATTATTCCAGGCGGAGATGGAGCTCCTCAACCTCGTGGCCACGCGCGTTGGCGAAGCCCTTGTCTTCGCCGATGATTGTAAACCCACATTTCTCCAACACCCGCAGCGAGCCGATATTGTCTTTGGCGGCACGCGCATAGAGCGGACGGGTCTGATTGACCTGCGTCAGAAAAAGGTTGAGCGCCTGGGTCGCCAGACCTTTGCCCCAATACGCCTTGCCAAGCCAATAGGTGACTTCGAGGTGGCCGGCATCTTCATAGCTGGCGATGCTGCCCACGACCTGCCCATCCGCCACGATGGTTCGATTGATGGTGGTCGGGTCTGCCAGTATCCGACGCCAATGCGCCATGAAGGCTTCGCGGTCTGTCGGGTCCCTCGCCGTGAAGGCTGCCATGACATTCGCTTCCGGCTCCAGTTGATAAGCGAAGAAGATGGGAAGGTCATCGTCCATTACGTCGCGTAACGAAACATCCGTGTACATACCGCGGTCTCCATCTCAAGCGAAGATCTCTGCTCCCTTTGTGGTCTGGATGCGCCCTACGCCCCCAGCCTCCGCACCTCTACTTCCCAGGCCCGCGATGATACACGATGGCAACCTCCCCCGTTTCGCCGGGGCGAAGAGCGAGGTAGCTGCCAGCGGTTGGGATGTCGTTCATGATTTCACGACGGCGCTTTCACTGACAGCGGCAAACGATTCTGCCCTTCATCGGCGGACGGGCGCCCTGAGAACGGGGCGCTAAGTCGTGCTGATCGCCGTCACAATGTAACTAACAGACAACAGATGGTGCTCAAGGTCCAGCCATCGAAGTGCACGGCGAACCGCGCGTTTCAGCGGGTTGGCCGAAAACCCGTTGGCAGGACGCCATTCAATATCGACGAAGCCCGCATGCCGGAGCAAGTAGTCGAGCTCTCCGCGCGTGTAAGCGATCTCGGTAGCTTCGGTCGACCTTGTGAGCTCGAGGCATCGCCGTCGCTGTGCTTCGATGCCGAGGGTCGAACAGGGGTTCTCAATCATGAGTAGGAGTCCTCCCGTCTTGAGGAGGCGGCGAGTCTCGAGAAGGACTTTCAGAGGAGCGATGGCGTGGTGTATCGAAGCGATTAGAAGCGCGGCGTCGAACGTGCCATCGGGCTCGGGAACGTCTTCGTAGCTACCGGCCACGAATCTTACTTTTGCAACGTTCCCGTGCAACTGATGGATCATGCGCGTCCCGACGCGGCGCAGAAAACCCTCCGAGAGATCAACGGCGACTACTTCGTGGACGACGTCGAGTTTGGAGATCTCGGCGGTGGCCCAACATGTGCCGGCGCCAAGGTCGGCGACCGTGCCTCGCATTCGTTGGGCAATGAACGGTGTGGCGAGCGCCTGTTGGAGGGACGGCTGAGCCCCTGGCTCGTGAAACGCGAGGACATTGAGCCACGGCTCTTCGTGAGGGCCTGGTATGAGAGCCGCTTGTTGCTCGGCTCTCCCGGACTCGTAGCCCTGCATTTCGCGGAATTCAGGATCTGTTGGCCGCGGTTGGCGGCCGGTGGTCAAGCGAATCGGGGTCTCATGGGTCATAGATTCGTCTCCGATAGAACCGAGCGCCGCCTAACCACTACCTCAACCCTCCACACCGCGAACGAATCCGTACTTCAGGCTCCCTCAGCTTCAATCCCAACGAATAATCGACCTTCCTCTATGTTGCCCTTCTGTATGAACTTACTCTTATCCTACGCCGGCCCGGCATGCTCGTCAACGCTCAAGAAGAAGGGACGAGAACATCGACTCCGGGAGGCTTACACGATGATCTCGGGCGTTGTTGGCGCATGCCACAGCCTTTCGGGTGTTACGCGATTGCACCTAACAAACCGGCCCAACGGGGCCGGGAGAACTAGCCCAGGGCCGAGGCCGAAGGCCGACGCCCTGGGTAAGAAAGCCTATAGATTTCAGCGGCCTGAAGGGTCGCGAGAATCTCTGCCGGGCCGGTTCCGCGCGCACCCCGCAAACTCATGATGTAACAGCCATGACGGCAAAAAGCACGAGACCGGCCACGAAGAATGCAGCTAGCGAGCTGAGAAGGAAGGCTGCGGAGGATCGTGCACCAGAAAGGTGCTGCAACTGTGACAAACAGTTTGTAACTGCAACAGCGGTCCATACTATCGACATCCAAGCGACCGTTGACCCGATTTCTTAGCACAACGGGCTGCACGCCTTCAGTCGTAGTACTGCGGAAGTAGTCGAGGCCGAAATAGGCAAAGAGACCCAAATGGACCGCGAGACCGGCGATGTCAGGAACAGCGCCCCAAGGCAATACGTCCCGATCTCAGCGTTGCCTTGCCGCCGAGCAAGCGCGCGACCACGAGCAACACACCGGAGCCGATGAACAGCCGCATGAGCCCCAGGTAGACACCGCCGATTGCGATGATAGTGAGGGCGAGCGCCGATTCCACTTTGTCGAGTGCGGTGCCCCTGTGTGAGAGATAAATGGACCAGGACAGCCCGGACGCGATCGCGAGTGCCACTTCTGCAGTCAGAGTTGAACGGGTCCTCACGTAGTCGGCGGTTTGGCGAGGCTGTGTCCAAACCGTGAATAGGGGACTCAGTGCCCGCCGGGGGCGAAGAGGCGAGGTAGCTGCCAGCAGTTGGGATATCGTTCATGATTTCACGACGGCGCTTTCACTGACGGCCAACGCTCGGCATCATCCGCCGCCCCGACCGATTAGCGAAGTATGAAGCTGTCGTGTCGACGGTCGGGTGCATGCTCAGTGTTGGTTGGCGCACGGAATTGATGCCCAGCCAGCCGCCTTAAGTATCCTGCTGCATTACGGCGTCCGATGGCCTCCCGCGTAACGTACGGCAAAATTCTCTGAATGCCGGATGGTAGCCACGATTCTGCGACAGGGCATAAATGTCATCGTCCTTCAGCAGAGGTGCTAGAAGCTCGTGCATCGTGGCCTGCTCATACGTTTTATCAAGTAGCTTGTGTTTAGCCCCTTGGTAAAAAGCGTTGAAATTGTTCAGGAGGACAAAGGCCATGTAAGCCTTCCTCATTTGTTCCTCATCCTCCTCGGCGAATTTGGGTGGGCGTAGGTATTTACGGGCCACCTCTATGTTTTCCTTGCTGGCAAGTACAAGCTTATTGAACTCGTTCCACGTGTCCTGCGCCGACTTTGAATACTGCGCTTTCGCAATTGCCCGACCCGCAAGGAAGACGGCAACCGGAATTAAAGCCTGTATGAATAGGGTTACAATTCGTAAAGCTATGTCAAGGTCCATACAACTTCTCCAAGTAGCACATGAGCCGTCGAATCTCTCGGCTGGGCGGCGAGCTTATTCGTCCGCTCCAGCCGGTGGTTCGCCGGCCGATTCAGCCACTTTCAAAAGTCGAAAGTGATGGCGTTTCGACGAATCTTCAACGATTTTCTTCTCCTTGAGCCAAGCGATCCCCGCATCAAAATCGTAATTTCTGCGCCCGGGCAGGTCGAAGAAAACTTGCCGAAGATTCGCAACAAAAATGTCACGTCGACCACGACCAGCATTTTCCTCAAAAATCTTAAGGAGCGCCTTGCCATACTTCTCAGCCTCCTTTGCCACGGGCACCTCCTCAACCTCGGCCGAAGCCACACCGGCAAAGTCTGCAGAACTCCGCTCCGCGAGTTGATTCTCTGCATGAAAAAGAGACCTTAAAAGGATGCGCCCCAAGACTAAGAAGGTCCCGCACGTTACGTACGCAAGGAGGATCAACCCCAATCGTCCGAACGTGACGCCGTAATGGATGACAAATGTTATCGCACAAGCTATCACACCGACCAGGGCGTAGGCCGTATGCACGAAGAATTGAGCGTAATAAAGATATAGCTCCTCGATGAACTCAAAGTGCGGAATGAAATCTTTGTGAATGTCATAGATGTTTTCGCGAACGCTTGCGCTTCGAATGTGGCGGGCCGTGAATAGCAAATCAAGACTTTCTCGCACGATTTTGATCGGCCCAAGAAGGACCTGGAGCCAGAGCCGCTTGTCGTGCCAGTAAGTCTGAAATACGCTTCCCCATTTATTTTCAAGATACCCTAAAGTTGCCCAATGAACACCGTGAATGAACATCCCCGCACCTATACAAAGCGCTAGGATAAACACCTGAAGGAGTGTGGACGCGTCCTTCCAGTTTTCGAGGAGAATGGCTACGATAGCGGTCAGGTCATTCGGCTGCTGAGACTCAAGCGTTAGAGAAGTGAAGGCAATCGCAAAGACGGCGACAGAGCCTGGAAAAAGCTGAGCCATCAGAAAACCAAATGTCGCCTTCGTTATGAAATCCTTCATGCACCACACCTCTCATGTTGGACAATGCCGATGGGAAAGCCGAAAGACTCGGCGATTTCTGTCGGCGAACACTGCTGCCGATGAGCGGCGGAACCGCGCCGCTTTTACATCAGGATCACGAAAGAAGGAGTGTGACTGCTCTGCCCCTCCCCCGAGCCCGCAGACAACTGACCGAGATCTCCGGATCCACGAGTCAACCCTTTGAATGGGACGGCATGAGGGCACAGAATCGTTTCTAGGGCCGTGAGTCTCCGGGCCCGCACCGCCGCTCCGCGGCGGCTGAGCCTCGATAGGTGTTTGGTGCAGGTAGTCCCTGCACCGCTTGGAAACTAAGACAGAGGCGATCATCTCGCTCCCAGCGTGCTCCTTGACTCGGGCTGTCGAATAAAAACAGCCCCTACGGACCGTCTACCCCTTGACGACCGGGGGCCTCATAAGTGGTTCTACGCCGATCTCTAACCTACTTCCTTATAACCTCCACCGTAGGTGAAGACCACTCCGCACCAGGCCATTCGTGCAAGACCCGATCCTCGAACATCTCGATTTCCGGATTGGCAAAAGCCCGGATCTCATACTGAACTCCGACATCCTCCTGCCCAGAGCGGCCTATATAAACCCGCGTTCTCCATTTCCCATCCGAGTCCATTTGCACAGGAGGTTGAACCCAATAGTTTTCATGGCCTTTAGGGTGAATCACAACCCAGACTTCAGCGGAAGGGTCCTCTATCCAACCTTCAACTAGCGGTCGGCGTAGCACTTGTACATTGCTCACCGGAGAGGAGATGGTGATGAATTGGGTGGACCCCTCGCGCAAGAGACTTAGATCGCTCTCGACGTTTGCCTGAAGAAGAGGCCAAACTGCCTCAAAGTTGATCCTCAGCCTCGGCTCTTCTAAGCCTGTGAGGTCAGCAAGCTGCTCACAGATAGCCTTAATACCTTCCTCGGAGAAGGACTTCGCCTGGAAAAGTGAGAGAGGCCCAACAAGTTCCGAAGGCTGGACTCCGAAAAGAAGCGGGCACACCGGGAGACCATCATTGAAACGCTTCCAAAGTGAACCCGCCTCGAAGTTAAGCCAGGCTGAATGGAGGTTCTCACGAGTCACGCAGATAATACCGAATCTCGCATTTTCTAGGCTATCAAGCAGTGCCCGAGACCAGAGAAGCCCTCCGGCAATCTGCTCAGAGAAGAAGGGCTTCACAGAGGGCACGATGCTTGGAAGCCATTCAGCCAATCGGCGAGCCAAAGCCCTGCTGCGATTACCTGACCAGCTAATGAAGAGTTCCAACCCGTTTCCTCTCATTCTTCATCAGGGCTCTTTGCTTGCACGTAGAACCGCCACTTCAACCTCCACACCCCGAACGAATCCGTGCTTCAGATCCTCTCCAGCTTCAATCCCAACGAATAATCGGCATTCATCTATATTGCTCTTCTTTATGAATTTACACCTATCCTACGCCGGTCCGGCATGCTCGTCAACGCTCAAGAAGACCGGACGAGAACCTCGGCTCGGGGGGCTTACACGTCCTGGATGGAACGATAAAGGCTTCCTGGAACGGCGATGGCGGCCAGCAAGCTCTTCGGATGCAGGAGGTCCACCGTGCGCTGACCGGTTCCACCCCGCGGCGAGGCCGGCGGTCTCTCCGGGCAGCCGGGATGGTGTACCATCTCCGCCGAAAATCACGGAGGCTGTTCGCGATGCCTAGAGCACGGTCCGGGGTCACGGTCGGTGAGTGGGCAAAGTTGGCCCGCACGGTCCAGGAAGTGGACGTGAAGGAGGGACAGCATCTTCAGAAGCACTTCCAGAAACTTGCCGACTTCGTCGAGGGAGTCCGCGCTTCGCTTCCTTCTTAGAGTCCCTAACAAACGGGAGCAGACCGGCCTGAAGGGCCGCGAGAGCCTCGGCTGAATAGAAGTTGAGCTGAGCCCGGCAGAGATTCTCGCGACCTTTCAGGCCGCTCAAATCTATGGGCTTCTTACCCAGGGCATCGGCCTTCGGCCTCGGCCCTGGGCTATTTCTCCCGGCCCGTTAGGCCGGTTTGCAGCCGGTTTTGATCAGAGCTCTTCCGTCGGCTCACCGAAAAAGGGAACGTCGCGTTCCCTCTTCAAGAAGAGCCGCCGCAAGGATCGGCGAGGCGCCGTCCTTATCCGCTGCCGCCCAGCAGACTGTCGACGGTCATGAAGGGAAAAGGAAAGATGCGTTGGCAGCGCTCGACCGTGTCCGCCACGCCTTGCCGGTCCTTGAGCATGACCCGCGTCACCGCCAGGCTGTGGCAGGCGGGCCAGAGGCGCGGGTCCTGCTGGAGGGATCGCTCAAGCTCGGCCGCGGCGTCGGCGTAGCGGCGCTCGTCCATGGCCTGGCGTCCGCGCGCCCAGGAGCGGTACGCCGAGTCGGGAGTCTCCTTCAATGGCGTGGGCAACGGGAAGCCCTGCCGGGCCAACAGCAGCGAGACGCCGTCGCGATAGAGGGGCCGCCAGCGGGAGGAGGTCGCCAGCGCCTGTCCGAGGGCGCGGTCCTGGGCTTCGTACATCGGCCAGAGCACGAGGTCGGCGCCGGTGCGATCGAGCTCGTCCTCCCATCCCGCTTTACCCTCCAGCACCCGGAAATGCTGCCGCTGCGTCTCGGGATCGAAGACCGTCTCCGCGCG
Source organism: Thermoanaerobaculia bacterium (assembly GCA_036376245.1). Lineage (GTDB taxonomy): Bacteria > Acidobacteriota > Thermoanaerobaculia > Multivoradales > UBA5704 > DATARR01. The sequence continues at coordinate 69,623 of DASVAS010000046.1, read as the reverse complement.
CGGGTCGTAATGGACCTTCAGCCGTCCCGCCGCCCGGTATTCGATGTAGCCGCCCCACAGGTGGTAGGCGAAGAGCTTGCCGGCGACGCCGTTGGTTTCGAGGAAATTCACGCTCTCGACCGGCATCTGGGAGGCCCAGCTCAGGGGATCGAACGCCCGCGAATCCAGGGGGTACGGCGCCAGCCGCCAGACCGCGACACCGAGCAGCGCCAGCGCCAGGACCGCGCCCGCCGCCGCCCGCCGCGTCGCCGCCGGCCCTCCCGTCTCGAGCCACGACCGGAAGAGGCGCGCCACGGCCTGCGCGGTGAGCAGGCTCTGCGCGATGGCGAAGAAGGGGATGAAGCGGCGGCTCTGCAAGGACATCGCGAGCGTCAGCACCGCCAGACCCAGTCCAGCCAGGGCGGCGCCGTCGCGCGGGGCGCGCAGCGCTGGCTTCAGCAGCACGAGACCGCTCGCCACGCCGAGAGCCACGGCCCAGGGGAACAGCGGCGCCTCGATGCCTCCCGGCACCCAGGGCGGCAGCCACTCGTAGAGGGTGGTGCGCGAAGGGGTGCTGGTGGCCGTGGCGAGCTTGAACACGAAGGAGAAGACACTCCATCCATACGGGTTGATGAACGTTGCCACGACGCACGCGATCCACAGCGCGGCGGCGCGGCGCAATCGGACGGCGAAGGCCCCTTCTCCACCGGCCGCGAGCTGGCCCGCGAGCAGGATCGGCAATGCCAGGAGGCCCAGCATCACGCCGCCGTGGAGGTTGACCCAGACCACGAAGAGCAGCGGTAGCCAGACCGGCGGGCGCTCGCGGCCGAGGGTCAGCGAGATCAGGGCCACGAAGCCGAGCACCGACCAGAGGTTGGGGCGGATGTCGAAGAACGGGACGCCTACCGCCAGCGCGAGCACCGTCAGCAGGGACGCCGCGGCCCGGCTCCCCGAGAGCCCTGCCAGCAAGCGGTAGAGCAACAGATAGGCCCCGCCCAGCACCAGCCACTGCCAGTACACCAGGGAGTCGACCCCGAACGCGCTCGACCACCCGTAATACACCAGGTCGGCCAGCCACTCGTGGTTGTGCCAGGGCCGGCCGGCGGCGGTGTACGACCACGTATCCACGGCGGGGATCGCCTTACCCCGCCAGATCTCCCGCCCGGCGGCGAGATGGAACCAGAGATCGCTGTTGAACAGGAAGCGGAACATCAGCGACCACAGCAGCGCCGCCGTAGCCGCCAGCCAGAGCGGCGCCGACGCCCGCTCGGCGAACCTCATCCAGGGGGGCGGCGGCGCGGCCGGCGCGGCGGGGCTCCGCCGAGCCCCGCCGTCTTCGCGGGAGCCGCGACGGTTACGCTTCTTGGCGCTCATGAGCTGGGAATACTACCGTAGGTCCCCCCCTGGGACCGCCGGCGTCCCGCCGGCTGACTTACTAGTTTTTAGTTAGTTGCCGGCGGGACGCCGGCGCTCCCAGGGGCGAGCTTCGGGGACGAGGTACTACCGGCAAACGTTGCCGGACTGCTGCAGCAATCCCGGCAAGGAAAAAGGCGAATCAGGTCCGTCTCATTAGAGTACCTATTCGCGGCCTCGCCGCAAGGAGGCAATGATGATACCTCTAGAGCCGGAGCTCGCACCTCTGTATCGCGCCAAGCAGGCCCTCAGCGACCAACTCCTTCGAGCGAACCGCGCCGACGGATTGGTTCTCCGCAGCCGGTCGGTCGAGAAGGCGGTCGCCGCCGCGGCCAGCGGACAGAACGTCCATGCCGTGGGAATCGGCCGCAAGATCGTCGAAGGGATCCCGACCGATACGATGTGCGTTCAGATCTACGTGACCCAGAAGCTGGCCCCCTCGCTGATCGGCGACAATGCGCTCCCGTCCGAGGTGGAAGGGGTGCCGACCGATGTGATCGAATCCGCTCCGGCGTTCCTTCTGCCTGCCGTCACCGCCGCGGAAGAGATCGCCGTGCCGGGAGTCGATGGAATCTTCGCCCTGGCCACGGCGCCGCAGCCGTGCAGCGCCGACCGACGGCGACGCCAGAGGCCTGTCCGCGCCGGCATCAGCACCGGCCACATCGCGATCACCGCGGGCACGATCTCCTGTTTCTGCCGATCGGTACGGCCCGGCGACAATCCCGAGCAGGTTTATGTGCTCAGCAACAATCATGTCTATGCGGATGTCAACAACGCTTCCCCCGGCGATCTCCTCCTCCAGCAGGGCCGGGCCGATGGAGGGGGAGCGGCGGACGAGATCGCTCGCCTGGACCGCTTCGTGTTCATGAACCTCGGCGGTGTGATCCCCAACCGCGTCGACGGTGCGATCGGCAGGCTGTCGCCGGGCGTGTCTTTCGATCCGGAGATCTGCTCGATCGGGCGGATCAACGGCACCGCCCAGGCCTTCCAAGGGATGAGGGTGCGCAAACACGGCCGTACCACGGGCCTGACTGAAGGCGCGGTCACCAGCATCAATTATGATGCCCTGGTCGGTATGGACCACATGGACCCTTCGGTCGTGGCGCGCTTCGTGGATCAGATCCGGGTGGAACGGACCGCTCCTCATCCGACTTTCGGCTTGGGAGGGGACAGTGGATCGCTGGTGGTGACCTCGGAAGGGACCGATGCGGTAGGATTGTATTTCGCCGGCCCGGACAGCGGCTTTTATGGCATCGCCAACCCGATCGGCGCGGTCCTCGCGGAGCTCCAAATCGAGTTGATTTGAGGTGAGTGATCGATGAGCGATCCGTTGCTGGAGACCAAACGCCGCCTCTCTTCCCGCTATCTGGGACAGGAGGGGATCCATGGCTTCGACCTGCGCCAGTCAGAGGGAGCCGTCTGCGTGTACCTCGAGCCACGCCCCGGGCGAGAGCAGGAAGACCTGCTCCGGGAGATCGAGCGCGAGGCGGCTCCCTTCCGTTTGATCGCCGTCCGAGAGGAGCGTCCTAAGGTGACCTGAAGGGCGCGATCAGAATCCCGTCGCGATCGTAAAGGGCCCATTCCAGGTGAAGGCCGGGCCGGAATCGCGCCAGAAAAACTCGAGCCGGTCTCCAAGGTTTGCGATCACCTCCAGGTTCCCTGGACTGCCGAAGTTGCTTTGGATAAGCGTCACCGCCGGCACGCTGCCGAGCGTAGCGCCGAAGGGGATCGGTCCGAACCAAGGGAAGGCGGGATCGTCGTTGTTCCGCCAGTAGTGGGCCAGACCACCCGCCGCGAGAGGCACGACGAGTTCGAAATTCCCTTGTGCGCCGAACCTGCTCTGCACGAGCGCCGGGTTGCCGGACACGCCGGAGGCGACGGTGAACGGGCCGTTCCACGAAAAAGCCGGCCCGGAATCACGCCAGAAGAAGTGCAAATGGCTTCCGGCGCGAGCGATCACCTCCAGATTGCCGGGGCTGCCGAAATTGCTCTGGATGAGCGTCACCGACTCCACGCTCCCGAGGCCGGCGCCAAACGGAATAGGTCCGATCCAGGGCAGGGCCGGATCGTCGTTGTTCCGCCAGTAGTGCGCCAGGCCACCCGCCGCCAGCGGAACGACCAGCTCGAAGTTCCCCTGCGCGCCAAAGCGGCTCTGGATGACCGCCGGGTGCCCGGAGACGCCTGACGCGATGAGGAAGGGACCGTTCCAGGTAAAGGCGGGCCCGGAATCACGCCAGAAGAAGTACAACTGACTTCCGGCACGGGCGATCACCTCCAGATTACCGGGGCTTCCAAAGTTGCTCTGGATGAGCGTCACCGCCTCCACGGTGCCAAGGCTGGTCCCGAACGGGATCGGTCCGAACCAGGGGAAGGCAGGATCGTCGTTGTTCCGCCAGTAGTGGGCCAGACCGCCGGCGCTCCGCGGCACGACCAGCTCGAAGTTTCCCTGGCCGCCGAACCGGCCTTGAATCAGAGCTACGCCGGTGTCGTATGTGTAGCCCAGGTTGCCACGGTAATCGAGCGAGGCGGCCGGAGTCGACCCGGGGGTGGTGAGATGACCCATGACGTCGTTCAGGTTGTGGGAAGGAGGCCCTCCAGAGGTCGGCACATATGGAGATCCGGGATGCAGGGCCTGCCACTTCGCCCAGAGGCGATCGACGTTGCAGTGGTGCAGGAAGAAGACCGGATCATTGGGCGAGGTTCCCGGCAGCATGTCGCCGCCGACCCAGAGGTGCACGCGGTTGTGCAGTTGCGAGCCTGCTTCGCCCGATTGCCGAAGCCAGCCTTCGAGACGGTTCCGGAAGCTTGGAGCGGTCGTCTGACTTTCGCTCCAGGGCGAGGAGTCGTAGGTGGTGACCGTCAGCGCCTGCTCGACCTGCGCCCTGGCGGGGAAAGCCGGCGAGCCCGTGGCGATCGGATCGCGTCCGAGGAGGCGGATGAGGCCTCCAGCTCGTGGCACCAACGACGATCCAGACTCGATCAGCGCGGTCCAGCTCGCGAAAGGTCCGGTCGTGACACGGTTTCCAGGCGGTACGCCGTCGCCGCCGATATAGATCCGTCCCGAGGCGGGATTGGTATTCCATAACGGAGCGGTGGCGGGACTCGGCAGCGCCGCGTCGGCCGCCCAATCCCAGTAAGGCAGAGTGACGCCGGGCACGACCGACTGCAAAGCCAACTCAAACTCCCGGAGGAAGTATCGGTGCCATGGCAGGAAGGCGGGGCCGCGGTGCGCGATGTTGCGAAACGTCATCGGCTCGCCGGGCAGCGTCGTGCTCTCATCCATGGCATGGTGATGGCGGCGGATGAAGTCGTCGTAGCGGCCGCTGGCTTTCAGGCCGTTGACCGCCGTGATGAAGCTGTTGAGCTCGGCGTCCGTGAGCGAATATATATTCTTTCGAATATCCACAGAATCCCTCCAATCTGAGCTGGATCTGAGCGCTAATGATCGTGCGGCCCGTGGGGCTCGTCCTCACCTGGCAGGGCCCAGAGGGTTCCTTCAGTGTCGATCAACGCCCTGGCAAGCTCTTCGGCGGAAGAGAATTCTTGATGAGTGAAAATATGGCTATGGTAACTTTCCGGCGCCAGGCGAGCCATCTTGATCGGCACCCCGTCAATGCGAAGATCGCAGCTATTTTCATCTTCGCGAAGGGTAACCCTGTGATTCTTATAGGTCATTTCCTTGACTCGCGGTTCATCCGTCATGGTAGGCCTCCGAATCTGCCGCTATGGAGAGAGTGAGCTTATCTCCATACTAAACCTCTTCGACACCCTCGTCAACGTGAAAGGATGCTCATGCGCCTCCCAAAGACGCATGAACATCCTTCGATTTTCGTGCGGAGGCGGGCTCTATGGGTTGTTCGTCAAGGTGTGGGAAATGGCCACCGCTCAAGATGGCCTGACCTCAGAGGCCCTTGCAGATCTGAGGCAGCTTGAAATACGCCGGCGGCGGCGCGTTCTCGCCTTCGAGCGACACTCCGAAATGGTCGTAGAACTCGAACGGACCGAGCTGCTTCAGGAGCAGCGACAGCTCGGGATACTTGTCGGCGCGGCTGCACAGCTTGACCGGGATACCGATGCCCGGGACGGCGCCGGTCCAGCAGTCGGCCTCGAAGCCGCTCACCGTCTCGGTGCCGACGTACACCATGTTGTTGCTCAGCCACCAGTCGCGGCTGAACACGTTGGGGAGAGGCGGCTCGTTCAGCGTGCAGCGCAGCTCGCCGGTCTGTTGATCGCGCTCGATGAAGTACTCGCGATCGGGATCGATGCCGTCGCTCGGGTCCATGTCGTAGACGTTGAAGATCTCGATCTCATGATCGATGAACGTCGCCACCTCGCGGTTGACGCCTGTCTCCATGTCGAAGGTGTAGCGGGCGACGAGCTGGAACGACGGAATCTCGGTGTGCCGGAACCGGCCGGCCCCGCGGTAGCGTAGCGGGAAGTTCGGCAACGGCTTGTCGACCTTGGCAGCCGCGCTCACGGCGTCTCCCCTGCTCTTCTCAGCCTGCGCCTGCTCGGAAGCCCAGGGTAGTGAAACCATGAGCGCGAGCGCCACGCACCGTAACGACTGCTCTCTTCTCATGTTTAGCGACCTCCATGGATCAACATGGCCGAATTTCGGCCCGTGGACGATCGAAGAATTCCTGGCTCAAGCCGTGAGGGTGGTCTCAGTACAGTTTGTGCAGTTCGTGCATGTCCCGTTCCAGGAATGCGGACAGTTACCGGGGAACGTGTCGCTGACACAGTAGGAGACACACTGGGAGGCGCCACACTCGCTTTGGCCGCTCAGTCCCGGCACCGCCCTCAACTGCACCGGGTTGAGGCTGCCCAGAGTTTCACGGTGGAGCACGAGCTTCTTCAGTTGCTTTTTCATTCTTCTTCTCCTTTTCAGGCTGTTTCAGCCATCAACGGAAAGACGAGCTTCGGGCTTCAAGCGCTTCGCAGCGAGAGGCGGACCTTCATGCTGAGATTATACTCCCCCGCTGCGACGCCTGCCAGCCTTCATTCAAAAACGGAGTGAGTCACGCCGGCAGGGATGCCGGCGTTCCAAGGCGCTGTTCACAGTGAGCGGATACCCGCCGAATTCGCTTCACGGAACCACAGAGATTTCCGCGACCCACACGAATCCGCTGGGATTGACAAGACCGGCCAGAAGATAGGTAGCCGCCTCTGGCGCGTTCGCGCGCGGTTTCTGCAGACTGCCTGTGTAATAGAGGTCGGTCCCGTCGGTCGTCTTGAACGAAATGTCGCCTGTCGAGGTCAGCCAATTCCCCTCGATCGGATGGCCGAACGCGCTGCCGTTGATCGGATCGCCTGCGCCGCCGAGGAAATTGATCTGAAGCACACCGCTCGCTCCACCAGAGAAAATCTGCCACTTGCCCGGGGGACAATACATCGTGAGCCTCCTGTCATGAACATCGCGTGGTTGATAGGTATACATCCTGCGCCGCATCGCCTGGTGCCGGTCGACGGCCAGCACCGCGTCGGTGCCGTTGGGCACGTCAGACGTCGCCGCGTATGGAGGAACTGTCGCCGGAGATCCCCTTATCTCACCCAGCGCCTTCTCCCGCCCCGTGCACGCGCCCGGTGAGATAGGGATACCCGCGACGGCAGTGGTCTATCTGAGGGTCTGAGAAACGGCCCCGGGGCCCTCCGCAAGGAAGAGCCCGGGGCTGTGGATGGCGGTTACGACCAGTTGTACGATGCCGCCCCAGGTCTTGGTTTCCTTCCGAGGGGCTACACCTTTTTCGGTCCGCGGGGTAGACCGGCCCCTGCCCCTTCAAGCCTTCGGATGACCTCCAGGGCCGCTTGGGTTTGGCTCTCTGTGTCGCGGAAGATGACCCTTGCCTCACCCACGGTTGCGATCCGGCGTATCTGCACTTCTTTCCTGAGGGTCCTCAGAACGTCCAAGGACGATGCCTGTCGCAGGTCGACAGCGGTAATGACGGTACCGTCGCTGACGGGGATAGGCGATTCGTCGGCGGTGTCGCCGGCCGCGTCCGCCCTTCTCATAACCTCGCTAACCAAAGCGAGGTTTTCGGGAGTGTCCCGGACGACGATCGTGTGCTCGTCAACGTCGCTGAGCTTCTTGGTGTCGGTGATCGACCTGAGAATTGTAAAAGCATCCTTGGCTTCCATGTTTTCCAGGTGGAACGTCTGGTCCTGCGGGTCCTGCTCAATCTCGTCAGCCGCACACGCGGCGCTGACGCAGCAGGCCGCGCAAGCGATAACGAGAGCCAGAAGGATTTTCCGGGGCATGGCCTTCCTCCATAGGTTTTGTTCCTGTTCTCAGAGCACTGATAGGCATATAAGGATACGCCGCAACGACGCCTCCAAGCTCGACGCTTCGGAGATCTCCCTTTCCAGCTCTTATACGGGCCAGGCAGTCAAGACGTCATAGCTGTCGCGCCTCCACTGCGGGCAAGCCGCTGACCGGGATCGGAATCGAAACCGGATAGGCCGGCCCCACGTAGGACCATTCCATGGGCCCCCCGCCGATCGCCACTCGTCCAATCAGCGCGCGGCGGGACTTGGACCGGTCGAGAATCTCCAGGCCAAAGGAGTGAGTGGGGTCGGCACGTCTCTTGACCTCAAGGGCGGCAAACAGGCGCCACCCTGACAGTCATAGAAGAACGGAGCGCCTCTGCTCTGCCGTCAGATACTCCCAGCAGAGCAACGGATCGAGCAATCAGAAGCGGAAATTCGCTCCCAGCCCCACGCCGGCGAGCTTCAGGTCTTCGACCAGGTCGTTGCCGCTCGTCTCGTAGGAGAGATAGCGGTAGGCAAGCAGCAAGTCGCCCCATTTGTAGGAATACCCGGCGCCTGCCACCCCCTGCCACGTCAGCTTCGAGTCGCCGCCGCCCACGTCCAGGTGGTACGCCAGGAACCATTTGCCGCTGCCGAGTTTCGCCCGGCCGCTCACGCCGACGATGCCGTCGAGCAGGCTGGTCGATTTCTTCACGCTGCCCGTTCTCGCAAACGCCGCGGATCCCACCGGTCCCGCGACCGTCGCGGACAGGACCCAATCCGTGGTCGCCTCGAGATCGGCAGAGCGGAAACCGCCAAGGACGTTGAATGTGGCGTCGGGGCTGTGCACCACCGAGTAGCCGCCGAGCAGCGTCCACACTATGCCCTTCAGATCGCTTTCGGTCGCCAGGTCGAGGGAGGTATTCGTCACGTTGACCGGTCCCGATCCCGGATTGAAATCGATGCTCTTCACGTGACTACTGTCGCTGGAAAGGTCGAGGGCGATCAGGTCCGTTGCGGCGAGCCACCGTCCCTTGCGCGCCTCGGCGTTGATCATGAACGCGAAATCGAGCGCTCCCAGGAGCGTGTCCGCATCCACGGAAATGTTGGGCGCTGAGCCACCTGCCGGCGGAGAACCAAAGCGCAGGTTGCCGTCCATGCTCGGCAGCCACAGATAAGGCATCAACGAGAATTTCCACCGCTCCTGCGCCACTGCGTCGCCCGGTGCGGCGAGCGCGCACACCGCGCTCAACGCGACCGCCAGCCCTTGACAACCGCGTGTCCATTTCGCCATTTTGCCCTCCCCTGCCGTTTCGATTTCAGAACGCCGCGACGCGCTCGATGACCCAGAACGCGGCGAGGCTGCCGATGGCGTAAGCCGGAATTCGCCGGAGCAGTGACCAGTGACCGCTGGCAAGCGAGCGGTGCCCCGTGACCGCTGGCCTCAAGAGCCCCATCAGCGCAAGAACGCCGGCGATGAAGATGAGCTGCCCCAGCTCGACGCCGATGTTGAAGAAGAGAAGTGCCACGGGGATCGCGTTCTGCGGCAGCCCCACCTCGGCGAGCGCTCCCGCGAAGCCCAGGCCGTGCAGCAGTCCGAACGCGAAAGCGACGCCCCACGGCCAACGCGCCGCAAGGGTCGGGGATCGCGGGTCGCGGGCCGCGGGTCGCAAAGCTTTGCCCTCGCTTCGCGCGATTTCCGAGGCGACGAAAAGAATGCTCAATGCGATGGCAGCTTCGACAGGCTGCTGCGGAACGTGCACCAGGCCAAGGGCCGCGGCGGCAAGCGTGATGCTGTGTGCCACCGTGAACGCCGTAACGGTCGCCAGGATGCGCCGGCGGCCTTTGACGAGCAGCAACAGTCCGAGCACGAACAGAAGATGGTCGATGCCGAGCAGGATGTGCTCGACGCCCAGGAGCAGGTAGGTCCGCGACACCTCCAGGGGGCCGTGCGCGGGCTGGACCACGAAAGATGGCGCGGATGGCGTGAGGCGTACCGTCTGCGAGGTGCCGTCCAGGCGCTCGAGCCGCACGAGCGCGTCGGTCAGCGTCCCGGAGAGGCCCGCGACCCGGATGGCTCCACCGTCCAGCCCACCAGGGCACAGCACGTGCCATCGCTCGGCGTAAGCCCCGGCCGAGAATGCGCCGCGCGGCTCGGCGAGGCTCTTGCAGCGGTCCGGCAGCTCCAGATGGAGCGCGAGCCGCAGGTCGTCCCCGCGCGCCGGCACCTTCCAGAGCACGTCGTAGCGATCCGCCGCGGTCTGGCGCAACTGGAGATAGGCCGGGCGCAACTCGTGGGCGACGGCAGGAGACGTCGAGATGAGGAAGGCAAGGACCATGGCGCAGGGGAGAGCCGCAGCTTGCCGCTTCCCTCGCCGGCCGGTCTCTGCTGCCTGCTTCGTCATTGCCCGCCCTGGGCGATCTTCGCTTCGCCGTTGCCGGGAGCCGCCTTTTCGACGGTGACCGTGTAGCGCCGGAGGAGCGCTTCATAGAACTTCCGGACCGATTCCTCGCGCCGGGCATCGAGCAGCTCCCGGCGTACCTCCTCGCGGACTTCCGCGAGGTCCGGAAGAGCGGGGGATGACCGGTCATGAACGAACACGAGATGGACCCCATAGCCGGACTCGATCGGGCCTTGCCACACTCCGGGTGCGAGCGCGACCAGCCTGGCGGCGAATTCCTCGCCGAAGATCTGTGCGACCTCGCGCCGGGAAATCGCGTTGAAACGTCGCTCCAGCAGCCGCGAGTCGCCCAGGGCGGAAAGCTCCGCGCCGCCGCCCGCCCGGTCGAGCTTCCCGCGCAGCTCAGCCACGTCGCGGGCGAGACCGGCGCCGCGCCGCTGCGGATCGAGGTGAACCTGGCTGAAGGTGAATCGGGGCTCCGCCGCGAACTTCCCGGGATGCGCCTTCAGATAGGCGCGCAAGTCATCGGCGGTCGGTTCGCCCGGGGTTGCGAGCTCCTCGGCGACGAACTCCAGTTTCTGGCGCAGGCGGCGCCGGATCACCGTGTCGTCCTTGTCCAGCCCGAGCGTGATCGCCTCGCGCATGGCCGCCTCTTCTCGCACGTATTCCCGGATCAGGCCATCCAGCTCTTCCGCAGTGGGCTCGCGGCTCCAGGAGCGCGCGAACACGGTCGACAGGCTCTCGATCCGGCCCTGCGTGACGACGATCGATCCGGCGGCCTCCTCGCTGCGCGTGCCGACGAGGCCGTAGGCCAGAAACAGCGCGGCACCGAGGAGCATGAAATGCACCAGCGGTTCGCCCAGCAGCGTCCTCAGACGATCCTTCATGGCAGTCCGCCGCGCGTTGCGTCACTTCCCGGGCGTGTACCAGATCGGCGACGTGTAGGCGCGCTCGGTGACCGTCATCTGCGTTCCCGGCAGCGGCTTCACGCCGAAGCGCTTCGCGTCGTAGGCGGTCCAGCGCGGCGTCGGAATCTCGATCACCCGGCCGTAGTAGAAAGCGGGCTGGGCCGCATCGAAGTCCGGGTCCTTCCAGACGGCAATCAGCTCCGGCGCGCCGATGGTGTTGGTCCATGTCGCCTCGGCCACGTTCACGGTATTGCCGACGTCTGGCAACTTGCCGGTCTTGGGATCGGGAGTGCGTCCTCCCGACCACGCGACGTCGTGCACCTTCTCGTGCAGCCGGCCGTCCCGGTCGAGCCAGCCCTTGACGATCTGGAAGCGGTCCAGGTTGGCGCCTTGCGGATCCTTGAGCGCCGCCACGAGGAAGGAAGGAGCCTTGCCCTGCGGCGCCTGGAGGAGGTCGCCTCCCATGGGAACGCCCTTCGCATAGCCGACCTGAGCCGGAAGACGGTTTTGCGCGTCGCTCGCCGCGAAGTCCCAGCCGCCGAAGAAGCGCACGATCATGCGCGGCCCCGTCGTGGCATAGGTCTCCCGGCGCTGCATGGCGTCCCAGATCGCGGTGCGCGTGTTCTCGGCCGCCCATACCGCGGCATAACCAGACGACCCGACTTCCCAATCCATGATTTTCACGCCGGTCTTGGCGTTGTCGAAAAATTTCGCCGTCAGGCGATGGGGGCTCGGCTCCTGCGGCACGGTCTTGCCGAAGAAGTTGTCCTCCTCCATGGCGGCGAGACCCGTATGCGCGTCGCTCGAGCCGATGAGGCCGAACTTGTACGGGTTCGTGCCGAGGTCCCGTTCGAGCTTCAAGCCGTTCTTCAAGGCCGCGCGGGCGTACTCGAACTCGAGCATGTCCTTCGTCTTCGCCACGCTGCCGTCGAGGTTGCCCTTGTCCCACAGCTCGAAGGCGGCGAACTCGTCGTTGGGCGAGAGGGCGGGGTGGGCCTCGCCGGTTCCCTTGGTCTGCGTGACTTCGTAGAGGCGCTCCCACTTCGCGCGCTGCTCGGCATATTCCCGGTCCACCGGCCTGCCGGTAAAGGACTCGATGACCGGGAACATGAGGCCGCTGGAGAGGTTGCCGTTGTGCGCGATGGCGAGCACGCTGCCGCCGGTCTTCTCCTCGTAGGCTTGCATCCACTTCCACAGATCGCGCGGGTTGTCGCTGCCGGGCGGATACACCGTGAACGGCTCCACCAGGCTTGCCTTGTCCGCGTTGTCGCGGAAAATGACGTTCCGGTGCAGGTTGTTGCCGCCGGTGTTGGAGGTCCACTCATAGCCGATGAAGGCCGTGAAGCGGCCCGGTTCGTTGTATCTCTCGGCTGCGGCGATCGTTTCCTGCCAGGCGCCGTGGTACGCGCGCGAGCCCGGAGCATAAAGGAGGTCCTTCGGAAACTTGTTCTGCGAGAAGGCCATGATGATCTCGATCGCCGCCTCTGCCCCCTTGCCGGACTGAATCATGTCGTGCCAGCGCCGGCCGGTGGGACTGGCCAGGATTTCCGGCTTGCCGGAGAGAAGATCCGGAAAGAAGCCCATGTTGTCCGAGTGATCGGCCACCACCAGGAAGTCGAGCGGCACGGAGAGCTTGACCGGCTGACCGGTGGAAGACACCACCTCCTCGCCGCGCGCGAAGCGATAGGCATCGCGCGGACCGAGCCGCGCGCCGAATGCGCCTGCATCCATGGAATACGAAGTGTGAAGATGGGTGTCGCCGAAGAGCGGGCGCGTCGGGTAGCCGCGCCCGGCGTACGGCGAATAGCCTGGCTTCTTCGCCACGCGCTCCGCGGCCACCGGGTCGAGTGTACCGGTGTCGGTCGGAGCGGGTCCGGGGGCCGGCTGCTGCGCCGCCACGGTGGCCAGTACCAGTCCCGACAGGATCACCGCCGCCGCGCTGCCGCCGAACAGCCATCTCGTCTTCATGATGTCTCCTTGCGCCGAGGGTGGAGGCGAGCGGGCTTCATCCGCTCGCCTCAGCGAGCAGGATAGCCAAAAGGAGGAAGGCCGCGGAATTGGACCAAGGTCCAATAGGCTCGCCGCCTGAGAAGGAACCTGGCACCTGGAGAAGGAAAACTCTCTAAAATACCGGAACCTGGGCCGGGCCGGCCGCACCGATTTCACCTATTCCCTGGCGCACTCCATCGACTCTTATCGCAACGAGCGCAGCCAGCCGTCGATCGCCTCAGCCACCCGTGGGTCCGCGGCTGGGACCCTGCCGGGGGCGGGGGCGGTCCAGAGAGTTGTCTTGGATCGGTAAGGTATTCCCTTCGAAGAGACGCCCCGCCGTTGGTGGACCCGGTCAATGCCCGGTTGAGGACCGGGGGGTCTCTACGGAGCGGTGTTGCTGGAGCAAAGGATGAAGTTACGGGGAGGTTCTGTATAATGATAGGCAAATGTTTCGTGGACGACATCCGGCGCCTCGATTTCGTAACCGTTACCGAATCCCTTCGTCCCGGTTGGAGGGGTGGGATTATCGACGTCCCGGGATCTATTACCTGACGATCTGCACCCTGCGGCGCGATCCGTGTCTGGGCGAGGTGGAAGGTGGGCAGGTAAAGCCTTCGAATTATGGGCAGGTTGTCGCTCGTGAATGGCAGGCAATCCCCGCGGGGTGCTCCCGAGCAACGCTGGATTCCTGGATCGTCATGCCCGATCACCTGCATGGAATCGTGATTTTCGGAACCGCGCCCCCAGAGTCGGAGCCGATCTCGTTGTCAACCGTCATTGGCCAATTCAAAAAGCGAGCGACCAAAGCCATCCGTGCTTTGGGCTATCAGGCCTTCGCCTGGCAGGAACGGTTCCATGACAGCATCCTCGACAGCTTCGAAGCCTTGGAAAATGTCCGCACCTACATCCGTCAGAACCCCCTTCGCTGGGAAGCCAAACAAAAGAAGCCTCCGTAACCTCATGGTTTCGCCATGGCACCACCGTTGCGTAGAGACGCCCCAGTCCTCAACCGGGCACTCTCCGGGTCCACAAACGGCGGGGCGTCTCTTCGCAGGGTAGACCCTGCCGATTCACGGCAACAGATTGAACCGCCCATCCTCAGGGCGGCCCGTCGGTCATCGCAGTCTGGCCGGGATTGTCCACGTGCTGTTTCAACCTTTCGTCAGCGCCTTTGACGAATCTTAAATCCTTCTCCTGGACGAGAACGACCTTCGCACGATCCAGCTTCCGACTCTTGTTCATTGGCTCCTCCTTTGGAATAAAGCCGCCGCTCACCGATAAGCCGCGGCCTGAATGCCGTACAGCTCGGAGTACTGCCCGCCGTTCGCCATGAGGTCTTCGTGGGTGCCGAACTCGACGACCCGCGCGCCGTCGAGCACGACGATGAGATCGGCCATGCGGACGGTGCTGAAGCGATGCGACACGAGGACCGTGACGCGTCCGTCGTCGGCGGCGACGTCCTGGCGCGCCGCGGCGGCGTAGCGTTCGAAGAGCGCGTGCTCGGTCTCCGCGTCGAGGGCGGCCGTGGGCTCGTCCAGCACGAGGAGCAGCGGGTGGTCTCGCATGAAACCGCGGGCCAGGGCGAGCTTCTGCCACTGGCCGAACGAGACGTCGACGCCGCCGGGCCAGGTCGGGCCGAGCTGCGTGTCGAGCCCGGACGGCCAGCGAGCTACGACGTCGTCCGCTCCGGCACGTCCGACGGCCCGGACGACGGCGGGCTCGTCGTCGAGACGGGGCAGGTCCCCGACGCCGACGGATTGGCGCGCGGGGAGCTCGAAGCGGAAGAAATCCTGGAACGCTCCGGCGAGGCGCTCGCGCCACTCGTCGGCCCGCATGCGCGCCAGCGGCTGGCCATCCACGAGGATCGCGCCCGACGTGGGCTCGTAGAGCTTGGCCAGCAGCTTGACGAGCGTAGTCTTGCCGGCGCCGTTTTCTCCCACGACCGCGACGACGGCGCCGGCGGGCAGCTCGAGCGTCACGTCCTCCAGCACGAGGCGCTCGGTGCCGGGATAGGCGAAGGAAACGTGATCGAAACGGATTCCCTGCCGCAGCCGCGGCGGCACGGGCAGGTCCGCGTGAACGAGCAGGGACGCCGCGTAATCCTCCAGCCAGGCCAGGCGCTGGGAGCCGTCCATCCAGATCCCCCGCAGGAAGCCGATTTCACCGACGGTGGCTCCGATGTACGCGGAGAGGCGCGCGCCGGCCGCGAGGACGAGCAGGACGTCGCCCGCGGGGGCGCGGAGCCCCGCCGAGACGAAGGCCACCGCGCCGACCCAGGCGCCGCCGAACACGGCCCAGGCGAGCGTGTGCCACGCGGCCGAGCCCCAGCGGGCGCCGGCGACCGGCCCGTACCAGCGCTCCCAGGCCTCGCGGCGCCCGTCGGCGACGCGCCCGCCGATGCCGGTGACGCGCACCTCCTTGCCGGGCGCGGCGGTCGTCGCCAGGGTGAAGAAATGCCGCGCCAGCCGGCTCGCCGGAGCCCCGCGCTCGTAGGCGACGCGCTCGACCGCGGGCCGCCACACGGAGGTGAGCACGGTGGGCAGCGCGGAGACGGCGAGCAGCGCGAGCGCCGGATGGATCGAGACCAGCAGGGCGATCGTCACGCCGAGCCGCAGCAGCCATCCGCTGATGGAAAAAACCGACATATACATGTGATCGAGCACGAAGATCTGATCGCGCAGCACGGAGAGCCGGTTGAGAATGTCGGGACGCTCCTGGTGGGCGATGGTGGCCACCGTGGCCTGCAGCCGGGCCACATGACTTTCGAGCGCGATCGTGACCCGGTCGCGGAAACGGCGCTGCACGCGGGCGCTGACCGTGCGCAGCAGCCATGTGGCCGCGGCGGAGAGGCCGAGCGCGACCGCCGCGATGCGCACGATCCTGCCGTCGCCCTCGAGAATCCCCTCGCCGAGCAGCGCGAGCCACCAAGCGATCAACGCGTCCGGCAGCGCCGCCAGCAACGACAGCACGAACGCCGCCAGCATGAGGCCGGGCTCGTGGCGGTATCCGAGCCTGCACAGCCGCCACATGGACGGCAGCGCGGGCGGCAGGGCGTCGCGTTTGGCGTCCCGCCACTCTTCGCCGGACCGGTCAGGCGAGGACGTCATAGGCGACTCCCTCCTCGTCCTCCGTCGCCGCGAAGCGCTGGGCCTGGAGATCGAACATCGTCCGGTAGCGTCCGCCGAGCGCCATCAGCTCCTCGTGGGAGCCGAGCTCGATCACCTTGCCATGCTCCAGCACACAGATGCGGTCGGCGTGGCGCACGGTCGAAAAGCGATGCGAAATGAGAATGGTCGTGCAGCGCCGGGTGGCGGCGAGGATGCGGTCGAAGATCTCGGCCTCGCCGCGTACGTCGAGCTGCGCGGTAGGCTCGTCGAGCAGCACGACGCCGGCGCCCAGCCGCACCGCGCACAGCGCGCGGGCGAGAGCGACGCGCTGCCACTGCCCGCCCGACAGGTCGGTGCCGCCCTCGTAGCCGCGGGCCAGCACGGTGTCGAGGCCCGCGAGACGCGCGGCGCCGGCCTCTTCCAGCGCGGCGAGGACGGCGGCGTCCGGCGCTTGATTGGAATCCTTGCCGGGAGCCACGTTGTCGCGCAGCGGCAGCTCGAAGCGGATGAAGTCCTGGAAGACGGCGGCGACGCGTTCCCGCCACGCGCCGAGATCGAAATCGCGCAGGTCGGTCCCGTCGATCTCGATCGCTCCGGCCTGCGGATCGTAGAGCCGGCACAGCAGCTTGGCGAGCGTGGTCTTGCCGGCGCCGTTCTGGCCGACGATGGCCAGCGACGATCCGGCCGGGATGGTCAGGTCGAAGCCTTCGAGCACCGGGGCGGAGCCGCCGGAGGGATACGCGAAGGTGACGTCGCGGAAGCGGATCTCATGGGCCGGCAGGCCGGCGGCCTCGCGGGCGCCGGAGGGCAGCGCCCCCTCGGCCGCCATGGCGGGCTCCAGGCGCAGCACCGCGGCCACCGGCGCCGCGGCGCTGGCGAGCGCCCAGTTGAGCCCGCCGAACGCGATCATCGACGCGCCGACCGCGCTCTGCGCATAGATCACCAGCTCTCCGAGCCCGAGCCGGCCGCCGCCGGCGTCACTGGCGAGTGACCAGAACACCAGGACGTTGGCGCCGACCACGAGCAGCACGCTCCACAGCAAGGGTTTTTCCCGCAGGCGCGTCGCCTCGTACTGCAGCTCGTGCAGGCGGGTGCGACGCTGGATGAAGCGGTCGAGGATCCAGCCGGCGAGGCCGAACAGGCGGAGCTCCTTGGCGGCGGGAGGATCGACGGCGATCCGGTAGGCGTATTCGGCGTCGCGCTGCGCCGCCCGCACCTCCTCGGTGTTGCGGTCGCGCCAGACCGCGCTCTCGCGCAGCAGCCAGTGCGTGGCCAGCCAGGCGCCGGCGAGGACGAGGGCCGCCCACCAGCGATACCCCGCGAGCACCGCCGCGAAGGCGAGGCCGGCGATCATCTCGACCAGCCCGCCGGCGATGAAATCCATCGAGATCGAGAGCGGCGGCGCGGTCATCCCGGCATCGAATTCACGGGCCACCGTGAGGTCGTTGGTGAGCTTGGGATCTTCCAGATGGCCCATGCCGGGCGGGCGGACGCAGGCCGCGGTCAGGCGGTCGTACAGCCAGGCCGCGGTGCGGTCCCCGAGGTTCGAGCTCACCGTCTGATGGATCGGGGTGAGGACCTGGAGCAGGACGAACACGATCCCGGCGAACGCGAGCGGAGCCGCGAGCCCGCCGCCCCGCTGCACGGCGGCCACCAGCACGCCCATGGCGATGCCGAACAGGGCGGGCAGAAGGCCCCGCAGCACGAGCACCGTCCACCACAGCCAGGCCAGAGCCCGGTCCGCCTTCGGCAGGACGGCGAAGAGCTTCCACCCGTCGCGCTCACGCAGAGGTCGCATAGGGGTCAAGCCTACAACGGCGCCGCCTCTTTACGTTTCGATCCTCTGGTACTCCGTACCGTTGATCACCGCGCGGAGAGCCCTGCCGTTGACCACGTCGTCGAAGCGGATGCGGTCGGGGGCGTGCTCCTCCTCGCCGAAGCGGAAGAGGTTGGAGCCCAGGGGCGCCAGGGGGTCTCCGCCCACCCAGAGGCGGCCGTTGCGCAGGAGCACCCGCAGGCTCCCTTCCCACGGGTTCTCGTTGCGGTAGTGGCCGGCGTAGGCGCGCCATTCGGGCGGCGTCTCGAAAATCCGCGGACCAGTGTAGCGCTCCCCCGCGTACCAGTCGCCGCCGTGGCTCACCTCGGCCACCGCCTCCCCCGCGCGTCTGAAGTAGAGGGGATACAGCTCGAAAGCCGGATGGGAGACGAAGAAGACGTCCGGCGCGATCCTCTCCAGGACCACCCGCTCGCCGCCCTGGACCAGCTTCAGGAGCCCGCCTTCGGCGGCGAGAACGAGCTTGCGGCCGTCCGGCGAGGTGTACGTCCCGGCGTAATCGGCGGCGTTGGCCACCTTGTAGGGATCGTCGGGCTCCGGCGCCGGCGGCAGCGGACGCTTCTCGGCCGCGGCCCGGAGCACCGCCAGGGCGTAGGCGGCGACCGCGTTCGGCCGGTAGCCCGCGAGGGAGGCGTTGACCGAGGCGAACGCCCCGAAGCCGGCGTCGAGATCGACCTGCATCGCCGAGCTGAAGGAGACCATCCCTCCCGTGTGCCGCAGCAGGGTGCGCCCTTCGACCGGCTGCACGGCGATCCCATAGCCGTAGCCGGCCCCCTCGCCGAAGCCGGGCGCCGGGATCGCGGGCTTCGCGAACAGGGCGAAGCTCTCCTCCGAAAGCAGACGGCCCCGCGGCATGCGCCCGCGGTTGAGGAGCATCCGCATGTAGAGCGCCATGTCGGCGGGGGTCGAAGCGATGCAACCGGCGGCGTTGTCCATCGCCAGGTTGGGGGCCTCGGCGAGCGGGCCGTGGCGATGGAACGGCCGGTCGTCGTAGAGCGGCCAATAGCTCACCGGCAGGCGCGGGCGGATCTCGTGCGAGATCACCGGCTCGCTGGCGGCCATGCCGAGCGGCTGCAGGATGCGGGCGCGCAGGCTCTCGCGCAACGGCCGCCGGTCGAGCGTCTCGAGCAGCAGGCCCAGGATCTGATAACCCGCGTTGCAGTAATGAAAATGCTCGCCGGGCGGCGACGCGGTCCACAGCGGGATCGCGGGGAGGCTCAGCGGATTGGGCAGGCCCGACGTGTGGGTCAGGAGGTGGTGGACGGTGATCGGCGCGTACGCGCTTTCGATGCGCAGCCAGGGGAGAAGCTCGCGGATGGGGCGACCGAGGTCGAGCCGGCCCTCGTCCCGAAGCTGCAGCAGCGCGATGCCGACGAACGATTTGGTGATGGAGCCGATCTCGAAGAGGTTCTCAGGCCGCACCGGCGCTCCGGTCTTGACGTCGGCATGACCGTAGGTGCGCACCGCGATCGTGCCCTCGCGGCCGGCGAGCCCGAGCGTCAATCCGGGCAGGCCCATCTCCCGCCGGTGGCGCTCGACGAAGGCGTCGATCACCTGGATCGGGTCGGAGCCGCCGGGGGCTGGAGCCGGAGAGGCGGGCTCCTGCCACCCCGAAGGCCATGGGGCCCCGGCGGCCCGGGTCGCCCCCAACCCGAAGGCCGTCCATGCGGTCCATCCCAAGAAACCTCGCCGGCTGATGCCTTCCATCTCGAGCCCTCCTAACGAAAAGCGAAGCGAGCACAACGAATCGTCGCCAAAACCGCACGAGCGCCGTCCACCAACGTCGCATTGGGAGCAAGCTTACAACGGCCTGGGACAGAGCTTGTTTTCAGGGCTCGATTTCCTGACTGGCAAGCACCTTATTAAATGGGCGTATTCCATGGGGACCGTCCGGCCATCCTGGGCCCTCGTCCGCGCGCGCAACCGTCCACACGTCCTTCTGTCCGCCGTCCTCCGCGGCGTCACGGAGGCGCCGCGCAAAATCCCTCCTGCGTGGAGAGACAAGGAGAGATGACGATGCAAGCCCTCAATCGATGGATGCTTCTGACTCTGGCCTTGACGTTGACCGTCCTCGCCCTTGCCGACGTTCCGGAAACGCAGGCGCAGGCGATCCCGCTCGGGAACCATTACAAGTGTTACGAGGTCATCAACGGACCGCTGGTCCCCGTCCCTGCGCTCACCCTGACGGATCAGTTCATCACCCAGACCGTCACGGGGCCGCTCAAGATGCGCTATCTCTGCAACCCGGTAAAGAAGAACGCCAGCGGGATTGTGAACGCGAACCTGCACTACGTCTGCTATGACATCCCCGGGGCCCTGCCGGCGCCGAGGACCGTCCGGATCGTGAACCAGTTCCATACCGGCGGGCTGACCATTTCGGTCCAGCAGGCGCGACTGCTCTGCCTGCCGTCGAGCAAGACGCTCACCTAGCGGCGCCTGGGCGCTTCTGATGATCGAGAACCGGCACCGCGGCCTGCTGTGGATAATAGATCGGCTCTTCGGGGTCGCGGTGCCAGCCATATTCAGCGGCCTGAGCCGGCAGAAGACCGATGCGCAGCGTGCGGAGGAAAGGATCGGTGTCACTGGCCAAGCGGACAGCCGGCCGACGACGCGCTCCTCACCCGGTCGCCGGACGAGCCGCACCTCCAGTGCCTTCATATGCGGCCCCGTTTGCGCGCGGGCCGCTTCTCGCGGGTCTCCAATTCGGCCAGGGACGACGCGGGGGGTGGTTCGAGAAGAGCGTTGAAGTCATCCAGCCGATTCAGGGCGAAGGCGAGAGACAGCAGATGCTGGAGCGACACCTTTCCCGTGTCCTCGAAGCGCCGCAGCGAGGCGAGACTCACCCCGGACCGCTCAGCCAGGGTGGCCTGCTTCCATCCCCGGGCCAGCCGCAGCTCCTTGACCCGGGCCGCCAGGGTCCTGCTGACCTGCTCGGGCGTCTCCAGGGAAAAGCCGTCCATGGCGCTGCTCCTCTCCAATCGCCCCACAATCGCTATTATAATAGCGATAGAGATCAGATAGAGACAGAAACCGCCAATATATTAGCCGTTACAAGAAGCGATAGCGGGCGGGATGGAAAAGAGAGGGACGGCGGCGCCGTCCCTCCCCTGGCGGCGGATCAGAGGCCTTCGATCGTCCAATCCTCGCAGGAAGGATTGTTGTACTGCTGCCAGCCGGCGGGAGCCGAGCACGGCGTGGGATAGTAGCCGCAGCACTCCCCGGTGTCGGGGTTCTCAGCCCACACGATCACCTGGATGCAGGCGCCGCTGTACTGGCGCGGCGGCGGACACGAATTCGAAGAGGCGGGGGCCACCGAGGCGGCGACGGTCAGGGCGAAGGCGGCGGCAACGAGACACAGCTTCTTCAACATCTCAGTCCTTCCTTTCAAGAGCGTTCATCTTTACGAGCCTACAGAAGGCTCCGGCTTGCGGCTCTTTGAGGAAGAGAATTTTATAGACAGCTCTGCATGAAGTCAAACCTTGGAGCGGGAGCGCTCGACGTCTCCGTTCTATACTGGAGCGATACAGGGAGCGGGAGGCAACGAGCATGGTCGGTCGTCAGATCGGGCATTACCGGCTCCTGGAGCAGATCGGCGCCGGAGGAATGGGTGAGGTCTACCTCGCCGAGGACTGCCTTCTCCACCGTCTCATCGCCCTGAAGACCCTTTCCCCGGAACGGGCCAGCGAGCCGAGCAGCTTGCAGCGGTTCCAGAGAGAGGCCCGTTCCGTCGCGGCCCTCAACCATCCGAACATCGTGACCATCTACTCGGTCGAGGAGATCGAGGGCGTTCATTTCCTGACCATGGAGCTCGTCGAGGGGAAGACCCTTGCCGAGCTCATCCCGCCGGAGGGCATGTCCCTGCGCGGCCTCCTGGACGTGGCGGTGCCGCTGGCCGCGGCTCTGGGAGCCGCCCACGAGCGCGGGATCGTGCACCGCGACCTGAAGCCCGACAACGTCATGGTGAGCCGGGAGGGCCGCGTCAAGGTGCTCGACTTCGGCATCGCCAAGGCGACGCTCGATCTCGACGCCACCCTGGTGGACGGGAAGGGCGAAGGGGAGGAGACGCTGACCCGAGCCGGTCAGATTCTCGGCACTCCCGCCTACATGGCGCCCGAGCAGATCCTGGGCGCGCCGGTGGATCACCGGACGGACCTCTTCGCCTTCGGGGTGATCCTCTTCCAGATGGCGACCGGGCGGCGCCCGTTCCGGGGCGTGGGGCCGAGCGACACCGTCGCGGCCATCCTGCAGGAAGTGCCTGCCCGCCCTTCCAGCCTCAACCCCCGGGTGCCGGCGGAGCTCGACACCCTCGTCTCTCTCTGCCTCGAGAAGAGCGTCGCGCGGCGCATCCAGAGCGCCGCCGAGCTGCGCGACCGCCTGCAGAGCCTGTCCGCGATACTTTCGGCAAGCCCGTCCGCGTCCCAGTTTCCGATGAAGCCGAGCTTTTCTCCGGCGCGGCGCGGCTGGCGGCGGCCGGCGGTCCTGCTCCTGGCGGGCTGCCTCGTCCTCGCCCTGAGCGTGGGCGGGGCGCTCTTCTCCCGCACCCCGGAGAAGCCCGGGCGCCCGGACGCGCCCCTCCTCGCCGAGGTGAACGAGGACCGGCGTCCCGGCCTCGCCGTGCTGCCGCTCGGCAATTTCTCCGGGGATCCGGAGTACTTCGTCGACGGCATGACCGACTGCCTGATCTCTTCCCTGGCCGACGTCCGGGGAGTGCGCGTCATCTCCCGCCAGTCGGTCATGCGCTACAAGGGCTCGCCCCACTCCCTGCCCCAGATCGCCGGCGAGCTCGGGGTGAATCTGATCGTCCAGGGCTCGGTCCTGCGCTCGGGCGACCGGGTCCGGATCACGGCCCAGCTCATCCGGGCCGCCCCCGAGCAGCAGCTCTGGGCCCGGATCTATGAGCGCGATCTCAAAGACATCCTGTCTCTCCAGAGAGAAGTGGCCGAGGCGATCGCCCGGGAGATCAAGGTCAAGCTCGAGCCCGGCTCGACGAGGCGTCCGCCCGCCGGCCGCCTGGTCGATCCGGAGGCGTACGACGCGTACCTGCGCGGACGCCACGCCCGGAACCGGCGGACCCGGGATGGCATCGTCCAAGCCCTGGGGAACTACCAGACGGCGCTCGAACGCGACCCCGGGTTCGCCCTGGCCCACGCCGGCCTCGCCGACGCGTACACCTGGGCTGGCTCCCGTGAAGTGCTGCCCCCCCTGGAGGCTTTCCGGAAGGCGCGTCAGCACGCGAAAGCGGCCCTGGAGATCGATCCGGACCTGGCCGACGCCCATCTCGCCCTGGGCTTTGTCCAGATGCTGGCCGACCGCGACTGGCCGGCCGCCGAGGCGAGCTTGCGCCGGGCTCTCGCTCTCCAACCCAACCATTCGGTGGCGCACTATTCCTATTGGCTCTATCTGCATGCCCGCAACCGGGGGCAGGAGGCGGGCAAGCAGATCCGCCTCGCCGCCGAGTTGGACCCCCTCTCTCCGGGCATCCTTTTGAATCTGGGGATAGAGACCTCCATCGAGGGCAGGCAAGAAGAGGCATTGAAGATCTGGCGGAAGGTGCAGACGCTGGATCCGAGCCTGCAGACCACATACCTTTATCTTTCCGTCCTGTACCTGAGAAAAGGCGACATGGAGCTGAGCTATCGCCACTTCCGGAAGTTGCTCGAGCTCCGCTACGCCGAAATCGTTCCGCGGGTGGACCGGGCGTATCAGGCGGGGGGGCGGAAGGCCGCGCTGGAGGCGGCTGCCCAGGCCCTGGAGGATCTGTCGCGGCATCGATCGATCCCTGTCGACGACATAACCCACCTGTACCAGCTCCTCGGCCGGCGCGACAAGGCCGTGGACTGGGTCGAGAAAGTCTACGAGCGCGGCTCTCCAGAGGTGATCTTCTTCCGCAGGAGCTGGGTCTTGCAGAGCCTGCGCTCCGAGCCCCGCTTCCAGGCTCTCCTCCACAAGATGGGCTGAGCGCCGGCGTCCCCATGTTGACGCCGTATGGCCGATGCTCTAGGCTAAAGTCTCATTCATTAACAAGCAGGCAGAAGGCTCTTCGGGAGCCCGTCGCGAAAGGGGCGGTCCAGTCATGAGGGTGGCGCTTGTCGTCATGCCGTTTGCCGCCAGCAATCGTCCCAGCTTGGCGGTGGGGCTCTTGAAGGCTCTTCTGACGCAACGGGGGATCCGTTGCGAGTGCAAGTATTTCAATCTCACGTGCGCCGGTCTCCTGGGCAGGGAGCGGTACGAAAAGCTGGGCGATCTGTTCCCGACCTGCGCGCTGGCCGGCGAGTGGATCTTTTCTCAAATCTATTTCGGCGCCTCTTTCTCATCCTGGGAGACCTACAGCCAGGAGGTCCTCGGCCATGCCGTCTGGGGTCTCCCCGAGGAGGACTGGAGCCTCATTCAGGACGTGAAGAAGCTGGCGCCGGTCTTCCTCCGCATCGCCTATGAATCCTGCGACTGGTCGCAGTTCGATCTCGTGGGATTCACCAGCACGTTCGAGCAGACGATGCCCAGCATGTGCCTGGCGAGAATGATCCGCCAGCATCATCCGCGCGTGAAGATCGCCGTCGGGGGGGCCAACTTCGAGGGCGCCATGGGGCGCGTGTATTTCGATCTGTTCCCGGAGATCGATTTCGCCGCGATCGGAGAGGCCGACGCGAGCTTCCCACGGCTCTGCGAAAACCTGGCGCGGGGAATCGCGGCGGTGCCCAAGGGGATCCTGCACAGACAGGAAGGGAACGGTGAACAGGAGGCGGAGGCCGTGGGGCCGGTCCCCATGGATTCCCTGCCGGCGCCGGACTATGACGAGTTCTTTTCCGTTCTGGCCAGGACGTTTCCGGCATCCCGCCCGGCCGTCGTGATGCTCGAAGCCTCACGGGGTTGCTGGTGGGGTGAGAAGCGCCACTGCACGTTCTGCGGGCTCAACGGCGCAACCATGGCGTTCCGCCGCAAAGACTGGCGGCGCGTCGACTGGGAAGCGGCGTTTCTCGCGGAGCGGTATCGCCCGGAGCTGCTCCAGTTCGCGGACAACATCATGGCCGTCGATTATTTCAAAACGCTCCTGCCTCACTGGAGCCAGAATCCCGGCCCGACGCCGAAGTTCTTCGAGGTGAAATCGAATCTGAAGCGCGAGCAGGTGGTCCTGCTGTGGCGGGCGGGCGTCGTCTGTATTCAACCTGGCATCGAAAGCCTGGCGGACCGGACCCTGGAGCTGATGGACAAAGGGGTGTCGGCCGCGCAGAACATCGCGTTGCTCCGCTGGTGCCGGGAGATCGGAGTCAAGGTTGCGTGGAACCTCCTCTTCGGCTTCCCCGGCGAAGATCTGGACGACTATGCCAAGATCCTGGAGGTGATGCGGAAGCTCGCCCATTTGCGGGCGCCGATTGGCTGCGGGCTGATCCGGATGGACAGGTTCAGCCCGAACTTCACGCAGTGGAAGGAGAAAGGCTTCTCCGCCATACGGCCCATGCCTGCCTACAAGCACGTCTTTCCGTTGAGTGAGGAAGGCCTTGGCGAGGTGGCCTACTTCTTCGACTACGAGCACGCGCAACTGGGCAAGATCGCGGAGCCGGCGGACGGCATCGTGGAGTTCGGAATGATCTGGAAAAAACAGAGCCACCAGGAAAACCCGACAAACGGTACGTTCGCCGTCAAGAGACATCTGGACGGAGGATGGATCCTCGTCGACAGCAGGTTCAACCGGCCCAGGGCGAGCTATCGGCTGAGCGCGGACGATGTCCTCCTCCTTCGTCTCGCCGACGCGCCCACCACGCGCGAGGCCATGATCCGGCGAGCGGCAAGCCTGTGGAACGGCGGAGACCAGAGCGTGGAGGCGAGCTATGAATCTCTTCGCGAAAAGGAAGCGTTGATCGAAATCGGCGGCAAGACCGTCGCCCTGTCCCTTTTGCCAGACGAGTTGCGGCAGGCTGTACCATCTTTTGAAAGGGAGGTTGACCGTGGGTGAACAGGAGCGTTTCCTCGTGACGTTCGATTCCGCGCGAAAAGCGGCGGTCAAGGTCGAACGGGTTGGAGAGGCTGGCGAGCTGACGGAAGTGGACCTGCCGGGTTTCCTGCGCATGCTGGCGCCGGCTCCCGGCACGGCCGCCGGCGCGCCGCAGCAGATCACCATCAACATCTATGGCGGTGGAGCCCCGGGCGCGCCTGTGGTAGAGCAGATGACTGGGCCACCCAAGCCTCCCCCGTATATCGAATGCGACGAACCCATCCCTCACTACAACAAGCCCAAGAAGGAAGAGTGAGCCGCGCCGTCAATCGACCTGCCCGAACCAGCCGCGCCTCTCCATCCACTTGGCCAGCTCCAGGACGGGGGTGACGGTGAAGGCGAGGCCGGCGACCAGGAGCCAGTCGGCGAGCGACAGGGCGTAGGTCCCGAAAGCGCTCTCGAAGAAGGGGAGGTGGACGATCAGGACGAGCAGCGCCATCTCCCAGAGGACCGCCAGGTTCAGCCAGCGGTTGGCGAAGGGACGGCGCAGGACGGTGTGGCGGTCGGAGCGGTAGTTGTAGGCCTTGAAGAACTGGACCATCACCAGGGAGACGAAGACCAGGGTCATGGCTTCCTCCCGGGGATGGCCGGAGCGCAGGGCCCAGACGAAGAGGCCGAGGTTGATCAGCGCCGACCAGACGCCGCCCACCAGCATCAGGGTCACCACGGGGCGGGTGAAGATGCCGTGGCGCGGGTCGCGGGGCGGCCGGTCCATCAGGTCCTTCTCGGGCGGATCGACGGCCAGGGCGAGGGCCGGCAGGCCGTCCGTGGCGAGGTTGACGTAGAGGATCTGGACCGCCGAGAGCGGCAGCGGCAGGCCCGCCAGCGAGGCGCCCAGGAAGAGCAGGATCTCGCCGATGTTCGAGGACAGCAGGAACATCAGGTATTTCTTGATGTTGTCGAAGACCGCCCGCCCCTCCTCCACCGCCGCCACGATGGACGCGAAGTTGTCGTCGGTGAGGGTCATGGCGGCGGCTTCCTTGGTGACGTCCGTACCCGTGATCCCCATGGCGATGCCGATGTCCGCCTTCTTGAGGGCGGGCGCGTCGTTGACGCCGTCGCCGGTCATGGCCACCGCGTACCCCCGCTTCTGGAGGGCGGCGACGACCCGCAGCTTGTGGGCCGGCGAGACGCGGGCGTAGACCTCGATCGCCTCGACGTCGCGCTCGAGATCGCCGTCGTCCATGGCCTCCAGCTCCGCGCCGGTGACCACGCGGCCGTCCGTGAGGATGTGCAGCTCGCGAGCGATGGCCTCGGCGGTGACGGGATGGTCGCCGGTGATCATGACCGGCTTGATGCCGGCGTGCCCGGTGACGCGGATGGCCTCCTTCACCTCTTCGCGCGGCGGATCGATCATCCCCACGAGCCCCAGGAAGGTGAGGTCGCGCTCGGCGTTCTCCTGCGTGGCGTCGCGCCGGCGGGCGACCGCCAGCACCCGCAGCGCCTCGCTGGCCATGGACCGCGCCGCTTCCAGGATCTCGCGCCGGCCGGCGTCGTCCAGCGGCTCCTCGCCCGCGGCGGTGCGGCGGCGGGCGCAGAAGTCGAGGAGGATCTCGGGAGCCCCTTTCGAGCAGGCCACCACGCCCTCGGGCGTCTGGTGGAGGGTGGTCATGCGCTTGCTCTCGGAGGTGAAGGGGATCTCGCCGACGCGGGGGAACCGCTCGTCGAGGGCGGCCTTGTCGAGGCCCGCCTTGGCGGCGGCGACGAGGAGGGCTCCCTCGGTGGGATCGCCCTGGATGGTCCAGTGCTGCGAAGTGCCTGGCACCTCTCCCCCGCCCGAGCCCTCACCCCCTGGCCCCCTCTCCCGACCCCGCCCGCCCTCCCTCGCCGGGAGAGGGGGAACGGGAGATGGCGGGGCGAGGCGGGCGTCGGAGGCGAGGACGCCGGCCTGGAGCAGCTCGCGGAGCGGCTCGTCGGGCTCGACCTCCCGGCCGTCGCGGAGGAAGGCCCCGCGGGGCTCGTAGCCGGCGCCGGTGACCTCGAAGGTCTCGCCGGCGACGACGATCCGGCGCAGGGTCATCTCGTCGCGGGTCAGGGTGCCGGTCTTGTCCGAGCAGATCACGGAGACGCTCCCCAGGGTCTCCACGGCGGGCAGGCGGCGGATCAGGGCGTGGCGCTTGACCATCCGCCGCACGCCCAGGGCCAGGGAGATGGTGACCACCGCCGGCAGGGCCTCGGGAACCACGGCCACGGCGAGCGCGATGCCGAAGACGAGCAGCTCCAGGAACGGATCGCCGCGCAGCAATCCCAACCCCACGACGCCGGCCACCACCACCAGGCCGGCGCGGGCCAGTACCCGGCCGACCTTGTCGAGGTTCTGCTGCAGCGGGGTGTCGGTGGTCTCGACCGTCTGGAGGAGCTGGGCGATCCTGCCGAACTCGGTCTCCATGCCGGTGGCGGTGACCACGCCGCGCCCCCGGCCGTAGACGACCGCGGTGCCCGCCCAGGCCATGTTGGCGCGGTCGCTCACCCCGTGGTCCCCTTCCAGGGCGCGGGTGTGCTTCTCCACCGGCAGCGATTCGCCGGTCAGGGCGGACTCCTCGATCTTGAGATTGAAGGATTCGATCAGCCGCGCGTCGGCGGGGACGCGGTCGCCCGCGCCGAGGAGGATGACGTCGCCGGGGACGAGCTCGCGGGCCGCGACCTCGCGCTCCTCGCCGCCGCGGATCACCGTGGCCGTGGGCGCGGCCAGCTCGCGCAGGGCCTCGATGGCCCGCTCGGCGCGGTACTCCTGAATGAATCCGAGTCCCACCGCGAAGAGGACGATGACGGCGATGACGATCGCCTCCAGCTCGTGTCCCAGGAAGGCGGAGAGGGCCGTGGCGCCGAGCAGGACGAGGATGAGGACGTTCTTGAACTGGTCGAGGAGGGTCCGCCAGGGGGAGACCCGCTCGGCGGCCCGCAGCTCGTTGGGGCCATGCTCCCGCAGCCGCTTCTCCGCCTCCTCGGGGCTCAAGCCGCCGCGAGCGTCCACGCCGAGCTGTCGCAGGACTGCGGAGACTTCGAGCCGGTACGGGTCGGTCATGCGCGCGCGCCCTCCCCTGAAGCGGATTCAAAATATCACTTCAGGAGGGAGGGTGGACTGCGGACGGATGCCCTTCGAGACCTCACCCCCTGGCCCCCTCTCCCAGCCCCCTCCCGCCCAACCGGGAGAGGGGGAACGATGAGGAAGCGATCTTGCCGAGACCAAGAAGACCTCAAGCGCAGGGCCCTCCCTCTCCCGGGGGCGGGCGGCAGGGAGATGGGAGAGGGACCGAGGGTGAGGTCTCGCAGGGCAGAGCGCCCCAGCTCTACGGCGCCGTCCTGAACTCCCACACCCCCGCCCCCTCGGTCACCGCGAACAGGCCGCCCGGCACGTTGGGATCGATCTCCAGGCGCGAGACGTTCAGCAGCGGCAGGCCTTCGCGGATCGTCTCCCAGGTGGCGCCGCCGTCGCGGCTGCGGAGGACGCCCCGGCTTTGCGTCGAAACGTAGAGGATGCCGCCCAACCGGGGATCAAAGGCGAGGTCCAGGAAGGCGAGCTGTTCGTTGGGATCGGGCCGCTCGATGTCACCGTCGGTCCGGAACCAGGTCGCGCCGCCGTCGACGCTCTTGAAAAGGTTGAACTGCCCCGCCGCATAGAGGACCCGCGAGTCTCGGGGGTCCCGCGCCAGGGCGACGATGGAGCCCTTCCTGAGCCCGGCGACTTTCGTCCAGCTCCGGCCGCCGTTGGCGCTGCGCACCAGGGTGCCGATGAACACGGCGTGGAGCACGTCGGGATTGCGCGGATCGAAAGTCAGCTCCTGGGTCGGCAGGTTCGGGCAGAAGGTCCGGTCACAGGGCTCGGGGAAGTTCAGCCCGTTGTTGGCGGCCCGCCAGGTGCGGCCGCCGTTGCGGCTCTCGAACACCCCCGAATTCGCGGTGCCGATGTAGATCCGCTTCGAATCCTGGGGGTGAATGAGGATGGAGACCACAACGTCCGGCGTGGGGCCCAGAGGGGTCCAGGTGGCGCCGAAGTCCAGGCTCTCGTGAAGCCCGGGGGCCGCGAGGACGCGGGACGGGGTCTGCGGGTCCTGGGCCAGGGCGAACACACTCTCCAGGGACGTCTCCTTCCAGAAGCGCCCGCGGTTGCGGCTCCGCAGCAAGGGGGTCTCGGGGACCGGGCCGGTGAAGCGGACGGCGGCGAGGAGCCCGGTGCGCGGGCCGGCCAGGGCCAGGATGGGACCGAGGGAGATCTGAGTGAGCCCCTGCTTCACGTTGACCCAGGTCGCACCGCCGTCGGCGCTGCGATAAGGGCCGTCCGGGCCCAGGGTATACAGGAAACCGGTGACGGGATCGCGGCGCAGGAGAGGCGGCGACAGGTCTACGGACAGATCTTCCCGGACCGTCCAGGTGGCTCCCCCGTTCTCGGAGACGTAGAGCCGCCGCCCGCTGAGACCCCAGACCTTCAGGGCGTCGCCGGGGTCCACCACCAGGGAGATGCAGAGAGCGCCGTCCGGGAACGGGATCGACGTCCAGGTGAGCCCGCCGTCGTCGCTGCGGACGCAGGCCGCCTGCGGCGGCGGGAAGCCGTCCGCAGGCCGGGCGTAGAGCGTCGACGGCCGCGACGGAGCGACCTCGACCCAGGAGAAACCGCGGTTCGTGATCTGGCTGACGGCGTTCCAGTGAGCGCCGGAGTCCGTGGACTTCCAGAGGCTGGAGCCGCCGGCGACGTAGAGGACGTCCGGGTTCCCCGGATCGAACGCGAACCCGCTGACCTCGCCGAAGCTTCCGAGATCCACGAGGGATTTCCAGGAAACGCCGCCGTCATCGCTGCGGTAGACGAGCTCCTGGTCCGAGGCCCAGAGCCTTCCCCGGACCTGCGGGTCGGGGACGAGGGTGTAGAAGAACTCCCCGCCGAGCGGCAGGCGGTAGATCTCGGTCCAGGTCCGTCCGCCGTCGGTGCTCTTGCGCAGCGACTCGCCGGTCGTGAAGTTGGTCACCGCCCAGAGGGTGCCGGGGGTGAAGGGATCGGCAGCCAGGGAAAGGATGAAGGGGCTGTCGATCCCGGCGTTGATGGAGGTCCAGGTGTTCCCGGCGTCGGTGCTCTTCCAGGCGCCCGAGCTGTCGTGCCCGAAGTAGACCAGGTAGAGGGTCGAAGGCGAGAACGGGTCCAGCACGATCTGGTCGTTCCCGGCGTGGCCCCTGGCCCCCGGCGGGCCGGCCGGAGTCCAGACTTCTTCACCGGCGTGAACGGGGACGGCGAGGGCCAGGAGGAGCAAAACCGTGATGTTTCGCATGGCCTTGTAGTTTACGCCCCCCTGGGACCGCCGGCGTCCCGCCGGCAACTTACTAGTTTTTTAGTTTGTTGCCGGCGGGACGCGTCTTGACTACGGCGCCGGCCGGATGTCGCCCCGGTGGCGCGGCAGGACCTCGTACTGGGCGAGGAACTGGCCGCTGTAGCCCGTGGCGGTGATCCGCGAGCCCGGCTGGGCAAAGGGAATGTTGAAGGGATTGATGCCGGTCGAGGCGGCGATGAAGACCTGCGTCTCGCCGCTGCCGTCGTCGATGAAGACCTGGTAGCCGAAGGGCAGGTCGTCGATGACCCGCGTCACCGTGCCGGTGACCTCCAGCAGCAGGCCCTCGGTGGCCTCGCTCACATCGCCGGTGTCCACGTGCAGCGGCTGGACGTTGACAGCGCCGCCGACCGGCTGGACGTCCGCCAGCGACGCCGGCCGCAGCACGGTGAGGCCGAAGCCGTCGTTCCCCACCACGCCGGTGACCCGCACCAGGCGATGGAAGTTGAGGCCCGAGCTCTCGCTCGTGCTCACGTAGATGCCGCCGGTGTCGTCCTGGATCGCGAATCCCTGGTCGAAGGTCGACGAGGAGAAGTCGCCGGAGGGGACGGTCACCGCTCCCTCGACCGTGACCACGGTGCCCGCGGGCAGGTTCCGGGCTTCGGCGATGGGGGTGATCTGCGCGGCCGCCTCGCGGGCCGCCAGGATCAGGACGAGGATGGTCAGAACAGTTCGAAAGGCTCGCATCACACTCTTCCTCCTTTCAATTCGTCAATCATACAAGGACTTCATTACAATCTGCCTTACGATTTCGGTCCATGAGCTCCGCCTCTCTTCCCGGACGCCTCGCCGCCGCCTACGCGGAGATCCCGGAGGTCGAAGCCGTGGCCGTCGCCGGCTCCCGGACGACCGCCGCCTCGGATGCCGCGTCGGACGTCGACCTCTACGTCTACTCGCGGGAGCCCGTCCCGCTCTCCCGCCGCCGGGAGGTGGTGGAGCGCTCCGCCGGCGGCCGGGCCGAGATCGGCAACCGCTTCTTCGAGCCCGGGGACGAATGGATCGACGCGGAGACGGGCGTCCACGTGGACGCCATGTTCCGGCAGACGGCCTGGATCGAGGACCAACTCGCGAGGGTGCTGGACCGCCACGAAGCCTCGGTGGGCTACTCCACCTGCTTCTGGCACAACGTCCTGACCTCGCAAGCGCTCTTCGACCGCCACGGCTGGTTCGCGGCCCTCCAGGAGAAAGCCCGGCGGCCCTATCCCGAGGAGCTGGCCCGGGCGATTGTCGCCAAGAACCATCCCCTCCTCCGCGGCAATCTCTCCTCCTACCTGCACCAGATCGCGAGGGCGGTCGAGAGAGGGGACGCGGTGGCCGTCCACCACCGGGTGACGGCGCTGCTGGCGAGCTGGTTCGACATCCTCTTCGCGATCAACCGCCTGCCGCACCCCGGCGAGAAGCGGCTGCTCCGCTTCGCGGAAGAACGGTGCGCCCTACGGCCAGCAGGGATGCGGGAGGACGTGGACGCGTTGCTGGGGGCGGTATATCCGCCGGACGCGCGGGTGGTGGAGAGGGCGGAGAGGGTGATCGATGGGTTGGATCAGTTGCTGGACCACCAGCCGCATGTGCCCATAGGCATAGCCACGCCGTAGCCCGGCCTTGGCGAGCTCCCCTCTTACACACATCTCTCCGTCCGAGGGAGGAGGCTTCAGCAAGGGCTTGCCTTTTGAGCAAGCACAGCGGATCAGCCCTACGCGAACACCCCCACCGCCCCGCGCATCGATTGGTGCTCCGCGACCGCCTGGCGGAGCTTGCGGGAGAGGTAGAGGGCGAAGCCGAACATGAGGGAGAGGCCGAGGAAGCCGTCGATCAGGCGCATGGTCAGCACGGAGAAGAACAGGATGGTGCCCAGCCCGCCTCCCGACGCGATCTTTACCGAAGTCCGCTCGCTCAGGAATTTCACCAGCTCGATGGGCCACTTGAAGAGCCAGAAGATGTTGAACACCGGAATGAAATGGTAGCCGACCGCCTGGCGGGGCGTGACCGGATAGGTCGGCTCCTGATCCACATGCGGAGAGAGCTGGCCCAGGATCCTGTGGAACCGATGGACGCAATGGAACCAATAAAAGGAGCCGGCGACCGAGGCGAGGAGGGTCCAGGGCCCGATCGCCGTTTCATTGCCCTGCATCGCCTCGACGATCTCCGCGACGAGGAAGCCGAACGCCAGGACGAAGCCGATCCAGATCCGGGGCAACGGCGAGACCGGCTCAGTGCTGTAGTTCAGGGTCTGCTGGTCTCTCGCCTCGCTGTTCAGATCGAGCATGGTCAGGCTCATGACAGTCCTCCAGAAGGGGTCGCTCGCAGGTGAATGACCAGAACGATCGAAGTATTTCCGCCATTTTAAGGGAAGAAGGCCGGCGGGACGCCGGCGGTCCCAGGGGATTCTCTTGACCGTCCCTTCAGGGACAACCGTGGGTAGCCCCAGGTTTCAACCTGGGGCGGGAGCGGCGGCTCTGCTCTCCGTCCCCGCAATGCCCTCCGGCAAGGCCCGGCCTCCCCGCCCCAGGTTGAAACCTGGGGCTACCTACGAACGGGCCTGAAGGCACGGTCCAGACAGCCCCTGCTCACCGAAATCCCGCTTTCATCCTCTTGCGGGACCGCGAAGCGGCGTGCGCCCCTCTCCCGGCCGGGGGGAAGGCCGGGAGAGGAAGGCCGGGGTGGTGAGAACCTACTTCATCGCCTCGATCTGTCCGATCAGCGTATCGAGGTTCCTGCGGGCCGCGTCGTCGGGCGCCTGGCTCTTGGCGGCCTGGGCGGCGGCGAGGGCCTCC
The DNA here is from genome assembly GCA_036376245.1 of Thermoanaerobaculia bacterium. Lineage (GTDB taxonomy): Bacteria > Acidobacteriota > Thermoanaerobaculia > Multivoradales > UBA5704 > DATARR01. Next base: position 35,669 of record DASVAS010000046.1, on the reverse strand, counting down.
TTCTTGTGGCCCAGGCCCATGTGGCCGCGGGCGAGGCCGACGTTCACCGGCCACTGGTTGGGGAACTTCTTCGCGTTCATCTCGAAGACCTTCATGGCCTCCTCGTTCTTGCCCGCGGCCTGGAGCTGGCGGCCGTACTGGTGGATCTCCACCGCGCTCGTGCCCGGCAGGTTGATGGCGCGCTCGATGGTCTTCTGGGCATCCGCGGCCTTGCCGTTCGCGGCCTGGAGCGCGGAGAGCGTCGAGAGCGTCGTGAAGCTCTCCTGACCGCCTTGCTGGGGATCGGACGCCTGCATGGCCCAGCGCAGGCCCTCGTCCAGGTTCTTCTGGGTCTGGAGCGCGTACTGCGCCGCCGAGCTCCAGTTCTGCCAGTTGAAGCCGGGGCTCGACCGCAGCTCGCGGCGGATCTGGGCGAAATAGACGTCGGCGATGTTGTCCACCGCCACGGTGAAGGGGACCTGGAGATCCTCCCACTTGAGGGCGACCGTGGCGCGGTCCGGCTTGCGGTCGGTGAACTCGTAGGTGAGCCACTCGTTGTACTCGGCCTTGGCGGGCTTCACCTTGACGCGCAGGGCGTCCTCCTTGGGATCGTAGAAGTAGCTGCCCCAGGAAGTGGAGTTCTTCGAGAAGATCACGGTCCACTCATCAGCCCCCGGGATGAAGTGGAGGCCGTAGGTGCCCGCCGGCAGGGGCTGGCCCTCGACCGTGACGTCGTGGCTGACCGTGAAGACGGTGTTCTCGTTGGAGCCGCCGCGCCAGGGGCACTGGTCGCCGCAGGAGCCGAAGCCCAGGTTGGCCATGCCGAAGGGCACCAGGCCGCCCCAGATCTTGCCCCGCCGGTCCTCGCCCTGGGGACCGTGGACGTCCGGACTGTTGTAGGTGATGTTGATCCGGACCGGACCGATGCCCTGGGTGACGGACGAGTACTGGTTGTCGCCGGACGGCGGCAGGGTCAAACCGCCGAACTGGGCGGACGCCGGCGCGGCCAGGATGGCGGCCAGGGCCAGCGGCGTCAGGAACCGGGAGAAGGTGCGCTTCATAGCAATTCCTCCAAGAAGAAAGCAGTGGCTATTCTCACTCCGCTTTCCTACGCAGGGAAGTCCCGAGGGTTCGCCGGCCGGAGGTTTCCCGCCCGCATTTACAGAAATTTTGCAAAACGGCGGCGCTGGTCTCGCTTTATGATTAAAGCTGCCTTATACTCCTTGGCATCAACTATGTTCACACGAAGGAGACAACAACGTGAGAAAACTGTTCATGCTGGCAGGATGTCTGTTCGCTCTGACTGTCGCGTTGTCCCTCGGCCCGGCGGTGGCCGAAGCCTCTCAGACCTGCACCGCCAGCTGCTCCTCGGGTGCGACCCTCCAGTGCTGCCTCAACACCGGAACCTGCTCCACCTCCTCGGGCAGCATCAACTGCAACGGGACCACCCTGAGCTGCGGTCCGATCGACGCCTGGAACGCCTGCAAGGCCGACTGCCTGGCGATGCGGAACTACTGCTACTCCGACTGCAACTTCGAGAGGACCTGCGCGGGCTACTGCAACAACTGGTACTTCGAGTGCACCCTGGGCTGCGGCCCGAAGCCGCAGACGAACATCGGTTGCCCGTAGGGCCTGACCCCTCACCCCTGGCCCCCTCTCCCGACCCCTCCCTCCCTCCCTCACCGGGAGAGGGGGAGGGTTTGTCAGAAGAAGCCCAAGGACACCAAGGACACCAGGGACACCAAGGACTTCAAGGACAACAAGGACGGGCAAAGGAGCCGTCCTTGAGGTCCCTGGTGTCCTTGGTGTCCCTGGTGTCCTTGGCTAACTTCTCCCTTGCCTCCCCCACTCCACCGCCGCCGCCAACGCGAATCCCCCGTACTCCACCCACAACCACCACGCGTGCTCCGCGTGCTCGGCGTAGACGAGGTACGAGAGGAAAGACAGCGCCGTCAGCACCTCCCACGACCGCACGCCGGACGCGACGGCGAAGGGCAGGACCCAGAGCAGATACCACGGCGTCACCACCGCGTTGAGGAGCACGACTCCGGCGAGCGCGAGGAAGATCCCCAGAATCCAGCTCCGGTCGTCCGACGGACGGACCCGGAACGTGACGATCAGCACCAGGATCAGCGTGAGCGCCTTCGTCACCAGGTGAGCGGCGGCCTCGGGATCGCCGGCGCCGAGGAGATCGAAGGCGCGGGCGATCAGAAGCCAGGGGCCGGGATTGAACGTCCAGTCCCCGCCGAAGGCTCCGAGGGCCGACGCGAGGTTGGGCAGGCCTCTCCAGAACGGCAGGACGATCGCCAGTCCGACGACCACCGGCGCCCACCACGTCCCGGGCCGGGCGCGGCGCAGGAAGAGCGGCGCCAGCGGCAGGGTCCCCAGCTTGGCGAGGACGCTCGCCGCATACGCTCCAAGCCCGGTCCTCTGCCATCCCGCCAGCATGCGCTCGGCGGCCAGGACCAGGAAGAAGATCATCACCGCGTCCACGTGCCCCGAGCCGGCAAGCTCCTTGACCGCCAGCGGGCTCCAGGCGTAGAGCACGCAGGCTTCGGGACCCCGGCCGAGACGGACCAGCAGCCGCGCCAGCAGCAGGCAGGTCCCGAAGTCGAAGAGCGCCACCAGGAGCTTCCAGACGAAGACGCTCCCGGGCGCCAGGCGATTCGTCAGCCCGAAAGTGAGCTGCGCCAGCGGCGGATAGACCGTGCGGTAGGAGGAGAAACGGACGTTGTCCAGCACGTCGAAGGCGAGCGGGCCGTCCAGGATCGCCTCCTCCGCCGGGGCCGCGGCGCCGTCGTCGTACCGGTCGCGGATCTCCTGGGGACTGCGGGCGTAGGGGTCGAGCCCGGCGGAGACGACGTAGCCGTCCCAGAGGTAGCGCCAGACGTCGTCGTCATAGAGGAGGAAGCGGGAGTACGCGACGCGCCGGCCGGCGAGGTCGTCGCGCAACGGCTCCCCCGGAGGCAGGCCGGCGAAGAGGAGGAGGATCCGGAAGAGCGCCGCGAAGAGGAGGATCTGGCGCAGGGCCGCCCGCGGTGGCAGGCGACGGGCCACGGGCAGGGCCACCGTCGAAAAGAGGAAGAGGACGGCGATGACCGCGAGGAAGGTCAGGACGTCCCGGCGCGAGCTGGTGGCCGGGAACCCTCGGGCCAGCCAGGCCCAGGCGGCGGCCGAGGCGAGGCCCAGACCCGCGAGGAACCACCCGCGCAGCCGGGCCACGGCGCTCCGCTCAGCCTACCTTGTCGGCCTTCTGGACCTGGATGCGGACGAGCTGGCCGCTGTCGGCGTAGAACGTCAGCTTGAGGCGGTGCCCCTCGCGCAGATGTCCGAAGTCGAGCTTCTTCAGACCGTCGAAGTCCTTCTTGGACTGCGCCCGGATCTCGACCTTCTCGGAGAGCTGAATCACGTGCTGGCGCTCGTCCTTGTCGACCACGACGAGCGTCCGGTTCTCCCGGACCTCCACGATCCGCGCCTCGACGGTGCGCGTCACCGCCGTCGCGGGATCGCTGGTGTCCCAGGCGTTGCCGCCCGGCGTCGGCGTCGAGGCGACAGCCGGCAGCCCTACGAGGACGAAGACGGCGAAGACTGCGAGAGCGAGCTTCTTCATAGCCGGACCCTCCACAAGTACCCAGGAATGATACGGAGCGGAAGGCGGACGCGGATTTCCGGTGTGGGTCCTCCGACAGAGCCGCGCCGGCGGACGTCACTCCACCTGGACGTCGCGGGCGACGCTGAGCGTGCGGTGGGCCGGGCTGAGAGGCGCGCTGTCATCGGAGCGGCTCACCGAGCTCCGGCGGCAATGACTGGTCCCCGCAGCGAAAGGCAGTGCCGCGCAATGTGCTGCGTCCATACTCCGACGCTCCCGGGACAAAGGACACCACGACGGTGTTTGCTGATTTGCGCGCGGCACGAGCCTTGATCGTGGGTAGCACCGCACCAGGATTGAAGAGCCCGATACTCTGTGACGTATCGATTCCGGGAACCGTCGCCGAGACAGAGCCCAAGTAGTCACAGCCCTCGAGCGTCCGCGGCAGCGACTCGCTGCCAGTTCTATAGATGTTGAACACAAAAACTTCATCCTGGCTGTCGGCGGGACGGGTCCACCCCGCGCCTTGCTCCAAAAGCTGTTCAGGAGGCGGCCCGTATCCCCTTGACACTTTGACCGTAAGGACATAGGTGACGCTGACCGGCTTGCCGTCGAGGGTCGCCGGCAGGAAAACCCATTGCCGGACCGCCTTCAGGTCCGCCGCGGCCCGGTACTTGTTGACCCCTTGCAGGATGCTCGGATCCCGCACGCATCCATCCTCATCGACGACGATCTGCAGGATGACGGTACCGGGGGCCGGGGGAGAGGCGTGTACAGGTTTCACTTGATGGAGGATCGTGGGCCGAACGACCTCCCCTTCGATCGTCAGCGGTTGAGGTTCCGAAGGCCCGCGGGGAACGTTCTGCTTCTTCTTGCACAACGCGATCCGCTCCTTCTTGGAATAGGAGCTCTCCGCGGCAGGAGGCGCGCCTGGCTGCTCCGCCGCGGTGGATTGTTCTGTCGTCTGGGAGAACGCGGTCAGGACCAGCGCGAAAAAGATCCACATAGTGCCCTCCAAGGTGATGCGTCTAATCGAGATCGGCTGCCTCTCCCAGTCCTCCGGCGGACGTCACTCCACCTGGATGTTGTAGGCGACGGTGAGCGTGCAGCCGGCGGCGTCGGTCACCTGGACGAAGGCGTCGAAAAAGCCGGCCCCCTTCACCTTGCCGCGCAGACCGCCGGAGCCGGTGAGATTGACGCCCGGCGGCAGCTCGCCGGCGACGAGCGCGTAGTGGTACGGCTCCGTCCCGCCGATGAACTCGAAGTCGAAGTGCACGGTCTCCCCCACGTGGAGCGCCGGCACGACCTCGGTGATGTTCGTCAGGGTACTGCAGTCCGCGAAAGCGGACGCGGCACAGAGAAGGAGCAGGGCGAGGAAGACGGGGACTTTCTTCATGGTCTCTCTCCTTTCGGAACGTGCGGAAAGGAGATGATTCTATGCCAGGCAGGCTCGGAACACCATCGCACGAGCCCGCGCACCTCAGCGCTGCGGCGGAGCCTTGAAGACACCGCTCAGGCGGGCGGCCTGGAGAATCTGGTGGAGGAAGTAGAAGAGGTCGTAGCTCGCCTCTTCGTCAGGCCAGCTCGGGAAGGGATCGATGCCGAAGTACAGCCGCTTCTCGCGGTCGTCGAGACGATACGAGTGGTCGACAAGAAGGGTATCGCCTTCAAAGAGCTGGAACCGGCGCTCGACGTCGGCACTTTCGAGCCGTGGCTCGTCGTCGGCAAAGAGCGGGCTGAACTTGCTCGAGACGGCCTCTGTAAGAGCGATCTGGTGACCGTCGAGTTGAAACCAGAGGATGCTGTCGTCATCGGGCGTCCGGTAGAGCGCGAGGAAAGCGCCGCCAATGCAATCGAAGTAACCATGAACGGGGACGTCAGGCAGCCAGTATGGCGGGCCGTTCGGGTTCCTCTCGCGTTCGAACAGGTGGAATTCAGTCGAGCCCGGGACGAGAGTGGCGGCGTCTCTGGACCATTGCCAGCGAAGGAGCGAGACGGGAGTCTTCACCGAGGAGTCCAAAGGCGGCTCCGAGCGGCGCCGTCCGCCGATCTGCGCGACAGCACGGCGCTGAAGCTGGACAACGCTCTCGCGTAGCCGATCAATATCCGCAGCCAGATCGCTAAAGTCTTTCTCGGTCATCCTCCAACTCCGGCATGTCAGGCGCCTGGAAGGGGATAGCCATGGGGCTTACCGAGCCTCCGGGCGCCTGGCTCATGATCCGCTGGAACTATTTTCCCCTGAGCTTAATCCAGGGTGTTAGGTTCCCGTACCAGGGTGTTAGGCTCCTGTACCGGCACGTCTTCGCTCCCGCCGCTAACCGAGTCGAGAACTTCGTCGTTGAGGGTCTCGACTTCTACTTCGGGGTTCTGGCTCTCAGGCATGTTTCTCATCCTTTCTGAGAGAGTCTATCTCTCGGTTGTAGTACGCCACTGTGGCGGAGGAATCACTGGATCTGTAGCTCCAGCGTAGCCTACAAAGGCATAGCGGCGGAAACCGAAGGACCATGTTTCGGCTTCGGTAAGCATGACCCCTGCTCCAATATGGACCGGAGTGTCGCCGCCGCAGTTGTGCGCAGCGCCGTCCGCTGCATGCTATTGTTAGGTTGCCTCCATGCGCGTGATTGGAAAGTCCTTGATCCACCTCTGTAGTACCAGGTAGTCGTGAAGGTGCAGTTGGTGCTGCACCTGTCGCTGAAATTCCTGGGCCCCGTTGGTGAAGAACGACGTCGTCACGATCGCCCCTGCAGTCGCTCGTTGGGTTTGGATGACACCGTATAGCGAGCGAACGATTTCGACTCCAACTTTGTTCGGCGGCACATATCGCTTGCACTCGACCAAGTACAGGAACTTGCCAAGGCCATCCTGCCGAGCCGCGTAGATGTCGAAGCCGCCGTCTCTGGATGCCGGGGTGAGTTCTATTTGGTAGCCCTGTCTATTGAGAATCTCAGCCACGATCTCTTCGAATCTGCGTGGTGGAAGTCGCCACGCCAAGCCTGGCTCCTTCTGGAGTAGCCGCAGAACCTCATCGTTCGCTGCGGTGACGTCGATGACGACTTGCCGGTATTCCTCCGACTGGATGTCAATCGGTCGACCATCGGGTCCCAGAACGCCGGGCACCCGAAAGGTGCGTAGATGATCGAATAGCTCCGCCCAAGAGCCGACAACTCCCTGTTGAACAGCAGCCACGGCCAGATCCGCCAGGAGAGCGTTTCCCCCGGCCACGTGGAACAACTGCTCAACGAGTTGCTCGTCAAATCGGCCATGTTCGAACGCGTTCCTGAGCCGAAGCAGCTCTTCGAATTCTGTACTGCTGAGTCCTTCGAGCGCTAGCTGCCTAAAATCGGCACTTAGAGGTAGAGGCCGCCGCGATGTCACCAACAGGCGTAGCTGAGGATCGCGCTGCAAGGCGACCTGAAGCTGGTGGATCCCGAGTTCGTCGAGCGCTTCCGCGTCGTCTACGACAAGCAGCTTTGGTCCTAGACCGACCACATCCGGGAGGACATGGAAAAGAGCATCAGGGCTCTTTGCCCAAGATGCGTTTGTGGCGCTAACACCGCCTGGGAACTGCTTTTTGAACCGGTCGGCAAACACTCGCGCCAACGACGTCTTTCCGGAACCGGCCGGCCCCACGACTTGTATTCCTCGCACTCCCCCGAGGAATGCGCTGCGAAGAGAATCGAGTTCCCTCCCCCGCCCGACAAACCCGTGAAACAGGTCTAGTGGAAGGTAGTTTATGAAGGGACTCACTCCTCGGTAGTCAACGCTCATGTTTTCTCTATCAACCGCAGAATCACCGGGCAAAAGTCAACTTATCCGCGGAAGCTTATCCTCCCCAATTTACCTCATCCTTATCTACTCCACTATCAGTTCCAGGCAGCCAAGATCCTTCGGCCACAACTACTTACCTCATGCTAAGCCCGGTCCAAGATTCCGTCAACCGCGCGAACAACGCCGTCTAAGACTCCTTCCGGCCACAAACCCGGCAGGGACCTATACGGGGCAGGGACCTATACGGGTCTGCGAGTCCGCCCCAATTCTGGCTTCGCCTGGAGAAGCCCTGAGCGGGGCCTCACAGACATCGGCCGCCGCTCCCAGTCCTGCAAAGCCTCACCCAGGCTTATCTGACGCGTAGTAATCCCAGACCGGCATCTCTCCCGCCAGATTGACGCGAAGCGGAATTTGGTGACGCGTAGTGGAATTGTACGCGTCAACACAGGATTCCATGGCGCGTACTGGTTCTGGGTGACGCATAGTGGTTTGGGGTGACGCGTAACAATTCTGGATGGCGCGTAGTAATCCTGGGTGACGCGTACTGGTTTCAGGTGGCGCGTAGTAGTTTGGGGTGACGCATAGTCGTTTGGGATGGCGCGTAGTGAATTGGGGTGACGCGTAGCAAGATGAGGTGACGCGTAGTGGTTTGGGGTGGCGCAAAGTAGTCCTGGATGACGCGTAGTCATTCTGGATGGCGCGTAGTGGTTTGGGGTGACGCGTAGCGGGGCCGCGTGGCGCGTAGTAGAATGCCGTGTCGCAAAACAAGCCGAGGTGACGCGTAGTAAGACGGGGTGACGCGAAGCGGGGACGCTTTGCGTCAAAGGAGGGCTCTTCGTGTCAGACGGACAGACTTTGCAGCAGATCCTCGCCAACCTGGAGGCGCAGATGGAGGTCTGCCGGGAGAAGGAGGCCTATCACGCCCGGGAAGAGGCGGCCCATCGGGAGCAGCGGGAGGCAAACGCCGCCGAGCTCGCGGACCTGTCCCGTCATTACGAGGCGCTCAGGAGCTCGGCCGAAGCGGCGGTGCCGCTGGCCGCCCGCTACTCCCCGCCCGTTCCGGAACCGCCGAAGGAGAAGCCCCAGGAGATCCTCCCTCCCGGCAAGCCCCTGGTCTGGAGCCGGCTGGCGGACCGCGTGATCGAGGGCCTGCCGAGCGGCACGCTCATCACCCCGACCAGTCTGGCGAAGATGATGGACCAGCGCTACAAAGGCCTCCCCCACCCCGCCGATCCCCGGGTCATGTCCACCATCCTGCGCCGGCTGATCTCCTACGGCTGGGTGCGGCGGACCCAGAAGGGGACGTCCCACCGCGAGACGACGTACGTGAAGGTGTGAGTCAGACCCCGGATTCCCGCGGGACGTACGCGGCGCCGGCGTCGAGATCGTGGCCGATCCGGACCAGGTTGCCGGATGGATCGACCAGCGTGAATTCACGCATCCCCCAGGGCTGGTCCACCGGCGCGGTGAGCCGCGGTATGCCTTCCGAGGGCAGGCCGAGTCGGGCGAGCTCCTGATAGAACCGGTCCGCGTCTTTCACCCGCCAGTAGCAGCTCGTCTCGTTCTCGCCGGGCGCCAAGCCCGGCTCGGCGAAGAAATGAACCACGAGGTGCCCGCGGGAGACGATGTCGTACCCCCAGGCTCCTCGTCCCCCATGCCAGGAGACAAAGCCGAGCTGCTCGTAAAAGGCGCGCGTCTCCTCGAGGTCCCGCGCCGGGAGAATGGGCTCCGAACGTTCCATCCGCATCGCTGTTCCTCGCCGGGATCCGACTGTTAAAGCTATCGGCGACAGCTACTTACAGCATGCTACGTCCCGCCCGGGGAGGCGGTCAACCGCGGGAGCCCATCCCGCCCGGTTGCGCCTATAATCAGAAGATCCTCGAAAGTACTAGAAAGCACACAAGAATGCCCGACGAGGTGACACGCGACGACGTGGAGAGGGCGCTGGCCGGAGAGGAGCCCGCGCTCACCCAGCTCATCAAGAAGCTGACACCCGTCATCCAGAGCCGGGTGACTCGCATCCTCCTCCGGCGCACGGGAGCGGCGGCCGGGCGCTGCATCCGGCAGGAGGTGGAAGACTTCACCCAGGAGGTCTTCCTCGGCTTGTTCGCCGGCGGCGGCAAGGTGCTGCGGAGCTGGCAGCCGGAGCGGGGCCTGAGCCTCCTCAACTTCGTCGGATACGTCGCGGAGCGGCGGACGGCCTCGATCCTGCGCGGCAAGCGGAGCCCGTGGCGGGAGGATCCCACCCTTCCCGAGGAGTTCGACAACCAGCCTTCCCCGGACAGCGGTCCCGAGGAGATCGCCGCCTCCCGCGAGGAGCTCGGGCTCCTCCTGGACCGCCTCACCGAGGAGCTGAGCCCCCTCGGCCGGCATCTTTTCGATCTCCTCTTCCTGCGTGAGCTGACGCCCGAGGAGGTGGCCCGGGAGACCAGCATGAGCCCCGATGCCGTCTACCAGTGGAAAAGCCGGTTGCGCAAGCTGTGCCGCCGGCTGCTCGACGAGATGTCAGAAAGCTGACCCGAGACGCGAAGACCTTGAGGGGCAGAGGTATAAGAGTATGGATCCGTGGCTTAGGGAACTGGCGAAAGTAAATCGGGAGAAACAGGACGCAGAGCGGAACCGGCTCGACGAACGCTGGGACCGCCTGAGCAGCGGGGATCTTTCACCGGAGGAAGAAGCGGAGCTGCGCGCCCTGGCCGAGACCTCCGAGGAAGCCCGCGAGGCCTACGAAGCCTTCCGCCCCCTCGGTCCCGACTTCCACGCCCGCGTCGCCAGGGCGATCCGCGAGCAGGGGCTGGCGGCTCCTGCGGCCGGGACCGGGGAAAGGCCGGCGAAGCCGCTGCCCTTTCGCGGACGCGCCGCCCGGTGGGCCGGCTGGGGCTCGCTCGCGGCGGCGGCGGCGGCCCTGCTCGTGACGGCTCTGATTCCGCCGGCGCCGGTCTCCGAGTACGCGGCTCCAGAGGTCTCCGGCGTCAGCTCGTTCCGGGGCGAGCCGTCCGCAACGGAGCTCCCGGTGGTCGAGCCGGGCCGTCCTTTCGAAGTGACCGTCAGTCCGGAGACCCGCGCGGACGACGTCGAGGATCTCCAGGCGTTCTGCTTTCTCTCCAGGGGTCAGGAGCTTGGCTCGTTGCAGGTCCTGAAGACCCTGTGGGATCCTGGCGGGGCGGTCAAGATCGAGACGGTGACCGCTCGCGACGTCGGCCCGGGAACCTGGACTCTCTGGGTCGTCCTCGGACGCGAGGGCGAAATGCCGGACATGGACCATCTGCGGCGCCTCCTGACGACGGATCGGGTCCGGCAAAGAGACTGGGTCGCCGTATCGCGAAAAGTCCGGATCCAATCCGGAGGCCTTCCGCCATGACCTCTTTCCGCTTTCTTCTGGGGGTCCTCCTGCTCCTCTTCCTGGGGATCGCGGCGGACAGCTCCTATGTTCCCAGGAGAGAGTTGGAAGTGTTTTACCGGGGCTGCAAAGCCTTGCTGGTGCCCGGCTCGGAGTGCGTGCCCGGCGACAGCCGGAGACTGCGCCTCTGGATCGGAGCGCCGCCGGACGCGCGGATCGAGATCCGGGCCGACAAGGAACGAATCGTGCCTGTCAGGAAGGGGGACGGCCAGGCTTTCTCCGTGGCTCTCCCCGAGGGAGCTGGAAGGCTCTACGTGCTCGCCGAGACGCCGGACGGAGAGAGGTCCTGGTCCTTACCCCTCGCTGATCGGCAGGGCGCATCCCACGACATCCTGGGCGAGGTCCAGGGAAAATCGCCTGACCTGCGACGCCAGGTCGAGAACCGCCAGCTCGCGGCGCTGCGGAGGACGCTGGACGGCCTCCGCCTGCCGCCGAAGGCGCCCGCTGAAGCTCTTTACATCGTGAGCTTGCACCGCAGCATGCTCGCCGAGAGGGAAGGCGATTACCGCTCGGCGCTGGCGGAAATCCATCAGGCCGTGGAGATCACGCAGCGCCTGGAGATGAGCGGCTCCCTCTCGACGGCCCGACACCAGTTGGCCCTGCTCCTGCTGGGGCTGGGCCGCTCCGGCGAGTCCGCCCGGCTGTTCGACGAGTTGCGGCAGACAGCGGATTCCCTGGATTCCTGCGGCAAAGCCGATCTCTTCAACAATCAGGCATGGTCCACGCTGTTGGCTCGCGAGGCGGGTGAAGAATTCGCGGACCCCACGCATCTTCTCGAGCAGACGATCGAGATCTATGAAGCCTGCGACGCCTTGACGCCCGCCAAGAGAACGAACACCCTGATCAATCTGGCGCTGGCTCACCTGCAGGAGGGCCGCCTGCCGCAAGCCGAGGCCCTCCTTGCCGAGGCCTGGGATCCCGATCTCCCCATTCCCCAGAAGCTCTGGTGGCTCGATCTGAACGCGCGGATCGCTCTGCGCGAGAGACGGCCCCTGGACGCGCTGCGCCGGTTCAACGAGCTTCAGGAGCTTGCGGTGACGACAGGCTCTCCCGACGGCAGGCTGCGGGCCGCGTTCGGGAAGGCGCTCTCGCAGGAGGCTCTGGGGGAGTGGACGGCGGCTCTGGAGACCCTTCGCGACGCCGAGATCCTGCTCGATCAGCAGAGCCTTCAGATTCCTCTCCACGAGGGGCGGGAAACGTTCATGGCGACGCGCCAGGCCCTGGTGAACCTGCACGTCGACCTGCTTCTGAGACAGGGACAGACGGCGCGGGCGCTGGCCGTGGCCCGCCAGAGCCGGTCGCGAATGCTCCGGCAGATGGAGCGGGGCGACCTCATGGCGAGCGTGACACCGGAACGGCGGGCCGCCTGGGAGAGCTTCGCGGCGGATTACGAGAAAAAGCGCGCGCACCTGGAAGAGCGCGCCAGGGACGAATGGAAGCTGCCCAAGGACCGGGTGGAGCGCGATCGGGCCGCGAGGACGGCCGCAGCGCAGGCCTTGCAGAAGGAGCTGGACAAGGCCTTCCTGGCTTTCGGAAGCCTTGGAGATTCGCCAGGAGAGGAGCCGCCGCCGGATCCGGGCGAGCTCATCCTCGCCTACCATCCCGTCCCGGACGGCTGGGTCGGATTCGCCGCGGACGAAGGAGGCATCGCGACGCACCGCTTCAAGCTCTCCCAGGAATCGCTGTCCCGGCCCGCGGAGCTGGCCGGGCAGTTGCTGAACCCTTTCCGCGCCGCGATCCAGAGAGCCCGGCGCATCCGGATTCTGCCCAGCGGCCTTCTGGAGAGCGTCGACTTCCACGCGTTGCCGTTCGCGGAAGACGTCCTCCTGGCGTCGAGCCCCGTGGTCTATGGACTGGATCTTCCCGTCTCCGCGAGACCCGAGCGGTCTCCGGGGCGGCACGCGCTGCTGGTGGCGGATCCCCGGGAAGACCTGCCGGGAGCCCTCCGGGAAAGCCAGGAGATCGGGCGGATCCTGAAATCCGGCTCTCCGCCCTGGCGCACGGAGGAGTTGAAGCACAAGGCGGCTTCCCCGAACGCCGTGCTGCGCGGCTTCGCCACCGCCGATCTCCTCCACTACGCCGGCCACGGCACCTTCTCCGGCTTCGGCGGCTGGGAGAGCGGCCTGCTCCTCGCCGAGGAGACCCGCTTGACCCTCGGCGACATCCTGACGCTCCGGCAACAGGTCCCCCCCTGGGTCGTCCTCTCCGGATGCGAGACCGGCCGCTCGTCCAACGAAACTCCCGTCGAGAGTCTCGGCCTGGCCCACGCCTTCCTCCTCGCGGGATCGCGCGCCGTCGTCGCCTCCACCCGGAAGACCAATGACCGCGCCGTGCCGCCCGAGTTCTTCGCCGACCTCTACCGGCAGTGGGATCGTGAGCCGGACCTCGCGGTGGCGCTCCAGCGCGCCCAGCTCTCCTGGCGGCAGCGGAATCCGAAGGCGGACTGGCAGGCCTTCCGGCTGTTCGAGCCCTGAGCCCCGGCTCCCGCCGTTCCATCGCGGGCTCTGTCAGAAATCGCGCTCCGGCGGCGAAACGCTCTTTGACGCCCGAACGCCTCCCTCTGGCCCAGGGCGTCCTAACTTGAGGAGATACAGGCATGAACAGAAGGCATCTCTTCTGGATGGCTTCCTGGATGGCTCTCGGGCTGAGCGCCTGCACGACGATTCGGCCGCCGGGACCCGCGGCTCCGGATACCGGGAGGGCCTGCGCCGAGTGGCGCTGGATCGGGATCAGCCGGGCCGGAACCCGCTGCCCGGACGTCCCGGGCTGGACCGTACGCCCCCTGTTCCCGCAGATCGCCCCGGCGCAACAGCGGGAGATTTGCGTGGGAGATGTGAAGAAACCCGAAGAGGTCGCCAGCCTCGAAACGATCCAGGAGCTCAACCGCTTCTGCGTGTACGAGCTCGCCAACCCGAAGAAGGGTCTGAAGAAAGTTCCCTTCCCGCCGGCGGTGAACGACGATCTGGTGCGGTTCGATCGGGATTGCGCGGCGCTCGCGGTCGCCACCACGCCGGAGCCGGCGCCCGAGAACTGGAAATCTCTTGCTGAAAGATTCCTCGCCCAGGCCGGCAAGCCGGAGGAGCCTCTCGAGATCAACGATCGGCTCGGCGTGCGTCTGGCATTCCTGGACACCCAGCCCACCGGCATGGGAGCGCCGGGAGAATCCGGCAACTCGCCCCACGGCCATGCCCTGGCCCACATCGCCAGGGAACTGGTCTGCACTTCGGGGCCGCAGGAGCACTGCGCCGCGCAGATCACGACCCGGCTGGCGCTGCCGATCCTCGAATTCGACCCGAAGAGCCCCAAGCACTACAAGGTCGACATGGATCGGGGCGGCTTTCTCGGCATGCAGAGCGATCTCGCCCAAGCGATCCGCGACGAGGTGGATGACTGGCGGGAAACGAAAGCGCAACGGCACCTCGTGCTCAACCTGTCCATGGCCTGGGACGGCGATCTGTTCAGCGGCCTCGACGCAGCGCAGATCGGAGAGATGCAGGCCGGTACACAGGCGATCTATCGCGCCCTGCAGTACGCGGCCGAGTTCGACGTCCTGGTGCTGGCGGCGGCGGGCAATCGGAAGCGCGAGCCTTGCGCGAACACCGGGCCGCTCCTGCCGGCCGCGTGGGAGCGCGGCGAGGCGCGGGAGGCGAGTTGCGGCAGGATCCGGGAGAGGCAGCCGCCGCTCCTCTATGGCGTGGGCGGGGTGCGGACCGATGGCACTCCTCTGCTCAATGCCCGTCCAGGCGGCATGCCGCCCCGAGCCGCCTACGGCGAGGACGCCGTAGTGCCCTCCCTCGATCCTGCAATCCCTACGGCGAAGCTCACCGGCAGCTCGGTGGCGACCGCGGTCGTCTCGTCGATCGCCGCGATCGTGTGGGATACCCGTCCCGAGCTCGACTCCCACGGAGTCATGGAGCTCCTTGCCGAAAGCGGAGATCCCCTGAAGAAGCTCAAGCCGGATTTCTGGGCCGGCGCGAGCGCCCCGCCAAGCGCTCCGTTCCCGGAGGTCCACAGAATTTCGCTCTGCAGAGCGCTCGCGGCGGCCTGCCAGAGGAACCCTCCTCCCTATGCCTCCTGCCCCGTGCGGGACTGTAAAGAATGGGAGCCGGAGGAACCCGCGAGCGACGGCCAGGACGATGTCACGATTTTGCTGGGCTCCTGCCAGCCATGGCTCTACCCCCAGCCTGAGGTTCCCCCTTGCGCGACCTGCGTCAAGGATCCGCCGCCTTATAACTGAATCCGCCGAGCTTCGGCAGGTCCCGCCTGGCGTTTCCAGCCAGGCGGGACTTTTTCTTTTTCTGATCCGTCAGAAATCCCCCGCCCGCCGCGAAGACCTTCAAGACCGTGTTCACAGCGCACGGAAAACCAAGGAGGTCCAGACATGGCAGACAAGACCGATGAGCGCGGCGGCGAACACGAGCGGCACCAGCAGCTCGCGAGGCCAGCCGTGGAGATCGAGGAAGAGCGGGCGAACTTCAAGGCCTTGATCCTCAAGAATCCCAACTTTTTCGGCAACCTGCCCGAGGCGGGATTTCCTGTCGTCAAAGCCTTGAGCCAGAGCACCGCGTATGAAGAGCTCACGTGCATCGGACTGCACCCCGAAGCCGAGAAGCTCCAGGCGGTGGTCAACATCAAGCGCCACGGCGGCTATGGCGGCGGGACCTGTACGGACGGCTCGATCGAGTACGTCCGCTTCTTCGTCCGGCGGCCCGGCGGATGGCACGACCTCGGCGTCGCCACGTTCACCAGCTACGACCTGCCGCCGGGCAGCCCGCTGCCGGTGAGCTACAGCGTCGAGATGGAGATGGACGAAGCGCGGAAGTATTGCACGGTGGAGAACATCGTCGAGGTCCGCGGCATCCTCTCCTGGAATGTGGAGCCGCCCGCCGGCAATCCCGACTGGATTCCGGTCTGGGGCAACGTGCTCGACGTGAGAGTGCAGATCGCTCCCCGCTGGCTCCACCTCGTCCCCATCAAGGAGCTGATCGCGGACCAGTTGCTGACGATCGATCCCTCCGTCCTCAATCTGGTGGATCTCCAGGCGACGATCAATCCCAAGCCGGCGCCGCCGCCTCCCCCGTACGCGGCGCTCAAGAAGAAGTACGAAGGCAAGGACGTGCCGGGCCACCGCTTCGGCTTCACCGAGGCGCAGAAGCTCCTCAAGAGCCCTCTGAGCGCCACGACGCTCGCGAAAGCGGTCGGCGCGCAGGCCGCTCAGCCGCAGGGGCTCCAGCCGCTCTCCGGCTCCTCCATCCTCAATTCCATCGCCGACATCGCGAAGATCGTGGACAGCCTCATCGCCACCAAGGGGGACAGGACCTACGAAGAGCTCGACTGCGTCGGCTACAACCCGGAGACGCGCATGTTGAGCGGCGTCATCTCGGTCAAGAGGACTAGCGGCTACTCGGGCGACCTGTGCGAGCCGGGCAGCACGGAATACGTGGGATTCTGGGCCTTTTACGACGGCGCCTGGCATTCGCTGGGCTCCGCGCAGGTGAACGTCCACGACCTCGACGCCGTGTCGGAAGAGAGGCCCGTGCGCTACGCGGTCTTCCGCGGCGCGAACCTCCCCGAACGCCTCTGCGGCGACATCACGGGCCTGCGGCTGCGCGCGATCCTTTCCTGGCAGACGCCGCCCACCGGTCCCGACTTCGATCCCGTCTGGGGCAACGTGGTGGACACCCACATCCAGCCCATCATCACCGCGGTCCTGCCCGGAGATCAGCGCGCGCGCATCATGCGGATCAACCGGGTCACCGTGACGAAGATCGACGGCTCCGGCTTCGCGCAGGCCTCCGAGATCGCCGGCGACTGCCACGATGGAAACGATTCTCCGTTCGGCGGTCCTCTCTACATCGAGGGCGACTTCACGGTGAAGTCCGACTCGTACTTCGATCCCGCCACCGGAGACATCCTCGCGGGCCAGCATCCGCCGGCCTACCAGGTCTTCGTCCACAAAGTGGGATCGGCGGCGGCCCCGTCGCAGCTCACCAACCCGTTCTACATCGCGATCTTCCCGGTGAGCCCGCCCGCCGGAGACCCGGCCGTCACGTTCCGCCAGGAGATCCAGACGATCGGCGGCGCGCAGTACTACCTCTACCGCGAGGGCGTCGTGCAGGCGGTCAATCCGCGGATGCTCGCCGTCTGGGAGGCGGACGGGTTCGAGGACGGCGCCTACGACATCGAGGTCAAGGGCTTCGTCTGGAACGGCGCGGCCTATGTGCCGATGGCCACGCCCAGCCAGACCCAGCGGGTATATCTCTACAACGGCTATCTGCACACCGAGCTCGACGCCAACGGCGATCCTTTCACCATCAAGCGGCCGGAGCTCACGCTGAGCGTCGATCCGCCGGTCGGCGACTGCGGCGACGTCACGGTGGGCATGACGGTCACGGGAAAATTCAGTGTGACGGACCACTACTTCGGATCGCTGGGCATCGCCGTGGTCCCGATCAGCATCGGCGGGATTCCACAGCCCATCAACGACATCAGCCCGTCCGCGATTTCCTATGACGGCACGAACACCGGCGGCACCGGTGGCGACGTGACCTGGACGCTCGACACGACGGGTATGACCCCCTGTGGCTACACCATCGTCCTGCACTCCTGGGACCGCGCGCTCGTCGGCGACGCCTGCCACGGCCACTACAACCAGGTGGCCGTCGGGTTCTGCCTGCGCCAGCCGTAAACCCTTTCAGAGCGCTCCCTCTCCGGCTCCGCGCCGGGGAGGGAGCCTTTTCGCGGAACGAACAGGAAAGCTCACGGAGGTCCCTTCATGTCCTGTTGTGGAAAGCAACGAGCGCAGCTTGCAGGCTCCGGAGGCCACGGCCCGGAGCGCCACTTCTTCCGGTATACCGGAGAGACGGCTCTGACCGTCGCCGGTCCCGTCTCCGGCAAGTACTACCGCTTTCCCGCCCCCGGCGCCACGGTGGAAGCGGACCCGAGAGACGCGCCCTCGCTGGAGCGCGTCCCTCAGTTGCGAAAGGTATCGGTCACAAATCGTCCTTCGCCTTCTTGACCCATCGGGTGGCGGAACCGGTCTCCCGCCGCAGGATGAGGTTGAGCTGCGCGGCGTGGTGCTGGACGTGCCGCATGACGTAGAGGAGCTGTTCCAGAAGGCTGCCCTCGAGGCGGGACTCCCCGGCCTGCTCGTCGGTCATCCCCGCGATCACCGCCCGGGCCTTCCTGCGTCCGAATTCGAGATAGGTCAGAAGCTCGTCCCGGGTGTAGACCCGCTCGGGAAGCACTCCCGCCGGGTCCAGCTCGTCCAGGGTGAAAGGAGCGGGAGGAGCGAAGCCGTCCGGGGAATCGGCGAGATAGTAGTCGAGAAAGAAAAGGGTGTGAAAGACCAGGTACCAATATTCCGGTTCCCGCGAACGGTCGCCCCACAGCTCCTCGGGGCAGGCGCGCACGGTGTTCTCGAGCGTGTCGATCGCGGCGCCGAGCTGGTTCCAGACGGCTTCCTTCAACCAGGCATCCATTCCAATCCTCCGGGAAAATCCTGGCTCACAGTATCATCTTCCCCATGAACCGCATCCGGCTGGCACTCGCGGAGGGCGGTGAACGCGAGGCCATCTACCGGATGCGCCACGCGGTCTACGCCGCCGAGCTTGGACAGCACGCCCTCAACGCGGAGGAGCGGCTCAGCGATCCCCTGGATGACTACAACGAGTATGTGGTGGCGGCGGAAAACGGGGAGATCGCCGGCTTCGTCAGCCTGACGCCTCCGGGCCAGGGCCGCTACTCCGTCGACAAGTATTTCTCCCGCGAGGAGATCCCCTTCCCCTTCGACGACGGGCTCTGGGAGGTCCGGCTGCTGACCGTGCCGCCGCGGAGCCGGGGGCGGGCGCTGGCGTTCCTGCTCATGTACGCCGCCTTCCGGCTGGCCGAGTCGCGAGGCGGGACGCGGGTGGTGGCCATCGGCCGCCGCGAGCTGCTGGGCTTCTACCGCAAGGCCGGGCTGCGGCCCCTCGGTCCGCGCGCCCAGTCCGGACAGGTCGTCTACGAGCTGATGACCGCGACCATGGCCCGCCTGCGGACGTCGGCGGCCCGCTTCGCTCCCCTGCTCCGCAAGCTCCGCCGCGGCGTGGACTGGAAGCTCGGCGTGCCGTTCCAGGAGGAGGCCTGCTTCCACGGCGGCGCCTTCTTCGAAGCCATCGGCGAAACCTTCGAGACCCTGGAGCGGAAGGACGAGATCGTCAACGCCGACGTCCTGGACGCTTGGTTCCCTCCGGCGCCGGAGGCCCTGCGGGCGATCTCCGAGCACCTCCCCTGGGCGCTGCGGACGTCGCCGCCCACGGACGGCCGCGGCCTCGCCCGCGCCATCGCCGAGGTCCGGGGCGTGCCTCCCGAATCCCTGGTCCTGGGCGCGGGCTCGTCCAGCCTGGTCTTCCTGGCCTTCCGGCATTGGCTGACGCCGGCTTCCCGCGTCCTGCTGCCGGACCCCACGTACGGCGAGTACGCCCACGTCCTGGAGAGGATCGTGGGCTGCCGGACCGATCAGCTCCGACTCTCTCGCGCGCAGGGGTACGACCTCGATCCGGAGGAGCTGCTGGCACGTCTGCGGCGGCGGCGCTACGACCTGCTGGTGCTGGTGAACCCGAACAATCCCACGGGCCAGCTCCTCCCCCGCTCCGTCCTGGAGCCCCTCCTGGACGCGGCGCCGGCCCACACCCGGGTGTGGATCGACGAGGCCTACATCGATTACGCGGGAAGCGGCGAGTCCATGGAGACCTGGTCGGCGGGGAGCGCCAACGGGGTGGTCTGCAAATCGTTGTCGAAGGTCTACGCGCTGAGCGGCGCCCGGGCGGCCTACCTGTGCGGTCCGCCGCATCTGGCAAGGGAGCTGCGCTCGCTGACTCCGCCCTGGGCGGTCAGCCTGCCGGCCCAGATCGCGGCGGTGGCCGCTCTGCGGGATCCGGATTACTACGCTCATCGCTACCGGGAGACGGCGAAGCTGCGGGAGGGCTTGGCGGCGGACCTGCGGCGGGTCCTGCCCGGGACCGAGGTCCTGCCCGGCGTGGCGAACTGGGTCCTCTGTCTCCTCCCCCGCCGGGGACCGGACGCGGCCACCTTTTGCGAGCGCTGCCGCGAGCGCGGCGTCTTCCTGCGCGACAGCGGCGCCACCAGCGCCGCGCTGGGCCCCCACGCCCTGCGGGTCGCGGTCAAGGACGAAAAGATCAACCGCCGGGTGGCGGAGACCCTGGCGTGGGCGTGGGGGTTGGAGACGGGAGGCTGAGATGCGTGAGCACGCGCCGAACCCGATCACGCGGAGAGCCCTGGACCGGCAGCACATCCACGTCGAAGCCCAAGGAATTGTCCAGGAGGATTTCCCGCAGCGTCTCGTCGACCCGCGCCCTGAAATCGGCGTCCATCGCCCAGGGAAGGGCGATGCGGTCGCGCTCTTCGATGGGAACGAAGACGATCAGATCGAGCGTCCTGATCGCGGCGCGAGCCCTGGGCAGCCACCGGCCCAGGTTGAACAGGCCGGCGTCGCGATGCGTGAGCAGATAGCCCAGGAGATCCGCCGGGCACCGGTCGAAGATGACGTCCGGCTCGCCACTGTTCAGACACTCGATCGATCGTTCCAATTGCAGCTCGAAGTCCTCGATGGACGGCATCTCCGGAAACTGATGGCCTTCCTCTTCCAGCAGGTAGTAGGGCTCGTCGACCGTCAGGTGCTCCGGAAGGGCGCCGGCCAACTCCTCGACCAGAGTAGACTTCCCTGCAGCGTGAGTGCCCGAGATCGCGATCCGCATGCTGGTCGTTGCTCAGCGTATCTGGTCTCCTTGGTGCCGCAATCCTACTCTCAGCAGGATTTACTATCCAGATAGGAATATGCGGGAGTTGCCGCTGGCTGAAGGACAAAGGCAAAGGACCTAAAGGACATAAAGGACCCAAAGGACGTCAAGGACAACAACGCTGCTGTCCCTTAGGTCCTTAGGGTCCTTTATGTCCTTTAGGTCCTTGTTTTCAGGCGATCAGCGGACCACCAGGTTGGCGCCGCGGACCGTGTAGAGCGAAGCCGCGCGGCGGCCGGTGGGCAGGCAGACCGTCACGCGGTCCCAGCCGGAGGCGGTCGCCCGCTGCCCCACGATGGTGAGGCCCGCCGCGAGGGCGTCCAGCAGGTGCGGACCGCCGGCCGGCGGGGCGTTCACGTCCTTGCCCGTGCAGCAGGAGAAGGTGTTGTACTGGGTCACCTCCCCCTTGACGCCACCGAGGCCGCCGGCGGCCGGCGCGGCAGTCATGATCCCCACGTTGGCGTTGTTGTTGAAGATCGTGAAGGCGGGAGCCGGCGTCTGCTGGCTGACGTCGCCGTGCGACAGCGCGAAGACCGTGATCGGCCGGCCCAGGGCCGCCACACGGTTTTTGATCGCGGCCCGCAACGCGTTCCAGCCGTTGACGTTGACCTCGCCGACGAGGGCCACGCGGGCGCAGTCGAGATAGCCGTCCGGAGTGCTGGAGTTGACCGTGTAGAGGTCGTGGGCGGGCGGCACGTACTGCCGGATGCCGAAGACCAGGGGATCGCGCGCGTCACAACGGATCTTCTGCTTCTTGGCGCCGACGAACAGCATGTAGGTGCGGGTCGGCGCGTTCTGATAATGAATGGTCACGGAATAGACGCCGGGCTCGGCGAAAGTCAACTGCAGCGTGCTGCTGGTCGTCGTGCCGTCGAAGTCGATCCCCTTCATGTAAGGGACGGAATGCTCCGGCGCGGCGACCAGGATCTGCGTGGCCGAGGCGTTGAGCTGCGTGAACCAGGTCCAGCTCGAATCGCCCGGCAGCTCGACGTCCCCCACCCACGTCGGATCGAGATCCGCCAACTGATACTCGTCGGGCCACCACTGCATGACATAGGGGTACTGCGCCGCCAGGGGGCCTGCCCCCAGGGTCAGTACTAGCAACAGACCTATCCACAACGACCGCCAGATGTTGCTCCGCATGTGTCACCTCCTGAGCGGGAGCGGTTTTTCCGCTCCTCACCAATAGAGGTGCACAAATTTGAATTTGCGCGCCAACGAAATCAACTCTGGCTCGGCGGGGTTACAGCCCGGGGCGGAACACCTCCACGGAGTCGATCATCCGCTGGATCTGCCCCGGCGTGAAATGGGCCATGCATTCGTCGTTGGTGTAGTTCATGTAGTTGGCCACGTCGTCCGTCCCCGCCACCCCGGGGCAACTGTCGTAGCCCATGTTGCACTTCATGGTGGGGCCGCCCTGCGTGGGGGTGTCGTCCACGAAGTCGCCCTTGGCGTCGCCGCAGCCGCCGTCGAAGGTGTGGTAGAGGCCCAGGTAATGGCCCACCTCGTGAACCAGCGTCATGCCGCGGTTGCGCTCCGGAATGGCGCCTTCCATGGGCAGGGCGCGCGGATGCAGCACCACGCCGTGCAGATAGGGCTTCTCCGGACTCTTCCAGGGGTAGTAGCCGTAGCCGACGGTGCCGGACGGTACCGTGCCCCCCTCGGGCTTGCAGATGTAGAGGTTGAGGACGTGCTCGGGATCGACCGCGAGGCGCTGCTTCATCGCGACCTCGTTGGCGGAATTCAGGCCGCACCGCTCGTGCCATTCGGGGTTGTCCGTGTACTCCACCGCCTGGATCCGGAAGCGGAACGGCGTCTCCCGGTATCCCCAGTTGAGGTTCTGCAGGAGGACGTCGAACACCTCGCGCGGGACGTGCCCCTCCTTGCCGGCCGTGATGACGTGGACCGCCACGGGAATCGTCTTCGGAGCCTCCGACGCGGGCGGCGGGGCCGGGGCGCCGGGGGCGGTGCCACCGCCCCCTGAGGGTCTGTCCATGATCGACTTGAGGCGGTCCTGTTTCTTCTTCTCCAGGAGGGCGTTCACCCGGGCGGTGGTGGCGTCGTCCACCTCGGGCTCGGCGCAGAACCAGTCGACCTTCTGCGCCCGGACGGACGGGCTGAGCAGGAGGACGGAGACGGCGAGGAGCAGAAGATAGCGCTTCATGAGAACCCCCCTTCCGAGGGAAGAACGGCGGCGGCCCGCCGACCCCCTCAATCCGATATACGCCAGACCGGTGCGACGCCCGCCATGCTAGCCTTCCCCCTCCAAGGAGGGTTGCCCCGTGAGCGAACGCTACTCCTGCGTCGAACGATTCCTGCGCTACGTGACGTACGACACCCAGTCGTCCGAGACGTCCGACACCTATCCCAGCACGGCCAAGCAGCTCGAGCTGTCGCGCCTGCTGGTCGAGGAGCTGAAGGCCCTGGGTCTCTCCGACGCCGCGCTCGACGAGCACGGCTACGTCATGGCGACCATCCCGGCGACCTCACAGAAGGCGGACGTGCCGGTCATCGGCTTCATCGCCCACGTGGACACCTCGCCGGAGATGAGCGGCGCCGGGGTCAAGCCGATCGTCCACAGGAACTACCAGGGCGGGGACATCGTGCTGCCGGACGACCCCGGCGCGGTGCTGCGGCCGTCCGAGATCCCCTACCTCAAGGAGCGGATCGGAGACGACATCATCACCGCCTCGGGCACCACCCTGCTGGGCGCGGACAACAAGGCCGGCGTGGCCGAGATCATGGCCGCCGCCGAGTACCTGATGGCGCATCCGGAGATCCCGCACGGGACGATCCGCATCGGCTTCACCCCCGACGAGGAGGTGGGCACCGGCACCAAGTACTTCGACGTGCCGAAGTTCGGGGCCAAATACGCCTACACCATGGACGGCGGCGCCCGCGGCGAGATCGAGTACGAGAGCTTCTCCGCCGACGCCATGACGTTCACCTTCCAGGGGCGCAACACCCACCCGGGCTACGCCAAGGGGCTGATGGTCAACGCCATCAAGGTCGCCGCCGATTTCATCAACCGCATGCCGCGGCAGATGTCCCCCGAGACCACCGACGGTTACGAGGGCTACGTCCATCCGTACGTGGTCACCGCCAGCGTGGACAAGACCTCGGTCAAGGTGCTGATCCGCGATTTCAAGACGCCGGGGCTCAAGGAGAAGGAGGACTTCCTGGAGGACCTCGCCCGGCAGACCGTGGCGGACTGGCCGGGGGCGTCCTACGAGTCCAAGGTCGAGGAGAGCTACCGCAACATGCGCGAGGTGCTGGACCACCACCCGGACGTGGTCGAGAACGCCCGCGAGGCGGTGCGCCGCGCCGGCATCGAGCCGCGAGAGAAGCCCATCCGCGGCGGCACCGACGGCTCCAAGCTGAGCTTCATGAACCTGCCGACGCCCAACGTCTTCGCCGGCGAGCAGAGCTTCCACTCGCGGTTCGAATGGGTCTCGGCGCAGGACATGGAGAAGGCGGTGGAGGTGATCGTCCACCTCTGCCGGATCTGGGAGGAGAGGGCGTAGTCAGCGGGGCGGGACCGTCACCAGCAGCACCCGGTCCCATTCCGGCTCGATGCCGGAGGTGGCCGCGAGCAGCGCCAGGCCGACGCCGGTGGCGCCGGTGAGGAAGCCGGGCTCATCCACCCATTGCGCCGCCTCTCCCAAGGAGGAATCCCAGGCGGAGAAACCCGCGACGCCCGCGTCCGGCCGGCGCATGTCGAGTCCCTCGCTGAACCAGAAGCGGGCCGTGTCGGCGAAGAGCTCTTCGCCGGTCGCCTGATAGATCCGGTTGTAGAGGTGGCCCAGCCCCACCGCTCCATGGCAGAGCCCGGGGTCGACGATCCCGGAGGCTTCGCGCGGAATCCGGGTCGAACGGGCGGCGATGTCGAGGGCTTCGCGTTCCCAGGCGTCCTCCCCCACCGCCCGCGCCGCCACGAGGAGCGAGGCGGCGACGCCCGCGTCCCCGTAGCACCAGGCGAGGCGGGAGGGCCTGGGCTCGACGCCGGGGCTGATCCAGGTGGCGAAGCAGGAGCTTCCGTCGTCCGGACGCCGCTGGGCCAGCAGCCAGCGGACGGCGCCGTCCAGGAGAGGCCGCGCCGTCTCCACGCGCACTCCCGCCCGGCAGGCCTCGGCCAGCAGGGCGATCACGCCCGGCACGCCATGGGCCACGCCGAGGTTGTAGTACCCCTGCGGCATGGACTCCCGCAGGTGGGGGGCGATGAGCTCCACGGGACTGTGCCAGGTGATGCCCGGAGCCTGCGGGACGGCCATCTCTTCCAGGCGGTCCACGATGGTCTCCAGGCACTGGACGGCCGTGGGGCGAGGGAGCCGCTCCACGGCGTAGACCCCGAATCCGACCAGGCCGCTGATGAGGTCGTAGTGCCCCGTCCAGGGGGATGGCGCGAGGATGGCGAGGAGCTCCTGGTCGATCTCCTCGTTGGGATCTTCGCCCGGCTCCTCCTCCGCGCCCATCACCCGGTCCAGGTGCTCCGCGGCCCAGGCGACGCTGATGAAGCCGCTGTAAAGGCCCGGCATCATCGGCACCTGGGAGAGCGCCTCCACGGCCTCGTCCAGGCAGCTCTCCGTCAGCTCCAGCCAGCGCTCGGAATCCGGGCCGCCGCCCAGGGCCAGGTAGCCGAACAGGAGCGCCATGCCCGGCTTGCCGCTGGCGAGCGTGGCCTCCCGCACGGTCTGCACCCATTCATTGAGGCTCTCCGGCGGCGGGACTGTCCGGACCGCTTCGGCGATCGCGCCCACGGCCTCGCGCGCCCGCGCCGCGAGATCCCCTTCCAGCAGCGGGCGCCAG
Organism: Thermoanaerobaculia bacterium; assembly: GCA_036376245.1. Lineage (GTDB taxonomy): Bacteria > Acidobacteriota > Thermoanaerobaculia > Multivoradales > UBA5704 > DATARR01. Next base: position 10,327 of record DASVAS010000046.1, on the reverse strand, counting down.
GATCCGGATTTCATGGCGCGCTATCCTACCGCGCCTTCGCTCTCCCCACCGATCCCCGCCACAGGTAGACGCACAGCCCCAGGAAGAGGACGATCGAGACCGTCTGGGAGACCGGTATGTTGTCGTAGAACGGGGTACGGATCAGGTCCTCCGAGTACCAGGGGAACAGACGCAGGGCCGCGCCGAAGACGCCGCCGAGGGCGCCGCCGGCCATCAGTCCGGAAGCGATGATGACGCCGCGCTCGCGCATGCCCCGGCCCTCCTCGCCGCCCACGCGCTCGGACCGCTTCCCGACCCAGTGCGCCAGGAAGCCGCCCACCAGGGCCGGCGTGTTGAGCTCCAGCGGGAGGTACATGCCGAGAGCGAAGATCAGCGCCGGCACGCCGAGCATCTCCATGATCAGGGCGATCACCGCGCCCACGGCGAACAGGATGTAGGCCACCGGCTGCTGGCTCATGAAGCCCTGCACCAGGGCCTGCATGATGGAGGCCTGGGGCGCCGCCAGCACCTCGCGGGTGTCCCCCGGGGCCGCCGCGCCGAACTGGAACGCCTTGGCCAGCAGCACGATGGTCAGCGCCGCCGCCACGGCCGAGAAGAGGATGCCCAGGAACTTCACCCGCTCCTGCGCGGCCGGCGTCGAGCCCAGCCAGTAGCCCGTCTTGAGGTCGGTGATCGTCTGGCCCGAGACCGACAGCGCCGTGCAGACCATGCCGGCGACGGCCATGACGAAGAACATGCCGGTGGTGCCCGAGAGCCCGAAGCGGAGCAGCACCACGGAGGAGACGATGATGGTCAGCATCGTCATCCCCGAGACCGGATTGCGGGCCGTGGTGGCGATGGCGTTGGCCGCCACCGAGGCGAAGAAGAACGAGAAGACCAGGGTCAGCGCCAGTCCCACCAGGGCGACGGTCAGACCCGCCCCCTGGAGGGTGGTGAAGAACACCCCGATCGCCACCGTCGCGATGACCACGCCGATCAGGATGGTGGTGATCGGCATGTCGCGGTCCGTGCGCTCGACGCCGGAGTCTTCGCCGTGGCGGAACGCCTTGGCCGCGATGGAGAACGAGCCGGCGACGATGCGCAGCGACTTGACGATGCCGAAGATGCCGGCGGTGGCGATGGCGCCGACGCCGATGAAGCGCACGTAGCCGCGGAAGATCTCCGAGGCTCCCAGCTCCGCGATCGGCGTGGTGCCGGGATAGACGATCAGCTCCGGCGCGCCGCGGCCGATCATCCAGATCAGCGGCACGAGGACGAAGCTCGACAGGAAGCCGCCGGCGCACAGGATCATGGACGAGCGCAGGCCCATCACGTAGCCGAGGCCGAGGATGAAGGAGATGGCGTCGAACCCGAACACCATCCGCCAGCGCTCGGCCAGGTCGCGCACGGGCGACAGGAACTGGAGATTGACGACCTCGCGCCAGACGTGGAAGGTGGTGACGAAGAAATCGTAGACGCCGGAGATGGCGGTGGCCTGAAGCAGGAGCTTGGCCTGCGATCCCCCCTTCTCGCCGGTCACCAGCACCTCGGTGATGGCGGTGGCCTCGGGGTACGGGAACTGGCCGTGCGTCTCGCGCACGAAGTAGCGCCGCAGGGGGATCAGGAAGAGGACGCCCAGGGCGCCGCCGGCGACCAGGATCAGCGAGGTCTGAAGCGGGTGCGGGTCGAGCTTGAGGATGTAGAGGGCCGGCAGGGTGAAGATGGCGCCGGCCACGATCGCCCCGGAGGTGCCGCCGATGTTGGTGAGGATGACGTTTTCCAGCAGCGTCGAGCGGCGGCGGTAGACCCGGGCGAGGCCGATGGCCAGGATGGAGATGGGGATGGAAGCCTCCATGACCTGGCCGACCTTGAGGCCCGAATAGGCGGAGGCGATGGTGAAGATCACGCAGAGGAAGATGCCCCAGCCCACGGAGCGCGCCGTGGTTTCCGCCTGGGAAACGCCGGCGGGGACCAGCGGCCGGTAGACCTCGCCGGGAGCGAGCGGCAGATAGGCGTTCTCGGGGAGAGCGGTGGCCTCGGCCTCCGCCTTCTCGTGGACGACCGGGCGCAACGCCTGGTCCGGCTGGGACTTCACGTCGGGCTCTTCCATCCCATCCTCCTGGGTCCTGTGACGAAAATGTCGCTCCACTCTAACCCAGATGGACCTCCTCAGGCGAACCGCATCAGGCCGTTGCCGTGGGTCGAGGCGACGTAGGTAGGGTGCCCCGCATCCGCCTTGTTCCGCAGGTGTTTCAGCATATCTTGCCGGTCCTTGCCCGCGTGCTCGGGCCGGGACCATAACCCCGCGATCAGACCCGAGGCGTACGCCGCGGAAAAAGAGGTGCCCCAGAACTGGTGGCCCGCCGCGGAGTCGCCGACGTACTCGGAAGGATTGTTGTTGGCCACCTTCTCCCCGCCCGGCAGGACGAAGACGTTCTGGTGCGGATTGCCCTCGTGATCCGTTACGGAACGGTTGGTGAAATCCGAGAGGTCCCCCGCGTCGTTGATCGAAGCGATCGCGACCACGTCCTTGAAGCGTGCCGGAAACGCCAGCGAGGTATCCTTTTTATTGCCCGCCGCCGCGACCACGAGAGGTCCGGCGTCCTTCTCTTCCAGGTCGTGGATCAGGGTCTCGAAAACGGCGGAACGCGACGAACGGGATTCCCTGCCGCACCTCGGGCAATGCGTATCCTGCAGACCGAACGCCAGGCTGATGTTGACGATTTCCGCCGGACCGTCCGCCGCGAGGGCGGCCAGGACGTCCCACTCGCTCGCGCGGCCGTTGCCGTCGGCGACTTTGTAGATGATGAAATCGGCGGTGGGACAGAGATCGCCGATGATCGAAGCCACGGCCGTGCCGTGGCCATGGTCGTCGTCCACATTGCCTGGAGACGCGGGATCCACGAAGTTTTTCCTGCTCAGGATGTTCTGCTGGAACGCGGGATCGACGCCCGTGTCCAGGACCATCACCTTTTTTCCGAAACCCACCTGGGCGGCGTTCCAGCCGAGCTTCGTGCGATAGCGCGTATGGTAGGGGGAGAAGTTGAATCCCACGCCCGGCGCCGCCCCTGCCGTCACCGACAGCACCGAATTGGGGACCGCCTGGAAATGGAAGCCGGAGTTGAACAGCAGGTCGCCGTGCCGCTCGGGATCAAGGTCCCGACGCAAGAGAGCCCCAGCCGTCATCGCCTTGTAATAGAACTGGAGGTAATTGACCTTGAACTGCTCTTCTCCCTCCGGGACCCGGACCCGGACGAAGCGGAACTGGAGATCCTCGCGGACCGCAAGATCGAGGCCATGGAGCTTGTCCTCCAGGTTCTCGATCCATTGCACATGGGACACTTCTTCGCGGCGGATCATGTGGACCAACCTCTCACCGACGCGATCTGTCCGGTGGAAGGAGAGAAGGAGCTCGCCGGCGTGAATGTCACACATCGCGGCGCCTCACTTCGTGAAATCCCATTTCGCGGTCACCTGGAAAGTGCCCTCGACGGACCCTTTCGTCACCAGCGGAATCCCGGTCTCCCCGGCCAGCTTGATACCGAATTCCAGGGTCAATTCGCTCGGTTTGACCTTTTCCATGGCGGCGACGGCGCGTTCCTGGATGGTGCGGCAGACGTCCGCAATCGTCAGCGCCACTTCCTGGAGATCCTGGAGAATCCTTTCTCCCCCGCCGGCGATCTCTCCTCCGGCAACCTGGGCGGCGACCACCTCGGGCGCTTCGTCGACTTCGACATGGACCGTCCGGCCGGACTCTGTCTGGACCTGGATGACTTTCATGGGGCCCTCCTGAGGTTGTTTTAGTGGCGACCTATTTTATCTCCATCTCAGCTACTCGGGTCGTAGCCGAGGCACGCCTCGCCCATCCCACCCACGGCCCAGTAGACCTTCGATGCGAATGGGCCCGATGCTCGAACCGACGTAGCTCAAGGGACTCCCTGCCTTTGGTGATTGGCTGAGGGAGTATCACCTGGGGCTGGCTGTCCGGCAGGTTGCGTTCCGGGAGGCACCGGTGATGGAATAGCGGAACTGCGAATAGGGGACGGCATCCATGGCCGCAATGAGCCGTAAGAGCAAGACCGAAATCGAGTACCCGACGGGTGACGGCAAGCCGCTAGCCGAGACCGGCTTCCATGTCGAGGTGATTCTCTACCTCTACCAGGCGCTCAAGGATCGCTACGCCGGAGTCTCGGATGTCCTGGTCTCCGCCAACAACTTCTTCTACTACGAGGAAGGCAACCCGAAAGCTGTGGTCTCTCCGGATGTCTACGTGGTGAAAGGGGTGCCTTCGAAACCTCTCCGGGACTACTACCTGCTCTGGAAGGAAGGCAAAGTCCCCAGCCTGGTTGTCGAAGTCACCTCCAGCAGCACCCGCCGGCAGGACGTCAAGAAGAAGGAGCTGTACGCCAGGCTGGGAGTGCCCGAGTACTTCATGTTCGATCCCGAGGGCGACTACCTGAAGCCGCCTCTCCAGGGCTTCCGCCTCCTCAAGGGCGAGTACCTCTCCATCCCTCCGGCCGCCGACGGCTCGGTGACCAGCCGGACGACCGGGTTGGTCTTTCGTCCCGAGGGGGATTGGGTCCGGCTGGTGGACGCCGCGACCGGAGAACCCCTGCCGACCACAGATGAATGGCGGGAGAAGGCTGATCAAGAGGCTGAAGCCCGCAGAAAGGCCGAGGCACGCGCCCGCGAATTCGAGGAGGAGATCGCGCGCCTGCGCCGCCAGTCCGGCTCCTGACTCCTCAATCCACAACATATGCTAAAGTTTCTCCGAATCTTTGAAGGAGGAACCATGCGCAAGCTCTTTGCCCTGACCGTCATCCTGCTCGGAACCGTCCTGCTCACTCCACGGGTTGGCCTCTCCAGCGACGAAGAATGCCCGACGCCGACGGCTGGCTCCTGCGTCGAAGTGGATTCGTACGTCGAGATCTGCTCCGGAGGTCTGGGCGCCAGGATCTGCACGGTCTACAACTGCTCCAACGGAGCCTCTCACACCTGCTGCACGGAGTGCGAGGGACCCAACTGAGGCGGATCAGTATCCGTCGTTGGATCGGGGGATGATCCCGACGATGAAGGCTGGTCCGTCGAGGCGGTGGCTTTCGACGAGCGGGTGACGGGCCAGCTCCTCTTCGATCCTCTTCAGGAGGATGCCCGCACCCCAGCCGCAGATGATCCTGACCGCGCGGAGATCCTGCAGGAACGCCTGGTTGAGCCAGACGTCCAGCTCCAGGACGGCCTCTTCGCGCTCGAAGCCGTGCAGGTCCAGGCTGTCTTCCCAGAATACCGCCTCTTCCATGGCATCTCCAGGGGCCAGAAGATGCCCCTCGCGAGATCCTAAACCCGAGGCGGTCCCCACCGGATTCCTGAACGGGGAGCGACAGCTGACCGCGGGAAACTCCCCCGTAATCCTGGGCGGCGCCGGCGTTGTTCTTCGCAGCTAGCAGCAATTCGTCATGCCGGTGCTCTCGCAGCCGTTGTTCGCTATGCATACATAGGAGCAGTCGGTCACCGAACAGTCGTACTCGCCGGTACAGCCGCCGCTACAAACGCCACAAGTCCCAGGGGTGTTGGAGAGGGTTCCCCCGAATATACGCAACTCGGCGTGCTGGAGGTTACGGATAGTTTCGCGAGACAGAGAAAGCTTACGCAATTTCCTCATCACAGGCCTCCTTTGGAGCAGACTCAGACTTTCTAAAGACCGCTCCAGAGTAGGCCAGTTGAACCTTGAATTCAATACTTCTTACTCTGGATTCACCAGACTGCATGCACTATGATGAAGTCATGAAGGAGGAACGGAAGATGCCTTCTCTTCAGATCCGCGACATGCCGGAAGAAGTCTACGAAGCTCTGGCTCTTCGGGCACGGACCGAGCATCGCAGCATGGCTCAGCAGGCGATCGTCGAGTTGCGCCGCATCCCGGAGTTGGTGGCGCGGGAACGGCGGCTGGAGGTGCTGCGACGCGTGAAGGCTCGCATCGAGGCGGAACCGCCCCGCAAGCTGCCGGTCTCTCCAGCGGAGCTGATCCGTGAGGATCGCAACCGTTGACGCCGGCGATCGTCCTCGATGCCTCGGCGGCCGTTCATCTGGTCCTGGGAGCCGAACACGCCGGCAACCTGGCCGAAGCCCTGGACCAGAGTGTCTCGGTGACAGCCCCTGATCTCTTTTTCTCGGAGGTCGGGAACGGGCTCTGGAAGTACATCCAGCACGGCACCCTCCCGCTCGAGGAGGCTGTCACGCGGCTGGAAGAGGCGATGGGGCTCGTCGACGGCATCGTCCCCTCCCAAGACCTGATCCACGAGGCGGTGATCGCCGCCGTCCGATACAAACATCCTGTCTACGACATGGTATACGCTGTGCTCGCCAGGCGTTACGGAGCCCAGGTCCTGACCATGGACCGGCCGTTCGCCTCTTTGCTCCGTCAGATGGAAATCGACGTGTACTGTCCGATCGCATAGAAACGATGCCCAACCCCCAATCTCCCAGCTCAGACAACCGCGCCATCCTCGTCACCGGAGCCCTGGGCCAGATCGGCTCGGAGCTGGTCAACGCCCTTCGCCAGCGGTACGGCGAGGACCGGGTCATCGGCTCCGACATCCGCATGCCGCCGCGCGGCAACGAGGGTCCCTTCGAATTCGTGGACTGCACCAACCAGCGGTCCATCGACGACGTGATCCGCCGCCATCGCGTGGGGACGATCTACCACCTGGCGGCGCTCCTCTCCGCCGTGGCCGAGAGCAAGCCCCAGGTCGCCTGGGAAGTGAACATGGACGGTCTCTACTGGGTCCTCGAAGTGGCCCGCGAGAACCGCTGCGCCGTGTTCTTCCCCAGCTCGATCGGCGCCTTCGGTCCCGGCACGCCGAAGGACCACACGCCCCAGGACACGGTGCAGCGGCCCACCACCATGTACGGCGTCACCAAGGTCGCCGGCGAGCTGCTGTGCGACTACTACTTCCACCGCTTCGGCGTCGACGCCCGCGGCGTCCGCTTCCCCGGGCTGATCTCCTACGGCGCCCCGCCCGGCGGCGGCACCACGGACTACGCGGTCGAGATCTTCTACGAGGCCATCCGGCACCGGCACTACACCTGCTTCCTGGAGCCGGACACCCGCCTCGACATGATGTACATGCCGGACGCCATCAAGGCGGTGATCGGCGTCATGGAGGCCGCGCCCGACCGGCTCGCCCACCGCAACGCCTTCAACGTCACGGCCATGAACTTCACCCCGGAGGAACTGGCGGCGGAGATCCGCAAGCACATCCCCGAGTTCGAGATCGACTACCACGTCGATCCCGTGCGGCAGGCGATCGCGGACTCCTGGCCCAACTCCCTCGACGACAGCGCCGCCCGTCGCGAATGGGACTGGTCGCCCGATTACGATCTCCCGGCCATGGTCGGGGACATGCTCCAGAACCTGGAAAAGAAGCTCAAGCGGACCCGTTGAGCGCTCCTGCGCTCCGTCCGCGCGACATAAGGAGAGACAAGCCGCCATGCCACAGGACCGTTTCCTGGCAGCCCTGTCCAGCGAGCTCGACGCCCTGCGCGAGCGCGGGACGATCAAGGGCGACGAATCCGTCATCCTCGAGGTCCTGCCCGCCGAAGGCGAGCGCGGCCCGCGCTACCGGCTCGAAGGCGAAGGGGACCAGCCGTTCCTCAAGATGAACTCCAACAACTACCTCGGCATGGCCCTGCGGCCGGAGGTGATCGCGGCCGAGGAGGAAACCACCGCGAAGTTCGGCGCCGGGCCGGGCGCCGTGCGGTTCATCAGCGGCACCTACCGCCAGCACGTCGAGCTGGAGCGGAGGCTGGCCGCCTTCCACGGCCGCGAGGCGGCGATGATCTTCAGCTCCGCCTACGCCACCACCCTGGGGGTGCTGGTGCCGCTGATCACGGCCGAGACGGTGATCGTCAGCGACGAGCTGAACCACAACTGCATCATCAACGCCATGCGCCTGGCCCGTCCCAAGGAGAAGCACATCTACCGCCACGTCGACATGGCGGACCTGGAGGCCAAGCTGAAGGCGTCGGTGGGCAACGCCCGGCGGGTGATCGTGATCACCGACGGCATCTTCAGCATGCGCGGCGACTGGGCTCCCCTGCCGGAGATCATGGCCCTGGCCGAGCGCTACGACAAGGAATTCCCCGAGAACGTGCTGGTGATGGTGGACGACTCGCACGGCGTCGGGGCGTTCGGCCCGACCGGACGCGGCACCGAGGAGTTCACGGGCGCCAAGCCTTCGGACATCCTCGTCGGCACCCTCGGCAAGGCGTTCGGCGTCAACGGCGGCTACGTGGCCGGCAGCCGCCGCCTGGTGGAGTACCTGCGGGAGACGGCGCCGCTCTATATCTATTCGAACCCCATCACGCCGGGCGAGGCCGCCGCCGCGCTCAAGGCGGTGGAGATCCTCGACAGCCCCCAGGGCCTGCGCATGCTGGAGCACCTGCGGGCGATGACGGCGCGCTTCGAGCAGGGGCTGGTCGCGCTGGGATATGAGACGATCCCGGGAGAGCATCCCGTGGTGCCGCTGATGGTGCGCGACACGCCGAAGACCAACGCCCTGGTGCGCCACCTCCGCCAGAACGGCATCCTGGCCACCGGCCTCAAGTACCCGGTCGTGCCGCGCGGGGACGAGGAGATCCGCTTCCAGGTCTCCGCCGACCACACGCCGTACGACATCGACTCCACCCTGAAGGCGCTGGAGAGCTTCCCGGGCCGGCAGTAGGGGAAGGAGAGGCGGAACGCATGAGCGAGCTGATCCTGATCGTCGACGACGAGCCGGGCATCCTCTCCACCGTGGGAGGGATCCTCTCCGACGAGGGCTACCAGACCCTGACCACCACCAGCGGCGAGGAGGCCCTGGCCCTCTACCGCAAGAAGAAGCCGGCGGTGGTCTTCCTGGACATCTGGCTCGCCGACCGGGACGGCCTCGAGACCCTGCAGGCCCTGCGCGAGATGGACCCCACGGCGGCGGTGATCATGATGTCCGGGCACGGCACCACGGCCACGGCCGTGAAGGCGATCCGCATGGGCGCTCTCGACTACCTGGAGAAGCCCCTTTCCTACCGCCGGATCGTGGACGCGGCGGCCGGGGCGCTCGAATACAAGCAGTCGCAGCGGGCGGCGGGCGCCAAGGCCGCGCCGGGACGCTCGCGGAGCCGCGCCACGCCCGAGCCCGAGCGCCGGTTCGACGCTCCGCCTCCCCTGCCGATCCTCGCCGAGACCGGCCGCGTCCAGCGCACCATCCGCCACTCCACCGTGGTCTACGGCCTGGGGCTCCACTCCGGGCAGCGCACCGGCATGGTCCTCCAGCCGCTGCCGGAGAACAGCGGCATCCACTTCGTGACCCTCCCCACCGGCGTCGAGATCCCGGCGCACGTGCGGGCCGTGGCGGAGACCGACTACGCCACCACGCTTTCGGTCCAGGGGGAGAACATCAAGACGGTCGAGCACCTGCTCTCGGCGCTCCACGCCTACGGAGTGGGAAACCTGCTCATCAAGGTGCACGGGGAGATCCCGGTGCTCGACGGCTCGGCCCTGGAGTTCTGCAAGATCCTCGAAGAGGTGGTCGGCGTGGTGGATCAGGACGAGCCGCAGCGGGAGGTGGTGATCGACCGCCGCTACGAGGTGAACGGCGGCGAGAAGGTGCTCTCCATCGAGCCGGCGGACGAGTTCTCGGTCTCCTACCTGCTGCGCTACCCGCCGCCGGTCGGCGAGCAGTCCTACGAATTCACGCTCACCTCGCCCGAGGACTACAAGCGCGAGATCGCCCCGGCCCGCACCTTCGGCTTCATGAAGGATCTCAAGATGCTCAACGAGCTCGGCCTGGGCTCAGGCGGCCGCCTGGACAACTTCATCCTGGTGGGCGAGGACGACGTGATCAACACCGACCTCCGCTTCCCCGACGAGTTCGCCCGCCACAAGATCCTCGACATTATCGGCGACCTCTACCTCGTGGGCTACCCCATCCGCGGCAAGGTCACGGCGCGGTTGACCGGGCATCGCGACAACATCGCGTTGTTGCGGAAGATCGTGGGGGGGTAGGAAACTGGGGCTGTGGCCTATAGATGTAGGGATTGGATCAGAACCGACAGCGCGGCTGGCTAGTGGCGACCGCTGGGATAGTAGAGAAAGTAGCGGGCGAAAGAGGAGCGGACCGGCTGAGACGAGAAGCTTGGCTGAACGCCGAACGCGAATCGGCTTAGGCCGGCCGCTAGTGTAGTGGGTCAAGTAGATGTGCTCTTAACCAGGGACTGGCGGGCGCGGGTGACTTTCTCCAGGATATCGCCAGCCTTTTTCGTCCAGATGAACGGCTTGGGGTCTTTGTTGTGTTGCGCCAGGTAGCCTTCAATG
>DASVAS010000034.1:0-46756 GCA_036376245.1 Thermoanaerobaculia bacterium | reverse complement strand
GTCGTGGTGTCGGCGGTGACGCCGACCCCGCTGGGCGAGGGCAAGACCACCACGACCGTCGGCCTCGGGCAGGCGATGAAGCACATCGGGCGGCGGGCCACGGTGGCGATCCGCCAGCCCTCGATGGGCCCCACGTTCGGCATCAAGGGCGGCGCCGCGGGCGGCGGGTACGCCCAGGTCGTCCCGATGGAGCTGCTCAACCTGCACCTCACCGGCGACTTCCACGCCGTCACCGCCGCCCACAACCTCCTCTCCAGCATGATCGACAACCACCTCCACCAGGGGAACGCCCTGGGGATCGAGCCGCGCCGGGTCTCCTGGCGGCGGGTGATGGACGTCAACGACCGCGCGCTGCGCCACATCATCGTCGGCCTCGGCGGCCCGGCGGAGGGGGTGCCGCGCGAGACCGGCTTCGACATCACCGCCGCCTCCGAAGTCATGGCGGTCCTCTGCCTGGCCGAGGACGCCGAGGATCTGCGGGCGCGCCTGGGACGGCTGCTGATCGGCCTCGACAAGGAAGGCAATCCCGTGACCGCCGCCGACCTCCAGGCCGTGGGGGCCATGATGGTGCTGCTCAAGGACGCCCTGATGCCCAACCTCGTGCAGACCGGCGAAGGCGTGCCGGCGTTCATCCACGGCGGCCCGTTCGCCAATATCGCCCACGGCTGCAACTCGATCCTGGCCACGCGCATGGCCCTGGCCTACGGCGACTGGGTGGTGACCGAGGCGGGCTTCGCCTTCGACCTCGGCGGCGAGAAGTTCTACGACATCAAGTGCCGCACCGCCGGCCTCGACACCGCCGCCGTGGTGCTGGTGGCCACCGTGCGCGCCCTCAAGCGGCACGGCGGCGTGGGCAAGGACCTGCTGGCCACCCCCGATCCGGCGGGCGTCGAGCGCGGGCTGGACAACCTGCGCAAGCACATCGAGAACGTCCAGACCTTCGGCGAGACACCGGTGGTGGCGATCAACCGCTTCCACACCGACTCCGACGAGGAGGTGGAGACGGTGCGCCGCGTCTGCGCGGAGATGGGCGTGGCCGTGGCCGTCGCCGACCACTTCGCCAAGGGCGGCGAGGGGGCGGTCGAGCTGGCCCGCGCGGTGGTCGAGAACGCCGAGAAGACCCCGAAGCCGTTCACCCCGCTCTACGAGCTCGACGAGCCCATCAAGGCCAAGATGGAGAAGATCGCGAAGACCATCTACGGCGCCCGCGCGGTGACCTGGACGGCGGCGGCGGAGCGCGACGTCAAGACGATCCAGAAGCTCGGCTACGAGGGCCTCCCCCTCTGCGTGGCCAAGACCCCCACCTCGCTCTCGGACAACGCGAACATCGCCGGGCGTCCCCGCGACTTCGAGGTCACGGTGCGCAACGTCGTCCTGGCCGCCGGCGCCGGCTACGTGGTGCCGCTGCTGGGGGACATCATCCGCATGCCCGGCCTGCCGGCGACGCCCCAGGCGGTGCGGATGGATCTGGTGGACGGCAAGGTGGAGGGACTGCTGGGCGGCTAGATCGTCGGCACGCCGCGCCGCCGGGGTCCGCGCGGGAACGCCTCGTCGATCTTCCCGACCTCCTCCTCGCTGAGCCGGATCTCCGCCGCCGCGGCGTTCTCTTCGGCGTGGGCGGACCGCGACGCCTTGGGGATCGCGAACAGGGACGGGCGCCGCACCAGGAACGCCAGCGCGATCTGGTAGGGCGTGGCGCCGTGGGCTTCGGCGATCTCCGCGAGGACGCGGCCGCCCGGGCTGCCCGGCCGCGGGAAATCCCCCGAGCCGAAGGGGCTGTAGGCCACGACGGCGATGCCGTGCTCCTCGCAGAACGGGATCACGGCGTGCTCGATGGCCCGCTCCTTGAGGTGGTAGAGCACCTGGTTGCAGGCGATCTTCCCTTCCCCGGCGATGCCGATCGCCTCGGCCAGCTCCTCCTCGTCGAAGTTGCTCAATCCCCAGGAGCGGATCTTCCCCGCCTCGCGCAGCTCCTCGAAGGCGGCGAGGGTGTCGCGCAGCGGATGCGAGCCGGGCCAGTGCAGGAGGTAGCAGTCCAGCCGGTCGGTCCGCAGCCGGCGCAGCGAGCGCTCGCAGGCCTGGACCGTGCCGCGCCGGGAGGCGTTGGCCGGCAGGACCTTGCTGACCAGGAAGACCTCGTCCCGCCGGTCCGCGATGGCCTCCCCCACCATTTCCTCCACCTTGCCGTCGCCGTACATCTCGGCGGTGTCGACGTGGGTCATCCCGAGATCGAGCCCGCGGCGCAGCGCCTCGACGGCGGCGCGGCGGTCGTCCCTCTCCATGTTCCAGGTGCCTTGACCGATGACGGAGACCTGCTTGCCGGCGGCTCCGAAGACGCGATGCTCCATGATGTCCCTCCCTTCCTGGCGGTGTAGGATCGTCAAGGCGTGCTCCCCTGGATCCTCCTCACCGCCGTGGCCCTGATCGGTCTGTTGGTCGCGGAGCGCTTCCGCTACCCCTGGGGAGTCTATCTCTGCAAGCCGGTCGCCTCGGCGGGCTTCGTCGGAGCGGCCGTGGCCGCTGGAGCCCTCGACAGCTCTTATGGGCGGACGATCCTGGCCGCCCTGGTCCTCTCCTGGCTGGGAGACGCCTTCCTGATGTCGGCCCGCTCCGCCCTGTTCCTGGCGGGCCTCGGCAGCTTCCTCCTGGCCCATGTGGCTTTCGGCGCCGCCTTCGCGATCCGGGGCCAGGCCGCGGTCTGGACGGCGGGCGCGCTGGCGCTCCTCGCGGTCCCCGCCCTGATCGTCGCCCGCTGGCTGCGCCCCCACCTGCCGGCGGACATGCGGGTCCCGGTCCACGTCTACATCGTGGTCATCACCTGCATGCTGGCCCTGGCGGCCGGCGCGGTGGCCGCGGGAGCGCCGTGGATCGTCCTCCTGGGAGCCCTGACCTTCTACCTCTCCGACCTTTCGGTGGCGAACGATCGCTTCGTCCGCGAGAGCTTCCTCAACAAGCTCTGGGGACTGCCCCTCTATTACTTCGCCCAGATCTGCCTGGCGGCGAGCGTTTGAGCAGGAGCTTCGGCCTTTGTAAGATCCTTGTAAATTTCCTGCCCTTTTACCGCATTAGGAGTATGGAGGCCCCCGCCATCCGTTACGATTGTTGACAACCCGCGGGGCTCGGAGGTGAGGAAGTGAAGTCCGGCGATTCGTTCTCGTCCTGTGCGGAGGACTAAAATCTGCCCACCCTGGAGGACATCATTGACTCCAAGGGAGGACAGCGGTAGGCTTTTGGAAAGCCAAAGAAAAATCCTATGACACCTGAACCTGTCACCAACCATTGTCCCTACTGCGACCGGGCCATGCAGGTAACCCGGATGACGTGCCCGTCCTGCGAGGTATCCATCGCGGCCGACTTCCCGGCCCCGCGGCTGGCCCGGCTCCCCGTGGAGCACCAGCGGTTCATCGAGATGTTCGTTCTGGCCAGTGGCAACTTGAAGGCGATCGCCGAGCAGGCGGGCGTCTCCTACCCCACCGTCCGCTCCCGCCTCGACAAGATCATCGACGCCCTGCGCCAGGTGATCATGGAGAGCAGCGAGCAGGACGAGGTCTTCGGGGGCCGGGAGAAGACCGAAGCCGCGGCGCGCCTCATCAAGGCCATCTAGGCCGTTTCTCCCCCTTTTTCGAGGGGCCTTCGCGGGCCCCTCGCTTCGCCCTTCCTTCCGGGTGTAACCTCTGGTCCCGCTTTTGCGTAGACTGCTTGAGCGATTCCTGATCGCGAGGCGGAGCTCAGCCGGAAAACGACCTTGGCCGACAAGACAGATCTGAGAACCCTGTCCGGAGATCGCGGCGGCAACAGGCGCAAGCAGGAGTCCGAGCGTCTGGACCAGTTCCTGGGCATGGCGGACGCGAGCGTCCTGCGCTCGCTCCGCGAGGAAGAGTCGCGCCGCAGGCGGTGGATGCTCGCCGGGGCCCTGATCCTCGGTCTGCTGGCGGGCAGCGGCGGCACGTGGATGGCGCTCCGTGCCCAGCAGGAGACCGACCCGGCCGCCGCGGCGTCCGTCCAGGCGGATGCGCGGTTGCTCATCAGTCAGGGTGAGGCGCTCATGAAGGCCAAGGAGCTCGACCGCGCCTGGGTCTATCTCCAACTGGCGGCGCGGCTGGCCCCCGACCTCGTGGACAGTTGGGATGCCCTGGGCGTGGCCCACACCTATGGCGGCCAGCTCCCCGAGGCCGAGCGGGCCATGCGCCGCTGCCTGGAGCTCGACCCCGGACACGCCCGCGCCTATCACGTCCTGGGCGACCTCAACTTCTACAGCGGCAACTACCAGAAAGCCCGCGAGAACTGGGAGAAGGCAGACGCCAGACGGGCGCTCGCCCGGCTCAACCTGCTCGAGAACCGCTTCCCCGAGGCGGCCCCCCTCATCCGCGAGCTGGAGCGGAAGACCCCGGACGACCCCTACATCCGGATCATGCGGGAGGCGCTCAACCTCGGCCGCCTGACGCCGGAGATGCGGCGGCTTCTCGGCCGCCACTACGTGCTCAGCCGGAACCCGGAGACGGCCAAGGGATGGCGCCTCTTCTACGCCGGCCGCTACACCGAGGCCGCCACCACCTTCACCCAGGCGCTGCAGAAGGAGCCTGGGGACGGCTCCGCCATGACCGGCCGCGGCTGGTGCCTGCTGAAGCTGAGCTCCTTCCGCGAAGCCCAGTCGTATTTCGATCAGGTGCTCGCCACCTGGCCGAGCAGCTACAGCGCCATGAACGGCCTCGCCTGGAGCCTCAAAGGCCTGGACCAGTCGGAGGGAGCGCTGCGGATGTGGGAGAGGCTCCTCGAGATGCCCCACATGACCCAGATCGAGATCCCGGAGAGCCTGAAGGGCGTCGGCATGGTCTATTACGAACGCGGGGACTATGCCCGCGCAAGCTCCTACCTGGCCCGGTCCGTCGCCAAGAATCCCTACGACCCGGAGACCCGGAAGCTGCTGGAGCAGGCTACTGGCAAATTGGTGGACCAGAAAGATTCAAAGGATTAAATTTGTGGGCGCATCATGTTGAACAAAGTGATATCGGGAGTCGATGGCTCTTGCTTAGAAACTTTTGAAAGAGCACAATCCTCCAAAACAGGACGGTGAATCATGGAACGTAGCAGTGCAGGGCGGCGGTTCAGAGTCGTCCAGGGTGGTGGTGAGAGCGAGCGGCTCGACCGTTTCCTCGGCGCGGACCCTCTCTTGCTCGCCTCTCTCCAGGATGAAGAACGCGGCCTCCGGCGCGGGAGGCTGAAACGCGCCGCGCTCGCCGGAGCCCTCGGGGTAGCGTTCGCGATCCCGTCCATCCTCTGGGCCGCGGGGCTCCTGGGCCCCTCGAGCCGGCCCGCGGCGCCGGACAGGGAAAAGGCCGTCCTGCTCACGGAGGAAGGCTGGAAGCTGCACTTCGAGGACCGCCACAACGAGGCCATGGCCAACTTCAGCCTGGCGACCCGGCTGGCGCCGCGCTTCGCCAAGGCCTGGGAGGGGATCGCGATCTGCCAGACCGACCTTTACCAGTCGGAGCTGGCGGAACAGTCCTTCCTCCGTTCTCTCGCCCTCGACCCGCGGAACGAGAGCGCGATCGACGGGCTGGGCAACCTCTATCTCCGCCGGGGCGACGAGCGGCGGGCCGAGGAGATCTGGGTGCGGGGAGGCCGTGAGCGGCAACTCGCCCGCCTCTACCTTCTCCAGGGCAAGTTCGCGCAGGCGGAAGCCCGCCTGGCTTCAGTGCTCAGCGGGCCGCAGCCGCCCGAGGACGACCTCCTCTATCAGATGGCGCGGGCCGCCAGATCCCGGCGTCTGGATCCCGCCTTGCGGTCCTTGCTGGAGCCGGAACCGACCGGCAGGTCCGCCTGGGCGGACCTGGGATGGCGCCTCTACAACGAGAAGCGCTACGCCGAGGCGGCCGCCGCTTTCGAGGAGGCCATCACCAAGGTTCCCTCCGACGTGAACGCCCTCGGCGGCATGGGCAGGGCGCTCCTCGAGATGAGCCGCCCGGAGGAGGCCCGGCTCTACTTCCAGCGCGCCCTGTGGCTCGATAACGATCACGTGCTTTCCCTCGACGGCTTCGCCCTCTCTCTCAAGAGCGAAGGACGCGTCAACGAGGCCATCCGGGTCTGGCAGGGGATGTCCGCCCGCTACCCCGGCGTCAACATCGGCACGCCGGGCCTCGCCTGGGCCTACTACGAGAGCCAGGACTACGGGCAGGCCGCCGTCCAGTTCGCCCGCCTGATCCGGCGGCATCCCTACGACTCGCGGCTGGCCGAGGCTCTCAACGTCGCCGTCGAGAACATCGCCAGCCCACAGCCCCGCTGACCTTATTCCTTCCTCGGATCAGTGCTCGCCTCTCCCCCTTTGGGGAGAGCTGTCGCTTCAGGATGGGGAACGCTGATTCCCTCAGAATCGTATAAGTCAATAGGATATTCATCGCCCCCTTGCTATAAGCTTACGCGTCGGCGTTCTGAGGGGTATGGACATCTTGAAGAGCATCAGGGCTTCCCGTCTCGAAAGATCCAGGATCGCCCGGAGCGAGACGGACCGGCTCGACTCGGTCCTCGCCGCGTCGCTCCAAGCTGAGGAAAGGAACACACAGCGGCGCTGGCTGAGGCTCGCCGTCCTGACAGTGCTCCTCCTGACCGCAATCGGCGTCTCGGCGCTGCTGCCGAATCTCTACCCCCCGCTGGACGTCTCTCCGGATCCCGCCGTTGAAAAGGAGGCCCGGGAGCTTGTCCAAGAGGGCCAGAAGCATGTGTCGGGCCTCCGGCTGGACAAGGCGCGGACCGAGCTCCGCATGGCGCTGAAACTGGCCCCGCGCCTGCCGGAGACCTGGGCGGGCCTGGCCTCCTACCACATCTACTATCACCAGCTCGACAAGGTCGAAGGGCTGATGCGGAAGGCCCTGGCTCTGAACCCTGAGTACCTGCCGGCCCTGCAGATCCTGGGCGAGGTCGCCCTGGGCGCGGGCCGGGAGGACGAAGCCGAGGCCTTCTGGCGGCGATGTCCCGACAAGACGAATCTCGGCCGTCTCTACCTGTTGCAGGGCCGCCTGCCGGAGGCGGTCCGCGTCCTGGAAGAGGAAGCCGGGAAGGCTCCCGGCCAGCGCCTGCCGCGGGAGCTGGCGGACGCGGCGCGGTCCGGGCGCTTGACGCCGGAGATCCGCGCCTTCCTCCTGCCGCGGTTTCCGGCCAGCCGCTCGCCCTTCACGGCGCGGGGCTGGTGGCTCCTCCTGAAGGAAGAACGCCCCGGCGCGGCGATCCCGGCGTTCGCGCGCGCCCTGGAGGAAGACCCGGGGAACGTCTCCGCGCTCATGGGCCAGGGCTGGGCCTTGTTGAAGGCCGGCCGGACGCGCGAGTGCGGACCCTGGTTCGAGCGGGTCCTGCGCGTCCGGCCCGAGGACCCGGTCACCCTCAACGGCATGGCGAGCTGCCTGCGGGCCGAGGGGAAGATCGAGGAGGCCATCGCGGTCTGGACGAAGATGGACGCCCTCTCGCCGGTCCCGACCTCGGCCGCGCGGCACCTTGCCCGGATCTACTACGAGCGTAAAGACTGCGAAAAGGCCTCCACGTACCTCGCGAAGGTCCTCAAGAGATACCCGGAGGAGCCGGGGGCCGCTGAAGCCCTGGAAGACTGCGTGAAGAAGCTGGGCCGCCGGCCGCCTCAGACCAGCCCGTAGCCGATGTCGCGGGCGACCTTCTTCAGCACGGGCAGCAGCGCCGGGTCGTTCAAGGGACGGTGGAACACGGGGTTGGGCGGCAGGCCGGGGAGGGCCCGCTCGTAGAGCGCCATGGCGGGCGAGTTCCGGTACATCGACGACGCGTAGAAGATGCCCTGGCAGCCGGGATAGGCCTCGTAGATGGCCCGGGACCAGCGCTGCGCCCGCGGCCGCGGACCGGAGCCGATCGCCATCGAGGTCCCCGCCCGGGTGGGCCAGGAGCCCGTCAGGTCCAGCAGCGCGACCTCGGATCGCAGGGCGAAGCCGGCCAGCCAGGGGTCGCGCGCGCCGCGGTCGATCACCCGCGTGTCCTGGAAGACCTCGGCGACGCAGGCCGGCCCCAGCTCGGCCGCGTACAGGATGCACCGGTCCTGCGTGCTGGACGGCGGGAGCTGGTGGTCGAAGCGGCCGGAGGTCGGCCCGAAGCAGCGGAACGTGTTCCAGAACGTGGGGTGCCTCCCCCCTCGGAAGTAGAGGCGCCAGAGGACGGTGTCCGGCGGCAGCGCCTTCCACTCCGGCGCGGTCTTCGCCAGCTCCGCGGCCGAAGGGGGCTCAGGAAACTTGGACAAGCGCGGCTAAAGGCCCGCCGCGAGCTCGACCACGGGCTGCACGGGCAACCCCAGGCGGAGCCAGTCGCGGGGACTCAGGTTGCGCCCCCGCAGCTCGTCGGCCGACAAGTCGGGGCTGGGCGTCGTGAACCAGCGGAAGACCGCCACGGGATGAAGCTCCGAGTCGAGCCGGGCCACCACCTCGCCGATGCCGTGGATCAGGCGGTCGCCGTCGAACTGGAACTCCGGGATGAACCAGCCGTTGCCGATGCGGATGCCGTACAGGCTCGGCGGCTCCGCCGTCAGGCGCTGCCGGATGCGGCTCGGGTCCACGCCCAGCCGCGTGGCGGCGTCCGTGGTCGACAGGCTCGACTTGAGCAGCGCGGCGAACTCCGCCACCGTCCGGGCGAGCGGATCCTCGGCGCCGGGCTCGTCGGCTTCCAGACTGAAGCCGCCCCGCTCCAGGGCTTCCGCCTCGGCGGCCGTGAGGTCCGCCCGGGAATTCTTGCGGTAGAGGGTCCGCTGCAGACGGGTCACGGCCTCCTGGACCATCGTATCCAGGTCTTCGGGCCCGACCTCGATGCCGTGCGTGTGAAGGAACGCCATCGTCGAGCTGCGGGAAGCGGTCGCCATCATCCCTCCTCCTTTCTCACGACGACTCACGCCGTGAGATGTCGAGAGGAGGATAGCATCTGTTGTATCCTCCCGCAAGTTTCCGCTTGGATGGACGGCGGTCGCCTTGACGATTCCCCAGATCCTGATCCTGACCGCGGCGGCCTTCGGAGCGGGCGCCATGAACGCCATGGCGGGCGGCGGGACGATCCTCACCTTCCCCACCCTGGTCTTCCTCGGCCTGCCGGCGATCGCGGCCAACGCGACGTCGACGGTGGCGCTGCTCCCCGGCGCCGCCGCCAGCCTGTTCGGGTTCAGGCGCGAGGTCCGGGAGCACCGGCGGTGGCTGAAGACGCTCGTGATCCCCAGCCTGGTGGGCGGCACCCTCGGCTCGGTCCTGCTGCTGCGAACGCCCGAGAAGACGTTCCAATTCCTGGCTCCCCTGCTGCTGTTGTTCGCCACGGTCCTCTTCATGGTCCAGGGCGTGGTCTCGCGCCGGGCCTCCCGCCACGCGTCGGAGCCGGAGGCCGACCCGTCGCACCTCTCGCCGGGCCGCTGGGTCCTGGCCTCGGCGCTCCAGTTCGCGGTGGCGGTCTACGGCGGCTACTTCGGAGCGGGGATCGGCATCCTGATGCTGGCGCTCCTGGGCTTCCTGGGGATGTCGAACATCCACGCCGCGAACGGTCTCAAGAACTTCTTCAACCTGTGTATCAACCTGGTGGCGGCGGGCTACTTCATCCTCCAGGGGGCGGTCGTCTGGCCGGCGGCGCTGGTGATCGTCGGTGGCGCCACGCTGGGAGGCTACGCGGGCGCCCGCTTCTCGCGCTCCATCGGCAAGGAGAAGGCGCGGGCCGCGGTGATCGTCATCGGGCTGCTGGTGACGGCGATTCTGTTCTGGCAGCGGCTGCGGTAGGCCCTCACCTCCCGGCCTCCTCTCCCGACCCCTCCCTCCCACCCACACCGGGAGAGGAGGAGAAGTTAGCCGGAGAAGCCAAAGGGAAGCTTTCTTTGACAAACCCTTCCCCCTCTCCCGGTGAGGGCGGGAGGGAGGGGTCGGGAGAGGGGGCCAGGGGGTGAGGGTTCGGGTGGGCGGCATAGCTATCGTACAGCTCCCGCAACGCCCCCCGCACATTCCCTTCGTGCCGCGCGAACAGCTCCTCCACCGCGGCCTCCTTTCCCAGCAGCTCGCTCACGATCCCCGCCAGCAGCTCCGGGGTGGTGCGGCACTCGTGGAGGGTCGGCAGCAGGCCGGAGCGGTGGGAGGTGATCACCAGCCCGCCCGCGCTCCGGGCGCGCGTCCTCACCTCCAGCCAGGCGAGGCGGCCGAGCTGCTCGGCGCCGTCCAGGAGCAGGAAATCCGAGGCCGCGAGATCCTTGAAGAGCTCTCTGCGCTGCGGCGCGGCCAGCCGGCGATCTCCTTCGTGCAGGGTCACCGACCGGACGCGGAACCCGCGCCCGGCGAGCCGCGCTCCCAGATCCTCCAGAAGCGTGGTCTTGCCGTGGCCGTGCGGTCCCACGAGGGCGGCGCGGGAGCGCAGGGCGGTGAGGCGGTCCAGCAGCTCGTCCCAGGAAATCCCCGCGAGGCGATAGCGGATCGCCAGCACCCGCTGGACCGCGAACGGGTTCTCCCGCGCGATCACTCCTCTACTCCGCCGTCTGGGATTGCAGCAGGATCTCCCGCCGCGTGGGCGAGACGGTGATGGGCAGCCGCTCGGCGCGGTCGTTGGGCTGGGCCACCGCCTCCAGGGCCCAGAGCAGGGAGATCAGCTTGCCCGAGAAGCTGAAGGGTCCCTGGGGCACGCGGACGGTGAAGCCGCGGCCTTCGGCCGGTTCCGGGTTGTTGAACCGCGCCGTGTCCACGATCTGGGAATCCTGGTCCCCCTTGCCCTCGGTGTACCAGATCAGGCGCAGCTCGATCTCCGTCACCGGCGGGTCGAGCTCCCAGTAGACGCTGCCGGTGATGGACTCGCCGGGCAGAAAGGCGTTGGCGCCGCCGTGGGTTTCGATACGAATCCAACTCATAAGGGTTCACCTGGGCGCACAGCACCGGGCAGCCGCAGCATGTACCGGTACATGAAGAACAGACCGGCCCCGCAGCCCAGCGCTATCGTCAGGAAGAACGGACCGAGCCACCAGCCGTCCCAGGAGAGCTTGCGATGGAGCACGGCCTGCGCGGGATCGTCGGGATCGACATAGCAGGTCGTCCGGCTGCCCGCGGGATAGCGCGCCACCGCGGCCTGTTTCTTCTCCCCTCCCTCGGAGGACTGGATGTTGGACAAATCGTAGCGATTGGACCGGTACACCCGCCCGTCCACCCCGTAGGAGTAGAGGATGTCCACCTTGAAAACCTTGTTCTCGTCCGTGGTCAGCCGGCTCGAAACGATGGTGCACGGGGTCTCCCGCCAGGACAGGCCGTCGAGGTACGTCCCCAGGGGGTTGAGGCTGGCATGGTAGAAGGCCCACAGCCCGAAGATGCCGGCGGGAACCGCGATCAGCGTCGCGAAGATCACCCTCGGCCAGGTGTGGGGAAAGTGGACGGTAATCTCGGTCCTCATCTCCTCACCCCTTTGTCCGCCCCGGCCGCATCACGATCTCGAAGTCGTCGTCGGAGTCCGGCCAGCCGGGGATCTCGGCGACGACCTTCAACGTCCAGACGATCTTGTTGCGGTCCGCCTTGAACGACGGCACGGTGTCCGCCGGAATGACGAACGAGGCCGAGCCCGAGGCCATCTCGAACGGCTCGGTCGAGTCGACGACGGGGACCGTGGCGAAGACGTTCGTGTCGGTGTGCGTGCTGGTCCCCCGCCGGTACGTCGCCTCCTCCTTGCCTTCCAGGGTGATCCGCAGTCTCTTGACCCCGGCGGCGCGGCCCGAGAGCCGCCACTGGAGCCACGCGCTCTCTCCTATCGCCGGAGAGCCGGGGCTCAGGGTCAGGTGAGGCCGTGGATTGAACAGGACCAGGAGCTGGCGGAAGACCCCGAAGAGGAGGAGCAACCCGATCACCACGAAGGGGATCATGAAGGCGGTCAGGCAGCCGTCCGGACTCCCCGTCTTCCAGCCCTTGTAGACCTGCCAGACGAACACCGAGACGATGCCGTTCCAGAACAGGGCTACGAAGAGGATCACCACGAACTTGACGATGGGCGTGGCCTGCGGCTTCAGTACCAGCGGGCCGGAGACGTCCGCGGGGACCTCCACCCCGAACGGCGAGACGGCCGCGGACACCTTCGTGCCGTCCGGCGCGACAACCATCTGTGCCGCTCCGCCGCCCTGCTTCCTGGACCAGGGGACCGCCCAGATCAGGCCGCCGAGGCCGGCGAAGAGGAAGAGGAGCGGGAAGAGGCCGATCAGGTACCCGGCGGAGAAGTTGCGGTTGATGACGGCCCGCTCGGGGTTCTCGGGATCGACGTAACAGACCGTCGCGCTGCCGGCGGGATAGCGGTCCACCACGGCCTTCTTGCCGTCGTAGCCGCTGGAGGAGCCTTTCGAGAAATCGTAGCTGCTGGACTGCCGCTCTACCCCGCCCGCCGTATAGGCGAAGGTGATGTCCACGCTGTAGGTGGAGCCGTCGGAATCCGAATGCTCCCCCACCTGGCTGGAGACGATGGTGCACGGCGTCTCCTGCCACGACCGGGCGGCGACGATCAGCCCCACGGGACGGATGAAGAGGTAATAGAACAGCCCCGCGCCGACCAGGAAGAACAGACCGAAGAAGAGGACGAGGCAGCCAGAGGGCATCTGGCGGCCGCCGCGGCGCGTCGAGAGGGGGACGGTGGTCATGGTCGTGGGTGGGTATTGTACGGCATGCCCTGCGAAGCCTCACCCCCCCTGGCCCTCCTCTCCCGCCTTCCGCCCCCCTCCCCGGGAGAGGAGGGAGAGGTTAGTCAAAGGACGCCAGGGACACCAAAGACACCAAGGACGTTATCTGTCCCTGGTGTCCCTGGTGTCCTTCCGTCCTTTCCCCTCTCTCCCGGGGAGGGGGGCGGAAGGCGGGAGAGAGGGGGTAGGGGGAGTGAGGGCCTTACAACCTGCTGGTCGCCGCCCGCCGCTGGAGCTGCATCACCTGCGCGTCCGGGTCCACCACCACCCGCCCGGGCTCGAAGGGACAGACGATCCGCACCAGCTTCGACTCCCCCGCCCCCAGCACAATCGTCGTCCGGGCGTCCTTGTAGTCCTTGGAAACCCGCCCCTTCTCATCCCACCGGAACGCCCCGTTGGTGGCCGCGACCTCGACCGGCATGCGGCCCGTGCCGGCGTTCTCCACCTTCACGGTCACCTCCCACCTACCCGTTCCGGCGGCCGTCTTGCGGCCGTCCTCCAGGCGGTATTCGGGGATCACCAGGCCGTAGAACCACTGGCGCACGAGGTCGTCGAAGCCCGCCTTGTCCTTGGCGTAGGGGCGCATCACGGCCACGAAGTCCTCGATCACCGGATGGTCGGCGTTGCCGTGGTAGATCTGGAAGAACTTCCGCACGCCGGCCAGGAAGTCTTCCTTGCCCATCCGCTGGTAGAGCATCCACAGGGCCCAGGCGCCCTTGTCGTAGATGACCGTCTCGTCTCCGGGCCGGCCGCCCAGCTCCAGGGTCTGATTCAGCGGCTTCTCCGTGCTGGGCAGCCGGCGCTCGCCGTAGGTGGCCTCGATGTCCGTGGCGTAGGTGATGCGCGCCAGCGGGCCGCGCATCTGCTCCAGGAGCATCAGGGTGGCGAAGTTGGCCGCGCCCTCGGCCAGCACGATGCCGCCCGGTCCCTCGCCGGACTGCAGGATGTGGCCCCACCAGTTGTGCCCCGCCTCGTGGGCCGCGACGGTGAAGGCCATGTCGTTGCCCGGCTGGGGCTTGACCAGGAAGCCGGTGCCCTCGGAGAAGAAGATGTTGGTGGCGTTGCCCCGGGCGTACTCGGCGAAGGCCGGGAACTCGTTCAGCCGCAGCTCGCGCCACGGGAAGGGCGCGTACCACTCGGAGTAATACCGCCGCGCCCCGTTCAGGGCCTCCAGCAGGCTGTCCACGTTGTAGGGATGCCCGGGATGGTAGTACACCGCCGTGCCCGGCCCCTTCTTCACCGCCCAGCGGCCGGCGGCCACGTTGAAGACCCGCAGCGGATAGTCGCTCTCCCAGGTCCAGATCCGCCGGCCGTCCTTCTCCACCTCCCCGGTCAGCACGCCCGTGGAGTTGACCGTGAAGTCCGCCGGAGCGCTGATCCGCAGGCGCTGGGTGAAGGCGGAGCGGTCGAGGTCGGCGTCGGTGATCCCCGCGTAGTGGAAGGGAGGATAGATCCGCGGCTCGGAGACGTTCTTCTCATCCACTCCCCGTCTGGGATCGAAGCCGAGGGTCGGCACGAACTCGGAGTTGCGCCCGGTGAGCAGGATCCCCGAAGGGAGCACCCACTCGCCGAGAGCCACCTGGCCGCCGTTTCTGGAGATGCCCGGCAGCATCGTGCCCCGGTAGCGGAATCCGAGCCGCACCGACTGCCCCGGCGCCAGCGGCTTCGCGAAGCGGAAGACGTAGAGCTTGGAACGCTCTTCGGGCTGGTAGGGACGGCCGCCCAGGGTCCACGAAAGGCCTTTCCAGGCCGAGCCGCCGGTGACCGGGAACCAGTACAGCGGCTTGTCCTTCTGGTTCTGCAGGTCGTACCAGCCGTTGACGCGGAAGCTCCGCTCGGCGGGCTCGAAGTCGATGTCCGCCTCCACGCGCGTGATGTACGGCAGCGGCTGCCCCATCCAGGTGTTGAGGTTCTTCTGCCAGTACTCCTTGCGCTGCCTCTCCACCGTCGCGCCCTGGAACCCCTGGTTCACCTCGGCCCACAGCGTGAATCCCAGGACCAGCGGCGGCAGCGCGAGGGCGGCGGCCGTCAGCGCGGTCCGCCGCCGCTCCGCGGGACGCAGCACCGGGTGCAGGCGGTCGCGCTCGCGGCGGTTAAGGAAGCGCACGGCGACCCAGCCGAAGAAGGCGGACAGCGCCAGCACGAACAGCCGGTTGAGCACCACGGCGCGGCCGTCGATGTCGAAGCCGCCCATGTCGGTCCACGGCACGGCGGTGCCGAAGTCGGTGCCTCCGAAGAGGACCCAGTTACCCACCCAGTTCATCCATCCGCGCAGGAAGAAGAACCCCGTCAGGATCGCCGCCGCGATGCCGATGCCGTAGGTGGCGTAGCGGCTCTTCGTCAGCGCGTAGACCGCGGCCACGAAGGTCATCCAGACGATCATGGTCGGCGGCAGCAGCAGGCCCCAGGCGATCAGGAACGGCCGGATCTCCATCGGGACCTTGCCCTGGGGCAGGATCGACCAGAGCGCGATCAGGTACGCGCCCAGAAGAGAGATCCCCAGCACCACGAGGTTGGCCAGCAGCTTGCCCGTCACCATCGCGCCGGTGGGGATCGGGGTGTTGTAGAAGAGCGGCGCCACCCCGGTGGCGTTCTCGCGCTCCAGCGACTCGACCGTATAGAAGAGAAAGAGCAGCCCCAGCGCCAGCGTCAGGAAGGACAGCCCTTCCAGGGACGCCCGGCCCGGCGTCAGCAGGAGGTCGCTGTCGAGCCAGCCGTAGGACTCCTTGTACAGCACGAACAGGAACAGCAGGATGAAGGGGATGAAGATGTACAGGCCCGCCTGCGAGCGCAACTCCTGCAGCTCGAAGCGGGCGACCGACAGCGTGCCCGAGAGGAAGCGCGGCGCCCGCGCCTCCATCGACAAGGACGCCAGGGTCGGACCCGCCACCACCGGGACCGGAGCCGGCTTGTCCTCCATCCGCTTCGCCTTGTCCGGCCGGCGCAGGCGCGCCGTGTAGCTGCGCCGCGACAGGTCCACCAGGAGGAGGCCCACGAGCACGAAAGCCGCCCGGCTCAGCAGGAACGCCGCGTCATACTCCACCGGCCGGGTGTTGTAGAAGGCGATGCCGCGGTCGACGAAGAGCCAGCTCTCCTTGACCCAGCGGAAGCCCGACGGATCGGTGTAGCGCAGGAAGGCCGAGAGCGCCGGATCGACGTCCTTCGGATACCAGCCCCAGAGCCAGTTGTTGCACAGCAGGTAGATGGAGACCGGGAAGAGGAAGACCAGGATCGGCCGGCCCGTCCAGCGCCCGAGCGCGAAGGTCACTCCCGCCGTGAACACGACACAGGGGACCAGGAAGACGAGCAGCGGCCGGAGGTAGTTCATCAGCTTGAACGGGCCGTAGATCTCCGGATTGCCGGGGTCGGGCATGAGATGGGTGAGCAGGCCCGTGCTCACCGGCAGCACCGCCACGGCCAGCAGGCAGGCGGCGAGGGCGGCGAGGAACTTTCCCCACACGTATTCGGAAGGGCGCAGAGGCGTCGAGAGCAGCAGGTCCCCGACCTTGTATTCGGCGTCGCGGATCAGCGGCATGCCGGCTGCCACGGCCACGAAGAACGAGACCATGAAGTAGCTGAGCAGGGCGTAGATGTAGACGGTCTGGAACTCGGAGTCCGCCCACGCCTTCTGGCCGCCCAGGGAGGTGTCGATCGAGCGGTAGATCCAGGCCCCCCTGGACATCATCCAGCCGTTCCACAGCATCAGGGCCGCGAACATCAGGAACAGGGGACGCCGCAGGCTTTCCTGCACGTCGAGGCCGGCGACGAGCCCGAGCCGCCGCAGGCTGAACCCCTCCCGCGCCGCCCGCGTGGAACCGGCCGCTTCGGCCTTGGATGAAAGAGATGTCGCCATGTGCGCCTCCTGCGGGAAATACGAGGAGGCGGGGGGTGGTGTTTCAGGAGGATTTACAAACTGGGGCGGTATGCCCTTCGAGACCTCACCCCCTGGCCCCCTCTCCCAACCCCCGCCCGCCACCCGGGAGAGGGGGAACGATGAGTCAACGATCTTGCCGAGCTCAAGAAATCCTGGATCGCAGGGCCCTCCCTCTCCCGGGGCGGGCGGCAGGGAGATGGGAGAGGGACCGAGGGTGAGGTCTCGAAGGGCATACCGCCCCAGTTGGCAATTACGCTCTGGAGTCGCCTCTCACCCTGATCGCCACCAGCGTGATGTCGTCCTTGACCGGCTGGCCGCCGGCCCAGACTTCGGCGGCGGCAGTAAGGCCCGCGATCACGTCCTCGGGCCTCTGCCCGCCCAGGCTCTCGAAGGTCTCGCGCACCCGGCTGTAGCCGAAGGGCTCGCCTTCAGGATCGGTCAGCTCGGGCAGGCCGTCGGTCATCAGCAGGAGGGTGTCGCCGGGATGGATCTCCAGGCGGCGCTCGTCGTACGCGGAGAGCAGGCCGCCGAGCGGCATGCCCACCAGGGCGATCTCCTCGGCCCGGCCTTCCCGCGCGCGGTGCAGGAGGACGGGAGGCATGCCCGCCGAGGAGACGGTGAGCGTCCCGCCCTCCAGACGGACCAGGCAGAGCCCCATCGCCATCCTCTCCAGCTCCATGCGCTTCACCGCCCGCGCCGCCTCGGCGAGCAGCTCGCGCGGGGTGGTCCGGCTGGCGAAGGCCGAGAAGAGGCTCTTGACGGCGGTGACCATGGTCCCGGCGCGGGCGCCATGGCCCGTGGCGTCGCCCACGGCGGCGGTCAATACGCCGTCGTCCGCCAGGAGGAAGTCGTAGTAGTCGCCACCGACCTCGGTGGCGGTGCGCATCGAGACGGCGATCTCGAAGGCGGGATGGTCCGGCAGGACCTTGGGCAGCAGCGAGAGCTGGAACAGCCGGGCGTCCTCCAGCTCCTGGCTCTTGCGCTCGTATTCGGTCTGGAGCCGTGCCTGGGCGACCTCGCGGTCCTGGTGGCGCTTGAGGTCCTCGGCCATCTGATTGAAGGCCAGGGCCAGCGTCCCCAACTCGTTCTTCGAACGCACCGGGAGCCGCGTGTCGAGATCCCCCTGCGCGATGCGTTCGGCGCCCACGGTGACCAGCCGCACGTCACGCGTCATGCGCTTTGAAAGCGGCAGGATGCCCAGCAGCGCCAGGCCGATCATCCCCAGGCCGTAGCCGAAGTTGCGGGCCGCCGCCTCGCGCACCTCCTGGAGGGGGACGGGACGGGCGACTCCCAGGATCAGGCCGGTCTCGGGGTCCTTCTGCGTCGCCCCCACCCAGTTCTTGGAGGTCCAGCGGACGGCCCGCGCCTGCGAGTGCACCCCCGTCACGATGGGCAGGGCCTCGATCCGCTTCCGATCCTCCGGAGAGCGCGTATACAGCTTCCCCTGAGGATCGACGGCGAACGGGATATCGCCGCCGCTCCGGCGGGTCCCCAGGACCCGGCGCAGGATCTCGTGCGTGCGGATGCGGGCCTTGACGGTGCCCACCACCTCGCCGCTCCGCCAGACCGGGACCTCGACGTCCCGCGCCAGAGCCCGCGCGGCGCGTTCCCTCTCGTCCTGGGCGGCGAGGCCGCGGATGATCTGTTCCCGTTTCCGCGCCTCGCGGGCGAACTGCTCCTCGATCCGCTTGCGGACCTCCTCGCGCACGACCTCGGTGTCAGGGACTACCGGCACCGGTGCGGCGCGGGGCTCGGGGGCGGCCGCCGGTTCGGGCGGCGCCGGCGCGGGAGCCGGCGGCACGTGAGCTCCCGCCATGCCCGCGAGCGCCGCATCGACCGCTTCGAGCTGGGCCTTTTGTTCCGTGGTCGTCTCCCCGGTCGCCTCAAGCTGCCGCCGGACGTCCTCGAGGACCCGGGGGACGTCGATCACGACCGTCGCGGTCACCGGAGCTCCTTGGGCTCCGGCGTGCGGCGGGACCGGGACAGGCTGGGGTTGCGCGGGCGGGGCGGGCGTCTGCGGGATCACCTCCAGGGTCTCGACGAGCGGAGCGGTCTCCCCGAGGTCGCGGACCATCCGCTGGCCCAGGGACCGTTCCACGGCCAGCTCATGGGGCTTGACCGTCATCGAAGCGGCGATCTCGTCCTCGACCCGCCCGACGCTCCGCCCGAGCTCGGCCTCGACGGCGGTCATCTGGCCGTCCATCTCCTTGGCCAGCATCCCCACCTCCGCGTCGGCGGCCTGCTCGACGGCGCGCAGCGAGGAGTAATAGGAATAGAGGACGATCCCCGTCAGGGGAACGATCGCTAGGAGCAGGAAGGCGAGGATGAGTTGCGTGCGGATCTTCATCCGGGATGTGTACGGATGCAGAAGCTGAAGGTTCTGCTAAAGGGTCACTCTTCGTCGAGGATCCTCAACTGCCGCGACGTAGGGATCGGGACGACCTCGATGCCATACTCCGTGTGGAGCCGTTCTATCAGCTCCTCCGAGATCGGCCGTTCACGTCCACGCTTCCAGTGCTTTCGTTCCCCATGCGGACCCAACAGAGCGATGCCTTCCGCGCGCGAAGGGTCGTGCCGGAGCCAATAAACAATCCCCAGAAAACCTGCTCGATACAGGCTGGCCGCCCAAGCCTGGGGTTGTTCATAGGGAACGATCGTGCCGATTTCCGCCGTGATCCCGAACCCGCTGGCTCGCCGGGACGTCAGATCCGAGAGCGTAGTTTCCCTGGGCACTTGCAGCTCACGGATACCGCGTTGTTCCAGGAGCTCCATCGAAATCATTGCCCTGTCACGCTCCGGCGCGAGAACTTCCAACAGGGCCGACAACTCGTCCGCCGCCAGATAGCAGGTACCAGCCGGCTCAGGAAGATCGAAGCGTCCTTCCATCGAGCTGCCGAACCACCACGGTCCCCGTCCACGTCTGACGACCCGGAAGAGTCGGATCTCTGGCGAGAGATTTCGTTGAGGGAAATCTTTCAGCGCGAGCGGATCTGCGGGAGGCCAGCCTAAACTCGGAGCCTTCCGGTCACGGCTCACTGGGCGAAGCGCCGCGCCGCGTCCCGCGCGAGGACCAGGAGGGGTTGCGGATCCTTGCCGGAACGCAAGCACTGGATCACAGATTGACCTTCGAGAGCCGTCAATGGAGAGACCAGCCATCCTGCCAGGGTCCAGTCGTCCACATCGCTTCCGCGGAAACACTGAAGCACCTCGGAGAGACCGGCGAGGACTTCGTTCCGGTCATTGAACTGGAACGTAGGAAAGACCACGACTCCGTCGGAGGTCTTGAGGCCAAGGAGGGTACGGCGCTCCCGGCGATCAGCGATAGCCTGTCGAGACACTCCCCCCAGGAAAGCCGAGATCTGGCGGGTACTGTAGAAAGGACCGAGGAGATCGTCCCAGCGCGATGGAACGGGTACGACCTCGAGCATCCTCCGGGCCAACTCCTGAGGACTGCCGATCTTCTCCAGCGGGCGCCCCTGGTCGGAATATGTGGAGAGGCGCGCTTCCAGCCCTTGCCGGACGTGCTGCGTAATCTCCTCAATCAGGGCTGCGGCTCTGCGCGTCATGCCTGAAGATACACTGCTTTTTGCAGTAGCGTCAAGGTCGTCAAGGACCTTCACCGCCCCGCCAGCCGCGCCACCGTCGCCACCAGCTCGGCGGGATCGAAGGGCTTGGCGAGATGGGTCTGGAAACCCGAGTCGAGGGCGCGCTGGCGGTCTTCGGCGCGGGCGTAGGCGGTCAGCGCGGCGGCCGGCACCCGGCCGCCATTCTCGGGCGAGCGCTCGCGGATCTGGCGGATCAGGGAGTAGCCGTCCTCCCCCGGCATGCCGAGGTCCGAAAGGAGGACGTCGGGCGCGCCGCGCTCGAAGGAGTCCAGGGCCTCGGGCACGGAGCCGAAATCCACCACCTCCGCCCCGCACTGCTCCAGCGCCGTCACCAGCAGCTCGCGCGTGTCGTCCTCGTCCTCGACGACCATCACGCGGACGCCGGCGAGGCGGTCGGGAGCGCTCCAGATGCGCTGCGAGGAGACCGCCGTCTGGTCCAGCGGATCGTCCGCCAGCTCCGCCCGCAGAGGCAGCCGCACGGTGAAGGTCGCGCCCAGGCCCTCGCCGGGGCTGTCCACCTCCACCATGCCGCCGTGCAGCTCGATCAGATGGCGCACGATCGAGAGGCCCAGCCCCAGGCCGCCGTGGGAGCGGGTGGACGTGCTCTCCGCCTGCCGGAAGCGGTCGAAGACGAAAGGCAGAAAGTCCTGGCGGATGCCGATGCCGGAGTCGGTCACGCGGATCACCGCGCTGGCGCCCAGCTCCTGGAGGGCGACCTCGACCCGGCCTCCGCGCGGCGTGAACTTGACGGCGTTGGAGAGCAGGTTCCAGACCACTTGCTGGAGACGGTCGGAATCCCCCAGGGCCGGGCTCCCCAGGCGCCCCAGGGAGACGGCGAGATGGATGCCCTTGGCGTCCGCGGCCGGGCGGACGGTCTCCAGGGCGGCGTCGATGATGCGGTGCAGCTCCACCGGCCGGAAGTCCAGGCGCAGCTTGCCGGTGATGATGCGCGAGACGTCCAGCAGGTCGGCGATGAGCTGGGCCTGGACACGGGCGTTGCGCTCGATGGTCTCCATGGCGCGGGCGGCGGCGGCCTCGTCGAGCTTGCCGGCGCGCAGCACCTGGACCCAGCCGAGGATGGCGTTCAGCGGCGTGCGCAGCTCGTGGGAGAGGGTGGCCAGGAACTCGTCCTTCATCCGGTTGGCCTCCTCGGCCTGCCGGCGCGCCCCCTTCTCCAGCACCAGCAGCCGCGCCCGCTCCTGCTCCGCCCACTCGCGGTTGCGGATCTCCTTCTTCAGCTCCTCGTTGGCGATCGACAGCTCCGCCGTCCGCTGCTGCACCAGGATCTCCAACTCGTCGTACATGGTGCGCAGGGCCTCGTTGGCGCGCGCCAGCTCGGCCGTGCGTTCCTCGACCTTGGCGCGCAGGGAGACCTTCTCGATGGCGTTCTGGACCGCGTGCTGGAGACGGTCGCGCGAGACCGCCCCCTTGAGGAGGTAGTCCTGGGCGCCCGCCTTCATCGCCTCGACGGCCACCGATTCGTTGCCCTGGCCGGTGAGCACGATGACCGGGATCAGCCTCTCCTCCCGCAAAAGCTGGCCGAGGAACTCCAGGCCGTCCACGTCCGGCAGCCGGTAGTCGAGGAGGAGACAGTCGGGCCGCTCCTCCAGCGCCGTGCTCAACCCCTCCTCTCCCGTCTCCGCCTCCAGGAACTCGTAGGCATGCTCCGCGTCCTGCGCCAGCAGGCGCCGGTAGAGGGCCCGGTCTTCCGGGCTGTCGTCGACGATGAGGAGGCGGATGGGCGCGCTCATGGTCCGAGTCAGCTCTTCGGCAGGATGACGACTTCGAACCAGTAGTCGTTGAGCCGCTCGATGGCCCGCATGAAGCCGTCCAGGTCCACGGGCTTCTGGATGTAGCTGCTGGCCCCGGCCCGGTAGCAGGCGTCCACGTCGCGGGTGTCGCTGGAGGTGGTCAGGACGACCACAGGGATCTGCTTGAGCTGCGGGTCCGCCTTGATCTCGGCCAGGACCTCGCGGCCGTCGGTGCCCGGGAGGTTGAGGTCGAGCAGGATGACGCCGGGCCGGGGGGCTTTCTCCGGATCGGCGAACTCGCCGCGGCGGAAGAGGAAGTCGAGGGCCTCCTCGCCGTCGGAGCAGCGGAAGATGGGGTTGCGCAGCCCGGACCTGCGGAAGGCGCGCTGGGTGGTCTCGAAGTCCTCGGGACTGTCCTCCACCAGGAGGATGGGCTGGCTGGGGGTTATCGTATCAGGCACTGGGGTCTCCTTCTTCCAGGGTGAAATAGAACGTCGTCCCCTCGCCCGGGACGGATTCGAGCCAGATTCTGCCATGGTGGCGCTCGACGATCTTCTTGACGATGGTCAGGCCGGCGCCGGT
Organism: Thermoanaerobaculia bacterium; assembly: GCA_036376245.1. Lineage (GTDB taxonomy): Bacteria > Acidobacteriota > Thermoanaerobaculia > Multivoradales > UBA5704 > DATARR01. Next base: position 24,286 of record DASVAS010000034.1, on the reverse strand, counting down.
GCCGCCGCCGTACTTGTCGCGGCCGTGCAGGCGCTTGAAGATGCGGAACACGGCGTCGTGGTGCTTCTCCGGGATGCCGATGCCGTTGTCCCGCACGTAGAAGACCGGCGGCGCGGCGCCGTCCACGGTCCCGATCTCGATGCGCTTCTCCGGCTTGTCGTTGTAGCGCATGGCGTTGACGATCAGGTTGTAGAAGATCTCCCCGACCCGCGCGCGGTCGGCGCGGACGGTGGGGAGCGGCTTCGGGACGCGCACCTGGATACCCTCCGCCTTGAGCGAGATGGCGAGCGAATCGATGATCTCCTCCACCGTCCGGTTGAGGTCCACCTGATCGATGGCGAGGTCGACCCGGCCGAGGCGGGAGAAGTGCAGGAGCGAGTCGATCAGGGTCTCCATGCGGCGGCTCAGGCGGGTCAGGGTCTCCAGCTTGGCGCGCCCCTCGTCGTCCAGCTTGTCGCCGTAGTCCTCCAGGAGGAAATTGGAGAAGTTGTGGATGCCGCGCAGCGGCTCCTTGAGGTCGTGCGAGGCGATGTAGGCGAAGTCGTCCAGCTCCTTGTTGCTCTGGTGCAGCTCCTCGTTGCGGACCTCCAGCTCCTGCTCGGCGCGCAGGCGCTCGGCCAGCTCCTGCCGCAGCTCCCGGGTGCGCTCCCGCACCCGCTGCTCCAGCCCCTCCTTGGCCCGCTGGAGGTCCAGGTCCCGCTGCTGGATCTGACCGAGCATCTCGTTGAAGGAATCGACCAGTTGGCCCAGCTCGTCGGGGCTGCGCTTCTCCGCCCGCAGCGAGTAGTCCCTGACCTCGGAAACCCGGCGGGCGATCGCCGACAGATCCAGGATCGGCCGCGAGATCACGCGCTGGAGGGTCGAGGCGAGCAACAGGGCCGCGAGCCCCGACGCGATGAAGACGGTCCCCACCGTGAGCGCCTGGAGCCACAGGCGCCGGTTCATGCCGCCGAGGCCGCTGCGCAGGAAGACCGTGCCGATCACCTCCCGGGTTTGCGGATCGTGAACCGGTTGAAAGGTGATGAGAGCGCCGTCCCGGTATTCGGTGACCGCCACCTCGGGCCGCGCGGGGAAATCGTCCTGACGGCCCTGTCTCCGCCAGGTGGCGAACAGCCCGCCCCGGCTGTCATAGAGAGCGGCGGCGACGACGTTTACCTGGGGCTCCAGAGAGGCGAGGAGATCCCTGGCGGCGGTTTTGTCCTGGAAGAGCAGCATCGCGTCGCTGTTCCCGGCCATGACCGCCGCCAGGGTCTCGAGGTCCTCCGCCATTTCCGTGTGCAAACTGCTCCGCTCGATGAGGATCAACGACGTGCCGGCCAGCAGCAGGGCGCCGCCGGTGGTCAGCAGGGCGATGACCATCAGCTTCTGCCGGATGGGCAGGTCTTGCAGGAGCCTCATGCCGGACCGGGTCCGCTCTTGACGCGCTTGGCGAGGCTCATCAGCTTGGAGCTGATCTTGATCTCCGCCCGCGCCGCGGCCTCCTGGCTGATCTCGAAACGGATCTTCGAGCCCTCCAGGATGAAATTGATGGTGCCCCCCTCCTCCAGGAAGCCCGGCGTGTCGGCCACCGTCAGCACCGGGGAACCCTCGACCTGGGAGAGGATCCCGGAAAGCCTTCCCCGCTCCGACCGGCTGATGAAGAGGAGATTGCAGCCCTCCAGCTTCTCCATCTGCTGGACGCGGACCACCATCAGCTTGCGGCCGGCCGCCTCCTGCCCCGACAGCTCCGTGAGGCTCTTGCCGAAGGGATCGTCACCCAGGACGCAGAGGCGGAACGAGCCATCGGGAAAGGCAACCTCCGGCCACTCCACGAACTTGGTGAAGTTGTAGAGGAACGCCGCCTTGACGGCGTACTCCTCCGCGACCTGGGCCGGGAGGACGGCCGGCGCGGCGAGGAGCAGGCCCGCGCAGGCGAGCACGGAACCGAGCCCGCGCCTCAGAACCGCCATGTCGCCTTTCCGTAGACGCCGCGCTGGACCTCCTTCGGCACCGGGCTCGGGAACTCCCGGTGCTGGTCGTGGAGCAGGTTCTGCCCGACCAGGGCCAGCTCCAGCCGGTCATTCATCCGCCAGCCCAGATGGAGATCCAGCTCCGTGTAGGCGGGGACGAAGGGGGCCGGCAGCTCATCCACATGCCGGAGCCAGGCGTCCAGCTCGAACCGGCCCGGCAGGTCCATGAAGGAACGGATGGTGAACCGGTAGTCCGGATCGTTGCCCTCCCCGGTGCCGCCCGTGGGGTCGCGGCTGCCCGGGTCCAGGCTGAGATCCTTGTGGAGGTACGCGATCGAGTTGTACAGCCGCCACCAGGGAGCCACCTGGACGTTGAATCTCGCCTCGGCGCCGTAGGTCTCGGCGTTCAGATTGTTGGCCAGCGTGATGGGGAACGGCGCGCCGTTCCCCGGCGGCTCCTGGCTGCGCAGGTTGTCGTAGACGTTGTAGAACGCCGCGATCTCCACCGAGGCGGCGGGACGGGGCTGGTGACGGTAGCCCACCTCGTAGGCGAGCACGGTCTCGGATTCGAAGTCCCGGCTTCCTTGCAGGAAGACCACCGGTCCGACGAGGAAGCGGACGTCCTCGTCGATCCGGGTGGGCTCGCGGACCGCCCGCGAGACCGATCCCCAGAAGGTCTTGCGGTCGTCGGGAGTCCAGGTCAGACGGATGTTGGGCTGCACCTCCAGGCCCGTGGATTCGTGGACCTCGAATTTCGAGCCGAGCGTCAGCCGCAGCCGGTCGGGAACGAGGGCGATCTCGTCCTGGCCGAAGGCGCTGAACAGCTCGATCGTCCGCTCGGTCGGCTCCCAGACGATCTGGGGCGCGTTGTCGAGATCGTCGCTGCTGACCCGGTAGCCCACGCCCCAGAGGACGTCGTGCCGTTGACCGACCGGCAGCCGGTGCTGGAAGTCGAGGTCCCAGGTGTCCCGGCGGTTCTCGATGAACTGGTTCGGCACGATCCGGCTGGAGCGGTCCCAGTAGACCTGCAGCTCCATGCTGGAGACGTCGGAGAACCGGCGCGACCACCGGCCCAGCAGGTTGCCGCCGTCCACGTCGGTGTCCTCGCGGGCCAGCTCGCCGATCACGCCGCCGTAGACGTCCCCCTGGACGGTGAAGGCGTCGCGGTCCGAAAGGTCGCCGTCCACCCGGAAGCCGCCCTGGGCCGTGCGCAGGGGGTCCTCGGCGCTGCCGCCGGCGGCCAGCGCCAGGGCGTCGATGTACCGGTATTTGCCATAGACGCGGTACCAGGTCCGCTCCCCCAGGGCGCCGCCGTGGCGGACGTCGGCGAAGCCGCGCTCCTCGGTGCCGGCGCCGGCCGTCACCAGCCCGCCCTGGGTGTCGCGGGCGCTGCGGGTCACGATGTTGATCACCCCGTTGACCGCGTTCGCTCCCCACAGCGAGGCGCCCGGGCCGCGGATGATCTCGATGCGGTCGACGTCGTCCAGCGGCAGGTCCTGCACGTCCCAGAAGACCCCGGAGAAGACCGGCGTGTACACCGTGCGGCCGTCGATCATCACCAGCATCTTGTTGGCGGTGGAGATGTTGAACCCGCGGGCGCTGATGGCCCACGTCCGCGAGTCGACCCGCGCGACGTGGAGGGAGTTGGCCAGGCGCAGCGCCTCGGGCAGGCTCCTCACTCCGGAACGGCGGATATCCTCGTTGGTGACCACCGTCAACGACGCGGACGTCTGCGAGTAGCGCTCGATCCGGCGCGAGGCGGAGGTGACCTCGACTTCCATCAGCTCTTCGATGCTCAGGCTCCTCAACTCGGAAGGATCGACCTGGCGCTCGTCCTGCGCGGCCGGCGCGGGAGCGGCCAGCAGCCAGGCGGCCAGCGCCCAGGGCAGGCGCCTCCTCCACTGAGGACGGAAAACACGTCTGTTCGCCAAGAAATTCATCGTCTGTCTTTCTGGAAAAGCAAATCCCGCGCCATGACGCGGGCGGGGACCGCGAACGCTCAGCCGGCCCCCGCCAGCAGGCGGCGGAGGGCGTCGAGGTCGGCCGGCTTGGTCAGATGGGTGTCGAACCCCGCTTCGATCGCCCTTCTCCGGTCCTCCTCCTGGCCGTAGCCGGTGAGGGCGATGAGATAGGCCGAGCGCAGCTCCGGATCGGCGCGGACGGCGCGGGCGGCGCCGTAGCCGTCCAGCGCACCGGGGAGGCCGATGTCGCAGAGGATCACCTCCGGGCGGAACCCGCGGGCGGTCTCCAGCCCCTGGGTGGCGTCGAAGGCGACCTCCACCTCGTGACCGATCAGCCGCAGCAGGAGCGCCAGGCTCTCGGCGGCGTCCACGTGATCTTCGATCACCAGACAGCGGCGGGAGGGCTCCGGGCCCTGCTCCCGGGGTTCTTCGGACATGGTCGTCTCCTCGTCTCTGGGCGCGAGCGGCAATCGTAGCGTGAATTCCGAGCCCTGGCCCGGGCCCGGGCTGGCGGCCTCCACCGCGCCGCCGTGCAGCAGGACCAGGCCGCGGACCAGCGCGAGACCCAGCCCCAGGCCTCCCCGTCCGCGGTCCGGCCCGCTCTCCCCCTGGGCGAAGGGCTCGAAGACCCGGGCGAGCACGTCCGGCTCCATGCCCATCCCCGTGTCCCGCACCGTCACGGCAACCATACCGCGATCCGGTTCCTCCCGCACCGCGACCTCGATCCGGCCGCCGTGGCCGGTGAACTTGCCGGCGTTGTGCAGGACGTTCCCCACCGCTTGGGAGAGTCGCGTCGGATCGCCGTCCATCGGGAGCGGCGAGCCGGGCAGGTCGACCGACAGCCGCAGTCCCGCGGCCTCCAGCCCGGCGCGCTGGTCCTCGACCGTGGCGCGGACCAGCTCCACCAGGTCCGTCCGCTGGCGGAGCAGCAGGATCTTCCCCCGGGAGATGCGCGCCACGTCCAGCAGGTCGTCCACGAGACGCGTCAGGTGGACCACCTGCCGGTCCATGGTGCGGACGGCGGTCTCCGCCTGCTCCGCCGTGACCCTGGGAGCTTTCAGGACGTTGAGGCAGTTGCGGATGGGGGCCAGGGGGTTGCGCAGCTCGTGGCCCAGCATGGCCAGGAACTCGTCCTTGCGCTGGTCGGCTTCGAGCAACTGCTGCGAGCGGTGCCGCAGCTCCTCCTCCAGGCGCTTGCGGGCCGTCAGGTCGAGCACGAAGCAGATGTACCGCCCCCCCTCCTCCTCCTTCGTCTCTTCGTCCAGCAGCGCGTAGCCGATGAGGACGGGGACGCGGCTGCCGTCCTTGCGCAGGTATTCCTTCTCATAGGGCGTGCAGGAGCCCCGCGCCCTGGCCTCGGCCACGCCGGCGGCGTCGAGCGGCGCGTACTCGGGAGGCGTCAGCTCCCGCCAGTCCAACCGGCCGGCGGCGAGGTCCTCGCGCGTGTACCCCACGATGTCGAGGAAGGCGTCGTTGGCCTCGTTGATGTGGCCCACGCCGTCGGAGGAGAGGACGCCGATGACGTCGGAATCGGCCAACCGGCGCAGCCGCCCCTGGCTCCTGCGGAGGTCGCCGGTGGTGCGGTCGAGCTCCTCCACCTTCTTCCTCAGCTCGGTGTTGACCAGCTCCAGCTCCCGGTTGACCGATTCCAGCTCCTCCTTGGAAGTCTGCAGCTCCTCGTTGGCCGACTGCAGCTCCTCGTTCATGGAGAGGAGCTCCTCGTTGGAGGAGACCAGTTCCTCGTTCGAGCTCTCCAGCTCCTCCATCGTCGCCTGCAGATGGTCCTTGGTAGCCCTCAGCTCGGCTTCCAGCTTGCGGAAGGCCGGATCGTCCGGCGAGAGGCGCGTCCCGTCGAGCTCGGACTCCGCGGCGTGGACCTCCTGGAACACCACCATGAACAGCCCCGGGTCCTCCCCCAGCTCGAAGAGCGGGCGGACTATCAGGTTCACCCGGTGCGTCCGCCCCTCCTGCTCGAACGCGACCTTCTCGCGGATCACCGTGGTCCGCGAGCCTGCCGCCTTGTGCAGGGCCGTGCGCAGGTCCAGCCGCAGTCCCTTGTGCGCCATGTCCAGGACGCTGTCCGTGGGCGCGCCCGCCGGCGGCGCGAGGTACCGCCCGGCGCGGGGCGAGAAGTAGACGGCGTCCCCGTTCTCGTTCACCACCACGCACGCCGGGGCGTAGCTCTCCAGCAGCACGGACTCGAAGACCCGCGACACCTCCTGCTGCCGGGCCTCGTTCCGCCGCCGCGCCTCCTCCGGGATGCGGTAGACGGAACGGCCCCGCTCCACGAGCGGGAAGCTGATGGCCCGCCGGCCCACGGTGTCGCGGGCCTGGAAGATGCGGTGCGTCTTGTCGAGCGCGCGGAACAGCTCGGGCTTGCCCTTCACCGCCTCCGAAGACCCCAGGAACAGGAAGCTCCCCGGCCGCAGCGCGTAGTGGAACAGGGCGTGGATCTTCGCCTGCAGCTCGCTCTCCAGATAGATCAGCAGATTGCGGCAGGAGATCAGGTCGAGCCGCGAGAACGGCGGGTCCGCGATCAGGTTGTGGATCGAGAACAGGCACATCTCCCGGATCTCGCGGCTCACCTGGAGCATGTTGCCGTGCCGGACGAACCAGCGCTCCAGCCGCTCGGGCGTGATCTGCGCCGCGATGCTCTCCGGGTACCAGCCCTGCCGGGCCGCCTCCACGGCCTGGGGATCGATGTCCGTGGCGAACACCTGCACCCGCGGCGGCGCCTTCATCTTCTCCGCGTGCTCCCGCAGCAGGATGGCGATCGAATAGGCCTCCTCGCCCGTGGCGCAGCCGGGCACCCAGACCCGCACGCTCCCGTCGGCGTCCTTGCCCTCGAACAACCGGGGGACGACCTTGGCGGCGAGGGCCTCGAAGGCTTCCGGATCGCGAAAGAAATGGGTCACGCCGATCAACAGGTCGTGGAAGAGCGCCTCCACCTCGGCGGCGTCGCGGGTCAGCAGGTCCACGTACGCCTCCACCGAGGCGGACCGGGACTCGTTCATGCGGCGGCGGACGCGCCGCACCAGCGTGCTCCGCCGGTAGCACCGGAAATCGTGGCCGTTGGTCCGGCGGAGCAGCGCGCAGACCTTGCCCAGGTGCCCGGCCACCTCCTCGTGGAACCGCCGGGAGCTCCCGTTCCGCCCCTCCCGCGTCCGCTCCAGGTGCTCGCGGATCTTCGCCGGGATCTCCGCCACCGGCAGGATGTGGTCCACCATGCCCGTGAGGATGGCGCTCCGGGGCATGCTGTCCTGGGCCGCCGTCTCCGGCGCCTGCGCCAGGGTCAGGCCGCCGCGCTCCTTGACGGCCCGCAGGCCCAGCGCGCCGTCCGCCCCCATCCCGGAGAGGACGACGGCTACCGCCTCGTCCTCCTGGTCCTCGGCCAGAGAGCGGAAGAAGCGGTCGATCGGCGAGACGAGGCCCCGCGTCCGCGGCGGCTTGGTGAGATAGAGCACGCAGTCGTCGATGGTGAGGATCATCCCCGGCGGCATGACGTAGACATGGTTCGCCGCGAGCACCGTCTCGTCGGCGATCTGTTGGACGGGCATGCCGGTGTGCGGCGCCAGCAACTCGGGGAGGAGCGTTTCGTGATCGGGCGAGAGGTGCTGGATCAGGACGAACGCGGCGTCGAGATCCGTGGGCATGTGGCGGAAGAGCTCCTGGAAGGTCTCCAGCCCGCCGGCCGAGGCGCCGATGGCCACGACCTGGCACGGATTGGGGTTGCCCTGCCGCGCGGTCTCCGCCTTCCCGTAACCCTGCTCGCGCTCACAGCCCTCGTCCAGGCTCACCATGCCCACTCTCCTTGGATGCCTTGAAGAAACCGCCGGACGCATGGCCCGCGGACGGAGCTGGAGCCCGCCCACCGTGCGGAGGGTGATTCTATGCCAGCGGTGTTCGGGAGGACGAGAGGCCAGGGACCGCGACGGCGGTCCCCGGCGGGCGGACTAGCAGGAGAAGCTGGTCTGAGGCAAAGGCGGGCACTGCGACCGGCAGGCGGTCCGGGCGTTGATGCAGTTGGTCAGGCAGGGGTCCCGGACGGTGCAACTGTCGGCGCAGGCCTCGTAATTGGCGTTGCACTGATTCAGGCAGGCGTTGCGCGCCGCCACGGCGGCGTCGATCGGTGCGCACGAATACGTCTGGCCGCAGCAGGTGACCGTGCCGGCCGAGCTAGTGCAGGTGCCGGCCGCGGTGGTGCACTGCAGCGTCCGCCCCGAAGAGCAGGCCGTGCTGCAGGTCTGGGCGGCTTCGGCAATGCGGACCGGATCGAGGCCGAGAGCCACGGTGAGCGCCAGCAGGAGACCGGCCAGGCAGAAAGCTTTCTTCATCACCACTCCTTTCGCAGGATGAGCTTCTTCTAAAAGGACTGGTGCGGGAGCGGGCGGATACGAGACGCGCCAGGGTCAGGACTGGTGCCGGAGGCGGGACTCGAACCCGCACGCCTTGCGGCGGAAGATTTTAAGTCTCCTGCGTCTGCCATTTCGCCACTCCGGCCCGGACGGATTCTACAGGATGTACGACCGGGCTCCGGGCGGCTCGCTTTTCCCGGCTGGACCACCTTTTAAGGGTGAAGCACCCGTAGCGGTATAACCCCCTACTCTGGAGGAGGAGAACCGATGAAGAAGAGGAAGCTGACCCTTTCCCGGGAGACTCTGCGCAACCTGGAGACCGGCCAGATCAGCCATGTGGCGGGCGCCTCAGGATGCCCGACCTGCGCCGACCAGACCTGCGCGAGTTGCTACGGGAGCTGCTTCGAAACCTGTACCGCCGACCCGTCCTGCTGGGGCTCCTGTGGGGGCACCTGCGAGTACAGTTGTCACTGCATCTGAGAAGGTCCACGGCTCGAGGAAAAGGCGGCCCCGGCGGCCGCCTTTTTCTTACCTGGAACAGTTCAAGAAGACGCCTTACCAGTAGCAGAGCCAGCGGCCGCCTTTGCTGCCAAAATTCACACACTCGCAGTTACGGATCACGTCCCCGTCGGTGCACGTCGCCGTGGCTCCGACCGAACAGGGGTTCGGGTAAGCCGAGTTGCAGGGGAACTGCAGGGCCTGGCTGGTCCGGGCCGGGCCTCCCCAGACAGCGACGGCAAGGACGGCGGTCAGCGCGGTGAAGCGGAGGCTCTTCTTCATCATCTCTCCTTCCTGGAGGGATCCCGGCCGGAGGGGCCGGTTCAACTAAAGGGGTGCGGAGAACGCGGCGTCGCGAGCCCTCTGTCGCCTCCGCCCCCAGCCACAGACGTGCTACACTCCCGCCATTCTTTCCAGGAGGAGAATGAGATGAGGAAGCTCGCCGTTCCGTGCGGCCTGGCTCTGGCCGCGCTCGTAGCTCTGACTGTGCCCGCCCAGCTCCACGCCGCCCCCAAGAAGGCCACCGTGAAGGTGGTCAACAAGTCCGACTGGCAGATCGACCACTTCTATCTCTCGTCCAGCGACGACGACGAATGGGGTCCGGACCAGCTCGGCGACGATGTGATCGGCTCGGGAGAGTCGTTCTCCCTGAAGAACATCCCCTGCGACAACTACGACGTCATGCTGGTGGACGAGGACGGCGACGAGTGCGTCGTGGAGGCGGTGGACATCTGCGGCGGCGCGGAGAGCTGGGTCATCACCAACAAGATCCTGCTCGGCTGCCAGGCCGCCAGCGAGTAGCAGGACCCGAGGGCCGGATCAACCCCGATCCGGCCCCCTTACCCTTCCCCCGCCAGGCTACCACTCCGGGCAGAGCGGGCAGCTCTGGTCGCAGGTGATCTCGTGGCCGTTGCAGGCGATGCCGCCCCCCGTGTACTGGCAGTCCCCCCGGCGGCTCCAGCAGACCGTGGTGTAGTTCCCGTTACAGCACTGGCAGCTCATGGCGATGCTGCAGTAGTTCGGGCACCGCGTCTCGGTACCGTCGCACTTGACCCCGGCGATGGTGGTCTGGCAGGTCGAATTGCCGTTGCAGGTGACGCTGGTGCCGTCCTGGCAGTCCTGGGTGACGGTGCACGCCCTCATCTGCGGTTCGGGCGTTCCGAACGCCGGAGGCAGCTCGTGCTCCGGGGTGTCCGGAGTATCAGGAGGGAGCGTCTGCGAGCCCGCGAGGGACTTGAAGAAGGCGAGGTCGGCCGGACTCGGAGTGTAGGAGGCTGTATCAGCCCAAGCGGGAGCGAGGCCGGCCAGCAGGACGACAGCGGCGATCAAGACCAATGCGCGCATGGATGGCTCCTTTCGCGCGCATATTAGCATCTTAAGATAAACGACTCAACCTAGATCCGGCCCCACCACCCGCTCCCGGCCGAGGACGCGGGCGAACAGCTCCCGGGAACGCTCCAGCAGCTCCATGGCCAGCTCCACCCGGCCCATGCGACCGGTTACCAGGGCCAGGTTGAGGAACAGGGCGGCGCCGTCCGCCGCGCTCAACCCGTCCGAATCGGCGGACATCTTCTCCATCGCTTCCATCAGCCGGGCCAGCGCCTCCCGGTGGTCCCCGCCGTCGGCGTGCGAGATGCCGATCTCCAGCAACTCGCCGAAGCTGCGGTAGGAGTTCAGGCTCATGACGTTCATCGCTTCCATCTACAGCGCTCCTGAGGAGGGCCGGAAAGGTCCCCCCGGTGATGCCAAATCCTTAGCAGGTCGGCTATATGCGGGATTGTAGCAGGAGAGCGCGCTTCCTGTCCGTGCTACGGTCTTCGGGATGCGCCCCGGTCCACTCTCCAGGTTGACAGGCGCCTGTCTGGCCCGGCCTCGGCTGACCCTGCTCGCCGGTCTGCTGGTGGCGGCGCTGTTCGGGAGCGGCTTGCCGCGGCTCGAGCTGCGCACCGATGGCCAGGCCATCTATCCGTCGCGCAACCGGATCGTCCAGCGGTCCCAGGACGATGCGGAGAGATTCCGCGAGCCCGATCAGGTCATCCTCCTGATCAGCGCGAGACCAGGAGGGCCGCCGGTCGCCGGCGTCGCCGGGCTACGCTTCCTCAAGGAAGTCGATCTTCACCTCCGGGCTCTGCCGGTCCTGGACCCCGAGAAGGTCCGCTCGCTGGCAAGCCTGCTCGAACCCGAAGCGGGCCTGTCATCCCTCCAATCCGTGCGGGAGTACCTGCGCGAGGTCCCGAGCGGTCCGGCGGAGGTCACGGCCTTGCGGGCGCGCGTCCGGCGCCATCCTCTGGGCGAGGGGCTGTTCCTCTCCTCCGACGGCTCCACCGCGGCCGTCTACGCCTCCCTCGCCGCGGGAGCATCGCGCCGGGAGGCCGTCGACGCCCTGGAGGATTGGATCCGCCCGCGGGCCGGCTCGGCGTTCGAGCTGCGGCTGACCGGCCCGGCGGTCGCGGAGGTCCAGCTCGGCCGCAAGGTCCTCCGCGACCTCGCCTGGATGACCCCCTTCATGGTCCTCGTCATGGCCCTGTTGCTCTACGGCTGTCTGCGGACGCCCGGCGCGGTGGCCGCCGTGATGGCGGAGGTCCTGTTCGTCCTGGTCTGCGTGTTCGGCGCCATGGGCCACGCCGGGGTGCCGGTGACCCTGGCGACCACGATCCTGCCCGTGGTCCTGATGGTGCTGGCGGTCGCCGACGAGGTCCACTTCCTCGAACGGCTGCAGGCGACGCAAGGAGAGACGGCGGACAGCTCGCGCGACGGCCGCCGCGCCGGAGCGGAGACGGCGCTGCGGGAAATGGGCCGGCCGATGGCGCTCACGTCGCTGACCACCGCGGCCGGGTTCCTGGCCTTCCCCGCCTCGGACATCGTGCCCCTGCGGGACTTCGGGATCTTGGCGGCGGCGGGCATCCTCCTGGCCATGCTCTCCAGCTTCACCTTGATCCCGGCGATGGTCGTGTCCCTGCCGGCGTCCTGGTGGCGGTCCGCCCGGCGGCGGTCCTCCTCGCGGGCGGGCTCCTCTCTATCGCCCTTCTACGCCTGGGTCTGGCGCCACGAAGCGGCGGCGCTCATCCTCGGCCTCGGCCTGCTCGCCGCGTCGCTCCCCGGGAGCCTCTTTCTGTCGGTCCAGGACTCCTGGATCGACAACTTCGACCGCGCCTCTCCCGTCGCCGCCGCCGACCGTCTGTACAACGCCAGGTTCTGGGGGACGTACCGGTTCGACGTCGTGCTGGAGAGCCGGGAGCCGCGGTTCTTCCGCGGCATCGAAGGCGTCCGCCTCGTCGAGGAGGTCTCCCACGTGGCCTCGGCCGCGCCTCACGCGGCGGGCGTCGTCAGCCCCCTGACGTCGCTTCAGGTCCTGGCGGAGCTGACGGGGCGGCCGCGCGACGTCTCGCGGTTGACGCCGGAGGACCTGCGGACCCTGATGGCACTGACCGTGCTGCTCCGGAGCAGCCTGGACCTGGACCCTTACCTCAGCCGGGACGCCCAGGCGGTCCGCGTCCGCATCCTGGTCAAGGACGCCGACTACCGGCGCGGCACGGAGCTGCGGGAGCACCTGCGGCGGCGCCTCTCCCCCCTGTTGCGGGGACGCGGCGTGACGTTCCACCTGAGCGGTGACCTTCCGGTCGCGCTGGAGGTGGTCCGCGCCATCCTCACCGACCAGCTCGGCTCGATCGCCTGGAGCCTCGCGGGGATCGGCCTGATCCTGCTCCTGGTCCTGCGCCGGCTTTCCCACGTCGCGATCATCCTGGCGCCCATCCTGGCAGCGGCCGGACTGGTGCTCGGGACGATCGGCTATCTCGGGTTGCCGCTGGGAATCGCGAGCAGCATGTTCCTGGCGCTGGCGGTCGGCTCGGGCACGGACTTCTCCCTGCACTTCTTCCACGCCTACCGGGAGGCGCGGACCGCCGGAGCGGAGCATGCCGCCGCCGTGGGGCGCAGCCTCGCCACGGCGGGCCGGGCGGTACGCTGGAACGCCGTGGTCCTCGGGCTCGGGTTCCTGGTCCTGACGCTCTCTTCCCTGCCGCCGAACCGCATCCTCGGGCTGCTGCTCGCCGCGGCCATGCTCGCGGCCTATCTGATGACCGTGCTGCTGCTTCCCCGGCTCCTGCGGATGACGCGCCCCGGCGGGTGACCCGCACCGGTATTGATAGAGGGAGCCGCGTCATGGATGGTCTGTGACGCGTCCGGCAGGAAAGGAGACGTCGATGAGCTGGCGCATGTCTCGACGAATCATCGGGATCCTGATGGTTTTCGCGCTGACCGGGGGCTTGCTGGCGGCCCAGGGTGACAAGAACCGCGTGGTCCAGAGCCACAGGGTTCAGAATGCTTTTCCGGACAAGGCCGAGGTGGAGTTCGAGCACTCCATCATCACGATTCCCCTCGTCCTCCATGGCGAGACGGAACCGGCGGAGGTGCTGAAGCTCGACGCCTACATGCAGTTGAATCGCGAGGTGCCGGTCCGCAACGGGCTCGGCTACCGCCAGTTCGAGTTCACCATCGCTGCCTGGGAGCTCCATGGCTACAGCAAGGTGCTGGACGCTTACATCACCTTCAAGCTGTCCGACACGGTAAAGCCGAAGAGCCTGGGGGTCGCCTTGCAGAAAAACAAGGATTACCCGGCGATGATCGTGTACAACGCCATCTACGATATCTACATCGATGACGTCAAGGTGGGAGAGAACCTCGCGGGCGTCGCCTTCGCGACGGGCGTCATGGAGATCCCGCCGCGGAACATCACGGTGGCATTCAACAAGCCTTTCGCCTTCGAGCGTCCCAGGCCCGGCCGGCCCGAGAACGGCCGGACGGGTGAGAAGAGGAAGTACCACGATCCGGAATGTCCCGATGGTCCATGCCCGTGCAAGGCGTTCGGGCCCTGCCCATGCACGGCGGAAATGTGCCTCGACCCCGGCACCTGCGAGGACATGGAATCGATCACCGAGGATGAGTTCAAGGCCGGCGTCGCCAAGGCCAGGAGCTATCGGGTCAAGGGACAGGCGAAGCTCAAGAGCGGTAGCGCGGCATCGCCCGGCGCGGCCGCGAATCCCAAGAAGAAGCCCAACTAGTCCGCTGGATCAGAGGAGGGAACCATGCCCTGGAGGAGATGCTTGCTGGCGCTCTGCTGCGCGTTGCTGGGAACAGGAGGAGGAGCCTGGGCGCAGGAGAGGTCTCTGTCGGATCTGTCGTTCATGTCCGGCTGCTGGCGAGGGAAGCTCAGCGGACGGAACGGCACCATCGAAGAACGTTACAACCCGGCGGCCGCGGGCCTGATGCTGGGGACCTCCCAGACGGTCGTCGACGGGCGCACGTCCTTCTTCGAATTCATCAAGATCGAGCAGACGGAAGGCGGTATCGTCATGACCCCGGCGCCGAAAGGAAAACTTTCGGTGCCTTTCAAGCTGGTCAGCCTCGCCGGCAAGAAGGCGGTGTTCGAAAACCTGGAGCACGATTTCCCGAAACGGATCATCTATCAGTTGCGGGACAACGGCTCGCTGGTGGCCCGGATCGAAGGCGACAAGCCGGAGCAGAGCGAAGAGTTCGTGATGGAGCCGATCCCCTGCGGCACCGCCAGCCTCGCCAACTTCTGGTTGAAGTGGGGGGATCCGGGCCACGGCGTCGGGCAATATCAGAACCCTACCGCCATCGCACTGTTCAACGATCCCTTCGGGGTGACCACCCTGCTCTTCGCGGACACCAACAACCACCGCATACGCTCCTACACCTGGAACGGCCTGTTCGTGGATAAATGGGGCGAGGAGGGCGACGGGCCCGGCCAGTTCCGGTATCCCCAGGGGATCGCCGTCAACAGCCGGAGCGAGGTGATCATCGCGGACTCCGGCAATCACCGCATCCAGGTGACCGCCGGATCGGCGGACAACCTGCGCGAGTTGCCGGGCCAGTTCCGGTTCACGTTCGGCCGCCGGGGCGCCGGGCCGGGCGAGCTCGTGGAGCCGGCCGGGGTGGCGGTCGATCAGGACGACAACATCTACGTCGCCGACGCCGGCAATCACCGGATCCAGAAGTTCGACGCTCAGGGGCGTTTCCTCGCCGCCTGGGGCGGGCCGGGCCGCGAGCCCGGCCGGTTCGACCGGCCCATGGGACTGGCGATCGACCGCGCCCGCAAGTGGATCTACGTCACCGACATGGACAACGGCCGCGTCCAGAAATTCGACCTCGAAGGGCGGTTCCTGCTCGCCTGGGGAGAGTCGGGAACGAGGAAGGACCAGCTCTACCGGCCCAAGGGGATCGCCGTGGACCCGCGGGGCGATCTCTATGTGGTGGACTCCAACAACCACCGCGTGAAGAAGTACACGTCCGAGGGAGCTCTGCTGGGCTCGTTCGGCCGCAACGGCACGGAGGACGGAGAGCTGTGGTTCCCCTTCGGCGTGGCCGTCGACGACAAAGGCCGGCTCTTCATCACCGACTCGGAAAACGGCAGGATCCAGGTCTTCCGGGAGAACCCGCAGGTGGCCCGGCTCGCCGCGAGGACGCGGTGAGACGCCGCTTCGGGCCCTGGATCGCCGTGGCGGTGCTGGCGGCCGCGGCGGGCGGGGCGTCCGAGCCGGCGTCCCCTCCTGGAGTCGTGGCGGTCGATCCCGGCGATCCGAGGTGCGTCAAGGATGGCGCCGCCCTCCCCCGCTGCAGCCTGCGGGCGGCGCTCGACGCCGTCAACGCGGCCGGCGGCGGCGTCATCCGGCTGGCCCCCGGCAGCGTCCATTCGCTCGCCAGCGTCGCCGCGGTCAACGGGCTGGAGGGTGGAAGCGGCCTGCCGAGCGTGACCACCGGGGTGACGATCGAAGGCAACGGCGCCACCGTGGAGCGCGGCACGGCGGCCGGCACGCCCCCGTTCCGCGTCTTCCATGTCGCTTCCCAGGGCCGCCTGACACTGCGCGACCTCACGGTCCGCAACGGCCGCACCGAGAGTCATACCGATGGCGGAGGGCTGTGGAACACGGGGACTCTCACGCTCGAGCGCGTGACCGTAACGGGCAACACCGCCGGCGACGACGGCGGCGGCATCCGCAACGACGGCGTCCTGCGGATGGTCGGCAGCTTCGTCGTCGCCAACCGCGCGAGCGGCGAGGGAGGGACCGGCGGGGGGCTGTACAACCTGCCGGTCGCCGGCGCTGGCGAGGTCGCCATTCAGGATTCCATCCTGCGCGGCAACCAGGCCGGAGACCGGGGCGGGGCGATCTGGAACAGCGGCACGATGCGCCTGGAGGGCTCGACGCTCGAAGGCAACGCCGCCCGGGTTGGAGGGGGCGCGATCCGCAACACAGGCTCGGTGAGCCTCATCCGCTGCCGCATCGTGGGCAATTCTTCCGCGGGCCGGGCCGGCGGCGTCAGCGCCCTGGGGCCCGTGGAAGCCTCGGACACGACCGTGGCCGGGAATTCGGCGCCGTCGGATCCGGACTACGAAGGGAATTTCACGATCCGAGGGCAGGGCGGACCCGAGCGGCGCTGAGCAGGTCAGAGCGATCCACGCCCGGTCAGGCGGAGCAGCGCGGGGCCGATCTCCTGGATCGGCAGGACATGATCGACGCAGCCCGTCTCGATGGCCGAGCCCGGCATCCCGAAGGCCTGCGAGGTCGCCTGGTCCTGCGCGATCACGACCCCGCCCTTCGCTTTCACGGCCTGGACCCCGCCGGTGGCGTCGTGCCCGCCGCCCGAGAGGACGACCGCGATGAGGCTTCCCTGGAAGACGTCGGCCGCGGAGGAAAAGAGCGGGTCGGCGGACGACAGCAGGTAGAGGATTCTCTGGTGGCCATCGATCAGGGCACAGATGCCATCGGGTCCGATGAGCAGGTGCTGATCCGGCGGGGCGACGTAGATCGTGCCGGGCCGGAGCCGCTCACCTTCTTCCGCGGTCTTGACCCGGAGGCTCGTCCAGCGGCTGAGGACCTGCGGCAGCAGATTCGGCGGATTCACGGTGCGGTGCAAGACCACCGCGACGGGCGCCGGAAAATCGGCCGGCAACGCGCCCAGGATCTCCTTCAGCGCGGCGAGGCCGCCCGCCGAGGCCGCCACCGTGACGAGCCCGAAGCCCGGTCCGGCCATGATCCTGATCCTCCTGTGCTCCTTGTCCCACTAATGGCGACAGAAATCAACGCCTGGTCAGGCGGGAGAGCCCGCATGAAAAGGTGGGGCCCCGTCCAGGAAGAGACTTTACCCAGCCTGAGGAGGGGAGTCCCCCAGGACCTCGCGCACCTTGGCCGCCAGCCGGTCCGCCGAGAACGGTTTCTCCAGGAACTCCAGCTCCCCTTCCAGGATGCCGTGGCGCACCACCACGTTGTCCGTGTAGCCCGACATGAACAGCGCCCGCAGGTCCGGCTTGCGCGCGCGCAGGCGCTCCACCACCTCCGGACCGCTCATGCCCGGCATCACCACGTCGCAGACCGCCAGGTCCACCTGCCCGTTCAGGCGGTCGAAGAGGTCCAGGGCCTCGGCGCCGTTGGCGGCGGCGAACACCTGATAGCCGAGCACCTCCAGGAGACCCCGCGTGGCCCCCCGCAGCTCGTCGTTGTCCTCGATCAGCAGGACCGCCTCGGCGCCGCGGGACGGGGCCGCCGACGGAGCCGCCGACGGCGCGGGCACCGCGGCCTCGCTCGACCGCGGCAGGTAGACGCGGAACGTCGTCCCCTTCCCCACCTCGCTGTAGACCGCCACGTGGCCACCGTTCTGCTTCACGATCCCATACACCGACGACAGCCCCAGACCCCGCGCCTCCGTGCCTTCCTTGGTGGTGAAGAACGGCTCGAAGATCCGGTCCCGGATCTCCGGCGGGATGCCGCTGCCGCTGTCCGACACCGCCATCAGCACGTACTCCCCCGGCGTCACCGTGGGGTTGCTCCGCAGGTAGTCGTCGTCGAGCGACACGTTGGCCGTCTCGATGGTGATCTTGCCGCCGCGGGGCATGGCCTCGCGGGCGTTGACCACGAAGTTGACGATGACCTGCTCCACCTGCGCGGGGTCCACCCGCACGGGCCAGAGGCCGGGCGCCAGGTAGGCGCGCAGCTCGACGTCCTCGCCGAGGAGGCGCTTCATCATCCCTCCCAGCCCCTCTACCACCTCGTTGAGGCCGATCACGCGCACGGCCATGGGCTGCTGGCGGCTGAAGGCCAGCAGGCGGCGGACCAGCGAGGTGATCTTGCCCGCCGTGGCGATCACCATGTCCATCTTCTCGGCCACCCGCGGCTCGGCCTTCATGCGCACCAGCTCGCACTGGCTGGTGATCGCCGTCACGTAGTTGTTGATGTCGTGCGCCAGGCCGCCGGCGAGCCTGCCCACCGCCTCCATCTTCTGCGCCTGGAGGAGCTGCGCCTCGCTGCGCCGCAGCGCCGCCTCCGCGGCCCGCCGCTGCCGCTCGCGGGTCCACAGGCCAGCCGCCGCGATGCCGATCAGCGACATCCACCCTAGCAGCAGGGTCCACAGCAGCAGGCCCATGCGGCGCTGATCGGTCTCCATCTGCCGCTCCACCGCCAGCTCCAGCCCCTGGGCCTCGCGCGAGAGCCGGTCGAACAGGCGGTCGAACTCGGCATCCGAGGCGGAGCCGATCCCCGTGTCTTCCCCCCGGGCCACTCCTTCCTGGCGCAGGCGGGCCTTCTGGCGCAGGACCACGATCTGGCCCAGGAGCTCCTCGGCCCGCCGCCGCAGCTCCGGGCTGTCGAGGGGCTGGAGCTCGGTCCCGGCCGGGCCGGCCCCGCCTCCTTTCAGCATCGACTTCGCCAGCGCCTCGGCGCGGTCGAGGTTGCGCCACACCTGCTCCAGGTTGCCGCCGGTGTCGCCGCTGACGTACTCCTCCAGCCAGAGGTGGGCCACCGCCACCGACACCCGGACCTCGGCCGCGGCGCGGATCAGCGCCACATCCTGGGCCGTGACGCGGGAGCGCGTGAGGTCCGTGCCCAGCCACAGGACCACGGAGATCACCCCCAGGGCCAGGATCGCGCCCGGCATCCGGAAGCCCGGGGCACGCGCCGGCCGGCCCTCAGAGCCGCTGGCCGCGGAGGACGTATCCCACTCCCTTCAACGTATGCAGGAGCTTGGCGCCGTTGTCGCCGTCGATCTTCTTGCGCAGCCGGTGGATGGTCACGTCGATGACGTTGCCGAAGGAATCGAAGGAGTCGTCCCAGACGTGCTCCGAGATCTCGGCCCGGGTGACCACCTCGTCCCTGCGGTTCAGGAGGTATTCGAGCAGGGCGAACTCCTTGGGCGAGAGGTCCAGCGGCCGGCCGGCCACGGTGACCCGGCGGGCGGCGCGGTCCATCTCCAGGTCGCCCGCCGAGAGAGTCGCCTGCAGGGGCTTGGCCCGCCGCCGCAGCAGGCTGCGCACCCGCGCCAGCAGCTCGGCCAGCGAGAACGGCTTGGCCAGGAAGTCGTCCGCCCCGGTGTCCAGGCCGTCCACCCGGTCGCCGATGCCGGCGCGGGCGGTGAGCATCAGGACCGGCGTGTCCTTGCCCGCCTCCCGCCACTCGCGGAGCAGCTCGATCCCGGTCGGCGGCGGGATGGTCCAGTCCAGGACGATCAGGTCGTACGCGTTGACGTCCGCCAGCTCGGAGGCGGTGCCGCCGTCCGGCGCCAGGTCCACGGCGTAGAACTCCCCCTCCAGCGCTTCGACGAGCGCGTCGGCCAGGACCTTCTCGTCCTCAACCACCAGGATTCTCAATGGAATGTTCCTCTCCCGGGACTCTACTCCTCACGTGCGGATGACGCGAGCTTTGAGGACAGCTCTGGTCCAAAACCAGCCTCTTGATGGTTACCTTGGTACCAAGGTATATTTTTGTCAGGAGGATTGAGCAGGATGACCGACACACCGGACCGGCTGATCGTCGAGCGCGTGCAGACGGGCGTCCGCCTGGAGAAGCGGCTGCTGAAAGTGCTGAAAGCCCTGGCGGAGCTCTACGACCTGTCGCTGGGGGACCTGCTGGAGGGCATCGTTCTGCACGCCTTCGAAGGCAAGAGCCCCTTCAGCGAGGAGAGTCTGCGCCGCATCGCGGACCTGAAGCGCGTTTACGGACTGGACCTGGACGCCAGCGCCAGCCACCGGCTGGTCGAGGCTCCGGAGGGACGTTGAGATGATGACCGAGACCGAATTCGTCCAAGGATTCGAGGACTGCACGCTGCCGGACGGCGCGTTCCACCACCGGGACCACGTCCGTCTGGCCTGGCTCTACCTGCGCCGGTATCCGGCGCTGGAGGCCCTGACCCGTTTCGCCGAGGGTCTGAAGAGTTTCGCCGCCGCGAAAGGCCATCCCGGCCTCTACCACGAGACCATCACCTGGGCCTTCCTCTTCCTGATCCGCGAGAGGATGGCGGACGAGGAGACCTGGGAAGAGTTCGCCGCGAAGAACCCGGACCTGCTGACGTGGAAGCCGTCGGTGCTGGACCGGTACTACGAGACGGAGACCCTGTTCTCGGACCGCGCGCGGCGGGTTTTTCTTCTGCCAACCCGAACCCTCACCCCCGGCCCCTCTCCCGCCCCCTCCCTCCCTCCCTCACCGGGAGAGGGGAGAGGTTAGTCAGGATTTGTCCATAAAGGGTGGAGGTGCCCTCTCCCGGTGAGGGTGGGAGGGGTCGGGAGAGGGTCGGGGTGAGGGCCCGGGTGGTGGGACGCCAACGACGCCAACTGAAAGCGTCCTTGCTGTCCTTGGTGTCCCTGGTGTCCTTGAGGTCCTTGAAACCTGACAAGCCCAGGAGGCTTGACACCCTCCCCTCCTTTCCATAACCTAACAGTTATGGAACCGATGAGTTATGCGCCGCCGCCGTCCCCCCAACTCGACGCCACGTTCGCCGCGCTCGCCGATCCGACCCGGCGGGCGATCCTCGCGCGCCTCGCGTCCGGCGAGGCCTCGGTGATGGAGCTGGCGGAGCCGTTCGCGATGAGCCAGCCCGCGATCTCCAAGCATCTGAAGGTGCTGGAGCGCGCGGGGCTCATCACCCGCGGCCGGGACGCGCAGCGGCGACCGTGCCGGCTCGAAGCAAAACCGCTGGCGGAAGCGACCGAGTGGCTGGAAGGCTACCGGCGCTTCTGGGAAGACAGCTTCCAGCGCCTCGACGCCCTGCTCGACGAGCTCAAGACCCAGGAAAAGAAACCCTGATGTATCCAACCCGAGGAGATTTGCGATGAACAACACGCTGAAGATCACCACCCCGTCCGACCGCGAGATCGTGATGACGCGCGACTTCGACGCCCCCCGCGACCTGGTCTTCGAGGCCCTGACGAAGCCCGAGCTGGTCAAGCGCTGGCTGCTGGGACCGGACGGCTGGTCGATGCCGGTCTGCGAGATCGACCTGAAGGTAGGCGGCACCTTCCGCTACGTCTGGCGGCGCGACGCCGACGGCTCCGAGATGGGGATGAGCGGCGTCTACCGCGAGATCGTGGCGCCCGAGCGCATCGTCTCCACCGAGCAGTTCGACCAGCCCTGGTACCCCGGCGAGGCGGTGGGAACGACCGTGCTGGTCGAGAAGAACGGCCGGACCACGCTCGTCAACACGGTCCGCTATGAGTCCAAGGAGATCCGCGACGGCGTGCTCAAGAGCGGCATGGAGGACGGCGTCTCCCGGAGCTACGACCGTCTGGCGGAGATCGTGGAGGCGAAGGTGGTGGAAAAGGCCTGAGCGGAGAACCCCAGGGGGGCTCGCGCCCCCCTGGGGAGTCAGGCTATACTACGAGTTGGTTACAGGTTCAGGAGCCGGGTCCGGTTGCACCACCGGGTCCGGCTTTTTCTTCTTCTTGGACTTCGGCTTCGACGCCGCCTTCAACTTCTGACGGCGAGGCTTCATGTCGAACTCCAGCAGTTTCTCCCCTCTCACACCGTACTGGGTCCGAACACCGTTTCGAAGACGGGTCGCCAAGTCCCGGCCCTGATCCAGAAAACCCTCCATGTCCCGGGTGGTCTGCTGGGATTGGGACCTGTACATGTCCTGCAGGACCGTCGCAGCCTTCAGGCCATCCACCACCCTGGCGAGTTGCGAACGGAGATCCGCCAGGAACGGCAGGTCGGCCTGATTGGCTTCGAGGCTCTTCAGGAGCTTCTCCCACTGGACGACGTAGTCGGCAAAGGATGTATTGGGCATTTCTCCGCCTCCTAGCTCAGCGCGACCGCGAAGTCGAGCTGTTCGTCGGTCAGAGGGGTCCAGCCGCGGCGGGTCTTCTCGCCGTGCAGGACCACCTCCACTCGCCGCCCCTTCACCTTCAGCCGGACGGGCACCCCGCGCGACTTGGAGAGCGACTCCACGAAGTCCCGGTACAGCGCCGCCTCCTCCGGCGTCGGGAAACTTCGCGTCCGCCGCAGGAAGCCGGAGACCCGCGAGAGACGCCACAACGGCGCCGACCGCAGCCGGTCCTCCACACGCTCGGCCTTCAGCCGCTCCAGGACACGCTCCACCGGGGATTTGCGCCGGACCTTCGACTTGAAGGACGGCACGGCTCTGGACACCTTCACTACATACAGCTCACGCATATTGAACCTCCTGGGTTCAAGGATCCGGGGACCGTCGTTGGCCCCGCGGAAGATCAACCCTCAACAACGGGAAGTAGGCGTGATTGTAGGCATGTAGCTGAGAATGTCAATACGTAGCCTGCAACTTCATCGCCGGATCTTTTTTCGTAGCCAGATCTGGATACTCCGCCCCTGGAGAACGACAACGGCGAGACCCGGCGGGTATGCGGTCGGGACACGGTGATGCCGGGGCTTGCAACATCCCGGGGATGAAGGAGTATCTTTAGGCGCCGTAAGGCTTCCGCCGACAAGAAGCGCCCAGTAGTACCGGATCAGCGCAATCGCTGGACGGATGGCTCGGCGTCTATCGGCGGGAAGAAAGACCGCGGGCCGCCGGGCCATGGAGGTCCGGACCGCGCCGCGATGGAGGGAGCGCGAACATGTCCTCAAGAGCTTTTCGACGCTACGTGGCTGTAGGCACCCTGGCCGCCCTGGCGAGTCTCGCCGGCGCCAATCCTGTGCAGGCCCGGGAGATCGGCAGGGTCGAGCGCGCCTGGCAGTGGGTGCAGGAAGCGTGGCGTTTCAGCGGCCTGAACCTGTGGAGCCGGACCCCGGCCCAGAGCTCCACGACCCGGCGGACCACGGAAAAGGGAGGATGGGGCCTCGATCCCAACGGAAAGCCTGCTCCTGATCCCGATGACGCGCAGTATTGTGCTTCCTGCGATCTCGGGCACGGCATCGATCCGAACGGCTAACCGGCGTTTCCAGGGGGCGCCTCGTGATAGGCGCCCCCGCTTCTCCTATAATCCAAGGGACCACGCTATCCCCATCGAGGAAAACGGATGATCGACGACGAGACGCCGGAAGAGGAGGCGAGCGGCCTGGAAGAGTTGTTCTCGGCTCTGGGGCCGAAGGAAGCCGTCCGCCATCTCCTACGGGGTTGCGATCCCTGTCAGGAGGCGGTTCGACGGGGCCGGATCTCCCGCGCCGAGGCCCGGTGGGAGTCCCTGCCCAGGGGGCTCAGCGCTGGATACGACACCGCGCTGAACCATGCCCAGGATTTCGCCCGCAGACTGGAGACTCTTCCGGCCGGAGAGCGGAAGCCGTTCAAGAAGGCCCTGACCCTGCTGCGTTCAGGGAAGGGAGTGCTGGGCCTGACGGAAGGGCCGGGAGGTCTGCTGGTGGACGGACTGGGAGTCTATGAAGCGCTTCTCTCCCGGAGTTGGGAGATCCGCTACGACAATCCCCGGGAGATGCGCCATCTCGCGAAGGTCGCGATGGAGATGGCCCGGGACTTCGATCCGGCGGTCTACGGCGCGCAGAAGGTCGCGGATCTCCAGGCCCGGGCGTGGGGCGAGTTGGGCAACGCGTACCGCGTAGGGGATCTGTTCCCGCAGGCCCGGGATGCCTTCAGCATGGCCTTCAGCCTCCAGCAGCAAGGGACCGGAGACCGCGGACTGCTCCGCAGGCTCCTCGACCTCGAATCCTCCATGTTTGGTGACATGCGAGAGTTCGACTCTGCCTATCATAGGCTGACGATTTTGGCTCGCCAGTATCGGGAGGACGGAGATACTCACATGGCGGGCCGAACCTTGGTCATCAGGGCTCTTTACACCTTCTACAACTGTCAGGCCGAACAGGCTCTCCAGACGCTCTCAGAGGCCTTGAAGCTGATCGACGAGGATCGGGATCCAGACTTGATGATGGTTGCCGCCATTGATGAGATCCTTTTCTTAATTGATTGTGACCGTTGTCTTGAAGCGCGGAAGATCCTGTTCAAAAAACGACTATGGCTTGCGAAGGGAGGCCGGATAGCGCAAGTCAAATTGCGCGGAATCGAGGGTCTCATCGCTTATGGTCTTGGAGAGTTCGAAAGTGCGGAGAGGGTTCTCCGTGAAGCTAAGTCAGGCCTCGAAGAAGCGGGGCTTGCCTTTTCTTCTGCACTCGCTGGCCTAGCCCGGAAAATTCACGAGGGGGGCTGACAAAGGGGTCGTCCATCGGATAAGTGTAGTTCTGCCAAGAAGCTACACGGCCCGAGGAAAGGACGACCCCGATGACAGAGTGTATCCGACAACTGACCCTTTCGTTCC
>DASVAS010000033.1:0-5422 GCA_036376245.1 Thermoanaerobaculia bacterium | reverse complement strand
CCGATCGCCATGGCTCGCATTCGAGAACGTCCTCTCCTGCGATTCTTCCTTGCAGAGGCACCCGACCCCAATGTAAAAAGGCGCCTACTCCCCGAGCGCGCAGGGCTCAAATGGGCCGCTTAAACGATCACGGATGGTGCCACGCTGTATGTAGGTGTCGCGCTTCATGTCCACCAGCAGGTAGTCCTCGCCAAGCCTGTGAAGCTGCTCCTCGATCGACGGGTCGGCGAGCGGGGCGGGGCCGCAGTCGCCGGGTACATCGAGCTCCGCCTCGTAGGCGACGAGGCCGAAGCTCACATAGTTGCGGCCCAGCGCCGCCGCCAGGTAGCCGCCCATCGGACGCTCACCGCTCTGCAGACGGGGAGAGCGCGCGACGTGGACGTTGGCGGCCCAGATCGCCGTCTTGGCCTTCGGGAACTTCAGGGCCCGCAGGGTCTGGAAGGAGTAGGCCATCGCGACGTCCCGCGCTGAGAATGCGGCAGGGAAATCGGTGTTGAACAGGAACTGGAGGTCCTCCTCCGACCGCAGGCCCACCAGGTGGAGCTTGGCGAAGGCGAAGTCCCGCTCCGACGTCCGCCGCACGATCTCCGCCCGGTTGCGCTGGAAATGCGCGTCCACCGCCGCCAACGCCTGGACACAGGGGGCGTGACGCTCGGCCGGGATCTCACCCTGGGGATGATCCTCCGTCACTTCATCGCAGAACCGGATGCCCGCGATCCACGGGTGATCCGCCGCGATGCCGATCCGCTGCAGGAAGTCGATGAGGGCCAGACCATCGGTCCTCGCCTGCCGGACGTCGAAGCCCAGGTAGTGGACCTTGTCCGCCGGGTTGGGGTGGGCGCGGTTCCACTCGCACATCCACCGGAGGAGATCGGCCACCTCGGCGCCCTGCCACACCCCGTAGTGTTCCCGCAGGGCCTCCTGCGGATCGCCTTCGCAGGTCTGGACATAGCGGGTCGCCAGCTCGGCGCCCGACCAGGCGGTTTCCAGGGCCAGGACGCGGAAGCCCATGTTCTCCACCAGGTAACGGAAGATCCGGTGCTTCAGGACATAGAAGCCCCCTGAGGTGTGCCAGCCCTCTCCCAGGCCGACAACCTGGGCCTTGCCGACGATCCCGCGCAAGGGTTCGAGGTCCGCCGTACCGAGCTCGGGGTCGATGCCGTCGAGCCGCCACATCCCCGGCCGCACCGGGAAGCCCACGCTCCCGCGGGCGGCTTCCTCCAAGGACTGGGCGCCGGCCGTGGCGGCCGTCAGGAGCAACGCGAAAAGGAAAAGAAGTTTTTTCATCGGCATGGCGCCCACCAGGTCGGGTGCATCTTCGCCGCGTGCTCCAGGAAGAAGACGGCGTCGTGGTCTTTGTGGGGATTGAACCGGAAGATGTTCGTGACGTACGCGCGGCGCCGCAGGTAGGTGTCGCGCTTCATGTCCACCAGCAGGTAGTCCTCGCCGAGCCCGTGGAGCTGCTCCTCGATCGACGGCGTGGCGAGTTGGATCGGGCCGCAGCCGACCCCGTCCCATTCGAGCTCCCCTACATAGGCGACGAGGCCGAGGCTCACGTAGTTGCGGGCCCCCAGCGCCGCCGCCAGGAAACCGCCCATCGGGCGCTCGCCGTTCGGCAGGTTGCGGGAGCGGGCGATGTGGGAGTTGGCGGCCCAGATCGCCGTCTTCGCCCTGGGGAATCTCATCGCCCGCAGGGTCCGGATGGTGTAGGCCATCGCTTCGTCCCGTACCGAAAAGCCGGTCTGGAAGTCGTCGCCGATCGTGAAGGCGGCGACCTCCCAGGCCCGCAGGCCCACCAGGTGGAGCTTGGCCAGTTCCAGATCCTGCGCTGACGTCCGTCGCTGGAGATCCGCCCGGTTACGCTGGAAGTGCGCGTCGATGGCCGACAGCGCCCGGACGCATTGGTTGTGCCGCTCCGGGGTGTTTTGGGCTCCGGGATGGAGGACCGTCACGCCTTCGCAGGCCCGGACGCCCTCCATCCAGGAGTGATCCGCCGCGACGCCGACCCGCTCGAGGAAGGCCATCAGCGGCGGAGCGTCGTCCGTCGGCTGCTGGTTGTCGAAGCCGAAGTAGTGGACCCTGTCCGTCGGATGATCACGGTTCCACTCGCACATCCATTGGACGAGATCGGCCAGCTCGGTGCTCTGCCAGACCGGGAAATGCCCCTTGATGGCCTCCACCGGATTGCCCTGGCAATCCTGGACATAGCGGGCCGCCGTCTCGGCTTTCACCCAGGGGGTCTCGATGCCGAAGGCGCGGAAGCCCATCTCCTCCACCAGATAGCGGAAAAGCCGGTGCTTCAGGATGTAGAAGCCGCCCGTGGTGTGGGAGGACTCTCCCAGTCCGACCACCTGGGCCTTGCCGATGATCGCGCGCAGCGGTTCGAGGTCCGCCGTGCCGAGATCGGGGTCGATGCCGTCGAGCCGCCAGATCCCCTGTCGCACCGGGAAGCCGGTCTGGGCGCTGGCGGAGGCGGCTGTGAGGAGCAGCGCGAGAATCAAGAGAAGCTTCTTCATATCCCTCTCCGAAATGCTCAAAATTGAAACACTGACGCCTTTCTGTTTGTAGATTATGAGACACCCGAGAGCATCATTCAAGGACCTAAAGGACATACAGGACCTAAGGGACCCAAAGGACAAAGGACGGCGGACCTCGTCCTTTAGGTCGTTTAGGTCCTTTGGGTCCTTTATGTCCTTCCTGCGGTACCCTCCCACCGCCATGCCCGCCCCGCTCCCCATCGACGAAGCCCTCCCCGAGCTGACCGCCGTCCTGCGCGATGGGAACGCGGCCGTGCTCATCGCCCCCACGGGGGCCGGCAAGACCACCCGGGTT
This sequence comes from Thermoanaerobaculia bacterium, assembly GCA_036376245.1. Lineage (GTDB taxonomy): Bacteria > Acidobacteriota > Thermoanaerobaculia > Multivoradales > UBA5704 > DATARR01. The sequence goes on along the minus strand of DASVAS010000033.1, from coordinate 2,590 downwards.
CCGCCGGCGCTGCTGGCGGCGGGGATCGGTGGGGAGAAGCGGATCGTGATGCTGGAGCCCCGGCGGATCGCCGCACGGGCCGCCGCCCGCCGCATGGCCGAGGAGAACGGCTGGACCCTCGGCGGCGAGGTCGGTTACCAGGTCCGCTTCGAGCGCAAGGCCGGCCCCGGTACGCGCATCCTGGTGGTGACCGAGGGCATCCTGGTCCAGATGCTCCAGGCCGATCCCTTCCTGGAGGAGGCCGGCGTGGTGATCTTCGACGAGATCCACGAGCGGAACCTCCAGACCGATCTCTCGCTCGCCATGGCCCGGCGCGTCCAGCGGGAGGTGCGGCCGGACCTCCGGCTCGTCGCCATGTCCGCCACCGTGGACCCCGGCCCCATCGCCGCGTTCCTGGGAGACTGCCCAACGGTCGAGAGCCGGGGACGGCTCCATCCGGTCGAGATCCTCCACATCGACAAGCCCGACGACCGCCCCCTGCCGGCCCAGATCGCCGCCGGGGTACGCCGCGTCCTCGGCGCCACGGAGGGGGACGTCCTGGTTTTCCTGCCGGGGGTGGGAGAGATCCAGCGGAGCGCCGAGGCCCTGGCCGGACTGGCCGCCGAGCGGGATCTGGCCGTGCTCCCCCTCTACGGCGACCTGCCCGCCGAGAAGCAGGACGCGGTGCTGCGCCCTCTGGACCGCCGCAAGATCGTGCTCGCCACCAACGTGGCGGAGACCTCCATCACCATCGACGGCGTCACCGCCGTGGTGGATTCCGGCCTGGTGCGGCGGCTCCGTTTCGATCCCGCCACCGGGCTGGACCGCCTGGAGCTGGGGAAGATCAGCCGCGCCTCGGCCGACCAGCGCGCCGGCCGGGCCGGACGCCAGGCGCCGGGCCTCTGTCTGCGTCTCTGGCCCGCCTGGGAGCACCCCACCCTGCCCGAGCGCGAGACGCCCGAGATCGCCCGCGTCGATCTCGCCGGTCCCGCCCTCCAGCTCCTTTCCTGGGGCGAGACCGACCTCGCCGCCTTCGGCTGGTTCGAGGACCCGGACCCCGCGGCCCTGGAATCCGCCCTGGCCCTCCTCCGCCGTCTCGGAGCCGTGGACGCCCACGGCGTCACCCCCCTGGGGACCACCCTGGCGCGCCTGCCGGTCCATCCCCGCCTCGGCCGTCTCCTGGTGGAAGGCCACCGCCTGGGCCGAGCCCGCGAAGCCGCCCTCCTGGCCGCTCTCCTCTCCGAGCGCGATCCCTTCACCCGCAGCCCGAGAGGAACCGGCCCCCGCCGCGCCTCCCGCTCCGATCTCCTCGACCGCCTCGACGCCCTGGAGACGTTCGAGAACCGTTCCTGGGAGAACGAAGGCCTGAACGCCGGAGCGGCGAGGTTTGTCTTGAAGGCGAGGGATCAGCTTTTCGAGATCGCGCGCCGCGAGCTAGCCCTTCCCCCTCTCCCGGTGAGGGAGGGAGGGAGGGGTCGGGAGAGGGGGTCAGGGGGTGAGGGCCCGGGGGGCGACGCCCCCCTCCTCCGCGCCCTCCTCACCGCCTACCCCGACCGCCTCGCCCGCCGCCGCGAGCCCCGGAGCCCGCGCGGCGTCATGGTGGGAGGCCGGGGGGTCCGCCTGGCCGAGGAGAGCGCCGTCCTGGAGGACGACCTCTTCCTCTGCATCGACCTCGACGCCGGCCGCTCCGGCCCCATGGCCGAGGCCCTGGTGCGGAAAGCCTCCGCCGTGGAGCCGGAATGGCTCCCGCCGGAGAGCCTGACGACCGAGACCCTCCTCGCCTTCGACGAGACCCGCGAACGGGTCGCCGCCTGGAAGCGCACGCGCTACGAGGACCTGGTCATCGCCGAGACCGAGATTCCGCCCACGGACGCCGCCGAGACCGCGCGCGTCCTCGCCGAAGCCGCCGCCGTCCGCCTGGACCGCGCCCTGGCCCTGGACGATCCCGAGGTGGCTGGGTTCCTCGCCCGCGTCCGCTCCCTCGCGGACTGGATGCCCGAGCTGAGCCTGCCCCGCTTCACCGAGGACGAGATCCGCGGCCTCCTCCCAGCCCTGGCCGCCGGCCGGAAATCCTTCGCGGACCTCCGCCGCACTCCGCTCCTGGACGTCCTCCAGGGCGCCCTCTCCTACCCGCAGCTCGAAGCCGTTCGCCGCGAGGCGCCGGAGCGGCTGGAGGTCCCCAGCGGCAGCCACATCAAGCTCGACTACGAGCCTGGCAAGCCGCCCGTCCTGGCGGCGCGCATCCAGGAGATGTTCGGCCTCGCCGAGACGCCCCGCGTCGCCGCCGGACGCATCCCCGTCCTCCTCCACCTCCTGGCCCCCAACGGCCGCCCCCAGCAGGTGACGCACGACCTCCGCAGCTTCTGGGAGAACACCTACCCGCAGGTCCGCAAGGAGCTGGCGGGCCGGTATCCGAAGCACTCCTGGCCGCTGGACCCGTGGAACGCGACGCCGCAGCGGAGGCCCGGCCGGCCTAGCCCGGAAAATTCACGAGGGGGGCTGACAAAGGGGTCGTCCATCGGATAAGTGTAGTTCTGCCAAGAAGCTACACGGCCCGAGGAAAGGACGACCCCGATGACAGAGTGTATCCGACAACTGACCCTTTCGTTCC
>DASVAS010000024.1:0-3189 GCA_036376245.1 Thermoanaerobaculia bacterium | reverse complement strand
GGGCACCGTGTCGATCAGCGTCACCTCGTCCCGCGCCGGCAGGTCCGGCAGGGCCAGGGCGTTCTCCGCCAGGATCACCGTGCCGCCCCACGCCAGCGGCGCGAACAGCTCGAAGACCGACATGTCGAAGCAGATGGAGGTGGAAGCCAGGACGCCCCGCAACTCCTCGTCGCTGAACGTCTCCCGCGACCAATGCATCAGCGCCGAGGCGCTGCGGTGCTCGATGGCCACGCCCTTGGGCTTGCCCGTCGAGCCCGAGGTGTAGATCACGTAGGCCAGACGGCCCATGCGCACCGGCAGCTCTGGCAGTTCCGGGCCGTCCTCTTCGAGGAGCATCTCGTCGGTGATCACCACCGGCGCTTGCGAGTCCTCGAGGATGGCCTCGACGCGCTCGCGAGGGTAGGCCGGATCAATGGGCACATAAGCGCCGCCAGCCTTGAGGATGCCCAGCATGGAGATCAACAGCTTCGGCGTGCGCTGGAGGAAGACGCCCACCCGCACCTCGGGGCCGACCCCCATCGCCCGTAGCCGCCTGGCCACGCGGTCCGCCCGCTCGTCCAGCTCGCGGTAGGTCAGCCGCTCCGTGCCGCCGATCAGGGCCACGGCGTCGGGAGTCCGCTTCGCCTGCGCCTCGAAGAATTCGTGCAGCAGGACGTCGTCCGGCCAGTCCGCCGTTTCGCGGACCGCCTCCGCCAGGAGCTGGCGCTCCTCCTCCCCGGTCAGCAGGGGGAGATCGGCCACCGGCCGGCCGGGATCGGCGACCATCCCTTCCAGCAGCGTCCGGTAGTGCCCCGTCAGGCGCTCCACCGTGCCGGCGTCGAAGAGGTCCACGGCGTACTCCACCGTGCCCACGAAACCGTCCCCGGAATCCCGCAGGAGCAGCGTGAGGTCGAACCGCGAGCCGCCGGCGTCGGTGTCCAGGGGCTCGGCCGTCAGGCCCGGCAGCTCCAGCGGCGGCGCCGGCGCGTTCTGCAACGCCAGCGCGACCTGGAACAGCGGCGTCCGGCTCGGATCGCGCTGCGGCGCCAACTCCTCGACCAGCTTCTCGAACGGCACGTCCTGATGCGCGTAGGCCCCCAGCGCCGCCGCCCGCGTCCGCCGCAGGAGGTCGCGGAAACCTGGATCGCCCGCCAGCTCGCCGCGCAGCACCAGGGTGTTGACGAAGAAGCCGATCAGCGGCTCGATCTCCAGGCGGTTGCGGCTGGCCACCACCGAGCCCACCGCCAGGTCGTCCTGGCCGCTGACGCGGGAGAGCAGCGCCTGCAATCCCGCCAGCAGGACCATGAACGGCGTGGCTTCCTGGTCCCGCGCCAGGGACCGGACCGACTCCGCCAGCTCGCCGGTGATCGCCAGCGGCAGCCAGGCGCCGCGGGTGCCGCGAGCGGCCGGACGGGGCCGGTCCGTGGGCAGATCCAGGGCCGGCGGCAGGCCCGCCAGCGCCGTCCGCCAGAACGAGAGCTGCTCTTCGAGGACCGCTCCCTGGAGCCACTCCCGCTGCCAGACGGCGAAGTCCGCGTACTGGATGGCCAGCTCCGGCAGCGGCGAGGCCTGCCCCGCCGCGAACGCGTTGTAGAGCGCCGACAGCTCCCGCAGGAAGACGCCGATCGACCAGCCGTCCGACGCGATGTGATGGAAGGTGACGGCCAGGACATGCTCGTCCTCGGGAAGCCGCAGCAGGCGGGCCCGCACCAGCCGGCCCGATGCCAGGTCGAACGGCCGCCGGGCCTCCTCCCGTACCAGCGTCTCCACCTCCCCGGGCGAGGTCTCCACGACGGGCAGCTCGAAAGGCTCCCAGGGCGCGATCCGCTGCACGGCCCGGCCGGCGGCCTCGGTGAACACGGTCCGCAGAGCTTCGTGGCGCCGGACGATCTCGCCGAGCGCCGAGGTGAGGGCGGTCACGTCGAGACGGCCGGACAGCCGCATGGCGGCCGGGATGTTGTAGAGCGGGCTCCCCGGCTCCAGCCGGTCGAGGAACCAGAGCCTCTCCTGGGCGAAGGACATCGGCAGGTCGCCCGAGCGGTCCACAGGCCGCAGCGGCGGCGCCACGGCGGCTTCGGTTCCCGCGAGCTCCACGGCCAGGCTCTCGACGGTGGAGACCTCGAACAGCCGCCGCAACGGCAGCTCGACCCCGAAGCTCTCCCGCACTCTGGAGACGAGTTGCGTCGCCAGCAGGGAGTGGCCGCCCAAGTCGAAGAAGTCGTCCTGGACGCCCACCTTTTCGAGGCCCAGGATCTCTCCCCAGATCGCCGCCAGCCGTTCCTCGGTGGGTGTCCGCGGCGCCACGAACCCCTCCGCCTCGGCCGCCCGATCGGGCTCGATCCGTGCCAGCGCCCGGCGGTCGATCTTGCCGTTGGGCGTCAGCGGCAGGGCGTCGAGGGTCACGAAGGTCGAAGGCACCATGTACTCCGGCAGCTTCTCCTTCAGATAGCCGCGCAGCTCGGAGGCGTCCCCGACCACGTAGGCGGCCAGGCGGCGGTCGCCGCCCTCGCCCAGGGCCAGCACGGCGGCGTCCTGGACTTGCCGGTGGGCCAGCAGCGCCGCCTCGATCTCTCCCAGCTCGACCCGGAAGCCGCGCACCTTGACCTGGTGGTCCAGGCGGCCCAGGTACTCCAGCTCGCCGTCCGCGCGCCAGCGGATCAGGTCGCCCGTCTTGTACAGGCGCGCCCCGGGGACCGTGGAGAACGGATCGGGGACGTACCGCTCCGCCGTCAGGTCCGGCCGGCCGAGATAGCCCCGCGAGACCCCGGCGCCGCCCAGGTACAGCTCCCCGGGGACGCCCACCGGCATCAGGTGGAAGTTGCGGTCCACCACGTAGCCGTAGCCGTTGGTGAGGATGCGGCCGATCGTCGGCTCACCCTCCGCTCCGACCTCCGCCACGGTGGAGAACGTCGTGTCCTCCGAGGGGCCGTAGAGGTTCAGCAGCCGCTCGACCGTGCCCAGGGCGTGGACGCCCCGCGCCAGCACGCCCCGCAGCGGCTCGCCGCCCAGGTTGACGGTCTTCACCGACTTCGGCACCGCCCCTTGCCGCAGCAGCTCCGCCATGGCCGAGGGCACCGTGTCGATCAGCGTCACCTCGTCCCGCGCCGGCAGGTCCGGCAGGGCCAGGGCGTTCTCCGCCAGGATCACCGTGCCGCCCCACGCCAGCGGCGCGAACAGCTCGAAGACCGACATGTCGAAGCAGATGGAGGT
>DASVAS010000020.1:0-85088 GCA_036376245.1 Thermoanaerobaculia bacterium | reverse complement strand
GGATGCCGCCACCGCGGCGCTGCTCGCGCGCACCCCGGCGGTCATCGAGCCGGGGCACACGTTCGAGTCGGTCACCGACAAGATCGGCGCGATCGTCCTCGAGCAGCGCACGCGCCGCGGCTGGCTGATCGGCTTCACGATCGCGTTCTCGCTGCTCATGCTCCTGCTTTTCGCGCTCACCAACCTGATCGCGCAGGGCATCGGCATCTGGGGCATCAACGTCCCCGTCGCCTGGGGCTTCGACATCATCAACTTCGTCTGGTGGATCGGCATCGGCCACGCCGGCACGCTGATCTCGGCCATCCTGCTGCTGGTGCGGCAGGAGTGGCGCACCTCGATCAACCGCTTCGCCGAGGCCATGACCCTGTTCGCCGTGGCCTGCGCGGGCATGTACCCGCTGCTCCACCTCGGCCGTCCCTGGCTGTTCTACTGGCTGCTGCCCTACCCGAACACCATGGACCTGTGGCCGCAGTTCCGCAGCCCGCTGATCTGGGACGTGTTCGCGGTCTCGACCTATGCGACGGTGTCGGCGCTGTTCTGGTTCGTGGGCCTGATCCCCGACCTCGCCACCCTGCGCGACCGCGTCCCGAACCGCGTCGCCCGCACGATCTACGGCCTGCTCGCCATGGGCTGGCGCGGCTCGGCCAGGCACTGGCACAACTACGAGACGGCCTACCTGCTGCTGGCCGGCCTCTCGACCCCCCTGGTGCTCTCGGTGCACACGGTGGTGAGCTTCGACTTCTCCATCGGCATCATCCCGGGCTGGCACGCCACGATCTTCCCGCCCTACTTCGTCGCCGGCGCCATCTACGCCGGGTTCGCCATGGTGTTGACGCTGGCGATCCCGCTGCGGGTGTGGGGCAACCTCAAGGACTTCATCACCGACCGCCACCTGCAGAACATGGGCAAGGTGATGCTGGCCACCGGCCTGATCGTGGTCTACGGCTACATGGCGGAGTTCTTCTTCGCCTGGTACAGCGGCAACACCTACGAGCTGTTCCTGATGAAGAACCGCACCACCGGTCCCTACCAGTTCCACTGGATCGGCTTGATGATCTGCAACGCCATCGTGCCGCAGTTCCTGTGGAGCCGGCGGGTGCGGACGTCGCCGCTCTGGCTGTTCGTGATCTCGATGTTCGTCAGCGTCGGCATGTGGCTGGAGCGCTTCGTCATCATCGTGATGAGCCTCCACCGCGACTTCCTGCCGGCGTCCTGGGGCATGTACCGCGGGTCGATCTGGGACTGGGGCACGTTCATCGGCACGATCGGCCTGTTCCTGACCCTGTTCTACCTCTTCGTCCGCTTCCTGCCGGCGATCTCGATCTTCGAGATGCGGACCATCGTCCCCGGCGCCAGGGGCGACGAGTTCATAGGCGCCGAGCCCGACGAGGACGATTTCACGGAGGTGCCGCGATGAGCGCGCTGGAGCACGCCGGGGAACGGCAGGCCTACGGGCTGCTGGCCGAGTTCCCCTCGATCGACGCCCTGATCGACGCCGCCCGCGGCGTCCGGGAGGCCGGCTACACGCGGGTGGACGCCTTCACGCCCTACCCGAGCGAGGCGGTGGCGCATGCCCTGAAGCTGCCGCGTTCGAAGATGCCGCCCATCGTCCTCACCGGCGGCCTGCTCGGCGGCCTCGGCGGCTACATGCTGCAGTTCTGGTCGCAGACCATCGTCTACCCGATGAACATCGGCGGCCGGCCGTTCCATAGCTGGCCCGCGTTCATCGTGCCGACCTTCGAATGCACGATCCTGGGCGCGGCCCTGGCGGCCGTGATCGGCATGCTGGCCCTCAACGGCCTGCCGCAGCCCTACCACCCGGTGTTCAACGTGCCGCGCTTCGCCCTGGCGTCGCGCGACCGCTACTTCCTGGTCATCGAGTCGCGCGACCCCAAGTTCGACCGCGAGGGGACCACGCGCCTGCTGACGGACCTGAACGCGAGCGAGGTGTCCGAAGTTGAGCCCTAACCGCACACTCCTCGGCCTGGCTCTGACCGGTTGCCTGCTCACCACGGCGGGCTGCCGGCAGAACATGCACAACCAGCCCAAGATCGAGCCGTACGAAGCGAGCAATTTCTTCGACGACGGCCAGGGCGCCCGCCCGTTGCCCGCCCACACCGTGGCCCGCGGCGACCTCCGCGAGGGCCCCCTCTACACCGGCCTCGACGCCGCCAACAAGCCGGTGGCGCAGATGCCCATGCCGGTGACGCGGGAGATGCTGGCCCGCGGGCAGGAGCGCTTCAACGTCTATTGCTCCCCCTGCCACGGCCGCCTCGGCGACGGGCGGGGGATGATCGTCCGCCGCGGCTACAAGCAGCCGACGTCGTTCCACGACCCGCGCCTGCGCAGCTCCCCGGTGGGCTACTTCTTCAGCGTGATGACCGAGGGCTTCGGCGTGATGCCGAGCTACGCGCCGCAGATCCCGGTGACGGACCGCTGGGCCATCGCCGCCTACGTCCGCGCCCTCCAGTACAGCCAGAACGCGCGCCTGGCGGAGCTGCCCCCGGACGTCCAGCAGCGCGTCCAGGCCGAGCTGGCCGGCGGCGCGGACGCCGGCGCTCCGCAGCCGCACGGACAGAGCCGTCCCGAATGAGCGAGGTACCATGACGACCGACACTCTCCGCCGCTACGACGCCGCGCCGGCCTTCTCGGCCCCGAGCGACGTCGACCGCATCCGGTTCTTCGGCCTCGTCGCCGCCGGCCTGGGCGCGGTCCTCTGCATCCTGGCCCTGGTCCTCGCGCCGGACTACTTCTTCCGGAGCTGGCTGGTCGGCTTCGTCTTCTGGACCGGCATCACCGCGGGCTGCCTCGCCCTGCTCATGCTCAGCCACCTGAGCGGCGGCGCCTGGGGCCTGGTCGTCCGGCGCGTGCTGGAAGCCGCCGCGCGCACCTGGCCCGTGGTGCTCCTCGCCTCCGTCGCGCTGTTCTTCGGCATGGAGCGGCTCTACGAGTGGGCCCGCCCCGAGGTCGTGCAGGCCGACGCGCTCCTGCAGCACAAGGCGCCGTACCTCAACGTGAAGTTCTTCTGGCTCCGCATGGTGATCTACTTCGCCGTCTGGGGCGGCCTCGCCTGGACCCTCAGCCGCATGTCGGCGCGGCAGGACCGCGGCGAGGACGTCACCCGCCGCATGCAGGTCGTGGCGGCGCCCGGCCTCATCGCCTACTGCCTGCTGGTGACCTTCGCCGCGGTGGACTGGCTGATGTCGCTCCAGCCGCACTGGTTCTCGACCATCTACGGCGTCTACCTGATCGGCAGCCAGGGCCTCGCGTCGCTGGCGTTCCTGATCCTGATCGCCGCGTTCCTCTGGCGGCGCGAGCCGATGTCGCACGTGCTCCAGCCCCGGCACTTCCACGACTGGGGCAAGCTGATGTTCGCCTTCGTGATGCTGTGGGCCTACTTCTCCTGGTCGCAGTTCCTGATCACCTGGGCGGGCAACCTGCCGGAGGAGATCCCGTTCTATCTCAAGCGCATGCACGGCGCCTTCGGCTACCTCTCGCTGTTCATCGTGCTCTTCCACTTCGCCGTGCCGTTCGCCATCCTGCTGTCGCGCGACATCAAGCGCAACCCGCGCACCGTCTCCATCGTGGCGATCTGGATCCTCGCCGTGCGCCTGCTGGAGCTGTTCTGGCAGGTCGAGCCGGCCTTCCAGCACGGCATCCCCGGCGCCGCCACCGACCACGCCGCGGCGGCCCATGAGGCCGGCGCCGCCGCCACGCACCACGCCGCGGCAGCCATCCATCCACAGTTCTGGTGGCTCTACCTGGCCGGCCCGCTGGCCATCGGCGGCGTCTGGCTGTTCTGGTTCGCGCGGGAGCTCAAGTCGCGCCCGCTGCTGCCGATCCAAGACCCCTATCTGCCGGAGGCGATCGCCCATGAGTCACACCACTGATCACAGCGACCTCCACAAGCACGACGACAAGACCGACGTCGGTCCCGGCACCGGCGAGGGCTACAGCTCGCAGGTCGTGGAGTTCGACCGCGAGATCAACGTCTCCGGCATTCTCAAGATCGGCGCGGCCCTGGTCGTCCTGGCGTTGGTCGTCCACCTGCTGATGTGGTGGCTGCTGCGCGGCTTCGACGCCTACCAGGCCCGCAAGGACGTGCGCCCGACGTTCATCGAGCAGTCCTCGCCGCAGCTCGCGCCGCCGGAGCCGCGCCTCGAGATCTCGCCCGACGAGCTCCTGCGCATGACGCGCACCCAGGAGGACGCGGCTCTCGGCCAGGCCGGCTGGGTCGACCAGGCGCAGGGGACCGTCCGCGTTCCCATCGATGTCGCCATGGACGTCATCGCCGCCCGCGGCGTGGCCCCGCTCGGTGCGGCGCCCCAGGCCGCTCCGGCTGCGCCGGCGCAGCCTCAGGCTCCGACTGGACAGACTGGACAGGCCGCGGCAACCGCGCCGCCGGCCCAGTAGGAAGAAGGTAGGTACATTGATCGGCTCGATTTCCGGAATCGTCCTCCCGGCCCTGCTGCTGGCGGCCGGGACGCCCATCCCTCCCGGCAACTCCATGGTGCCTTCGGACGCCATGCCGGCGCCGTTGAAGGAGGTGCGGTACGAGCAGAAGCTCGGCGGGCAGGTCCCCCTGGACGCGATCTTCCGCGACGAGGCGGGCCGCCCGGTCAGGCTCGGCGACTACTTCGGCCAGCGGCCCGTGATCCTCGTGCTCGCCTACTACCACTGCCCCATGCTGTGCGACATGGTGCTCCAGGCCACCGAGACCGGCCTCAAGCCGCTCAAGATGAATCCCGGCCGGGAATTCGACGTGGTGGTGGTGAGCATCGATCCCAAGGAGACGCCGGCCATGGCCGCCGAGAAGAAGGCCGACACCGTGCGGCGCTACGGCCGGCCGGGCACCGCGTCCGGCTGGCACTTCCTGACCGGTCCGCAGCCGTCGATCGACCGCGTCACCAAGGCGGTGGGCTTCAGCTACACCTACGACGAGGCGCGGAACCAGTACGCCCATGCCGCCGGCATCGTGGTGCTGACTCCGCAGGGCCGGATCTCCCGCTACTTCTTCGGCCTGGAGTACGCGCCGCGCGACATCCGGCTCGGCCTCGTCGAGTCGGCCGGCGGCAAGATCGGCAACCTGGTCGATCAGGTCCTGCTCTACTGCTTCCACTACGACCCCGTGGTGGGCCGCTACAGCGCCATGACCCTGAACATCCTCCGGCTGGCCGCGGTGGCCACCACGGCCGGTCTCATCCTTTTGATCGTGCTCCTGCGGCGGCGGGAGACCGCTCAGCCCGGGCCTTTGGGAGCCGCGTGACATGAACCCGCAGCCGTCCTCGTTCCAAGTCATCCCTGAAGCGGCCTCCACGCTCGCTCGCGACGTGGACGCGCTCACCGTCGTCTGGACGCTGATCAGCCTGTTCTTCACCGTCCTGATCGCCGGACTCATCATCGTCTTCATGAGCCGCTACCGCCGGCGCCACCCCGATGAGGTGGGCCTGCCCGAGCGGGCGCCGATCTGGCTCGAGATCGCCTGGTCGGTGATCCCCCTGGGGATCATGCTCGCCATGTTCGTCTGGGGGACCCTGATCTTCTACAAGTCCTACCGGCCGCCGGCGAACGCCGTGGAGTACTACGCCACCGGCAAGCAGTGGATGTGGAAGTTCCAGCATCCCAACGGCACGCGCGAGATCAACCACCTCCACGTGCCGATCAACCAGCCGATCCGGCTCACCCTCAGCTCGGAGGACGTGATCCACAGCTTCTACGTGCCGGCGTTCCGGGTCAAGCAGGACGCCGTGCCGGGCCGCTACACCTCGCTCTGGTTCGAGGCCCGGAAGACCGGCGTCTACCACATGTTCTGCACCGAGTACTGCGGCACCGAGCACTCCAAGATGATCGGCAGCGTCACCGTCATGGAGCCGCGGGAGTACGAGGACTGGCTGGCCAGCGGCGGCCTCGGCGGCGGCGCGGCCGGCCAGGGCACGTCGCTCTCCGGCGCCGCGCTGTTCGAGAACCTCGGCTGCGAGACCTGCCACCGCACCAAGGGCGGCGGCGGCCTGCAGCGCGGCCCCGTCCTCCAGGGCGTCTTCGGCAGCCAGGTCAAGCTCGCCGACGGCAGCACCGTGACCGCCGACGACGCCTACGTCCGCGAGTCGATCCTCAACCCGCAGGCGAAGCTCGTCGCGGGCTATGATCCCGTCATGCCCACGTTCCAGGGGCAGGTGAGCGAAGAGCAGCTCTCCCAGCTCATCTCCTACGTCCGCTCGCTCGGACCGGCCGGCGCCGCGCCGGCCGGCGGCACGGGCGGCGCCAACGCCGGCCCCGGCGACGCCGCCGGCGGCCAGGTGGACGCCAACGCTCCCCAGACCGCGGGCCCGGCGAAGCAGCCCACTCAGCAGTAGGAAGAAGAGCCATGAATACGAGCGCAGCCCACCCGTCAGCTCCGACCACCGCCGAGACCGTCTCGGAGCGGAAGAACTACCTCAACGCCGACTACGGCATCCTCTCCTGGCTCCTCACCCGGGACCACAAGCGGATCGCCATCCTCTACCTGATCTCGGTCTCGGCGTTCTTCGCCCTGGGGAGCATCTTCGCGGCCCTCATCCGCTTCGAGCTGCTCACCCCCGAGGGAGACCTCATGCAGGCGGACACCTACAACCGGGTGTTCACCATGCACGGCGTCATCATGGTCTTCTTCTTCCTCATCCCGGCCATCCCGGCGGTCCTCGGCAACTTCCTGCTGCCGATCATGATCGGCGCCAAGGACCTGGCGATGCCCAAGCTCAACCTGGCGAGCTGGTACGTCTACAACCTCGGCGGCATCTTCACCCTGTGGGCCCTGGTCCACGGCGGCGTCGACACCGGCTGGACCTTCTACACCCCGTTCTCGACCACCTACTCCAACACCTACGTGATCTCGACCGCCCTCGGCGTCTTCATCAACGGGTTCTCGACGATCTTCACGGGGTTGAACTTCATCGTCACCGTCCACCGGATGCGCGCGCCGGGCCTCTCCTGGTTCCGGCTGCCGCTGTTCATCTGGTCGATGTACGCGACGAGCCTGGTCATCGTCCTCGGCACGCCGGTCATCGCCATCACCCTGCTGCTGGTGGCGGCCGAGCGGGCCTTCGGCCTCGGCATCTTCGACCCGCGGCTGGGCGGCGACCCGATCCTCTTCCAGCACATGTTCTGGTTCTACTCCCATCCGGCGGTGTACATCATGATCCTGCCGTCCATGGGCGTGATCTCGGAGCTGGTGGCCGCCTTCGCCCGCAAACGCATCTTCGGCTACCGCATCGTGGCCTTCGCCAGCGTCGGCATCGCGGTCCTCGGCTTCCTGGTCTGGGGCCACCACATGTTCGTCACCGGCCAGTCGATGTACGCCGCGACGGTGTTCTCGGTGCTCTCGATGCTGGTGGCCGTCCCCTCCGCCGTCAAAGTCTTCAACTGGACGGCGACGCTCTACGAGGGGTCGATCTCCTACCAGACGCCGATGCTCTACGCCCTCGGCTTCATCGGTCTGTTCACCATCGGCGGCCTCACCGGCGTCATGGTGGCGACCCTGGGCTTTGACATCCACGTCCATGACACCTACTTCATCGTCGCCCACTTCCACTACGTCATGGTGGGCGGCACGATCATGGGCTATCTCGGCGGCCTTCACTACTGGTGGCCCAAGATGTTCGGCAGGATGTATCCGGGCTTCCTCTCCCGGCTCTCGGCCCTGCTGGTGTTCGTGGGCTTCAACCTGACGTTCTTCCCCCAGTTCCTGCTCGGCTACATGGGCATGCCGCGGCGCTACTGGTCCTATCCGCCCGAGTTCCAGGTCCTCAACGTGCTCTCCACGGCGGGCGCCACGGTCCTGGGCGTCGGCTTCATCCTGCCGATCTTCTACTTCGCCTGGTCCCTGAAGTTCGGCAAGAAGGCGGGGGACAACCCCTGGGGCGCCGTCGGCCTCGAGTGGGACACCACCTCGCCGCCGCCGACGTTGAACTTCTACACTCAGCCGGTCGTCACCGCTCCGCCGTACGAGTACAACCGCGAGGACGTCCACAACCGCACGACGCAGGAGGCTCCCGTTGGCTAGCAGCCCGTTGACTGACACGCACGGGCATGGCGCGCATCATCACCCCGCGCTGGCCCATCAGTTCGACAGTCTCGATCAGCAGAAGGAGTCCTCCACGCTGGGGATGTGGCTCTTCCTGGTGACCGAGATCATGTTCTTCGGCGGCCTCTTCCTCGCCTACGTGCTCTACCGCGGCCGCTACCCCGAGGCCTTCCTCCAGGGCAGCAACACGCTGAACGTGTGGCTGGGCGGCCTCAACACCGCCGTCCTGATCGGCAGCAGTTGGACCATGGTGCTCGCCATCTGGGCGGCGCAGGTGAACTGGCGCAAGGGGATCGTCATCTTCCTGATCCTGACGATGGCCCTCGGCTCGACCTTCCTCGTGGTGAAGGCCTTCGAGTACCACCACAAGTGGGAGGAGCACCACATCCCCGGGAAGCTGGGGATGTTCTTCAACTCGCCCTTCCAGTTCGCGGGCGACGAGCCCCAGCACGTCGAAATCTTCTTCTCGCTCTACTTCATCATGACCGGCCTGCACGCGACGCACATGGTCATCGGCATCGGCGTCCTCCTCGTGCTGACCATCCTGGCCTGGAAGGGGCACTACGGTCCGGAGTACTACAACCCCCTGGAGATGGCCGGGCTCTACTGGCACTTCGTCGACATCGTCTGGATCTTCCTCTTCCCCCTGCTCTACCTGCTGGGCGCCCACGTCCACTGACCGGAGACGACGTATGGCTGACCACACCCATTCGAGTCATCACATCACTTCGCGGAAGACGTACTTCTTTGTCTTCGCCGCCCTGATGGTCCTGACCGTGTTGACCTGGCTGGTCGCTCAGGTCGACCTCGGCTGGGCGAACGACCTCGTGGCCCTGACCATCGCCTTCACCAAGATGATGCTCGTGCTGCTCTTCTTCATGCACGTCCGCCACAGCACCCGCATGACCATCCTCACGGCCGCGGCGGGCTTCTTCTGGCTGGCCATCATGCTCTTCTACACCCTGACCGACTACTTCACCCGCGGCGCCTCCGTGCTGCCCGTGCTCGGCAAGTAGGCGCTTACGTCCCCCCGGCCCAGTCCTCCTCCTCTTCCTCCGGAAGAGGAGGAGCGAGCAGGAACGACCTCCCTGTCGCCGCAAGACCGAAGTTCCCAACCTATAATGCCAGCGTATGCACTTCGAATGGGACCCGGTCAAAGCTGCCGAGAACCTTCGCAAGCACGGCGTCTCCTTCGAAGAAGCAACAAGCGTCTTCTTTGACTCGCTGTCCGCCACTGGCAGAGATCCAGACCACTCCTTGTCTGAGAAGCGGTACGTAACCTTCGGCCTTTCGATGACCGGCCGCCTTCTTACCGTTGCTCATACAGACCGGGGAAACCGTATCAGGATCATCAGTGCCCGGCTGGCAACTCGTACGGAAAGGAAACTGTATGAAGAGGGCTGAATCTTCTTCGCAGGATGACCTTCGGCCGGAGTACCAGCGCTCCGATTTCGGAAAGCTTGTTCGCGGGAAATACGCTGAACGGATGAGAAAGGGCTCCAACATCGTCGTCCTGGATCCGCGGGTGGCGCGCGCGTTCCCAACATCGGAAGCCGTGAATGAGGCACTGCTCTCCCTTCTTGATCTCGCGAAGAAGTCGGCGCGTCTCAAGTAGCTTCTGGTGATGAAAGCCAACCGCACCCTCCTCGACCTCTTCCTCGAGGCCCAGATGCTCGACCGCATTCCACGCAGCGGCTACGTGCTGCGGGGCGTCGCCGATCCGGAGAGCGTCAGCGAGCACTCCTGGCACGTCCTGTTCCTCGTCTGGACCCTGGGAGCCCGCATCGAGGGGATCGATGTGGCCCGGGCCGTGGAGATCGCCCTGGTGCACGACCTCGCCGAGCTGCGCATCGGCGATCTGCCCCGGACCTCCTCGCACTACTTCCCCGAAGGCGCCAAGAAGGCCGCCGAGGCCGCCGCCATGGCCGACATCCTCGCTCCGCTGCCGGAGCGCGCCCTGGCCCTCTACGAGGAATACCAGCAGGGCACCAGCCCCGAGGCCCGGCTCGTCAAGGCCTGCGACAAGCTCCAACTCATGTTGAAGGTGGCGGTCTACGAGCGCTGGGGGACCGGCGCGCTCGCCGAGTTCTGGGACAACCCGGACAACTTCCCCGACGGCGGCTTCCCGGCCGTCCGCGAGCTCTTCGAGGAGCTGCGGGCGAGGCGGAACAGCGAAAAGAGACGCTCCTAGAGCAGGCTCAGGACCTTCATCGCGGCCGGCTTCCACCCTGTCCAGGATATACGCGCGCGCATAAACGATATACGCGCGCGGATAAGCTCGCTAAGGCCGCGCATAAACGGAGCCCTTCCGGTCGCCCTGGCGAACGAGCTCGCCCTCGGCGACGAGGTCTCGGAGCAGCCGTGTGGCCTGATCAGGGGTGAGCTGGCAAAGCTCGACGACGTCCTTCCGGCTGACTTGGCCTTTCTGGGCCACGAGGTTCAGCACCATCTGGGCCTGCTGCACCCGAGTGAAGCCCGCCTGCCGCACATAGCCCGCGTCCTGTCCCAGCCTGCGGTATACGGCCGGGCTCAACGTATAGGTCCGGCTGCGCGTTTTTCCATGCGCCTGGGCCAGACCCGCCTCGACAAGGCGTTCCAGCACGGCTCTCGCGGCGGCCGGGGATTTTTGGATGGTTTTCGCGACCTCGCCCGCGTCGACCCGCCGCGCTTCTCGCAGCATGGTCAAGGCGAGCAGGCTTTCCACGGGCAGAGGGCTCTGGAGTCGCTGTTCTTCCTCCAGGACGAGAGTGAGGAACCCGAGATCCGCTGGATCCGAGCTGAACACGACGGTGACTCCCGTCGCGTCGCTCCGCGAGTAATCAGGGGCCTGCCGACCGTAACGCAGCAGGCCCTGATAGATCAGATCGACACCGCGCCCGGTACGCTCCGCCAGTCCCAGTCTCTTGAGCATGTCCGCCAGCAGGGGATTGCGAGGCCGCGGTTCCACGACGAGCAGGTTGTCCAGGGTGACGCCTTCGACGAAGCCGCCTGGGCTGCTGATGCTGAGCTCGGAGTCGTTCCATCGGATGTGGACGGCTCCCAGGCGGGTGTAATCGCGGTGCGCGAGGGCGTTGACGAGCGCCTCGCGGAAAGCCCGATGGTCGACGGAAGGGATGGGCACCCGGAACAAGCCGACTTGGATCTCCTCCTCCCGGACGTTGACCTGAAACTGCTCGTCCAACCGCTCCAGGAGCCGGACCAGTGGCCAGCGATAGAAGTCGTTGGTCTTGACCCTCGTTCCCGAAAGGACTTGAAACGCCACCTCGTGAGTGGGGAGATGCTCGCGCAACGCCGCTTCTTTGCCCGCGAGCAGCAACCCGGCCACGGTGGGTACGCGTGCGCCATCTCTGGTCCTGGTGAGCCCCAGGGCACCGTCGAGACCTTCGTCGTCGAGCCCGAGCAGCGAGCGGTCACCTCCATACCGTTCGATGGCCTGGCGGATACGGTGCCGCTCCAGGGGATCGAGGTCGCCCAGGGTCGCGCCGGCGACCGGAAGGGCCGAGTAGTCGGCCAGGCGCAGATCGGATTCCCGGGACGGAAACTCGTGAGGGAGAAACGGTACGCACTCGGGCTTGCCGTCGGCCAGCAGGCGGCGCCGCTGCAGCGTGCCGTCCGTCGTTGCCACCAGCCGTTCCGAGCGCGCGACCTCGATTCTCGCCACAGGCCTGCGATCGATCTCCAGCAGCGCCGTCCGGATGCTCTGAGGGGGCACCGTTCTGTTGGCGACGAGGACAGCGAGGCCGGTGAGGTCGCGATGCTCCGGGTGCAACCCGGTCACGGTGCCGTCGTCCTCGACACCCAGATAGATGAGCCCTCCCTGAGTGTTGGCGAGGCACACCACGGCCATGACCAAGTCGCGATCCGAGAGCTTCTTCTGATCGCTCTTGAACTCGATGGTCAACGACTCGCGGTCCGGAATCTCCCTCATTGCAAAATCACCTTCTTGCCGGCACCGATCCACGCGCGGTGGGCCAGGAGAGGAGGGGCCGGACCGTGCGGACTTACAGCGAAATCCCCCGCCGCCCCATCAGCTTCCGCAGCCGGTCGTAGAGGTTCTGGCCCAGCAGGGACTGCGCCGTCTCGCTGATGTCGCGGATGACCACCCGCAGGTCTTCCGAGCCGCTCCAGTGCTTGCGGGCGTAGGGCTCCAGATCGCCGCCGAAGGCCTGCGACAGCACCGCCGTGGCGAGGACGAGGTCCTCCATGTATCCGGCGCCGCCGAGGATCGCTTCCGGCAGCAGGTCCACGGGCAGGACGAAATACGCCAGCGCGCCGCCGATCAGGGCACGGGTCGAGGCCGGCACGTTCTTGTCCAGGGCCAGCCGGACCAGGAGGATGAACACGTCCGGCACCAGCAGGAGCGCCCGGACGGCTCCTTCGGTCAGTTTGCCGCCGCGGCCTTCCCGCCGCTTCTCCACGGCGTGGATGATCTTGTCGCGCAGGCGGTCGTAGAAGCTCAGCAGGCCGTTGCTCGGCTCGTCCGTGCCTCGCTCGAAGGCGTCTTCCGAGTCCCTCTCAGCCTTCTCCGAGTCGAAGCTCTCGAAGTCTTCGGCCACCGCGGCGGAAAGCTCGTCGCCCAGGGGGCGGGAAATGGTCTCGTCGTTCGTCGGCTTCTTGGGCATAGTGGTCTCCAGCAGACAGTCTATCCTCTCCGGTCCTTTGTTCAATCCCCGTGCCATGCCACAGCCAGGGAAGACCCGGCCTGGACGCGTCTTTCCGGCACCGGCCTTGCTTGAGCAGAGAATTGAGTTGAATCGATCGCCCTGGTGGGACGCGATCGGGATCGCCCGTCCGTTGCCCAGGCCGCGACGGTTCCTTTCCGACAAGGAGTAAGCAGTATGACGGAAGAGAATCTGGCGAAAGGCTTGGGCTTGTTCAGTCTCGGGTTGGGACTCACGCAACTGGTCGCTCCCGACTGGCTGGGAAGGACGGCCGGACTCGGTCAGGAGACCGGGCTCATGAGGGCCCTGGGAGGCCGCGAGGTCATGACCGGTCTCGCCGTGCTCAACCCGGGGACGACGCACCTCGCCCTCTGGGGCCGGGTTATCGGCGACGTGATGGATCTGGGGATCCTGACCGCCGCTCTCCGCTCTCCCGGCAGCGATAGAAAACGCGTCGCCATCGCCACGGGGATGGTCGCCGGCGTCACCCTGCTGGACATCGCGGCCGCCCGGATGACGGGCAGGAATCAAGAGCAGTACCACTAGACGGTATTCCGGGCCAGCCTGTTGGGGCCGGATAGCGGTTCAAAGTCTCGGTTCAGTAGACGGCTTTCTTGTCCAGGATCGCCCGCCCTGAAAGGGGCGGGCTTTGCTCAGCCTGGGATGTCCGCCCCGGGGTCCCCCACCTCCCCTTACAAAGAAAATTTCAGCATAATCACGGTCTGGAATTACCGGATCTACGCGTCTTGGGCGAGATGAGGGTAAACTCTTGATCTGCGTTCGGTGTTTGGACGGGACGGACGCACGAATCAATCTTCGCATACGTGTAGGGAGATTCTCATGACAGAGCCTAAAATGACTTATTTTTCCACGGAAGACATCCTGCACCTCGTAATTGCTGACGAGCAAGAGGCGAATAGCGTAGAGCTCAGCCCGAATATCACAGCAGAGCTCAATGCCAAAGGTGAGCTGATTGGGATCGAGATCCTCAATGCCAGTACCTTTGTAAGGGACGCCATCATGGAAGGGGTACAAGCCAAGGTCCTCAATTTAGTTGCCGCGAGCGACACCTGAACGCCGAACCCAAGAGTAAGGAGATCCTCATGACACGACGCGCCCTTTCCCTCGTCGCCGCCCTCGGGTTGATGATTCTCGGCCTGAGCTCTACACCCGTTACCGCAAGCTCCTGCGAAGAGTGCGCGGACCACTGCGCCACAATCCCAATGGATCCGGAAGATTGCCTCCAGTTGTACTGCCCGGAATGTTCCGGCGGCTCCTCGCCGCAGGGTTATGTAAACCCGAACGGGAAGTAGGATCACCAGAGCCGGCCTTCCCTCATGCCCATGCTCGATGTTCAGGCCTGCCTCGAGAGATCCTTCATCCCCGCCATCCCGGGCTTGCAAGCGGCGGAGGCGGATGCCCCGGACTTTCTGGGCCGGATGAAAGGCGCCCTTCTGCTCGGCGATAATGATTCCACGGAAGAGCTGTCGGAGTTTCTTACGCTGAACGGCCTGTGGGAGAGCGCCCTCCCGATCCTGCGAGATCTGGAGGCCGGCGGACACCAGTATGCTCACGTGTTTCTCGACGAGCTCCATGATCGGAACCACGTCACAGATTGGGCACGGATTGCCCTGAGGAGATCTCCATGACTCACTCAGCGTCTCAGCGCCGCCTGATCGCCTTCGCCCTCATCACCCTTTTTGCCGTCCCCGCCGCCTGGAGCGTCGGGCAGGTGAGCGGCAAATACCTCGGCAACGGCAAGGAAGCGAAGCTCGCTCACGCGGTGATCGTTCCTCATGACCCCTGGGAAGGGGAGACAACCTACACGGTCGTCCTTTCGGAGAAAGATCCGGCCGGAATCAAGAAGCCCGACTTCGACGCCACGTTCGGAAAGCTGGGTGACGCGCTGGTGGTGGCGATCACCCGCAAGGGCGACATCATCGGCACCGAGGTCTGCCACCAGTCGCTGAAGAGGGCCGGCTTCTCCTCGACCGGAACGCTGTTGGTGGAGAATTTCAAGCTCGCGGACGGTCAGATGTCCGGCCGCTTCTTCACCAAGGGACAGAAGACGTTCTTCGACGATTCCTGGGAGATCGACCTGACGTTCAAGGGCAAGCTGCCATAGGCCGGAATCCATGCCGAAAATCCGCCTCAACCCGCCGGAGCTGTTTCCAAGCGAACGCTACGGTTTCTCTCAGATCGTCGTAGCCCAGGGCCGGAAGACGGCCTACCTCTCCGGCCAGGTCGGCTGCGACGAGCAGTTGCGGATGGTGGATCTCCACGACCTCGGCGCCCAGGCGCGCAAGGCGCTGGAGAACATCGAGACCGCCATGCGGGCGGCCGGAGGGACCCGCGACGACATCGTGTCCCTCCGCATCTACATCGCGGGCGAGAGCATCAAGAACACGGCGGCGGTCACCGAAGCTCTCACCGGGTTCTTCCATCCTGAGCGGCTTCCCGCCACCTCCTGGATTGGCGTCGCTGCCCTGGCGAGACCGGAGTTCCTGATCGAGATCGAGGCGGTCGCGGTGCTGGAATAGAATCCGGTCCATGCGCCATCTCCAGACGCTTTTCCTGATCACGATCTGTCCCCTCCTCCTCGCCCCGCCAACCTTCCCCCAGGAGCCTACGCCGGAGGCCGAGCGGGCCATGGCGGGCATCCGTCCTCACGCCATCCGCGCGCACATGCGCTTCCTGGCCGACGACCTGCTGGAAGGCCGCGGGACCGGCACGCGGGGGCATGAGCTGGCGGCGAAGTATGTGGCCTCCGCCTTCGAGGGGATGGGGCTCGAGCCCGCCGGCACGGGAGGCAGCTACTTCCAGCCCGTGCCCATGCTGCGGATGACCATGGTGGATTCCGAAAGCGTCCTGAGCTTCACGCGGGACGGACAGACGACGACTCTCCAATACGGGACGGACTACGTCAACGACTTCCTCTTCGAGCAGGAAACAAGCCTCACCGCTCCGGTGGTGTTCGCGGGATACGGAGTGACCGCTCCCGAGCTGCAGCGCGACGACTATGCCGGCATCGACGCGCGCGGCAAGATCGTCGTGCTTCTCCTCGGCAGTCCCCCGACCTTCTCGGCCCACCAGAAGGCCTACTACTCGGACCGGCGGGTCCGGGCCGGCAACGCGTTGGCCCATGGCGCGGTCGGGCTGCTGTACATCAGGACTCCGGAATTCGACAAACGGTTGCCCTGGAAGATGGCCGTGGCGAGGGCGAAGTCGCCGTTTCTCTCCTGGACGGACGAGGCGGGCAAGCCGCGCTTCCGGCCGGAGCTGCGCGGCCGGGCCCAACTGAGCGGCGAAGGCGCGGCGAAGCTCTTCGCGGGCGCTCCCCACAGCCTGGCCGAGGTCCTCGAAGCCGCGGCCGCCGGCCGGTCGCTGTCCTTCGAGCTGCCGGTCCAGGCGAGCTTCCGCACGGTGAGCCGGCGCGAACGGACCGAGAGCCCCAACGTGGCCGCCGTGCTGCGCGGCTCCGACCCCAAGCTGCGCGATGAGTACATCGTCGTCAGCGCTCACCTCGACCATGTCGGCGTCGGCGAGCCGGTCAACGGCGACTCGATCTACAACGGCGCGTATGACAACGCTTCGGGAATCGCGGCCTTGCTGGAGATGGCGAAGGCCTTCACCCGTCTGCCGGCGCCGCCCCGGCGTTCCGTGCTGTTCCTCGCCGTCACCGCGGAAGAGCTGGGCCTCCAGGGCTCGGACTACTTCGCGCGGAACCCCACGGTGCCGATCGACCGCATCGTGGCCAACGTCAACATGGACATGTTCCTCATGCTCTACCCGCTCAAAGACGTCGTCGGCTACGGCGCGGAGCACTCCAGCCTCGGCCCCGCGCTGGAGAAGGCCGCCGGCCGTCTCGGCGTCACGGTGAGCCCGGACCCCATCCCGGACGAGGTCTTCTTCATCCGCAGTGATCAATACTCCTTCATCCAGCGAGGCATCCCCGCGGTCTCCCTGGCCTCCGGCCAGCAGACGACCGACCCGGCCATCGACACGGCGGCGGTCTCCACCCAGTGGCGGCGGGAGAAATATCACCAACCCGGCGACGACATGAGCCAACCGATCGATTTCGATTCCGGCGCGCGCTTCGCGCAACTGAATTTCCTTCTCACCTGGATGACCGCGCAGGACGACAAGGCTCCGAGCTGGAACCCCGGCGACTTCTTCGGCGAGAAGTTCGCCCGCCAGGCGGGGACCGCCGGGGACGGACAATGAGCCGGTTCGCCGGCGCGCATCGCATCCTGATCGCGATCTGCGCGCTCGCGCTGGCCGGCCCGGCCTTCTCCCAGGAACCCACGCCGGAGGTCGAAAGGGTCATGGAAGGCATCCGTCCGCAGGCCATCCGCGCGCACATGCGCTTCCTGGCGGACGACCTGCTGGAAGGCCGCAAGACCGCCACGCGCGGGCACGAGCTGGCCGCGAAGTACGTGGCCTCCGCTTTCGAGAGGCTGGGACTCGAGCCCACCGGCACGGAAAACACCTACTTCCAGCCCGTGCCGATGCTGCGGATGACCATGGAGGAATCCAGGACCTCCATCGTCCTGGAGCGCAAGGGCCGGAAGACGAAGCTCGTGTATGGAAAGGATTACATCGGCTCCTTCCTCGCCGAGACCGAATCGAGCGTCAGCGCGCCGCTGATCTATGTGGGCTCCGGCACCACCGCTCCGGAGCTGAAGCACGACGACTACGCCGGCGTCGACGCCCGCGGCAAGATCGTCGTCATCACCATCGGCGCGCCGCCGGCCTTCCCACCCGACCAGAAGGCCTACTACGGGGAACGGCAGGTCCTGATCGAGAACGCGCGGGCCCATGGCGCGGTCGGCGCCCTGTTCCTCGTGACTCCGGAGTTCCTGCAGCGGGTGCCCTGGGAGCTGGCCTTGCGGGCTTCCAGGAGCATGGCGCTCACATGGCGGGACGAGGCCGGCAGGCCGCGCGACCGCCCGGCGGAGATCCGCGGCATGGCCGTCCTGAATCCGGAGGGAGCGGCGAAGCTCTTCGCGGGCGCGCCCCACAGCCTCGACGAAGTCTTCAAGGCCGCCGCCGCCGGCCAGCCGCTGGCCTTCGCGCTGCCGGGCCGCGCCACCCTCCGCATGGTGAGCCGGCGCGAGCCGCTCGAGAGCCCGAACGTGGCCGCGGTGCTGCGCGGCTCCGATCCCAGGCTGCGCGACGAATACGTCGTCGTGAGCGCCCATCTCGACCACATCGGCGTCGGCGATCCGGTCGAAGGCGACGCGACCTACAATGGCGCCTATGACAACGCCTCGGGGATCGCCGTCCTGCTGGAGATGGCGGACGCCCTCACCCGTCTGCCGACCCCGCCCCGGCGGTCCGTACTGTTCCTCGCCGTCACCGCGGAAGAGGTGGGCCTGCAAGGCTCCGATTATTTCGCGCGCCACCCCACCGTGCCGAGCGGCGGCATCGTGGCCAACGTCAACCTGGACATGTTCCTGATGCTCTACCCGCTGAAGGACGTGATCGCGTTCGGCGCCGAGCATTCGAGCCTCGACGCCACCCTGAAGCGGGCCGCCGGCCGGCTCGGGATCGCGGTCAGC
Source organism: Thermoanaerobaculia bacterium (assembly GCA_036376245.1). GTDB lineage: Bacteria > Acidobacteriota > Thermoanaerobaculia > Multivoradales > UBA5704 > DATARR01. The sequence goes on along the minus strand of DASVAS010000020.1, from coordinate 66,807 downwards.
CCGGATCCCGTCCCGGAAGAGGTCATCTTCACCCGCAGCGATCAATATTCCTTCGTCCAGCAAGGAATCCCCGCCGTCTTTCTGACCGTCGGCCAGCAGACGACCGATCCCGCCATCGACGCGCCGGCGCTCTGGGGCCAGTGGATGCGGGAGCGCTATCACAAGCCCAACGACGACATGAATCAGCCGATCGATTTCGAATCCGGCGCGCGCTTCGCGCAACTGAACTTCCTCCTCACCTGGATGGTCGCGCAGGAGGACCAACCCCCGAGTTGGAATCCCGGCGACTTCTTCGGCGAGACGTTCGGCGAAAAGAGAGGAAAGGCAAGAGAGTAATGGAAGAGCACTGATGCGGCTACCAGGGGCATAATCGGAGGAATCATGAGCACACACAAACCGGAAAACTACAGCACCGTCTCGCCTTACCTGATCGTCGACGGCGCGAGCGTCACGATCGAGTTCCTCCAGCGCGTCTTCGGCGCCGTCGAGCTGCGCCGGTTCCCGGAAGAGGACGGAAAAATCGTACACGCCGAGGTCCGGATTGACGACACCGTCGTTATGATCGCGGACGGCGCCCCCGGCTGGCCGCCCGTTCCGTCGCACGTACACGTGTACGTGACCGACGTCGACGCCACCTACAGGCGGGCGCTGGAGGCCGGAGCGACCTCCGTACAGGAGCCGGTGAAGAAGGAAGACGAAGACAAGCGCGGCGGCATCAAGGACGCCGGAGGCACGACGTGGTGGATCGCCACCAGAGTGGGATAGGAGGCAAACATGTCCAAGCTGCGTTTCAGAATCACGATGTCGCTCGACGGGTTCGTCGCCGGTCCCAGCCAGAGCGTGAAAGATCCTCTCGGAATCGGCGGCGAGCGCCTGCATGAGTGGGTGGTCGCGCTCAAGAGCTGGCGGGAGGCGCACGGCCTTGAAGGCGGAGAGGTCAACGAAAGCTCGCGCATCGTCGAGGAGGAGCAGGCGAATCTCGGAGCCACGATCATGGGGCGCAACATGTTCGGCGGCCATCCCGGCCCCTGGGATGACGCGAAACCGTGGAACGGCTGGTGGGGAAACAACCCGCCATTCCACCATCCGGTCTTCGTGCTCACCCATCACGCGCGCGAGCCCCTCGAAATGCAAGGCGGCACGACCTTCAACTTCGTCACCGACGGCATCGAAGCGGCGCTCGAACAGGCGCGGCAAGCCGCCGGCGGCAAGGACATCATGCTCGGCGGCGGAGCGAGCGCCGCGCAGCAATACCTCAAGGCCGGCCTCGTGGACGAGATGGAGATCCATCTCGTGCCGACGCTCCTCGGCGGCGGCGAGCGGCTGTTCGACGGCGTCGGCGACGATCTGCACGGCCTCGAGCTCGTGCGGACGATCGCCGTGCCCAATGTGACGCATCTCAGGTTCGCCAGGGGCTGAAGATCGTGACGGCGGAGAGCGCTCTTTTCACCGAGCTACGGAGTAAAGCCCTGGGGCAGACCGTCACGTTGGCGAAGATCGACGAGCGCACCTTGCTCCTCTTCATCGATAGCCAGCCTGGCGATGACAGGGGCGTGATGTTCGGCTTCGAGCCAGCCTGGCACGTGCGGGAGCCCGGCCGGGTTCTGACCGGTTCGATAGATACGCAGTTCGAGGACGAAGATCCGGAGGCAGAGGAGAGGATACGACGCCTCGAGAGTCTCCTGGGAGCTCTCCTGGGAAGAACCGTCGAGGACGTTGCCGTCGAGCCCGAGACCTTCGATCTGACACTCGCGCTCTCGGGCGGCTATGTGGTAAAGACGTTCGTCGCGGATGCAACGGACGAAGAGACGTGGCGCATCCAGGACAACGCGAGCGGCTCAGTGCTCTCCGGGTCTCCCGAAGGACTGAGCGTTCTCTGAGAGCCGATCGGAGAGCTCATGGACCTCGACAGTTTCTTTGACGATTTACGGCGCAGGGTCCTGGGACGGCCTGTCACATTCCGGAGGCTCGCGGCCAACACGTTGCTCATCTACATCGACAATGAGCCCGGCGACGGCACGGGCGTAACGTTCTGGATCAACCCTGTCTGGCACGTGCGGGAGCCTGGCCAAGTCCTGGCGGGCTCTCGCCAGGCTCAGGTCGACGACGAAGAGGAATTTTATCGCCTTGGGGAGCGCCTGGATGTCCTCCTTGGACTGACGGTCCAGGACGTCACCATCGAGCCCGGCACTTTCGATCTGACCCTCGCGCTCTCGGGCGGCTACCTGGTGAAGACGTTCGTCGCGCAGGCTGCGCGAGATGAGAGCTGGCACATTCGGGACAACACCACGGGCTCGAGGCTCTCAGGTTCCCCCCAGGGCCTGCGCATCGTCAGCCACGGCTGAGAGCCCACAGATGAACATAGAGGAACCGCGAGTTCGGCAGATTGAACCAGAAGAGAATTCCGGAGCATGGACTCGTTCGAAGTGCGGATTAGGTTGAAGTAGAGGTTAGACGCCAAGGAGACACATCATGACGGTCAAGCGTATGGACAATGTCGGCATCGTGGTGGAAGACATTGACGCAGCCATTGAGTTCTTCACCGAGCTCGGCCTCGAGCTTGAGGGGCGCGCCCCAATCGAAGGCGACTGGGCCGATGGCGTCACCGGGTTGCGCGACATGCGCGTCGAGATTGCCATGATGCGTACGCCGGACGGTCACAGCCGGCTCGAGATCTCCCGTTTCCTCGCGCCGCCTGTGGTCGCCGATCACCGCAACGCCCCAGTGAACGCTCTCGGCTACCTGCGCGTCATGTTCGCTGTGGAGGACATCGACGATACGCTCCTCCGGCTCGGCAGACGCGGCGCGAAGCTCGTCGGCGAAGTGGTCCAGTATGGAGACATGTATCGGCTTTGCTACATCCGGGGTCCCGAAGGAATTCTCATCGGGCTCGCCCAACAGCTCGGGCAGCAGACGTCCCGAGAGAATCCCATGAGAGATCAGCGTGAGCACTGAAGAATTGGCGTCTATCCCGCTGCTGGAGGTCGTGAAATCATGAACGACACTCCAACGGTTGGCGGCTACGTCGCTCTTCGCCCCCGGCGGGCACAAAGCCCCCTACTGACGGTCTGGACACAGCCTCGCCAAACCGCAGACTACGTGAGTACCCGTTCAACTCAAGGGTTCTCTTCATTCCAAACGCCAAAGACTTCGCTGATTGGTGCATTGTCTATCCAAAGAACGGGAAGGTCGTGCGGGTGGACATCTCGCCGGATTGAAGCAGGCACACGGCGACCCCGTCAGGGGTCCAGGGACGTAGCCCAGGGCTTCAGACCTGGGAACCGGGGGATCGGCGCCGTTCCCTGCCCAGGCCTGAAGGCCTGGGCTACGTCCCCGCGCCCTACGGGCGCATCTCCTGCCCTATACTAATCGCTGAAGCCTTGAGCCGCTTATTCGTCACGGACTCGCGCACAGGAGCTATCCATGAACGTCAATGCACCCAGCGAGACAGCCACTCCAATCAGCAGGGGACGGCGTGAAGTCAGGCTCCTCGGCCTCCTGCGCGCGGCGGCCCTCATCGCGGTCGTCGCCGGGGCGGGAGGCTCGCTCGGCCTGATGCTCTATGCGGGCCGACGGACCCCGCGCTTTCTGCTGTTCCTTTTCGTCATCTGGGTGCTCTCCCCGTTTGTGGCTATCCTGGGAACCAGCAGGCATTCGAAGCGTTGGCCGGCCGTGACCCGAGCGGCGTTTTATTGGTCGGCGATCATCGTCTCGCTGGGCTCTCTGGCCGTTTATGGTGGGATCATCGACTTGAAACCCGCGGGGTCGGCGAACGCCTTCCTATACGTTGCCGTTCCTCCCGCCTCCCTGGTGTTCATGGTCATCGTGGTAGGAGTAGCCGCGTTGATGTCACGCCGGGTTGCCGGCGCCTGATGACTGGCGTGGACGATCCTTCTCCCATCGAGACCCAGTTGCAGGAACTCGAGCTTTTCCTGCTCGATCCAGACGTTCGCAAGTCGGAGAGGGTCGCCGAGCTACGGGCCGACGGCTTCATCGAATTCGGCAGCTCGGGCCGCATCTATACCAAGGAAGATGTCATCGCGGCCCTGCAAGAGGCGAGTGAGGCCATCCTTCATGCCTGAAATCATCGACTTGAGCCAGGAAATCTTCACCGGCATGCCCGTCTTTCCTGGCCTCCCTGAAGTGGCGATTACCATGCACGTCTCCCACGAGCAATGGAACGGCATCACCGACAGCGACGTGGTCTCCCCCGCCGTCAACCGTCTGGAAATGGGCGAGCACACGGGCACGCACGTCGATTCCATCAGCCACATGGCGCGCCAGTACAGAGACCAGCCCATCGACACGATGCCGCTGACGATGTTCTATACGGAGGGAATCTGCCTGGACCTGTCTCACAAAGGATTGCGGGAGTTGATCGAGCCGGCCGATCTGGAACGAGCCCTCTCCGAGGCGGATCTGGAAATCAAACGGGGAGATACGGTTCTCCTGTATACGGATCATTACCGGCGCGCCTTCGAGACCGGCGACTGGCACCGTGGGCCGGGGATCAGCGTCGCCGCGGCGCGCTGGCTCGGCGGGCGGAAAATCGCGGCTTTCGGTGTAGAGACAGCGTCACCGGGAGTGATCGACGTCTCCAACAAGGAAGTCCATCGAATCTGCGGGGAGATGGGGTTCACGCACTACGAGAACATGATCAACCTGTACCAACTCATTGGCCGCGGGCGTTTCCGCTTCATCGGCCTGCCGCTCAGAATTCGCGGTGGAACGGGCTCGCCTGTGCGAGCGGTCGCTGTCTTCGAGAGTTGAGAAATCGGAGGTCTGCATGCGGTCTCAGACGGAAAAAGGGATAGCGTTTCGCGAGCTTCATCACCGGGACCAGGCGTTCATCATCCCCAACCCATGGGACGTCGGAACGGCGCGGCTTCTCGCGTATCTCGGCTTCGAAGCCCTGGCGACGACGAGCGCCGGATACGCGTTCTCCATCGGTCAACGGGACAACACGGTCGGCCGCGAGCAGATGATGACGCACGTGCGCGAGATCGCGTCGGCCACCGATTTGCCGGTCAGCGCGGATCTGGAGAACGGCTTCGGCGACGATCCCGAGACGGCGGCCGAGACCATCCGGCTCGCGGGGGATACGGGGCTCGCCGGCGGCTCGATCGAGGATTCGACGGCCCGCCCGGATCACCCGATCTACGATTTCGAGCTGGCGGTGGAGCGCGTCCGCGCCGCGGTGGAGGCGGCCCGCGCCCTCTCCTTCCCGTTCACCCTGACAGCGCGCGCGGAGAACTACCTCTGCGGGCGCCCCGACCTCGCGGATACGATCCGCAGGCTCCAGGCCTACCAGGAGGCGGGCGCGGATGTCCTCTACGCGCCGGGACTCACCAGCCGGGAGGACATCTCGGCGGTCGTCCGCTCGGTGGACCGTCCCGTGAACGTCGTCATGGGGCTGCAGGGCGTGCAGCTCAGTGTCGCGGAGCTTTCGGAGATCGGCGTCAAGCGGATCAGCGTCGGCAGCGCGCTCTCCCGCGCCGCCCTCGGCGCCTTCCTCCGCGCCGCCCGCGAAATGCGGGAGCATGGCACGTTCACGTTCGCGGCCGACGCGGTCAGCTATCGGGAGATCAGCGCCATGTTCGTCAGCGGGTGAGGGGAATCGTGGGAGTGACCGCGAAATTCCGTGGCAGGTCCGTCTCTTCTCGGGGACGAGAGTCTCTCTAAACGGAGGAACGTGTATGCCATTCCAGCTTTCTCGAGGCGGCGGCAATGTTCCCGCGGAAGTTCAACGCTGGCAGTACTTCCTGCGGAAACAAGGGATCGACCAGGTCGGCGCGATCGATGCTGATTTCGGATTGAATACCGAAACGGCGACGAAGTTCTTTCAGGTCAAGCACGGGCTCAGCGCGACCGGCAAGGTCAACGAGAGCACGCTGGCGAAGGCGCAAGAGCTCGGTTATACGATCCTTCCCGACGATTACTACACCCAGCGTTCCGGTCCCGACTTTCCCAAGGAGCCGACGGACCTCTCCAGCCCGAACAATGCTTCGCGCAACGCCGATTTCACCTGCTTCAAGTTCCTCCAGCGGCCGCTCGATCAGCGTCCGGACGCGGAGGCGATCGTTCAGAAGGGGAGCTGCGACGGGACCGTATCGGATTGGGTCGCCACCCACATCGTCAACATCGACATGCCGCAGCTCAAGTTCGCGCGCGGCTTCGGCGGGAAGGTGCGCTGCCACAAGCGCGCGGCGCCGATCCTGACCGCGCTGTTCAAGAAGTGGGAGGAGGACGACCTGCTGCACCTCATCCTCTCGTACGAAGGGTGTTTCGTGCCGCGCTACAAGCGGCGGCAGGCGCCTCCCGGCACCGGAGGGCATGGGCTGAAGAAAAGCTTGGATGTGAGCGCGCTCAGCAATCACTCCTTCGGCTCGGCGTTCGACATCAACTTCATCGACAATCAGCTCGATCACGTGCCCGCCTTCTGCGGCCGGCGCGGCTCGACCCGCGAGCTCGTCGCTTCGGCCAACGCGCTCGGAGTCTTCTGGGGAGGCCACTTCAGCACCCAGGACGGCATGCACTTCGAGATCAGCAAGGTGTAAAGGGAGATCGAAGACATCGGCAACGTTCCTGCCCAGGACTGAAGTCCTGGGCTACGTCCCCTCGCCCTACGGGCGGAAGACCGGATGACCAACGAGCGCGTCGAGATCGACGCTTCCTTCGCGCATCCGCTTTTCCGCCGCGCATCATCGCGTGGATCTTTCCAGTGTGGCGCGGATGCTCGCCCGGATGCGGGAGATCTCGGGCGCCTCTTGTATCGAGATTTGATTCAGCCTGTCTACGGCAAGACTGGGATTTCCAGGGAAAAACTGGCGTATCTCTGGGGAAACCGGGATTTCCAGGGAGAAACTGCGCTTTCTAGAGAGCGGCTGGGATTTCCAGGGAGAAACTGGCCCGTCTTGGGAAAGACTGAGCCATCTCTGGAGAAACTGGGATTTCCAGGCTTGAACCGGGCCGTCTCGGGAGAAATCGCGCCAGATAAGGCGAAGACGGGCCGTCTTTCCCTGATCTGGCGCATCTCGGGAGAAACCGGCGCGTCTCGGGAGAAACCGCTGTAGATACGCTCGAATTCGCCTGTCCAAGGATAGACAAGCCAGTGTGGCGGGAGACGGCGCGGTTTGGCCGGAGAAACTCTGGTTTGGGCAAAGACAGCCCGGTTTGCCGCCAGATACGCCGCACTCTCCTCATCTGGCCCGGTTTGCCGCGAGACGGCGCGGTTTGGCCAGAGACAGCTCAGATGAGCGGAGATCCGCCTGTCTTACGGGAAATCGGGCTGTCTTTGGATGGACAGGACGATCTCTCTAGAGATATGGCGATTTTCCCCGGGATACGGGGGTTTCGGCTCATCTGGGGAAACCTGGAGCCGGCGGAGGTCGGAAGGACAAAAAAAGAGGGGGCGGACCAAAGTCCGCCCCCAAGACGATAGAGATACGGCGGGTGATCAGCGGCTGCCTGAATCGGCGGGCTTCACCTCCGGCTTCTCCGGGGTCTCGGGGACCTCCGGCTTCTGCTTCCGCTTCTTCCCCCGGAACGGCTGGAGGCCGAACTCAGCGAGTTTCTCGGACCGCAGTCCGTAGAACTCCTTGAGCAGCGCCTGCAGTCCGGTCGAGAGCCTCCGCCCCTCGAAAAGCAGGGTCCGGAGTTGCTTGCTCGTCTCCTGCTTGCTCGCGGCGAGGGCTGTCTGTTGCATCGCCGCCTGCTGAGCCTGAGTCAACAGGCTCTCGAGGCGGGCGATGGTCCCCTCCAGGTGAGGCAGATCTGCCCTGTTGGCTACGAGAGCCGCGGTGAAGCGTTGAAGCTGGCCCAACATTCCTGCGTACGTCGTTTCCTGCAGCATCGGTCTTTCTCCTTGGAGCCTCTTGGCTCCGTTAACGGCGCCGCCATGGCACCGGCACTACCGCATCTCACGCCAGAGCAATCCTTGAACCATGTAATCCATGATGTAGCTTTCATTGCTCCAAATTCGCCGCATGATGCGCCGAAGCCAGGATTTCTGTCAAGCCCTCTTTTTCAGAGACAAGGGAGTTGCCGGCGGGAGTTACGTCTGTACCGGGAAGGCCATACGGAAGACACCGGGATACGACTCCAGACAGTTCTCCGGAGCCGCATATAATCGGGCCCCACTAGAGGAGACGCGATGCCAATGATCTCAGCCCAGGAAGCCCTAGAACGCCTGCGGGAAGGAAACCAGCGATTCGTGTCCGGTGTCCGGAGCCGCGACCCCCTCGACAACCAGGCGCACCGGAGCGAGCTGGCGGCGGGTCAGGAGCCGTTCGCCATCATCCTCGGATGCTCCGACTCGCGGGTGCCGGCGGAGATCGTGTTCGACCAGGGCCTGGGCGACCTGTTCGTCATCCGCGTGGCCGGGAACATCGTCGCGCCCTCCCAGATCGGCAGCGTCGAGTTCGCCGCGGACCGTTTCGGCACGCGGCTGGTGGTGATCCTCGGCCACTCCCGGTGCGGAGCGATCCTGGCCACCCTCGACGAGCTCCAGCGGCCGACCGCCAACCAGTCGCGGAATCTGCGCTCGATCGTCAACCGCGTCCGGCCGGCCGTGGAGCCTCTGCTGGCGACGGAGCTCCGGCACGATCCCGAGGCCCTGGTCCGGGAGGCGGTCCGGGCCAACGTCCGCATCGCCGCCAGCCAGTTGCGGCACGGCTCGGAGATCCTGGAGCAATTGATCCAGAAAGACGGCCTCCTCGTCGTAGGCGCCGAGTACTCGCTGGAGACCGGCGTCGTGGACTTCTTCGACGCGGAGACGTGAAGCGCGTCCCCCCGTCCCGACGTCCGTCCGGCGCGCACCGTCTCTTATGAAAGGAGACCCCCGATGCGCACGCCCCTTCTGGTCGCGTTCTTCTCCCTCGCCATTCTGTTTCCCCCTTCTGTCGAAGCCGCTGAGGTCAACGTCAGCCAACAGTGGTGCGGCGGCGGCTGTAGCGAAGGACATGACGACCTCGCATGCGTTTGTACCTACAACAGTTGGATGAGCCCCAGCTCGCAGTCCGCCTGGGTGAGCTGTGAAGCCCTCCCCTGCTGCGACGCTCAGACCGCGTACTGCGACCTTGGCTACGTCAACCAGGACCAGTGCTATCCGCGCGAAGTGGGGCACGAAGGCGAGGCCTACGAGCCCCTGATCTGCAACACCTGGACGCCGCACGGCGAGAAGTCCTGCGAGGTTCCCTGCGGCCAGAGCGGCTGTTACATCAATTATTACAGCCAGCACATCGAGACCGTGAACGAGCAGGGTCCGGGGCACTGCACGGTTTCCAACGAAACCTGCGTCTGGTGGCAGTTCTGGGAGTATCCCTGGTGTCTGGCGGCCTGCACGCTGCCGGAGCAGAGCCCGTGGGATGACCACCATTGGGGCCAGGTCTGCGGGTGAGAGATCTCGTCCGGCGGTTTCCCTTCACGACGTTTCTGCTGATCGCTTTCGGCTGGACGTGGCCCCTGGCGGCGGGGATTCGCTTTTCATTGGTCCTGCCGTTGCTTGCCCTTTTCGGTCCCTTCCTGGGCGCGGTGGTGGTCCTCGGGATTCTCGAAGGGCGTGAAGGGCGGGCGGGGCTCTGGCGGAGATTCGTTCTCCGCCGCGGCCACCTGCCCTGGCTGGCCATCGCGGTCGCGTTTCCCCTGGCGCTCCTGGTTCCGGTGTGGGGGTTGGAGCGGCTGTTCGGGTCCGCTCCGGATTTCTCCCTGGCTCCGATCTCGGCCCTGAGCCTGATCCTGGCGGTGCTGATCGTGGGCGAGGAGGTGGGGTGGCGGGGGTTCGCGCTGCCCCACCTGCTCCAGCGGCGATCCGCGGTCTGGAGCGGCGTCGCGGTCGGCGTAGCCTGGGCGCTCTGGCATCTTCCCAACTTCTATCTGCCCGGCTTTCCTCATCAGGGCCTCCCCTTCACGGCCTTCTTTATAATGACCGTCTCGTTCTCCGTTCTGTTCACATGGCTGTATCTCAGGACGCAAGGAAGCCTGCTGGTCGCCGTGGTGTTTCACGCGGCGTTGAACCTGTTTTCCGTCGACGGACTGGATCCGGCCCGGCAGTACTGGTGGCGGGCTCTGGTCTATGCCTTGGCCGCGCTGGCGGTGATCATAGGCGGCGGTTTAAGGAGAAAATCTTGAAAACCCTCGGCCTGCTGGGCGGAATGAGCTGGGAATCCACCGTCCCCTACTATCGCGTCATCAATCAGACCGTCGCCCGCGAGCTCGGCGGGCTTCACTCCGCGAAGATCCTTCTTCTCAGCGTGGATTTCCACGAGATCGAAATCCTCCAGCGCGCGGGCGACTGGGACCGGGCGGGCGAGGTCCTGGCGGACGCGGCGCGGCGGCTGGAGGCGGCGGGCGCGGATCTCCTGGTGATCTGCACCAACACCATGCATCGGGTGGCTCCCGCGGTCGAACAGGCGATCCGCATCCCTCTCCTCCACATCGCGGACCCCACGGCGGACGAGATCGAGCGCGCCGGACTCCGGACCGTGGGCTTCCTGGGTACCCGCTTTTCCATGGAGCAGACTTTCTATCGCGAGCGGCTGGAGGCGCGGGGGCTGAAGGTCCTGGTACCGGAGGCGGACGACCGGGAGACGGTCCACCGGATCATCTACGATGAGCTTTGCCGTAGAAAAATCGACTCCGCCTCCCGCTCCGCCTACGAGGCGATCATGCGCCGGCTCGTGGATCGGGGGGCGGAGGGGATCATCCTCGGCTGTACGGAGATCGGCCTGCTGGTCGGCCCGGAGAACGCCTCCGTGCCGCTCTTCGACACTACGGAGATCCACGCCCGGACGGCGGCGCTACGGGCGGTGACCCTGTAAAATAGAGCCATGAACCCGAAATCTCTCGCCCTCGTTTTCTGCGGTCTCCTTGCGCTGTCCACAGTGGCGTGCAGAGAGCAAACGTATCAACTCTGGAATGAGGAGGATCAGGCGCCCTGGATGCGCAACCTCCTGGCGGCGGAGGTGAGACTGCCCGTGACGGGTACGGAGGCTGCGGAAGAGCTTTCCCAGCTTCTCGGGCGGGCCGCTTCCATCCCGGGCGTGGCGCAGGCCGCGGTGGTGGACGTCCTCCCCGGCGCCCCGGCTCAACGGCATCTGATCGGGATCAAACACGAAGGCTCCATATCCGAGCGACCGCCAGCCTCCTTGCTGGTTGTCAGCCCCGGGTACTTCGAGACCTTGGAGCTCCGCTTGCTGCGAGGACGTCTCTTCTCCGAGAGAGATCAAGCCGGCAGCCCTCACGTGGCGATCGTCGGCGAGAGCTACTCCCGGTTGCAGAATCCCCATGGCGAAGAGCTGCTTGGAAAAAGAGTACAAATCGGGTGGCGCTCCGGGCCGTTGTTGACGATCGTCGGCATCGTTCAGGACGGACCCGGCGGCGAACAGGTCTCGGAGTTGTACGTCCCCTACTCTCAGCACGCCGCGCTCGGCCTCGGCGAGGGGAACCGAGATTCGTATCTCCTGGTTCGCACCTCAGGGGGCGATCAGACAGGGATCTCCGGTGCCCTGCAAAGGGATCTGGGGGTGGAATTCCAACCTATCCAAGAACGGCTGAAAGCTTACGCGGATGCTCGCGAGCAGTGAGCAGCGTTGGGCGATCCAGGACGAGTGAGATCACTTCTGAAAGGAGCACCTATGAGAAAGAAGCACAAGAAGATTTCCCTCAACCGCGAGACAGTCCGGCTTCTTCAATCGGAAGAGGTCCAGAATGGTGTGCAGGGAGGTAGCGGCTCCGCCTGTCAGTTGGACTCCTGCGATGGATGCTCCTTGAATGTAGGGTGCCCCGGCCCGACCTATACCTGTTCACCAGGGGCGGGATGTGGCTCGCCGACAGGCATAGGGTATTGCTAGCAACAAGCTGGAAACCCAGCGGCTCGCGGCCTTGCAGGACAGGAACCGGCGGTCCTGCGAAAATTCTGCAACCGGTCCGTCTTTTCTTTTGATGCTCTTCCTTGGCTGGGCGGTACTCGTGGAAGTACCGTCCAGCAACTTCTCGTCGAATTGTGGCCGAGTCTCTCCTGGGGTACACCTGATCACGATTGTTGGTGTATGCATTCTTCTGTCGCTGCTCCTCCCTTACTCCAAGCTGGACTTCTCCGATCTGACGTCTTGGGGATGGATACTTGCCGGAGCGTTGATCATCTTCGGAAACTGGGGACAGAATACCGTGCGGGTCAAGCTCTCCTCGGCCCGTCCACTCCAGCCAGTGTAGAATCACGGGCGGACCGACCGCCCGGTTGACGCTCATGCTTAAAGCCCAAACCCATCAGCTCTGGCTCGACTATCTCGCCGCGGAGAAGGACCGTATCCGGTCCCTAACGATGCCGGCGCTCGACCATTTCATCGAGTCGCTGCTGCAACACGAGGCGGAGGTCTGGCATGCGTGGGCGCTCGATCTCGCTCGGCAGGTCTCGGACGAGCGGGCGGAGATCCCCGTCCGGTTTCCCCTCTTCCGGCAAGTGCTCCTGCCCACGCTGGCCGATGGCGTGAGACGGGAGTTGCCCGGCTGTGCGCGATGGCTGGCGGAGTTTGAATCGTTGCTGGTCAATTCGGATGCAGGGGTGCTTCCTGATCACCTTCAGAGCTCCGTCGGGCTTCTGCGAGAGGCGATTCGAGTGGACGCCGCCGACTCGTTGGCGCGGCGGCGTCTTGTGAGCCGGTGGTCGTCCTACCTCGACTACACGCTCCATGAGCTGCCCGATGGCGTGCTCTACGGTCAGAACGGAGCCACGGCTGAGCAGTGCGGCGAGCTCCTCGAGTTGCTCGACGAGTTTCGCGGCCACGTGCGGTCTATTGGCGAGACGGAGAAGTTCGCGGAGCTGATCTCGGAGTGCGACTTCCACTTCCGGAGCTATCGCGAATATCTTCTCCAGGAGAGACCAGGGGGCTCATACGAAGAGTTTCTCGCGAGCCTTGACTCGGAGGGCTAGAAGCCTGCCCGCCAGAAATGCCGGAGCAAGGACCTAAAAGACATAAAGGACCTAAATGACCTAAACGACAGAGGAAATTACCGTCCTTTGAGTCCTTTATGTCCTTTGGGTCGTTTAGGTCCTTGCTGACGGGGCCGCGCGCGTCGATTCCATCGATGGCATAGAATCGCGCGCGGTCTTCTTTCAGGAGGTCCTATGTCCCAGTTCGCGTACAACCCGTCCGATACCGCCGCCCTCCAGAGCTACATCGCCTCCCTGCTCGAGATCCTCGGCTCGCGCGATCCCTGGGAGGTGCTCGCCGAGACGCCGGCGGCCCTCCGCGCGGCGACGGCAGGCCTCACTCCCGAGCAGGAAGCTGCTCCCGAACGCCCCGGCAAGTGGTCGATCCGCCAGGTGGTGCAGCACCTCGCCGACTCCGAGCTGGTGGGCGCTTTCCGCTTCCGCATGGTGCTCGCCCACGACGCCCCCGAGCTGCCCGGCTACGATCAGGATCTCTGGGCGGACCGCCTGGGGTATCAGGACGTCGACGTCGCGGCGGCCCTGGAGCAGTTCTCGTTCCTGCGGCGGCTGAACCTCCAGCTCCTCCGGCGGGCCACCCCCGAGGACATGAAACGCGTGATGCGTCACGCCGAGCGCGGCGACGAGCCGCTGGGCCAGATGATCAAGCTCTACGCGGGCCACGACCTCGTACACCTGCGGCAGATCGCGCGCATCCGGCAGGCGATCGGAGGCTGATGTCGATTTCGGCCTCCCCCGAACGACTACCTGGCGTCAGAGCGGTTCAACGACGAAAGGAGTCCGCCATGAAGTACCTTTGCCTCGCCTACGCCGATCAAGAGAAATGGGACGCCCAGTCCCGGGATGAACAGGACGCCGTCCGGGACCAGTGCCGTCTCCATAACGAAGAGCTGGAACGGGACGGCCATCCGATCGAGAACAACTGCCTCAAGTGGGGCGCCACGACGGTGCGGGTGCGCAACGGCAAGCTCACCGTCACGGACGGCCCGTTCGCCGAGACCAAGGAGCGGGTGGGCGGCTTCTTCTTCCTGGAGGCCCGGGATCTGAACGAGGCCATCCAGGTGGTTTCGCGGCTGCCCGGCGCGCGCATGGGCGAGCATCTGGGATGGGGCATCGAGATCCGGGAGGTCGAGGAGATCCCGCACATTTGAGCAATGAGAATGCGGACGACCGCGTGCGCGAGACGGTGGACGCCGTCTACCGCTCCGAGTCGCGCCGCGTCCTCGCCACCTTGATCCGCCTCCTCGGCGATTTCGACCTCGCCGAGGAGGCGCTGCACGACGCCTTCCGGGCGGCGCTGGAGCGCTGGCCCAAGGAAGGTCCGCCCGCCAATCCCCGCGCGTGGCTGGTCTCGACCGGACGCTTCAAGGCCATCGACAGCCTGCGCCGGCGGGCCCGCTTCGACGCTTCCGTCGCGGAGTTGGCCGAGCGCGCCGACGCGGCCTCGCGGGAAACGCCGGACGATCCGGACGTCGAGGACGACCGGCTGCGGCTGATCTTCACCTGCTGCCATCCCGCCCTGGCGCCGGAGGCCCAGGTGGCGCTGACGCTGCGCGAGGTGTGCGGCCTCACGACCGAAGAGATCGCGCGCGCCTTCCTCACCAGCGCGCCCACGGTGGCGCAGCGGATCGTGCGCGCCAAGGCGAAGATCCGCGACGCGCGCATCCCGTATCAAGTGCCTTTGCTGGCCGAGCTGCCGGACCGGCTGGACTCCGTGCTGCACGTGATCTATCTGGTGTTCAACGAGGGATATTTCGCGTCCTCGGGCGAGTCGCTGACGCGGGCCGATCTCTCGGGCGAGGCGATCCGCCTGGGGCGGCTGCTGGTGGAGCTGCTGCCGGAGCCCGAGGCGATGGGACTGCTGGGCTTGATGCTGCTGCACGAGTCGCGGCGCGCGGCGCGCACGGCGCCGGACGGCGAGCTGATCCTGCTGGACGATCAGGATCGATCGCTCTGGGACCGGGAAATGATTTCTGAAGGATCGGCGCTGGTGGAAAGAGCGCTCCGCTCGCGCCGGTTCGGACCCTACACGCTCCAGGGCGCCATCGCCGCGGTGCACGCCGAAGCGCCCGACGCCGCGTCGACGGACTGGGCGCAGATCGTGGGGCTGCACGACGTGCTGGCGCGGGCGGATCCGTCTCCCGTGGCCGCCCTGAACCGCGCCATGGCGGTGGCGATGCGCGACGGTCCCGCGGCGGGTCTCGCATTGATCGAAAACCTTCTGGAACGCGGCGGGCTGGCGAACTATCACCTGGCGCACGCGGCGCGGGCGGACCTGTGCCGGCGTCTGGGAAAAACGGCGGAAGCCCGGACTTCCTATGAAAGGGCGCTCGCCCTCGCGCGGCAGGAACCGGAACGGCGGTTTCTCGAACGGCGGCTGGGCGAATTGAAATAAAAAAAGCCCCGGCCCGCGCGGGACCGGGGCTGTCAAGTTTTCAGAAGTGATCAGGGAATACAGAAGCTGATCTCATCCCAGTCATAAGCGCTGGACTCGCTGGACTCGTAGATGTAGACGCCCCATTTGTAGCAGTGGCCGGATTTGTGGGCGAATCCCGGTGGAATCTGCGACTGGCTCCAGCTCACGGAGGTCGAGGGCATCCAGCCCGAGATCGTGCACTCTATGCTGTAGGGGAAGTAGGCGTTGATGTACTGGTTGGAGTACGGATCCCAGTAGGAGTCCCACGTCACGTCGTAGAAATAGCTCCAGCAACTGGAACCCCAGCTCGGGCTGAAGCCCGCGCCAACATCGCTTGCGGTTCCGTAGAAGGAAGTCGGGGATGGTGGACCGCCAGGCGACGTGATGCTCACCGTCGGCGGGGTCTTGTCCCAGATATGAGTGTCCGTGTTGGTGGAAAGGCCGTTCGACCAGACGATGTAGGCGTCGGCGAATTCCGTCCCGCTCTGGCTGGCCCAGGTCCAGGGACCTTTGGTCGCGTTGCCGTTGGCGTCGGTGCAGATCCAGCCGGGGGTACGGACGTAGGGCGAGCCGTTCCTGGAAACCCAGGAATCGCCGCAGGTGTTCGCCGGGGCGCCGGTGACCTCGTAGTACAGAGCCGGGCTGCGGTCCCAGTTGATGGCCGGATTGAACAAGCCAATGCCACCCCCCGCCTTCTCCAACGGAGCGATCGGCGTTCTCGCGGTCCGGGAGCTCTCGCCTTCGACGACCGCGACCGCCGTCGCTTGAGCCTCGCCGCGCAGCGTCCGCAGCTCGATCCGGGACTCGCCGTTCACCGGACCGAGGACGGCCCGCCACTGGAGCGCTCTGGACGCCGAGGCCACCACGGCGTTCACCTCGTTGCCCAGGGTGTCGAGCTGGCGGATGCGCACCGCCGTATGCGCCGTCAGCAGCTCCACGGCGACCTCGACGCGCGCCGTGGGATCTTCCGACTTCACCGCGGCCGCGCCGAGGGCTCCGTGGCGGACGTTCGGTCCGTCAGCGGCCAGTTCCCGCGTCCACTCAGGATTCTCGGACTCGTGACGGAGCTTCTCTCCGGCCTGCCGGGACTGGCTGGGGGCGATCCGCAACGACGCCGCGTCGAAGTCTTCCCGCGCCTGGAGCACGAGCAGGTCGGCGGCGCTGCGCAGGCGGAGCGTCCCGGTTCCGAGGCCGGCCGCCGGGATCTCGGTCACCCCGCCCGCGGGGATGGAAACGGCCCGCGAACCCAGGAAAGCCTTGGCCGGACGGGCATTCAGGTTGTAGACGACGAGCTTGGATGTCTCAGGCTCGACGCTCCCCTCCCACCGCACCCCCAACCCCCGGTTGGGCGCGGCCGATGCCGTACCCAGTTGCAGGACCAGACCGATGGGGACGAGAGCAAACAACGCGTACTTCATCCGCATGTTTCGGACTCCTTGATAGTACTGGCTAGACTCCCCCCGACTCCGCTCTCGGAGCGACCCGAAAGCCGGCATCGGGAGACTGTACTGGTCCGAAGCCCGGGCTGGACCCCTCGCGGAGATAGTCTTATCACGATGCAATCGATGTTTCAAGATCTTATTTAATTCGCCTGGCAAGCTGCGGCTCGTGACGGATTTCGCCGCCGGAAATCGCATAGATAGAGGGCGACTCTTTGTTCGCGCGCCGCAGAGGTGTACCATCCGCCTCGGGATGACCGACACCCTGTCCGCCTCGCGCAAGCCGTTGACGCCGGCCCAGGCGCTGCTCTTCGGCACGCTGACCGTGGGCACGCTGGACATCCTCGACGCGTTCCTCTTCTTTTACCTCTACCGGGAAGTCAGCCCGATCCGGATCCTGCAGAGCATCGCTGCCGGCGTGCTGGGGCGGGA
The DNA here is from genome assembly GCA_036376245.1 of Thermoanaerobaculia bacterium. Lineage (GTDB taxonomy): Bacteria > Acidobacteriota > Thermoanaerobaculia > Multivoradales > UBA5704 > DATARR01. Next base: position 49,574 of record DASVAS010000020.1, on the reverse strand, counting down.
GTCCTTCCAGGGCGGGATTCCCACGGCGGCTCTCGGCCTGCTGCTCCACTACTTCATCGCTTTCATGGTCGTGCTCACGTACTGGCTGGCCAGCCGGCGGATGCCCGGCCTCGCCCACCGCCCCCTGCTCTATGGCCTGCTGTATGGCCTGGCGGTGTACGTGGTGATGAATTTCGTGGTGGTGCCGCTGTCGGCGGCGGGCTCGGGGATTCGGATCCCGGCGACGCCGGTCCTGATCAACGGCCTTCTCATCCACGCCCTGGGGGTCGGCCTGCCCAGCGCGTTGTTCGCGCGCGCCGCCTCACCGGGCGAGCGCTGACGCCAGCCGTCCCCGCAGCTCTTCCAGCTCGTCTTGCGTGTAGGGGGCGGCCGCGCCGGAGCCCCAGACGGGGCCGGGCCAGGCGGCGTCGCTGGCGAAACGGGCCACGACGTGGACGTGGAGCTGCGGCACGATGTTGCCCAGGGCGCCGACGTTCAGCTTGTCCGGCCGGAAGAGGCGCTCCAGCGTCTCCCCCGCCGCCGCGATCTCCTCGACGAGCCGCGCCCGGTCCTCGGGAGGCAGCCCGTGGATCTCCCGCGCGGCCTCGCGCTCGGGGACCAGGATCAGCCAGGGGAAGCGCCGGTCGTTCATCAGCAGCACGCGGCAGAGCGGCAGGCGGGCGATCTCGACGGTGTCCCGGGCGAGCGTGGGGTGGAGGGCGAAGGGCATGCCCGGAGAATATAGCGCGGCTGATATGATGCCCGGCATGAAAGGACCTTCCCTCGTCATCGCCGGCCTCTGCCTGTCTCTGGCCGCCATCGCGTACTCACAGACCCCTTCCCCCGACCCGAAGAAGGCAACCATGACGAAACGCGCGACCGGAACCTTTGAAGTCAAGCTCATCCCGCAGGAAGCGGACGACAAGTCCCAGAATCCGCCCATCGGCAGGATGCTCCTCGACAAGCAGTTCCACGGCGACCTCGAAGCGGTCAGCAAGGGTCAGATGCTGACCGGGATGACGGCCGTGCAGGGCTCGGCGGGCTACGTGGCCATGGAGCAGGTCAGCGGCAAGCTGCACGGCCGCGAGGGCACCTTCGTGCTCCAGCACACCGGCGTCATGACGCGCGGCACGCCGCAACTGACGATCACCGTGGTGCCCGACTCCGGCACCGGCCAGTTGGTGGGCCTGGCGGGCAAGATGGACATCCAGATCGCCGACGGCAAACATTCGTACACGTTCGAGTACACGCTGGCCGAGGCTCAATAAACGAAACAAACGGGGACGTCCGGACACTTACAGGCAGAATGGCGCTCGCGGAACATATCTTCAACCTCCTTTTCTTTGCCTTCAGCGCCGCGATCTTGATAGCGGCTCTGGCAGCCCACTATCGAAAGTCCTCGAATCTAGCAAGCCAAGATGAGGTCGCCTTCCGGGGAGTGGAGGTCGAGGCTGAGGTCCTCGGCCGTTTCTTGGCCGGCGCGCCCGAAGGATCGGATCTGGCGAAGAGGCGGCAGGTGTTGATGACCCCGGACGATCCGCTCGAGCTGGAGCTCCGCTATGTCTTTGACGGTCGGGCAATCGTCAGCCGGGGAGAGGTTTCGACCGAGACCTTCTTCCGTACGCGGGGGATGAAGAGTCTGAAGATCAAGGTCTTTCCCAGCATGCCGGAGAGGTGGGCGGTGCCTCGCTGAGCCATGACGCAAGGAGATCTGAGGAACATGGACACCGATCTGGAGCAGATGTCCCGCGAGCAGCTCCTCGACGAGGTGAAGAAGCTGCGGCAGGGCATCCGCGAGCATCGGGACAGCACGAAGCAGGAGCTGTGCTGGCATCATCCCGCGCTCTGGGGGCTGCTGCCGGAGAAGACGGACCCGCTTCCGGTCGTGCCGGACTGGCCGGAGTTCCTGCAGGGCTGCATCCGATATCGCCAGTCCCTCGACGAGCAGGCGCCCGACGCTCCCAGGACGAGGGAACCCTACCGGGAATGACCGGCCGGGGCGGCGCGGTGTAGAATCCTGCCTTACACCGACAGGCGGACCTTTCGACCTGATCGCCAGTTGCATGGGAGAGGAACATAAATGGCCAAACCGAACTACTCGTTTGAGAAACGCAAGAGAGAGGCCGCCAAGAAGCAGAAGAAGGAAGAGAAGCTCAAGCAGAAGGCTGCGCAACGCGAGCGGCCCCAGGAGGATCAGAACGCCTCCCCGCCCCCAGTGGACGAGCCTCCCGTCGATTGATCCTGCCACCTCCCAAGCCGAGGTGACGAAACAAAAGCGGGGGCGACGTCACCAGAGACTGAGGCGGTAGTCATGAGTCTAAGCCGAGGTCTCCGTCTGCTTTCCATCCTCACTCTGGCCGGCGCCCTCTTGGGGGGGGCGTACAGGCTGTTCTTCCTGGCCCGGGCGGAGCGCACCGCCGGCGTCGTCGTCGACGTGTGGGGAGAAAACTCAAAATGCGGGAGGGGCGGCCACAAAGACTGCACCCGGTTCTACGCCACCGTGCGGTTCCAGGCCGCGGGCGCCGAGCGTTCGCTGAGGGTCAGGGCGGGACGTTTGAACAGACACAACCAACCGGTGGGATACGCGGAATCTCAAGTGGGGGATTCCGTACCTGTCCTGTTCGATCCCGGCAATCCGGACAGGGCTGTCCGGGATGCTTTCTGGGACCGGTGGGACGACACTCTCGCATTGTTGGCCTTCAGCGGCGCGTTCTATATGAGCTCCTGGGCCCGTAAGGAGCGGGAGGAGGAGTTGATGGTGAACGACACCGGCGAGATCATCTCTCTGGGGCTCGACAAGCCGTCCAGATCCTGACGCCGGCTTTACCCTCGCGTGTACTCGATCCCCTCGCCCGGCCACCCGACGCGGATCTTGTGCTTGACCTTGATCCAGGACCGGGTCCGCGTTCCCGGCTCGTAGATCGAAGCGGAGTCCTTGGCGACCATCCCCTCCCAGCCGTGGGCCTTGACATCCTCCCAGGCTTCGAAACCGTCGGGAGCCAGCCGGCGGGCGATGAGGATCGGACCTTCCACCCCGGCGAGCTCCTTCTCCAGGACGGCACGCCGCCGGCGGAGCGGCTCCCGGAAGAGATCCTTCCCCCGCGCGTAGACGCAATCGAAGGCGATCAGGACGGGCGGCGTCACGAGCCGCTGGCTCTTGCCGCGGGAGCCACGGAGATAGCCGAGATGGGAGGAGAGATTCTCGTCGAAGGCCGCGATCTCGGCATCGAGCACCAGGGTGGGAGCGCGGAGCCCGCGCACGGCCTCGACCACACTTTCGAAGTGCGCGGTCAGATCCTTCATATTTCTTGAAATAATCCTTACATCCCGACCCTGCTTATAGGCGACGGCGCGATAGCCGTCGTACTTCTCTTCGTAGACCCAGCCCTTCCTGTCAAAAGGGGCTTTGACCTCCGAGAGAAGCATGGGCGCGAACGGCTGGGGAAACTCCGCCATGCGCTTCAGAAAGCGCAATGGCTGTGCCGATCCGCACTCTCCTATAAAAACCGTGTCATCCCTGAACACCGGACACGCTTGGGCGCGCGGCATGGGCCAAAAAGATCTTCGATGGGAAAATTCGGCCAGCGAGAGCGTTTTCTTTTTTCAGTGGCCGGCCGCGGTCCGTGTGGCGAATTACATGATGAACCCTCTTTCCGCGTTTACAGGGCGAAAGTAAAAAGCGCCGGCATCGCGGGCGCAGGATTGTTTCAGATCGAGAAAGGGAACAGGACAGCCCGCCGCTCTGAAATCCGGAACGAGCTCGGGGAGAGCGGTATACTGGGCTTCAAATCTCATATGGAGTGATCTGCACACGACGGGAGGTGGCGGTGAAGCGAGAAAGGGTGGGCTATTGGGTGGAGGTGTTCAGGGGGCTGGCGTTGCTGGTTTTGGCGGCGGGGCCCGCCCTGGGGCAGGAGGTGACGATCGAGAAGGCCACCAACGGCCAGGACGCCGACGTCCCTCCCGGCCCCGTCCTCCTCGTGGGCGCCCCCGTCAACTGGACCTATACAGTGACCAACGGCACCGGCCGGGAAGTGGTGAACATCGTCGTCACCGACGACCAGGGGGTGGTGGTGACCTGTCCCGGGACGTCGTTAGGCGCCGGCGAGTCCTTCGTCTGCACGGGCAACGGCACGGCCCAGGCGGGCCAGTACGCCAACGTCGGCACCGTCACGGCCGAGATGCTCGACAGCACGGAGGTCTCCGACTCCGATCCCAGCCACTACTTCGGCCAGACCGTGATCGCCGTCGGGATCGAGAAGCGCACAAACGGCTTCGACGCCGACGTGCCGCCCGGCCCGATCGTGCCGGTGGGCAGCGCGGTCGCCTGGACCTATGAAGTGACCAATCTAGGGGCGGATCCTCTGATCGAAATCGAGGTGACGGACGACCAGGGCGTGACGGTCTTGTGCCCGGAAACGACCCTGGAAGCCGGCGAGTCGATGACCTGCACCGCCAACGGCGTGGCGCAGCCGGGTCAGTACTCCAACGTCGGCATGGTGACGGCCCTGCTCCCCAACGAGGACACGGTGGCGGCGGCCGATCCCAGCCACTACTTCGGGCAGACGCTGATGCTGGAGAAAGCCACCAACGGCATGGAAGCCGACCTGCCGCCGGGTCCGACGATCCTGATCGGCGGCGCCGTCCTGTGGGAATACACGGTGTCCAATCCCGGGCCGGCGGCGGTCTCCGGCCTGTCGGTGACCGACGACCAGGGTGTGACGGTGAGCTGTCCGCAGACCACCCTCGCCGCCGGCGAGTCCGTGACCTGCACGGGTAACGGCGTGGCGGTGGAAGGCCAGTACGCCAACGTCGGCACCGCCACGGTCCAGCTCCCGGGCGGCGCCATGATCTCCGCCACCGATCCCAGCCACTATTTCGGCGGCACGCTGAGCCTGGAGAAGGCCACCAACGGCGTGGACGCCGACCTGCCGCCGGGGCCTTCGATCCTGGTCGGTTCCCCGGTGGCGTGGACCTACACCGTCACCAACCTGGGCGCCGAGACGTTGACGAACGTCACCGTCACCGACAACCAGGGAGTGACGGTCACGTGCCCCGCCGATACGCTCGGGAGCGGCGAGTCGATGGTCTGCACGGCCGGCGGCGTGGCTGTGGAGGGCCAGTACGAGAACATCGGCACCGTCACGGCGACCAGCTCGGCGCCTGAGCCGATCGCCGCCTCGGATCGCAGCCACTACTTCGGCGTCGTGCCGATGCCCGCCGTCGCGGCCACGAAGACCGCGGCGCTGGCGGTGGACGCCAACGGCAACGGCGCGGCCAATCCCGGGGACACCCTGGCCTACACGGTGACGATCGTCAACGCCGGTACCGGCGAGGCGGCCGGCGTCGTGTTCACGGATGCTCCGGACGCCAACACCGCCCTGGTAAACGGCTCGGTGACCACCACGGCGGGCACGGTGACGGCCGGCAACGGCGCGGGCGACGCGTCGGTGGGCGTCGACGTGGGCAACCTGGCGGCGGCGGGCGGGACGGCGACGATTTCGTTCCGGGTGACGATCGACGGCCCTTTACCGGCCGGGGTGACGCAGGTCGCCAATCAGGGAACGGTCGCGGGCGAAAATTTCGAGGACGTGATGACCGACGATCCCGCGGCGGCCGGCGCCAGCGATCCCACAGTGGTCACGATCGGGGCCGTGCCGGTGACGGAGATCCCGACCGCGGGAGAGTGGGCGCTGCTGGCGTTCGCGACGCTGCTGGCGGGGCTGGGGGTGCGGAGGATTTAAGCTCTCCAGGGCGATCGAGGGTTGATCGCCCGTAGAAGGCAGAGCTAAAGCGACAGGAACCGGACGGTGATCGCATCGATACCCGACAACCTGAGTTGCCGGGCGATCTCGGTAGGAACGTTTTCGTCGAGGAGGTTTGCGGCGGAGGCCCGAATGCCGGGTTCTGCTTCCAGGGTATCTGCTACTGCTATTGAGCGCAGCGGGGCCCCCCCTGAGGCCGGGGCGCCCATCCCGGGCCTTTGACCCTGTCCGTGTAAGATGTTATCTTACCCTCATGAAGACCGCTGTATCCACCAAAGGCCAGATCGTGCTCCCGGCGGAGCTCCGCCGGCAGGACAACATCGAGCCTGGGCAGGAGTTCGAGATCGAGCGTATCGACCGTGGCGAGTACCGGCTCGTGCTCCTTTCTCCGCCCAGAAATCAAGGCTTGGTGGACTGGCTCCGCTCCTGTCCCGAGAAAGACTTTTTCGTCCCCATCGAGTCTGAGTCCACCGATACGCTGTGACATTCCTGGTCGACGCCAACGTCCTCAGCGAAGCGACAAAGACAGATCCCGACCCAGGGGTGCTGGAGTGGCTGGTACTCCATGAGCGGGAGATTGCGGTCGATCCCGTTATTCTCGGGGAGATCCGCTTCGGAATTATCCTGTTGCCGGCGGGAAAACGTCGTTCTCGGTTGGAGCGCTGGTTCCAGGAAGGAATCGAGCGCATTCACTGTCTTGGATGGGACGCGGCGACGGGATTGCGCTGGGCCGAGCTTCTGGCTGATCTCAGGGCCAGGGGGCAATCCATGCCGATCAAAGACAGCCTGATCGCAGCGACGGCCCTTACTCACGGCCTTGTGGTCGCAACCCGGAACCGGCGCGATTTCGAGAAGGCCGGAGTCGAGATCGTCGACCCTTTCACAGCCGCCTAGAACATATACGCCACCGCAAACATCACCTGCGCCCCCATCATCATCAGATACATGTGCTTCCAGGACGGGTGGTTCTCCGTCTCGGTAAGGGAGTTGGGATCGCGGAGGAGCAGCCAGACCGTGTAGGCGCCCCAGAGGGTGAAGACGATCCCGAAGCTGTGGAGGATCAGGGCGTTGCCCGTGAGGATGGGGTGCTCCGGGTTCTGCGGATCGCGGAGGATCACGCCCAGCGGGATCAGCAGCCAGGGGAAGATGAAGAAGGGGCTGATGATCCAGGCGGCCTTGCGGACGCCGTAGATGATCGGCAGGGTCCTGCAGCCGCCGGCGCGGTCGCCTTCCATGTCCGCGAAGTCCTTGGTGGAGGCGGCGCCGATCAGGAAAAGGCCGATCACGGCGCCGATGTACCAGGGCTCGGTGTACCAGACCTGCGCCACCATGGCCCAGCCCGCCACCTTGAGCAGCACGCCGCGCGGGATCGCGATGGTGAAGTTCGCCAGCATGCCGCGCACCTTGGTCCGGCCCAGCTCCGGCGCCGAGTAGACGAAGGTGAAGATCAGGCCCGCCAGATAGATGAAGAAGGTGACGTGCTGCGAGAGCGGCGCCGTGAGCTTCTCGTAGAAGGTCTCGTAGGGATAGGGCACCACCAGCCAGGTGGGGATCAGGGCCAGGGCGTAGAAAATCCAGGTGAAGATCCAGGCCTCGCGGATGGAGAGCGCGCCGGTGACCAGCGGCCGGTTGGGCTTGTTGAGGCGGTCGATCTCCAGGTCGTAGATCTGGTTGATGGCGTTCGAGGCCGCGTTCATGAAGCTGGCGCAGAGCGAGCCCAGGATCACCGTCAGCACCACCGAGAGCGTGACGCTCCGCGAGGGGTCCGGGTTGTGCACCGAGCCGAAGGCGCAGATGGCGCCGGAGACGATGCCCAGCAGCGGCGGCAGGAGCGTGAAGGGCCGCGCGAGCTGGCTGTAGAGGCTGAGCTTGGATTCGGGCTTGGGAGAGAGCTTCTCGGACGCGATCATCAGACCACCCATGGAGCGAAAACCGCCGCGCCCAGGGCGCCGACGAGGGTATTGAGGAAGTTCAGGGCTTCGTTGTCGAGGAGCCGCCGCTTCTCCAGCGCCGCGCCCACCACGCTCTCGAAGGTCGTGCCCACGAAAGCCGCGATCACCACGAACGGCACGCCGATCCAGGGGAACAGCCCGACCGCCGCGGCCAGGGCCGCGATCACCAGCGAGGCGAAGATCCCGGCGAGGGTCCCTTCCAGGGAGACGGCGCCCTCGGTGCCGCGCGGCACGGGACGGAAGGTGGTGATCAGGAACGTGCGGCGGCCGATGAGCTGGCCGATCTCGCTGGAGGCGGTGTCGGCGGCGGCGGTGGCGAAGGCTCCGGCGAAGGCGAGGGCGAAGAGGACGGGATAGGGCGTCAGGGCCGCGAAGAGGGCGCAGGCGGCGGCCACGCCGGCGTTGGCGAAGGCGTGCCGGGCGCCCCGCCGTCCCTTGTTCTCCTGGGCGAGCTTGGCCGCTTCCTTCTTGCGGTAGCCCAGCTTGGTGCAGGCGCTGCCGATGACGAAGAAGGTGAAGAGGATCAGGTAGCCCCGCCAGTCCAGGAAGGCGTAGATGAGGAAGCCCACCAGGAAGCCGGCGATCACGCCCGAGCGGTCCACGGTCTTCGCGGCGTAGGCGGCGCCGGCCAGGGCGGCGTTGATGACGGCGGCCAGGAGAAGCCGCATGGGCAGACCCTCGGTCGCCAGGAAATCGTCCCAGCGGCCGTAGGTCAGCACCAGGCCGAGCAGGAAGAGGCCGGAGACCAGGGGGACGCCGATGTTGTCGTCCAGGCCCTGCGGCAGGGACTCCAGGGCGGCGGAGAGCAGGGCGGTCGCGAAGCCGACGGCCAGGGCGAAGACCCAGTCGTAGGCGCGGCCCTGCGCCGGCGCCGTCCAGACCAGGAGCACGGCGGCGGCGAGGCCTCCGAAGAGAACATAGGCGGCGCTGCCGATCCAGCTCTTGCGGGGGTTCCAGGGGAGCTTGCGCCGACCCAGGGCCATGCCGGCCACGGAGGCCATGCCGTCGCCGAAGGCGAGGATGCCCCAGGCCGCCGCCGCCACCTCCAGGCGTCGCCAGAAGATGAGGATCAGCAGCAGCACGGCCAGCGGGTAGAGGATGATGCCGATCGACGTGCCCCGCTCGTGCTCGTGCGGCCGCCACAGGTGCTTGCCGCCGACGCGGTGCAACAGGAACATGTTGTTCGCCAGGGCCACGGCGCCGAGGATGGCCGCCCAGAAGGGGCCGAGGTAGCGAAGCGAAAAGGCGATCAGGCCCACGGACATGTGGACGATCTTGCGGAGGAGCTCGCCGCGCGTCAGCGCCATTATTTGCCTTTCCCGAAGAGCCCGGTCTCCTTCAGCCAGGCGACGGTCGTGGTCAAACCTTCTTCCAGGGTCCGCCAGCGGTAGCCCAGCTCGCGCTCGGCGGTGGCGGAGCTGTAGGCCCAGTCGTGCTTGTAGATCTCGACGAGATCCGGGGTGAGCTGGGGCGTCTTGCCACGCATCTTCGCCCAGGCTTTCTGGACGGCGCCGGCGGCCTTGGCCACGGAGTCGGGGAACCGCAGGGTGGGGATCTTCGCGCCGGTCAGCCGGCCGACCAGGCTGTAGAACCGGTCGAGGGTCACGTTCTCGCCGCCGAGGACGTAGCGCCCGCCGGGCCCGGGCTGTTCGAGCGCCTGGGCGACGCCGCGGGCGACGTCGTCGACATAGACGTAGTTCCAGCGCCGCTCGGGCTTGCCGATCAGGCCCGGCAGCTTGCCGTGGACGAGGTCGAGGATGTGGCGCACGACGATGTTGCCCTCGGTCATCTCGCCGGGGCCGTAGATGACGCCCGGGTAGACCACGGAGAGGGGGGCGCCGGCGGCGATGGCCTTGCGGGCGGCGCGGTCCGAGAGGGTCTTGGTGCGCTCGTAGTCGTTGATCCAGGCGCGGTCACGCGGCTCGGCGGACTCGTCGAGGGTCTTGCCGTCGGTGGGTCCGAGGGCGATGAAGCTGGAGACGTAGAGCACGCGCTCGACGGTGCCGGCGTGCTCCGCCGCCGCGAGGACGTTCTCCAGGCCCTTGACGTTGATGCGGTCGAACTGCTCGGCAGGGGCGAGGATCTTCACCAGGGCCGCGGCGTGCAGCACGGCGTCGCAGCCGGGGGTAGCCTTGGAGAGGCTCAGCCGGTCGGTGACGTCCCCTTCGACGAGCTCGACGTTGGCCGGGAACCGCTCGCGGGAGGAGCCGCGGCGGACCAGGAGCCGCAGCTCGTGCCGCGGCGCCAGCTCGGAGACGATGCGGCGGCCGAGGAAGCCGGTGCCGCCGGTGACGAGGATTTTCATGGCGAATCTCCCGGGGCGAATTTCCCGGAATCTTACCTGACGAATTCCCAGAGGTCGCGCAGAGCGTCTTCCAGGGTCCGCCGGGGCTCCCAGCCGAGAGCGCGGAGGCGGCCGGCGTCGCCGGAGAGGTAGGGGATGTCGTAAGGCCTGGAGGGAAAGACCCCCTCCTTGACCTCGGCCTGGACGCCGGCGACCTCCATCAGGAGATTCAGAGCGTCCCGCATCTGTACGGCCTTGCCGCTGGCCAGGTTGTAGACCGTTCCCGGGCTCCCCTTCTCGGCCAGGATGCGGTAGGCGGCGGCACCGTCGTCGACGTGCACGAAGTCGCGAGACGTCGAAAGGTTGCCGACCTCCAGCACCGAGGCCTCGTTCCTCCGGATCTCCGCCAGCCCCCTGGCCCATTGGGACAAGGAGAAGTTGGGAGCCTGGCCGGGACCGATCAGATTGAACGAACGCACGATGACGGCGTTGCCGGCCAGACGCTCGGCCGCGGCCTTGGTCAGGCCATAAGGGGTCTGCGGCGCCAGGGGACGATCCTCGCCGATGGGCTGATCTTCCAGGGGGACCGTGCCGTAGACGTCGGCGCTGGAGACGATCACCACCCGCCGGTCTCCGGCGGCCGCGACCACGTTCTCCGTGCCCACCACGTTGACCCAGAAGTATTCCGGGAGCAACGCCGCCTTCCAGGAATCCCCGATGTGGGAGAGCCCCGCGAGATTGACGACGGCATCCGGGTTGGCGTCCCGCACGACCCGCTCCATCGCCGCCCGGTCGCGCAGGTTCGCCTCGTAGAGGTCCACGCCGTCCAGTTGAGGCCTGGCCTCCAGATACGTGCCGCTCACCCGGTCCCCCTGGTCGAGGAGGTGCCGGGCGAGCCGCGAGCCCACGAAGCCGGCGACGCCGGTGATCAGGACGTGCATCGGCTAGCGGCGCTTCCGGGTGGCGAACCGCTGGCGCCAATAGTTGAGGAGGTCCTGCACCGTCTGCTCGAACGGGATGCGCGGTTCCCAGCCGGTGTCGGCCCGGAACTTGGAGCTGTCGCCGATCAGGATCTCGACGTCGGACGGGCGGAGGCGCTCCGGGTCGACCTCGATCTTGACCTCGACCTTGGAGTAGGAGAGGACGAGGTCGAGCATCTCGCGGATGTGGATGCCCTTGCCGGTGGCGATGTTGTAGACCTCGCCGGGCTTGGCCTTGGTGACCGCGAGCCAGTAGGCGCGCACCATGTCGCGCACGTCGGTGAAGTCGCGGATGGCCTCCATGTTGCCGACCTTGATGACCGGCTCCTGGAGCCCCGCCTCGATGGCCGCCACCTGGCTGCAGAAGTTGGAGGTGACGAAGACGTGCCCGCGCCGCGGCCCGGTGTGGTTGAAGCCGCGGGTGCGGATGGCCTTGATGCCGTAGCTCTGGAAGTACTGGTAGCCGAGGTAGTCCTGCGCCACCTTGGAGACGGCGTAGGGGGAGAGCGGCCGCAGCGGGTTGGTCTCCTTGATCGGCGTCTCCTCCGGATGCACCAGGCCGTACTCCTCGCTGGAGCAGGCGATCTGCACCACCGGGTCGAGATCAAGGGCGCGGATGGCCTCGAAGAGGTTGGTCTGCCCGGTGACGTTGGTGACGATCGTGTCGCTGGGCGCGTTCCAGCTCGACGGCACGAAGCTCTGCGCCGCCAGGTGGAAGATGACGTCCGGCCGCGCCTCCTCCAGCGCCTTGTGCATCGAGGTGTAGTCCCGCAGGTCGCACTCGACGAGCTTGACCTTGTGCTCGGCGATGTCCTCCAGGTTGTCCATGCGGCTGCGCCAGCGGTAGGTGCCGTAGACCTCCACCTCCGGGTGCTCCGCGAGCAGATATTCCGCCAGGTGGGACCCGGCGAATCCGGTGACTCCGGTGATCAAAGCCCTCATTGGCTCCTCCCTTTTCGCAAGCGGGCCAGCGTCTCCGCCAGCCCCGATTCCCAAGGCTCCACGCGGCGGCCGGTGACGGTCTCGAAACGCGTCACGTCCAGGACCGACCAGGACGGGCGGCGCGCGGGCCGGGGAAACTCCTCCGTGGTGACAGGAATGACTTCGACCGCTCCAGACCAGAGACGGGCGATTTCGACGGCGAAAGCGTACCAGGAAGTGGGCTCCCGGTTACGGTAATGAATGATGCCGGTGGCTCCGAGGGCCGCGAGGTCGAGCAGCGCGCGGGCCAGGAAGCCGGTGTAGGTGGGGCAACCTTCCTGGTCGCGCACCACCCTGAGGGGGACCCGGCCGGCTTCGATGAGCCCGACCATGGCGGCCACGAAGTTGGGGCCGCCGGGGCCGAAGAGCCAGCTCGTGCGGACCACCAGCGAGCGGTCGTATGCGAGCGCCCGCCGCTCCCCTTCCAGCTTGCCGCGGCCGTAGGCGGACAACGGGCCCGTGGGGGCGTCCTCGCGGTAGGGCTCGCGGGCCGTGCCGTCGAAGACGTAGTCGGTGGAGACGTGGATCAGCCGCGCATGGGCGCGGCGGGCCGCGGCGGCGGCGTTGGCCACGCCGGCGCCGTTGACGGCGGCCGCTCTCTCTTCGTCCGCCTCGCAGGCGTCGACCTTGGTGAAGGCGGCGCAGTTGACCACCACTTCCGGCCGGAAGGCGTCCGCCCAATAGACGGCGCGCCCGGAGTCCGTGATGTCGGCCTGCTCCCGGGAGAGCCCCAGGGCCGCCCAGCCGCGGGACCGGGCTTCCGCCACCACGGCCCGGCCCAGCATGCCGCCGCCGCCGAACACCAGACACCTCATCTAGGTGATTCCCACCTCGGAGTTGTCCCCCACCATGAAGCGGTAGGCCTTGGGCTTGAAGTCGGTCTTGACGATCCGCACGTTGCGGCCGATCAGCGAGCCGTCGATGCGCAGGGGAATGTCGCGGATCTCGCTGTCGGCGAGGACGATCGAGTTCTCGAGCTCGCAGCAGACCAGGGTGCAGCGGTCGCCGATGGAGGTGTAGGGACCGACGAAGGCGTTCTCCAGACGGGCGCCGTCGCCGATGACCACCGGGCCGCGGACCACGGAGTCGATGATCCGGACCCCCTCGCCGATCTGCACGCGGCCCTCGATGCGGCTGCCGCCGTCGATTCCACCGAGGCTCGCGCCGCGCCGGACCTCCAGGCTCTCCAGCACGATGCGGTTGGCCTCCAGCATGTCGTCCAGCTTGCCGGTGTCCTTCCACCAGCCGCGCACGATGTGGGGGTGGACGTCGAGGCCGCGGTCGATCAGGTCCTGGATGGCGTCGGTGATCTCCAGCTCGCCGCGGGCCGAGGGCTTGATGCGCTTGACCGACTCGTGGATGCGGGCGTCGAACATGTAGACGCCCACCAGCGCCAGGTTGCTCTTGGGCTCCTTGGGCTTTTCGACCAGCCGGCGGACCTTGCCGCCGTCGGCCAGCTCGGCGACGCCGAACTGCTCGGGGTTGGGGACCTCGGCGAGGAGGATCTCGGAGTTGCAGCCGAGGGCCTTGAACTCGTCCACCAGTTCCTTGATGCCGCCGGCGATCAGGTTGTCCCCCAGGTACATGACGAAGGGGGAATCGCCCAGGAAGGGCTCGGCGGTCATCACGGCGTGGGCGAGGCCGAGCGGGGCCTCCTGCTGGATGTAGGTGATCCGGGCGCCGAAGCGGGAGCCGTCCCCCGCCGCCGCGCGGATCTCCTCGTGGGTCTCGCCGACGATGATGCCGATGTCCGTGATGCCGGCCGCCACGATGGATTCGATGGCATAGAAGAGGACGGGCTTGTTGGCCACGGGAACGAGCTGCTTGGCGGAGGTGTAGGTGAGGGGGCGCAGTCGCGTCCCCTTGCCTCCGGAAAGGATCAGGCCCTTCATGGTTGCTCCGGCAAAGCAGGGCTACGGCTGCTCGCTGGTCGAGCTGCGGCTGGTCAGGTCGAGGAACGTGCCGACGTTCTTCAGGGTGAGCGAGAGACGGATGTCCTTGTCCCGGGTGCGGGGACCTTCCCCGGCCCGGAAGTCGCGCAGCTCGAGGCGCAGGCCGTAGCACTGCGACGTGTAGTTCATGACCAGCGTCTGCTGCTGCAGAAGCTGCTCTTCGAAGTCGTAGTTGATCTGCCCCTCCAGTTGGAGATGCAGGAAGGGGAGCGCCAGCGCGCCGTTCAGCCTCACCTGGTTGGAGAGGCTCTCGCCGGAGGCGGGATCGAAGCCGGTGAACCAGGTGGCGCCGAGATAGTTGCCCTTGCCGAAGCCGTAGCTGCCGGTGAACCCGGTGCGGCGCAGGCCGCTGAACAGCAGGCTGTACTCGGCCTCCAGCTTGAAGCTGACGCGGTCCGACGGATTGAAGCGCAGCAGGGCCTCCAGCGGACCCGCGGCGTCGGTCTCCAGGCCGTCGGGGCCCTGGCCCCGTTCGAGCGGCTGCTCGTCGTCGAAGCTGTAGTCGCGGGAGAGCTCGAAGAGGAAGACCTCGCGGTTGGTGCCGGCGGCGTTCTTGCCGAGGACGCGGTTGACGAGGGCCAGGCGGCCGCGGTTGCGCGAGAACGGCCGGTCGATCTCGTCGAACAGGGGGATCAGGTTCTCGTCGTCGAAGCCGCGGTTGTAGGCGTAGGTGAAACGCGGCTCGATGATGTGCTTGAACTGGGCGAAGCCGCCGATCTCGCGGCTGAAGATCCGCGAGAAAGAGGGGCCGATGATCTCGGCGCTGGCGACCGGCAGGTCGCGCGTCAGGGATTCGCCCGCGAAGGCCCGCTGGGTGGAGTCGAGGCTGTCGCTGTACCAGGTCAGCCGCTCGCCGGCGGAGAGCGACAGCGAGAGCCAGGGGAACGACTTGATCGGCAGCGTGAGCAGCGGGAAGGCGTCGAAGCGCCCGTAGGAGCCTTCGTAGCTGTTCGGCCGGGCGGTGTCGAGATACGAGGCGGAGCTGTCGACCGACAGATAGAGCGGCGTCCGGCCGAGCCGGGTGGAGCGCATCCGGTACTCGATCTCGGGGAGCTTGCGCTGCTCGATGGTCTGGTCGAAGTTGACGAACGTCTCGCGGTCGTTCAACAGGACGTTGAGCAGGTGCGGGCCCCAGTTGCCGGTGAGAAAGGCGCGGCTGTCGATGAAGCGCAGGGTGTTGCGGTCGAAGTCGCGCTCGAAGTCGCGGAAGAAGTTGAAGTCCGAGAAGTCCTGGAACTCGACCACGCCGCGCATGCCCCAGGGCAGGTCGGTGGTGGCGTGGCTCCACTCCAGCTTCCAGCGGGTGTCTTCCACCTCGGGGTCGTAGATGTAATAGCCCAGCGCCACGCCCTGCGTGCCTTCGCTGGGGCGGTAGCGGAACTCGTTGCCGACGCCGAGGAAGCCCTCGGTGTAGGAGTCGAGGTGGAAGGTGGTGTCGTAGCTGTCGCCGAGGGTCTGGTAGTAGGCCAGCCCCAGGGAGGCGCCGCGGCGGTCGGAGTAGCCGATGTTGGGGATCAGGAAGCCGGAGCTGCGCTCGCTCTTGACCGGCCAGAGGATGTAGGGGGTGTAGAAGACCGGCAGCTTCTTGGCGCGCATGGAGGCGTCGCGCACGCGGGCGTAGCCCTCCACTTCGACCTCGGCCTCCCGGAGGCGGAAGCTCCAGTCCGGGACCTCCTGGCTGCAGGAGGTGAAGATGCCGTCCGTCACCGTGTAGGTGTTCTCCCCGGTCTTCGCCACTTCGGTGCCGGTGAAGTAGTAGTCGGGGTCGACCTGGCCGGTGGCGTTGGTGAGCTTGCCGGTCTTGGTGTCCAGGTTGAAGACCAGGGTGTCGCCGGTGAGGCGGCGCGGCCCCTGGTCCACGATGACCTCGCCCTCGGCGGTGACGACCTTGGTGTTGAGGTCGATCTCGGCCTTCTCGGCCTTGATGTCGATGTCCTGATAGCGGATCTGCACCCCGCCGGTGAGCACCGCGTAGTCCTCGCGCTTGTATTCGAGGTTGGCGGCGCTGCCCGCGGCGCTGCCGCCGCCCTGGTCCTCGGGGAACTTGAGCGAGAAGTCGAGGCGGTCCGGGCCCGCGCCGGGCGGGCCGGGCGGCTGGGGAGGAACGGCGGGCTCCCCCGTGGTCTGGGGGACTCCGGACGGCGGCGGCGTTCCCGGCGAGGGCGCCACGGGGCCGATGGGGCCGCGCGGCTCCATCGGAATCGACGAAGGGGGCTGGTCCGCCGGCGGCTGCGGCGGGGTCTCCTGCCCGGAGGCGGGCGGACCCAGGCAGCACGCCAGCAGGAGGGCCGTGAGCGTGAGGCGTTGAGCGCGCATTCGGGCGGCTAGTCTATGCGCTCCACGATCATCGCGGTAGCCTCGCCGCCGCCGATGCAGATGGCGGCGCAGCCGTAACGGCCGCCGCGCTCGCGCAGGGCGTGCAGCAGGGTGACCAGGATGCGGGCGCCGGAAGCGCCGATGGGATGGCCCAGCGACACCGCGCCGCCGCGCACGTTGACGCGGTCGGCCGGCACCTCGAGGTCCTTCTGGAAGGCCAGGGCCACCACGGCGAAGGCCTCGTTGACCTCCCAGAGGTCGATGTCGGCCGCCTTGAGGCCGGCCCGTTCGAGGACGATCCGCACCGCCCCGGCCGGCGCCGTGGTGAACCACTCGGGCTTCTGGGCCAGGGAGGCGTGGGCCACCACGCGGGCGATCGGCTTGACGCCCCGCCGGGCCGCCTCGGCGGCGGTGGTGAGCGCCAGGGCGGCGGCGCCGTCGTTGATCTTGCTGGCGTTGCCGGCGGTGACCGTGCCGCCGTCCTTCTGGAAGGCCGGCTTCAGGGTGGCGATCCTGGCGAGGTCGGATTTGAAGGGCTCCTCGTCGCGGTCCACCGGCGCGGGCTCCCCCTTCTTCTGGGGGATCAGAACGGGAACGATCTCCTCGGCGAACAGCCCCTTGTCCGTGGCCTCGCGGGAGCGGCGGTAGCTCTCCAGGGCGTAGGCGTCCTGGGCCTCGCGGCTGAGCTTGTACTCGGCGGCGCAGGTCTCGGCGCAGTTCCCCATGTGGAGGTCGCCGTAGGGATCCCACAGGCCGTCGTGGATCATCGAGTCGATCAGCTTGCCGTGGCCGAGGCGGAGGCCGTCGCGGGCGCCCATGGCCAGATAGGGAGTCTGGCTCATGCTCTCCATGCCGCCGGCCACGACATATTTGAAGTCGCCGCAGCGCAGGTCGTTGGCGGCGATCATCACCGCCCGCATGCCGGAGCCGCAGACCTTGTTGAGGGTGAGGGCGCCGGTGGCGACCGGGCAGCCGGCGCCGATGGACGCCTGGCGGGCCGGGGCCTGGCCCTGGCCGGCGGTCAGCACGCATCCCATGTTCACCTGCTGGATCTCTTCGGGGGACAGGCCCGCGCGCTCGATGGCGGCGGCAATCGCGCGCGCCCCCAGGGCGTGCGCGGGAAGGCCGGCGAGCGCGCCCTGGAAGACTCCGATGGGCGTGCGCACCGCGCTCAGAATAACGACGTCGTCCATGAACCTCTCCTGTGAGCCGACTTTCGGGGATTGGGTCCGCCCGCGCGGCCGGCGGACGGAGCGGGATCGTAGCACAGGCTGTACAATGCGCCGCGAGACGGCCGGCATGCGTTCCCTGGGCATCGACTTCGGCGAGAAGCGGATCGGGCTGGCGATCTCCGACCCCGCGGGGCGGTTCGCCTTCCCCCTGGCGACCCTGGAGCGGCGCAACGACCGCTCGGCCCTGCGGCAGATCGCCGAGATCGTCCAGCGCGAAGGGGTCGAACGGCTGGTGCTGGGCGAGCCGGTGGACCTGGAGGGCAACCGGGGACCGTTCGCCGACCGCGTCCGCCGCTTCGGCGAGCGGCTGGCGGAGATGACCCGGCTGCCGCTGGAGATGGTGGGCGAGACGCTGACCAGCGCCGAGGCCGCCGGCCGGCTCCGCCAGGCCGGGATCGGCGCGCGGCGGAACCCGGAGCGGATCGACGCCGTGGCGGCCCAGATCCTGTTGCAGGAGGCCCTCGACCGCGGCCCGCGGGACGGCCGGGATTGCTAGGAGGTTTGGTGGCACGAGGCAAGACAGCGAAGCGGCCGGGCGGCAAGTCGAGCGGGGGATGGAAGCGGATCGCCATCGGCCTGGGCATCCTCCTGCTCCTCCTCCTGGTGCCGGTGGCCCAGATGGCCTGGTCCTGGTGGAAGCTGCAGCGCCCGTACAAGGGGTATCCGGAGACCGAAAAGCTGGTCACCGTCGAGCCCGGCATGGGCGCCGGCGAGATCCTGCAGACCCTGGAGAAGGAAGGGGTGCTGGCGGACGCCAAGCTGGCCCGCACCTACCTCATCTATTTCCTGCGGGACCCCAAGATCCAGGCCGGGGAGTACCGCTTCAGCGGCCCGCTCTCGACGCCGCAGGTGCTGCGCATGCTGGTCAAGGGGGACATCGTCACCCGCTCGGTGACCGTGATCGAGGGGCTCACCCTGGAGGAGATCGCCCAGCAGCTCGCCCGCGAGAAGTTCGGCCGGCGCGAGGTCTTCCTCGACCTCATGCGCTCGCCGGAGCTGATCGCCGACCTCGACCCCGACGCCCCGGACCTCGAGGGCTACCTCTTCCCCGAGACCTACACCTTCGCCTCCGCCGTGAGCGAGCGGGAGATCGTCAAGACCATGGTCGACACCTTCCGCCGCCGCTTCGAGAAGGAGGTGCGGCCGCTGCTGGCGGACGGCTCGCCGGGACGCAGCGTGCGGCAGGTGGCGACCCTGGCCAGCATCGTCGAGAAGGAGGCGCAGGTCGCCTCCGAGCGGCCGCTGATCGCGGCGGTCTACCGCAACCGCCTGGACCGCGGGATCGGCCTCGCCGCCGACCCCACCGTCATCTACGCCCTGAAGCGCCTGGGGCGGTGGAACGGCAACATCCGCAAGGACGACCTGCGGATGCAGTCCCCCTACAACACCTACCGCTACGCCGGGCTGCCGCCGGGCCCCATCTGCTCCCCGGGGCTCGCCAGCCTGCGGGCCGCCGCCGATCCCGCCGACGTCCCCTACCTCTACTTCGTGAGCCGCAACGACGGCACCCACGTCTTCGCCGAGACCCTCGAGGAGCACAACCGCAACGTCAACACCTGGCAACGCCAGTACTGGCGCGACCGCCGGGCCCAGGAGCGCCGGCAGCGGGAGCGCGGCGCCGGCTCGCGGTAATTTCCCCATCCCCGTGGCGGCGATCTCCATCCCCTTTTGTACATTTGCTGATTGACAGTCGCCGGTGGCTGGTGTATCAAGCATCTGGTAACTAGTCCACAAACAGCGCAGACGCGCCGCCCAGCCGGGTTCCAGAGCGGGGCCGGTGGCGCGCCGGGTCCACAGGAGGAGCCGTACATGAACATCCCGGAGGAGTTTGGGAAGTATCTACTTCTCAAGAAACTTACAGAAGATCCACTCGGAGAGACGTTCCGCGCCGGCAAGGTCGGCCAGGGAGGGATGGAGCAGGTGGTCCTGCTCCGGGTGTTCAACGGCAAGGGGATCGACGGCGAGAAGCTCTGGGCGAAGGTCTCGGCCCGGGGGGCGGTCCACGACATCCTGAAGAGCCCCAACATCGGCAAGGGCGTCGATCTCGGCCGCGTGCGGAGCTTTCCCTACACGGCCTACGACTACATCTCGGGCAAGAACCTGGCGACGGTCTTCGCGCAGGCGGCCCGGCAGTTCTCTCCCATCCCCACCGACCACGCGCTGCTGATCGCCGAGCGCATCTCGCTGGCGCTGGCCGCGGCCTACGAGAGCCGGCTCCAGGACGAGCGGGTGCTGCACGGGTTCGTGACGCCGCACCTGGTGATGGTCTCCAACGAGGGCGAGACGCGCCTCCTGGGCTTCGAGGTGGCGCCCGGGCTGCGCGAGCTGGCGGCCGCCGGCTGGCAGGACGAGTCGGTCCGCCCCTACCTCTCCCCCGAGACCCTGAGCGGCGCGCCGGTGGCGAAGACGGACGACGTCTGGAGCCTGGGCGCCATCCTCTATGAGTTGCTGACGGGCGAGCGGCTCCCGGTCGCGCCGGCGGACGCCTACGGGCCGGTGATCGACGCCGCCCAGCTCCCCAACGAGGGCACGGCCCTGCCGGCGCCCGTGGCGGCCCTGCTCAAGAAGAGCCTGGTACCGCGGGAGCAGCGGATCGCCGACGCCGCCACCTGGCACAAGACGCTGTCGAAGCTGATGATCGAAGGCCACTTCAGCCCGACCACGTTCAACCTCGCCTTCTTCATGCACAACCTCTTCCGCGAGGAGATCGAGCGGGAGAGCCAGGAGATGCAGGCCGAGAAGAAGCTCGACCTGCCGCAGCGGCCCGCGGCCCCGGCCGCCGTGGCCGCCGCCGCGCCGTCAGCGGCCGCGGACGTCCGGGAGTCGACCGGCGTGCGCCAGGGCACGCTGGCGGGAGCGCGGGTGGCCCAGGCCGCGCGCAAGGAGCCCTCCAAGGCGCCGCTGTGGATCGGCATCGCCGCGGCGGTGCTGATCGCCGCGGGCGCCGGCGGCTGGTACCTGTTCGGCCGCTCGGGCGGCGACGCGCCGTCCCAGTTGGCGAGCGCCCAGAAGCCCACGGGTCCGGCGGCCACCGCGCCCGCCGCCATGCCGGGGACGGTGCCGCCCGGCGGCCAGCTCCCCGCCGACCCCAACGCTCCGCCGAGCCCCTCTCCCGAGGAGCTGCAGGCCC
Source organism: Thermoanaerobaculia bacterium (assembly GCA_036376245.1). Lineage (GTDB taxonomy): Bacteria > Acidobacteriota > Thermoanaerobaculia > Multivoradales > UBA5704 > DATARR01. The sequence continues at coordinate 29,003 of DASVAS010000020.1, read as the reverse complement.
AGATCCAGAAGATGTTCGAGGCCCGCAGCCAGGAGATGGAGAGCAAGTTCAAGGAGCAGTACGACGCCCAGATCAAGCAGCTCCAGAAGCAGCTCGAGGACAGCAAGCGGACCGCCGCCGACCAGGAGCGGCTGCGCCAGGAACGGGCGAGCGTGCCCGCGCAGCAGGAGCCGGCGCCCGCGCCGGCCGAGACCCGCGCCGCGCAGCAGCGGCCCGAGCCCGCGGCCCAGCAGCCGCAGGTCACGCCGCCCCAGCCCAGCGCTCCCGCGCCCCAGCAGCAGGCGCCGGCGGTGAGCGCGCCGGTCGAGGAGAAGCCCGCGCCCGCTCCCGCCCAGACGGAGCCCGTGAAGCCCGCTCCCCAGCCCGCGAAGCCGCAGGTGCGGGTGGGAGACCTGGTCCAGCCCGGCCCGGGTGTGGCGGCCCCCAAGCTGCTCTCCAAGCTGGAGCCCCGCTATCCGCCGGCCGCCAAGCGCCTGAACCGCGCGGCCCAGGTGGACATCAAGGTGCTGGTGGACGAGCGGGGCCGGGTGCTCGACGCCGAGCGGATCGGCGCCAAGGCCGGCTTCGGCTTCGACGAGGCGGCCCTGGACGCGGCCCAGCGGGCCCAGTTCCAGCCCGCCACCAAGGAAGGGGTCAAGGTCAAGATGTGGACCACCCTGAGGGTTAGCTTCAAGGCTCAATCGTAGCCCGGAGGTGAGGGGGTAGGTCGAACGGCAACGTTCTTCGGGTAAACTGGGAGAGTCCAGCATTTCCCTGTCAAGGAGGTCCCGAAAATGAAGCGCATGTCTATCCTGGCCCTGTGCGCGGCCCTGATGTTCTCCGTCGTCGCCGTCGGCAGCCTGACCGCCGCCGACAACAGCACCAAGCCCCGGATCGCCGTCCTGGAGTTCAAGAACAAGGCGGACAACCAGTGGTGGTACCACGGCGGCGCCGCGGCGGCCCAGGACGTGTTCGTCACCGAGCTGGTCAAGAGCGGCAAGTTCCGCGTCGTCGAGCGCGAGCAGCTCGCGGCCCTGATGGAGGAGAAGAACCTCACCCTCTCCGGCGACGTCGATCCCAAGACGGCCGTGCGCGTCGGCAAGCTGCTGGGGGTCAACTACCTGCTGACCGGCGCCGTCACCGAGTACGGCGAGCAGCAGACGAACGTCCACACCCCGGGTCTCCGCCGCATCCCCGGCGTCTCGGTGGGCAAGAAGACCTTCACGGCCGCCATGAACGCCCGGCTGATCGACACCAGCACCGGCGAGATCGTGTGGGCCGACGAGGCGAGAGGCGAAGAGGGCAGCTCCAAGGTCTTCGTCGGCGGCTACGGCGGCGGCGTCGACGACCAGCGCATGTTCGACAAGCTCCTGAAGCCGGTCATCCAGCAGCTCACCGCCAGCCTCAAGGCCGCCGACCTGTAATCCGCTCAGCGGTCCGGGTCTGAAGAAAGGCGCCCTCCGGGGCGCCTTTCCCTTTCAGATAAGCTAAAAGCATGATCGTCGTCCCCGAAGGCCCCTTCTGGCTCTTCGTCACGCAACCCGACCACGCCCACTTCGCCTGCGAGCTGCTTTCGCTCTGGCGGGCCGGAGGACTCCCCTCCCACCCGCGGCGGCAGGACCTCCTCTTCGCCGCCCGCGAGCACGACAACGGCTGGCGCGAAGCCGACGCCGCCCCGCGCTGGGACGCCGGGCGGGGTCGGCCGTACGACTTCCTCACCCTGCCCTCCCGGGAGCGGATCGAGCTCTGGGAGCGCGGCGTCTGCCGGTTCGCGGCGGAGCGCCCCTACGCCGCGCTCCTCATCGCCCGCCACGCCCGCAAACTCTTCCAGGGCCGCCGGGGCGAGGAAGCGTGGGACGCCTTCCTCGACTTCGTCGCCGACTTCGAGCGCGACCTGCGCGCGGAGACCGGCGTCCCGGGGGTGGAGCTGGAGGCCGACTACCGGCTGATCGACCTCACCGACCTGATCTCGCTGGCCGCCTGCAACCGCTGGCGGGAGCCCGCCGAGCGGCACGGGACCCGGATCGAGCCCGGCGACGGCGCCCTGGGCCTCGACCCGTTCCCCCTCGCCGGCGCGACCACCTTCCGCATCCCCTGCCGCCGCGTCCCGGCCCGGGCGTTCTCCGGGGACGCGGACCTCGGCGGGGAGCTGGCGTCCGCACGGTGGGAAGAGATGACGGTGCGCGTGACAGAGGTCAGGTCAATGGAGATCAGGCCTTGAGGTCGTCGGAATGGCGCGGCGGCGGCGAGAGCACGATCTGCTCGAAGATCCGGCGGTAGAGCTGGAGCAGGTCGACGAACACCTGGCTGAAGGCCAGGTCGGTGTGCTCCGAGAGCACCGAGTCCCCGCGGTCGAAGAGCGTCACGTAGAACGGGTCCTTGCGGCTCTGGGCGGGATCCTCGTCCTGCCGCGTCAGGTCGGCGGCCCGCCGGTCCACCAGGTAGAGCGTGTAGAAGAATTCGAAGTAGCCCACTTTCAAGGCGCTCAGCACTTTCTCCAGCGAGTCCAGCTTCGGCAGCTCCTTGCCGTTCTCGTACTTCGAGAGCTGGCTCTTGCCGATCCCGGCCTCGCGGGCCAGACGAGCCTGGCTTTTGCCCCTCAGCTCGCGTAGCAGGCTCAGCGTCCTCCCCAGGTTGGAGAACATTCCCATGCGGCAAATCTATCGGCACCGTGTGACCGATTGCAAGCACAAGTCACTGAAAACAGGAGATTTGCGGCTGAGCACCGTAATCGGTGCAGACAACATCTCATCGCTTTCAGCCACTAAGGAGCGCGAAAGGGACCAGGACGGGCCACTTCGTTCCCTGTCGGGGCTACAATGATCGGGAGATATAACCAAAGGACACGACATCGCGCGCCCTGAGAGCAGGTCAGGCCTTGCGCTTGCGGGACCGCCCGGGCCGGCCCGGGGTACGGACCTTCTCCTCACCGGCTTCGGCGGCGGCCGGGACGTTCTTCGGGACCACGCGGAAGAGCACCACCAGGTCGCCGACTTCGACGGCGCCCTGCGCCACCGGGCGCGGCTGGTGCAGGGTGGCGTCGACGAACGACTCGATCTTCCCCAGGACCTCCTGCACCTCCCGCGGCCAGTCCTCTCCGGCGGAGAGGGCGCCGCCGTTCCGCTGGCGCTCCACGGCCAGCGCCTCGGACTCCACCAGGTCGTAGCGCCGGAAGAACTCGCTGCGGCTCACGCCTTGCGTCTTCAGGATCTTGGCGAGGGTCGAGAGCGTCGCTTCCTGCCGGTTGTTCTCGATCCGCGAGAGCTGGCCGCGGCCGAGCTCCGCCGCGTCGCCCAGCTCTTCCAGGGTCAGGCCGCGCTCCTTGCGCAGGCGGCGGAGGGTCTCTCCAATCAGGTCGAACATTTCCACGATCGGAAATGTATCCGCACCAAGGCGCGTCCATCAAGCATAAGTCCTTTCAGGTGAGGAATTTAGAGACAGCACCTTCGTTGCCTTGCGCGGCCTGTTCTTACCTCGTTCCGTCTTTTGCCGGCCGCAGGAACAGCAGGTGGAGCAAGAAAGAGGTCTGGGCGGAAATCTCTTCTCCTTGCGCGGCGCCGTTTTCGCCGTGTCTCCGGAAGCGGCGGCTCCCGGACAGGATTTGCGTGCTACCCTCTTTTTCGATGGAAATCCAGCCACGGATCAGCCCCATGCCGGAGAGCGGAACGCCGCTGGTCCGGGTGCTGATGCCCTCCCCGATCGGCCCGCTCGGCGTCGAGGTCCTGGGGGCGGCGATCACCCGTGTGCTCATCGATCCGGCGGAGCCGGAGCTGTCCACGTTCACGCCCCTGCAGGTGATCGAGGAATCGGAGCTCCTGGACGAGGTCTTCGGCCGGCTGTCCGAGTACTTCGCCGGCGCCCGGCGCAAGCTCGACCTGGAGGTCGATTTCAGCGCCTGCGCGGGCGGCGCCTTCGCCCGCCGCGTGCTCCGGGAGGCGACCCGGATCGCCTACGGCAGGACCCGCACCTACCGGAACGTGGCGGAGGCGGTGGGCCGCCCGGACTGCTCGGACGAGGTCCTGGCGGTCCTGCTCGGCAATCCCCTCCCGATCCTCATCCCCTGCCACCGGGTGGTGGCCGACGACGGCGGCCTGGGGGAGTACGTGGGCGGCGGCCGGCGCAAGCGCTGGCTCCTCGACCTCGAGAGCCAAGCCGAAGAGCCGCTCTGAGGACCTCATCCGGAACGGCCGCGACCGACGTAGAACACGGAGGGCCTCCACAGGCCGGCGAACCAGCCATGCACATCCCGACGCCCGAGCGCATCCCCCTCCCCGTCCCCCCGCCCGGCCTCTACTCCCCTCCGGAGGAGAAGCGACCGCAAGAATCCCAGGGCGCGCCCGGCGACGGCGACCTCCTCGACCGCATCGCCCAGGGCGACCTCGATTCCTTCCAGACCTTCTACGGCCGCTACGCCGGCCGGGTGCTCGCCTACGCCCGCCAGCTCGGCCGCAACCGCGACGGGGTGGAGGACGTGGTGCAGGAGGTCTTCGTGGCCGTCTGGCGGCGGGCCGCGAGCTACCGTCCCGACCGGGGGGATCCGGCCGGCTGGCTGTACACCATCACCCGCAACAAGCTGGTGGACCACTGGCGCCGGCTCGGCGGCGCCGGAGAGCCCGGCGATTTCGACGACCTCCCTTTCCCCGCCTGGGAGGACGGCGGCGACCTGCGGCTGGCCATGCGGCAGGCGCTCGCCCAGGTCGCCCCGGAGCAGCGCCGGGCCATCGAGATGGCCTACTTCGGCGGGCTCACCTATGAAGAGACCGCCCAGCGGCTCGACCTGCCGGTGGGGACCCTCAAGTCGCGCATCCGCTCCGGCCTGAAGAGGCTGCGCACCCTCCTGGAAGGGAGCTGACCGTGCATCCGTCCGAAGAGATCCTGCTGACGTTCGCCACCGGCCAGGCCGACCTGCCCCAGCGGGTCCTGCTGGAGGGCCACCTCGAAGGCTGCGCCGCCTGCCGCGCCGCGGTGGCCGAGATCACCGCCCCCGGCGGCGCCCTCCTGGACGACCTGCCGGAGGAGCCCCTCCCGGACTTCCTGTGGGAGCGGGTGCGCGCCCGCGTCCAGGGCCTCCCGCAGGGACCGGGCGCCCCCGATCCCCTCCTCGCCGGGCTGCCGCTGCCGGCGAGCGTGCGCCGGGAGCTGCCTGCCGTGAAGAGCCTCCGCTGGCGCTGGCTGCCGGCCCGCGGCGCCCGCATCGCCCCGCTGGCGCGCGATCCCCACACCGGCAGCGTCCTCCTGCTCGGCCACATGCCGGCGCGGAGGAGATTTCCCCTCCACACCCACGTCGGTCCCGAGGACGTGCTCGTCCTGGCCGGCGGCTACACGGACCAGTTCGGCACCTTCGAAAAGGGCGCCTACACCTCCTACCTCTCGGGCTCCGAGCACGGGCCCGTCACCGAGCCCGACGAGGAGTGCTGGACCCTCACCCGGCTCGAGCAGCCGGTCCGCTTCCACGGCTGGCGGGGCTGGATGCAGCGCCTGCTGAGATAGCCACGATCTGTCCATCTTTTCAGATGGACAATCTTGACACAATCTGGACAAACGGCTAGCCTCCTGTCCATGAAAGGACTGGAGGCAGCCATGAAAGATCGCGTCACGGTCGTCGGCGCCGGCCCGGGCGGGCTCGCCGCGGCCATCCTGCTCGCCGGAGCCGGCCTGAAGGTCACCGTGCTGGAGCGGCTCTCCCGGGTGGGAGGACGGACCGCCACCTTCCAGGAGGACGGCTTCCGGTTCGACGTCGGCCCTACGTTCTTCCTCTACCCACGAGTCCTGGAGGAGATCTTCGCGTCGGTCGGCCGCGATCTGCGGCGCGAAGTGGATCTGGTGCGGCTCGATCCGCAGTACAAGCTGGTCTTCGGCGCCGGGGGCGAGCTCCTGGCCACGCCGGACGTCGCGGAGCTCGACCGCCAGGTCACGGCGCTTTCCCCGGGCGATCAAGGATCTGTCCAGAAGTTTCTGGACGACAATCGCGACAAGTTCGAGCGTTTCCGGCCCTGCATCGAGTCCCCGTTCCTGAGCTGGCGCGACGCGTTCAGCTCCCGGGTGATGCGCCTGCTGCCGAGCATCCGGCCGTGGCGCTCCCTGGAGCGGGAGCTGGCGGCGTACTTCCGCGATCCGCGGATCCGTCTGGCCTTCTCCTTCCAGTCGAAGTACCTGGGGATGTCCCCGTTCCAGTGCCCCAGCCTGTTCTCGATCCTGTCGTTCCTGGAGTACGAGTACGGCGTCTTCCACCCCATCGGCGGCTGCGGCGCGCTGACCGAGGCCATGGCGCGGGTGGCCCGCGAGCTGGGGGTGGACGTCCGCCTGAACGAGCCGGTGCGGGAGATCCTCTTCGACGGCCGGCGGGCGGTGGGCGTCCGCACCGACGCCGGCGTCTACCGGTCGGACGCGCTGCTGGTCAACGCCGACTTCGCCCGCGCCATGTCCCGCCTGGTGCCGGACCGCCTCCGGCGCCGCTGGACCGACGCCCGCATCGCCCGCAAGAAGTTCTCCTGCTCCACCTTCATGCTCTACTTAGGGATCGACGGGCGCTGCGACCACGTCCCCCATCACACAATCTACATCTCGCAGGACTACGAGCGGAACCTGGACGAGATCGAGAACCGGCACGTCCTCTCCGCGGACCCGTCGTTCTACGTGCAGAACGCCTGCGTGACCGATCCTTCGCTGGCGCCCCGCGACCGGAGCACCCTCTACGTCCTGGTGCCGGTCACGCACCAGCATCCCAACGTGGACTGGCGCCGCGAGGCCGGCCGCTTCCGCGAGCTGACCCTCTCCCGCCTCGCGGAGATCGGCATCGAGGACGTGGAGCGCCGCATCCGCTACGAACGCATGGTCACCCCCGCCGACTGGGACCAGGGCTTCGAGATCCACCAGGGCGCCACCTTCAACCTCGCCCACAACCTCGGCCAGATGCTCCACCTGCGCCCCCGCAACCGCTTCGAGGACCTCGACGGGGTCTATCTCGTCGGCGGCGGGACCCACCCCGGGAGCGGCCTGCCGGTGATCTTCCAGTCGGCCCTGATCACCAGCCGGCTGATGCTGGAGGACCTCGGCGTCCGCTCGCTGCCGCGGGCGCTGCGCCCGTCGCCGGCGATCGCGGAGAAACCCGAGCTGGCGGAGGCCGTCTAGCGATGCAGGTCCCGGCCCAGGGGGAGTGGGCGGCCCGGCCGCTCCGCGAGCGGCTGCGGGTGATCCGCGGCCTGCGCCATCGGATCGCGGCGAACGCGCGCGAGCTGGCGCGGACGGCCGGCGAGGACCGTCCCGAGTTCGAGTCGCTCTCGGCGGAGGTCGTGCCGCTGGCCGACGCCTGCCGTTTCCTGGAGCGCGAGGCGCCGCGCCTGCTGGCTCCCCGCCGGCTCGGCGCGGACGGGCGGCCGGCCTGGCTGGCGGGCGTGGAAGCCGAGGTCCGCCGTGAGCCCGTCGGGCTGGTCCTGGTGATCGCCCCCGCGAACAACCTTCTCTTCCTGCCGGGCGTCCAGACGGCGCAGGCCCTGGCCGCCGGCAACGCCGTCCTCTGGAAGCCGGGGCGGGGCGGGCTCGCCGCCGCCCGCGCCTTCGCCGGACTGGCGGCGGCGGCGGGCCTGCCGGCGGGGCTCCTGACCGTCCTCGGAGAGGACCCCGAAGCGGCCCGCGAGGCCATCGCAGCCGGCGTCGACAAGGTCTTCCTCACCGGCTCGGCGGAGACCGGCCGCGAGGTCCTGGCCGACCTCGCCCGCCGGCTGACGCCCGCCACCGTCGAGCTCTCGGGCTGCGACGCCCTGTTCGTCCTCCCCGGGGCGGACCTCGACCGGGTCGCCCGGGCCGTCCGCTTCGGCATCATCCTGAACGGCGGCGCCGCCTGCATCGCCCCGCGGCGGATCTTCGTGCCGCACGCGTCGGCGACGGCGCTGAAAGAGAAGCTGCGTCGGCAGGACAAGAACCTCCCCCCCGCCGAGGTCCTGCTCGTGCCGTTCACCCGCCCGGAGGAGGCTCTGGCGGCGGCGGCGGCCAGCCCCTACGCGCTCGGGGCCTCGATCTTCGGCCCCGAGGAGGCGGCCGTCGCCTTCGCCGCCAGGGTGCGGGCGGGATCGGTGGTGATCAACGACCTGATCGTGCCCACGGCCGACCCGCGCCTGCCGTTCGGCGGCCGCGGCGAAAGCGGCTTCGGCGTCACCCGCGGCGCCGAGGGGCTGCTGGAGATGACCGTGGTCAAGACCGTCTCCGTCCGCCGCGGCCGGTGGCTTCCCCATCTCGAAGAGCTGCATCCCTCGGACGCGGAGCTCTTCCGCGCCTACCTCACCCTGGCCCACGCGGACGGCCTCCGGGCCCGGCTCCGCGGCGCCGCCGACCTCACGCGTTCCCTGTTGAGAAGGAGAAGATAAATGTCGCAGACCACGGATCGGATCGGCGTCGTCGGCTCGGGGCTCGGCGGGCTCGCCGCCGCCGTCACCCTCGCCGCCCGCGGCCACCGGGTGACCCTGTTCGAGCGCAACCCCTGGCTGGGGGGCAAGGCGGCCGTGCTGGAGGAGCGGGGCTACCGCTTCGACATGGGGCCGACGATCCTCACCATGCCCTCCGTCCTCGCCCGCCTCTTCGCCGAGGCCGGCCGGGACGTCCGGCGCGAGCTCGAGCTGATCCCCCTCGATCCCCAGTGGCGCTGCTTCTACGAGGACGGCTCCATCCTCGACCTGGTCGCCGATCCCGAGCGCATGGAGGAGAAGCTCGACGACTTCGCCCCCGGCTCGGGAGCGGCCGGGGGGTACCGCCGGTTCCTCGCCATGGCCGAGCGCCTGCACGACATCTCGGACCGCTTCTTCTTCTGGCGCTCCGTGGGCTCCGTGCGCGACACCTTCGACGGCGGCAACACCTTCCGGGCCTCGGTGCTGGGCGACCTGCTGGCCCTCCGCTTCGGCCGCACGGTGGCCGGCACGGTGCGCGGCCACGTGCCCGAGCCGCGGGTGGCCCAGATGCTGGACCACTTCACCCAGTACGTGGGCTCGGCCCCGGACGCCTCGCCGGCCGTGCTCTGCGGCATCGCCCACATGCAGACCTCGGAAGGGATCTGGTACCCCAGGGGGGGCATCCGCGCCGTGCCCGAGGCGCTGCGGCGGCTGGCCCTGGAGCTGGGCGTCGAGATCCGGGAAGGGACGGGCGTGCGCCGCATCCTGACCGAACAGGGCGCCGTGACCGGCGTCGAGACCGACGCCGGCGAGCGCGTGCCCCTGGCGGCCGTGGTCTCCAACTCGGACGCCGTCCGCACCCATCGCGAGCTCCTGAGGGACGAGCCCAGGGCCGCCCGCCGCATCGACAGGCGCAAGTACGAGCCGGCCTGCTCCGGGGTGGTCCTCTACTTCGGGCTCGACCGCGCCTACCCCCACCTGCTGCACCACAACTTCGTCTTCTCCCACGACCCGCACGAGGAATTCGAGGCCATCTACCGCCGCGGCGTGCCGGCGCCCGATCCCACCTGTTACGTCTGCGCGCCGGCCCGCACCGACGACGGCGTGGCCCCCGCCGGCGGCGAGGCGCTGTACGTGCTGGTCCACACCCCGTACCTGCGCCCCGGCCACGACTGGAAGCTGATGCTCCCGGCGTACCGCGAGGCGATCCTCGACAAGCTGGCGCGGACGGCCGGCCTGGACGATCTCACGGACCGTATCGTCGTCGAGGCGGCGCTGACGCCGGAGGACATCCACGACCGCTACCACGTGCTGAACGGCGCCATCTATGGCCTGGCCAGCCACGGCCGGATGTTCGGCGCCTTCAAGCCGGCCAACCGCAGCCGCGACGTCCGCGGCCTCTACCTGGCCGGCGGCGCGGCGCACCCCGGCCCGGGCATGCCGATGGTTTTGATGTCCGGCTGGATCGCCGCCGACGCCCTGGATCGGGACGCGAGGGAGCGGAGCTTGCATAAGCCGTCTCCGTCCGAGTCCGCGACGAATGGAGGCCGCGACCATGGAGCGTCCCGATGGAAACGAGAAGTCGCCTGAGGTCTCGCCGCTCCTGCTCTCGATGTTCGGGGTGTACTGCGAGCGCTATCTCGCCCGCCATTTCCACGCCGTGCGGCTGTCCAAGGCGCAGCGGCCCGACCCGGTGGCCATCCAGGGCAAACCGCTGGTCGTCTACTTCAACCATCCTTCCTGGTGGGACCCGCTGATCTGCATGCGCCTCGCCCAGCAGTTCTTCCCGGACCGGCGGCACTACGGCCCCATGGACGCCGCCGCCCTGGGAAAGTACGGCTTCTTCGAGCGCCTGGGCTTCTTCGGCGTCGAGCCGGGGACGGCCCGCGGCGCCCGCCGCTTCCTCGCCGTCTCCCAGGAGATCCTCGCCCGCCCGGACACCGCCCTCTGGATCGCCGCCGAGGGACGCTTCTCCGACCCCCGGGAGCGGCCCGTCAGGCTGCGCTCGGGGATCGGCCACCTCGCCACCCGGGTGCGCCAGGCCGTGCTCCTGCCGCTGGCGATCGAATACCCGTTCTGGGAGGAGCGCTTCCCCGAGGCGCTCGCCCGCTTCGGCGAGGAGGTCGCCGCCGGCGACGCCGACCTCAAGGCCACCGACTGGACGCCCATCCTGGAGGAATCCCTGGAGAAGGCCCTGGACGAGCTGAGCGCCGAGTCCCTCGCCCGCGATCCGTCCCGCTTCGACCTCCTGCTGGGCGGCTCCGCCGGGGTGGGCGGGGTCTACGACGTCTGGCGGCGGCTCAAGTCGAAGCTCCGGGGCGAGCGGTTCCGTCCCGAGCACGGAGGGAAGGCTTGACCCTGGACGCCCTCGCCTGGGCCTGCGCCGTCTGCGCGCTGATCCCGGCCCTCCTCTTCTGGCGGAACCTGCGGCGGTACGCGCCGCCGCCCATGTCCGCCGGGACCGCTGGACGGCCCGCCGTCTCGGTGCTGATCCCGGCCCGCGACGAGGAACGCTCCATCCGGGGGGCCGTGGAGGCGGCCCTGGCCAGCCGGGATGTGGAGCTGGAGGTGATCGTCCTCGACGACCATTCGCGGGACCGCACGGCGGAGATCGTGCGCGGCGTCGGCGACCCCAGGGTCCGCCTGGAGACCGCGCCGCCCCTGCCCGCCGGCTGGTGCGGCAAGCAGCACGCCTGCGCCGTCCTCTCGGGCCTCGCCCGCCATCCGCTGCTGCTGTTCGTGGACGCCGACGTGCGCCTGGAGCCGGACGGCGCCGCCCGCGCCGCCGCCTTCCTGGAGCGGAGCGGCGCCGGCCTGGTGAGCGGCGTGCCGCGGCAGGAGACCGTGACCTTCCTGGAGCGCCTCCTCCTGCCCCTGATCCACTTCATCCTCCTCAGCTTCCTCCCCATGGGATGGATGCGCCGCTTCCGCCACGCTCCCTCCTTCGGGGCCGGCTGCGGCCAGCTCTTCCTGGCGCGCCGGGCGGACTACGAAAAGGCGGACGGGCACGCCGCCATCCGCGCCTCGCTCCACGACGGCGTCACCCTCCCCCGCGCCTTCCGCCGGGCAGGTGTCGCCACCGACCTCTTCGACGCCACCTCCGTGGCCTCCTGCCGGATGTACCGGGGCGCGGGCGAGGTCTGGCGGGGGCTCGCCAAGAACGCCACCGAGGGGATCGCCGCGCCGGCCGCGATCGTGCCGTTCACCCTCCTCCTCGGCGCCGGACAGGTGGCGCCCCCCGTGCTGCTCCTCCTGGGACTCCTCGGCGCGCTGCCGCCGGACGTTCTCCTCCCGGCCGCCCTGGGGAGCCTCGCGGTCTGGCTGCCGCGGCTGGCGGCGGTCCGGCGGTTCCGGCAGCCGCTGGACGGCGCGCTGCTCCATCCGGTGGCCATCCTCGTCTTCCTCGCCCTCCAGTGGACCGCCCTGGGGCGCCAGCTCCTGGGCCGCCCGGCCGGCTGGAAGGGGCGCGCCTACCGGCCGAGCCCGGCGCCGTGAGCTCCCCCGTCCGCCGGATCGCCGCCGCCGGCAACACGGCGGCGGTGGCGCTGCTGGCCATGGTCTACGCGCACGGGCCGGCGCTGCTGGGGCGGACGGAGCCCTCCCCCGCCATGGGCCGCCCCGAGGCCCCGGTCCTGCTGGTGGTGATCGACGCCTTGCGGGAGGACCGGTCGCGCGATCTCCGGCTGATGCCGAACCTGAACCGTCTGGAAGCCCGGGGCGTGGCCCGGGTGGAGTCCTGGATCCCGTCGACCGTGGCGGGGATCCGGACGATCGCCGAGGGGACCGTCCCGCCGCCCGCCTCGTTCCTCGAGGACTTCGGAGCTTCCCGCTCCCCCGCCGGCGGGATCTTCGCCGCCGCGAAGAGCGCCGGCCTGCGCACGTTCGCGGCCGGGCCGAGGCTCTGGGAGGACCTTTACGGCCCCTGGCTGGACGGCTCGTTCGCCGTCACCACCGTCGCCGCCGACGACGAGCAGGTCCTGCGGGAGGGGATCGCGGCGCTGCGGAGCGGGGACTACGGCCTCGTCGTCGTCCACCTGAGCGGCACAGACGACGTCGCGCATCTTCATGGCGGCGGCTCCCGCGAGTACCTGGACGCCCTCCGCCGGGCCGACGCCGCGCTGGGAAGGCTGCTCGAAGCCGCCGGTCCGGACAGGAAGGTGATCGTCACCTCGGACCATGGCGTCACCGACCGCGGCGGCCACGCCGGCCCGGAGCCGGAGGTGGTGGAGACGCCGGTGGTGGTCCGCGGCCTCGGCAATCCAGGGCTCCTCCGCCAAAGAGACCTCCACCGCCTGATCGCGTCCCCCCTGGGACCGCCGGCGTCCCGCCGGCAGACAAACCAGTTTTTTGAGTTGGTTGCCGGCGGGACGCCGGCGCTCCCAGGGATCCTGCTCTGCGTCCTCATCCTCTGCACGCGGCTCACTCGCGGAGAAGAAGAGTGGCCCTCCGCCATCCTCCTCGACGCCGCTCTCTGGATCTCGCTCCTCCTCGCCGTCCTCTCCTGGACCCCCGCCGCCCTCCTCCTCACCCTCGCCGTGCTGGGCGTCGCGGCGCTCCGGCGATCCCCCAGAACCATCTCGCTCTCCACCGTCGCGGTCCTCGCGGCCGGCTTCGCCCTCGGCGTCCTCCGCCTCCTGGGGGAGACCGCCAGCCTCTCCACCCTCGACGTCCGCTTCGCCTTCCGGCTGGCCGACGGCCCCCTGGGCCTGCCCGGCGCCGTGGCCGCCGTCCTCCTTCTCCAGGCCCTGCCCACCCTCGCCCTCCTGGCCGGCCTCGCCCCGGCGCTCCCCCGTCTGGCCCCGGAGACCACCGGCGCCTTCGCCGCCGGCGCCGCCCTGGTGATCGCCGGACAGGCGGCCGCCGCGGCTCTCGCGCTGACTCTGCTCCCTGGAGACGACGCCGTGGCCGGCTCGCTCGCCGTGGGCCTGCTGGTCCGGCTGATCGGGGAGGTGAGCTTCCTGTTCCTGGGACTGGCCGCCGCCGCGGCCCTGGCATTCAGGCGGGGAGCGGCACCGGCTCGGCGCCCCGCGGCCATTCTCCCTTGAGGAAGGCCTCGGCGGCGGGGAAGAACTCCTGCGGGCGCTCGATGTAGGGGTGGTGCCCCGAGCCCTCGATGCGGAAGAAGCGGGCGTCCGGCGCATGCGCCACCCACTCCCGCGACGCCTCCAGGGGGACCAGGTCGTCCGTCCCCTGGATCACCAGCAGGGGCGTGCGCAGGGCGGCGAGGCGCGGCCGGAAGTCCCAGTCCTCCATCCTGGGGACGATGTGGTTGAAGTAGAGGCTCATGGTGTGGCGCGGCCACTCGTTGGGGAAGGAGCAGACGTCGTCCAGGGGGAAGCGCGCCGCCGCCGCCAGCTCCCCCATCTGGGCCGGCAGCAGGAAGTAGTTGAACCAGGCGCGGCAGAAGGCCACCGGATCGTCCTGGTCGATCCCCTCCCGCCGCATCTCCTCCAGCCGCGGCACGCCCGGCGGATAGGTCAGCTCCTCCGCCGTGGGCGTCTCCTGCATCCACTCCCCCGGCCGGCGGGGCGTGATCGGGCTGACCAGCAGCATGCGGTCCACCCGCTCCGGGTTCTCCAGGGCGTAGGAGGCCGTGATGGCGGCGTGGTACGAGGAACCGAGCAGGGTCATCCGCTCCAGCCCGAAGTAGCGCCGCACCACCTCCAGGTCCGCGACGTCGTCCTCCAGGCTCAGGTGCCGGCCGTCGGTGACGGCGCTCGACCGGCCCCGGCTGCGCGGGTCATAGAGGATCAGGCGGCGGCCCTCGGCCAGCGGCTGCAGGAGGTCCGACAGCCAGTTGGCGTTGGGCACGACGACCGTATCCCGCCCCTCTCCCAGCACATGGTAATAGAGGTGGAGCCCCGGCCGGACGAAGACGAACCCTTCACTGCTGCGCATCGCCCGGATCGTATCGAAGATCGGGCGCGGCGGCGATGGTGAAGGAAAAGACGCTGCCGCTGCCGGCGGACGAGTCCACCCAGACCCGGCCGCCGTGGGCTTCGACGATCCCCTTGGTGATGGAGAGCCCCAGCCCGGTGCCGCCGCGCTCCCGCGGCGCGACCTGCCAGAAGGGGGTGAAGATGTGCGCCTGGTCGCCTTCCGAGATCCCCAGCCCGGTGTCCGCCACCCAGAAGCGCACCTCGCTCCTGTCGCCGTGACGCTCGGCGCCGACGGTGATCCGCCCGCCCGCCGGGGTGAACTTCAGCGCGTTGCCCACCAGGTTGGCCAGCACCCGCAGCAGCCGGTGCCGGTCGGCCAGCACCAGGGGCGCCTCCGGCGCCACTTCCCGCTCCAGGCACAGCGACTTCCGCCGCGCCATCGGCAGGTGCGACTCCACGATCTCGGCGACGAGAGCCTCCGGCGCCAGCCGCTCCAGCTCCAGGGTCAGGCGCCCCTCCTCCAGCCGCGCCACGTCCAGGAGGTCCTGGATCAGCCGGTCCATCTGGTCGGCGGAGCGCCGGATCAGGTCCAGCGGCCGCGTCAGGGAGAGCTCGGGCGGCAGGGCGGCGGCGAGCTGCTCGGCGCTGATCGCGACCGGGTTCAGCAGGTTGCGGAGGTCGTGGGAGACCACGGCCAGCACCTGGTCCCGCGCCCGCACCGCCTGCCGGGCGTCGTGGTACAGGTAGAGGTTGTCCGCCGCCAGGGCCACCCGACGGGAAAGCTCGTCGGCGAGGTTGACGTCCCAGGGATGGTAGGTCCGGCCCGTGTCGCCGAACATCAGGCAGATCGCGCCGCGCGTCTTGCCGCGGGCGATCAGGGGGACGCAGAGGATCGAGCGGACCGCCAGCCGATCCAGCAGCGCGCGATGCTCCGGGACCGGCGCGACGGCGTCCAGGATCTCGGCGGTCACCTGGGACACGAGCTGCGCCTCGCCGGCGCGGATCGCCCGCAGGCTCGGATGGCCCTCCCCCTGCGGGATGTAGCGCATCGCCTCCTGGATCAGCTCCTCATGCTCCGGGATGGCGTGCACCGCCGCCCGGCGCAGGCCGCTCCGCTCCACCACGTCGATGACGCAGTAATCGCCCAGGTCCGGCACCGCCAGACGGGCCACGCCCTGGAACATGGGGTCGGGATCAAGGGAGGCGGAGAGCACCGAGTTCGCTTCCGCCAGCAGGCGGAGCCCCTCCTCGATGCGGCGGCGCTCCGTGGTGTCGCGGGAGATGCCGACCATGCGCGCCGGCCGTCCTCCCTCGTCGGCGAGCAGGTGCGCCCACGACTCGATCCAGCGCAACTGGCCGTCGGGACGCAGCACGCGGTACTCCACGTGCGGCTCGCGCTCGCCCTCGGCCGCCTCGGCGAGATAGCGCACCACGGGCTCGCGGTCCCCGGGGTGGAGATGCCTCTGGAACGCGTCCAGGGTGCCCTCGAACGTGCCGGGAGCGAGCCCGAAGAGACGCTCCATGCCCGCGGACCAGCTCAGACCTCCAGTCAGGAGATCCCACTCCCAGGTCCCCATACGCCCCGCGTCCAGAGCGAGCCGGAGCCTCTCCTCACTCTCCCGCGCGAGATCGCGCCCGTTCAAGGGCACCTCCTCCAAGGATCGGGAATTTATTGTTACCGCATATTATATCAATTCCGCAGATCCGTGTTCCGGAGGACCAGACGACCGGCTCAGTGCTCGCGGATGGCGCGCACCAACTGCTGCTTGTTCATCTTGCTGCGCCCGGCGATCTTGAGCTGCTTGGCCCGGTTGCGCAGCTCACTGACCGTCCGGGCCTCCAGGCCACGGTTGGGGTTGCCCGTCCCCTGGGTCGTCTTGTTGGGAGTGCGGCCCTCTTCGCGGCGCTGCTTGTTCACCGTGCGCGCCGCGATCTCCTTGGCCCGCTTCTCGGGCATGCCGCGGTCCTCGGAACTGTCCTTGATGTGCTCGTACATGCGTTCGTCTTTGTTGCTCCATGCTTCAGGCATCGGACGACTCCTTTCTTGACGGTCTTTACTGTGCCTGTTGTCGCCGGGGTCCCGTGACCCGGCGCGCGCTCTCTTCCAGCGGGACCTCGAAAATGCGGAACGGCGGCCGCTCCGGATAGCTCTGGCGGAGGAGCTGGAGGCTGACGTTGAAGACCGGCACCCCCTGGGCCGTCCTGCCTTCCGGCCGGCCGCGGTGGGCGTGGCCGTGGAAGACCGCCTGCACGGGATACCGCGACAGCGGCTCCTCCAGGCGGCTGGAGCCCAGGAAGGCGAAGATCTCCACCGGCTCCCCCTCCACCGTCTCCTGGATCGGCGAGTAATGGAGCACCGCGATGGACGGCCGGCCGCGCAGCCGGGCCAGGGCGGACTCCAGCTTCAGGGCCTCGTCCACCGCCTCGCGCACGAAATGCTTGATGATGTCCTCGCCCCAGGGTCCCAGGGCACGCTTGCCGAATCCGCCGCAGAAACCCTTGACGCCGGCGAACCCGACGCCCTTGATCTCCACGGCCTCGCCGTCCAGCACCCGGATGCCGCTCTCGCAGAGGACCTTCTTGATCTCCTCCTGCTTGCCGCCCTCGAAGTCATGATTGCCGAGCACGGCCACCACCGGGATGCTCACCGCCGAGTGGATCTCGCGGGCGAGGTCCTGCGCCTCCTCCACGAGCCCGTGATCCGTCAGGTCGCCGCACAGCACCAGCACGTCGGCCTCGCGCCCCGCCGCCGCCAGCACGTCCCGCGCCGAGACGTCGGCGGAACGCGTGTGGTGCAGGTCGCCGAGCGCCGCGATCCGTACGATTCCGTTGCTCTCGCTCATGCCATCCCCTCTCGCCCCTGTTGCGCTTCAAGACACATGCCAGCGCGCGAATTGGTACGCCTCTTGCTTTTGCGAGACATCCTCTGACGGGAGGCTCCGATGGCGACCCTGACCGCGACCCCGAAACCCACCGATCTGCTGAGCGAAGACACCATCGAGTTCTATCGGCAGGCCATGCGCGCCCTGGAAAGCGGCGGCGTGCCGTTCCTCGTGGGCGGGGCCTATGCCTTCGCCCGCTATACCGGCATCGAGCGTCACACCAAGGACTTCGACGTCTTCGTCAAACCCGAGGACTTCGACCGCGCCCTGGAGGTCCTGGGCCGCCAGGGCTGGAAGACCGAGCGCACCTTCGAGCACTGGCTCGGCAAGGCGTACCACGGCGACGACTTCGTGGACGTGATCTTCAGCTCCGGCAACGGCGTCGCCCGGGTGGACGACCTCTGGTTCGAGCACGCCGTGGAGGGGGAGGTTCTGGAGATGCCGGTCAAGCTGATACCGGCCGAGGAGATGATCTGGTCCAAGTCCCTGATCATGGAGCGCGAGCGCTTCGACGGCGGCGACGTCAACCACATCCTCCATGCCCGGATGGACGAGATCGACTGGGACCGCCTGCTGCGCCGCTTCGACGACGACGGTGCCTGGCGGGTGCTGCTCGCCCACCTGTCGCTGTTCGGCTTCGTGTACCCGGGCGAAGCGACGCGGATCCCCTACGCCGTGATCGGGATCCTCACCCAGCGGCTGCGTCGGGGGACCGCCGAGGCCGGCGCCGAAGACGAGAAGCTCTGCCGCGGCACGATCCTCTCCCGCTCGCAGTACCTGATCGACATCCACGCCTGGGGTTACGAGGACGCGCGCCTGGAGCCCAAGGGCAACATGACCGCCGAGGAAATCCAGAAATGGACCGCCGCCGCCGAGGAGGACGGCGACACCACCCAGTTCCAGCACCTGGAGGGGGCGGAGGCCTGACCGGATTTCCGGCACCTGCCGAATTCTCCGGTGGCCCGTCTTGCTGGCGGAAAATCTTCCGCGTCTGAACGCCCGCTCCGGGAACAACCTCTCTGGCGTATGATGATCCCATCATGCGCGCCGCCACTGCCCATATAGAGATCCCTCAAGACATTCTCGACTCAGCCCGTATGACGGCGGACCAGCTCCTCGTGGAGCTGGCGGTCCATCTCTATGCGCAGGGCCGGCTCTCGCTGGGCAAGGCGCACGAGCTGGCGGGCTTGTCCCTCTGGGAATTCCGACAGATCCTTGCCCTCCGCCAGATCCCTCCGCACTTCGAGTCTGAGGATCTGGAACAGGATCTCGAGACCCTGCGCTACCTCGACCGACAATGATCGTTGCCAGCGATACGTCTCCTCTCACCAGTCTCGCCGCCATCGGTCATTTTGAGCTACTTCAGAAGCTCTATGGAGAGATCCACATCGCCGAGGGCGTCTGGCAAGAGCTCAACCACGGAGGAAGGCGGCATCCCGGAAGCTACGAGGTTGAGAAAGCCTCCTGGGTCCACCGCCACAAGGTCAAAGACCAGGTTCTGGTAACAGTCCTCCGGCGCGATCTCGACCAGGGTGAAGCGGAGACTCTCGCACTTGCGGTCGAGTTGAAGGCCGATTTTGTCCTCCTCGATGAGAAGGAAGGTCGCCACGCAGCGCTCCGCCTCGGCTTTCGGCCCTTCGGGGTCTTGGGTGTACTGCTCCAAGCCAAGCGTCTCGGGGCAATCATGGAGATCCGCCCTTTGCTCGACGCTCTTCGCAAACAGGCCGGCTTCTTCCTTTCAGAGAGTCTGTACCGGCAAGTGCTGGAACAGGCCGACGAAGAAACCTAAACCCCCCAGACTCGTCGGCCCCGCGCCTAGATGCGTTCCGCACCGCGGACGCACCGCCGGAATCTTCCGCGCGGTGCGATAACCCGCCGGCTCATCCCACTCTCCTGCTGAATCACCTGACCCCCTTTCCACAGGAGAAGACGCGATGAGCACCAGCGCCCCGACCCTCGATCAGGTCATGCCCCAGGCGGACGCGCAGTCCGCGATCCGCAAGCTGTGCGAAGACAAGACCGATAACCCGGTAGCCGCGCAGATCTCCGACCTCAGATCCGCGACGATGTTCTCCCCGGATGCGAAGTATTCGAGCGACGATCTCGTCGTCTTCGATTGCGCGACCTGCCCGGCCGAGGAGGTGTCCAAACTGTTCGGCGCGCTTGCAGCAGGCGCCGGCGTCCTGCTTCTCGACGCGACCGACGCGCATAAAAAGGCGCTCGCGGCGCACGTCGGGTTCCGCTCTCATGGCGGCTCGCGCGGCTATTTCGTCGCCCGCCGCGCCGTCGGCGGCAAGGTCGGCTACCACTTCCACGAAGCGAAAGACACGCTTTCCCAAAGCACGCTCCGCATGGCGGGAAGCCTCCGCAACGCCGACGGCTCCCTGACCGCCGTCGAGCCCACCGCCGTCTTCACCAGCGTGCCGCACGCGCTCACGTCCGACGAAGCCGCCGGGTTCATCAAGGGCTTCCTGAGGACGCTCGCGATGCCTTTGGAGCTCGACACTCCGCCGCCCGCGGGGCTCATCTATAAGAACTGGACGTACTCGAAACCGTACTCGTACCCGATCAGCGCTTCGGAAAACGAGAGCACCGGCCTCGGCCCGCCTCCGAGCACCACGGTCTCGTTGCAGATGACGTACGTCTTCGATGGAGCGCTCGACAACGCCGATCAAGCGGGCGCGTTCCAGTACATCGGTTGCTCGCTCTCCGGCATTCTTTCGAACGGCGGCCTCAAGGGTGATTCAGGCGAGAGCTTCGGCTGGTCGCTGGCCAACTTCAATGCTGGGTTTTCCACGTCGAGCGACGAGCTTTTCTATTACTCGAGCTCGCCCGCGAACAGCAGCGGAGCGAGCAGCGTCCAGACCGGTTCCGACTTGACCGTGGGCTTCAGCACCAACGGCGTAGGGGGAACCTACACCTTCAAAAACAGCGTCACGAACAACATCACCGATTGGCAAGTCGTGCAAAACTCGGGCAGCTCCTGGAATTACGCCCAGGTGACGCCGTTCGACGGCAACGCGACCGACAACGGGACGATCGACAACTGCATCGATTGGGCGCACGGCGACGGCGTGCAGACCGGCGAGTTCCCGACGATCTCCACGAGCAGCCTCCAGTTTGCCGTCAACACCGTCTGGAAGACGAACGCGGTCGTGAACGACGTGATCACGTTTCAGGGCAGCCCATTGGCCCAGGTCGATTACATCATGACGCAGGTGCTCCTGGGCGCGACGAACAAGGAGGCCTCCTGGGTCTCGAAATGCGGGTCAACCGACTACTTCGACATCGACATGTCGACGATCAGTTGAGCTGATTCCTCCGAAAGAGCGGTACCGTCGCGGGGGCGGGCCTGGCCCGCCCCGCATCCAGGAAGACACCGCCCGCCCCACGAGCCGGGCCCTCCTTGACATCCACATCTGTTGATATGCTAAATTAGCGGCCGTTCCGGAACGGGTAGAAAAACAGAGCCGGCTCGCCACACCCATTCGAAGAGTGGGAAAACCCGATCGTGTATCGCCGTCAAGGAGAGCCGTGATGAAGAAGAGAAGCAGGAAGCTGACCCTGTCCCGTGAAACGCTTCGGCACCTGGATGCCGCGCAGTTGAAGGAAGCCGCCGGCGGCCTGTTCACCTACGATCCTGGTGCGTGCGGCACTACCTGCCGGTGTCTGGACCATCCGGACACCTTCAGCGCAGCCTGCACCTTCGAATGCCCGACGACGTCCCTGGGGTAGGAAGGAGGACCCGGGAGAGCGCGTCAGCGCCCTCCCGGGTCTCAGTTCCAGCATCTGGGAGGAGCAGGCCCCTCCCCTGTCTCAGCAGAAGGTATCCGCACTGGCGCCGCAGTGCCACCAACTGTCGCAGTACCTCATCTGATCTGAGTAGGATGTGCAGTTTGAGCAAGAGACGCCGCCCTCAACACCTTGAAGACTACTGAGGTTGTGCACGGTCTCCTTCGCCAGCACCAGCTTCTTCACGCTCTGCTTTTTCATTCAGATCTCCTTTGAAGCTCTAGTCTACTCCCGGGGGGCAATAGGTGATAGGCGGGAGCTGACCTGCGGTCCTGGGAAGGGCGAAAACTGAACCTGCACTTGCTGGCGGAAGAGCAACCGCGTCTGAGCTTTCAGAGAGTCTGCACCGGCAGGTGCTGGAACAGGCCGACGAAGAGGCCTAAAGCCCCAGACCCGCCGGCCCCGCGCTCAGATGCGTTCCGCACCGCGGTGCGGACGGCGGCGCAACGCTGGCGGACGGGCCGCCTCCCTTGGCGCCTCACCGGCCAAGGCTTGTGCGTCGTCCGCCGGCCTCGGCGGCTCATCCGTAAGCCTTGCCGGCTCACCCGCAATCGTTGCCGTTCCAGCCGGCATGGATGGCGGCTCTCCTCGAAAGGTTGGCGGATGACGCGCGAAGCTTGAGGGGAGAGCCGCGAAGCTTCGCCGACGACCCGCCGAGGACGGCGGATGGCCCGCCGCTCGAGGCGGGAGAGCCGCCAGCCTCGGCGGCTCAGCCGCCGCCCTCGGCGAACGAGCCGCCGGCGACGGCGGACCGTCCGTTCCGGCCGGTGGGCCATTCCCCTACGCCGGCGGACGAGCCGCCGGTCCCGGCGCGTCATCCGCCGCCGCAGGTGGCTCATCCCCCGAGCCTGGCGGATGAACCCCGAATCTTGAAGGGAGAGCCGCGAAGCTTCGCGGAAGACCCGCCGAGGCCGGCGGATGGCTCGCCGCTCGAGGCGGGAGAGCCGCCAACCTCGGCGGGTCAGCCGCCGCCCTCGGCGAACGAGCCGCCAGCCTCGGCGGACCGTCCGTTCCGGCCGGCGGGCCATTCCCCCACGTCGGCGGACCAGCCGCCGGCCGCGGCGCGTCATCCGCCGCCGCAGGTGGCTCAGCCGCCGAGGTCGGCGGATGGCCCGCCGCGCCTGTCTAAGAGGGTGACACCTGCTCTGGGCGAGGGCCACGGTCAGCCAGACCAGGGGGCCGAGACAGTGACCGGGCAGCGATGACGGAGAAGCTATACTACGAACATGGCGAGACCTCTGGCCGCCCATCGCGCATTTTGGGCTACCCTCCGACCGTGGTTAGGCTACTGAGGCCAGATCGGTCGGCTATACAGCGAGAGGAGCTGTCCTGATGCTCACCGGGCTTTCCTTCCAGCACTTCAAATCTTGGCGGGATACGGGCGCTATACGCCTGGCGCCGCTTACCGCTCTCTTCGGTAGCAACAGTTCGGGTAAGACGAGCGTTCTCCAGATGCTCCTGCTCCTCAAGCAGACGTCCGAATCTCCCGACCGGACTCAGGTTCTGAACCTGGGAGATGATCGCAGCCTGGTTGACCTTGGGACATTTCAGGACGTCTTGTTTCGGCATGAGCTCGCGAGCTCCATGCATGTAAGCATGGCCTGGAACTTACCTCGAAGCCTCGAAATCGCGGATCCTGCTCGCAAGAGCGGTGCCCTATTCAAAGATGACCATATTGAATTCTCGACTGACATTGAATGGCAGGCTAACGGGGAGCCGGGCCTGGGCCGTCCGGTCGTTACAGCAATGGAATACGGCTTCTCCGGCGAAACGTTTGGAATGACTCAAGCGCGTGAAAAAAAGCTGGAATACGACCTCAGAAGTGATTTCCGATTTGTTCGTGCTCCGGGCCGCCCTTGGAAACTGCCACCACCGGCGAAGTGCTACGGCTTTCCGGACCAGGTACGAGCCTATTACCAAAACGCCGGCTTCCTTTCTGACCTCGAGTTGCAGTTCGAGGAGTTGTTCGCTCGCTTGTTTTATCTTGGGCCTCTGCGGGAGTACCCCAAACGCCAATACGCTTGGGCGGGAGCTCAGCCTGCGGACATGGGAAGGAGGGGAGAACGGGTTGTAGACGCGCTACTGGCGTCCCGCGAATCTGGAGTAAAGATCTCTCGGGGCAGAGGAAAGAAGCGCCAGAACGTCGAGCAACGCGTTGCTGAATGGCTAAAGAAGCTTGGGCTGATCGATTCATTCCAGGTTCGACCGATCACTCAAGGAGGCAGACTGTTCCAGGTCTGGGTACGCCGCGATCCCAAAGCGGCTGAGGTGCTGATCACGGACGTGGGCTTCGGTGTCTCCCAAATCCTTCCTGTTATCACGTTGTGCTACTATGCGCCGGAAGGTTCGACCCTTCTACTAGAACAGCCGGAAATCCACCTTCATCCGAAGGTTCAAGCAGGTTTGGCGGACGTACTGGTGGATGCAATGAAGACGCGTGGCATTCAGATCATCCTGGAAAGTCACAGTGAACACCTTCTACGCCGTTTGCAACGCCGAGTGGCAGAGGAAGAAGTTACGCCGGAGGAGGCCGCTCTCTACTTCTGCTTTACAGACAAGGGTGAATCCCACTTGACACCCTTGGATCTCGATCTTTTTGGAAATATAAAGAATTGGCCGAGGGACTTCTTCGGAGACGAGTTTGGCGAGATCGCCGCCATGAGTCAGGCCGTATTGGAGCGAAAGAAGAAGGGTGCGGCTTGAGCACGGCCGTAGTGATGGATACTAACGTCGCAGTCGTTTCAAATGGCAGGACATCTCAGGCAGGCCAGGAGTGTATAGAGGCTTGCGTGGCGTCCCTGCTCAAGCTGCGAGAGCATCACCCGGTACTCGTAGACGATCGAGGCCTGATCTTTGACGAATACCGACGGCACCTGTCGCCATCTGGCCAGCCAGGCTTGGGAGACGCCTTTTTCAAGTGGCTGTGGGACAACCAGTGCAATCCAGACCATTGCCGCCAAGTCCGAATCACGCCCACAAACGACATCCGAGGCTTCGAGGAGTTCCCAGAGGATCCTACCCTGGCGGACTTTGATCTCAGTGACCGGAAATTCGTAGCTGTTGCTATCGCTAGCGGGGAGGGTCCGCCGATCCTCAATGCTTCGGATACAGACTGGTGGAATCATCGGGAGGCTTTGAGCCGGAATGGGGTTGAACTCCAGTTTCTTTGCCCGGAGTTGATGGCACCATAATTACTTGAAGCAACCTTGCCAATGCCTACGGTCTTCCGAGACCTCATCCAAGCCCAACCGCCTGCGCGATCAGAAACAACCCTGTCCCGACGATGCCGACTCCGATCACTCGCGCGACGCGCTCGCCGGCCGGCGCGAGACGTTCGGCGGTGATGGCCGCCGTCACGACGGCCATCGCGCGGAGATCCATGACTCCGAGGACCAGGAGGATCGCCATCAGCCCCCCACAGCAGTAGCCGCAGTGGAGCCCGAGGCGCAGACCGTGTCTCCAGGCCGTGCCGGCGTCGGCCGGCAACGTACGGCCGCGCCCGGGCGACTCCCGGCAGCAGGCCAGGTGACGCGCCTTCCACGCGCTGAGTTGGAGCGCGCCGACGATGAGAACGAACACGCCGCTCGCCATCGGAACGGCGCGCGCCAGCGCAGGCTGCCGCATCTCGACCGCCGCCAGCGCGACGCCCAGCGGATAGGCGGCCATTCCGAAAGCGGTCCAGACGAAGAAGTAGCCCACGCCCACGAGCGCGGTCAGCCGGCCGAGCCGCGCCTCGCCGGTCCCGCCGACCGCCTGGCGGTAGCGCCACAGCATGGGCGCCAGGGACGGCAGCATCATCGCCACCATCATCACGACCCACATGGCGAGGAACGACGCCGCGGCGCCGGGCCACGTCTGTCCCGGCATCCGCATCCACGCCATCGACATCGTCCAGCCGCCCGGCATCGGCATCCCGCCCATCTTCGACATGGACGCGCACCCGACGATCGTCACCGCCGCGCTGGCGGCGAAGAGCAGCGCCGAGATCCCGAAGAAGGCTCGCTGGGAAGCCTGGCTCATTGGCCGTACTCGTCGTGCCGGCGCCACCAGATGCCCGTCTCGTTGCGCCCCCTGGGTGCGCGGTCGAGCCACGGGTACATGCCCCAGAGGCCGTCCAGTCCGCGCGCGTAGGTGGAGTAGGTGTGGTAGACGACGCCGCCTTCGAGCACGAACGCGCTCATGCCGGGAGCCTCCCGCCGGAACGTCGCCCAGTCCGTTCCGGCGCCGGCCGCGAACTCGGCGAGCGGCCCCTTCTTGCCGGCTTCCAGCGAGGGCCTCATGTCGACCGTGCGGTAGTTGTAATCGACGAGACCGCCCCGCTGCTGCTCCTCGGTGACGGACGTGTTGAAGTCGTAGTTGAAGTCGCTGCCGTGCGACGAGGCCCACGGGAAGGTCCATCCCATGCGATGCTTGTAGGCCCGCAGCTTTTCGATCGGCGCCCGCGAGACGGCCGTGAAGGCGACGTCGTGATTCTCGAGGTGGACGAAGATGCCGTTGAAGCCGTCCGCGATCGCCGAGCACGACGGACATCCCGCCGCGTAGTCGGGGCCGAACATGAAGTGATAGACGAGCAGTTGCGAGCGCCCGCGGAAGAGGTCCGCCAGCGCGGCGCTCCCCTCTTCGGTCTGGAATCGATATTCGTTGTCGATCGGCACCCACGGCAGCTCCTGCCGCCGCCGCGCCAGCTCGTCGCCGCGCCGCGTGAGCTCCTTCTCCGCCTCCAGCAGATCGAGCCGCGCCGCCAGCCATTCTTCCCGGGTCCCGGTTCTGTGCGTTGTCATCGTTCCTGGCTCCTTTCTTCTTGGTTGCCGTTCCTGAAGTAATCTAGGCGCGGGAGAACGGAACCTGGGAGTGACAAGTTTGACGGGATTTCGATGGACTCGCTGATCACCGCCGCGGCGCGCGCTCTCGCCGTGGGAGATCCCCTCGGCGCGCTGAAGCGGATCGCCCTGCGCGACGACGCGCCGGCTCTGGCGTTGCGCGGCATCGCCATGGCGCAGCTCGGCGATCTCGCGCGGGCAAAGGCTCTCCTGCGCAAGGCCGCGCGCGCCTTCGGCCCCAGAGAGCCGGTGGCCCGCGCGAGGTGCGTCGTCGCCGAGGCCGAGATCGCCCTTGTCTCGCGCGATCTGGGCTGGCCCGCGAAGGCGCTCGACGCGGCGCGGGCGACGCTCGAAGAGCACGGCGATCCCGTGAACGCCGCGCATGCGCGGTATCTCGAAGCCCGGCGCCTCCTCCTGATCGGGCGCATCGACGAGGCCGAGCGCACACTCGCCGGGCTCGATCCCGCGCCCTTCCCTCCCGCGTCGAGGACCGCCCACGAGCTGGTGGTCGCGGGGATCGCGATGCGGCGCCTCCGCACGAAGGAGGCGCGCGCCGCGCTCTCCCGGGCCGAGCGGGCGGAGCGGCAGGCGGGGATCCCCGCGCTGACGGCGGAGGTCGAAAGCGCGATGCTTGTCCTGCGGACGCCCGCCGCGCGCCGGATCGCGAGGGGCGAGGAGCGGCTCCTCCTGCTGGAGGACGTCGAAGAGCTGCTGGAGTCAAAAGCTTTCGTCGTGGACGCGTGCCGTCACGCCGTGCGGGACGAGAGCAAGGTGGTCTCGCTCGCGACGCGCCCCGTGTTGTTCGCGCTCGCCCGCGCGTTGGGCGAAGCGTGGCCGGGAGACGTATCGCGAGACGCGCTCGTCGCGCGCGCCTTCGGAGCGAAGCGCGCCGATGAATCGCATCGCGCGCGGTTGCGAGTCGAAATCGGGCGCCTGCGGGCGGAGCTGCGGACGATGGCCGAGATCGGCGCGACGAAGCGGGGTTTCGCGCTGGCGCCGCGCCGTGCCAGCGAAGTCGTCGTGCTGGCGCGGCCCGTCGAAGACGAGCACGCGGCGGTGCTCGCCTTCCTCGCCGATGGTGAATCCTGGTCGAGCTCGGCCCTCGCGCTGGCGCTTGGAACGAGCCAGCGCACCGTGCAGCGGGCGCTCGAATCGCTGGCGGCGGCCGGCAAGGTGCAATCGTTCGGCCGCGGGCGGGCTCGCCGCTGGATGACCCCGCCCGTGCCGGGATTCACGACGACTTTGTTACTCCCCGCTCCTCTGCCGATTGAATAGGATGAACGCATGCATCGATCTATCAACAAGACCGCCGAAATCGTCCGCGAATATGGCCCCTTTCCGGGCATCGACCATGTTCATGGAGTCACGTATGACGGCCGGAACGTCTGGATCGCCGCCGGAGACACGCTGAACGCCTTCGATCCCGCGAGCGGGAACGCGCTGCGCTCGATCGACGTCGCCGCGCACGCGGGAACGGCCTTCGACGGCCAGCACCTGTTTCAGCTCGCCGAGGACCGCATCCAGAAGATCGATCCGCGGACCGGCCGCGTGCTCGCCACGATCCCGGCGCCCGGCGGCGGCGGTGACTCGGGGCTCGCGTGGGCCGAAGGGACGCTCTGGGTCGGCCAGTATCGGGACCGCAAGATCCATCAGATCGATCCCGAGACCGGGGCGATCCTGCGCACGATCGAATCCAACCGCTTCGTCACCGGCGTCACCTGGAGCGACGGCGAGCTCTGGCACGGCACCTGGGAAGGGGACGAAAGCGAGCTCCGGCGGGTCGATCCCCGGACGGGAGAGGTCCTGGAGAAGCTCGAGATGCCGCCCGGAGCGGGCGTTTCGGGGCTCGAGTCCGATGGCGGCGACCGGTTCTTCTGTGGAGGAGGAAAGAGCGGGAAAGTGAGAGCCGTCCGCCGGCCCAGGCGGGGCTCCGTGGCGGGAAGCGGCTCCGGGAGCCCCGTCGACTCCCAGAGCTAGAATCTCCTGAGCGCCGACTCAGCAGCAGCCCGCGTAGCAGGAGACCTTGGCGTTGCGGCAACCGGTCGCGCAGGGATCTCCACGGAAGATCGGGCCGCAATCATCGATGCACTGGTCGAAGGCATCATCGCAGAGAGCCGTGCAGGCGAAGTCGCAGGCGGCGTGGATCGGCGCCGGGGCAGCGGCGGCGAGGGACAACAGCACCAGGGCGAGCACACCGATCAATCGCAATCTCATATCCATGGGGCCTCCTTTCGTCGAAGGGCTCAGCTTACGCGAAACGAGCGCTCTACTGCGTGTCGACGCCGACGCCGGTACACAGCGCTGTGCAATCGGGGCAAAGGGAGTTCTCGCAGGTCCCCTCGAAAGTCAGGGTGCCCGCGAGCCCTCCGCCTTGCACGCATCTGATCTGGTTAAGGCAGAGCAGGGTCTCGCTGCTGAGCCGCAGTTTCTTGGCGGGCCGCTGTTTTTTCATGTCGCCGATCCTCCATAGGGAGAGTGCATCTAGGCAGCCGGGATCTTGGCCGCCTCCGCCTCCTCAGGCGCCGTCTCCGCCGGCGGCTCGGGCAGCCAGAACGAGGCGATGAATCCCACCAGATAGACGCCGAACCCGACCGCCGCGGCGGTCATCGCCATCTTGGCGGGAGCGGCCGCGCGGTCGGGGGTGATGGCGAGGGTCGCGGTCAGCCAGGCGAACGAGGTGCCGATCAGGCGGCCGCCGATGTTGGCCGCGAAGCTCTCGCCTGTGCCGCGCAGGTGCAAGGGGTAGACCCGCGGCAGGTAGTTGCCCCAGAAGCTGAACTGCGCGACGGTCAGGAATCCGGCGAGGAAGACCATCGGATAGAGCAGATCGAGGCTGGTGGTGGCGGCCCAGGCGAAGG
Source organism: Thermoanaerobaculia bacterium (assembly GCA_036376245.1). GTDB lineage: Bacteria > Acidobacteriota > Thermoanaerobaculia > Multivoradales > UBA5704 > DATARR01. The sequence continues at coordinate 412 of DASVAS010000020.1, read as the reverse complement.
CCAGGGGCATCACGATCAGCCCGGGGATCTGGAACACGCGGATCAGCCGGCGCCGGCTGACGATCCAGACCGCCAGCACGGCGAGCGCCACGCGGCCCGCCAGCCCGCCGATCTCCTGCACCTTGACGACGTTCGAAGCGACCGCCTGCTCGGTGCGCCGGGCCTCGGGGGGCGGCAGATCGGCGGTCATTCCCCGCACTTCCGAGAGCCCCGGCACCATCTGCGGGATCTGCTGGATGGCGCCGAAGGCGGCGCCATAGGACATGGCGAACATCAGCGTGGTCACCAGCGTGGTGCGGCGCAGCTCGGGGGCGAACAGCGCGGCGAGGCTGGGCCGCTTGAGCGTGCCCTCCTGGCGCTTCTTCTGCCAGGCCGGCGACTCCGGCAGGAACGGCCGGATCAGGATCAGCGG
>DASVAS010000018.1:0-113442 GCA_036376245.1 Thermoanaerobaculia bacterium | reverse complement strand
CGCCTCCGGCGGCAACATGGAAAGAAGAGACGGCCACTGCGTCTGAAGAAGTTGAAATGGGCTCATGACGCTATTTTCAGCCATCATAACCCCGAAATCAAGAACTAGGTTAACGCGTATGCCCCCTGGCCCCCTCTCCCGTCTCCCGCCCACCCGCCCCCGGGAGAGGGGGAACGCCTGCGAGCGCTCTTGCCCATCCGGCGCAAGGCAAGATCGTCTCCTCATCGTTCCCCCTCTCCCGGAAGGGCGGGAGGGGGCTGGGAGAGGGGGCCAGGGGGTGAGGTCGCGAAGGGCATGCCCTCCGCAGGGCAATGCCCCCATTGCCGCCTCCGCTACAATCCCCCCATGCAGTCGCGCCGCTCTCTCCACTGGGACTTCCTGGGCCGCGTCCCCTATGACGAAGCCGTCGCGCTCCAGCACGCCGTGCGCGAGGCCTTGAAACGGGGAGAGGGGCCGGAGCGGTTCCTGCTGCTGGAGCACCCGCCCGTCTTCACCCTGGGCCGCAACGCCAGCCACGCGGACATCCTGGCGGATCCGGATTGGCTCGCCGCGCGGGGGGTCCAGGTGGCGGAGTGCGACCGCGGCGGGCAGGTCACCTATCACGGGCCGGGGCAGCTCGTGGGCTATCCCGTCGTCAACCTCAGCCCGGACCGCCGGGACATCCGGCGCTACGTCCGCGATCTCCAGGAGGTGCTCATCCGCACCCTGGCGGACTACGGCGTGGCGGCCCGGCCCGGAGAGGAACAGGCGTTCATCGGCGTCTGGGCGGGGGAGGAGAAGATCGCCTCGATCGGCGTCCACCTCTCGCGGTGGATCACCACCCACGGCTTCGCCCTCAACGTCTCCACCGACCTGTCCTTCTTCAACGGCATCATTCCCTGCGGCCTGCACCAGGTCCGCATGACCTCCATCGAGCGCCTCCTGGGTGAGGCTCCCTCCCTGCCGGAGATTGCCGCCGTCTGCGCGCGCCACTTCGGCGACATCTTCGACCGCGAGCTGGTGACGCTTCCGGCCCCCGCCATGGCGGCGGAGGTCGCCCCGGCGTGAGGGTCGAGCTCGGGCTCAACGCTGTGATCGTGGCGGTCACGGAGGAGGTGCCCCGCATCCTCACCGTGCCCCGCTCCGGGCCGGCCGAGGCCCTGGAGGACGCCCTCCCCTTCGGTCCCCTGGAACCGGATACGGACCGCACGCTCGACCTCGGCCTGCGCCGGTGGGTCCGCGAGCAGACCGGTCTCGAGCTCGGCTACGTCGAGCAGCTCTACACCTTCGGGGACCGCTACCGCGAGCCGCGCGAGACCCAGGGCGGGCCGCGGGGAGTCACCGTGGCGTATCTGGCCCTGGTGCGGGAGGTCTCGGTGCGCCGCGACGCCCGCTGGCGCGACTGGTACGAGTTCTTCCCCTGGGAAGACTGGCGCTCCGGCCGGCCGGAGGTGATCGACCGCGCCATCGCCCCCGCCCTCGACGCCTGGGTGAAGTCGTCCCCGGAGCCTCATCTGCGGCAGGCGCGCCGCCAGCGGGCGGACATCGTCTTCGGACTGGGCGGGGTCGGCTGGGACGGCGAGCGCGTGCTGGAGCGGTACGAGCTGCTGTACGAGGCCTATCTGGTGCCGGAGGCCTGGCGCGACCGCGCCGAGACGGGCGGCGCCGCCGAGAAGCGCCGTCCCGCCCCTCGGGAGAGGCCCGAGCTCCTGCCCAGCCGGCCCATGGCTTTCGACCACCGGCGCATCCTCGCCACCGCCCTCGGCCGCTTGCGGGGGAAGATCAAGTACCGTCCCGTGGTCTTCGAGCTGCTGCCGCCCACCTTCACCCTGTTGCAGCTCCAGCGGGTGGTCGAGGCCCTCGCGGGAGTGCGGCTCCACAAGCAGAACTTCCGGCGGCTGGTCGAGACCGGCGGCCTGGTCGAGGGCACCGGGCGGCAGGATTCGCAGACCGGCGGCCGGCCCGCCGAGCTGTTCGTCTTCCGCCGCGAGGTGCTGCGGGAGCGGCCCGCCCCGGGGGTGGGGCTTCCCGGTGTTCGCCGCGCCGTGTCATAGCGGGCAGATTTTCGTCCTTGCCGTTGTTATAGAAACTGAGTCGACGGACGACGCCCCCGGGCCGTCACATCCGCCGCCGAGTTGACAACTCGATATACTCACTTCTAGTATAAGGCCTCGGCCGGCTCGCGCCGGCCCTTCTTTGTACATCTGATATGCTCAGAATGAGCATAGGGGGATAGGATGAACGTGGAAACTCCACGGCCGTACGCTTCGCTGGACTACACGCCGGACGTGGCGCGGGCGACCGCCGCCATCCGCGACAAGGTGGCCTCGGTGATCCCGGACCTGGAGTGGCCGGTCCATGCCCCGTACATCGCCGCGATCAACGAGCTGAAGCGGCAGCGCAACGCCGTCATCCTGGGTCACAACTACCAGACCCCGGAGATCTTCCACGGCGTCGCCGACTTCGTGGGCGACTCTCTGGCCCTGGCGCAGCAGGGGGCGAAGACGGACGCCGACGTCATCGTGCTGGCGGGCGTCCACTTCATGGCCGAGACGGCGAAGATCCTCTCGCCCGAGAAAGTGGTCCTGATCCCCGACCTCCAGGCCGGCTGCTCGCTGGCCGCGTCCATCACGGCGGCGGACATCCGCCTGCTGCGGGAGCGCTACCCGGGCGTGCCGGTGGTGACCTACGTCAACACCTCGGCGGAAGTGAAGGCCGAGTCGGACATCTGCTGCACCTCGGCCAACGCCGTGGCGGTGGTGGAGTCCCTGGGCGTGGACCGGGTGATCTTCCTGCCGGACGAGTACCTGGGCAAGTACGTGGCCTCCCAGACCGACGTCCAGCTCATCCTCTGGAAGGGGCACTGCGAGGTCCACGAGCGCTTCACCGGCGCCGACCTGCGGTCCTACCGCCAGGCGCAGCGCGACGCGGGCTTCGAGATCCTGGCCCACCCGGAGTGCCCGCCGGACGTCCTCGCCGAGGCCGACTTCGTGGGCTCCACGGCGGCCATGATTCGGCATGTGGGCGAGGCGCGCCCGCGGCGGGTGGTGATGATCACCGAGTGCTCGATGAGCGACAACGTGGCCGTCGAGTATCCGGACGTCGAATTCATCCGGCCGTGCAACCTGTGCCCGCACATGAAGCGGATCACGCTGCCCAAGATCCTGCGGTCGCTCCAGACCATGGAATACGAGGTGCATGTGGACCCTGAGGTGGCGGGCCGCGCCCGGCTGGCGCTGGAGCGCATGCTGGCGGTCGGGCGAAAGGAGAAATGATGAGCGGATCGCGCGGTGGTTCCCTGGGAGTGGACGGAGTCTCCCGTTCCGACGTCCTGGTGGTGGGGAGCGGCGCGGCCGGCCTGACGGCGGCCCTGGGTTGCAAACCGTTGCGCGTGACCGTCCTCACCAAGGCGCGCGTGGGCACCGGCGGCTCCAGCCCCTGGGCCCAGGGCGGCGTCGCCGTCGCCGTGGGCAAGGACGACGCGCCCCGTCTCCACGCCGCCGACACCATGGCGGCCGGAGCGGGGCTCAACGATCCCCGCGTGGTCGACATCCTGACCTCCGAAGGCCCGGCGCGGGTCAAGGCCCTGCTGGCCCTGGGCGCCCAGTTCGATCTCGACAACACCGGCTCCCTGGCGCTCGGCCGCGAAGCCGCGCACAGCCGCCGCCGCATCCTGCACTCCCGCGACGCCACCGGCGCCGAGATCGTGCGCACCCTCGTCGAGGCCGTGCACCACGCGCCCGAGGTCCAGCTCCTGAGCCAGGCCTTCGCCCTCGACCTGGTGATGGAAGACGGCCAGGTGGTCGGCGTGGTGGCCGTCCACGCCGACGGCCGGCGCGTGCTCCACCTCGCGCCCGCCGTGGTGCTGGCCGCCGGCGGCCTCGGCCGTCTCTATCTCCACACCACGAATCCTCCCGAGGCCACGGGCGACGGGCTGGCCATGGCGGCGCGGGCGGGTGCCCAACTGGTGGACGTGGAGTTCGTCCAGTTCCATCCCACGGCGCTGGCCGCCGAGGGCGCCGATCCCATGCCGCTCCTCACCGAAGCCCTGCGCGGCGAGGGCGCCGTCCTGATCGACGAGACGGGCCACCGCTTCATGGTGGACGAGCACCCGGACCGCGAGCTCGCCCCCCGGGACGTGGTGGCGCGGGCGATCTGGCACCGGCTGATGGCCGGGCACCGCGTGTTCCTCGACGCCCGTGAGGCGGTGGGGGAGGAGTTTCCGGACCGCTTCCCCACGGTCTTCCACAGTTGCCAGACGTATGGTCTCGATCCCCGCGTCGAGCCGGTCCCGGTCGCGCCCGCGGCCCACTACCACATGGGCGGCGTGGCGGTGGATGAGCGGGGCCGCACATCGCTCCCGGGTCTCTGGGCCTGCGGCGAGGTCTCGGCGACCGGCGTCCACGGCGCCAACCGTCTGGCGAGCAACTCGCTCCTGGAAGCCCTGGTCTTCGGCGCCCGCGTGGCCGAGGACCTGACCTCCTCCCTGCCGTCGCGGACGCCCCGCGGCTGGCGAGTGGCCGGTGGAACCATTCCCGCGATCTCCGCTCCCGGCGACGCCGAGTTGATCCTGGCCGTGCGGCGCCTGATGTGGGAGAAGGTCGGCCTGCTGCGCGACGGCGCTGGACTGACGCAGGCGCTGGAGGAGCTGCAACGCCTGGCCGCCCTTCATCCGCAGGCGGCTGGGGAGGCGCGCAACCTCCTCTGGGCCGGCCGCATCGTGGCCGCCGCCGCCCTGGAGCGCAGGGAGAGCCGGGGCGGCCACTATCGCTCCGACTATCCCGAGCCCGATCCCGCGTGGCAGCGCCGTCTGTTCCTGACCGCCTCGCCGGACGGCTCCGTGCACTTCGAGGCGCCGCCGGTCCTCGCCGCCGCCGGGAGCCGCCGTTCGTGAGCGGCGCGCCTGAATCCGCGGCAGCCCCCCTCTACCCCCTCCTCTACGAGCCCTTCGTCCGCAGGGCGTTGGAGGAGGATCTCGGGCGGGCCGGCGACCTCACCAGCGACGCCATCCTGCCGCCGAACCTGGATGGGGAAGCGGACGTCATCGCCCGCGCCGCCGGCCGCGTCGCCGGTCTCCAGGTGGCCCTCTCCGCGTTCCGCATCCTCGATCCCTCGATCGAGATCGACGTCCGCGCCGCCGACGGCGAGGACGTGGAGGCGAACACCATCCTCGCGACCGTCCGCGGCCCCGCCCGCTCGATCCTCTCCGCCGAGCGCACGGCCCTGAACATCCTCGGCCGCCTCTGCGGCATCGCCACCGCGACCCGCCAGATGGCCGCGCTGGTCGAGCCCCACGGCGCCCGCGTCGTCTGCACCCGCAAGACCACCCCCGGCATGAGGGCGCTGGAGAAGTACGCCGTCCGTTGCGGCGGTGGTCACAACCACCGCTTCGGACTGGACGACGCCGTCCTCATCAAGGACAACCATGTCGCTCTGGCCGGCGGATTGGGGCCGGCGGTGGAGCGCGCCCGGGGAACCGTGGGTCACCTCGTGAAGATCGAGGTCGAGGTGGACTCCCTGGAGCTTCTCCAGGAGGCGCTGGACCTCGGGGTGGACGTGGTGCTGCTCGACAACATGTCCCTCGACGAGCTGCGCCAGGCCGTGGCCATGGCGAAGGGGAAGGCGGTCACGGAGGCGTCGGGCGGGATCAACCTCAAGACGGCGGCGGACATCGCGGCGACCGGGGTGGATCTGCTCTCCGTGGGCTGGCTGACGCACAGCGCGCCGTCTTTGGATGTGGCGTTGGATGTGCGGTGATTCTGGAAGGACCTAAAGGACATAAGGGACCTAAAGGACTTAAAGGACGTCAGGTTGTCTTTTGGGTCCTTTAGGTCCCTTATGTCCTTTAGGTCCTTCCGCAGTGGCCGCGAACCCTCCGCGCCCCTCGCACAGCTTCCGGCGCCCTTGCGGAGTGTTAAAAACGGCCCCGGAGCGTTAAAAATCGTTTTTAAGCCAGAAAAACGATTTTTAAGCCTAAAAAACCGCGCCGGAAGCTCCGGCACGAGTTTTTAGCTTCCGGCGCGGTTTTTAAGCTTCCGCGGCCGTTTTTAACGCTCCGCGACGGTTTTTAACGCTCCGCCGCCGTTTTTCAGGCTAAAAAATCGCCGCGGAGCTTCCGCGAAGGTTTCTTCCTACAATCCGAAGTTGCAGAGGTCGTCCGCCCGGATGGCCTCGTGACCGGTGCTGAAGCGGCCTTCGGCGCTCATGATGACGCTCACCCAGGCCTGGGCGTGGGTGGAGTCGCTGTGCCAGAGGTCCATCATCAGCCAGCCGAAGGGCTTGGCGACCGGCAGCGACGCGCCGCCGACGTGCGCCCTCTGCGTCGCCAGCGGGAAGGCGTTGCTCTTGGGGATCTCCATCGGGTTCTCCTCTTCGTCGAACACGATGAGCTGGAGCTCGCCCAGAGGCGACCAGTCAGGGTTGGACCCGCAGGCGCCCGTCGCGGTGCCGGCCTTGCGGTTGTCCCGCCAGACCAGCAGGTCGGTGCCGCCGGAGAAGGTGCCGCCGTCCACGTAGCGGGCGTAGTAGAGGCTGGAGAGCGGCGCGCGGTTGTCCCGGGAGTCGTAGCCGACGTAGCGGCCGTAGAAGGTGTAGTCCCCGGGCTGGAAGACGTCCGCGTCGGCCACGATGGCGACGGCCGTCTGACTGTCAGCCGTGTTCTTCTTCGAGCTGACATAGTAGTAGTCGCCCCAGAGCACGTTCGCGTTGCTCGCCAGCCCCGTGCCGCCGTCCGCGAAATAGGTGGCGTGCGCCGGGGTGTTGACGATCGTGCCGACCGTGCGCGGGCTGCACCGGTTGACCGTGTCGATGGTGATGTAGCCGACCGCCATGTGGCCCCCCGCGCCGCCGCTGCCGGCGCACTGCGCGCTGGGGCTGGTCGTCACCGGCTGGCCCGTGTGGGCGGCGCGCAGCCAGGCGGTCTCGGCGGCGTCGAGGTTGGGGGAGATGCCCCCCTGACCGCCGCCGCAGCCGGTGAAGATGGTGTCCTTGTTCGACAGCAGACCGACCGAGCTGGCGTCCGGACCGGTGGCGGGGAGCTTCCCGTTGAACAGGTCGCGCACGTTCAGCGTCTGGACGTCGTAGCCGGTCAGGTAGAGGTCGAAGGCCAGCGTCGGGATCCCCCAGTCGGTCCACAGGACGACCCGGGCCAGCGCCGGCCGCGCGGAGGCGTTGTTCACCGAGACCAGCGTGGTCATGCCGGTGGGTTCGGAGAGGTCGACTTCGAAATAGGGGATGAGAAGGGTGGCCGCGGGTTGGTTCGCTACACGACAATTGCCTTCGAGAACGCCGGCGGAGGCGGGAGCCGCCGCGAGCGCGAGAGAGACGAAGAAGATGGTCGAATACCGTGTCCACAACATGGATGAGCTCCTGAAAAATCGCAGGGCTTGTTGGCTCTTGCCAACTTCACGCTCCCGCTCACGATCGACCCCCACTGCGACTTTCATGCCACCCCACCATTACACCTTTCTACGGTTAGACTACCCGTCATGAGCGAGACTCTAGTCCAGATCGGCCGCGCCGCGGCTTCGTCCGCGTCCCCGGCGGCTCCCCGCCGCGAGGGAAGACCGGATTGGCTCCGCATCCGGCTCGCGACGCCGGCCTCCTACCATCAGGTCCGCTCCCTCGTGGAGCGGTTGAGCCTCCATACCGTCTGCCAGGAGGCCCGCTGCCCCAACATCTATGAGTGCTGGGGCGAGCACGGCACGGCGACGTTCATGATCCTGGGCGACGTCTGCACCCGCCGCTGCGGGTTCTGCGCCGTCACCTCCGGCCGCCCCCAGAAGGGCGTCGATCCCGGCGAGCCCGGGCACGTGGCCGAGGCCGTCGAGGTCATGAAGCTGCGTCACGCCGTCATCACCTCCGTGGACCGCGACGACCTGCCGGACGGCGGCGCCCGTCACTGGGCGGAGGTCATCGACGCGATCCATCGTCGAAATCCGAGCTGCGCGGTCGAGGTCCTGACCCCCGACTTCCGCGGCGTGCCGGACGCCCTCGACGTCGTCCTGGGCGCCCGCCCCGAGGTCTTCTCCCACAACATGGAGACGGTGCCGAGCCTGTACCGCAAGGCCCGTCCCGGCAGCCGCTACGACCGCAGCCTCGCCCTGCTGGCCGAGGCCGCGCGCCGTCGCGACGCCGGCGAATACGCCGGGCGCGTCAAGACCGGCATCATGCTGGGTCTGGGGGAGACGCCCGACGAGGTCTACGCCACCCTCACCGATATCCGGCGCGCCGGAGTGGAGATCGTTACCCTCGGCCAGTATCTCCAGCCCACTCCGAAGCACCTGCCGGTGGCCCGCTGGGTCCACCCGGACGAGTTCGCGGGCTACCGCGACTTCGCCCTTTCCCTCGGCTTCGCCCACTGCGAATCCGGTCCGCTCGTGCGCAGCAGCTACCACGCTCACGAGCATGTGCGGCCGGCCGCTCCCTAGGAACGGTCCGCATCCCGCCCGGCCCTCACCGTCATGTCGCGTTGGCACCCTTCCCGGAAGCAACTCGAGCGTTTCCTCCTGAAGGGCCTTTCCCCCGAGGAGACCTCCGAGGTCATGCGCCACCTGACTCAGGGGTGCGACCGCTGCCAGGAGGTGACGGGCTCCTTCTGGTCCTTCGGCTCCGATCCGGAAAAGGCGGTCGGCGAGCGCTTCGAGTACGGTGACGCGGTGAGCCGGGTGTTCTCCGCGGTGCGGCAGGCCCGGGCGGACCTGGAGGCGGGGCAGGGCGAGGCGGCGCGGCTCGACATGTGGGTGCGGACGAGCCAGGAGGCGGCGGCGACCGATCCGGGGAGCGCCGTGGTCTCGGCCGAACAGGCGGTGGCCGCGTCCAGAGCCCTGGCAGGGGAGGAGTATCCCGCGCCGGTGATCGCGGATCTCCGGGCGCGGGCCTGGGGCGCCCTCGCCGAGGCCCGGCGTCTCGCCGCGGATCTCGACGGCGCCGAAGCGGCCCTCGGGACCGCCCGCGAGCATCTCGGGCGGGGTACCGGCTGTCCGCTCGGCAAAGCGCGCCTGCTCGAAGTGGAGGCCGCGTTGCGCGCCGCCCAGGGACGGACCAGGGAGGCGGAGCGGCTGCGCCGCCGGGCGGCCCGTCTCTACGAACGCTGAGAGCGGGCGGTCACCGAGCGGGCGGTCACCCGCCAGAGCCCGGCCACGATCAGCGCGAAGCCGATCCCCTCGACCCAGCCGAAGCGCTCGCCCAGCCACCCCGCCGCCAGCACCACCGCCACCAGCGGCTGCAAGGTGCCGTAGGCCGCCACCAGGGCCGGGGAGGAGCGCCGCACCGCCCAGGTGTTGGCGGCGTAGGAGAAGACGGTGGCGAAGAGGGCGATGTAGAGCACCCCCAGCCAGGTCGCCGCCGGCACCTTGGACAACTCCAGCCGCGCCAGGGCCGGCACCGCCGCCAGCAGCACGCCGGCGCCGCCGTAGAGGAAGGACCAGGCGATCACCGTCCGCCAGGGGATGCGGGCCAGCACCGGCCGCTGCAGCACCAGGAACAGGGCGTAGCAGAGGGAGTTGCCGAGGATCAGGACGTTCCCCAGCGCCGCCCCCGGCGCGGTGGAGAAGTGGAACGGATTGACCAGCACCAGGGCGCCGGCCACCGAGAGGGCGACGCCCACCAGCCGCGCCGGCGTCAGCTTCTCGATCCCCAGAATGGCGGCCGCCGCCACGGCGAACACCGGCAGCGAGGTCATCAGGATCGACGCGTTGGTCGCCGTGGTGTGCCGCAGGCCGGTGATGAACAGCACCTGGTTGAGGAACACCCCGAGGCCGCCGAGCAGGGCCAGGACGGGCATGTCGCGCGCCGCCGGCAGGAAGCGGTCCCGCCGCCAGGCCAGGAACACCAGGATGGGCGTCGCGATCACGATCCGCAGGGCGGCCAGGGCCATGGGCGCGAGGTCCGCCAGCGCCGCCTTGGCCACCACGTGGAAGCCGCCGAAGGAGAGCTGGACGATCAGCAGCGTCAGGTGGACCCGCCAGACGGGAGCCGGCGCCGGCGGCGGCAGGGCGGGTGCGGGGACGCTCATGAAGGCTGAAGGATATGCTGATTCGGATACCCTTCCCCGGGGCTTTGCGCCGTGCCCTGGAACCGATACAATGCCCGCTTGTGACGGAGCGCACAAAGTGCCCGTCTCTCCCCAGACAGGACGACATGACCGACACCGCCCCCGGCATCCGGATCCGCGCGCTCGACGAGCTGGACATCAGCGACATCGTGGCCATCGACGAGAAGATCGGCGGCCGGTACCGCCCGGAAGTTTGGGAGCGCCAGATCGGTTACTACCTGCGGCGGGCCCCCGAGACTTCGGTGGTCGCCGAGGTGGACGGCAAGGTGGCCGGCTTCATGCTCGGCGAGGTGCGGTCCGGCGAGTTCGGGCTCGAGGAGCCTACGGGCTGGATCGAAGTCCTGGGCGTCGATCCCGACCAGCGGGGAAAAGCGCTCGGCCGGCGGATGGCCGAGGCGGTGCTGGAGCATTTCCGGGCTCAGGGCGCGCACCGGGTGCGCACCCTGGTGGACGAGGAGCGGGAGGACATCCGGAGCTTCTTCAGCTCCCTGGGGTTCGAGCCCTCGACCCTCAGGCCGTTCGTCAGGAATCTGTAGGACGCAGGAGACAGGCATGAGCGTGAAGACCACGACCCTACCGAAGCGCTACCACGAGGCCGTCCTCCGCTGGAAGGACGTCTTCCTGCCCGATTACGAATTCCTGCTCGAGAACTGGGACAAGCACTTCCCCAACGATCCCCGGTTCGAGCTCTGCGCCTACCGCGAGATGGGCATGTGCACCGAGATCGAGTGCGGGGACATGAAGGGGAAGCCGAAGTCCACCAGGGCCGCCGACCTGATGGCCGAGCAGGCCCATCACCTCTACGGCGCCATCCGCGCCCAGGCCTCGACCGAGTTCGGCTCCATCCAGCAGCACCGCCTGACGCTCGCCCGCGCCCAGGACGAGGAGGAGCAGTTCTGGATCCTCCGCATGATGGCCGAGGAGCTGCGCCACGGCTATCAGATGCTCCACCTGCTGGCCGAGGACGACTGGAGCTGCGTCTCCGACGAGTCCACCTCCGACGCCATCGAGGAGATCCTGTCGATGAACACCGGCTCCCACGTGCTGGGCGCCTTCAACATCGACTTCGACTCCTTCGTCGACAACGTCGTCTTCTGCGCCCTGATCGACCGCGTGGGCAAGTACCAGCTCCAGATGCAGAAGATCTCCGCCTACCAGCCGATGGCCGAGAGCATGCCGCAGATGCTGCGCGAGGAGGCCTTCCACCTCGCCGCCGGGGTCGTCCCCATGCGCCGCTGGGCCACCGCCGCGGCCAAGGGTGAGAGCTACGTCACCATGGACGTGCTCCAGAAGACGCTCAACAAGTGGCTGCCCCGCGGCCTCGAGATGTTCGGCGACGAGCGCGGCGGCGGCACCAACGTGCGCTACGGCCTCAAGCCGATGAAGAACGCCGAGGCCCAGAAGCAGTACTACCAGGAAGTGTCGAAGCTGGTGCGCGACGTCAACCTGCGCTACCTGCGGGCCCGCATCGAGAACCTCACCCACGGCGAGTCCGAGGCTGTGCTCGACCGCGTCCTGGCCGGCGAAACCGTCGAGGGCGTCCGCCGCGAGGACCTCCTCCACATGCCGGACCCGGAGTTCTTCCGCCGCCGCGGCGTTCCCGCCTTCCGCATGGTGGGCGTCGACGGCGAGGTGTTCAACAGCTTCCAGGACTACGTCCAGCATCTGATCGCCAACCTGCCCGAGTCGTACCGCTCCAGCCGCGACTTCAAGGACTACGTGGAATCGCTGCGCGAGGTGGCCGAGGGCCGGACGACGATCGAGCAGGCCACCAAGAAGATGCCGGCCCTGCGCCGCGTCGGCGGGGCCTGCCCGTGCTCCAAGTCGGTGCGCTGGGTGGTGGACGACCCGCAGGCGGTCTCCGCTCCGGGCGCCGCCGCCGGCCAGCCCGTGGCCTGATTTCGCGAGAACCTTCCAGGCATGCCACCCGTAGAGAGGGGCTAGAGATGAGTGCGTTCAACAGCGTGCTGGTTACCACCCTGCCCCTGGTGCCGAAGCCGATCGTCGGCCGGGTGGCGTCCCGCTACGTCGCCGGAGAGACGCTGGACGACGCCGTCCGCGTCGTGCGCGACCTCAACCAGGAAGGCGCCATGGCGACCGTCGACGTCCTCGGCGAGGAGGTCAGCGAACGGGGGAAGGCCACCGCCGCCGTCGAGGAGTACCTGCGGGTCCTGGAAGCCATCGACCGCGGGAAGCTCGATTCCAACGTCTCCATCAAGCTCACCCTCCTGGGGCTGAAGATCGACGAGGGTTTCTGCCGCGACAACGTCGACCGGATCGCCGAGACGGCGAAGAAGCACGGCAACTTCATCCGCATCGACATGGAGGACCACACCACCACCGACGCGACCCTGCGCATCTATCACGAGCTGCAGGCCCGCTACGGCAACCTGGGCGTGGTGCTCCAGGCCTACATGCGCCGCACCCTGCGCGACATCGACAGCCTGCCCGCGGGGGCCAGCGTCCGCATCTGCAAGGGGATCTACGTCGAGCCCCGGAAGGTCGCCTGGAAGGGGTTCGACACGGTGCGGGCCAACTACCTCCAGGCCCTGGAGAAGCTGATCGTGCGGGGCATCTACCCGGCCATCGCCACCCACGACGAGTACCTGGCCTGCTGCGCCGCGGCCCTGGTCGACAAGCACGGCCTGAAGCGGGATCAGTACGAGTTCCAGATGCTCCTGGGGGTGGACCCGGAGCTGCGCCGCATCCTGATCGAGTCCGGCCACCGGCTGCGCGTCTACGTCCCCTACGGCGCCGACTGGTACCCCTACTCGATCCGCCGCCTGCGGGAGAACCCCGAGGTGGCCCGGCATGTCATGAAGGCTATGGTCTCGGGGAAGTGAGGAAACCGCTCCCCGCTCCTTGACGGCGGGCGGGGAGCGTGTCAGGCCGCCGCTACTGGTTGATCCCGCAGCCGCTGATGTAGTGGTACTCCCCGCCGCCCGCCCAGACGCAATCCAGAGCGGAGCAGTCGCTGCCGCACCAGGAGCTCACGCAGATGCTGCCGTCCGGATAATTGGTCTGGCTGTAGCCGCAATCCCCTCCAACCTTGGCCTGGCGGCTCTGGGACCGCAACTGCGTCAGCAGCTTGGCGACGCGCGCCATGTAGATCCCCGGGGCGCCGCTCCTCTCCGCCAATTGCGGAGACTGGTCGTCGCGGCCCATCCGGGCGGCATCAGCCGGCGGAGACACCAGGAGAACGACGAGAGCGAGCAGAATGGAGAGGGACACAGCTTTCCTGAGGTTCATGCTTTCTCCTTCCCATGTTGTCTTCGGGACAATCCCGAGGGACTTTGGCAGCAAATGCTATATCGGGCTTATAGAGAAGTCCAGATATGATTTGACGCCCCCGCTACCCGGTGATACGCTTTCCTTACACCCTGACCGGGTCTCTGGGATACCTACGCCTCACCCCATGGACGAAAGATACCGCTCGGACTCTCGCGAAATCCTCTCCCGAGGGGATACCGACACCGACGACATCGACCTGTCGCCGCTCCACGAGAGCGGCATGACGCAGACGTTCGAGAGCGCCACCCGGGACCGCGCCCTGCGGGGCCACGCCCAGGTCGAGACCGAAGCGGACATCATCCTCATCGCCCATCCCGAGAGCCAGCGCCTGGGCTCGCGCTACCGCCTGTCGCCGGGGACGACGCTGGAGATCGGCCGCTCGGCCGCCGTCGGCATCAGCCTCCCCGAGGTGATGTCGATCTCCCGCAAGCACGCCCGCCTGCGCTACATCGGCCCGGTGGTGACCATCGAGGACCTGGGCAGCACCAACGGCACCTACGTCAACGGCCAGCCGGTCCACGGGAGGACGGTGCTGCGCAGCGGCGACCGCTTCCAGACCGCCGCGGTCCACTTCAAGTTCCTCCACGAGCAGGACGTGGAGAGCGCCTACCACCTGGCGATCTATGAGCTGGTGGCCAAGGACGGCCTGACCGAGATCTTCAACAAGCGGAAGTTCGACGAGGAGATGCAGCGCGAGTTCGCCCGCGCCACCCGTCACCAGCGGCCGCTGTCGCTGATCATCTTCGACCTCGACGAGTTCAAGACGATCAACGACACCTACGGCCATCTCTGCGGCGACTTCATCCTCAAGCAGGTGGCCTCGCTGACCCGCGACGTGGTGCGCCCCGAGCAGGTGCTGGCGCGGGTGGGGGGCGACGAGTTCGTGATCCTCGCCCCCGAGACCGGCGCCGAGGGGGCCGAGGCCCTGGCCTCCAAGATCCGCGACCGCGTCGCCGGCTACGAGCACCGCTACGGCGACATCCGCATCCCGGTGAGCAGCTCCTTCGGCGTCGCCGAGCTGCGCCGGGAGATGTCCACGCCCCAGGACCTCTACCACGCGGCGGACGAGGCGCTCCTGCTGTCGAAGCGCAACGGCCGCAACCGCGTGGCGATCTACAACCCCGCGGGGGAGTAGATCTACCGGGCCGCCCCGGCCTCCTCCTCGCCCAGCAGGAAGCGCCGCACGAACTCGAACAGCACCGCCCGCTGGTAGTCCACGTTGCTCTTCTTCTGGAAGCCGTGGCCCTCGTCCTTGCCGACGAGGTACCAGACCGGCACGCCGTTGCCCTTGATCGACGCCACGATCTGATCCGACTCCGACAGCGGCACCCGCGGGTCGTTCGCGCCCTGGGAGACCATAAGGGGTTTCGTGATCTTCTTCGCCTGCCGGTTGGGGGCGATCCCTTCCAGGAACTTCCGCATCTCGGGATCGCGCTCGTCGCCGTACTCGACCCGGCGCAGGTCGCGGCGGTACTCCTGGGTGTTCTCCAGGAAGGTCACGAAGTCGCTGATGCCCACCGAATCCCAGCCGCAGCAGAGCCGGTCGCTGTAGTGCACCATCGAGGCGAGCACCATGTAGCCGCCGTAGGAGCCGCCGGTGACCATCACCCGCGAGGCGTCGAGGTCGGGCTGCCTGGCGATCCAGTCGAGCAGGGCGCCGACGTCCTTCACGGAATCCTCGCGCAGCCGGCCGTTGTCCAGGTTCTGGAAGGTCTTGCCGTAGCCCGTGGAGCCGCGCACGTTGGGGTAGATCATCACCACGCCGAGCTCGTCCATCAGGAAGTTGTTGCTCGCCCGGAAACTGGGCCGCGACTGTCCCTCGGGGCCGCCGTGGATGCTGAGGAACACCGGCCGCTTGCCCGGGAAGCGGTCCTTCGCCGGCTTGTAGACGAAGGCCGAGATCGTCTTGCCGTCGAAGCTGGGGAAGCGGACCAGCTCGGGGACGACGAAGCTCTCGGGGTTCAGCCCGCCGACCTCGCTCGCCGTCCAGCGCTCCATGCGCCGCGCGTCCGCGTCGTAGCTGTAGACGTCCGAGGGCGAGCGCGCCCAGTCGATGGTGAAGCCCACCTCGTGCGAGCCGGGACGGAACTTGAGCGAGCCGAGGACGCCCGCCGGCAGATCGGGCCCCGGCGAGGTCTTTGCCGTGGCCGTGTCGAGGAAGCGGAGCCTGCTGACGCCGTCCTCGTTCACCGCGAAGGCGATCAGCTTCCCGTCGTCCGACAGGTCGAAGCTCTCCACGTCCCACGGGATGCCGCCGGAGAGCGCCGTCTCTTGGCCGGTGGCCAGATCGATCCGCGCCAGGTGCAGGAACTCGCTGTCGCGGTCGCTCACCACGTAGACCGACTTGCCGTCTTTCGACCAGCGGCCGTCCTGATAGGAGACGGTGGGCTGGCCCTGGCGCCGGGGCGTGACGGCGCGCGCCTGGCCCGAGGCCACGTCCACGGCGTGGAGATAGCTCTCGTTGATCGAGATGTACTCGTTCATCAGCACCTGGCGGCTGTCGGGGCTCCAGTCGGTCGGGCTCCAGGTGCCCTGGGCCTCGGCCACCCGCCGCTCGCCGCCCGGCGCCGCGGGATCGATCACGTAGAGGTCCATGTCGCGCCCGTTGCGGGCGTTGCTGGTGTAGGCCAGGAGCTTGCCGTCATGGGACCAGAGCGGGCCGACGTACCGGCTCTTGCCGTCGGTGAAGCGCCGCGTCTTGCCGGTCCGGCGGTCGAGCAGGAAGAGCTGGAAGTTCTCCGCCCCGCCTTCGTTGAGCGAATACACCACCTGGTCGGGGTTGCCCGGCCTGTAGAGCCCGTCCGACACCGCGTCGCGGTAGAAGGTGAGCTGCGTGCGCGCGCCCATGGGAGCGGCCACTTCATGGACCTGACTGGTCTCCGCGAAGCGGGTGCCGATCAGCATCCGCCGCTCTTTCGGATGCCAGTCCCGGAGGCTGGCGGTGCGGATGTTCTCGTAGGGGAAGAGGTCCTGCACGTTGGCGCGCGGGATGGGCGGCACGTCCCGGGCTACGATGCTCTCGGGGACCGGCACGAGCTCGGCGGCTTGCAGGCCGGCGGCGGCGAACAGGGCGAAGACAGGCAGAAGAGCTCGACGCATGGATGGGCTCCGGAAAATGTAGACATTCCTCTCGAAATGGTGAACACTGCGCGGGAGGAGACCGCATGGCCAACTTCTATTGCTGCGACCGCTGCCCCTCCTACTGCTGCTCCTATCCGCGGATCCCGGTCAAGGATGCCGACATCCGACGGTTGGCGCGGCATCTGGGGATGACCCCCGAGGCGGCCGCCCGGAAGTTTACCAAGAAAGGCGAGGAGCCCGGCGAGGTCATCATGCGCCACCAGCCGGACTCCGTCTACGGCACGATCTGCCGGTTCATCGACCTGGAGACCCGGCGCTGCACGGTGTACGAAGCCCGGCCCGCGATCTGCCGCACCTATCCCGGCAACTGCCGCTGCGGCTACTACGACTTCCTGACCTTCGAGCGCCGGGTCCAGGAAGATCCCGACTTCGTCCCCTCGACGTTCAACCGGCCGGAGAAGTAGAAGCGGGCTTCCTGCGCCAGCGTGCCGCGGCCGGCCGGCACCCCGCAGCAACAACCCCTGAGCTTGAAATCGGTGGGCATGAGGGCCGCCTCCTTCCTGCAGGTTGTCGCCTGCAAACCCTCTTCCAGCACTTTGGTAGAGTACGCCGCCTGCCGCGGAGGTCGCATGAGACAGCGAACAGCCCATCCCGTCATCCTCGTCGTCTGCCTCGCCGCCCTGGGCTGCGGCGAGCGGGCTCCCCAGGTGGCCGAGTTCCCGCCGGACGCGCGCGCCGCCTCGAAAACCTTTCGCAAGGGGGACCTGGCGGCCGCCCGGGACCAGTACCAGACGCTCCTGAAGGACGCCCGCCAGCGCCAGGACGCGGAGGCCGAGCGCGGCGCCCTCATGGGGCTCGCCCGCGCCCAGGCCTGCCTCGGCGAGAAGGCGGCCGCGGAGCGGTCCTACGAGGAGCTCTGGCGCACCCGCACCGCCGCCGTCGGCGCGGGGGACCTCAGCCTCTACTGGGACGCGCTCGGCAGCGGGCTCGCCTACAGCGCCCTGGGCAACGCGGCCAGGGCCCGGGAATCGTTCCAGCGGGCGGTGCGGGCGCTCGACGACGCCCCCGAGAAACAGAAGTGGTTCGCGGACGCGCAGCTCTTTCCCCGCTGGATGATGCTGCGGGCCGGCGACGCCTCCCAGGAGGCGGCGGTCCGCGCGGGCGTGCGCGAGAGCCGGGGGAAATACTCCTTCGTCGTCCTCGGCTACCTCAAGGTCGAGAAGGGCAACATGAAGGTCTGCGGATGGAACCGGCAGATCGCCGACATCGAGGCTTTCGCCCGCGATCTGGGCTTTGATCAAAACCCTTTCTGGCAGTTCCAGGCGCCGCCCGAGGGGTAGGGCGGGCTCTGGGTAGAGTACATCCCCTCAAAGTGGAGGTCGTATGAGACATCGAGTCCATCGTAGCTTCACCCTCGCGGGTCTGCTGATCCTCTCTCTCGTCCTGGGCTGCAAAGGGGATTCGGACGTGGAGACGAGCGGGCCCGCTCCGAACGCTCCCGCTCCTCCTCCCGCGCCGGCGCCGGGCGCTCCGCCCCCCCGGACGGCCGTGAACACCGGTTGGAGACTCGACCAGGGGCTCCTGGGCGCCAGCCGGACCATCCGCGAGACCAAGGATGTGAAGTCCGCCCAGCAGCAATACCAGGCCGTCTTCGACGCGGCGCACGGGAGCGGCGACGCGGACCTCGAGCGCGGGGCCCTCCTGGGATTGGCGCGCACGGACGTCTGCCTGGGCGACAAGGACGCCGCCGCCCGGAAGTACGAGGAACTGTGGAGCGCTCCGGCCGCCGGCGAGCCCGATCTCACCCTCTTCTGGGACGCGCTCTCCAGCGGTTTCTCCTACAGCGGCATGGGGAACGACGCCAAGGCCCGGGAAGCTTTCCAGAAGGCTGTGCAGGCGATCGACGGCGTGCCCGAAAAACAGGACTGGTTCGCAGCCGCCCGGCTCTTCCCCCAGTGGATGCTGGCGCGGGCCGGCGACGCCGCCGCCAAGGCGGAGGTCGAGAAGGGCCTGGCATCCTACAAGGGGACCTACAAGGGCCCCCAGGTCACTTTCCTGAAGCTCGAGAAGGCCAACCTGCAAGGGTGCGGGCTGGAGCGGCCGGCCGCCGATATCGAAGCCTTCGCCCGCGATCTGGGCCTCGACCAGGATCCCTTCTGGACCTCCGCCGGGCTTCCCACCCGCGCCCGTTGACGCCGGCTCATGACAGAGAGGCCGCCCGGGAGGGCGGCCTCGATCGCAAGGCAACGGGATTGCCGTGAAGGTCAGTCGACGGAGAGGCTCAGCTCGAATCCGAGGATGCTGCCGGTATAGTCCTGGAAGTTCGGGTTCAGCAGCAGCGCGCCGGGCAGGTAGTTCTGCAGCCCCTGGAAGATGAAGCTGTCGATCGTGTAGTCCTCCCAGCGGTAGAAGAGGCCGGCCCTGGCGTTCCGGGTGATCTTGTAGTCGAGCCGGCCCAGCAGGCTGAGCAGCTCGATGTCCTCGTAGTTGTCGAAGTCGACGGCCACGTTGGGCGTGCCGCCCGGCGGGCTGAAGAAATCGGCGAAACCGTCGGACTTCGACCAGCGGCCTTCGAGCTCGGCCGACCAGCTTTCGTTGAACCGCGAGGTCATTCCCAGGCCCCAGAGGTCGGTGGTCTCGTCGAGCAGCACCTGCCAGTCGTCGAGCGGGTTGGTCGAGAGCGTGCCGCCGGACTGCCGGTTGCGCTGGAAGCTCTCGCGGTCCTGGCGCTGACCGAACAGGAAGAAGGTCAGGTTTTCGCCCGGGGTGTAGGAGAGCTCGGCGTTGTAGGTGATGGTGTCGTCGGAGACCAGGCCGAACTCGCTCTCGTCGTACTCCTCGTCACGGCCGGTAGCTCCGAGGGAGAAGCTCCACGCTTCCGTGGGGAAGAGCTGCGCCAGCACGTTGAAGGTGTCCGACGTGCGGGCCGCCTCGTCGTACTTGCGCAGGCCGGGCAGGTTGTTGATGCCTTCCGGCTCCACGAAGCTGAACTCCTGGGCGTCCGTGTGGTAATCGCCGATCGAGCGGTCGCCGTACTCGTAGCTCGCGCGCAGCGAGAACCAGTTCGACGGCTGGGTGTCGAAGGTCAGCCGGAGGATGTCCTCGTCGGAGCTTTCGATCTCGCGGAACTCGCGGTCCCAGCTCTCCAGGATGTAGGCGAAGCCCAGGCGGGTGGCGTTGGTGATCTCGAACCCCAGCTCCGCGGAGGCGTTCTGCCGCGTCCAGGCGTAGGGCACCGTGATGCGCGGGATCTCTTCCCAGACCGCCTGGTAGCGGGCGTAGCCGGGGAACTCGATGCGGTCGGACTGGTCGTCGTAATCGTAGAAGCGGTAGCGGAACGTCAGGTCCCACCGCTCCCCGAACCGCGTGCCGGCCTGGGCGTTCAGGCTCAGCGTCTGCACCTCGCGGTCGGCGCTGCGGACGGGCAGGGTCGCCGGGTCCGAAGCGTTGAACCTCTGGTGGTCGAAGCCGATGCCCTGGATCGCCGTGTTGGGCGTGTAGGCCAGCAGCGGATCGTCCTGGGTCATGATCTGGTAGCCCAGGTTGCCGGAGAGGTTCCAGCCCCCGAGCCGGGTGCGGCCGTCGAAGAACAGGAGGCTGGCTTCGTTGCTGGCCGCCAGGTCGGCGACGCCGATCACGGAGCCGTTGACGGAGGCCGAGCCGGGCGCCTGATAGGCGCTCGCATCGGTGCTGTTGGTCACCCGGAACGGGTTGTCCCACATCAGGGTGCTGATGTTGTTCTCGAACTCCGAGTAGCGGTAGCCGAGGCGCAGGCCGCCTCTCTGGGTGTTCCACTCGCCGGCGATCTGGGCGCCGGTGGTGTCGTAGTCGATGGGCTCGGGCACCTCGGTGACGTTGTTGAAGCCGAAGCTGCCGCCGTAGGCGCGGTCGCCCTTGCGGTTCTCGTGGGTGTATTCGAGACCCCACGCGAAGCCGGCCATGCTGCCCAGGTCGACGCGGGCGAGCGTGCGGTCCCGGATGAGGCCGAGGTCGATCTCCTGCGCCGTCGCCAGGTAGGGCCGGAGCAGGTTGTTGAGGAACGTGAAGTTGATCGCGCTCGGGTTGACCGCGAACTGGTTGACGAGGGTGGTCTGGTTGGCGGCCTGGATGGGATCCGTGATCTCCAGCCGCCCCGGCCCGGTGCGGGTCCACAGCATGTGGCCGTTGTTGCCGAAGCGGTGCGGGATCTTGTTGTAGTCGACCACGATGCTGTAGCGGTCCAGGATCCCGTAGCTGAAGTTGTAGCGGGCGTCGTCGCGGCGGATGTGCTCGCCCCGGAAGTTCATGAAGCGGTCGCCGGCCTCGCCTTCGATGTTGAGGAACGGCACGAAGCCGCTGCTCACGTCACGGTATTCCTCCCATTTCGCCGAGTCGGTGTCGACGTCGGCCTCCCAGATGCCGAGCACGACCGGATCGACGCGGAAGGTGAACTCCTTCCTGGTGTCGGTGGACGTCTGCTCTTCCTGAGTCGTCGTCTGGTCTTCCTGCCCCTGCTCCTGGGCCACGGCGGCGCCGGAGCCGGCGAGCAGGATCAGCCCGGCGGCCAGGGGGAACAGCTTGCGGCGTAAGTGCTGAATGCGCATGGCGTTCTCCTCAGTAGCCGAGATACGGGCTCGACGGATGGTTGCTGCCGTGGATGGCGGCGTGGCAATCCACGCAGGCACGGTTGAAGATGCGGTTGCTCGCCCGCGCCTGATCCGCCAGGGTGGTGCCGTCGTACAGCGTGCCGGGGTGCCGCGTGTTGGAGTGGCACTGCTGGCAGATGTACGGCACCGAGGTCTTCTGCAGCTTCTGGTGGTTCGAGCCGTGCGGGCTGTGGCAGTTGAGGCAGCTCTCCCGCACCGGCGCGTGCTCCCACAGGAAGGGGCCGCGCTTCTCGGCGTGACAGGTGTAGCACTGATCGTTCACCGAGTTGGCGGTGATCATCTTCGCTGTCTGGGTGCCGTGCGGGTTGTGGCAGTCGGAGCAGCTCATCTTGCCCTCGCGGATGGGATGGTGCGACGACTTCCAGAGATCGGTCCGCACGTTCTTGTGGCAGGACAGGCAGGCCTCGGTCTCGGTGGCTGCCTTGAGCTGCCCCTCGTGCGATTTGAAGTTGTGGACGCTGTGGCAGCTCATGCAGGAGAGGCCGCGCCGGTCGTGGACGCTGCCCTTCCAGAAGAACTGCTTGTGTCCGTCATGGCACTTCTGGCACGTCTCGGACTGCTGCCGGGGGGACATCCGGTCGATCCGCGGCCGCAGGGCCGGGTCGTCCGGGTTCTCGGCATGGGCGCCGCCCGGTCCGTGACAGGTTTCGCAGCCCTGAGAGGAAAGTTTCGCGAAGGCGCCCTTGCCATGGGGGGTCTGCGCGAGGTGATCGGAAACGTCGGTGTGACAGGCTGCACACGTTTCACTTCCAACGTATTCCGCGGCGGCCGCCGGTTGCGCCGGCGGTGGCTGGGGTTTGGCCGTCCCGGCGTGAGGCCATGCGATCAGCAAGGCCGCCACCGCCAGGATCGGAATCAGAAGGCGAATGTACCTCATGAGGTAGCCTCCTCCGGTTCACGAGCGCTGCCGCGTCGCGCGGCAGCCTGTTGGCAATCAACTGGTGATGTTTTAACCGGGACGTCCGATACCGCCCAACGTCCAGCAGGACAGGAATGTCGCTCCAAACAGGTAGTCTTTTTCCCTACCCGTTCGGGTAGGTCCCCCGGGAGAGCCGCCCCGCTCCAGGGCTGGGCGCGCGGGCCGCACAAACCGCCCTTCGGGATGTGGCCCGTCGTCCTCCCCCCATGTCAGAGTCTGCTCGTCAACCGGCTCTGGTTCCAATGGAAGGAGAAGCCATGAAACAGACCCTCGGCTTTACACTCTCGGTGCTCCTGACCGTCTTCCTGCTCGCGGTCCTCTATTCCGGTCCGGCGGCCGGCCAGGCCAAGCTGGACGGCAAGGCCATCTTCATGGCCCAGAAGTGCAACATGTGCCACTCGATCCCCACCGCCGGCATCGAGAAGACCACCAAATCGGCGGCGATGGCCGGACCCGACCTGGTCAACGTCAAGACCGACGCCGCCACGCTGACGAAATACCTGCGCAAGCAGGCGGACAAGAACGGCAAGAAGCACGTCAAGGCTTTCACCGGCAGCGATGAAGAGCTCGGCGCCCTGGTCGCCTGGATCCAGGCGCAGAAGAAGTAGCCGGTCTCCTTTGACCCTGTCGCTCTGATCCCGGAAGCCGCCCCGCCCAGGGCGGGACGGCTTCCGTATGCCTGGGACGCCGGCCCGGAGGAGGCCCATGAAAGGTTTCTTCAGCGCTCTGACCCGCAACCCGCTCAGCCTTTTCGGCGCCGCGGTCGTCACCGCCACCGCGGTCCTGATCCTCACGCTCTTCACCATGGAGTCCATGGGGCTGCGGGGAAGCCCCTACATCGGGATCCTCGCCTACCTCATCCTGCCGGCCGTCTTCATCCTCGGCCTGCTGCTGATCCCCATCGGCATCGTGCGCCAGCGGCGCCGCGACCGCCGCGCCGCCGAGCGCGGCGAGGCGCCGCCGGCCTTCCCGGTCCTGGACTTCAACAACTCCCGCATCCGCACCCTCGGCCTGATCTTCGCCGTCCTGACCGCCGTCAACATCGTGATCCTGGCCACCGCCACCTACAAGGGCGTGGAGACCATGGAGACCACCGAGTTCTGCGGCCAGGCCTGCCACAGCGTCATGCAGCCCGAGCTGACCGCCTACCGGCGGTCGCCCCACGCGCGGGTGAAGTGCGTGGAATGCCACATCGGCCCGGGCGCGGACTGGTTCGTCAAGTCCAAGCTCTCCGGCGCCTGGCAGGTGGTCTCCGTGGCCGCCGACCTCTACCCGCGGCCGATCCCCACGCCGGTGCACAACCTGCGTCCGGCGCGGGAGACCTGCGAGCAGTGCCACTGGCCCGCCAAGTTCGTCGGCGACCGGCTGAAGGTCATCCCCGGCTTCAACGAGGACGAGGCCAACACGGAGCAGAAGACGGTGTTGCTGATGCGGGTGGGCGGCCGGCAGGGGAGCGCCTTCCACGGCATCCACTGGCATGTGGACCCCGGCAACGAGATCCGCTACCTCTCGGACGAGTCGCGGGAGACGATCTACGAGGTCGAGCTGCGCACCGCCCAGGGCGAGGCGCGGCGCTACAAGACCGCGGACAAGGCCCCCGCCGGAGCGGTCTGGCGCACCATGGACTGCGTCGACTGCCACAACCGGCCGAGCCACACCTTCCGGCTGCCCGAGGAGGAGGTCAACCGCGCGCTGGCCGAGGGCAAGATCGCCCGCGACCTGCCGTTCGTGCGCCGCGAGGCGGTCCGCCTGCTGCGCGCCGAGTACCCGTCCCAGGAAGCGGCGTCCAAGGCCATCGCCGCCGGCCTCCAGACGTTCTACGCCAAGGACTACCCCCAGGTGGCGTCGGCGCGCGGCGCGGCGATCCGCGGCGCGTCCGCCACCCTGGAGACGATCTATCGTTCCAACGTCTTCCCGTCGATGAAGATCGGCTGGGGCACCTACCCCAACCACATCGGCCACGAAAATTCGCCCGGCTGCTTCCGCTGCCACGACGACGCGCACACGACCGCGGACGGCCGCTCGATTTCGCAGGACTGCTCGACCTGCCACGGCCTGCTGGCCGTGCAGGAACCGGATCCGGAGATCCTCCGCAGCCTGCAACAATGATCAGCACCCAGGTGCGCGGGATGGTGAGACCATGCTCTCCAGATTGCTCGCCGCCCTTCTCTTCCTCGGGTCGAGCGTGCCCGGCGCGCCCCAGGCGCCGGCCTGCTCCGACTGCCACGACGTAGATCCCGCGGCGTTTGAAAAGACGGTGCACGGCTCGCTCGCGTGCACCGATTGCCACGCCGGCGCCGCCCGGGAGGACCACACTCCCGAGATGGCGCGCGCCGACTGTTCCTCCTGCCATCAGGACGCCCTCGACGCGCTCGCCTCCTCGATCCACGGCAAACCCGTCTTCACCCAGATCTCGGGCAAGCCCGCCTGCCAGACCTGCCACGGCCCCGTGCACGCGCTGGTAGGGCGGGACGACCCGAAGTCGCCGATCCACCCGGGCCGCATCGCCGGGACGTGCGCCCAGTGCCACGCCTCGCCGGAGATCGCGAAGCGGACCGGCGTGCGCCTGATCCAGCCGCTGGCCGCCTTCCAGGCCAGCGTCCACGCCCGCGCCCTGGCGGCGGGCAAGGAGGCCGCGACCTGCAACTCCTGCCACGGCAGCCACGACATCCGTCCGGCCGCCGATCCGGTGTCCCAGGTCAACCACCAGCGGGTGCCCGAGATGTGCGGCGCCTGCCACGGCGAGATCGCCAAGGTCTTCGCGACCTCGATCCACGGCCAGGCGGCGGCGCGGGGTCTCCGCGAGGCCCCGGTCTGCACCGACTGCCACGGCGAGCACCGCATCCTGGGGCCCTCCGAGCCCGGCTCCCCGGTGTTCGCCACCAACCTGCCGAAGATGACCTGCGGCCGCTGCCACGGCGACCTGCGCCTGACCGAGAAGTTCGACATCGAGAGGCACACGGTCAGCGCCTTCGAGGACAGCTTCCACGGCCTCGCCGGACGGGCCGGCGACCAGACCGTGGCCAACTGCGCCTCCTGCCACGGCGTGCACGGCATCCTGCCGTCCTCCGATCCGCGCTCCCGGGTCAACAAGGCCAACCTCCCGGCCACCTGCGGCCAGTGCCACCCCGGGGCCGGCGCCCGGTTCGCCATCGGCCCCGTCCACTCCCTGCCCAGCGAGCGGCACGAGCCCGCGGTCTTCTGGGCGCGGCGGATCTACCTGTGGCTGATCTGGATCGTCATCGGCGGCATGGTCCTGCACAACCTGCTCGACCTGCGCCGCAAGATGAAGCTGCCGCTCGCGCGGCCGGCGATCCCGCTGGCGGAGCGGCCGGTGCGGATGTACAAGGGCTTCCGCATCGCGCACGTGGTGATGATGGCGAGCTTCATCGTGCTGGCCTACACGGGCTTCGCTCTGAAGTACCCGGAGGCCTGGTGGGCGGCGCCGTTCGCCGGCCGCGGCAACGGGCTCGATCCGCGCGCGCTGGTGCACCGCGTCGCCGCAGTGGCCATGCTGGCGGCGTTCGCCTTCCACTTCGTCCACATCGCCGTGGACCGCAAGGCCCGCGCCTGCATCAAGGCCATGTGGCCCGGCAAAGCGGACGTCCGCGAATTCGTCGAACGGGTGAAGTGGTTCTTCGGCAAGGGCGAGGGCCTGCCGCACTCGCCGGCCGTGGGCTATCCCGAGAAGGCCGAGTACCTCGCTCTGGTGTGGGGCACCGCGGTGATGGCCGTCACCGGCTTCCTGCTCTGGTTCGAGAACTTCACCCTGCGGTGGTTCCCGGGCTGGATGGCCGACTTCGCGACCGTGGTCCACTTCTACGAAGCGGTGCTGGCCACGCTCGCGATCCTCGTCTGGCACTTCTACTTCGTGATCTTCGATCCCCTGGTCTATCCCATGGACACCGCGTGGATCGACGGCCGCGAAGCGCCCGGCCGGACGCTGGAGCGCACGGAATCGGTGGTGGCGGCGCCCCCCGCGAAGCCGAAGCCGGAGACGGGAAAACCGGCGGCGGAGGGGGATCTGAAGCCCGCTTAAAGTGATAGGGTCAGCTCAATGCATCATCGAGCTGACCCCCCGGGAGCCCCGTCGTGCCCGGCCTGCTGAGCTGGTTCCGGCCGGAGTGGGAACCGCCCGCGCCCGACGCGGTGTGGGGCGACCGGCCCGCCATCTACGAGCACGTCCGCCGGCACATCGATCCCGGCCGGCCCGGCCTCGCGCCCGGCGGCGAGCCGCTGCCGGACGAGACCGAACGCGACTCCGAGATCCACTGGGTGCCCGGCGGCATGGACGGCTCCTTCGGGCATCACTTCGGCGGCGACCCCGACGCCAATTCCGACGCCGCCGACGACATCTACGCGTTGCTGCGGGAGGCGCTCATCCGCGCCGACCCCGCGCGCGTCCGCAACCTCTACTCCCTGCTCCGCGAGGAGAACGCCCTCGACGTCGTCGACCCGCTCCTGAAGCGGCTGCGGGCCGACAACTCGATCCACGCCGGGCGGCTGCGCATGTTCGCCCACTGGCTGGCCACGCAGGCGCCGGACCGCGAGCCCGTCAAAGTCGGCATCGCCCTGCTCGGGCTCTTCTCGGGCGGCGAGGACCGCGACCTCTTCCTGACCCTCGGCCGTCACGAGGAGTTCACCCTCTACGCCGCGGTCGCCCTCGCGAGCGCCCTGGAGAGGCCGGACGAGACGCTCTGGGAGCTGGCGCGCAACGTCTCCGGCTGGGGCCGCATCCAGACCGTCGAGAGGCTGGCCGACACCCGGGACCCGCGCATCCGCCGCTGGCTCCTGGCCGAGGGATACCGGAACAGCATCATGCTGGAGTACACGGCCTGCCTCTGCGCCCGGGCCGGGAACCTCAAGTCGCGGCTGGACAAGGACCCGCCCGAGGAGGACGTGCTGGCCGCGGCGGTGGACCTGGTCCGCGCCCTGGCCGAAGGCGGACCGGCGGAGGACATGGAGGACTACGAGGACGGCGCCGCGGTGACCGCCCGCTTCCTGGAATTGATGCGCGCCCGCGCCCAGACCCTCGACCACTTCCTGGCCGTGGACGCCGTCCACCGCTTCCTCGACGCCGAGGACTCCGACCTGAGCGCGCGCGAGGAGCGCGGCTGGACGCCGCAACTGGCGCGGCGCCTGCGGCGGCAGTGCGAAGAGATCCTGGGCCGTCCGGAATGGCCGGCCCGAGTCCGGGAAGGCCTGGCGTCGGACGACGACCACGCGTTCTCCCGCGCGGCCCAGGCGGCCCGGGTGCTGGGGATCGAGGTCTGGGACCGCTACTTCGAGCGGCTTCAGCGCGGCGAGGCCTGCTGGTACCAGGTGATGCAGACCGAAGATCCCGAGCGCATCGAGAGCGTGCTCGCCGTGGGCCGCGAGAGGATCGACCTGGAGTCGATCGCCACCGGCCCGGCCGACCTGCTCGGACTGGGGCCCGAGCACGCGCCGCACAACCACCTCGACTTCATCCTGCAGGACCTCCGCCGCTTCCCCGGCCAGGGCTGGGACTTCATCCGCGCCGGCCTGCGCAGCCCGGTGGTGCGCAACCGCAACATGGCCCTGAACGCGCTCTCCCGCTGGGGACGCGAGAATTGGGAGCCCGACACCGAGATGGCCCTGCGCCGCGGCCTCCGCGAAGAGCCCACGGCGGACGTGCGGGAACGATTCGAAAGGGTTCTGGCCGGCCAGCCGCTCGACGAGCCCGAGATCGACGAAGAGGGCGAAGACGAGCTGTAGAAAAAAGGACCCGAAGGACCTAAACGACCTAAAGGACCTGAACGACCCAAAGGACTTGAAGGACGCCAACGGCATCCTTCAAGTCCTTTTCGTTTATGTCGTTTAGGTCCTTTATGTCCTTTAGGTCCTTGCTGTTCCTGCCTTACTTCCCACACTCCCTTCCCATCCCCGCCCCCCACATCAGGAACGCCAGCTCGTCGACGGCCGAGGCGATCCCCTGGTCCCTGGAGGCTCCCAGGCCGTGCCCGGTGTCGCGTTCCACCCAGAGCAGGATCGGCCGCGTCGCCGGATCAGCCGCCGTGGCCGCCTGGAGGCGGGCCGTCATCTTCCGCGCGTGCAGGGGGTGCACCCGCTCGTCGCGCTCGCCCGCCGTCATCAGCAGGGCCGGGTATCTCACCCCCTGCCTGACGTTCTGGTACGGCGAATAGCGGAGCAGGAACGCCAACTGGCGCGCATCAGCGCTGGAGCCGTACTCGGGGATCCAGTTCCGGGCGCGCAGGAACTTGTGGTACCGCGTCATGTCGAGCAGCGGCACGCCGGCGATGGCGACGGCGAAGAGGTCCGGCCGCTGCGTCGCCACCGCGCCGATCAGCAGCCCGCCGTTCGACGCGCCGTTGGCCGCCAGCCGCTCCGGACGCGTGTAGCCCCTGGCGACCAGCCACTCGGCGGCGGCGATGAAATCGTCGAAGACGTTCTGCTTGCGGTCCAGGATGCCGGCCTGGTGCCACGCCTCCCCGTACTCGCCGCCGCCGCGCAGGTTCGGGAGCGCGAAGACGCCCCCCGCGTCCACCCAGAGCAGGGCGAAGCCGTTGTACGCCGGCGTCATCGACAGGCCGAAGCCGCCGTAGCCGAGCAGGAGCGCGGGATTGCAGCCGTCCAGCTTCAATCCCTTCTTGTGGACCAGGAACATGCTGACGCGGGTGCCGTCCTTCGACGGATACCAGACCTGCTCGACCTGGATCGCCGCGGGATCGACCAGAGACTGCCCGCGCCACCACAGCGTCCGCTCGCCCGTCGCCACGTCCACCCGGTAGAGGCCCAGCGGCTCGTTGAAGCTGCTGTAGCTGAGGAAGGCCTCGCCGCGGCCCGGCGTGGTGGTGATCCCCGCCGTGCCGATCCCCGGCAGGGGAAGCTCGCCCTTGGGCGCGCCGTCCAGGCCGAAGCGCTCGATGCGCGTGCTGGCGTTCTTCAGATAGACCGCCACCAGCGTGTCTTTGGCCAGCAGCAGGTTCTGGAGCGCCGCGTCCTTCTTCTCCGCGATCACCTCCCGCCACTTCCTGGGATCGGGATCGTTCAGATCGACCGCCACCACCCGCTTGTTGAGGGCGCCGAGCGTGGTCGTCATGTAGAGCGTGTCGCCCACGATGGGATCGCCCGGCTCGTACACGTCCGACAGGCCGCTCTGCGCCTGCTGGCCGACCACGATCGGCCGCCGCACCGCCTCGCCCCCTTCCGCCAGCCAGCGCCGCAGGTCCACCACCCACAGGTCGTTGACGCTGCTGCCCATCCAGTGGCCGACCATCGCCCACTTACCGTTGGGGCTGACGTGCGCGAACGGTCCCCAGGTCCCGGCGCCGGGGCCCTGCTTGTCCTGCGCGATCAGCGTGCGGTCCTGCCGCGGGTGGGTGCCCACGCGGTGGAAGCGGACGCGCCGCGAGCTGGGGTTGGCGACGTCCTCCAGGTGGTTGTAGAGGAATCCGGAGCCGTCCGGCAGCCACTCGACCTCGCGCGTCTTGTTGGCGATCTCGTCCGCCAGCCAGGTCCCGGTCGCCGTCTCCACGAGATAGAGCGTGGCGTTCTCGTCGCCGGCCCGGAACAGGCCGAACGCCACCAGGCGGCCGTCGGGGCTGGGCCGGGCCCAGGCGAGGGTCGTCAGACCGCTGGGATCGAGCTGCGCCGGATCGATCAGCACACGGGGCTCGCCGCCGCCCCGCGCCGCCATCAGCACCGCCTGCTGCCGGCCTTCGTCGATCTGGGAATGGAAGGTCCAGTCGCCGCGCTGGAACACCCCCCAGCGGAACGAGTTGCTCTCGATCGCCCGGAACCGCGCCTCGATCTCCTGGCGCCGGGGCAGGCGGTCGAGCACCGAGCGGGTGTAGGCGTTCTGGGCGTCCGTCCACGCCGAGACCCGGGCGTCGAGCGCCGCGTCGGTCTTGCCGCCCTCCAGACCCGCGCTCCCTTCCAGCCAGCGGTAGGGATCGACGATCTCGACGCCGTGCAGCGTCTCCCGCACCGGCTGGACCTCGGTGGGCGGCGGCCCGGCGAAGGCGGGGAGGGGAAGGACGGAGAAGGCGACGGCCAGGAAAAGCTTCACGCGCATGGGGAGCCCTCCGGATGGTACCCTTGTACGTCATTAGACGGCCCAGAGCTCAGGTCCGTTACGGAGACCTCGATGCGCGTGATCCGGATCGCCTGTGTCCCGCTGCTGCTGGTTCTCACCGCCGTCCTCGCCGCCGCCGACGCCGACGCGCGGAGCACGATCGCCCGGGCCGCCGCCCGTCAGATCGGCGTCACCACACTCTATGATCCCTCGTACGTGAGCCTTGCTTATCCCGGCGGCGACGTTCCCCTGGAGCGCGGCGTCTGCGCGGACGTGGTCGTGCGCGCCTTCCGCGCCGCCGGGATCGACCTCCAGGTCGAGGTCCACGAGGACATGAAAAGGAATTTCGCCGCCTATCCCCGCAACTGGGGCCTGCGGCGGACGGACCGCAACATCGACCACCGCCGCGTCCCCAACCTCATGAAGTATTTCGAGCGGAAGGGGAAGAGCCTGGCCCTCGACGCGCCCTACGAGCCCGGGGACGTCGTGGCCTGGCGCCTGTCGAACGGTCTCTACCACATCGGCGTCGTGGCCGAGGACCGCGTGCCCGGAGCCGGCCGCCGCTACGCCATCCACAACATCGGCGCCGGCGCCCGCAAGGAGGACGTGCTGTACGCCTTCCAGATCCTGGGGCACTACCGGTGGTGAGGCCGGCGGCTGGCACCTTTTTTGGATCTGGATCTATCGCATGACGACCGGGACCGTCCTCAAGATCGCGATGGGCGCCGCCATCGGGCTGTTCATCGGCGTCGGCGCCTACACCTTCGTCTACGCGAAGGGGGCGTCGTACATGACCAACGATCCGCGGGCCTGCGCCAACTGCCACATCATGCAGGAGCAGTACGACGGCTGGCTGGTGTCGCCCCACCACGCGGTGGCGGTCTGCAACGACTGCCACACGCCGCCGGGGACGGTGCCCAAGTACATGACCAAGGCGTCGAACGGTTTTCATCATTCCTACGCGTTCACGACCGGCTGGTTCCACGAACCCATCCAGATCACCGCGGGCAACCGCGAGGTGACCGAGAAGGCCTGCCGGAAGTGCCACCAGATGATGGTCCTGGCGATCGAAGGCGGCGGGCACGATCCTGACAACCAGGTCTCCTGCATCCGCTGCCATTCCGACGTGGGACATCCCTGACGAGGCGAGGTGAAAGAGATATGGAGAGGAAAGGCTGGAAGCTGATCGCCCTGACCGCCGTCATCGCGGCGCTCGCCGCCGCCGGCGTCACCGCCCTGCTGGTCAACATCTTCGAGCGCAAGCAGGAGGCCCGCACGCCGTTCTACCGCGTCGTCGAGATCACCGACGACACCGAGGACCCGGCGGTCTGGGGCAAGAACTTCCCGCTCGAATACGACGGCTACCGGCGCACCGTCGACCAGGTGAGGACCCGCTACGGCGGCAGCGAGGCCGTGCCGCGCGAGCCCACGAACGCGGACCCGCGCTCGATCGTCGCGCAGTCCCGCCTGGAGGAGGACCCGCGCCTCAAGACCCTCTGGGCCGGCTACGCCTTCGCCAAGGACTTCCGCGAAGAGCGCGGCCACGCCTTCATGCTGGAGGACCAGACCTTCACCGAGCGGCAGATCGTCAAGCAGCAGCCGGGCACCTGCCTGCACTGCCACGCCTCGGTCTACGTCCCGTACAAGAAGGCGGGCGACGGCGACATCATCAAGGGTTTCGAGAAGCTGAACCCGATGCCCTATCAGGAAGCCCGCAAGCTCGTGCGCCATCCGGTCTCCTGCATCGACTGCCACGACCCGCAGACCATGCAGCTCCGCGTCACCCGGCCCGGCTTCATCGAGGGCATCCGGACGTTCAAGGCTTCCCAGGGAATCGAGAGCTACGACGTCAACGCCATGGCCACGCGGCAGGAGATGCGCGCCTTCGTCTGCGGCCAGTGCCACGTCGAGTACTACTTCAAGGGCGAGGAGAAGCGGCTGGTCTATCCGTGGCACAACGGCCTCAAGGTGGACCAGATCCTGGCCTATTACGACGAGCAGGGTTTCAAGGACTGGGAGCACAAGGAGAGCGGCGCGCCGGTGCTGAAGGCGCAGCATCCCGAGTTCGAGATGTGGAACCAGGGCATCCACGCCAGGAGCGGCGTCACCTGCGCCGACTGCCACATGCCCTACACGCGGGTGGGCGCGCTGAAGATCAGCGACCACCACGTCCGCAGCCCCGTGCTCAACCTCAACAACGCCTGCCAGACCTGCCACAAGTGGTCGGAGGAGGAGTTGAAGTCGCGCGTCGAGACCATCCAGGAGCGCACCTACCGGATGCGCGGGCTGGCCATGGACGCCGTGATCGCATTGATCACCGACATCAAGAAGGCGCAGGCCGCGGGCGCGCCGGCGGACCGTCTCACCCAGGCGCGGGACTTCCAGCGCAAGGCCCAGTTCTTCCTCGACTTCATCGAAGCCGAGAACTCCATGGGCTTCCACGCCGACCAGGAAGCCGTGCGCATCCTGGGGGAATCGATCGACTTCTCCCGCAAGGGCCAGGCGTCGCTGGCCGGGATGACCGTGACGGTGCCCTCGCCGGCGCCGGAGCGGGTGGAGGCGGGGAAGACGGACGCCGCCGGGGCTCCGGCGACGAAGGGGCGGTAGGGGAGGGGGTTCGCCGATCCGTCCGGGCCCGGGGCCCGGATGCGACGTGGCCTCCGCCGCCCCAGGTTGAAACCATGGGGCTACGCACGATTGTCCCTCAAGGGACGGTTCGAACCGGGCCTTCAGGCACATCCGTGCGTAGCCCCACGGTTTCAACCTGGGGCGGCGGAGGCTGACCTGACTGGCCTGGCTGACTGGCCCTGGCCTGGCTGACCTGACCGCGGGCGGGCCGGGAACGGGAAGGCAGCGCCTTTCAGTCCAACAAATCCTCCAACCTATAGGGAATGTGATGGCGTTTGAGGAGAGTGATCAACTCATCGATGTAGCCCACCTTACGGTGATGTTCCTGCTGGTTTCGGAGATAGCGCCGGACTTTCTCGGCTCCTGACCCGCTGACGGAAAACACCCCGTACCCCTGCTGCCAACGGAAGCTCTCTTGGAGAAGCCCGCTGTCGTTGACCCACTTCGAGGATTTCCCCTTGATCTTCTGGACTACGGCCGCGACCGAGGGATCTGTCTTGAGTCTCACCAGAAGATGGACATGGTCGGGCATCCCGCCGATCTCCAGCAAGGCGCCGCCATTCTGCCGGACGATCCCTCCCATGTACTCATAGAGAGGCAGGCGAAGAGCGTCGTTGATGGAAGGAACCCGTTGCTTGGTTGAGAAGACGAGATGGTAGAGAAGATAGGAATAAGTATGTGCCATGATCTCGGAACAGTTCGGAATTTTTCCGAAGCATAACCGTGCCGTTATCTATTGACAAGCCGACGCCGTGGCCTTCGCCGCCCCAGGTTGAAACCATGGGGCTACGCACGATTGTCCCTCAAGGGACGGTTCGGACCGTGCCTTCAGGCACATCCGTACGTAGCCCCACGGTTTCAACCTGGGGCGGGAAAGGGGAGGACGGCCCGGCCGGCGGTTAGGGCGTGGCGTCGCGGGCCTGTGGTACTCTCTTAAAAACAGAGTTAGAGAAGGTCCCGCCAAGCTGTCCTGACCTTCGGTTCCGTTTTCCTGCCGCTTCCGTTCCGGGCCGGCCGGTGCGCGGCCGAGCCCGGGCTCAACCCGGGACCTGCGTCCCGATTCCCGAGGAGGTGGTCCATGAACGGTCGATGTTTCAAGGTCCTGTTCCTCATCGTGGCGGTGGTGGCTTCGCTGTCCGTGGCCTCGGCCCAGCAGGACAAGCCGACGGGCAAGGCCTGCAAGGACAACGGCGAGTGCGACCGCAGCCAGTACTGCCAGTCCCGCGCGGGCAAGTGCGGTGGCCCCGGCACGTGCGTGGTCCGGCCGCAGATCTGCCCGCTGTTCTTCGATCCCGTCTGCGGCTGCGACGGCATGACCTACAGCAACTTCTGCTTCGCGGCCATGGCCGGGGTGAACGTCCGGAGCGCGGGCGCCTGCGAAGGCACCTGCACCAAGAGCTCGGAGTGCGGCAAGGGCCAGTTCTGCTCCCGGCCCACGGGCCAGTGCAGCGCCAAGGGCACCTGCGCGACGCGCCCGGAGGCCTGCCCCGAGATCTACGATCCGGTCTGCGGCTGTGACAGCAAGGTCTACGGCAACGCCTGCGAAGCCGCCCGGGCCGGCGTGAGCGTCCAGGCCCTGGGCGACGTCTGCAAAGAGCCGCCGATGTAGGACGGTGACCGGGGGCCCGGACCCGAGGGCCCCCGGATCGTGACCGCCAGCCCGCGGGCCCCCCTTGATCGCGTAGCATAGCCCCTGCTCAAAGGAGGGCCGCATCGGCATGATCGCGAAATCGGTGTTCTTCTTCCTTCTCGCCGGACTGTGCGAGATCGGCGGCGGGTATCTGATCTGGATGTGGGTCCGGGGCGGGCGGAGCGGCTGGACGGGAGTGGCGGGGGCCTTGCTGCTGGTGGTGTACGGGATCATCCCCACGCTGCAGCCCGCTCATTTCGCGCGGACCTACGCGGCCTATGGCGGCGTTTTCATCGCCATGTCGGTGTTCTGGGGATGGGGCGTCGAACGGGTCGTCCCCGACCGCTACGATCTCCTGGGCGCCGGGCTGTGCCTGCTCGGGGTCATGGTCATGATGTACTGGCCGCGTGGATGAAGGGGCTCCGGAACGACATGGCCGTGCAAGATCCCGAGTACCTGCGACCCTATTACGAGGCCCGTCAGCGCAAGGTGCGCGGCGTCCATGCGCTGCTCTGGAACAGCGAGGAGACGCAGCAGATCCGCTTCGAAGCCATCGCGCGCAACTGTCCGCTGGCGGGATTGAGCCTCCTCGACGTCGGCTGCGGACGCGCGGATCTGCTGGGATTTCTGCGCCAGCGGGGAATCGTGCCGTCCCGCTACACGGGGATCGAAGCCGTAACCTCTTCCATCCGGGCCGCCCGGCGCAGGAAGTATGAAGGTCTCCATCTGATCAAAGCGGATTTCGTGAAGCAGCCGGAGACCCTGGACATCGGCGCCGACGTGGTGATCTTTTCCGGCTCGCTGAGCACGCTGCCGGAGGATCAGTTCTACGAAACCCTCGAGCGGGCATGGGCTTCAGCGGAGCGGGCGCTGGCCTTCAATTTCCTCTGCACTCCCAGATCTCCCGGCGACGCCGATTGGATCGTCCTGCACCACCCGGCGACCGTGGCCGCTTTCGCGCGTTCCCTGGCGGCGGACGTCCGCATCGACAACGGCTACATGGACGACGACTGCACGATCGTGATGAGGAAGCGCTGATCCAATCATGAAGCCTCTCGAACCCCTCTACGTCACCGAGCTCTTCCCGCAAGTGGACGCCCGGCTGATCGAGCTGCTGCGGAGCCTCGACGACGAGGACTGGAACCGTCCCACGGTCGCGAAGCTATGGCGCGTGAAGGACATCGCCGCGCACCTGCTGGACGGCAACGTCCGGCGGCTTTCCATTCATCGCGATGGCTACTCCGGCGATCCTCCCGGGGAGATCGGTTCCCATCGGGATCTGGTGGATTATCTCAACCGCCTCAACGCCGACTGGGTCCAGGCGGCGCGGCGGATCAGTCCGCGAATCCTGATCGGTCTTCTGGAGGAGACGAACCGCGAGGTGTATGAGTTCTTCAGGACCCTGGACCCGCACGGGCCGGCGATCTTCTCCGTGGCGTGGGCGGGGGAGGAGCAGTCGGAAAACTGGTTCGACATCGCGCGGGACTACACGGAGCGATGGCATCACCAGCAGCAGATCCGGCTGGCGGTGGGGAAGCCCGGGATCATGGAGCGGGAGCTGTACTTCCCCGTGCTGGACGCCTTCCTGCGCGCTCTTCCGCATACGTACAGGAACGTGGAGGAGCCGGATGGAACGCTCCTCGAAGTCGAGGTGAGCGGCGAAGCGGGCGGCTCCTGGTTCCTGGAGCGCCAGAATGGGAGCTGGCGGCTGGGAAGGAATGCGGAAGGAATGCCTGACGCGAAGGTCGTGATCGATCAGGACATCGCGTGGCGGCTGTTCACGAAGGGTATCTCCAAGGACGAGGCGCGGCGGGAGATGCGGTTCGAAGGAGATCAGGCGCTGGGTGGCGAGGTGCTCAACGTGTTATCGGTGATGGCATGAAGGCCGCCAGGACCACTCGCGATACGATCCCCCCGGGAGGAACCCGCGGATGCGACTGGTGAAGATCGGGATCGGCAACGTCAACCCCACGGTCGGGGCGGTGCGGTCGAACGTCGACCGGGTGCTGGCGCAGGCCCGGGCCATGGCGGCGGAGGGGGTGACGATCGGCTGCTTCTCGGAGCAGGTGGTGGGCGGGTATCCGGCCGAGGACCTGGTCCAGTGGCGGCCGTTCCTGGAAGGGCAGCGGGCGGAGCTGGAGCGGTTCGCGGCCGAGACGGCGGAATTGCCCACCGTGTTCGTGCTCGGCGTCGCCGTGGCCGTGGGCGGGCAGATCTTCAACTGCGCCGCGGTCGTGCACAGCGGGACCGTCCTCGGCTTCGTACCCAAGGAGAAGCTCCCTACCTACAACGTCTTCTATGAGGCGCGGACGTTCTCCCGCGGCGCGCCGGGGCTCGCCCTCGAAGCCGGAGGCGTGCCCGTGGGCGACTCCATCTTCGAATTCGACTTCGGCCTGCTGGCGGTGGAGGTCTGCGAGGACGTCTGGTCCCCGGACGGCCCCATGCGGCGGCGGTGCTACTCGGGGGCGGAGGTGGTGGTGAACGTGTCGTCCTCTCCCTACCGGGTCGGCGTGGCCTCCACCCGGCGGGAGATGCTCGCCACGCGCTCGGCGGACAACCAGGCGACGCTCGCCTACGCCAACTGGGTGGGCGCGCAGGACGGCCTGGTCTTCGACGGCGGCGGGTACGTGTTCCAGAACGGCCGCCCGATGCTGGAGGCGCCCCGTTTCCGCGAAGGATGGTCTTCCTGCGTGGTGGATCTCGACCGCACGCTGCGGGCGCGGCGGGAGGCCTCGACGTGGCGGAGCGACTGCGAGGAGTTCCAGCGCCAGGAGGTCCCGGTGCCGGTGCTGCGGTGCGGCCGGCCCACGGGCGACCGCTCGGGGCTGGCCTATCCGACGCCGGCGTGGCGGAACCTCTTCCTCCCCGCGGACGGAGCCCCCTCCCGCACCCTGCGCGAGGAGGTTCTGGACGAGCTGATCGAGGCCCTGGCCCTCGGGATCAAGGACTATTACCGGAAGTCCGGCGCCTTCCGCCTGCTGGGGATCGCCCTGTCGGGCGGCCGGGACTCGATGCTGACGCTGCTGATCGCCTGGCGGGCGGCGCAGCTCCTCCGCGAGGAGGGAGATCCCGGCACGATCCACGCCTTCTACATGCCGACCCGCTACTCGGGGGAGGGGACGCGCGACGCGGCCTCCACCCTGTGCGAGGAGCTGGAGGTCCCCCTGCTGGTGGAGCCCATCGAGGAGGCCTTCGACCGCGAGGCGGAGGCGACGCGGCGGATGCTGCGGGGCGGGGAGCCGACGCCGGTCACGCTGCAGAACGTCCAGGCGCG
Organism: Thermoanaerobaculia bacterium; assembly: GCA_036376245.1. GTDB lineage: Bacteria > Acidobacteriota > Thermoanaerobaculia > Multivoradales > UBA5704 > DATARR01. The sequence goes on along the minus strand of DASVAS010000018.1, from coordinate 75,884 downwards.
CCTGCGGGCCGGCCGCATGTGGAACTGGGCCAACAGCTCCGGAGCGCTGTTCCTCCAGACCGGCGACATGAGCGAGAAGGCGGTGGGGTACACGACCATCGGCGGCGACCTGGAGGGGGCCCTGTCGGTGATCGCCAACGTGCCGAAGACGGTGGTGGTGGCGCTGCTGGAGCGGTTCCACCAGCGCTTCGGATTCGCGGGCATCCGCCGCACGCTGGAAACCGAGCCCGGCCCGGAGCTGGCCGAAGCGCAGACGGCGGAAGACGAGCTGATGCCGTTCGCGGTGCTGGATACCTGCCTGTACCTGTACGCGGGGGAGAAACTGTCGCCGGACGAAGTGGCGGCTGCACTGCGCGCCGCCTTCCCGGAGGTGGAGCCTGGAAAGCTGGAATCCTGGGCCCGGCGTTTCGCTGTCCTCTTCACCCGCTCGATCTACAAGTGGGTGCAATCCCCTCTCGCCCTGCACGTGGGATCGCTCGACCTCGACCGCGAGCGGGCGCTCCAGTTGCCGGTGGTGCAGCGGAACGAGTGGTAGGCCCTTGCCGCCCCGGTTTTACCGAGGAGGATTGCCGTAGCCCTGCCCGGCGACACCAGCCGGAGCGCCGCTGGGACCGCTGGTCTGGGCCTGGAGGGCGCCGGGGCCGAGCGCCGACAGGATCGCGGGCGCCGCGAACGCCAGGCCCGCCCCCTGGATTGTGCGCTTGAGGAAAACTCTTCGATCCGTCAGTGAGTGGTGGTCCATGGAAAGCCTCCCTTCGACTCCCTCACCGTGAAAGCGCATCATACACCCCTCGAGGCGCAATAGATATCAGATATCCTGGTCGACGTGGATGCCTGGCCGCTGACGCCGACCCGCGCGGAGGCGCCGCCGCTCCCGATGGCGGTCGCCGTCCGCAGAGCCGTCTCCTACGTCGCGGTGGCCGCCCTCTGCCTGGCCCTGGCTCCCTGGCTGCGGGGCCTCCGCTGGAACGGCAACGCCTACCTGCACACCCTGCACGAGACCGTGGCGGCGATGCTCGCCCTGGGCGTCGCCATCCTCGCCCTGGTCCGCTTCTACAGCCGCCGCAGCAACACCTCCCTGCTGCTGGGAGCGATCTTCGCCGGCACGGCCCTGCTGGACGCCTACCACGCCATCGCCACGGCGCCGTTCCCCGGCCGCTTCGAGGATCCCGACCTCACGTCGGTCAGCCCCTGGAGCTGGTTCGCCTCGCGGCTCTTCCTGGGGTTCTTCCTCTGGCTCAGCGCGCCGGGAGTGGGACCGGAGGAGACGCCGCAGAGGCCGCTGAATCAGCGGGCGGTCTACGCGCTGGTGGCCACCGTGGCGCTGGCCTGCCTGCTTTTCTTCATCTTCACGCCGCTGCCGAGCGCCTATTTTCCGGACGATATGTTCCAGCGGCCGGCCGAGCTGATCCCGGCGGCCTTCTTCCTGCTGGCCGTCGCCCGCTACCTGTGGCGGGGGAGCTGGCGCGAGAGCGGGCTGGGGCACTGGGTGACGCTGTCGCTGGTGCTCGGGCTGATGGCCCAGGTCGCCTTCATGCCCTTCGCCGCGCGGCCGTTCGACGCCCCGACCGAGGCCGGGCATATCGCCAAGAGCCTGAGCTACCTGTGCGTGCTGGTGGGGGTGCTGGCCAACGTCTACGCGCTGTTCCGCCGGGCGGACGAGAGCGCCGCCGAGCTGGCCCGCATCAACGCCGCCCTGACGGCGGAGATCGAGGAGCGGACGCACGCCGAGCAGGAGCGCAACCGGTTCTTCGACATGTCGCGGGACATGCTCTGCATCGCCAGCTTCGACGGTTACTTCAAGCACCTCAACGCTACCTGGGAGCGGGTCCTCGGCTTCACGGTCGAGGAGCTGAAGGCGCGGCCTTTCGTCGAGTTCGTCCATCCCGACGACCGGGAGTCGACGGCGACCGAGGCCCGGCGGCTGATCCTGGGCGGCGGCACCCTGGACTTCGAGAACCGCTACCTGTCCAAGGACGGCACCTGGCGCTGGCTCTCCTGGCGGGCGAGCGCCCACAGCGAGCGGGAGCTCTTCTACGCCGTGGCGCGCGACATCCAGGACCGCAAGCGGGTCGAGCAGATGAAGAACGACTTCGTGTCGGTGGTCAGCCACGAGCTGCGGACGCCCCTGACCTCCATCCGCGGCTCGCTGGGGCTGATCGCGGGCGGCGTGGCCGGCGAGCTGCCGGAGAAGGCGCGGCAACTGGTGGAGATCGCCGCCAAGAACTGCGAGCGCCTGGTGCGGCTGGTCAACGACATGCTGGACGTGGAGAAGATCGAGTCGGGGACCATGGGATTCCGCTTCGCGGCGCTGGAGCTGATGCCGCTGGTGGAGCAGGCGGTGGACGTCAACCGCGCCTACGCCGAGGAGCTGGGGGTGGAGCTGCGGATCGTGGAGCCGGTGGAGGGGGCGCGGGTCTGGGCCGACGCCGACCGCGTCCTGCAGGTGATGACCAACCTGCTCTCCAACGCCGCCAAGTTCTCGCCCCGGGACGGCACGGTGGAGATCGCCGTCCGCCGCGGCGAGGCGGGCCGCGTCCGCATCTCGGTGACGGACCACGGCAAGGGGATTTCGCCGGAGTTCCAGCCCCGCGTCTTCGAGCGCTTCGCGCAGGCGGACAGCTCCTCGACGCGCCAGAAGGGCGGAACCGGCCTGGGGCTGAGCATCTCCAAGGCGATCGTCGAGCGCCACGGCGGCCAGATCGGCTTCGAGAGCGAGCCCGGGGAGACCACCTTCACCTTCGAGCTGCCGGAGCTGGCGAAGTCCTGGCAGGAGAAGCCGGGCTCGGGTGAGATCGCTTCGGCGCCAAGGTGGAGCTGAACCCCCCTGGGACCGCCGGCGTCCCGCCGGCAACTTACTCCGTTTTTAGTTGGTTGCCGGCGGGACGCCGGCGGTCCCAGGGGCGGCCCTCCGCAACCGCCCCACCACCTCCCCAATCTTCTTCTCCTCTTCCTCGCCCACCGCCCCCGCCAGCATCCTCTCCAACTCCCGCCCCGCCGCGCTCACCTCCGGAAACCCGAACGTCTCCCCCGCCCCCTTCAGCGAGTGGGCGAGGCGGTGGGCGGTGCGCAGGGGCTCGCCGGTCCAGCCGGCGGCGCGGGCGGCGGCGAGCGCTTCTTCGATCTCGGCGAGACGGGCGGGGAGGCGGTCCGCGAAGTAGCGCCGCAGCTCCTCGTCGTTCATCACGGAAAAAGTATCAGGAGTGGAGGGACCACCAGATGGACTGCACGGTGTCCGAGAGGCACATGGGATCGAAGGGCTTGGCGATCACGTCCGCCGCGCCCAGCTCCCGGTAGCGGGTCACCTCGTGGGCCTGCACCCGCGCGGTCATGAAGACGACCGGCGTCCCGGCGGCCGCGGGCAGGCGCCGCAAGGCCTCCAGGGTGGCCGGCCCGTCCAGGCCGGGCATCATCACGTCGAGCAGCACGAGATCGGGGGAGAACTCGCCGAAGCGCTCCAGGGCCTCGTCCCCCGAGGAGCAGGCGAGGACGGTGAAGCCGCCGATCGACTCCAGCGCCATGGTCACCACCACCTGGACGTCGGGGTCGTCCTCCACCAGCAGGATGCGGCGCAGCACGGGCGGGTTCATGGCCGCGCCTTCATAGCAGAGCGGTACTACGGACGGCAAGGCGTTCTCTTCAGCGGCGCCGGGACGCCTTGCGGAGGCCGCGTCCGATGACGGAGTCCATCGCCTGGATCATGTTCTCGACGCTCTGGAAGCGCAGCTCGAGGACGCTCTGGGCGGCGCCCTGGCCGCGCAGGGGCCGCAGCCGGCGGATCGTATGCGGGCGCGCCGACGCCTGGCGCTCCATCTCCACGGTGTCCCAGGCCAAGGCCTTAGCCAGCGAAGTATCCATCGTCAGCACCTCCTCTGTCGTGGAATTCAAGGGTTATGCTAGACAGGGAACCTTACGATCCACATTACGGGATGAAAGCGGTTACAATCGTTGTCATACTGGAAGGTACGAGGTGTCCAGCAATCCCAGCGCCACCCAGGGACGGCAGGGCCGCCGCGTTCTGGCCGTCGATGACGACCCCGACCTCCTGTTCCTGATCCGCCGGGAGCTGGAGGCGGCGGGGTTCGACGTGTGGGCCTGCCCCACGGCCGAGGCGGCTCTGGAGACCGTGGCGCGCCAGGGCCTGCCGCACCTCGCCCTGGTGGACATCCTGCTCCCCGGCCTGGACGGGCTGGCCCTCGCCCGCAAGCTCCACGAATGGAGCGACGTGCCGGTGGTGATGCTGACCTCGGTCGACGAGGAGGAGACGGTGGTGGGAGCGATCGAGAGCTTCGCCGAGGATTACATCCGCAAGCCGTTCAAACCGCGCGAGATGGTGGCGCGGGTCGAGCGGGTCTTCCGCCGCATCGGCGACTTCTCCTACACCCTGGCCCCGGTCACCCGGGTGGACGAGCGGCTGTCCGTCGACTTCGCGCACCAGCGCGCCCTGGTAGGTGAGCGGACGGTGGCGCTGACCGCGACCGAGACCAAGCTCCTCTACGTGCTCATGCGCAGCGCCGGCCGGGTGGTGGGGACCGACTTCCTGCTGCGCCGCCTGTGGCCCTCGGACGAGGTGTTCGAGGACACGCTGCGGGTCCACGTCCACCGGCTGCGGAGCAAGATCGAGCCCAATCCCTCCAAGCCCCGCTACGTGCTGACCGAGCGCGGCAGCGGCTACCGCTTCCCCCAGGCCCGGGGATGAAGCCGCGGCTCCCTCGTCTCCGCCTGCTCCCCCGCGTCGCCCTGGCTCTGGCGGCGGTGGGCCTGCTGCCCCTCGGGCTCGCCTGGTTCGGGCTGGTGGGGGTCAACCGCGAAGCCCTGTTCGACCAGGTCCTGAGCACCCACGCGCTGGCCGCCCGCACGGGCGCGGCGCGGGTGGGCGCCTTCCTGGAGGCCCGCCTGGCCCTGGCCCGCGGGCTCGCCGGCAACCCGGCGCTGGACGATCCGCGCTCGCCCGCGGCGCAGGAGATGCTCGTCCAGAGCCTCCAGGCGTGGTCCACCCTGGGCGTCGAGGCCGTGGCCGTGGTGAACGCGGCGGGGGAGGAGGTCCTGCGCGTGCAGCTCAAGGGCGAGCGGCGCAAGATCCAGGAGGCGCTGGAGCTGCTGGGCGACGCGGCCGTCACCGCCGTGCCGCGCGCGCGGCCGCCGGTGATCCGCATCGCCGCGCCGCTGCCGGCGGACCGCGGGCGCGTGCTGCTGGTCTGCGACGGCTCGCGCCTGCTGGAGGACGTGGCCCATGCCGAGGAGCTGGGGAGCGAAGCGGAGATCGCCGTCGCGGAAGCCGACGGCCGGGTGGTCTTCGGCAGCGTGGAGTCGCTGGACGCTTTCCCTCCCGCCATGACGCGCCAGGCCCTGGACGGCCGGGTGGCCGGGGCGGGCCGCTACCGGGACCGGAAGGGCGAGGAGGTGCTGGGAGCCTACGCGCCGGCGCCGGCGGGCGGCTGGATGGTGCTCTCGCGCCAGCCGGCCCGCGTCGCCGAGGCCGTGGCCGTCCGGCTGCGCTGGCAGTCGATCCGGGCGATCGGGGCGGCCCTGGCGCTCATCGCGGCCCTGCTGGGACTGGCCTGGGTCGGCGTGGTGCGGCCCATCCGCGACCTGGCGCGCCAGCAGCGGGAGCTGGCCGGCGCCCGGCCGGCAGCCAAGGGCGGCGACGAGATCCAGGAGCTGCGGCTCTCTTTCGAGGCGCTGCGCCAGGGGCTCGCCACCCGCAAGGCGCTGGACAACGTCTTCCTCGGCCGCTACCAGGTCCTGGAGCTGCTGGCCACCGGCGGCATGGGCTCCGTCTTCCGCGGCTGGGACCCCAGGCTCCAGCGCCCGGTGGCCCTCAAGACTGTGCGCGTGGGGGACGACCTGCCGCCGGACAAGCGGCGGGCCGCCATCGCGCAGCTCGTCCAGGAGGCGGTCACGGCGGCCCGCTTCAGCCATCCCAACGTGGTGGGGATCTACGACGTGGCGGAGGCGCCGGAGGGGGCCTTCATCGCCATGGAGCTGGTGGAGGGGATCAGCCTGGAGCGGCTGCTGCTGTGGAAGGTGCGGCTGGACCCGGACCAGGTGATCCCCCTGGCCGCCGCCGTCTCCCGCGGCCTCGCCGCCGCCCACGCCCGCGAGGTCGTCCACCGCGACATGAAGCCCGCCAACGTTCTGCTGGGCAAGGACGGCTCGATCAAGGTGGCGGACTTCGGCATCGCCGACATGGTGGCCGCGGCCAGCCAGACCCGGGACCGGGTCTTCGGCACGCCCGGCTACCTGCCGCCCGAAGCCTTATTGGGCGACGGCCAGGGCAAGGCCGGCGACCTCTTCGCCCTCGGCGTGATCCTCTACGAGTGTCTCTGCGGCTCCCGGCCCTTCGGCGGCCTGGAGGTGTCGGACATCATGAAGACCACGCTCTCCGGGGTGATCCGGCCACTCTCATCGCGGGTGCCCGGCGGCGTGCCCGCCGAGCTGGAGACCCTGGTCCTCCTCCTGCTCGAGCGCGACCCCGTCCGCCGCCCCTCGAACGCCGCCGCCCTGGCCGAGGACCTGGAACGCATGGCCGCCGCCCGCAACGCCCGCTGGCGCTACCCCGGCGAGGAGCCCACGGTGGAGCTGGCCGAGCCGCCGGAGCTCACCATAGAGGCGCAGTGGGTGCCGACGGCGCGGGTGGAGCTGGCGCGGCGGTAGGGGAGCCCTTTAAGGACACCAAGGACACCAAGGACACCAGGGACACCAAGGACTTCAAGGACGGGGGAAGTTGTCCTTGTCGTCCCTGGTGTCCCTGGTGTCCTTGGTGTCCTTCAGGTCCTTTTCGCCCTCACTCCGCCGCCGCCCCCGCCGCCTGCCTGAACACCACCTCCTGCCGGCTCACATTCCCCACCAGATCCTTCGCCTCCACCTCCAGCACCACCCGCTCGCCCTCGGTCCGGGCATTGAGGACCACCTGGTCGACGCCGGCTCCGGCGTCCTCGACGGCGATCCAGAGAATGCCGCCGGCGCCGTTGGGGGCGACGGCCTTGCCGTCGACGCTGACCTCCGTGTCCGGCACGGCCACAAACGCCTGAGGATGGGTGCTGGTGACCGTGACGGAGCGTTCGACGGCCTGGGCGTCCTTCTCCTTCTTGAGCCAGGGGAAGGCGACGCGCAGGACGCCGGCGTTCGAAGACCAGTCTTCCCGCAAGTGCTTGGTGTTCCGCCGCCCTTTCAGGCGCCGGCGGTCCGACTCGCTGTCGGGCGCCAGCCGTTCCCGGTGGTACTCCCGGTCCCCCACCTCCAGCTTCAGGACCGGCGGCTCGGCGTCCACCACGAAGGCGACCGGCGCCACGGCGCCCCGGTTGCCGCAGCCGTCCAGCGCGATGGCCTCGGCCACCTGCTCGCCGGGCGTCCAGGCCGCGGGCCAGGCCGTCTCCTCGCGGCCCCCCACGACCGGGATCCAGCGGGCCGGCGCGCCGTTGGCGTCGGTGGCCGCCACCTCGACCCGCGCGGCGGGCGCGACGATCAGCTTCTCACCCACGCGCACCTGCGGTCCCGTCACCTGCAGCGAGCCCGAGGGCGCCGGCAGCTCCGTGCGGTCGGAAGTGACGCGCAGCGCCGCCGTCGGACTGGGATAGCCGTCCAGGCCCGAGCGGCTGCGGGCGGTGACCCGCCAGTAGAGATCGCCCACGGGCAGGGCGGCCGGGCGCCAGGGCGGACCGGAATGGCCCGGCCGGCGGTCCACCAGCTCGGCGCAGCCGGCGTCGCGGCAGACCTCCACCGTGTACGACGCGGCCTCCGGCACCGCCTCCCAGGAGAGCCACGGATCGGCGCAGGCCCGCTCGCTGCCGGCTTCCGGGTCGCCGAGGCGCGGCGCGGGCAGCAGCTTCTCGGGCGGCGACGGCGGCCCCTGCGCCTCCACCGACGTGCCCATCCCCTCCGCCACCTCGACGCGGGCGCCGCCGGCCTCGACCTCTCCCGCGCCGCCGTAGACCATCACCTTGGCGCCGCCCCCCTCCGCCTTGCGGGCGCGGGCCTGCGAGGTCCCCGCCGGGCCGGGCCTGGACGTGGCGCGCGTGCCGCCGATCAGCACCTCCACCTCGGGAGCCTGCGGCGCCGGACCCGAACGGGCCTCCAGATCCGCCTGGCCCTCGACGATCTCGATGGACTTCCGCTCGACCCCGCGCAGCGTCGAGCCCGACTTGCGGAGGAAGACCAGCGAGTCCTCGGTCACCACCACCCGGGCGCCGTCCGTGAACTGCATCTCCGCGGACGACTTCTGATACGTGCGCACGCCGTCGCGTTCCACCAGCACGTCGCCCACCTGGGCGCTTTCCCAGGCGATGGGGGAGGGCTTGGCCTCGACGCGCCGGGAGATCCGGTTGACGCGGGCGGCCGGGAGCGCGGGCAGGAAGCCGGGCATGCGGATGCGCAGCCCCGGCTCGATCCGGTTGGGATTGGCGATGTCAGGATTGAGGCGGTGGATCTCGGGCCAGCGCTGGGACGTCCCCAGGAAGCGGGCGGCGATCGTCTCCAGGGAATCTCCGGGGCGGACGGTGTACCAGGTCGGCGGCGCCTGCGTCTGGGCGCCCGCGGCGGGGAGCAGGAGGGAGGAAAGGCAGACATACAAGAAGATCGTCCGGCGGTTCACGTCGATCATCTCCTGAGATACGCCGGCCCCGGGACAGGGCGGCGGCGGCGGTTGTCTTCGTTGACGCCTCTATCCTACAGGATCGGGAGGGAACCGGCGCGATGGCGTAGAATTGCCGCAGGAGCGACTCCCGATGCGCAAACCGCCTGGTCCCCCCGCGCCTCCGCAGGTGCCTGCCCGCGTGCTGGCGCCCCACGTCAGTCGGGCTGTGGCGCCCCTCCAGGCCAAGCTTCCCGAGTCTCCCCGGAGTCGTCCGCAGGCCGCTCACGTGCGGGAAGCCCTCGCCGCAAACGCGAACCCCGTCGTTCAGGGCAGGATCGTCGCTTCCCGGATTCTCCCCGCCCGGTCCAAGGTCCTCCAACCGGCCGCCGCCACTACTTCCGCGGAAGGCAAGGCGGTCGCCGGATCGGGGGCCACGGTGCTTTCCGCCGCTCAACTCGTCACGTCGGTCGAGGCTGAGCTCAAGAACTGGTCGAAATATCTCTTCAAGCCTTTCCACACCGGCCATGGCGGACCTACCGCCGACAGGAAGGTCAGTACGAGCTTCGTTGTGAGCACGGCGGACTTCGACACGGCCTATGCGCAGCTCCAAAGCGGGGATTACGAAACCGCTGATGGTAAGAAAATCCAGGGATTCCACAAAGGTCAATCTGGCAGCGGAGGATCCGCGATCTGGGACATCATCCTGGCCGAAGACGTCAACTGCGCAAGCAGGAACAAGATGGTCTACCACATCGCGATCCAGGCCGCGGCGGCGACCGCTGCCGCCGCGAAAGTCGCAGCCCCCGCCGCCGCCGTGACCGCCGGGTCCGCCGCGGCTGTGACCACTGGGTCCGCCGCGGCCACTACCACTACGGCGGCCGCGGCCACTTCGACTTCGTAGGTGCGGCATCGAGCTTATGGAGCCGCCACATGGAACCCTGTGGTGAGCCGATGGCGTTAAGTCGCGGCGGATAAGCCCATGGCCTGATCCCGGAAGGCCATCGGACGAGTGCATGGCCTTGTTTCCGCGCCGATAAGCTCATCGGATGAACACAGAAGCTCATGGACTGTCCACATGGGCTTATGGGAAGAGCCGATCCGTATCGCATGTCAATAGGGGGGGATGGATTTCTCATGTAGAAGCAAGTGCGATAGCTATGTCCAGGTCTCTGCGGTGAGACCACGGAAAGTCCGGCGGATATAATCGCTGGCGGCATTCACGAGGAAGATATGAACCCACCCCAACCCGTGACGCTCGAGGACTACGGCATCCGCCTGGAGCCTCTGGGCATGGACCACCACGACGGCCTGGCCGCCGCCGCGAGCGATGGCAACCTCTGGGAGCTATGGTTCACGGCGGTTCCCGCGCCCCAGGAGACCCGCGCCTACATCGAGAACGCCCTGGCGGGACAACAAGCCGGGCACATGCTGCCCTGGGCGGTGAGGGACCTGGCCAGCGGAACGATCGTGGGCTCGACCCGCTTTCACGACATCGTCGCACCCATCGACCGCGTCGAGATCGGCTACACCTTTTACGGCAAGAGCTGGCAGCGCAGCCATGTCAACACAAGCTGCAAGCTCCTGCTGCTCCGTCACGCCTTCGACGCGCTCGCGTGCCGCGTCGTAGGCCTCCGGACGGACAATTTCAATTTCGCGTCTCAGCGCGCGATCGAGGGCCTGGGCGCGAAGCGGGACGGCATCCTGCGTCACCACCAGGCGCGCCGCGACGGCACGGTCCGCGACAGCTTCATGTACAGCATCCTCGCGAGCGAATGGCCGGACGTGCGGCGACACCTCGAGCTGCGCCTGGCCCGGCACCGGACGTTATCGGACTAAAGGAGACGCGGAGCATGGCACTTCACGTAAAAGCCTGGGCGGCCCGCCTGTTCGGGTCATCGGGCGAGCTGATGTACTTGCCCTTTGACAAGGACTTCAGGGAGAACGACCCGTCGCGGAACAACCGGATTGCCCAGAGCCGTGTCGGTCAAAAGCCGTACTGGTACATCTTCGTGGACTTCCCCCAGTTAGACCCTCACGATCCGGATTACCCGCATTACGTCGAAGTGCACGATAACGACGATTTCGCCACCTTGAAATTCGGGGCTCATTGGTCGGAGAGGTCCGGGGTGCAACAGGGCTACGGCCCCGTGCCCACGGATGCGGGCAGGCATCGGGTGCGGCTGGTTCTACTGAATCGCGAACAAAAGCCGCTCCTGTCTCAGAGCGGCGATTACTACATCGAAATCGGTTGATGCAGGGGGCTCCCTGCCCCAAGTCTCAGCCGCAGTTCCCCTCCTCGACACAGGCGATCGCCGCGTCGATGAAAGAGACCGCTTCCGGTGTATCGATGCGGGTGCTCACGTCGTTGGCGATGCAGCGGGCGCCCCAGGAGACGAGGCTGATGACCGTCTCCTCGCCCGTGGCCGGGTCCCGCCAGAACGCCGGTCCGCCGGAGTCGTTGAAGCAGACGCCGCCGTTGCCCGCCGCCAGATTGCCGTTCATCATCACATGCGCCGGCAGGATCGCCTGAAATTCAGAGAAGGACAGCCGGCGGACGCCGTCGACGGACACATAGGTCGGCGGCGGCAGCTCCAGAGTGACGCCATAGCCGACGCGCGCGATCCGGGTGCGATTCGTGCCGGTCTCCAGGAGCCCCTGGTCCTTGAGATGGTCGAGGAAATTCAGCGGGGCCCGCCGGGCCGGGACGATGTCGGTCACCGGCTCGGCCAGGATGAGCACGGAGATGTCTTCCCGGTTCTGCTCGCGCTCGCGGCCGGGCAGGTAATCGGGATGGATCATGCCCTGGGCCACGGCCCGGCCGGTCGCGCCCGGGGCGTCGAAGTCCGGCTCGAAGCGGACCACCACGTCGGACGCCGCCAGGCCACGCTCCAGGAAGCCGTGGAGGCAGTGGCCCGCCGTGAGGACGACCCGCGGATGGACCAGGACGCCGGTGCAGAGGAGCGGCCTGGGACGGCCGGGCACGAACGCGAGCACCGCTCCAACGGCCGGATGGGCGTCGCCGTCCGGTGCGCCCCCGGTGATGGCCGAGACCGGTAGGATCGTGGGACCGAGGATCAAAAGTATGGTTCCGATCAATGTAGCTCTCTTTTTCATGATATCTCCTGGCTGCCGCGGCAGCCTGCCCCCAACTTCGGTTGATCTCTCCGCAAAAGAATTCATTGGGACCGCTCCGAGAGCTCGTCCCCAGGAGAGATACGCGAAAGGGAGAGAGAACCCGCCAGGTTTGCCTCGGTCTTTTTTCTTTCGTAGAGTCAACCTTCATGGACATCCTTCAGGCCATCGGCAACACCTCGCTGGTCCAGCTTCGCAAGATCGTCCCGCCCTGGTGCGCGGAGATCTGGGTGAAGCTCGAATGGGAGAACCCCACGGGCAGCGTCAAGGATCGGATGGCGCAGGCCGTGATCTCGCGGGCCGAGGCGGATGGCTGGCTACAGCCCGGAGACACCGTCATCGAATACACGGGCGGCAGCACGGGGGCATCGCTCGCGCTGGTCTGCGCCGCCAAGGGCTACCGGATCCACATCGTCAGCTCCGACGCGTTCAGCCAGGAGAAGCTGGACCAGATGGCGGCGCTGGGCGCGGAGCTCACGCTCGTCCCCAGCGAGGGCGGCCTCACCACCAAGAAGCTGATCCTGGACATGATCGAAACCGCCCGCCGGTTGAGCCAGGAGCCGTACACCTACTGGACCGATCAGCTCAACAATTACGACAGCATCGCGGGATACTACCCGCTGGCCGAGGAGATCTGGGCGCAGACGAACGGCCATGTCGACGCCTTCGTGCACAGCGTAGGCACGGGCGCTTCCTCCCGTGGCGTCGCCACGGTGCTGAAGCAATACAAGCCGAGCCTCCGGATGGTCGCCGTCGAGCCCGCCGAATCCGCGGTGTTGTCGGGAGGATCGCCGGGGCCGCACAAGATCGAAGGCGTCGGGATCGGTTACATCCCGCCGCTCTGGGAGCCCTCGCTGGTGGACGAGATCGTGCCGGTCAGGACCGAGGACGCGAAGGAGATGGCGCGGCGTCTCGCGCGGGAGGAGGCCCTGTTCGCGGGGACTTCTTCCGGAGCCAACGTGATCGCCGCGCTGCAAGTCGCGGAGCGGCTGGGGCCAGAGGCCAGGGTGGTCACGTTGATGGCCGACTCGGGCCTCAAGTACCTCAACACGGACGTGTACAAGAACCGCCGCTGAACGCTGAGGCTTTCGCGGCGCTCCTCCACGTCGGCGCGCAGGGCCACGCCGGAGACCCACTCCTCCAGGCTGCCAAGTGCGTTATCATGGATGGATACTCGGAGGGAAACCATGCGCTATCGAGCCGTTCTCTGGCTGGCGGTGATCCACATCTGCCTCCTGATGATGTACGTGGGCGGGGCGGTATTTGAGACGTTCGTCAACTTTCCCAACTGGGTCCGCGACGTCCCGAGCTCGCTGGAAGCCGCGCGGGACTATTTCGTGGTCCGGAATCCAGGACACTTCTTCCAGACGATCTTTCCGCTGACCATTCTTTCGTTGATCGCCCTCCTGGCGGTCGCGTGGCGCTTCAAGAGGCAACGCAACCTTCTGCTGGCGGCCCTGGCGCTGATGGCCGCCGTCGAGGCCGGAACGATCAGCCTCATGTACCCCAAGATCGACGTGCTTCTCCGCGAAGGGACGGCGTCGCACTCCGTCGAGGAGCTTCGCAAGACGGGAGAGTCGTTCGTCCAGTTCAACTATGTCCGCATGGCCCTGGTCTTCTTGCTGTCTTTCGGGCTGGTGGTCCCCGCCGCCACGGCTTTGATCCAGCTTTCCGGAGCAGGGAATGTGCCGGGTGTGAAGACCTGACTCCACTTTGTCAGATTGGGCCCGGCGGTCTGAGCCCTCACCACCCCGGCCCTCCTCTCCCACCAGGCGCAGGCAAGATCGTCTACCGATCGTCCCCCCTTCTCCTTCAGGAGAAGGGGACAGGGGATGAGGTCTCGGAGGGCATGCCGCTCCGTCAAGAAGTGGGCCTTGAATTCTCTCTGTAACAAATCCTTCCCTCCCCACGCCTGACTGTTTCAGGTGTCGCGAAGACCGTGCGGAGCGCTGAATGGACAGCGGTCCGTGCCAGGCGACCGGGCTCTATCGGCTAGAGAGGGACCCCCTTATGCCAGTCACAGTCAGCTATCCAGGCGTTTACATCGAAGAGATTCCGAGCGGCGTCCGCACCATCACCGGGGTGGCGACGTCGATCGCGGCGTTCGTCGGCCGGGCGAAGCGCGGCCCGGTGAACGACGCCGTGGTGATCAACGGTTTCGGCGATTTCGAGCGGATCTTCGGCGGCCTCTGGCTCGAGAGCTCGCTGGGATACGCGGTGCGCGACTTCTATCTCAACGGCGGCTCCCAGGCGATCATCGTGCGCCTCTACAACGCCGCCGACGCTCCCGCCCTCTCGCACGCGACGCTCGAGGCCAACGGCCTCAAGCTGAAGGCTGTGAGCCCGGGCAAGTGGGCGGATCAACTGCGCGCCCGGATCGATCACGACGTCAAGGGCACCGACGCCGCCAACCTCTTCAACCTGTTCGTCCAGGACGGCTCCACCGGCCAGGTGGAGGTCTTCCGGAATGTGTCCCACGTCGCGGGTCACCCGCGGCAGGTCGACAAGGTCCTGGAGACCGAATCCGCGCTGACACGGCTCGACGGCGCCCTGCCGGGGGCGAAGCCGGGCAAACACGCCGATCCGACGGCCGGGCAGGACATCTGGAAGGAAGACACGCTGAGCGCCAAGGTGGCGGACGACAAAAAGGCGTCGGACGGAGACGCCCTGGTCGTCGACGACTTCATCGGGGCCGGGAAGGAGGACGCCAAGGAGGGGCTGTTCGCGCTGCGGAAGGCCGACCTCTTCAACATCCTCTGCATCCCGCCCTATCTCGCGACGGGAGACGTAGACGCCAACCTGATCACCGCCGCCGCGGCCTATTGTGAAAAGCGCCGTGCCATGCTGCTGGTCGATCCTCCCAGCGCGTGGAAGACCAAGGAAGCGGCGAAGAACGGAGTCGGCACGGTCGGCACCAACAGCAAGAACTCCGCGCTGTTCTTCCCCCGGATCTACGAGTTCGATCCGTTGCGCGACAACCGGCTGGAGGAGGTCGTCCCCTGCGGCGCCGTGGCCGGCATCTTCGCCCGCACCGACACGCAGCGGGGGGTCTGGAAGGCCCCGGCCGGTCTGGAAGCCACGCTGGCGGGCGTGCCGAAGCTGACGGTGAGTCTTACGGACGCGGAGAACGGCGAGCTCAATCCGCTGGGCATCAACTGCCTGCGCAACATGCCGGCGGCGGGCCGCGTGGTCTGGGGATCGCGCACGCTGCAGGGCGACGACCGGCTGGCTTCGGAATGGAAATACATCCCGGTCCGCCGCACGGCGCTGTTCATCGAGGAGAGCCTCTACCGCGGCACGCAGTGGGTGGTCTTCGAGCCCAACGACGAGCCGCTGTGGGCGCAGATCCGCACCAGCGTCGGCGCCTTCATGAACAACCTTTTCAAGCAGGGGGCTTTCCAGGGCAGCTCGCCGCGCGAGGCCTACCTTGTCAAGTGCGACAAGGAGACCACGACGCAGAACGACATCAACCTGGGCATCGTCAACATCGTCGTCGGCTTCGCTCCCCTGAAACCGGCCGAGTTCGTGATCATCAAGATCCAGCAGCTCGCCGGGCAGATCGAGACCTAAGGAGACACGGTCATGGCCCAGTTCAATGTGAATACGCATCGTTTCGATCCGTACAAGAACTTCAAGTTCCGTGTCTTCTGGGTGGGGAGCACGGCGCCGGTCGCCGGCGTGAGCAAGGTCGGCGGCCTCAAGCGCACCACCGAGGTGGTGGAGCACCGCGAGGGCGGCGATCCCAGCACGTCGCGCAAATCCCCCGGCCGCACCAAGTACGAGGCCATCACGCTGGAGCGCGGCGTCACCCACGACACCGAGTTCGAGAAGTGGGCCAACAAGGTGTGGAGCTTCGGCTCCAACCTCGGCAAGGAAGTCTCGCTCAAGGATTTCCGCCGCGACGTGATCATCGAGCTGTACAACGAAGCCGGCCAGCCGGTGATCCGTTACAAGGTTTTCCGCTGCTGGGTGTCGGAGTACCAGGCCCTGCCGGACCTGGACGCCAACGCCAACGCGGTGGCGATTCAGACGCTGAAGCTGGAGAACGAGGGCTGGGAGCGCGACTACGAGCTCCAGGAGCCGGCGGAGCCGCAGTTCACCGAGCCCGCGGCCTAGGCGGGGGGCCATGCCATGCGCCCTCTGTCGGCTCAGGAGCTGTTGGACGCCTGGGAGCGCGGAGTCGGGGAGTCGCCGGTCCGGCGGGCAATGGTCCTGCTGGCCGCGGCCTGTCCCGAGACCGCGCCCGAGGATCTCGCCCGGGAGAGCGTGGGCCGGCGGGACGCCCGTTTGCTGACGCTCCGGGAATGGACCTTCGGGCCGCGCCTCGTCAGCGTCGCCTCGTGTCCGGTCTGCGCGGAGCGGCTGGAAACCGCCTTCGACGTGGCGGACATCCGCGTGGGCTCGTTCGACGACGGGCCGCAAGAGCCGCTCTCGCTGAAGGTCGGCGGGACCACGCTGACCTTCCGGCTGCCCAACAGCGCGGACCTGGCGGCGCTGTCCGCCACGGCCGGCGTGGACGGCGCCCGCCGCCGTCTGCTCGACCGCTGCCTGCTCGACACGGGCGCCAACGATCTCTCGGAAGAAGCGCTCCAGGCGGTCGCCCGCCGCATGGCGGAGGCCGACCCGCAGGGGGACATCGAGCTTTCGCTGACCTGTCCCGCCTGCGGCCATGAATGGCTGGCGGCGTTCGACATCGCCTCGTTCTTCTGGACCGAGATCGATGCCTGGGCGCGCGTCCTCCTGCGCGAGATCCACATCCTCGCCTCGGCCTACGGCTGGCGCGAGTCGGACATCCTGGCGCTGAGCCCCTGGCGGCGCCGTTCCTACCTGGAGCTGATCCGCGGATGAGCGACTATCTCGGCAACCTCGCGGCGAAGAGCCTGGCACCCGAGCAGGCGCCGGCCGTCCAGCCGCGTCTCGCCTCGCGCTTCGAGCCCGTGGCTCCGGAGATGCGGGAGGAGGCGGGTCTGGTGGAGGAGAGTGGGGAGGAGAGGGTTGCGCCTCCTTCCGCAAGGATTCCTCGAGCCCCTGAACCTCTCTCTTCTCTTCCCTCTCGAGGGGTGAGGAGTCGGAGGGTAGAGGGGCTGGAGGAGGAAGAGGTTCGGGAGGCTCCAGGGCGGGTTTCCAGGCGGGGCGGGGTGCCCTCCGAGACCTCACCCCCTGGCCCCCTCTCCCACCGCCCTTCCCCCGACCGGGAGAGGGGGAACGTGGAGGCGGCGGTGGTGGCTAAAGCGGAACCGGTCCAACCGCTGGCGATCATTCCGTCTCCTCCTCGGCAGGACGCCCCCGTTACGTCCCCCCTCTCCCGGTCGGGGGATGGAGGGCGGGAGAGGGGGCCAGGGGGTGAGGCCTCGCGGGTATCCCCTCCCGAAGTCCACCAGACTCCGGAGCAAAAACCCGTGCTTTCGATCCTCCAGCCTCAGATCACATTTCTCGACCGTGATCCATTCCCCGTCCGCCCGGAGCCTTCCGCTCCGGAGCCGGTCATCCACGTCACCATCGGCCGGATCGAGGTGCGGGCGACTCCCGCTCCCAAGGCTCCGGCCCGGGAACGGCAGGCGGCCAGGCCCGCGGTCGATCTCGAGGAATACCTGCGCCAGCGGTCCAGGGGGGAGGGACGATGAGCAACGGTTTCGCCATCGCCGCGGTCTCGGCGACCTTGCGGCAATTATTGATCGATCGGCTGGGCATCACGGACGTTACTACCCGGCCTCTTGACAAGGCGCGGGAAGGCCTCGCCGGCGATCAGGTCAACCTCTTCCTCTATCACGCGCAGGTGGAAGGCGGCTGGCGCAACATGGACATGCCGCGCCAGCTCAAGCCGGGCGAGTCGGGCCATCCGCCCTTGCCGCTCAGCCTCTACTATCTCCTCACCGCGTTCAACGACGAGAAGGACGAGGTGAAGGCGCACATGCTGCTGGGGCGGGCCATGGCGGTCTTCCATGACCATCCGCTGCTGGACGCCTCCGAGATCCAGAGCGCCACCGTGGTCAACGTCCCCGACAGCAATCTGCATGATCAGATCGAAAGGGTTCGGATCACCTTTCAGCCGCTCTCCCTGGAGGAGATCTCCAAGCTCTGGTCGGCGTTCCAGACCCAGTACCGGACCTCGGCGGCCTATCAGGTTTCCGTGGTGCTCATCGAGAGCGAGCGGCCCGCCAAGGTGCCGCTGCCGGTCCTGAAGCGCGGCAAGGACGACACCGGCGTGACCTCGCAGCCGGACCTGATCCCGCCGTTCCCCACGCTCACCGATCTGGAATTGCCGGACGGCCAGGCCGCCGCGCGGCTGGGAGAGGACGTGGTCCTGACCGGGCATCACCTCGACGCCGGCACGCTGGAGGTGCGCGTCATGCATCCCCATCTCACCGATCCCGCTCCGGTGACGGTCCAGAACCGCACGGCCACCTCGGTCCGGTTCACGCTGGACGACGCCGATCCGTCGAAATGGGCGGCGGGGATCCACGCGGTCTCCTGCGTGATCACCGACGGCGGCGACGTCCGCGCCACCAACGAGATCGGGCTTCCCGTGGCGCCGCGCATCACCACGGCGCTCCCCCTGGACGTCGCCCGCGACGCCGGCCAGGACGCCGAAATCACCTTGAGCTTCAGCCCGGAATTCCAGCCGGGCCAGCGCGCCGCCGTGCTGATCGGCGGCCGGGAGGTCCGGGCCGAGACGCCGGCGGCGGCGCCCACGGACACGCTGACGTTCAAAGTCGAGAACGCTCCCCTGGGCGAGCACTTCCTCCGCCTGCGGATCGACGGCGTGGACAGCCTGCTCGTCCAGCGTCCCCCGGACCAGCCGCCCGTCTTCGACGCGACCCAGAAGGTGACGATCCATGACTGAGACCGACGACTGGCAGCGCGCCAACGACGCCTTTCTCGCGGCGGCCCTGACCTGGCTGCGCCTGCGCCTGGAGCGGCTGGCCGATTGGGAACCCACCCCGCCCGCCCCGTCCCTTCCCGTCGAGCCGGCCGCGCCCCGGTCCTCCTCCTTCGCGGAGCGCTTCAAGTGGCGGCCGCCGTTCTCCGAGGCCGCGCCGCCGCGGCCCGTCCTGGCCCTGCCGCCGGCCTCCGAGGCCGTGACCGCGGAGCAGATCGCGGAAGCCGCCAGCGCCATGGCCGCGGCCGAGGAGACGGACCCGCCGCCGGCTCTCGTGGTGCTGGCCCGGCGCTTCGGCCTCTCGCGTTTCGAGCGCGACGTGCTGCTGCTCTGCGCCGCCCTGGAGCTGGACACGCGCATCGCCCCGCTCTGCGCCCGCGCCCAGGACGACCTCGCGCGTCCCTGGCCCACCTTCGCGCTGGCCATGGCTCTGTTCGAGGAGCCGGCGTGGGACGTCCTCTCCCCCGAGCGCCCGCTGCGGCACTGGCGGCTGATCGAGATCAACCAGCCCGGGGCGCAGCCGCTCACCACCAGCGCCCTGCGCGCCGACGAGCGGATCGTCAACTTCCTCAAGGGTCTGAATTACCTCGACGACCGCCTCAGCCCGCTGCTGCTGCCCCTGGGGCCGCCCGACGGCGAGATCGACCTGCCGCCGTCGCAGGCCGCCGCCGTGCGCGCCATCCTGCGCCAGTTGGAGGGCGCCCAGCCGGGCCGCCGGCTGCCGGTCTTCCAGCTTTTGGGTCCGGACGCCCCGAGCAAGCGGCTGGTGGCCTGGCACGCCGCCGCCACCCTGGACCTCGGCCTTTACCGGCTGCCTGTGGAGATGATGCCCACCCAGGTGGCCGACCTGGAGACCCTCGCCCGGCTGGTGCAGCGCGAGAGCGCGCTCGCGCCCTTCGCGCTCTACCTCGACGCCCAGGAGACCGAGAAGGCCGCGCCCGCCGAAGCG
This sequence comes from Thermoanaerobaculia bacterium, assembly GCA_036376245.1. GTDB lineage: Bacteria > Acidobacteriota > Thermoanaerobaculia > Multivoradales > UBA5704 > DATARR01. The sequence goes on along the minus strand of DASVAS010000018.1, from coordinate 56,348 downwards.
CCGGCGCCGCCGCTCGGCCGCTTCCTCGCCGGGGCCAACGGCGTCTTCTTCGTTGCCACCCAGGACGTCCGGCCGGGCCTGGGGGATGCGACCGTCGCCGTGGACGTGGCCAAGCCCACGCCCGCCGAGCAGCGGGAGGCCTGGGCCGCCTCTCTTGGCGAGAATGCGGGCGACCTGCCGGCGCGGCTGGCGAGCCAGTTCAGCCTCGACCTCGGCGCCCTGCGGCGGATCTCCCGCGCCGTCCAGGCCGAGGAGGGATTGGAAGCCGAAGGGGAGCTCGGAAACCGCCTGTGGGACGCCGCCCTGGCGAGCACCCGGCCGCGTCTGGAGGGCCTCGCCCAGCGTCTCGATCCGCGGGCCACCTGGGACGACCTCGTGCTGCCGGCGCGGGAGCTGGACCTGCTACGCCAGATCGCGGCCCAGGTGCGTCTGCGCAGCCGCGTCTACGACGACTGGGGCTTCGCGGCCCGGCGCAACCGCGGCCTCGGCATCAGCGTGCTGTTCGCCGGCGAGAGCGGCACGGGCAAGACCATGGCCGCCGAGGTGCTCGCCAACGAGCTGCGGCTCAGTCTGTACAGGATCGATCTCTCGACCGTGGTGAGCAAATACATCGGCGAGACCGAGAAGAACCTCCGCCGCCTCTTCGACGCCGCCGAGGACGGCGGGGCCATCCTCTTCTTCGACGAGGCCGACGCCCTGTTCGGCAAGCGCAGCGAGGTCAAGGACAGCCACGACCGCTACGCCAACATCGAGATCAACTACCTCTTGCAGCGCATCGAGTCCTACAAGGGGCTGGCGATCCTGGCCACCAACCTGAAGAGCGCGCTGGACACGGCCTTCCTGCGGCGCCTCCGCTTCCTGCTGGATTTCCCCCAGCATGGCGAGCCCGAGCGTCGGGAGATCTGGAAGCGGATCTTCCCGCAACAGACGGAGACGGACGGCCTCGACTTCAACCGTCTGGCCCGTCTGAGCCTGAACGGCGGAGCGATCAACAACGTGGCCATGAACGCCGCCTTCCTGGCCGCCGACGCCGGCGCGCCGGTGACCATGCCGCACCTCCTCGCCGCCGCCCGCACCGAGCTTCTGAAGCTGGGGCGTCCGATCAACGAAGCCGATTTCCGCTGGACCGCGCCGGCGTTGGTGAAAACGTGAAGATCAATCTTCACATCGACCGCCTGGTCCTGGAGGGGATCGATCTCCCGCACGCGCAGCGTCCCGTCCTGCAAGCCGCGGTGGAAGCCGAGTTGGGGAGATTGCTGGCGGAAGGCGGAGTCGGCCCGGATCTCGCTAGCGGGATCGCGGTGCCCTCCGTGCGCGCGGCCGGAATCGAGATGGGCGCGGATGGGAGTCCCCAGCAGCTCGGGACGCAGATCGCGCGGTCGGTGTACGGAGGGATTGGAAAGTGAATCGCGAGCCCACGCTCCAGCCGAAGAGCGATACGCCGGTCCGGAGCGGGCTCCTGCAGCGAAAATGCGCTTGCGGCCAGCACGCCGGCGGGGGTGAGTGCGAGGAGTGCAAGAAGAAAAAGCGGTTGCAGAGACGGCGGAATCACGGCGCCGAGCCTTCCGAGGTGCCGTCCGTCGTCCATGAGGTGTTGCGGTCCCCCGCGCGGTCTCTGGACTCCGGGACGCGCGATTTCATGGAGCCCCGGTTCGGCCGGGACTTCAGCCAGGTGCGGGTCCATGACGACGGCCGCGCCGCGCATTCCGCGAAGGCTGTCGGAGCTCTCGCTTACACGGTCGGCAACAACGTGGTGTTCGGTTCCGGGCAGTACGCGCCGGAGACTCCGCGAGGGCGTGAGCTGCTGGCCCACGAGTTGACGCATGTCGTCCAGCAGTCCGGAGCGCCCGCGGGCGGGGCCTTGACGCTCGACGACAACGCGGGCGCGGAACGGGAAGCGGACACCATGGCCCGCGCGGCTCTCCAGGGCGGGCCTTCCGCGTCACCCAGCGCCGCCGGTCTGAGGCTTCAGCGGAAGCCGCTGCCCGGGGGCATGATGGATCGGGAGGCTCGCGGAGGAACTCTCTCGTACCGGGAATCCACGGAATTCCTCAAGTGCCTGAAGATCATGGGAGACGAGAATCGGGAATATTGCGAGGAGGAAGTGCTGGGCATTCCCCCGCCGAGGAGATGCCCCAAGACTCACGCCATTCCCGACGATGTCTACAAGGGCATCGAGGCAGCCTGGAAGAAATCAGGTCACGGAGGCACGACGGTCGCGGAGCACGGAGGCATCGCCGTCACGGATAAGCAGGGAAAGAGACAGATCCGCACCAGCTCGGGCGGAGGCGGAAGCATGACGCTTCCGAAGGAAAAGCCTGGCGACGTCACCTCGTCCACCTTCCACACCCATCCCTACAGTCAGGCGGAGCATTCCAGGCTTGGCGTCAGCTTCTCAGGAGCCGACATCGCCAACTTCTTGGACGGCACGCAGGGCAGCACGAAGTACATCGGGGCGGGTAGTTGCTACTTTGTGCTGGACACCTTGGATTATCAGGCGAGGACCGCCTGCAACAAACTGGACATCAGGAAGCGTTGGAACGACAGCTTTGCTGGAGCGACCGGGACCTTCCAGGAGCAGGTCGAGACCGCCGTGAAGGCCGCCATCACCGACTGCGGCCTCTGCTATTACAAGGCCTGTCGCCCTGACGACAAGAGCCCGGTTCCCAAGACGGCCGATCTGGCGTAGGAGTGCCGGCATGCATCCCTGGATCGGATCGACGGTCGCCCAGGTCCTCGCCCTCTGCGGTGCCAGCTACAGCGAGATCCAGATGGTGGACGAGCCGCCGGGCAAGCTGCGGGGTGTGGAATTCGTCTGCCAGGAAGAAGGAACGCCGAGGCGCGTTCTGTTGGAGATCGAATACCACTCCGGCCTCTTCTCCGCCGAGCGCTCCTGGAACAGCAAGCTCGTACAGGATCAGAAAGTAGTGGGAGTGCGGGCCTCCACGAAAGTTGAAGAATGATGCGGCAGAGAGTGTCCCAGGCGTTGGCGAAGAACGCGCCGCCGGTACAGGGCGCCGTGCTTCAAAGGAAGTGCGCCTGTGGGCAGCACGCAGGTGGGGGAGAGTGCGAAGAGTGCCGCAAGAAGAAGCTGCTCCGCTCGCCGGCAACCCGGGCGCGGCCGGACGTGGCGCCGCCCGTCGTTCATGACGTGCTTCGCTCTCCCGGCAGCTCTCTGGATCCTGTCGCTCGCGCCGCCCTGGAGCCGCGTTTTGGCCGCGATTTCAGCGGCGTGCGGGTTCACACCGATACGCGCGCCGCGGGCTCCGCCACCGCCGTAGGAGCCCTGGCCTACACCGTAGGCCGGCACGTGGTCTTCGGTCCGGGGCAATATCGGCCGCACTCGCCCTCGGGGCTCAGCCTCCTGGCCCACGAGTTGAGCCATGTTGCGCAGCAGGACGGTCGGAGCGTGGACCAGGAACTGCGGATTGGAGAGCCGGACAGTCCTGAGGAGAAGGAGGCGGAGCGGGTGGCCGAGCGTGTGGGCGGACCGGTCCGGAGCGCGACCACGCCGCCGCGTCTTCGCCGGCTTCTTCAGGTCGCCCGTCCCAAGGAGCCCGTCCCGACGCCGAGCCCCAGCGGCCCGACTCCTACCAATGCCGAGGCGGTGGAGCGGTATTTGCGGACCATGGCCCCGCAAGCGAGCATCGCCGTGGACCGAGGCAACGGCAAGGTCCAGGCAAACGAAGCGTTCTGCCGGACCCGCGGGCAGCGCTTCCTGCATCGTTGGGGCCATGACACTCTGGCCGGTGGAAGGATCGGCGCCTATGCTCTCGGGATCGGCGCCATTCCAGGGTTCATCATCGGCGGCCTCGTCGGCCTGGTCCGAGGCATCGTGGACGCGGCCCGCGGCCCCGATTCCCAGGCCGCCGCCTCTACGACTCCCACCGGCTCCACCTGCCTGTGCGAGTTCGTCACCGGCAAGAATCTCTGGACGATCGAGGTCAACGACTCGCAGCATCCCCGCACCGGGAGTGAAGAGCACCGCATAGTGCAGGTGCCCTCTCCCAACAGCCCGAAGCTCTGGGGCGCGGCCACGGTCAGCGGCAAGCTGCAGAACATGGAGCCCTGGCTGGTGCTGGCCCACGAGCTCTGTGGTCATGCCTGGCTGATCGAAAATCGGAAAAAAGGAGAGGACGAAGAAGGCACTGTCCAGGGGGAAGACGTCCGGCATCACCGCAGTGTCGAGCGGGAGAACCTCATTCGCCGGGAGCATGGGCTGGAAGCGCGCGGCTTCAAGCTGAAGGACCCTTATTGCGGAGAATCCTTCTTCAGAGAGCGGAAGAACCCCGCGGGTCCCGCGAAGTTCGACTTCCTCGTCCCCGAGGAGCAGAGGGAGATGGTCCGCCGCGGCCCCAACCCCGCGTTCGCGGACGAAACCTACGTCGACCAGTGCCAACAACTCCGCGAGCAGTATCTAGGGGAGAAGGCCAAGCGCTACCGGGTGGAGGAGCGGATTCCATGAGGACCCGCCAGAGCACGGCCCCGGCGAAGGCTCCCTCGCCGCTCCAGGGCCCCGTCCTCCAGCGCAAGTGCGCGTGCGGCCAGCACACGGGAGGCGGCGAGTGCGAAGAATGCCGGAAGAAGAAGAGAAAGGATTCCTCCGGGGCCGGGCTCCAGCGGAAGATGACCATCGGACAGCCGGGAGACGCGTTCGAGCGGGAGGCGGACCGGGTCGTCGAAGAAGTGACGGGTGGACGGTCCGGTAACCCTCCCGAGATCTCCGCCGCGCGGCCCGCGCTCCGCAGGATGGCGGCGACGGCGGAATCCGTGGAAGCGCCGCCCAGCGTGGGGACGGCCCTGCGCTCCGGCGGACGGCCTCTCGGAGGCGAAGTCCGCGACTTCATGGAATCCCGGTTCGGTCACGATTTCAGCCAGGTGCGGGTCCATACCGATGCCGACGCGGCGCAGTCCGCCGCGGAGGTCGACGCGGTCGCGTACACCGTGGGCAACGACATCGTCTTCGGCTCGCGGCAGTATCAGCCGGAAAACCCGGCGGGCCGGAATCTCCTGGCGCACGAGCTGACCCACGTCGTGCAGCAGGGTGGCGCGCCCGGCTCCCTGGTGCAGCGAAAAGGTTTCCTGGGAGCGATCGGAGGTTTCTTCGTCAGCCTCGCCCATGCTGCCATCGACTACAGCGACAAGGCGTTGCGGGAGTACCTGGATCTGTTGGACAGGACGGGCGACATCGAGGGCGATCCGGACAGCGACGACAAAGCCCGGCAGATCGTGAACACCTGGAAGCTCGGCAACAGCTCCTTCGTGCTGACCGCGCAACGGAAAGCGCTCCTCATCCACGAAATGCTCGACGGGCCCACGACGGGAGCCGACGAGCGGGCGATCGTCGAGCTTCTCGAGCGATCCTACAACTTCGAGCTGAGCTACATCTTCGGGCCAGGGGGCGTGAGTCCCAAGAAGGTTGATTCGGATGTCCCCTCCGACCCGGGAGATCAGTTCTACGACTTCTGCTCACGCCGCTTCGAGGGCGGCCTGCCGAGCCTGCTGAAAGGAACGATTCAGCCGATGGGGTATCCCGTTCCCCTCGGCGAAGGTCTTCCGATACCTGGCGATCCGCTGGCTCCCGTTCAGTCCCTGCCGGGCGCGAACACCTTGAGCCCCGGATGGAGCATCAAGAACCTGTCCTGCATCCTGGGACTGCTCTGTACCGAGGACAAGGCGGTCGTCCAGCAGCTTCCGAAGAAGAAGGTCAAGGTGGCCTCCAAGATCAAGGAGGTCTATTGGGAATATGACGGCAAGGCCTGGAATCTGCGCGAGCGGCTGCGTGGCGCGGCGGCCAACTCGAATCCGGATGCTCCGGAAATCATTGTGAAGGAGAGCACGAGCTGTCCGGAGGTCGTGGAAAGGTTCATCCACGAAGTCCGGCACCTGAACCAACCCTCGACCTGGGACACTCTCCAGAAGGAGAAAGACGCCTACACCTTCGGCGAAGACTGGGCGATCAAGCGCGGATTCCCCGGACGGCAGGCCTTCCGGAAGCTGGACCCCAAATCCCAGAAGGAAGTCACCGACACCGCCAAGATCGAGGCGTACGTCAAGAGCCGCTATTCCGGGATTTCCAGCACCCCCGGCGAGGTGATCACCGGCCACGACACGGCGACCGGAGAGACGATCGTCGAGCTGCCGAACGGTCAGGAGGACCGGCGTTCCCCTCAGAAGGGTGACAGTCATCAGGACATCCCCAAGACCAAGGCCGCTTTCGACAACTTGCCGGAAATCCCACCAAAGTCGTGGGTATGTCCGAAATGACGACAGGAGACTGGTGATGTTCAGCCGGTCCAGACCAGGAAAGCGTACAGACGGGCATCCAACTTCCGGAGGCGTCCAGCTTCGGCGCAAGTGTGCCTGCGGTCAGCATGGGGATTCCGAGTGCGAGGAATGCAGAAAAAAGAAAGGAATACTGCAGCGAAAGCCTGCGGGAAGAGCACAGGAAACAGCACCCCCTGTCGTGCATGAGGCCCTGCGTTCTTCCGGACGTCCTCTGGAGGCCGCGACCCGCAGTGTCATGGAATCTCATTTCAGGCACGATTTCAGCCAGGTCCGGGTTCACACCGACGCCACGGCCGCCGAGTCGGCTCGCTCCGTCAACGCCATGGCCTACACCGTCGGGCAGAGCATCGTCTTTGACAAGGGGCTTTATTCTCCAGGCACTACGGGCGGAAGAAAGCTGATCGCCCACGAGTTGGCGCACGTGGTCCAGCAGGGAGCGGCTTATCCTGACAGCCCTCTCCTCATCGGCCGGACGGATGATCCCCAGGAACGACAGGCGGAAGGAATGGCCTCGACATTCGAGAGTGGAAACGCTCTACAGGAGAGAGTAAGACCTGAACCCCCGCGTCTTCGCAGGCTCGGCCCCAATCCGAATTGTACTGATGCCGAGGCCAAGCAGATGCACCAGGCCATTTTTAACGCTCGGGGATGGTTGAACAAAGCCATTCCCAAACTCGAAGAGTCTCCCTTGCAGGCCACGGTCCTGGCGGCTTTGCGACGAAACTTCGGCCCCAAGTATGGTGTCGAGGAGAACGCGGCCTTGATCGCCGGGCGACTGAAAGTAGGGATGCGGGGGCTGGGGACCATCTCGTTCGCTTGTGACACCGCCGGCGCCACAGATCCTTGCAAAAGGCAGAAGTGTGGCTGGGCCGACGTGGGCTCTAAAAAAGCGACCATCTGCACCAATGATCCCAGCACGTTGAGCATGCCTTTCCCCAGCGGGCCGAGGTGCGTATTGCATGAAGGCCTTCATGCCGCGATGAGCTTCATGAGAGTAGATAACTACAAAGAGGATCCAGGTTACCCCGGAGTGGGTACGGAACCGCTACTGAATTCAGCTTCGTACGAGCATCTGGTGATGGAGCTCTCCTGAGATGCGGCACGTTGTAGAGAGAGCGAAGCTCCAGGCGAGGAACGATTCACCCAAACAGGGTGGAATGCTTCAGCGCAAGTGCGCTTGCGGCCAGCACACAGGAGGAGAAGAGTGCGAAGAGTGCAAGAAGAAAAAGGAATTACAGCGCTGGAAGGGAAGCGACCCCGAGCCCACGGGGATTCCGCCCGTCGTCCATGACGTGCTGCGCTCTCCGGGCCAGCCTCTCGCTCCGGCGGTGCGCGCCGCCATGGAGCCTCGCTTCGCGCGCGACTTCAGCCAGGTCCGCCTGCGGGTTTCTTCGCCCGGTCCGCAATCCGAGCTGACCGTCAACGAGCCTGGCGACGCGTTCGAGCGGGAAGCCGAGCGGATCGCGTCGGCGGTGGCGGGGGATTCCAATGTCGATGCGAAGGAGGGTGCGCGGCGGGATTTCAGCCAGGTCCGCGTCCATACCGACAGCCGCGCCGCCACCGCCGCCCGTGCTCTGAATTCGCGGGCGTTCACCCTGGGCGACCACGTCGTCTTCGGGGCGGGCCAATACGCTCCGGCGACCCCGACAGGCAAGGAGTTGCTGGCCCATGAATTGACGCACGTGATCCAGCAGGGCGGCTCCGCAACGGGACCTATCGCCCGCGCGCCGCTGGATTTGAAGCGCCTCGACCTGGAGCTGTTCTGGGGAGATCCGCTCACCCAGACGAGCGGCGAGATCGGGAAGTCCGCCACCTGCAAGCGCAGAGGCAAGACGCCGCCGGAGCTGCCGATCGAAGCGTTCGTCTTTCCGAGCAACACCGAGGACGTACCGGGGCAGGGCGGAAAACCCGGAGCCAAGGCCAGCGTCCTCCCTGGCGGCGGGAGCGCTTCCGGAACGGAATCCGAGAAGCCTACGGAAAAGGAGTGGCCGCCCTCTTCTCCACGGAAGATCGCCAACCATCCGGGCCGCTCGGACTGGCGGAAGGACGCCTCCGGGCTCCTGGTCCCCGCCAAGCGGGCCGTGATCGTCGGCGGCATCCATGGCGACGAGCGCGGACCTCTGGACGTCGCGAAGGGCCTGAAAGACAAGCTGGACAAGGGAGCGCCGACGGATTTCGACACCATCTTCATCCCGATCATGAATCCTGGAGGCGTCGAGGACAAGACACGGGAGAACCGTTGTGGCGTGGATCTCAACCGCAACTTCCCAGGCCTGACCAGCTCGCCGGCGACCACGGCGAAGGTGCCCGCGGAGCAGCCGGAGACCAAGGCGGTGAGGGAGGTCATCGAAATCCTGAAGCCCTCCCGGATCCTGGCCCTTCACGCGCACGACTCACCGACCAGCGCCGGGGCCTTCGCCGATCCATCGAGCGATCCCAAGGCGGTCGAGCTCGCCTGCCGCATGGCGGTCCGCATGCGGAACAAGCCGGGTTCGAGCAAGCGGGATGTCAACGTCAGGGGCAACAAGCTGGACACCGGGTTCTGCAGCGCCCTGTATCCCGATCAGGGAGAGATCGACGCCAGCACCAAGCACAGCAGCCTCGGAACCTGGGCGTCCGGCCCGGAGTCGGCCGGCGGCATGGGGATTCCGGTGATCACTCACGAGGTCAGCGGCAAGAGCGCGCTGGCCGACAAAGGGGACCGCAGCGTCGAGGCGATCCTGCCCGGCATCGAGGAATTCCTGCTCGACAACGAGCACCTCCGCTCCGAAGCGGACGAGATCCTCGCCCAATCCGTCTCGAACGAATTCCTCACCGGCGAGTCGACGTCCGCGGACGACAAGAAGGTCCGGGACGAGATCCAGGCCAGGGTCCTGAAAGACTTCGCGAAGCTCCAGGACAGTTACAAGACATTTCTCTCCGCGGACAAGGATAGAAAGAAGAGGCTCAATGCGGCCGGCGCGGGCGCATTGACGAAAAGGAGCCATTTCCGGTCCTTCGCGGATCAGAGCGGAATCGTCAAAGGTGAATTGAAGACGCGGAAGATCACCAGCAAGAGCACCGACCAGGAGATCAAGGTCGCCATCGTGGACATCATGACCACCCGCTCCGTGCCCGGCTTCTCGCGGCACGCGTGGGGGACCGAGATCGACGTCATCGATCCCACGGCCAAGCGATGGAAGCCTGGAGGGGATCTGGCGGAAGTCACACCCTTCCTGGAGCGGGAAGCGCCGAAGCACGGCTTCTTCCATCCCTACAGCAGTGCAGGCGGAAAGCGTCCGGCGCCGGGTTATGAAGACGAGCCCTGGCACCTCTCCTACTGGCGGATCGCCGATATCCTGCAAGCCGAATGGATGCGGCGAATCAGCGGGACCGAGCTCGATGATCTGGTCGAGAGGACGGCCGCCGCGATCGGTCCAACGATCGACCGCAAACGGCTGGTGGCGATCCTCAAGAGCCTCAAGCTGGAGGACTTCCAGAAGAACGTCGCGGCCTCGCCGGGGCAGAGCGCGACCGGAGTGGGGCCGTGAAGCAGTCAGTTCAGGCCGCGGCCCCGCAACGGGGCGCGACTTCGCAGCGCGCCGGCGTTCTCCAGCGCAAGTGCGCGTGCGGGCAGCGCACGGGGGGTGAAGAGTGCGAGGAGTGCAAGAAAAAGCGGCAGGTCTTGCGGCGGCGGAGCGGAGACGGCTCTGCGCCTGACAAGGCGCCGGAGATCGTCCACGAGGTCTTGAATTCCGCCGGGCAGCCGCTCGACATCGCCACCCGCGGCTTCATGGAGTCGCGGTTCGGCCGGGACCTCAGCTCCGTTCCAAGTCGGCGTCCGACCCTGCAGCGTGCGTCCGGCCATCTCGAGATCGGTTCGAGCCTCGACCCTCAGGAACGGGAGGCGGAACGGATCGCCGGACGGATCACGGCACCCGGTCCAACTCCGGGACCGCCCGGCCAGCGATTTGATTTCGGTGACGTCCGCATCCACACGGACTCCAGGGCCGCGCGATCCGCCGCGGCGGTCAATGCCCTGGCCTATACGGTGGGGCCGAATATCGTATTTGGCACCGGCCAGTATTCGCCCGGGACGGCGTCGGGAAGAGAGCTGCTCGCCCATGAGCTCGTCCATGTAGCCCAGCAGTCGGCGTACCCGGGCGCCTCCTCTCCCGTCCTCCGGCGGGCGCCGGCCGCTCCCTGTGACGAGAAGCAACTCCAGGTCCTTCAGGACGCCGCGCAGCTTGCGGCGACGACGGTCGCTCAAGCGGCGGAGAAAGTCGGCTCCTTCCAGGGCGGCGCCGGGCAGAGCGCCCAGGACCGGAAGGTCGCTCTGGCGCTGTCCCGCAACTTCTCCGCCGCCGGGGAAAAGGCGGCGCCAATCGCCAAGACGGTCGCCGGCAAGCTCGCCACGATCAGAGACAAGTGCGGCGGATACCGTTATCTGGACATCTTCTGTAGACCGGCGACCGACAGTTTCTGCTCCGTAGGCGCCGCTTATGTCGACGACGAGGGGAAATCCCTGACCCTGTGTCCGGAGTTCTTCACGCTCAAAGAAGAACGGCTTCGCACGTATGTCTTCATCCATGAGATGGCTCACCTGGCCGACGAGAAGATTCTCGATCGCGGCTACACGCACCAGCGGGTCTACGTGCATCTCAGCACGGAGGAGGCTCTCCTGAACGCCGATTCCTACTCAAGGCTGGTGATGGAGCTCGACGACGCGGATCAACTTCCTGAGAACAGGCTCTTCAACGCCTTCGAGTTTCCGAGCGACCGTTACAAAGACTGCGACGGGCGGCGCAAAGAGACGATCCACGCCGCGCTCGGCCGCGCCGAGGCGTGGATTCTGAACGCGCTCAAGGTAGTGATGAACCGCGAGCTTCTGCGCAACCCCCCGCCCGAGCTCGAATGGGCCTTGGGCCGGTATGGGCTCCTGCGCGGTCAGGACATCTACCGGCGCAACGCCGCCGCCTATCGCAAGGTCTATCTGGACAGCAAGAATAAATTCGAGCAGAGCCTGACGAGCCAGTGCGAGAAGGATGACGAGGATTGCGGCAAGCTGGGCGTCAAGTACGATGGAACCTTCCATTTCTGTCCGTCGTGGTTCCAGAAGAAAGAAAAGGAACAAGCGACCGCGGCGCTGACCGCCTACTACTCGCATCTCGATGACCTGGGTGGCCCGCTCGTGGCGGGCGCCGCGGCGGAGATCGCTGACGCGACTCTGAAGATCGGAGATACGCGCGCGGCGGCCAAGAGCACGGTCCCGCAGGCGGCGCAGGAAAAAGAGGCCCCGCTGCTGGCGAAAGAGATGGGCGCCGACCAGAAGGCCGAGGCCGAGAAGATCGTCCAGGAGATCAAGCAGAAGTACGGCATCGACGTCTCGTCGGGTCCGGGCGTCGAGGCGGTAAGGAAGAAATATAGCGGAGCGCCCGAGGAAGTGAAGAAGCGCGTCAAGGCGGTGTCCTGGAACCTGCGCGAGTTGCGGGCGCTGGCGGCGGCCCTCAGCCACTTTGCTCCCATCCTGGGTGAACGGCGGGCGAGCTCGGGACGCGCCAAGGCAGACCAGGAACTGACCACCGTCAGCCGGGTCAACAATACGGTTACGCTGAACACACCTCACGGGGAGTTGGACAGCAAAACCTACGGCCAGAACTTCGAGGCCGACAAGAACGTCAGCCTGTTCGATCCCGTCTATACCCGCACATCCCGGGAGAGCGCCGAGCTGACGCCTATCGAAGCCGCGTTCACTCATGAGCTGACCCATGCTCTCATGAGCTATCTGCTCCCCACCTACATCGCCGAGATCGGCTATTGGACCGAGCCGAGGAAGCCGGGGGCCGAGGCGCCCATCTCGGATTACGGGAACCAGAGCCCCGGCGAGGACCTGGCGGAAGCGGTGATGTATTACTTCGTGGAGCCCAATACGCTGAAGAACGGAGACGGAGGGAAGCCAGGGGAGCCCGGGAATCCCTGTCCCCGGCGCTTCAAATTCATCGACCGGGAGGTGAAGCGGTGGGGAGAGCGGCGTCGATGAGCAGGCGGCTTGAAGCTTCGAAGAGGTCGACACCCGCGGCTTCCACCGTCCTGAGCCGGAGCCTGCTCCAGCGTAAGTGCGACTGCGGCAATCACACCATCGGCGGCGCTCAGTGCGAGGAGTGCCGGAAGGGGAGCGGCGGCATCCTGCAACGCGCCCCCGCCAATGCGCCAGCCGCTCCGGCCTCCCAGGATCTCAGTCAGGTTCCCACCTCCGCGAATCTCACCCTCGATCAGAAGGTGGCGGCCTGCGAAGAGCTGTTGAAGGGCGCCACCATCCGGCGCGATGAGCTGAAGATCCTGGACATTCTGCGGAGCTCCACCCTGGAGGATCGTCTGGAGATCGCCCGCAGGATCGGCCGAAAGAAACTGATATCCAATTTCAGCCTCCGAAGAAAGAAGAGCGTCGAGGTGCTCACGCTCGATCTCGACGACTTCAAGGCTCTGCATTCCGATACGGTCAAGGAGTACCAGGAGAGAGTGCTGCCCCAGGACAAACCCTACGTCGACGAGTTGGTGAGTCTGCTGAAGGTCAGCACGCCCCTGGATCCCGCCAAGGCCGGGCCTCTGAAAAGTGTAACGGCGAAGGGTATGGGGGCGACGCTGGTAGCGAAGCTGACCGCCGAGGGTATCGATGTCACGAAGGTGATGGAGACGAACCTGGTAGTCAAGGGGATAGCCGTTACCGTCCTTTCAGATGTCATCGACCCGAAGCTGTCACTGAAGGGAAATACCTACATCGACGTCGATCCGGGCCAGCTCCAGCTCGACTCCAGCGGCAATGTCATCCCTCCCAAGGTATCCGTCGGGATCTACACGGCCTACGCCCCGAATATCACTCCGAAATTCAGCCCCGCCCAATACGGAGCGGGAACGGCGGGGGAGGAGGAGGGCAGAACCACGCTCCGATATCACGAAGGCGCTCATGGCCGGCACGCTCTGGAATACCTGGCGGCGCATCCTCCGCCGCGGTTCTCGGCCTTCCACGATCCGTCCAGCCCGGACCAGGGTTTCGCCCTCTATGAGCAAGCGGTACAGCAGTATGAGGATGACCTGATGAAGCAGGGCTTCCTGCAGTTGCACTGTATCGGCACCAAGGCGCACGACTGTCCCCCTTGAGGACCGCCGCTGTAACAAATCCAGCCTTCCATCGCCTACTCAAAGCCCATCCAGATTGCCGAACAGTGGCCGGGCGCCGGGGGGAAGGTCCAACGCCAGGGAGGTCTCCGCCGCTCCACCGTCGTGGGCCGTGTCGCAGAGCAGGTTTTCCTCCCTGAGCACGCATGGATCGCCGCGGCCGTCGCGGTCCAGATCGCCGAGGACGGGGCGGTCGCCAGCCTGCCCGAAGAGGAAGGCGATTCGGGTGCCCGCACGGGTCAGGCAGTCCCAGCGTCCATCCTCCACGAGGCAGAGATCGTCGCGCCGGTCGCCGTCGAGGTCGCCGAGGAGAGGCGCCTCCGTGCCGCGGCCCAGGATGAGTCTTGCCGGTCTGCTGTTGTTGAGCTTTGTTTTACAGAGAAACTGCCGCTTGCGGCGAACACAGATATCGGCGAAGCCGTCGCCATCCAGGTCGCCGAGCAAAGGGTAGTCGGTGGGAAGCCCAAACTCGAATGCGCCTTCTGTAGGAGGCCCCTCGTGATCGATGTCACATCGAAATCTTCCCCGGAACCAGGCGCAGATGTCATCACGGCCGTCTCCATCCCAATCCCCCAACAACGTCACCTCTCCCGGCCTGCCCCCGAAAGAGACCTGTAGCTCCGGAAAACCACCTGTGCGGCCAGTGTCGCAGAGAAGCTGGCTCCCTGCTACAGCGCAGGGCTCTTCTCCCGGAGAGGCGGAGAAGCGGCGAGCATAAATCTCCCTGTATCTAAAGGGGTTACCCGCCGAAGGGCCTAGCCACCCAACCACGAAGGTACCATTCGGGGCGAACGCTACCTCAGATCCCGACTGATCAGAATTCTCTTCTGCATGGACCTGAAGCTCTTCTCTGACCGGAGTCCCATCGCGACGGAAAAGGCGTACTTTTACAGGGGAATCTGAATTCCGCACGGCGCCGCTCCAAGCCACGATGAAGTTGCCTTGTGGATCTGTGGCTACCTTCGGCCTCCGCCAGGCTCGAATATGGGAGAGCGGCGAGCTTACCTGAAGCTCGGGAGTCAGAGGAGCGCTCTGCGAGTTGAAGATTCTGGCTAGGACCCCATCGCCTTTGCTCCGGCTGGAGCTCTCCCAAACGACGACGAATCCGCCTTCAGGCTTGGGGGCCAATTGAGGGCCCCAATGGATTTCCTGGTGGGACTCATTCACCCGGATTTCACGTCCGATCGGTTGGCCAAACTGCGCAACACGGCGAATCCATACATCGCTAGGAGGGGGTGGATCCTCTCTCTCGCAGTGCGTGTAGTTTCGCCAATATGCCACAAGGATGCTGCCGTCGGCATCAGGCGCAATCCCACCAGAGCCATCGGCGGGATCTTCACAGCCCGCCGTGATCTCATTGACGATTCTGGGCTCACCGACAGGATTCCCGGCAGTGTCCAGAAAGGAAATCAGGGCGCCTCGGCTGTTGATCGTGAGCGGCACCTGGGACTGATCGGCGCCCCGCCAAAGCAGTACATAACCTCCGGGAATCGCCGCTCCTGTTCTCAGCTCCCCATAGAGGGGGGCCCGGTAGGGGAGATCAACCGCCGCCCCCACCGGGTTGATATTGGGATCAACGATCTGAAAAGACGGAGCCAGTGAAAAGTCGGGAAAGAGTCTGTCCCAGAAGAGAACGAACCCACTCTCCCGTCTTGCCAGGCGCGGAGAGATAGGGTTCACTCCCGTGATCCCCTGTGTTAACTGTTTTTGTGCCAACCACTCTCCTCGCTCTGTGATGGACCAGGCCATCAGGACTGTCAGGCCTGTCGCCCCCTCCCAATGCCCTTCATTCCAGGCGAAGGCACAGACGCCCTGCCCGTCACAGGAGGCCGAAATCGAAGAGAGGATCTGGAAGTTGGAACTGGAGCTCGAACCGCTGACGAGAATCGGGTCCCCCAGCGGTGTCTGGGCCAGGGACGTAGAGCCTAGCAGAAAAGAGCATGCGTACGTGAGAAGTCTGGTCCGTCGCAGTGGCGCCATGGAGTAACTTAATCGCAGGCAAGGAGAAAAAGCAAGCTCCTTGTCAGGCTTGGTCACCGCTAACGAGCCCCGGAGTTCTACTGGGTGCGGGTGGAATACTTCGTTGCCGGAGATCGCCCTACAGCCCGTCGAGATTCCCAAACAGGGGCCGGGCGCCGGCGGGGAGATCCAGCGCCAGGGAAGCCTCCGCCGCTCCGCCATCGTGGGTCGTGTCGCAGAGCAGCTTGCCTCCCCGGAGCATACACGGATCGCTGCGGCCGCCCGAGGCGCCTTCGTGATCGAGGTCGCACCGCGGCCTGTAACAAATCCAGCCTTCCATCGCCTACTCAAAGCGAGGATGGACTATGACCAATTTCCCCCGATCCCCCCGCATCCTGAAGGGCGGCCTCGTGCTGATCGACCCGGTCACGGCGGCCGTGCGGCGGATCATCGTCCTGCAGTACAACCCGGACTCGCTCTCGCGGACCCTCCAGGTACAGGCGGTGGGCGAGAACGCCGACCGCTCGCAGGCCCTGCGGCTCAAGGGGCCGCCGGTCGAGACCCTCAAGCTTGACGCCGAGATCGACGTCACGGATCAGCTCGAGCTGCCGGACGAGGGGCAGAACAGCGTGGCCGCCGAGCTGGGGCTCCATCCGCAACTGGCGGTGCTGGAGACGATCGTCTATCCGTCCAGCGCCCAGGTGCGGGAGAACAATTCGCTCGCCCAGTCCGGGACGCTGGAGATCGCGCCCATGGAGGCGCCGCTGACGATCTTCGTCTGGAGCAAGAGCCGCATCATCCCCGTGCGGATCACCGACTTCAGCGTCACCGAGGAGGCGTTCGATCCCAACCTCAATCCCATCCGCGCCAAGGTGAGCCTGGGGATGCGGGTGCTCAACGTCAACGACCTCGGGTTCGCCCACAAGGGCGGCAACCTGTTCATGAGCTATTTCCAGCAGAAGGAGCAACTGGCCGCGAAGATCGCGTCCGGCGGCTTCGGCGCGCTGGGCATCGGAGGCATCCCGTGAGCAACCCCCTGGACCAGATCCTCGCCCTGTCCGCCCCCCTCTTCGGTCCCGGCAGCCGCTACAGCGGCATCGAGACGGCGAAGCTGTTCACGGCGGAGGGGGAGGAGATCGTCTACCTGCGCCGCCGCTTCGTGCCGCCGCCGGAGCGGTTCGCCACGCTGCGCGAGCACGTGGTGGCGCAGGGGGACCGGCTGGACAACATCGCCGCCCAGCACCTGGGCGATCCGGAGCTGTTCTGGCGGCTCTGCGACGCCAACCGGGCGCTGCGGCCGGACGAGCTGACCGAAGAGATCGGGCGGCGGTTGCGCATCACCCTGCCGGAGGGGCTGCAGGCCGCCGCCAATGGCTAAAGGTTTCTATATGACGCTGATGGTCGGGCCGATGGTGCCCGTGCCGGTGGGGCAGGACGTCCTCGACGCCCTGACCAGCGTCCAGGTCACCTCCGCCTCGGGAGGCGGAGAGTCGTCGCGGAGCGGCTTCCAACTGACGTTCAACCTCAACAAGAAGTCGCCGCTCGAAACCCTTTTCCTGGTGGCGGGCAGCTCGCTGCCGCCGCTCATCCGCGTCGTCATCGTGGTGACGATCAACGGCACTCCGGAGGTGTTGATCGACGGCGTGGTGACCCGCACGGACGTCGCGTCCGGCTCCGAGAGCGCCACCTCGACGCTGACGGTCACCGGGACCGATCTGACGGCGGTGATGAACTGGATCTCTTTCGACGGCTTCCCCTTCCCGGGCATGCCGCCGGAGGCCCGGGTGCTGCTGATCCTCGCCAAGTACGCGATGTTCGGCATCATCCCGATGGTGCTGCCCAGCGTGCTGATCGACATTCCGATCCCGACCGACCGCATCCCGAAGCAGGTGGGCAAGGACCTCGAATACATCGAGAAGCTGGCGAACGACGTGGGCTACGTCTTCTATCTCAAGCCGGGGCCGGCGACGGGCACGACCATCGCCTACTGGGGGCCGGAGATCAAGGTGGGCGTGCCGCAGCCGGCGCTCAACGTGGACATGGACGCCCACACCAACGTCGAGTCGCTGAGCTTCAACTACGACGCCGACAAGGCGGTGCTGCCGATCGTCTACATCCACAATCTGGAGAGCAAGGTCGTCATCCCCATACCCATTCCGAACATCACGCCGCTCAACCCGCCGCTGGGGCTCGTGCCGGCGATCCCGAAGAACATCGAGCCGCTCGACATCGTGGCGAAGTACGGCCCGGTGCGGGCGGCGCTGATCGGGCTCGCCAAGGCGGCGCAGTCGGCCGAGGTGGTCTCGGCCAAGGGGAGCCTCGACGTGCTGCGCTACGGCCGGCCGCTGCGCTCGCGCGAGCTGGTGGGCGTGCGCGGCGCCGGCACGGCGTTCGACGGCCTCTATTACGTCAAGAGCGTGACGCACAACATCAAGCGGGGCGAGTACAAGCAGGAGTTCAACCTGTCCCGCAACGGCCTGATTTCGACGGTCCCCAAGGTGCCTGTATGAACGTTATGAGCGCTTTTGAACGCAAGAAATACTACGGCAAGTACCGTGGCACGGTGGTCAATAACATCGACCCCATGCAGCTCGGCCGCATCCAGGCGATGGTGCCGGACGTCTCGGGCTTCATCCCCACGAGCTGGGCCCTGCCCTGCGTGCCGATCGCCGGCAAGCAGATGGGGACGTTCATGGTGCCGCAGATCGGCGCCGGCGTGTGGATCGAGTTCGAGCAGGGCGACCCGGACTACCCGATCTGGGTGGGCGGTTTCTGGGGGATCGCCGCCGAGGTGCCGCCGGCCGCGCTCGTCCCGCCGGCCGTTCCTCCCGGCGGCAACATCGTAATGCAGACGACGCTGCAGAATTCGATCGTCATCAGCGACGCGCCGCCGCTTCCCGCCATGGCGCCGGTGCCCGCTCCGGCCCCGCCGGGAACGGGCGGCGTGATCCTGCGCAGCCCGACGGGAGCGATGATCGTCGTCAACGACACCGGGATCTACATCAACAACGGCAAGGGCGCTTCGATCGAGCTCGTGGGACCGAGCGTAATGATCAACAAGACCGCTCTGGTGGTGATCTAGAAAGGAGAGCTTCGCCATGCCGGGAACCCTTCTCCACGTCGGCGCCACGGTGCTCTGCGCGCACGGCGGGCAGGCGCAGCCGACCGTGCCCAATCCGCGGGTGACGGTGAGCGGCATGCCGACGGTGACGATGGCGGCGCCGTACGTGGTGGCCGGCTGCGCCATGCCGCCGCCGACCGCCGGCAACGGCCCGTGCGTCACCGCGCAATGGATCACCGGCGCGTTGCGGATCACCTCCAACGGCCAGCCGCTGCTGCTGCTCGACAGCCAGGCGATCTGCGCGCCCACGGGCACGCCGCTGATCATCGCCGCCACGCAGATGCGTGTGACTGGAATGTGAGGCCTGGATGAACATCGATTATCCCTTCCATTTCGACCGCCTCGGCCGCACCGCCACGACCGGGTACGACGACCATGTGCGGGACATGATCGAGCAACTGCTCTTCACCAATCCCGGCGAGCGGGTGAACCGGCCGGACTTCGGCAGCGGCCTGCTGCAACTGGTCTTCGCGCCCAACAGTCCGGAGCTGGCGGCGGCCCTCCAGTTCACCATCCAGGCCGCGCTCCAGCGCTGGCTGGGCGACGTGATCCACGTGCAGTCCCTGGAGGTCACCAGCTACGACTCGACGCTGCGGGTCGTCCTCGAATACGTCGTGCTGCGCACCGGCGAGACGCGCGTCGACACCTTCGAACGGAGCGGATCATGAAGAGCCATCCCGCCCTGATCTGCAACGACGAGCGGCGCCGTCACAAGGTCCGCCGGGCGAAGGACTGGAACGGTCTCGACTACCTGGAAGTCGCCGAGGACCAGCGGCACCTGACCGTCTTCTTCCTCGACAAGGCGCCGCAAGGGCTGCGGCCGGAAAACGTCGTCATCGAGCCGTGCGGCGGCGGCCCGCCGGTGGAGGTGGTGGACCTGCGGCTGTGCAGCCTGGAGGACGAGGAGCGCGACGACTGCCTCCACGTCACCGTCGACCGGCCCGGCGGCTTCATGCCGTACCGCCTCTGCCTGCGCGAGACGGACGAGCGCGGCCGGCCCACGGACAAGCCCTTCCCCGGGATCGATCCCCGCTACGCCTGCGTGGAATTCGATTTCAAGGTCGGCTGCCGGAGCGACTTCGATTGCAAGACGGAGCCGCATTGCCCGCCGGAGCCCCGCGAGGAGCCGGCGATCAACTATCTGGCCAAGGACTACGCCAGCTTCCGGCAACTGATCCTGGATCGCCTGGCGGTCACCGTGCCGGAGTGGCGGGAGCGCCACGTGCCCGACCTCGGCGTCACGCTGGTGGAATTGATGGCCTATGTGGGCGATCACCTGAGCTATTACCAGGACGCCGTGGGCACCGAGGCCTATCTCGACACGGCGCGGCGGCGGATCTCCGTGCGGCGGCACGTCCGTCTCGTGGACTATCCGATGCACGACGGGTGCAACGCCCGCGCTTGGGTGTTCGTCAACGCGAGCGACGATCACAAGTTCG
This sequence comes from Thermoanaerobaculia bacterium, assembly GCA_036376245.1. Lineage (GTDB taxonomy): Bacteria > Acidobacteriota > Thermoanaerobaculia > Multivoradales > UBA5704 > DATARR01. The sequence continues at coordinate 36,386 of DASVAS010000018.1, read as the reverse complement.
AGCCCGGGGATTTCCATTTCATCACCGGTTTCCATCCGCCGCCGCCTGAAGGCAAGGCGCTCATGCCGGAGGTTGACCTGCGCGGCGTGCCCGGCGATCTCTACGAGGTCTTCGAGCCGATCCTTTCCGGACCGTTCGAGCTGCGCGAGGCGCACAACGAGATCCGCATCTACACCTGGGGGGACCGCGAGTGCTGCCTGCCCAGGGGCGCCACGCGGGCTACGCTCAGGGACGAATGGATCGTCGAGGAAAAGCCGCCGGAAGAAAATCCTTACAAGAAAGAGAAGCAGGACTACGGCTGCGAGCCGCCCGACGAGCCCGAAGAGCCGAGGCGGCGTCTGAATCTGAAGAAAGGGGACCTGCTCCTCTTCGAAGAGATCCTCGGCCCGAAGACGGGCCATCCGCAGGACGCCGACCTCTCCCACCGGCACGTGGTGCGGCTGACCCGCGTGAAGCAGAGCGTGGACAAGCTGTACAACAAGCCGATCCTGGAGATCGAGTGGTCCTGGGAGGACGCCCTGCCGTTCCCGCTGTGCGTCTCCTCGATCGGCGGCGACGACTGCCGGCTGCTGGACCCGGTGAGCGTGGCGCGCGGCAACATCCTCCTGGCGGACCACGGCCTGACGGTGGGGGAGGAGATCGGTCCCGTGGAGCCCGGCAAGACGCCGCCGCGCTGTGAGGGCGAGGGCCGGCTGGCCGAGACGCCGCAGACCATCCAGCGGTTCGTCCCGGTCCTCAAGGGCGGGCCGCTGACCTTCCGCGAGCCGGTCCCGTCGCGCCGGACGCCGGCGTCGCGCCTGCTGGCCCAGGACCCGCGCAAGGCCCTGCCGCAGGTCGACCTGGGCGGCGAATGGAGCGTACGGCGCGACCTGCTAGGGTCTGCGGCCGGCGACTTCCATTTCGTGGCCGAGGTGGACGACGACGGCCGGGCCCATCTCCGTTTCGGCGACGGCGAGATGGGCCGCGCGCCGCTGGCCGGCGCCACGTTCGACGTCACGTACCGCGTCGGCAACGGCCCCGCCGGCAACGTCGGAGCGGAGGCGATCCGTCACTTGGTCCTGCGCGAAGGACTGACGGTCTCGGGGGTGACCTTCAAGCCCCGCAATCCCCTGGCGGCGCGGGGCGGCACGGCTCCCGAGCCGGTCGCCGAGGTCCGCCTCCTGGCGCCTCACGCCTTCCGCAAGGATTTACAAAGGGCGATCACGGCCGACGACTACGCGCGCATCGTGGAGCGCGACTTCGCGGGCCGGGTGCAGCGGGCCGCCGCCGTGCTGCGCTGGGCCGGGAGCTGGGCCGAGGCGCTGGTGGCGGTGGACCCGTTCGCCGGCGAGGAGGACGTCCACGGCCTCCTGCGCGCGATCGAGCGGCGGCTCCAGCGCTACCGCCGCATCGGCCACGACGTGGTGGTGAAGCGGGCGGTGGCGGTGTCCCTGGATATCGAGCTGCTCGTCTGCGTGCGCCCCGCGTATGTGAAAGGCCACGTACAGGCCGCGCTGCTGGAGGTCCTGCGCGGCTACTTCCATCCCGACAAGCTCTCCTTCGGCGAGGGGATCGCCCTCTCGAAGCTGATCGCGGCCGCCCAGGCGGTCACGGGCGTGGAAAGCGTCACGGCGAAGAAGTTCCAGCGGCAGCACGAGGAGGCCGAGCTCGAGCTCGAAAATGGTTTCTTACCCCTGGGGCCGCTGGAGATCGCCCGGCTGGACAACGATCCGCGTTTCCCTGACAACGGCCGGATCACGCTGACGATGCGAGGTGGACGATGACCGAGCCCTGCTCGTGCGGTTGCTCTTGCGCCTGCGGCTGCTGCGAAGGTGTGGAGCCCCTGACGCCACAAACGATCGCGAACCGTCCCGGCCTGGACGCCCTGGCCTACCGGGTGGGCACGCATTCCTCGTTCCTGGAGACGATGCAGGCGCGGCTTTCCAGCTCCGATCATCCGGAGCTTTCCGGCCTCACCACCCGCGACGCCGGCGATCCGTCGCCGGCCCTGCTGGACGCCTGGGCCGTGGTGGGGGACGTGCTGACGTTCTATCAGGAGCGCATCGCCAACGAAGGCTATCTGCGCACGGCCACGGAGCGGCGTTCGGTGCTGGAGCTGGCGCGGCTGGTGGGCTACGCGCCCCGCCCCGGCGTCGCGGCCAGCACGTATCTGGCCTACACGCTGGACGCGGGGCCGGAGGCGTTCATCCCCGCCGGCGCCGCGGCCCGCAGCGTGCCCGGTCCCGGTGAGATGCCGCAGGTTTTCGAGACCATGGAGGACCTCGTCGCCCGCTATGAATGGAACAACCTCCAGGTGCGGCTGACGCGGCCGCAGAGCGATACGACGTGGAACCGGAGGGACATCTGGCTTCAGGGGATCTCGACGCAGCTCAAGGTGAACGATCCCTTGCTGATCGGCTCGAAAGCCCTCCCGGCGCTGTATCGGGTGACGAAAGTGGAGCCGGACGCGAAGAAAGACCGCACACGCATCCAGGTGGAGCCGTGGGTGAAGCCTCCCACTCCCACAACCGAGACGCCGCCTACGATGCAGGATTTTCTGGCCAGCTTCGCGGAGCTTGCGGATCTGGAGAAGCGCAAGCTGCCCGCCAACACCGCGCCCGCGGTCGTCAACGGCCTGAAACAGTTCCAGGCGGAGGGGGCGGACGAGCCGTCGCTGCGGGCTGTGCTGAAGGAAGCCCAGAGCCGGCTGGCCAAGGGGGCGTCGCCGAAAGTCGAGGCCTGGCTCGAAAACGTCGTCGACGAGCTGCAGGAGGCGCTGCAGTCCGATGTCTTCAAGGCTCTCCCCACGTCTTCCACGCTGCCGGCCATCCCGTCCAACGCGCTGCTCGGCCAGCTCGCGAAACCGCCCAAGGCCCAGCCCCGGAGCGGCGCGCAACTGAACCGCAGCGTGGCGGGACTCTTCCAGCCGGAATCGGACGTGAACGCCAAGCTGCTGGCGGCGTCCCAGCCGGCGCTGCGGGGGACGCTCTACACCGCCTGGGCGAACGCGCCCGCCACGGCGGAGCCGGATTTCGAGGTGCACGCCCTGCGCGCGCGGGCCGCGGTGTTCGGCCACAACGCGATCCGGCCGCTGATCAGCTCGCAGCCGGACGACGACGATGTCATCGTGTTCACCCGCGCCGACGAATGGACGGTCGATGAGACCGGGAACATCCTTTTCCTGGACGCTCCCTATCCTCAGATCCTGCCGCAGAGCTGGATCGTCCTGGCGAAACCCGACGGGGTGAGCCCGCAAGCGCGGAGGATTGCGCAGGTTTCCGAGCGCTCGCGGGAAGCCTACGGGATCGCGGGGAAAACGACGCGGATCGAGTTGGGGGATGACTGGATTCTGGATGGCGACGACTTTTCCATCGTCCGCGGCACCGCCGTCTTCGCCCAGAGCGAGCTCCTGCCGCTGGCCGAGGAGCCGCTCGATCCCGTGCTGGAGGATGTGGGCGGCGGCGAGATCGAGATGGCCTGGTTCTACGACGGCCTGAAGACCGGCCGCTGGGTGATCGTCAGCGGCGAGCGCACGGACGTGACGGAGATCGATTTCGACGGCAACGAGAAGGTGGTGCCCGGCATCCAGGGGAGCGAGCTGGCCATGCTGGCCGAATTGAAGCACGGCGTCCACGTGATCGATCTCGGCGGCCCGTCCACGGGCGGCTCGACGACGATCGGAACGGGGCATACACAGCGGTCGAAGCCGCTCCCCGGCGACCGTACCCACACGTTCCTGACGCTCGCCAAGGATCTGCAATACCGCTACAAGCGGGACACCGTCGTGATCTACGGCAACGTTGCCAAGGCCACCCACGGCGAGACGCGGCCCGAGGTGCTGGGGAGCGGCGACGCCGCGAAATCCTTGCAATCGTTCACGCTCAAGCAGCCGCCTCTCACCTACGTCTCCGCGCCCACGCCGTCCGGCATCGAGAGCACGCTCAAGGTACGGGTCAACGACGTGCTCTGGCACGCGGCGGACAGCCTGGCCGGGCTGGGACCCGCCGACCGCGCCTACATCGTGCGCATCGACGACGGCGGCCAGACCACCGTGGTCTTCGGCAACGGCGAGCGCGGCGCCCGCCTGCCCACCGGACCCGAGAACGTCCGCGCCGTCTACCGCAACGGCATCGGCAAGGGGGGCAACCTCAAGGCCGGACAGATCAGCCAACTGGCCACCCGGCCGCTGGGCGTGAAGGACGTGATCAATCCGCTGCCGTCGACCGGCGGCGCGGACCGCGAGAGCCGCGACCAGGCGCGCCGCAACGCGCCCCTGGCCGTGATGGCCCTCGACCGGCTCGTCTCCGTCCAGGACTACGCGGACTTCGCCCGCACCTTCGCCGGCGTCGGCAAGGCCGGCGCGGCGCTCCTCTCGGACGGCGCCGTCGAGCTGGTCTACGTCACCATCGCGGGCGAGGACGACATCCCGATCGCCACGGATTCCGAGCTGTTCCAGAACCTGGAGGCGGCGCTGCGCCGCTTCGGCGATCCGCGCCAGCCGCTGCTCGTCGAGGTGCGCGAGCGCTCGTTCCTGGTCGTCGAGGCCGAGGTGAAGGTGCTGCCGGATTACCTGTGGGAGAAGGTGGAGGCGAAGATCCGCGCCGCGATGCTGGAAACCTTCGGATTCGACCGCCGCGACCTGGCCCAGAGCGCGCGACGGAGCGAGGCCTTCCGGGTGATGCAGGGCGTCCCCGGCGTGGACTACGTGGACATCAACGTCTTCGCGCGCCGCGATCCCGACGATCTGTCCGGCCAGCTCGAGAAGCCGGTGGCCCGGCCCGCCCGCATGGATCCGGACGGGACGCTCCGCCCCGCGCAATTGCTCTATTTATCGCCCGAAGTGGCGGACACGCTGATCTTGAAGGAGCGGAAGTCATGAACGGCCGGGAAGACCGCCTCTACAACCTCCTGCCGGCCGTCTACCGGCAGCGCGACGAAGAGCTGGGCCAGCCGCTGAAGGCCCTGCTGCAAGTGATCGCCGAGCAGGTGAACGTCGTCGAGGACGACATCGCCCAGCTCTACGAGAACTGGTTCATCGAGACCTGCCAGGACTGGGTGGTCCCCTACATCGGAGACCTGATCGGCTACCGGCTGGTCCCCGAGGCGGGAAACCCGGGCGGGCCGGACCTCAACAAGGCTCTGATCCCGCGCCGCGAGGTGGCGAACACGCTGCGCTACCGGCGGCGCAAGGGAACGCTGGCCCTGCTGGAGCTGCTGGCCCGCGACGTGGCGGGATGGTCGGCGCGGGCGGTGGAGTTCTACCGGCTGATGGGCTTCACCCAGCACGTGGGACATCTCCGCCTGCATAGAGGCCGCACCGTGGACCTGCGGCGCGGCGAGGCCCTGAACCGCCTGGGCGCGCCGTTCAGCGGGCCGGCCTACTCCGCGGGCATACGCCGTCCTCCCGGCCTTTCCGGCGTCGGGCTCTTCGTCTGGCGGCTGCGCCCGTATTCAGTGACCCAAAGTCCGGCGTACTGCGTCGAGAGGTCCGCCCGCCACCGGTTCACGTTCAGCGTCCTGGGCAACGACGCGCCTCTCTTCACACTGCCGGAGCCGGAGGAGGAGCCGACCCACATCGCCGAGGAGCTGAACCTGCCGATCCCGATCAGCCGCAAGGCGTTCGAGGAGCGCAAGGCGGCCTACTACGGCGAAGGCCGGAGCTTCCAGATCTGGATCGGCAAGCCGAAGCAGAAGGGCTCCAAAGAGATCGTCCTGCGGGAGGTGCCGGCGGAGGAGATCGTCGCCGCCGACCTCACCAACTGGCGCTACGTGCCCCGCAAGGGCCAGGTGGCGGTCGATCCGGAGCTGGGGCGGATCGCCTTCCCGCCGCGCCATCCGCCGGAGAAGGGCGTCTGGGTCTCCTATCACTATGGATTCAGCGCCGACATCGGCGGCGGCGAATACGACCGGCTCCTCTCGCAACCGGCGGACGCCAAGGTCTATCCGGTCGCCAAGGGGACCGATCACAATTCCATCGTCAAGGCCCTGGAGAAGATCGGCGAAGAGAAGCCGCAACACGCGGTGATCGAGATCCTCGACAGCGGCGTCTACGTCGAATCGATCAACATCGAGCTGGGCAAGGATCAGACGTTGCAGATCCGCGCCGCCCGCCGCAAGCGGCCGGTGATCAGCCTGCCGGAGCTGAACGTCTCGATGGCGGATTCCCTCACGGTCCAGGGCGAGCGCGGCAGCGCCTTCACGCTGGACGGCGTGATGGTGGCCGGCCGCAGCCTGCAGGTGCGGGGCGACCTCGCGTCCGTGACGCTGCGCCACTCGACGCTGGTGCCCGGCTGGAACCTCGAAACGGACTGCCGTCCCCGCTGGCCCAACGAGCCCAGTCTGGAGCTGTTCAACCTCGGCCGCGACGCCCGCGTCACCATCGAGCGCTGCATCCTCGGCACGATCCACGTCACCCAGGACGAGGTCGACGCCGACCCGGTGCCGATCCGGATCAGCGACAGCGTGGTCGACGGCACCGATCCGGACGAGCTGGCCGTGGGCGGCGTGGACGCGCCGGTGGCGCACGCGCGGCTGACGGTGCTCCGCAGCACGGTTTTCGGCCGGGTGCTGGTGCACGCTCTGGAGCTAGGGGAGAACAGCATCTTCGAGGGGGTGATCCGCGTGGCGCGGCGCAACATCGGCTGCCTGCGCTTCTCCTCGTACATCCCGGGACCCGAGACCCGCGTGCCGCGCCGCTTCCAGTGCCAGCCCGACCTCGTGGGACCCGAGGAAGCGGACCGGGTGCGCCCGCGTTTCCGCAGCGTTCGTTACGGCTCGCCCGTCTACGCCCGCCTGGCGGACGGCTGCGCGGAGGAGATCCGGCGCGGCGCGGACGATCAGTCGGAGATGGGCGTCTTCCATCATCTTTATGAACCCCAGCGGGCCGCGAACCTCCGGGCTCGCCTCGCCGAATACACACCGGCCGGCGCGGACGCGGACGTGATCTTCGCCGACCAGGAGGCACCATGAAAGGCGACTTCTCTCGCGTCACTTTCGATCCCAGGAAGCATTTCACCCGCGTCCTGATGCAGCAGGGCCGGGTGCAGCTCGACGCCGACTGGAACGAGCAGGCGGCCATCCTGCTGCACTATCTGCGGAGCCTGGCCGCGGACGTGATCGGACCCCATGGCGGGCCGGAGGAGAACCTGGGTTTCGCGATCCAGCCGGTGGCGGACCCCGCCGGAAAGATCACGGACCTGAAGATCGGAAAAGGCCACTATTACGTCGACGGCCTGCTCTGCGAGAACCCCGCGGAGGGGACTTATCTGCAACAGAAGAATTACGTCGAGCCGGACGCGCTGCCGGACAAGTTCCCCTTCCTGGTTTACCTGGACGTCTGGGAGCGGCACATCACCTGGGTGCAGGACGACGGCATCCGCGAGGTGGCGCTGGGGCGGCTGGACACGGCTACGCGCGCCCAACTGGTCTGGCAGGTCCGGGCCGTGCGCGAATCCGGGGACTTGACGGTGGGCCGGACGCGGGCTGAGGTTCTGACCCAGTGGCCGCAATGGGTGGAGCTCTGGCAGCCGGCCGACCGCGGCAGCCTGAAGGCGCGCGCCAAGATGCCCGCCGACGAGTCCGATCCCTGCACCACCTCGCCCGAGGCCCGCTATCGCGGCGCCGAGAACCAGCTCTACCGGGTGGAGATCCAGTCGCAGGAGCTGGGCCAGGACAAGAAGACCGCCGCGCTGACCTTCAAGTGGTCGCGGGAAAACGGCTCGGTGATCTTCCCCGTCCGCCGCTTCCAGGGCATGACGGCGCGCCTCGCGAGCCTGGGCCGGGACGAGGCCACCGGCCTGAAGCGGGACGACTGGGTCGAGCTCGTGGACGACGTCATCGATCTCAGCGGCAAGCCCGGGCCGCTGCTGAAGGTCGTGGAAGTCGACGCCGCCCGTTCCACCGTCACGCTGGCGCGGGCCGACGGCGACACCAGCAATCTGCCGGACTACGACGAGGACGGCGAGGAAGAGAAGAAGCACGCCTTCCTGCGCCGCTGGGATCACGAGGAGTCCGCGTACAAGAAGAAGGACGACGCCACGAGGAAGCCGAAAGGCGGCGTGCTCTACGCCTTCGACCAGGGCGGCGACGGCTGGATTCCGCTGGAGAAGGGGATTCAGGTCCAGTTCCAGAAAGGCGGGACCTACCGTCCGGGCGATTATTGGTTGATCCCGGCCCGCACAGCCACGGGGGACGTCGAGTGGCCGGGACCGGTGAACAATCCCGAAGCCCTGCCGCCCCACGGCGTGGAGCACCACTACGCGCCGCTGGCCCTGTTGCTGGGCACCGCGGTCGACAGCCTGCGGCGGAGCTTCGAGTACCTGGCGAAGGAATGAACAGGCGAGAGGCGGCCGCCCCGCCCGCGGCCGCCCGAAGTGGCAGGAAATAACTTCCATTGTCAAAGATCCCGCGCGGGGAATTAGGATTTGCATCCCTCATTCCCCGGCCTCGTCCCGAATATACGGACGGCGCCCGACGCCGTCAACAATAATCCTTCCAAAAGACCAGAGAACCGCGCCAAAAAGTCATTTGGCCGGACCAAAAGACTATTTGGAGCCGGAAAAGACCTTTTGCTCCGGGTAAAAAGTCAATTGCCGAAGATAGTGGGTTTTTAGCGCAAGATTCCTCTTGCGGGCCGGACCCAAAGCCCTTTATCCTCCTCCCCGGTCGCATTGCCGCGAGGAAAAGATCATTACCTCCATCCGTGGAGGCTCTTCCGCGAGCAAAAGAGTTTTACCTGCGAGCAAAAGACTTTTTGGAGCAGAGGTGAGGTCATAGCCGTGGGGAAAAGCATCGGAACCGCGGCCGGGCTCTTTGACAAACGAAGTAGATTGCGGGGCTCCCCGTCGTGGGCGGGGCGGGGGGCCTCGGATTTTTCTATGGGGGCGCGTTGCGCGGTGACGGGCCGGTGGCGATTGGCGCGGCCCCAGGTTGAAACCGCCCCAGGTTAAAACCGTGGGGCTACCGGCGATTGTCCCTGAAGGGACGGTTCAAACAGGAAATCTTTCTACCGCCCCGTAGGGGCATGGGGACGTAGCCCAGGCCTTCAGGCCTGGGCAGGGGACGCGCGATGCGGCAATCCGCCGTTCCCGCCCAGGATTGAAATCCTGGGCTAGGCCCCTGAGCCCCTGGCGGGGCTCCCTTAATTATCGTTTCGCCTGCACCCACGGCGGCACGGGTGGCAGATCGAAGAACGAGGCGTCGTCCGGCAGCCGCAGGCCGGGAACCCATTCATCGAGCTCGCCCACCTCGAACCGGCACAGGTTGATGACATGCCAGAACCCACCGGCGATCACGCCGCCATACTTGTAGCGGCCGTCCGGGGTGAAGGCGACCCAGCCCTCGGGAAGGTGGACGAGAATAACGATGCAGCGGCCGGTGGCGACGTCCCAAAGGCGAACGGTGTTGTCGTGAGAGGCACTGGCGAGGGTGTTTCCGTCGGGGCTAAACACCACGCTGGTGACCGAATCCTGGTGTCCTTGGAGAACCCGGATCTCTTGTCCGGAGGCGGTGTCCCACAGCCGCAAAGTTTTGTCGTCGGATACGCTGGCGAGGGATTTTCCGTCAGGACTGAACACCACGCTGTTGACCCAATTCTGGTGCTCGTGGAAAGCGCGGATCTCTCTTGCGGAGGCGACGTCCCAGAGGCGGACGGTGTTGTCTGCGGAGGCCAGGGATTTTCCGTCTGGGCTGAACGCCACGCTGTTGACCAGATTCTGAGGTCCGTGTAAAGCGCGGATTTCTCTGCCGGAGGCAGTGTCCCACAGCCGCACGGTGTTGTCGTAGGAGGCGCTGGCGAGAGTGTTTCCGTCGGGACTGAACACCACGCGCTTGACCCAATTCTGGTGTCCTTGGAAAGCGCGGATCTGTCTTCCGGAGTCGGTGTCCCACAGCCGTACGACGTCGTAGGAAGCGCTGGCGAATGTATTTCCGTCTGGGCTGAACACTACGCTGGTCCCAGCCTGGTGACCGAAGGTACGGAGTTCTCTGCCAGAGCCGGTGTCCCACAGCCGCACGGTGTTGTCGTAGTAGGCGCTAGCGATGGTGTTTCCCTTGGGACTGAACGCCACGCTTGAAGCGGCCCTTTTGGGTCCTCGGAAAGTGCGGATTTCTCTTCCGGAGTGGGTGTCCCACAGCCGCACGGTGTTGTCGCCGGAGGCGCTGGCGAATGTGTTTCCGTCTGGGCTGAACACCACGCTGTGGACCCCGGTCTGGTGTCCTTGGAAAGCGCGGGTTTCTCTTCCGGAGTGGGTGTCCCACAGCCGCACGGTGTTGTCGTCGGAAGCGCTGGCGAGTGTTTTTCCGTCGGGGCTGAACACCACGTTGTGGACCGGATTCCGGTGTCCCTCGAAAGCGCTGATCTCTTTGCCGGACTCAGTGTCCCACAGTCGTACGGTTTTATCGTGGGAGGCGCTTGCGATCGTGTCTCCCTTGGGGCTGAACACCACGCTGTTGACCAAATTCTGGTGTCCTTGGAGAGTCCTGATCTCTTTGCCGGATTCAGTGTCCCACAGCCGCACAGTTTTATCGTAGGAGCCGCTGGCAATCGTGTTGCCCTCGAGGCTGAATGCCACGCTGTTGACCAAATTCTGATGTCCTTGGAAACTCCGGATCTCTCTGCCAGAGTCGATGTCCCACAGTCGCACAGTTTTATCGTAGGAGGCGCTGGCAAGGGTGTTTCCCATGGGGCTGAATGCCACGCTTCTGACCCAGTCCTGGTGTCCTTGAAGAACCCTTAAATCTCTTCCGGAGCCGATGTCCCACAGCCGCACGGTGTTGTCGTGGGAGGCACTGGCGAGGATGTTTCCTTCTGGGCTGAATACCACGCTTCTGACCCAGTCCTGGTGTCCTTGGAAAGTCCTGACCTCTCTCCCAGAGACGGTATCCCAAAGCCGTACGGTGTTGTCGTTGGAGGCGCTGGCGATGGTGTTTCCTTCGGGGCTGAACACTAGGCTTGAAATGGTCCCTTGGTGGCCTTGGAAAAACCGAATTAGTTGACCGCTGGAAGTATCTCTGAGGCTTATAACACTTCCTTCTGCGCTGGCCAGCAGGGTTCTCGTGGGATTCCAAGCCACCGCATTGGGGGAAGAGGAAAACAGGATTGTTCCTCCGAGTCCGTCAGGGACCTGCCGCGCGGAGCCGAAGAAGTCGGCAGAGTTGGGCACTTCATCCAGCGAGGCGCCAATCAGCTTAGCTCGTTCGAAAATGGAGTTCCGGATGTCGGCTCCTCTGAGATCGGTTCCGAGGAGGCGCGCACGGGTGAGGTTTGCCTCCGCAAAGTCGGCTTGGCTCAGGTCGGCGCGTGTTAGATCCGCATCCCGGAGGTTCGCGTGAATGAGCCTTGCACCCCGGAGGCGGGTTCCGGTCAGCTTCGCGGAGCTGAGATTGGTCCTTTCCAGGTTTGCGCCTTCCAGATTCTGATCCGAGAGATCTTGGCCGCTGAGATCCTGGCCGGAAAGGTCTACAACCTGATCGAGCTTTTCCCCAAGGCGGGCGAGGACCTGAAGCGCGTTCTTCGTGGCGATGTCATCGTTGCCCCGAGTCGCTTGGCGAGCCCAGGCGACGACGTTCTCGCTCCCAACGAGATCCTTTATAAATTGGATCATCAGCAGGGAGACCGTCTTTTTGCTGAGGAGGATCGAGGAACCATCTTTCTTGATTTCCTCGGCGGCAGCCTGGGCCACGAGGAACTCCAGAATAGATTGGTGGAGGAAGGAGAAGTTGCCTTCGTCGTCACGGACGAGGAGAGTTCCGGATCCTACCTGGAAGGTGGCGACGGACGTTTCCATCTGCTGAATGACTCTGGCAGTATCCTCCTTCAGCTCATCAAGGTTGACGGTAGGATCAGTCTTCTGCCAGAGACGCTGCGCGAGAACGGTGACTGCGTCCCATCGATCTTGGACGGAAAGACCTGACTGTGCTCCCTTGGGTTGAATTCGTGTGACTTCGCCCCCCAACCAGCGGTCTACCAGCAATTTGTAGAGGGAAGCTGCTGTCACTTTGCCGTCTCCGGCCGCGGCTTGCCGGAGTTGCTCTTCTGGGAGATCCGCTATGAAACTGAGCATGCGGGGATTGGAGGAGAGGCCGAGGAGATCTTTGACGTGGTCGATGAGGTCGAGCTTGGCGGCTGCGGCTTCCTTGCTTCCGCAGAAGTGGACCAGGAATCTCCGGACTTGATGCCTGTCGAACGGCTGGAGGATGCCGATCCGGTTGCCTTCGATCAGCTCGACCTTCTCTCCGAGCTTCTGAAGCACCTGACTTTCCGAGATGAAGTGCTGCCGCCGGCTGGTGACGATGACCTTGGCCGCTCCTTTGGCCGCCTCGACGAGGGTGTCGAAATGCTCCGCGGCACGTTCGTAGGTGACCCTCAACGCCAACTCGTCAAAGCCGTCGAAAAGGAGCGCGATACGCCCTTCTTCCAACATGTGTCGGAACTTGGCGACGGAGAAGTCGTTCATCTGTTCGGAGGCGAAGTGTTGGGCGACCAGCGCGTCCAGGGAGCGTCCTTTCTCCAGCGAACGCATCTGAAGAAGGATGGGGTATGGTCCGGTATCGGACTCCGCCATGGACAGCGCCAGCTTGTGGAGGAGGAAGGTCTTGCCGGTGCCGAAGTCTCCCAGGATCAGGACAAACCGGCCACGGGGCGAATCGAGCCACTGGTCGATTTTCTTGAGGGCATCCGGATACTGGTTGCCGGAGTTGAGAGAGTGCAGGCGTTGATGGACATAAAGCCCTGGTGGGTAGATCTGATCCTGCTCCAATCGCTGCGTCTGCTTGAGAAGGTAGTTCCGGAAATCGATGAGCCCCGAATACTCGATGTAGCTCATCAGACGAACTCTACGTTTAGCTGCCAGGCTCAGGAGATCGCCATGGGCCTGCTGCTCGCTACGGTAGACGAGGAAGGACTTCATCCCGCTGTCGTTGATGCGGTATTGAGAATCGATCCGCTCGTAGAAGTGATCGAGGTCATCCCGAGTGATGATTCCCTGTTCCACGGTTCCGACAGGGTAGACGCTGACGATGCCACCGTCTGTTTCGGTCACCAGAAGATAGTCGCTTCTTGGATCATCGCCTTCTATCCGTTCAATGCTGGCCTGGGGCACCCGGTAGCGGCATACTCTCTCCACCTGTGATAGAAAATCATACTTCGGCTGGCGTTCACCAAGATCGAGATCCTTTGCCTCATGTCGCGGCGAGCGCCGGAGGGGCCGGGAGGGGGCGGTGGTAGAAGGAATTGGAGACGACGCTGACGGCTTCTCGAAGGCGCTTTGAAAGTCTCGGATGTGGAGCGGAGGATCGAAAGGCGGAAGGCTGTAGGCCTCTACGGCGTCCCGGATGCGGTTGGCGAAATCGTTGAGGAACTTGCGGTAGTCCTTGTCGTCTCCGAAGCTCATCAGCGATTGGAGGCCTTCCTGCTTCTCGCCGATCTTGAAGTCCTGATATTGGATATTGGCGAGGAAGCCCGGCAACTTCTCGAAGAGAGATCCCAGCGGCACCCAGAGGACGGGGAGCAGGAGGGGAAGGGAGGCGGAGCCCGTCTCCGTCATCCGATGCCGGAACGCCGCGAGCTCCTTGCCGCAGTATTCGCTCCCGACGAAGCGCGGAGAGAGCAGGCAGACGAAGGCCCGGCAGGTGGAGAGGGCTTTCGAGAGCTCTTCCGGCCAGGGATCGCCGACGGCGAGGTTTCGGACATCCCGGTAGCCGGTGTTCGGGGCGGAGTCGGTCAACCGCTGGTGGACGGCCTTGGAGAGGTCCAGGAAGAACCGGTCCATGAATTCGTCCGTATCAGCACGGGCATAGCTGAAGAAGAATATGGGACCTTCTTGTTTTAGGGTCACCTCGAAAAGTTAGCATCTGGAGTGACCGGTTCCAAGGGGACCCGCCCGGAACGGGCGGAATTTGAAGAGCCCGGCGCTTCAGCGCCGGGTGGGTGTTCAGTCATGTATCACCTGCCGGGGAGGCGGTAGAGACGCTCCCAGCCCGTTTCAGAACCGCCTTCCGCAGGCCTTTGACGTCGGGGCGTCTCCGGGACGGAGAGGCCGTTGCGGATTCATAGGGTCTTACGACGAGGTGAGATTGTCGGTGGCCCCCCGTCGAGCGGGATGGCCAAACCGGACCCGCCTTCCCGCCCCGAGACGACCCGACGTGGGAGGCCTGCGGGGGGCGTTCTGAAACGGGCTGGGTCGTCTCTACCGCCTTCCCGGCAGGGGATCCATGACTGAGAGATGTGTGTAGTAACCCCGGCGCTGAAGCACCGGGCTACCGTTGATTTCTAACCCGAATGGTGCGGAGCTGTTCTCATGGCGGCTTGAAGGACATAAAGGACATAAGGGACCTAAAGGACACAAAGGACGGTGGGCGATGCCCTTTGTGTCCTTCGGAGCGCTCGGGTCAGCGCCGGCCGCCGCCGAGGAGGCCTCCGGCGAGGCCCGTGAGGTCGTCGAGGATCTGGCCGTCGCCGTCGCGGTCCAGGATGGATTCGAGCAGGCCACGGTTCTGGGGGTTCCTCTGCTCGATGTTCGCGCGCTCGCCGCGGAGGATGTCGGAAATGCCACCCGGGTCGAGGCCGCCCTGCTGCTGCTGCCGGCGGGAGAGGGCGGCGAGGACCACCGGGGCGAGGAGCATCAGGAGACGGCCGACCTGGCCCTGGTTGAGCCCGGTGGCGCTGCCGATCTGGGATTCCACGGCCGGCGTGCGATTGCCGAAGATGTGGCCCAGGATGCCCGCGCCCTGTCCACCCTGGGAGTTGCCGAAGAAGTCCGAGAGACTGTCCAGCAGGCTGCCGTCGTGGTCGCGGGAGAGCGCCCCGGCGAGCTGCTGGGCGCCCTGGGGTTGGCTGGCGTTCTTGGAGAGACCGCCGAGAAGGGCGGTCAGCGCGGCCGGCACCGCCTGCCGCGTGGTGTCCTCGTCAGCGCCGAGCTGGCGGCTGAGCTGGGAAATCGCCTGCGGGTCGAGTTGCTGCTGGACGAGATCGATCAATGAAGCCACCGCACACCTCCTTTGAGTCGGGACCGCGAAAGCCTCTCGCTTCCATACTACTAAAGATGTGGAGCAAGGGCTCTGCCAACGGCCCGGTCACCCCGGGAGGATATAGAAGAACGCCGCCGTGGCCAGCAGGCCGAGGATCAGGGCGGTGGCGTTGAGGAACAGGCCGATCTTCGCCATGCCGCGCCCGCGGGGGCTGCGCAGGCCGAGAAATCCGAAGAGGAGTCCCAGGGCCGCGAAGAGGAGCACGGCGACGCCCGGGAGCAGGGTGCGGGGCAAGGGAGACGCCGGCAGGAGACGGACCAGGTAGCGCGCTCCCAGGGCCGCGGCGAAGCAGGCCAGGGACGCCACGTGCCAGATGTCCGGCGCGTCGAGAGCGGCGTACTCCCCCTCGGTGTAGTGGCGAAGCTGTTTCGGCTCCAAGGGCCCGTCTCCATTCGCTAAACTGTGCGGCGTCGTGTCCAATTCTACTCCGAGGTCCGCCCGCCGCCGCATCCTGTTCCCGCCGCCGAGCTGGGCCTCTCCGGACGGCGTGCTCGCCGTGGGCGGGCGTCCCGACCCCGAGACGCTCAAGGAGGCGTACTCCCGGGGCATCTTCCCGTGGCCGCACGAGGAGGTGCCGCTGCTCTGGTTCTGCCCGGACCCGCGCTTCGTGCTGGTGCCGGAGGAGGCGCACGTGTCGCGGTCGCTGCGCAAGGAGATGCGCCGGGGGAGCTTCGAGGTGCGGGCCGACACGGCGTTCCACGAGGTGATCCGCGCCTGCGCCAGGAAGGAGCGTCCCGGCCAGAAGGGCACCTGGATCACGAGCGACATGATCGCGGGCTACACCGCGCTTCACGAGGAGGGGCTGGCCCATTCCATCGAGGCCTGGCAGGACGGCCGGCTGGTGGGCGGTCTCTACGGGATTTCCATGGGAGCGGTCTTCTTCGGCGAGTCCATGTTCGCGGAGGTCCCGAACGCCTCGAAGGTGGCCTTCGCGACGCTGCTGGGGAACCTGATCCGCTGGGATTTCCACCTGGTGGACTGCCAGGCGTACACGCCGCACCTGGAGAGCTTCGGAGCGCAGGACTGGCCCCGGCCGCGCTTCCTCTCCGCCCTGAAGCGGGCGCTGCGGAGGCCGACGCGGATGGGGCCGTGGACCCTTGAGCTGGGACCGGCCGAGGCGGCGGAGGTATTCTCGGCGTCATGAACTGCCGCGCCGGCTGCGGGGCCTGCTGCATCGCCCTCTCGATCTCCTCGCCCATCCCGGGCATGCCCGACGGCAAGCCGGCCGGGGTGCGCTGCGTGCAGCTCACGGAGGACAACCGCTGCCTGCTGTTCGGCCAGCCCGAGCGCCCGGCCGTCTGCGTGGCGCTGCGGCCGTCGGAGGAGATGTGCGGGGATTCGACGGCGCACGCGATGGCGTATCTGACGTTTTTGGAGTTGGCGACGCGGCCGGCGGCGTCCTGAGAAGCCTGCCTTTGGGCGGCGTGCCCTTCGAGACCTCACCCCCTGGCCCCCTCTC
The DNA here is from genome assembly GCA_036376245.1 of Thermoanaerobaculia bacterium. Taxonomy (GTDB): domain Bacteria; phylum Acidobacteriota; class Thermoanaerobaculia; order Multivoradales; family UBA5704; genus DATARR01. The sequence continues at coordinate 19,921 of DASVAS010000018.1, read as the reverse complement.
CCAGCCCCCTCCCGCCCGACCGGGAGAGGGGGAACGATGAGTCAACGATCTTGCCAAGCTCAGAAACACCTGGATCGCAGGGCCCTCCCTCTCCCGGGGGCGGGGGGCAGGGAGATGGGAGAGGGACCGAGGGTGAGGTCTTCGGAGGGCATGCCGCCCCGGCTGGCCGGCCCCCCTGTCCCGTTTCCTTTCCGCCCGGCGTCCTCTATAGTTGGAGCGTTTCTGGTTGTTTTTGAAAGAAGTCGAGATCCGCCTTACCGCCACCCCCTTGCCGCCTTCAGGGGAGCTGGACCTCCCCTGTTGTTCCTCACGTTCCTTTTCAGCAAGGAGAATCGCTATGTCGGATGAGAACGGCAGGAATCCCTTGGATGAGGTGAGCCGCAGGACCTTCCTACGTCTGGGCGCTCTGGTGGGCGCCGGGGCGCCCCTGGCCGGCGCCCTCGGCGGCTCCGAGGCCGGCGCGCAGACCGTGCCGCGGCTGAGCGAAGGCGCCATCGAGCTGGAAGAAGCCACCATCGCCGAGATGCAGGACCGCATGACGAACGGCGGTCTCACCTCCCAGGAGCTGGTCAACCGGTACCTGGAGCGCATTCAGACCCTCGACCAGAACGGCCCGAGCGTCAACTCGATCCTGGAGGTCAATCCCGAAGCCAAGAAGATCGCCAAGAACCGCGACAAGGAACGCAAGGACCACGGCCCCCGCGGTCCGCTGCACGGCATTCCGATCGTGCTCAAGGGCAACATCGACACCGCCGACCAGATGACCACCACGGCGGGCTCGCTGGCCCTGCTGGGCGATCCGCCGCACCAGGACGCCACGGTGGCGGCCCGGCTGCGCGCGGCGGGCGCGGTGATCCTGGGCAAGGCGAACCTGAGCGAGTGGGCCAACTTCCGCGGCTTCAACTCCAGCAGCGGCTGGAGCGGCCAGGGCGGCCAGACGCGCAATCCGTACATCCTCGACCGCAACCCCTGCGGCTCCAGCTCGGGCTCGGCGGCGGCCGTCTCCGCCAACTTCGCGGCCGGCGCGCTGGGCACGGAGACCGACGGCTCGATCGTCTGCCCGGCGAGCGCCAACGGCGTCGTCGGCATCAAGACCACGGTGGGGCTGACCAGCCGCGCCGGCGTCATTCCGATCTCCCACACCCAGGACACGGTCGGCCCGCACGGCCGCACCGTGGCGGACGCGGCGACGATCCTCAGCGCGCTGGTGGGCGTCGATCCCCGGGATCCCGCCACCGGGGCGAGCACCGGCAGGTTCTCCACCGACTACCGGGAGTTCCTCGATCCCGACGCCCTCCAGGGCGCCCGCATCGGCGTGATGCGGGGCGGCGGTTTCACCGGCTACAGCAACGAGACCGACGAGCTGTATGAAGAAGCGCTCGCGGCCATGGCGGATGCCGGCGCGGTCCTCGTCGACGCGGAGATCCCGACCATCGACGAGCTGAACGCCGACCTGGCCGAGATCATCGTGCTGGTCTACGAGTTCAAGCGCGATCTCAACGCCTATCTCGCCACCCGCACGGGCGTGCCGGTGCAGGACATGGCCGACGTCATCGCCTTCAACCTCGCGCATGCCAACCAGGAGCTGCAGTATTTCGGCCAGGAGTGGTTCGAGCTGGCCGAGGCGGAGATCTTCACCGAAGCGGAATACATCCTGGCCCTGGAGCGCGGCCACCGGCTGGCCGGGCCGGAGGGGATCGACGCCATCATCGCCGAGAAGGACCTGGACGCCCTGGTGGCGCCCACGGGCTCGCCGGCCTGGACGACCGACCTGGTCAACGGCGACCACTTCCTGGGCGCGAGCTCCGGCCCGGCGGCGGTGGCGGGCTACCCCAACATCAGCGTTCCGATGGGCTTCAGCTTCGGTCTGCCGGTGGGGATCAGTTTCATGGCCGGGGCCTGGACCGAGGGCCAGTTGATCGCCCTGACCTCCTCTTTCGAGGCTGCCACCCATGTCCGGCGGGCGCCGGCCTTCGAGCCCACCCTGCCCCTGCCGAACCCGAAGCCGTCCGACCGCAAGGCGGCGGAAGCGGCGGCCGTGCGGGCGCAGAAGCTGTTCGATCGGCTGAAGAGGAACCCGCGGGTTTCGCGGTCGCTGTTGCGGTTGATTTAGGCCCTCACCACCCCCGGCCCCTCCTCTCCCGACCCCTCCCTCCCACCCACACCGGGAGAGGAGGGGAGAGGGAGCAAGGAGCCTGCTCCGCGCCTCTTCGCACCGGGAGGGGGTTCCCCTCTCCCGGTGTGGGTGGGAGGGAGGGGTCGGGAGAGGGGCCAGGGGTGAGGGCTCACACCATCTCCACCACCTCATGCTCGGCCGTCTCCGAAGTCTTCCCCGAGCCTTCCACCCGCACCAGCTCCACGGACTTCCCTTCGTGCTCCTCCAGGAGGCCCTCCGGGAAGAAATCGGCGCCCGGCAGCGGCAGCACGCCTACGGCGCGGTTGCGGCCTTCGCGCTTGGCCAGGTAGAGGGCGCGGTCGGCCAGGCTCAGCACCTGCTCGAAGGAGGCCGCCTCCGGGGCTTCGGGACGCCAGGGGTAGGGCGCCCAGCCGACGGAGGTGGTGACGGTGACGCGGAGCCCGGGGGCGATGGTGAAAGGCTCGCCGCCGACCGCTTCCAGGATGCGGGAGGCGAGCACGGCGCCGGCGTGGCGGTCCGTCCAGCGGCTGACGATCAGGAACTCCTCGCCGCCCCAGCGCACCACCGCGTCCGTGGTGCGGGCCACCTCGCGGAGCCGGCGGGCGAGATCCACCAGCACCTGGTCCCCGGCGACGTGCCCGCGTTCGTCGTTGAGCTGCTTGAAGCGGTCGAGATCCAGGAAGTGGAAGATCAGGTCGCCGTGGCGCTCTCCGGTCCCCCGCTCGGTCCCCAGGGCGTAGCGCACCGCCTGGCGGAGGTCCGGATCGATGCTCAGCGAGAGGAGGCGGCGGTTGCCCAGGCCGGTGAGCGGATCGGTCAGGGAGGCCTGCTCCAGCTTGCGGTTGGCCTCGGCCAGCTCGCGGGTGCGCTCGGTCACCTGCGCCTCCAGCTCGGCGGCCCGGCGGGCCAGGCCCTGGACCCGCAGGTAGTTGAGCCCGTAGCCCATGCCGATGAGCGCGAGGGCGTAGAGCGCCACCGCCCACCAGGTCAGCCAGGGGACGGGGAGCACCTGGAAGCTCGTCTCCACCGGACCGGAAACGGCGCCGTCGCCGTCGCGCGCCCAGACGCGGAACGTGTACCGGCCGCGGGGGAGGCGGTTGTAGTCCACCCGCGCCTCGCGGCTCCAGGCGGACGGCTCGTCCTCCAGCCCTACGAGCTGGGTGCGGTAGCGCGTGGCGTGCTCGCGGCGGTAGCTCAGCAGGGTGTAGTGGAACTCCAGGCTGTCCTCGTCGTGGCGCAGCACCGTCCCGGACGGCAGCGGGCGTTCCCGGCCCGCCACCAGGACGCGCTCCAGCAGCAGCGGCGGTCCCCGGCGCGGCGCGGCGAGGCGCGGGGAAGGCACTGGGTCCAGCACCGCCGCGCCGCCGATGGCGCCGGCCCAGATGCGGCCGAGGTGGTCGCGGAACGAGGCGCGGTTGAACTCCATGCCCGGCAGGCCGTCGCCGGCGTCGAGCTCCTCGATCCGGGCGTCCTTCAGGGAGCCGGAGCGGGGCAGGGTCAGACGGTTCACGCCCCACTCGGTGAACAGGTAGACCCGGCCCATGAGGTCCAGCTCGATCCGCGCGATGGCCGAATGCGCCAGCGCCGGGCGGGTGGTGGCGGACAGGGCTTCGCAGGACTTTCCGACGCGCCCGCCTTCGAGCCGCACGCGGGCGACGCCGTTCTGGCTGCCGATCCAGAGCCAGCCGGAGCCGTCCCGGCCGATGTCCGCGCGCAGGGCGTTGACCCGCGGGTTGGGCAGGCAGGGCACCGCCGCCCGCTTCCAGACGCCGTCCGCGAAACGCCCGACGCCGTTCTCGGTGCCGGCCCAGACCACGGAGCCGCCGTCCGGCAGCGGCGTCCGGGCCAGCGCCAGGGGCTTGTTCCCCGGCAGGCCGGAGGTCCCGGCCCGGAACACGGTCCAGCGTCCGCCCTCCAGCCGGGCGAGCCCCTGGTCCGTGGCGGCCCAGATGGCCGCGCCGCCGTCGGGGGAGGGGACGGCCATGAGGCCCAGGATCCAGTCGTGGGGCAGGGGGGAGTTGCGGGTGTTCAGGTGCTGCCAGGTCCCGCGTGAAAAGGAGTAGCGGTAGAGGCCGTCGAGGGCCGCCAGCCAGAGGGTCTTCTCGCTTCCCTCCTGGACGTTGACCGCGTCGAACACCACGGCCGGCTGGTCGGAGGAGAGCGCGAACGGCTTCCAGCCTTCGGGGGTGAGCCGAACCATGCCGCCGACCGTGCCCACCCACCAGGTCCGCGGGCCGTCCGGGAGCTCCGCCTCGCCCATCCCCACGGCGATGTCGTTGGGCAGCCCGGAGCGGGTGTCGAGGCTGTGCCAGCGCTCGCGGTCCAGGCGGGCGAGACCCGCCGGCGTCGCCACCCACAGGGTCGGCTCGCCGGTGTCCCCGCCGGTGACGAGGAGGTTGTAGACGAAGTTGGCGGGGAGCCCGGAACGGGAGTCGTAGAGAGTCCAGCGGCCGTCCTCCTCGAAGCGGAACAGGCCGGCGCCGAAGCTCGCCGCCCACACCACCGGCCGTCCCTCGGCCGAGCGGGTGGCCTGCAGCTTGAGGATCGGGCCGCGGGGGAAGCCCGAGCCGGCGTCGTAGCGCGTCCAGACGCCCTGGCGCAGGCGGACGATCCCGGCCTCGGTCCCCACCCAGAGCGAGCGCGTGCCGTCGGCCGAGACGGTCTCGGCGAGGCTGCGGATGGACGGGGAGGGCAGCACGGCCGGATCGGAGAGCAGGGGCGAGAGGACGGGGGAGGGCCCGCCGGCGCCGTCCAGACGCAGGAGGCCGCGCTTGGTGCCGATCCAGAGCGCCGGCCGGCCGTCCTCCGTCACCGTGGGGACCAGGGCGCGGGCGGTGTAGCCTCGCAGGGCCTTCTCCTCCCGGCACCGGCGCTCGCCGCAACGGGAAAGGCCCATGGTGGTGCCCACCCACATCTCGCTCACGTCCTGGCCGACCTCCACCAGCGTCTCCACCAGGCCGGCGGTCAGGCCGGAGCTCTGGGTGAACCGGGTCCAGGCGCCGTTGCGGAACCGCAGCAGGCCGCCTTCCTTCAGCCCGATCCAGACGCCGCCGTCGCGGCCGGTGGCGATGGACCAGATGCTGTCCTGGATCTCCTCCGGCGTGTCCACCTTCCGCCAGGACTGCCCGTTGTAGCGGACCGGGCCATCGGGCGTGCCCGCCCAGAGATATCCCCGCGAATCCAGGGCGAGGGCCGGCGCGCCGGGCTTGATGCCGTCCTGCCAGGTGAAGATCCGCCAGGGCAGCCAGCGGTCAGGGTGCGTGGGAATGCGCGGCGGCCCCGGATGCACGACGGGCGGCGCCGTGCCGGAGGGCCAGGCGAAGGAGGCGCGAACGGGCCAAAGGCACGCCAGAGCCGCCAATACGAGCAGGAAGCGCCGGTCTGTCATCGATGTCGAGATACAATTCTACCCCGATCTACTCCGAAAACCGGGTCCAAGCCCGGAATTCAGCAATCCCGCCATCGACTTTCGGTAATTTCTTTAGTTTCTTCGGCTAGTGGCCGCTCTCTCCCCAGAGCTGTTCCAGCCGCCGGTCGCGCCCGCATCCATTGCGGTAGAGCTTGTAGCGGACGGGGTTCTTAACGTAGTAGTCCTGGTGGTATTCCTCGGCGGGATAGAACGGTCCGGCCTGCACGATCTGGGTCTGCACGGGCTCCTTGAAGCGCTTCTGCACCGCGGCCTTGGAGGCTTCGGCGAGGCGGCGCTCCTCCTCGGTGCGGTAGAAGATGGCGGAGCGGTACTGGGTGCCCGCGTCGCAGAACTGGCGGTCCTTCACCAGCGGATCGATGTTGTGCCAGAAAGTGTCCAGGAGCTTCTGGTAGCTGACCTTGGCGGGGTCGTAGACGATCTCCACGGATTCGGCGTGGCCGGTGCCGCCGGAGGAGACCTCTTCGTAGGTGGGGTTCTTCTTCTGGCCGCCGGTGTAGCCGGAGGTGCTGGAGACCACGCCGTCGAGCTTGTCGAACGGCCCTTCCATGCACCAGAAGCAGCCGCCCGCGAACGTGGCCTTGGCGAGCTTGCCGGCGGCCGGGGCCGGCTTCTTCTCCTGGGCGTCGCCCAGGGTCCAACCGGAAAGCGCCACGGCGAAGATCGCGACGATCAGGAGCGCGGCACGGGTAAAGCGTCGGTTCATCGGTTGATCCTCCATCACTCCTGGTACGGCTGCGGTGGGCCGGCGGATGTCCGGCGTCAAGGACCTGAAGGACATAAAGGACCTAAAGGACACCAAGGACTTCAAGGACACCAAAGGACAACAACTCTGTCCTTGAAGTCCTTGGTGTCCTTTTAACCGTTCTTCTTCTCGAACTCCCGCATGAAATCCACCAGCGCGTCCACGCCCTCCTCGGGGAAGGCGTTGTAGATCGAGGCGCGCAGGCCTCCCACCGAGCGGTGGCCCTTGAGGCCGTCGAAGCCGGCGGCGGTGGCTTCCTTCACGAACTGCTTCTCGAGGTCCTCGTTCGGCAGCCGGAAGGTGATGTTCATCAGCGAACGGCTGTCCGGGGCGGCGTGGCCGCGGTAGAAGCCGGTGCGGTCGATCTCGGCGTAGAGCTTGCCCGCCTTGCGCTCGTTGAGCTTCGCCATCCCCTCCAGGCCGCCGTTGCCGAGCAGCCACTTCAGCACCAGGCGCAGGATGTAGATCCCGAAGACCGGCGGCGTGTTGTACAGCGAGTGCTCCGCGGTATGCGTCGCGTAGTTCAGCATGATCGGCAGCGACTCGCCGCCCCGCTTCGCCAGATCCTCGCGGATCACCACCACCGTGACGCCCGAGGGTCCCAGGTTCTTCTGCGCGCCGGCGTAGATCAGCCCGTACCGGCCGACGTCGATCGGCCGCGCGAAGATGTCCGACGAGGCGTCGCAGACCAGCGGCACGTCGCCCACCTCGGGCTCCCTCGGCCACTCGGTGCCGTAGATCGTGTTGTTCGACGTGAAGTGGACGTAGGCGGCGCCGGGCGTCAGCTTGAGCTCGTCCTGGCGCGGGATGCGGGCGAAATTCTCCGCCTCGGTGGTGGCGGCGATGTTGACCGCGCCGACCTTCTTCGCCTCCTTGACGGCCTTCTTCGACCACACGCCGGTGACGATGTAGTCGGCGGTGCCGCCGGGAGGGAGGATGTTCATCGGCACCATCGAGAACTGCAGGCTGGCGCCGCCCTGGAGGAACAGCACGTGGTAGCCGTCGGGGATGCGCGCCAGGGCGCGGAAATCGGCCTCGGCGCCCTGGATGATCTCGTCGAAGACCTTGGAGCGGTGGCTGATCTCCAGCACCGACATGCCGACGCCCGGCAGGGCGATGAGGTCGCGCTGGGCTTCCTCGAGAACCGGCATGGGCAGCACCGCCGGCCCGGCCGAGAAGTTGTAGATGCGGTCAACGGTAGGGAGCGTTGTGGTGGACATCGGAATCTCCTTGTTCCTACAGCGCGATCAGTTGCAGATCGAGCACGTCGGCGTTGCCGCCGCGGATCTCTTCGAGGAGCGCCGGCCCGGGCTCGTGGTCGAGATTGATGCGCGCCACGGCGGCCTCGACCCCCTCGAACACGATGTTCTCGGTCTCCTGGACGTTCACGTTCCCCGCGCGCAGGTGCTCGAAGATGTGCGCCAGGACGCCCGGGCGGTTGCGGTGCCGGACGACCAGCGTGTGCGAGGCGGGAGTCCGCCGGGCCAGGTTGACGACGTTGGGCACCTTGCCCGTCTCCTGGTAGGTGCGGATGATGCGGACCGTCTCGGCGGCGATGGCCTCCTGCGCCTGGGCGGTCGAGGCGCCGATGTGGTGCGTCCCGTAGACGTTCGGCAGCTCGACCAGCGGGTCCCGCATCTCGCCCGTGGCGGCGGTGGGCTCGGCGGCGAAGACGTCGAGGCCCACCCGCAGTGCCTTCTCCCGCACCGCCGCGGCCAGCGCTTCGTGATCGACCAGCTCGCCGCGCGAGGTGTTGATGAACATGGACCCCGGCTTCAGCCGCGCCAGCAGGTCCGCGTTGATCATCCCCCGGGTCTCGGGCTTGAGCGCCAGGTGCACGCTGAGGATGTCGCAGCGCGCCGCCACCTCGGCGGGGGAGGGCGCCAGGGCGACCGGCCCGACGCCCGTCAATCCCAGCTCCTGGGCCTCGGCGTCGGTGAGCGGCCGGTCCTGGCCGTCGAAGCGCCGGCTCCAGAGGACGATCCCGAGCCCGAACGCGGCGGCGCGGCGGATCACCTCGCGGGCGATGCTGCCGGCGCCGAGCAGGCCGAGGGTCTGGCCGTGGAGACCGCGCGCCTTGGAGTACTCCTTTTTGTTCCATTTGCCGCCGCGCAGGTCGGCCACGTTGTCGGCCACCCGGCGGTCGAGCGCCAGGATCAGCGCCAGGGTCAGCTCGGCGACCGCGATGGCGTTCTTGCCGGGGCAGTTCGACACGTAGATGCCGTGGCGCGCCGCGGCCGCCACGTCGATCGTGTTGTAGCCGGCGCCGGCGCGCACCACCAGCGAGAGCCGGCCGGCGTCGAGCATCGCCTCGGTGACCTTGGTGCTGCGCACCACCAGGACGTCGGCCCCGGTCTCCGCGATGGCTTTCGTGAGCGCGTCGTCCTTGAGGTCCGGCTGGTGGATCACCTCGCAGCCGGCGGCCTTGAGCCCCTCGACCCCGCTCTTCTCGAAATTGTCGGCGATCAGCACTTTCATCCCAGGACTCTCCCCCCGCTAGATCAGGTGTACGAGCAGGCCGTCGCGGAGCTTGGGCTCGAACCAGGTGGACTTGGGCGGCATGATGCCGCCGGCGTCGGAGATGGCCATGAGGTCGTCGACCGTCACCGGGAACATGGAGAACGCCACCGCCGCCCGGCCGCCGTCGACCGCCTTCTTCAGCGCCTCCGTGCCGCGCGCGCCGCCGATGAAGTCGATGCGCGGGTCGGAGCGTACGTCGCCGATCCCCAGCAGATCCTCCAGGATGGTCCGCTGGAGGATCGACACGTCGAGCTGATCGATGCGGCTGGCGCCTTCCGGCCGCGCCGCGCCGAGGTCGAGCGTGTACCAGCTTCCGGCGAGATACATCGAGGCCGCGCCCTTGCGCGCCGGCGCCGGTCCTCCGGGGCGCAACGGCAGCTTGGCCCGCACCGCCTCCAGGAACTCGGCCGCCGAGCGGCCCGCCAGGTCCTTGACGGTGCGGTTGTAGGGGAGGATGCGCACCTGATTGTCGGGGAACGCGACGGCGAGCACGGTGTCGAGCTCGCCGGCGCCGCCGGTCTCCTGGCGGAGGGCCGCCCGCGCCCGCGCGGAGCTGGCCGCCCGGTGATGGCCGTCGGCGATGTAGAGCTCGGGCACGCGCTCGAAGGATTCGGCGAGGGCGGCGGCGTCCTCGCCCGCGGCGCGCCAGACGGTGTGCGCCACGCCGTCCTCGGCCGTGAAGTCGTAGAGCGGTGGAGCGGTACAGACCCGTCGCGCGATCTCGTCCACCTCGGTGGAGGCGCGGTAGGTGAGGAACACGAGTCCGGTCTGGGCGCGCAGGTCGACCATGTGGCGCGTGCGGTCGTCCTCCTTGTCGCGGCGGGTCAGCTCGTGCTTCTTGATCAGCCCCTGCTCGTATTCGTCGATGGAGTAGCAGGCGGCGAGGCCGGTCTGCTCGTGGTCGCCGGCGCGCAGGCGGTAGAAGTAGAACGCCGGCTCGGGGTCCTGGGTCAGGGGAGCGGCGCGGCGCAGCTCCTCGAAGGCGCGCACCCCCTGGGCGTAGACCGGGTCCGAGTGGATGTCGGTGCCCGCGGGCAGGTCGATCTCGGGCCGGGTGACATGGAGGAAGCTGAGCGGGTTGCCCGCCGCCATCGCCCGGGCTTCCTCGGTGCTGACGACGTCGTAGGGGACTGAAGAGACGCGCGCCGCCGCCTCGGGGGACGGACGCAGCGCCTGGAAGGGTCGGATGGTTGCCATAGGGGGGTATCTTATAGGCTGCAAGGCCTGTCTGGAGGAAGATCGAGAGGCGATCGAGGAGGCCGCGGCCCCGCAGCGGTGGCCCCGCTCACAAGGGCGACGCTCTTGACTTGGGCAAATGGTATTCTCGCTTGTGCTGGAGGCCGGCTGAACGTCATGCTGTCCTCCCACCCCCGGCGGGTGTTTCAGGACGGTACGATCCGTGCGACAAAAAGAAGAGTGCTACGAAAGGAGGATTTCATGTCAGTTGCCAAGATCATCGAGATCAGCGCCGAATCCCCGAACAGCTTCGACGACGCGATCCGAGACGGGGTCCGGCGGGCCGGCAAGACCGTCAAGAACATCAGGAGCGCCTGGGTAGCGGATCAACAGGTGGAGGTGAAGGACGACGAGGTCGTCATGTTCCGGGTCCATCTGAAGATCACGTTCGTGATCGATTGAGCGAGGCCGACCTCGGCCATACAACCTATGGAAACGATCGAGCGAATCACTCTTGCCTTGGGGTCTCCCGAGCATGGCTGGCTGCCTCTTCGTTTTCAACTAGATGACTTCGAGCTCGACCTCCAGGTTTCGAACGTCTTGAACGGCCCGTTGAGTGAGCTGATCGAAGCCGTCGCCTTCTGCCAGCCGCCGCTCGTGGGCAGTTAACGCGTCTGCCTGTGGCTCGAGCCGGAAGGCTACGCGCTCGATCTCATCGCCGGTGCTGCGCCCGATCGATGCATCCTCCGCGTTTCGTTCGACGAAGACTTCGTGCCGCCGATGCAGGGAGGTTTGGCGGAGGTGGTTTTCGAAGGCGAAGCGGATGCAGGCGCTGTCCGCGGCGCGCTGGAGTCGGCGCTCGTTGAGCTCCTGGTAAATGTAGACGCTCCGACGCTCAAAGAATGGAGACGCAAGGACGAGCTGGATTATGCCAGGCGGCTCGCGGAGCTGCGGATCGGTGGCGGATGTGAATAGGATCGATGAAGGCCGGGCTGTATATCAATAAGTTAATTGACATCTCGTGCGGCACCTCCTAGGATACCTACATAGTGGAGGGAGGTATTGCATGTCATCAGACCGTGAGGTCCAGGCGAAGCGCCGGCAGGCCATCCTGGAGATCCTGAGCGGAGACCAGAAGATCACCGAGCAGAGGGAGTTGGTCGAGCAACTGCGCGCGCAGGGGATTCCGGCGACGCAGTCGAGCATCAGCCGCGACCTCAAGTTCCTCGGGGCCGTGCGGGCCCAGGGGTACTACGAGATCCCGGCGTGGATGGACGAAGAGGAGGGGGCGTCGCCGTTCCGCAAGGTGGTCCCGTTCGTCCGCAAGGTACGGCAGGCCGGGCCCTACCAGTTGTTCATCGTCACCAATCCGGGCGCCGGCCGCGTGGTCGCCCAGGCCATCACCGAGTCCGAGTGGGAGGACGTCGTCGGCATTCTCGAGGGAGATGGCGGCGTGCTGCTCCTGACGGAGAACTTCTTCTTCCAGCGGCTCGTGTACGAACGGCTCAAGCATTACCTGGGCAGCGACGACCGGTATCAGATCGTGGACCTGGAGTAAGGCCGGCGGAAAAAAATCGGGCCGCCGGAGCGGCCCGATCCGTGACACGGTCCGGCCTTGGGGCAGGCCGGGAATCACGGCTTAATAGCAGGGCAGGATCGGAACCGCCTGTTCCACCGTCGCCAGCGGGCAGAGGCAGGGATCCTCGCAAGTCTGCGACGGCTCCAGGACCGAGATCCAGCGGGAATCGTTGTCCCACCGGCTGAGACTGTCCGTGACCCTGGCGTCCAGGGTGAAGCCGCCGCTGTAGTAGTAGTCGCCCCGGCAGACGGTCAACGACTGCGAGCTGCCTGTGCCCACCTGATAGCCGTCCACGCTCCAGCTATAGGTGAACGCAGGGGTGCCGCCGGTGACGGTCGAGCCCCAGGTCACGGTCTTGCAGAAAGAGACCCGGAGATCGATGCTGTAGGGGCCGCTGCTGATGGTGATGTTCGGCGGTGGGCCCGTGCAGGTCGAATTGGTGGCCGCCATGCTGTACGACGAGGGATTCAGGTTGTTGCTCGTCATGCTCCCGTAGGAGTACGAGTCACAGGGCGAGCCGCCGGCGGCTTGGGCATAGGCTCTGGCGCTGACGTTGGAGCCGCTCCGGGGGCCGTCCGTCACCGCCTGGGTGTAAGGGCCTCCGTTCACCCAGACCGTGGCGGTGGAATAGGCATACACCTCACCGGAGAAGCCGGGGCAGGTGGCGCTGAAGCTCGCCGTCCCGTCCCCCCAGGTCCCCTGGACGTCCGTCCTGGGGCCGGCGGTGGCGTTGTATGCGAAATTGATCGTACAGCTGACCTTGAGGTCATCGACCAGGCCGAGCTTCTCGGCCTGCCGGGCGCGCTGGATCATCCGCATGGTGCTTGCCATCTCTTTGCGATGATTCGCGATGGTCCGTTTGAGCTCGGGCGTCGGAGTGGCCTGGTACGCGGCCTGCAATTTCACGTATTGAGCTCTCAGATCCTGGAGCTTCCAATTGAATCCCTGGACACCGAACACGAAAGTCTCGACCTCATTGGGCCGCCGCTCGCGCCGCAGGACGCCGTCATTGAAGATCGTCCACCCCTCGCTCTGCAGTTGCGCGATCACATCCCGGTCCACCTTCTCCTGGGCGATGCCCGGATTCGCGAGACCCAGGCAGGACAGGCACAATATGAGGAAGATTGGAAACGTTTTCCTGATCATGGCCGAGCTCCTTCTATCCTCAACCGGATCGCCGGGGCCTCCATGGCCGCGCGACTGGGAGAATGGCAAGCTAGTTGTTGGATCGGGACTGCCGACTGCTTGAGCAACGATACTGCGGTAAAAACCCTTTAACCACGTTCCGAAGGGTGGAAAATCGAGCAACCCGTGCGGGTGGGAAAGGGCGACCCGCGCTACCTCGTAGCGCGGGTCTCTTCGCCTGCCTCGCCAAATCCCGCGTCCCATCCTCGAGGGTATCGGAAGAATCCCGGCAGGCTTCCAGAATTTTCCTTTAATCGCAGGCTCGAGAGGGTAGCTCAACCCTCTTGGATACGAGGAGGTGTCTTATGAAGAACAGACTCCTGATCTGCGGCCTGATGTTCGGCGTCGCTGTTTGGGTCGCCGCGAGCCCCGGCTTCGCCATGTCGCCTGGCGCCAACGTGGGGCAGGACCGGTTGGCAGAGATGATCAAGGATGGGTGGGTGGTGGTCGCCCCGGGCGTGCTGCAGCGGGGCCTCGGAGACCGTAAGGTCGAGACACTCGCGCTGGGCCCCGAAGGCTTCGCCTGGACGGCGGAGCAGCTCCAGGTCAGGCTCGGACTCCTGCTCGACGAGTACCGGGTCCGCCCCACGGCGAACCTGAGGAAGGCCATCAGAAGCCTGAGGCGGCAGATCCGGAATCTCCGGGAGCAAGCCCGGATCCTCACCCTGGAGCCGGCCGATCAGGCCAAGACGGGCTGCAATGAAACCTATGCGACCCAGGCCAATGTCTATCCGACGATCCCGAACCCGGGCGTGGGTGGGGAGGCTCACGCCTCGTTCAGCAACGGTTGCGGCTACTCCGGCGACACCTACGCCCTTGTCGAAGTCACGGCGAATCTGAACGGCACCGTCACGACAATAAGGCAGACCGATCAGGATTCCGGCCCCAACATCAGCAGTCACGCCACGGCGAGCGTACCCGGCACGACGGAGTGCTATGGCTACGCTTATGCCTCGGTGAGCTACAACAATCTATATTCAGTGGAGCAAGGCTTCGCCTGCGTGCCGCCCGCGGCCCGCTTCAGCTTCACCTGCACTCTGCTCTCGTGCAGCTTCGACGCCACTGCGTCGACGAGCGATCCATACGCCTCTTATGAATGGACGTTCGGGGATTCGACGAGCGGCTCGGGCGCCACGGTCAGCCACACGTTCCCGGCCACAGGCTCCTATACCGTCACCCTCACGGTGACCAACACCGACCGCGAGAGCTCTTCGGTGAGCCGAAAGGTCTCGGTGACGAGCGAGCCGCCGGTGCCGGCGGAAAACTACTTCACGATAACCCCTTGCCGGCTGGCGGACACCCGGGGCTCGGCACCGCTGAGCTCGGGCCAGTGGTACACCTTCAACGTCGCCGGCGCGTGCGGGATCCCGGCCACGGCCAAGGCGGTCTCTTTCAACGTTACGATTATCAGTCCGACCGGCGCGGGTCACCTCGTCTTCCTGCCGGGCAACCAGACCTACGCTCCCTTCGCGCATGCGACGATGAGCTTCGATCCCGCCAATTCGCCGCGAGCCAACAACGCGATCCTGCGCCTGGCCACCAACGGAGCAGGCACGGTCAACGCCTTGCCTTATGTCGCCGCCTCGCCCGGACAGGTCCATGTGATCCTCGACGTCTACGGCTACTTCAGCGAGGACACCGCCCCGGCGGCGGGAGCCCAGGGGCCGCTCGGATTCCAGACCGTGTTCCCGTGCCGCATCGCCGATACCCGGAGCTCGACGCCGGTCGCCGTCTACACGATCCGCGACTTCACCGTCCAGGGGACCTGCGGGGTCCCGGCGGGCGCGGCGGCGGCGGCCTTGAACCTCACCGTCCTCTCGCCTACGGCAGGTGGGCACGCGCCGCTCTTCCAGGCCGGTGCCTTCCCGTCCGTGCCGGTCATCAACTTCAACGCCGGCGCTGTGCTGGCCAACGGAGCGCGGATACGCCTGGCGCCGGCCGCTCCTGACGTGTCCCTCAACTACTACTCGCCGACCGCGGGATCTTCGACCCACGCTGTGCTCGACGTCTACGGATACTTCAAGCTGGACGCGTCCTTGAAGTACAGGCCGATCACGGCCTGCCGCGCCGTGGACACCCGCTTCGCCGAGCAGGGTGGGCCGGTTCTCAAGGCTCCCGACAGCCGCGCTTTCCAGATCCGGGGCAACTGCGGCGTGCCGCTGAGCGCCAAGGCGGTGGCGGTCAACATCACGGTCGTCGGAGCCGCCGGACCAGGGCATCTGCTCGTCTATCCCTCGGGCGGACCCGCGCCGGCGGCCGCGTACCTGAATTTCGATCCCGGCCAGGGCGCTCTGGCCAACGGCGGAATCGTGGCGCTTTCCAGTCAGGCCAACGATCTGGCTATCGCGTCAGCAAACAGCACGCACGTCATCGTTGACGTTTTCGGCTACTTCCAGTAGCGAGGAAGCCTTGAAAACGGCGGGCTGGGCTCTGCCCGGCCCGCCGTTTTTCTTTGCAAGGTTTTACTCCGCGTCCACCCAGGTTCCGGAAGGAGCGAGCCGGCGGCCCGCCAGGTCGAGGGCGTAGACGTAGGCGCCGCGGGCGCCGAGGCGGCGGCCGGCGCCGTAGCTGACGGGCGGGGCATAGCCGGTGTTGAACAGGCGCAGGCCTTCGAGGATCTCCACGAAGCTCTCGCGGTCGAGGTCGCGGCCGGCGCGCTTCAGCCCTTCGATCAGGACCTCGGCGGCGGCGAGCGCCGTGAGCTGCGCCGAGAGGTGCTCGGCGGGCAGGGAGTGGGCGGCGGCCAGCGCGCGGTAGCGCGCGGCGGCCTGCGGCGCCGTGGCCGTGGGCAGCCCGACGAAAATCCGGCCGCCGAAGCCCGCGTCCGGAGAGAAGAGGCTGTCATCGGCGGCGGCGGCGGTGACGAGGAGGCGCGGGCTCCAGCGGAGGCCTTGCGCGGCCCGCATCAGAGCGGCGGCCTCGGCCCCGGAGCCCAGGAAAAAGACGGGGTCCGCCTTTTCAGCGGCCAGCTTCGCGGCCAGCTCTCCCGCCGCGAAGGAGCCCCGGAGATAGCGCTGGACGTCGAGCGGCGCCCAGTCCTCGCAGGCCTTACCGAGAGCCGCGACGGCGGCGTCCAGGCCCTCCTCCCGCGGCGCCACGACGGCGGGACGCGGCGCCGCGATCGCCACCTCCCAGCCGCGCGCGAAGCGGGCCAGGGCCTGGGCCTGGGTCTCGATGCCGGGCAGCAGATAGAAAACATAGCGGTTGAGGGGCAGCTCCTCGCGGGGATGGAGAGTGAAGGGACCCACCAGCGGCACCCGCTTCTCCTGGAAGACGGCGGTCAGGGCGTCGTCCTCGCCGGCCAGGAAGGCCCCGGCCACCGCGAACACGTCGCCGCGCTCCAGGGCGGCGGCGACGCCGGCCCGGCGGTCCCCGGGCGGCGGGTCCAGGGGGACCAGCTCGAGCCGGCGGCCGTAGATCCCGCCTTCCGCGTTGGCCGCGGCGAAACGCGCCTCCAGGGCGGCGCGCACCGCCCGCCCCATGCTCCCGTTGGGACCGGGAGGGGGCGGCAGGAAGCCGACCCGCAGGGCCGTGTCGCTCACTCCGGGGTCGCTCCGCTCGCCGAGCTTCTTCAGGTAGGCGACGAGGTCCGCCATGTCCTGGTGACTCATCCGGTAGCGGGGCATGGCGGTGTGCAGGACGTTGCCCGCGGGGTCGAACCCCATGGCGAGGGAGCGCTTCATCAGCTTCTCGTCATAGGGCGGGTGGCGGCGGCCGGTGGGATGGACGACGCCGTAGGGCTTGGTGAGATTGGCCCAGGTGATGTCGGTGGGGGTGACGCCTCCTTCGGGCCGGCCCTTGCCGTCGCGGCCGTGGCAGCTCGCGCACGGCACGGCCGAGGCCTCGACCTCGACCCCCTCGCCGAGGACGGCGATGATCTCGCCGCCCGAGGGGCTGGTGCTGTCGACGTAGATCTGGCGGCCGCGCTCTTCCTGCGGAGTCAGCCCGGCGGCGCCCAGCAGCAGGGGAGCGAGCAGGAAGACGGGCAGCCGCCGGAGAGCAAGGTTATTCATCCCGCCCCCCGCTCCGTGCCGGAATCGTTGATGACGCTGTCGATCACCGGGAACAGGTCCTCCGGCTTGGCCAGCCCGAAAGCCTTCTTCCACAGGCCGGTCGCTTCGTTGCCCAGGATGTACAGGGTCTGGTGCTGCTCGGGGGACTCGACCCACTGGCCGAGCTTGCGCAGCGCCGTCTCCACGTTCTGCCGCGAGCCGGTGACGAAGGTCCAGCCCGGCCGGGCGCGGAAGCGTTGCGAGTATTCCTTCATGCGTTCGGGCGTGTCGTAGTCCGGATCCACGGAGAAGGAGATCAGGAAGACGTCCTTGCCGAGACGGTCGCCCAGCCGTTCCTGGAGCTTCATGAAGGTGCTGCTGAGGATGGGGCAGGGCCCCACGCAGCGGGTGTAGATGAAGTCCATGATCACGATCTTGCCCTTGAGCAGATCGGTGTAGAGGCGCACTTCCTTGCCGTCCTGGTTGAGCAGGACGGTGTCGCCGAAATACCGCTGGGCGGCGGCGGAGCGCTCCTCCGGGGTCTGGCCCGCGGCGGGGAGAGCGAGGAGGGCCAGGGCGGCGAGCAGAGCGGTCGTCGTTTTCAGCGCGTTCATTTCTTTGCCTCCTCCGTAGCACCCAGGGCGGCCATGTTGTCGATGGCGGCGGCCAGCCTGGCCGGCGGGGCGAGGCCGTAGGCCCGCGTCCACTGGCCGTTGCGGTTGCTGATCAGCACCAGCGGCGGATGGTCGTTCATGTTGGCGGTGTAGGCCCCCAGGGCCTTCAGCAGCCGGGTGATGTCCTCCCGCTCGCCGGTCACCAGGGTCCAGCCGGGACCCTGGTCGAACTTCGCCGACCAGGCCTTGAGGTGCGCGGGCGTGTCGGTGACGGGGTCGACGGAGATGGAGATGAGGTGGACGTCGCGGCCGGCGCGCTCGCCCAGGAGCTTGCGCAGCTTGCCGAAGGTCGCCCCGAGCGGCGGGCAGATGGTGGTGCAGTTGGTGAACAGGAAGTTGATGGCCACCACCTTCCCCGCGACGAGGTCGGAACGGAAGAGCAGCTTGCGGCCGTCCTGGTCGAGCACGGGGACGTCCGGGACGTCGATCGCCGCCACCTCGGGCTTCTCCGGCTCAGCCGCGGCGACAGGGAGCGCGGCGAGCAGCAGGGCCAGCACGATGATCAGGGATAGCAAGGTTTTCATCGCGATCCTCCCGCGGCCGCGGCGGGCTCGCCGACGGTCAGGCTGACGAACTGCGATTTCTGGAGCGGCAGCCCCGCGGACTCGACGCCCACGAACACGAAGTAGAGCCCCGGTTCCGGCGGCTGGAAGCGGATCTCGTACAGGCCTTCCGCCACCTCGTCGGCCCAGTGCCGCTGCTGCCAGGTGCCGGGGGAGAGGAAGGTCAGCACCTGCACGTCGCGCAGGCCGCGGCGCGGCGCCCGGGTGACGGGCTCGTTGATGCGCAGGCGCACGGTCACCTCCTCGCCGGCGCGGACAGGCCCTTCGCCGGCGACTTTCACCTCCACGTCGAGAGGGAGCCGGCGGGACGCGGCCAGGACGGGGTCCTCGGCCACGGCGACCGGGAAGCAGTGGACGACCCGGGGAGAATCGATCAGCAGGGCGAGGTCGTAGCGTCCCGCCGAGCCCATCGTCGCCACGGTCTCGTAGACGCCGGGACGGACCTCGCGCAGGCTGCGGTCCACCACCAGCACGGCGCGGGGCGTCTTGCCGTAGTTCTGGAAGTGTCCCATGGGCGCGGCCATGCCTTCCTTGTAGTAGTAGATGACCTTGTCCTCGGGGTTGACCACCAGCACCGACGGGTGGCCGGGGGCCTGGACGATGCCGTCGGCGGGCGTGGGCATGGACGCGCGGCCGGGCGGGTGCTGGCCGCCGGGGAAGTCGACCACGGGCACCGGCCGGCCGGGCTCGCCCACGGTCTTCAGGGGGATCATCAGCACGATCTCGCTGCCGCGGTGGCGGACGTAGGCCAGCTCGTCGCTGAAGGTCACCTGGTCCGGCTCGGCCTCCACGTCGGCGGTCTGGATGACGCGGTGGGTCACGGCGTCGAGGATGTGGACGGCGTTCTTCGCGGGATGGACGACGAAGGCCAGGCGGCCGCCGGGGGCGAAGCGGATGCGCCCGAGGCCGGGACCGGCTTCGACGCGGGCCAGCGGCTCGGGGTGGACGCCGTCGATCGCGACGATAGAGCCCAGGCGCGAGCCGCTCACATAGGCCCGCTTGGCCTGGGCCGACCAGGCGACGGAGACGGGCCGGTCGCCGGTCTGGACGTCGCGCAGCTTGGCGAGCTTCGCCGTGTCGAGGACCGACACGGTGCCGTCCTCTTCATTGGTGACGAAGACGAACCGGCTGTCGTCGCTGAAGGCGAGGTCGTGGTTGCCGCGGCCGGTCGGGATGTCGGCCACCTTGCGCAGCCCGGCGGTGTCGATCGCCGAGACGCCGCCGTCCCGGGCTACCCAGAGGTAATGGCCGTCGGGCTGGAGGCCGAGCCGCCGGGGCCGCCCGCCGGTCGCGATGTCGCTCGCCACCTTCCAGGTCGCCGTGTCCACGGCGGCCACGGCGCCGGCCTCGGGCATGGAGACGAAGAGGCGGTTGTCGGCGTCGGCCAGCGCCCAGTCCTCCCCGGGGCTCTTCAGGAAGACCATGGTCAGCAGCTTGCTGTTGCCGTAGCCGAAGAGCGGATCGACCACGGAGAGGGTGGCGTCGGCGTTGAGCGTCAGCACGTAATAGGTGTTGAGGTCCAGGTCCGGGCGGGAGAGGAGCGAGCCGCTGACCAGGGCCTCCACCTTTTTCTTACAGTCGGTTTCCGCGGCTTCGCCGGGCAGCGTGGCGTCGAGAAGATCCATCCAGGCGCCCGGATAGAGGCGGGACATGGGCGTGCCGCTCAGGGTGTCGGTGATGGTCAGCCGCACGCGGGCGGTCTTCTCTTCCATCAGCGGTCCGCCGTCCAGGGGCAGGACGGAGAGCTCGACGGCGAGCCCCGCGGCCACCGCCTTGTTGGCGGGGGCTTCGGCGGGCGCCGCCGGGAGAGCGCCGGTCAGAGTCAGCCCGGCGAGGAGGGCGAAGAGTCGTTGCTGTCCGTATTTCATGGCAAATCCTTCCGGTCGGTCCGTGCTGGTGAAAAGGAGGGCGCCGGGCGGCGTG
>DASVAS010000016.1:0-60434 GCA_036376245.1 Thermoanaerobaculia bacterium | reverse complement strand
TCTCGACCGGGATCATGCTGGGAGTGGACCTGAGGCGATACGTGAACCGGTGAGGGACGCCTTGACCTGCAAGATGCTGATCGAGAGCGATCCGCACCAGACGCGGATCGCCGTGCTCGAAGACGACCGGCTGACCGAGATCTTCGTCGAGCGCCACCGCCCCCGCGGGCTGGTGGGGAACGTCTACAAGGGCCGGGTGACCCGGGTGCTCCCCGGCATGCAGGCCGCGTTCGTGGACGTGGGGCTGGAGCGCGACGCCTTCCTCTATGTGAGCGACGTGGCCTCGGACGTCGAATCCATGGACGAGCTGGAGATCGACGAGCCCCGCTCCGACGAGCCGGCGAACCATCACGGCGCGCCCTCGATCGACGAGCTGCTCAAGCCGGGGCAGGAGATCATCGTCCAGGTGGTCAAGGACCCCCTGCCGAGCAAGGGGGCGCGGATCAGCACGCACGTGACCCTGCCCGGCCGCTATCTGGTGCTCCTGCCGACCGTGAAGCACTTCGGGGTTTCGCGGCGGATCGAGGACGACGCCGAGCGCGAGCGCCTGCTCGGCCTGCTCAACCCGCTCCCCGTGCGCATCGGGAGTATCGGCGGGAGTGGCGGCCTGATCGTCCGCACGGTGGGCGAGAACAAGGGCGCGGACGAGTTCGAGAGCGACCTGCTCTATCTCTCCAAGCTCTGGGAGAAGATCCGCCAGCGCGCCGGCAAGGTCTCGGCGCCGACGCTGCTCCACCAGGACCTCGACCTCGCCCTCCGCGTCGTGCGCGATCTCCTGCGCTCGGACTACTCGGTCCTCTGGGTGGATGGCGAGGAGACCTACGAGCGCATCGTCGAGTTCCTCGACCAGGTGCAGCCCGGCCTGGTCTCCAAGGTCAAGCTGTTCCGCCAGGGCGCCACCCTGTTCGAGCAGTTCGGCATCGAGGAGCAGATCGAGGCGGCCCTGAAGACCAAGGTCTGGCTCAAGTCCGGCGGCTACATCGTCATCAACCCCACCGAGGCCCTGGTGGCCATCGACGTCAACACCGGCCGCTTCGTGGGCCAGAGCAACCTCGAGGACACGGTGCTCCAGACCAACCTCGAGGCGGTGTCGGAGATCGTGCGCCAGATCCGCCTGCGGGATCTGGGCGGCATCATCGTCATCGACCTCATCGACATGGTGGAAGCGGCGCACCGGGAGCAGGTCTTCGCCAGCCTGGAGAGCGAGATCCGCAAGGACCGGGCGAAGACCAAGGTGCTCAACATCTCCGAGTTCGGCCTGGTGGAGATCACCCGCAAGCGCAGCCGCGCCAACCTGGAGCGCCTGCTCACCCAGCCCTGCCCCTACTGCTCGGGACGCGGGCGCATCAAGTCCAACGCCACGATCTGCCTCAACCTGCGCAAGGAGCTCCTCCACATGCGCGGCCGCATCGGCAACGGCGAGATCCTGCTCCGCGTCCACCCCGAGATCTCGCGCGCCCTCCAGCAGGAGGAGCGGGCCATCTTCGACGAGCTGGAGCGCTCGCTCGGCGTCCACATCCTCCTGCAGAGCGACCCCGAGCTGCACCACGAGCGTTTCGACGTCGTGGAGGTCTGAGTCCTGCGCGAGCCCTTCTCGCTTCCCGGCTGGACCGGCGAGGTGGCGGCGGACCTGCGCCCCTCCGATCTCCGGGAGGCGGTCGCCAGGCTGACCGACCCCGCCTCGGCCCTGAAGACCCTGCACTGGGGGCGCAACTACCTCTACATCGCCCGCCTGGAGACCGCCGACGGTCCCCTGGACGTGGTGGTCAAGCAGTTCCGCCACCGCTCCGCCAAGGACCGGCTGCGGCGCCGCTTGCGCGGCAGCAAGGCAGAGAAGAGCTGGCGGGTGGCCTGGGCGCTCGCGGAGGCGGGTTTGCTCACCCCGGAGCCGGTGATGTGGATCGAGTCGGAGTCCGAGTCCGGACCCGCCTTCTACGTCTGCCGCTACGTCCCGGGCGTGACCGAGGCGCGCTACCTCTTCCGCGCCGCCAACGCCGGGGAGGAGAGGGAGCGGTTCCCGGACGTGGACTTCCCGGCCTTCATCGAGGCGCTGGGCCGGACGATCCGCCGGCTGCATGACGCCGGCGTCTGGCACCGGGACATGTCGGGGGGCAACGTCCTCCTCCGCTTCGCGGCGGACGGCACGCCCTCTCATCTCTACCTTGTCGATCTCAACCGCGCCCGGGTGGGCCGGCCGCCCGGCGTCTCGGAGCGCCTCCGCGACCTCTCGCGCCTGGCCCTCTTCCGGCCCGAGCACCAGGAGCTGCTCCTGGCGAGCTACTGGGGAGGCCCGGTCGCGCCGCTCCGGCGCGGGCTGTTCCTGACCTACCACCGCGGCTTCCTGTTCAAGAACGAGTCGAAGAAGCGGGTGCGCGGCGGCCGGGACCGGCTGAAGGCCCTCCTGCTGCCCCGCCCGCCGCACGCCCACATCCCCGACGCCCCAGCCGGCGCCGGAGCCCGCGACAAGGTCGTCTGGGATCATCTTTCGGATCAGCCCCACCAGCATGCCGGGCGCCTCGACAAGCTCAAGGTGCGCATGGCCGACGCCGGCGCCCACGCCTCCGAGGCCGCCGCCCTCGCCTCCGCCCTGCCCCGGATCTGGCGGCGGTACCGCGGGCTGAAGCGGGACCTCCATCGCCGGCCCGTGGACTTCGGCGGGATCGGCGTCTGCGTCCGCCCCTGGCCCGAGGCTCCCGGAGCGCCCGCCGCCCTGGTCCGGGAGCTGGGGGTCCGCCACGTGCTGCTGCGCCTCCATCCCTGGGAGGACGACCACAGCGCCGAGGAGGCGCTGGCGCGGGAGCTTCATTCGCAAGGGTGCGAGCTGACGTTCGCCCTGCCGCAGAACCGGGAGCTGGTCCGCGACCCCGCCTGCTGGCGCCGGTCCCTGGAGGAGATCGCCCCCCGCTTCATCCCCTACGGCCGGCGCTTCCAGGTGGGGCAGGCCATCAACCGCAGCAAGTGGGGGATCTGGAACGTCCGCGAGTACGTCGCGCTGGTCCGCGCCGCCGGCGAGGTCCTGCGGCCCTACCCCGGCGTCGAGCTGCTGGGTCCCTCGGTGATCGACTTCGAATATCACGTCACAGCCGCCGTGCTGAACCTGCGGGAGCCGGGGCTCCGCTTCGACGCCGTCTCCGCCCTGCTCTACGTGGATCGCCGGGGCGCGCCGGAGAACCGCCAGGCCGGGCTCGACACCGTCGACAAGGTGCTGCTGCTCAAGGCCATCGCCGGGACGGCCCGCAACTCGTCGGACCGCTGCTGGATCACCGAGGTCAACTGGCCCCTGCGGGAAGGGCCCCACTCGCCGGCCGGCCGGGACGTCTCCGTGGACGAAGAGCCCCAGGCGGACTATCTCGTCCGCTACTACCTGCTGGCCCTGGGAACGGGGCAGGTCGAGCGCGTCTTCTGGTGGCAGGTGGTGGCCCGCGGATACGGTCTGGTGGATCCCGCCGATCCGGCCAATCCCCGCCTCCGACCCAGCTTCCACGCCCTCAAGACCCTGGTCCGCGAGCTGGACGGCGCCCGCCTGGAGGAGGTCCTCCCCGCACCGGAGCCGGTCCGCCTCTACCGCTTCGTCAGAAAAGGGGAGGAGCTGATCGTCGGCTGGAGCGCCGCGGACGAGCCCGCCCGCGCCACCCTTCCCCGCCCGCCCGTCGCCGTGACCGGCCGCGACGGCGAAGAGCTGCCCGTGCCGGGCGGCACGGAGGTGGAGGTCGACGGCGCCCCCCGGTATTTCCGGCTGAAATAAGAAAAGGGGGCTCGCTAGAGCCCCCTTTCACAGTGACGCGGTCTCCCGCGCCTACTTCTGGAACACCTGCCCGACGGGGACGACGTCGATCTTCGTCGGCTGCACCTTCAGCCCCTGGATCTTCTTGTCGTCCTCGAGGATCGAAGCGTCCACCTGGCTGTTGTACTGCTTGGGGCTCGCCTCGTCCTTCTGGAGCGTGTCCTTGAGCTGCGGGGCCTTGGCGGTGACCATGACGGCCTCGTAGGCGTCGGTGCGGAGGTACTTCTTGACCGCCGTGTTGACGTCGTTCACCGTCATCTTCTTCAGCCGGGCCTCGATCTCGTCGATGTAGTACGGCATCCCGTAGAACTTGCTGTCCATGTGGAAGCCGAGACGGTCGCCGAGGCTCTGGGCCCAGAGCTTCGAGTAGTTGACCAGGAAGTCCCGAGTGAGGTTGAACTGCTCCTCGGTCATCCCCTGGTCGCGCAGGCGCTGGACCTCGAACAGCGCGGTCCGCAGGGCGAACTGGGCGTCCGTGGGCACCACCGGCCGGATCCAGACCGAGAAGTACTGCTGCCGGCGCGGCACGTTGGGGTTCGGGCTGGTGGTGAACGGCGGGCTTTCCCAGTACTCGATGTACGAGTAGTCGCCGTAGTTCAGGCCGCGGTCGCCGCGCAGCGAGTTCATCAGCACGCCGTGGAAGGTGCGGTGCTCTCCCAGGAAGCTGTTGGCCACCATCAGCGGGTAGTAGTCCGCGTCGGCGCGGGTGATCGGCAGCGCGTAACCGAAGTGGATGCCCACCGAGCCGGTTTCCTTTTCGACCAGGGTGAAGTTGCGGCCGTCGACCTTGGGCAGCGCCGGCAGCTGCTTGACCCCCTTCTCACCCTTGGGCAGGGCCGAGAGGTCCTTCTGGAGCTGGACGATGTAGTCGTTCGGATAGCCGCCGGCCACCCCCAGCATCAGGTTCGCCTGGGTGTAGTTCTGCTTGTAGAAGTTCTTCACGTCGTCCAGCGTGATGCTCTGGAGTCCTTCGACGGTGCCGACCGGCGAGTGCCCGTAGGGGTGGTTCTTGAAGATCTCCTGCTGGAGCAGCTCCAGGCCGAGCACCTCGTCGCTGCTGCGCATGGAGTTGGTGAGCGCGGCGGTGAGCTGCTCCTTGTTGCGGTCGAAGTCCTCCTTGGAGAACCCGGGCTGGAGCAGCGCCTCCTTGAGCAGAGCCGTGTACTCGGCCAGCTTGTCGCGGTGCACCGTGCCGGCGACCAGCGTCACCTCGCGGTCGGCGCCGGTGTTGATCGAGGCCGCCATGGGGTAGAGGGCGTCGACCAGGTCGGTGTAGGAGCGCTTCTGGGTCCCGGCCTGGCCGATCATCATCGACGTCAGCATGGCCAAGCCTTCCTTGCCGGCGGGGTCATGGATGGAGCCGACGTCGAACTGGAGGCGGACGGCCACCAGCGGCGAGCTCGCGTTGGGAAGCGCGACCACCTCGATAGGGCCCGCCTGCTGGGCCCTGGCCGGGAGCGCCGTCGCGCCGAGGGCCAGGGTCAACAGCAGCCCCGAAGCCGTCTTGCGGTCAATCATGGTTCGCACCTCCCTTAGATCCCTGCGCGGCCGGCGCTTCGTTGGCCGCCTTGTGCGACAGGGTCACCATGGTCTCCTTCTGGGTCTGGAACGTGTCGCGGGCCACCCGCTGGATGTCCGCGGGCGTGACCTTCTGGTACTGCGCGAAACGGCGGTTGATGTCGTGCACGTCGCCGGTCACCGCGATCGTCGAGGCCGCCTGGCCCGCCACGCTGCCGGGCGTGCTGAGGCCGAGAGCGAAGGCGTAGCGCATGTGGGACTTGATGCGCTCCAGCCGCTGCGGATCGACCGGCTTGGACTGAAGCTCCTTCACGTACCGGTCGACGGTCTCCTTGACCTTGGGGACCAGGTCCTCGGACTTCACCCGCGAGAAGATCAGGAACAGCGACGGGTCGCGGCTCAGGCTGGGGCTCCCCGAGATGAAGTCCACCCACTGGTTCTTGACCACCAGCTCCTGGTAGAGGGGAGCGGACTCGCTGAACAGGAGCTGCTCGATCAGGTCAAGGGCGGCCGAGTCGCTGGACGCGGCCGAGAACGCCGGGATGCGGTAGGCCAGGGCAAAGTGCGGACGGATCTGGTTCGGCCAGTCGATGTGGCCCGTCTGCCGCTGCTTCTGCGGCGGCTCGACCGGGACGTCCGGCGCCTTGTAGCCCTTCTTCCAGTCGCCGTAGTACTTCTTCGCCATGTCGAAGGTGGTCTGCGGCTGGACGTCGCCCACGACCAGCAGGGTGACGTTCTCCGGCCGGTAGAAACGGTCGAAGAACTTCAGGCTGTAGTCGTAGTAGCCCGGCATCGCCTTGATGTCCGCCAGGAAGCCCATGGTGGTGTGTTTGTAGGTGTGCTTCTCGAAGGCGAGGTCGCGGACCTTCTCGTACATGGGCTGGATGGGGTTCGAGACGTTCTTGTTGTACTCGCCCAGGACGGCCAGCGCCTCGGTGCGGAAGGCGTCTTCCTCATACTTCAGGTTCTTGAAGCGGTCGGACTCGATGTCCATCATCGTGGCCAGCTCGCTGCTGGGGCCGACGATGTGGTAGACGGTCTCGTCGTCGGAGGTATAGGCGTTGGAGTCGGCGCCCAGGCGCTTGAGGACGTCGTTGTAGGCGTCCTTGGAGTACTTCTCCGTGCCACGGAACATCATGTGCTCGAAGAAATGGGCGAAGCCGCTGTGGCCCGGCTCGACCTCGTCGCGGGAGCCGGTGCGCACGACGGTGTAGTAGGCCACCGTCCCCGGGCTGTCATAGGGGATCACCACCACCTTCAACCCGTTCTCCAGGGTGGTCTCGTGGACCTTGAACGGGAAGACGTCACCGGACGCCGTCTTCTCGGCGGCGCCGGCCACGGTGGCGACGGCCAGCAGACCGCAGAGCAACAGGCTGATTCGAACGGACACGTTCAGAACCTCCTTTCGGTTCAGGGAAAGCCCCGCGCATGCCAGGGGCCAGAGAGGGAAAACTTCGGTTCCCTCGGTAAGGATTCCCATCTTACCGCAGGGGATCAGCTAAGCTAGGCCGGTGAGTGCCA
This sequence comes from Thermoanaerobaculia bacterium, assembly GCA_036376245.1. Classification (GTDB taxonomy): domain Bacteria; phylum Acidobacteriota; class Thermoanaerobaculia; order Multivoradales; family UBA5704; genus DATARR01. The sequence continues at coordinate 53,611 of DASVAS010000016.1, read as the reverse complement.
TTAAGAATGTGCAGATAGTTGCCCGCGATCCTCTCGCGGAAGTGGACGAGGCTATAGACGCCCACGAGGTTGTTGCGGAGCTTGCGTTTGCGGAAACCGAGGCGCAAACCAACCGCGAACACTTCCTGAGAGACTGTGTCAGCGCCGCAGAGGTTGTATCCCTGACGGGGCGTTCGCAACAGTCTATTGAGCGGATGCGAAAGACCGGCCTGCTTCTTGCCCTACGTACTGAGAACGGATGGCGTTACCCGCGCTGGCAGTTCGATGCGGATGTCCCTGGAGGCGTACTGCCTGGTCTAGCGGACACCCTCCGCTATCTCCATCTTTCCTCTGAGGGCGCAGCCTTCTGGCTCTTCCAGCCGTCCGAAAGCCTGGGAGGCTCCCCGCCGATCGAGTTCCTCCGACGGCAATCCCCCGAACAGGTGATTCAGCTGGCTCGGGAGTACAGCTTTACACCCTAACCCATGCCCCACCGCATCGCCATCCTCGTCTCCGGCGCTTCCGGGATGCTCCTGCCCCGGCACGTGCTGGGGCGGCTCGCGGCGCATCCGGAGATCGAGCGCATCCATCTGGTGGTGTCGGCCGGGGCGAGCCAGGTGCTCCGGCATGAGCTGGGGGGGGATAAGACCGGGGCGCGCGACCTGGCCGAGGCGGCGGTCCAGGGAAGTGCGCTGGAGAAGATCGTGGTCCACCGGGACAACGAGCTGGACGCCCCCGTCGCCTCCGGCTCCTACCGCCTCACCGGCACGGCCATCCTCCCCTGCAGCGCCGGCACGCTCGGAGCCCTCGCCACCGGCACGGCCCGCACGCTCGTCCACCGCGCCGGCGCCGTGGCCCTCAAGGAGCGGTGGCCCCTGGTGCTGGGCTTCCGGGAGACCCCCTACAGTCTCGTCCACGTCGAGAACATGCGCCGCCTCCTCTTCGCCGGCGCCGTCCTCCTGCCTCCCGTCCCCGCCTTCTACATCGGCGGCGAGGACCTCGGCCGCTTCCTCGACCACTACACGCTGCGGGTGCTGGACTGCTTCGGCATCGGCGAGCCCGGGGCGCCGGGGCTACGCTGGGGAGGCGAGACGGGACCTTGAACGATGTCGGTGATCGTCCTCACTGGAGGACGACTTCTCTCCACCTTCCAAAGCCAAGTCATTGATTTTTCTGAGTTTTCCGCCCTGGCACCGCGCTTGCCATATAGAGGGGTGTCTACAAGGAGATAAACCCAGATGAGAAGTACCACCCTGTTCGCCACCACCGCCCTTCTGGCTCTTTCCCTCGCTTCCGCCGCGCAGGCGCAGTACCGGGGCTATCCGGACCGCGACTATCGTGACCGCTACGGATACGACCGCAACAACGGGCGGGTCTCCGACCTGGCGCGCGAGATCGACGAGGTTGCCACCGCCGCCTATCGGGAGTTCGCGCGCAACAACCGCCGTCCGAACCGGGCCGAGTCCCGGGTGCTCTCCGACCTCCGTGAGCTCGACCAGCGGGCCGAGCAGTTCCGCTACCAGGTCAGGGATAACCGCCGGGGAGGCCAGGACTCCCGGTACTTCGCGGCCCTGGAGAGCGCCTTCTTCGAGACGGCGGAGTCCCTGCGCTACATCAACGATCGGCCCTACGTCGACCGCGGCATGGACCGGATCTACACGCTCATGAACGAGGTCTCCCGCTACTACGGGCGGGGTTACAGGAGCGGCTACGACCGCTGGGACAACAACCGGGGCTGGAGCCGCCAGGACCGTTACGGCCGGGACGAGTATCGCTACGGCCGGGAACGCTACCGCGACTACTACAAGGACAACAACTAAACCCTGAACAAGCCCGCCGGCCTCACCTCACACCCTGGGGTGAGGCCGCGCGGGCGGTCCCGGCTCCGACCGGCTCCCCTCCCGCGAGCGCCTGATCCAGATCCGCCAGCAGATCCTCGACGTTCTCGATTCCCACGGAGAGCCGCACCATGCCGTCGGTCAGCCCCAGCAGGGCGCGCCGCTCGGGCGGGATCGACGCGTGGGTCATCGAGGCCGGATGCGAGATCAGGCTCTCCACGCCGCCCAGGCTTTCGGCGAAGCTCATCAGCCGCACCCGGTCGAGCATCGCCTTGGCCGCCTCGTAGCTCCCCATCTCGATGGTGATCATGGCGCCGAACCCGGAGGCCTGCCGCTTCTGGATCTCGTGGCCCGGGTGGTCCGGCAGCCCGGGATAGAGGACGCGCTTCACCCCGGGATGTCCCACCAGGAAGTCGACGATCCGGCGGGCGTTCTGCTCGTGCCGCTCCATGCGCACGGCCAGCGTCTTGATGCCGCGGATCACCAGAAAACAGTCGAAGGGAGAGAGGATCGCGCCGGCCGACTTCTGGACCAGGCGGAACCACTCGGCGTCCTCGGGATTGGACGCGATCAAAACGCCGCCGATCGAGTCGCTGTGCCCGTTCAGGAACTTGGTGGTGGAGTGGACCACGTAGTCCGCCCCCAGCTCCAGGGGGCGCTGCAGGTACGGGGTGAGGAAGGTGTTGTCCACCGCCACCTTGGCGCCGTGGGCGTGGGCCATCTCCGCCACCGCGGTGATGTCGGTAATGTCCATCACCGGGTTGGTGGGCGTCTCCAGGTAGACCATCCGGGTCGCCGGCTCCAGGGCGGCCTCGACCGCCGCGAGGTCCGTCGTGTCCACCCAGGAGAAGCGCAGCCCGTACCGCTCCAGGATGCGGGTGAAGTAGCGGTAGGTGCCGCCGTAGACGTTGCGCGACACCACCACGTGGTCGCCGGCCTGGACCGCGGTCATCAGGCAGGCGATGGCCGACATGCCGGAGGCGAAGGCATGGCCGGAGTGGCCATGCTCGAGCTGCCGCACCTGCTCCTCGAGGGCCTCGCGGGTGGGGTTCTGTACCCGCGCGTATTCGTACTCGGCCCCTTCGCCGAGCCGGCTCTGGACGTAGGTGGAGGTCTGGTAGATGGGGACGGCCACCGCCCCGGTGCGCGGGTCCGGCGACTGGCCGGCGTGGATGGCGCGGGTCGAAAAGCCCAGCTTGGATGGATCGCCTTTCACAATAGCCCTCGAATGGGAAACGAATATCCGATCAGGAGCTGGCAGTGCCAGGGGGGACAGGCCATAAGATACCAGCAATGAGCGATCCGCAACCATCTTCCGCGAACGCCGATTCGTTCTCCCCCATGCTCTGGGAGGGGCCGGGGCTCCGGCTCCTCGAACAGACCCGCCTCCCTGTCGAGGAGGTCTGGATAGACTGCGAGACCCCCGAGCAGGTGGCGGACGCCATCCGCCGGCTGGCCGTGCGCGGCGCGCCGGCCATCGGGGTGGCCGCGGCGTATGGCCTGGTCCTGGGGATGCGGACGGTCCGAGACGCCGCGGACCTGGCCGGCCGCTTCGAGGAGGTCTCGCGCCTGCTGGGGAGCACCCGCCCCACGGCGGTCAACCTGAGCTGGGCCCTGGCCCGGGGGCGGGAGGTCTTCGAGCGGAACGCAGAGCGGGGACCGGAAGCGGTCGCGGCGGCGCTGCTGGACTGGGCGCGCGAGCTCCACGCCGAGGACATCCGGATCAACCGCCGGATCGGCGAGCACGGGGCGGCCCTCTTCACCCCCGGCAACCGGGTGCTCACCCACTGCAACGCGGGGGCGCTGGCCACGGGCGGCTACGGCACGGCCGTCGGGGTGATCACCTCGGCCTGGCGGGACGGCAAGGTCGGGCAGGTCTGGGTGGACGAGACGCGGCCCCTGCTCCAGGGAGCGCGCCTGACCGCCTGGGAGATGAAGAAGCTGGGCATTCCCTTCCGGCTGGTGACGGACAACAGCGCCGGGATCCTGATGTCCCGGGGGATGGTGGACCGCATCGTGGTGGGGGCGGACCGCATCGCCGCCAACGGCGACACCGCCAACAAGATCGGGACCTACACGGTGGCCGTCCTGGCCCACCGCCACAAGGTGCCGTTCTACATCGCCGCGCCACTCTCGACAATCGACCGCGCGACCGCCACGGGCGCGGACATCCCCATCGAGGAACGCCGCGCCGACGAGGTGACGGAGGTCTTCGGCACCCGCGTGGCGCCGGACGAGACCCCGGCGCTCAATTTCGCTTTCGACGTGACACCGGCGGAATTGATCACGGCGATCATCACCGAGGTCGGCGTGCTGAAGCCGCCCTACGAGCGGAGCATCGCGGACGCGTTCAACAGAGATTGATCAGGAATTCCGAGGCAGGAAGAAAGTTGGCTTTGGTGGAGGTGGTGGGAGTCGAACCCACGTCCGAGAAACGCGTCTCAAAGGCTTCTACGTGCGTATCCTTCTATTCGGTTCTCGTCGTCCGTGCCATGGAAGAAGGCCAACCCAGCACGGAGACCAGCCCTGCTTATATCAGGATGCGTAGCAAGGCGGTTCGCATCCATTGATTCACTTTAGCGTCGTCCTGAAGAGCGCCGCGAATCAAGGCTCTCAACAGCACGTCACGTACCTTTTTTAGGCCGCGAGGGCGAAGTTATCGTTCGCAGTTATCTTTTCCAATGTTACGAGCGGAAACTCGACACGCTACCCCTGCTCCGCTTTGTTCCCCGTCGAAACCGGTACACCCCCAAGTTGCCAAAGAACCGTACAGCACCAGTATAAACCAGGTCCTGGGACAGGACATTCCAGGCTCAGCCCCCCGGCTCCTCCCGGTTGGCGGCCACGGCCGCCAGGAAGTCCTCCGGCCCGCTGCTGCGCAGGCGGGAGACCACCAGGAACCAGCCGCCCAGCGCGAGCACCGCCCCGAAGGGCGCCACGGGGAGCAGCTTGGGGAAGAACGGCCAGGCGAAGGTCAGGGCGGCGCCGAAGGCGGCGAGGAGCAGGATCACCACGGCCGCGGTCTGGACGTAGTAGATGGACTGCTCCGGCCGGAACGTCACCCGCGAGCCCTCTCCCGCCGGCTGGATCTCGACCGGGCCGGTGACGAGCCCCCGCCGGATGCCGGCCACCACCGGGAGATGGAGCGTTCCGCCCGTTCCGTCGCGCTGGAACTCGGCTCCCCAGTCCTCCGCCGTCCGTCCTACCGCCGAAACCGCCTTCTCGGGAGGGAGGTCCAGCTCGATTTCGTGCTCCGCCGCCATGGGGGGAAGCATAGCCCAGGGGCGGGGCGTGCCGGCCCTTCAGGGAGCTGCCGCCGCCCCGCGAGATTCTCTGGCGACCCTCAGAGGGCGGTGACCGCCCCGCGAGATTTCGGATCCGCCCGTTGGAGGGCGGCGACTGCCCTCTAAGGGGGCTGACGGATTCTCAGGGGGCAGCGGCGGCCCTCCGCAGGGGAGGAAGAGAAAAGCGTCTACGCGGCGGCTTCCTCGAGGGAGATGTCGTCGAGGAAGGATTCCACCACCGCGAGGAAGGTGGGGACGTCGGGGATCTGGTTGATCGCCTGGCGCAGCTTGCGGCCGTTGGGCAGGCCGTGGGTGTACCAGCCGGTGAACTTGCGCAGCTTGTGGAGGGCGAACGTGGAGTGCTCACGCCCGGCCACCATCCGGAAGTGCTCCAGGATGAGGTCGCGCCGGTCCGCCAGGGTGGCCTCGGTGACGGCGCTCCCCTCCATGCGGGCCGCGATCTGGCGGAAGATCCAGGGGTTGCGGGTGGCGCCGCGGCCGACCATGACGCCGTCGCAGCCGGTCTCGGCCATCATGCGCAGGGCGTCCTCGGGCTCGGTCACGTCGCCGTTGCCGATGACCGGGATGGAGAGGGTCTCCTTGAGACGGGCGAGGTGGCTCCAGTCGGCCTCGCCGGAGAACATCTGGCGGGCCGTGCGGGCGTGCATGGCCACGGCGGCGACTCCGTTGGCCTCGCAGATCTTCCCCAGCTCCAGGTAGTTGCGCCGGCTGTCGTCCAGCCCCAGGCGGAACTTGACCGTCAGGGGGATCGAGAGGACGTCCTTGACGCTGCGGATGATCGTCTCGGCCAGCTTGAGGTCGCCCATGAGGGCGGCGCCGGCGCAGCCCTTGAGGACCTTGTTGGCCGGACACCCCATGTTGATGTCGCAGATGTCGGCCCCCAGCTCCTCGACGACCAGGGCGGCCTCGCGCATGGTCATGGCGTCGGAGCCGTAGATCTGGATCGCCAGCGGGCGCTCCTCCTCGCTGAAGTACATCAGCTCCCGGGTGCGCTGGTTGCCGTTGACGATCGCCTTGGAGGAGACGAACTCCATGGACACCACCCCCACGCCGCCGATCCGCCGGACGATCAGGCGGAAGTCGCGGTCGGTCACGCCGGCCATGGGCGCGAGCCAGAGCGGGGGATCGATGCGGTGCGGGCCTACCTGGACCATGGCGGGATTGTAACCGGAAGCGGAGGTCGGGAAATTTCGCTTCAAGCGTCCTTGCCGGCTGGGGCGGTCCGCCCTTCGAGACCTCACCCCCCGGCCCCCCCCGGCCCCCTCTCCCATCCTCCTCCCGCCACCCGGGAGAGGGGGAACGATGAGGAAGCGTCTTGCCGATCTCAAGAAGACCTCAATCGTAGGACCCTCCCTCTCCCGGGGGCGGGCGGTAGGGAGATGGGAGAGGGACCGAGGGTGAGGTCTCGAAGGGGCATGCCGCTGAGATAAGCTCGCCCCCGTGAACGCGATCCAAACCGCCCCCCTCTCCGTCACCCTCGCCGACGTCCAGGCCGCCCGGGAGCGCATCCGCTCCCATGTCCATCGCACGCCCGTGCTGACCTCCCGCCTGGTCGACGAGCGCGTCGGCGCCAAGGTCTTCTTCAAGTGCGAGATCTTCCAGCGGATCGGCGCCTTCAAGGCGCGGGGGGCCTTCTCGCGGATGACCCTGCTGACGCCCGAGGAGCGCGCGCGGGGCGTCGTGGCCTTCTCCTCCGGCAACCACGCCCAGGCCGTGGCCCTCGCCGCGCGGGAGCTCGGCGTCCGCGCCACCATCGTCATGCCCGACAACGCCCCCGCCGCCAAGATCGCGGCCACCCGCGGCTACGGCGCCGACGTCATCCTCTACGACCGCCTGGGCGGCGAGAGCCGGGAGGAGATCGCCAGCCGGGTCCTCGCCGAGCGGGGCGGCGTCCTCGTGCCCCCCTTCGACGACGACGCCATCATCGCCGGCCAGGGCACCCTCGCCCTGGAGCTCCTGGAGGACGTGCCGGACCTCGACGTGATCGCCACCCCGTGCAGCGGCGGCGGGCTGCTCTCCGGCACCGCCGTGGGGGCCAAGGGCCTGCGCCCGGAAGTCCGCGTCTGGGGCGTCGAGCCCGAGGCGGGGGACGACGTCAAGCGGTCCTTCGAGGCCGGGCATCCGGTGACCATCCCGCTCCCCGACACCATCTGCGACGCCCTCCAGACCACCGCTCCCGCGGAGCGGACCTTCGCCATCATCCGCGTCCTCGCCGAAGGCATCCTCACGGCCAGCGACCTGGAGGTGCGGCGCGCCATGGCCTTCCTCGCCTCCCGCATGAAGATCGTGGTCGAGCCGGGAGGAGCCGTGGCTTTCGCGGCCTTGCTGCACGGCAAGATCCCGGACGCCGCCGGCCGCCGGATCGGCATCGTCCTCTCCGGCGGCAACGTCGATCCCGACCGCTTCGGCGCGCTGATCTCCGGCCTCGATCTCTAATTTATAGCTAAACGGGAATTTCTCTCCCCGTACCCCCCGTTGGAGCGCCTGTTCCATGGGGAGAGCGGAGGCTTACGGACGCGTCGTCCGTCATGCAAGTTCAAACAACTTGAGAGGATGTACCCACGCATGACCAGGAAAGCTGTACTCTGGACCGCCCTTGCCGCCACCATCGTCACCGCCCCTGCCCTTCAATCCCAGACCCTCGACCAGACCCTGAGCGGCTGCGGCGGCGCGGCTCCCACCCGGACGATCCAGGCCAACCCTTCCACCTACAAATCGCTGCTTTCGGGGCTGCTCCCGGGCGACCGTCTGCAACTCGCCGCCGGCACCTACACCCAGGGCCTCAACCTCTGGAACAAGAACGGCCAGGCCAACAAGTGCATCGTCATCGAAGGCCCGGCGAGCGGCTCGCCCGCCACTTTCACGGGCAGCAATGCCTGGAACATCGTGAGCTTCAGTAATTCGAGCTACATCGCCGTCCGCAACCTGACCCTGGACGGCCTGAACCTGCCCGGCAACGGCGTCAAGGCCGAAGCGGGCTCGACCTCCACCCACCACATCCTGCTCGAGCGGCTGAACATGAAGAATTTCCAGGACACCGTCCAGAACGTGGGGATCAACACCAAGTCCCCGGCCTGGAACTGGGTGGTCCGCTACAACACGATCACCAGCACGGGGACGGGGATGTACTTCGGAGGGTGGCAGGGACAGTACGAGTTCGCCAACTCGCTGATCGAGCGCAACCTGATCCACGGCACGCTGGGCTACAACATCGAGATCAAGCACCAGCTCAGCCGCAACACGGCGCTCGGCATCCCCTCGACGGCGACCACGATCATCCGCCACAACGTGTTCTCGAAGGCCGCCAACTCGCTCTCCGGCGCCGAGGCGCGGCCCAACCTGCTGGTGGGCCACTGGCCGCTCTCCGGCGCGGGCTCCTCGGACATCTACCAGATCTACGGCAACGTGTTCGACGAGAACCCGTACGAGTCTCTGTTCCAGGGTGAAGGCAACGTCGCCCTGCACGACAACCTGTTCGTGAACCGCACCGGCCCGGCCGCGCTCCGCATCCAGCGGCACAACGACTACCCGCGCAGGATCGAGATCTTCCACAACACGATCGTGTCCAACGGCACGGGCATCACCATCTACAACCCGAACACGGCCTACCAGCAGCGGGTGATCGGCAACGTCGTCTTCGCCGGCACGCCCATCACGGGCGGGGCGCAGACGAGCAACCTGACGGGGACCTACGCCGCGGCGGGCACCTACCTGAACAACCCCACGGCCCCGCTCGGCGGCGGGCTCGATCTCTATCCGAAGATCGGCAAGGTGACCGGTGCCGCGATCGACACGAGCTTCCTCAACGCGCTCCTGGATTGGGACAAGGACTTCGACGGCCTGCAGCGCCTCACCACCTTCCGGGGCGCCTACTCGGGCGAAGGCGTGAATCCGGGGTGGACGCCGGTGTTGGGGATCAAGCCGTAAGCGGGACCTTGCCGTTCTTGCCCGGCGGGCGGTCTGCCCTCCGATGACCTCATCCCCTGGCCCCTTCTCCTAAAGGAGAAGGGGAACGATGAGGAGGCGATCTTGCCGAGCTCGAGATGACCTGGATCGCAGGGCCCTCCCTCTCCCGGGGGCGGGCGGCAGGGAGATGGGAGAGGGATCGAGGGTGAGGTCTCGAAGGGCATGCCGCCCGAGTTGTGTAGATCAGACTGAACCTACGCCGACCTCCCCAGATACGCCTTGAGCTTCGGAGCCACGCTCCGGCGCACCAGGGCGTTCTGGGCCTGCCAGCGGGTGGCGGCGTCGAGGGCCACCAGGAAGCGGGGCTCGCGGCCTTCGAGGACGGCGATGGGCTCGCCGTCCCGGTAGAGCAGACGATTGCCGGCCAGGGCGGCGAGGCGGTCTCCGGGGGTGGCGATTCCCACGAGATTCAGCGGATCGGCGGCGCTCACCGAGACGAGAGTCCCTTTCTTGGGCTGCTTGCGCAGGGAGCGGAGACGGCCCACGGCCTCGGTCAGGGCGTACTGCTCGCCCGAGAAGCCGTCCACGAAACGGCCGCCGCGGATCTCCCCACGGGCCTCCAGGCGGCGGAAGACGTGCAGCAGGTCCCGCCAGGGCGGTAGCAGGGTTTCCCGCTCCAGCAGCTTGCGGAAGACCACGCCGTAGCGGCGCAGGAGGGTCCAGGCCACGGCTTCGACGGCCTCCCGGGAAGCGGCGGCTTCCGTCGCCGGCGGACCAGGATGGAGCAGGGACCAGCGGCCGGCGTTCTCCATGCCGAACAGCGAGAGGGAGGCGCCGCGCCGGATACGGTCCACGGGCGGACGCTTGTGGGCAGGCACCAGCAGCGCCCGCAGGCCGGTGAAGCTGTCCGAAGTCACCAGGCCCCAGGCCACCAGCTCCGCCAGGGCCATCTCGAGCTGGGTGTGGAGCAGGCCCGCGCCGTGCGCGATCTCGCCGAAGAAACAGGCCCCCCGCGTCCGCAGCACGTCGTAGGCGGCGCGGGCGCCGGCGGACAGCTCCAGGCCGTCGGGGTCGTGCGGCGGAGCGATCTCCCGCCAGAGGTGCAGACCGCCGCGCGAGAGGAGCGCGATGGGGGTTGCCCGCACGGGGCCGGACTTCCGGCCGCCGCCGTTCTCCGGCGAGGTGGCGCGGCCCCAGACGTAGCGGCCGGCCAGGCAGAGGGCGTCCAGCCAGGCGGGGTCGTACTCCTTCATCCGCGCCGGCAGGACCTCCCCTTCCCAGGCAGACGCCGCCGCCTCGAAGCCCTCGAGCTGCTCCAGCAGCGCGTGCAGGCTCTCCGGCCCTTCCGCCCGCTCGTCGGGATCGACCCGCTGCCAAGCGAGCAGGAAGCGCAGGAAGTCCACCTGCGAGACCGGCTCGATCTCCCGCCGCAGGCGGTCCAGGGTATAGCGGTGGATGCGGGCCAGCAGACGCCGCTCGCACCACTCCTCGCCGTCCACCCCAGGAGTGAACCGGCCGCGGAAGACGAAGCCTTCGCTCTCCAGGGCGGCCAGGGCGATCTCCACGGTGCTCCGCCGCACGCCCAGGCTGGCGGCGAGCCCCTCGGCCGTGACCGGCCCCAAGGCTTCGAGCCTTCCGCGCAGGATCTCGACGGCCGCTTCCTCGGCCGGCCGCTCCCGCGCGAAGCGGGGCGGCGCGGCGATCTCGGGATCGAGACCGGCCTTGGGGTGCAGGGCCAGGATCTGCGGCAACCGCTCCGCCGCCACCCACAGGCGCGGTCCGTCCGGCGGGCCGAAGACCGTGGCGCGGCGGGCCGAGGCCAGCGCGCTGAAGAGCCGCTCCCAGCCGGAGCGCGTCCCCTCCTCGACGCTCAGGAAGCCATGCGTCAGCAGAGCGTCGTGCAGTTCGTCCGGGGTCTCGGCCTCGGGCCAGGCCTCCTCGCGCACCCGGGCGATGGCCGCCGCGTCGAGCGCGCCCAGGTCCGAGGCGGTCTCGGGATCGAGCCAGCGGCGCAGGGCCACCGCCTGGGTCCGACGCTCCTCCAGCGGCGCGTCGTCGAGGAAGGCGTACGGCTGGGCCTTGAGGATCTCGTGGGCCAGGGGCGAGGGCTCGACCACGTCGCGGGCCACCAGCTCCACCTGTCCGGCCTCCATCCGCCGCAGCAGGCGCTCCAGCCCCTGGACGTCCATGGCCTCCTCCAGGCAGTCGCGGAGGGTCTGCTCGACCAGCGGGTGGTCCGGCACCTCCCGCTCACCCACGATGTTCTCCAGGCAGGCGAGCTGATCGGGGAAGACCACGGCCACGAGGTCCTCGGCCTCCTGGCGCAGCAGGGGCGCGGGGAGACGGCGGCCGCCCCGCTGGCGGGGGATCGCCAGGGCCCGGCTGGCGTTCCAGCGCCAGCGCACGCCGAAGAGGGGCGCGTCGAGCACGGCCTGGACCAGCACGTCCCGCACGGTGTTGGAGTGGAGGAAGCGGAAGGCGTCCTCCAGCGGGAAGCTGTGGGTGGGCCCCAGCGAGAGCACGATGGCGTCCTCGGTGGCCGCGGCCTGCAATTCGAAGTTGAAGGTCTGGCAGAAGCGCTTGCGCAGCGAGAGGCCCCAGGCGCGGTTGAGGCGGCTGCCGAACGGCGCGTGGATCACCAGGTGCATGTCCCCGGCTTCGTCGAAGAAGCGCTCGGCCACGAGCGTGTCCCGGCTCGGCACGGCCCCCAGCGCCGCGAAGGCGGCGGCCAGGTAGTCCACGAGCTGCGCCGCGGCGGCCGGCGGCAGTCCCAGGTCCTCCTCCAGCCACGCCATGGCCTCGGCCCGCGAGCCTTCCTGGATCCGGCGCGCCACCTCCGACCGCAGCCGGGAGACCGCCTCCGAAAGCTCCTCGGTGCGCGCCGGGGCCTCGCCCAGCCAGAAGGGGATGTTCGGCGGCTGGCCCTGGGCGTCCTCCACCAGGAGCCGGCCCTGCTCGACCTTGAGGATCCGCCACGAGGCGTTACCGAGCTGGAAGACGTCGCCCGCCAGGCTCTCTACCGCGAAGTCCTCGTGCACCGAGCCGATGGTCACGCCGGCCGGTTGGAGCACGACCTGGTAGTCCGCGAGGTCCGGGATGGCCCCGCCCGAGGTCACGGCCGTCAGCCGGGCGCCCTTGCGCGCCCGCAGCACGCCGTTGACCGCGTCGTGGTGGAGATAGGCCCCGCGCCGCCCCCGCCGGGTGGTGAAGCCGTTGGCGACCATCTCCACGACCTCGTCGAAGTCCTTCCGCTCCAGGTCGCGGAACGGCCAGGCGCGGCGGACCAGGGCGAAGAGGCCGTCCTCGGTCCTCTCCTCGGCGGCCACGGCGGCCACGATGTGCTGGGAGAGGATGTCCAGAGGCCGCTCGGGAATCTCCAGGCGGTCCAGCTCCCCCCGGCGGACGGCGTCCACCAGGGCCGCGCACTCCACCAGCTCGTCGCGGGTGAGCGGGAAGAGCCGCCCCTTGGGCAACCCGCCCAGGTGGTGGCCGGACCGCCCCACGCGCTGCAGCAGGGTGGCGATGGACCGCGTCGAGCCGAGCTGGCAGACCAGGTCCACCGAGCCGATGTCGATGCCCAGCTCCAGCGAGGCGGTGGCGACCAGGGCGGACAGCTCGCCGGCCTTGAGGCGGCGCTCCGACTCCAGCCGCTGCTCCTTGGAAAGGCTGCCGTGATGGGAGGCGATCCGATCCGCCCCCACGCGCTCCGAGAGATGGCGGGTGACCCGCTCGGCCATGCGGCGGGTGTTGGTGAAGATCAGCGTCGTCCTGTGCTCGCGGATCAGCTCCGCCAGGCGGTCGTAGACCTCGTCCCAAACCTCCATGGGCATGACCGCTTCGAGCGGCGAGGACGACGGCACCTCGACCGTCAGGTCCAGCCGCCGGCCGTGCCCCTGGTCCACGATGACGCACCGGGGCGTGCCGTCCGGCTCCACGTTGCCGGCGCCCACCAGGAAGCGGGCCACCTCCTCGATGGGCTTCTGGGTGGCCGAGAGGCCGACGCGGACGAGGCCCTCACCCCCTGGCCCCCTCTCCCGCCTTCCTTCCCCCTCCCCGGGAGAGGGGGAGGAAAAGGCGGCCAGCTCTTCGAGGCGCTCCAGAGAGACGGAGAGATGCGAGCCGCGCTTGTCGTCCGCCACGGCGTGGATCTCGTCCACGATCACTGTCCGGACGGTCCGCAGGATGCCCCGCCCGCCTTCGCTGGTGAGGAGGATGAAGAGGGACTCCGGGGTGGTCACCAGGATGTGGGGAGGCCGCTTGACCATGGCCGTCCGCGCCGAGGACGGCGTGTCCCCGGTGCGCACCTGGGTGCGGATCTCGACGTCCGGCAGCCCCATCGCCGCCAGCTCCCGGCGGATGCCGGCCAGCGGCTCCTCCAGGTTCTTCTCGACGTCGTTGGAGAGCGCCTTCAGCGGCGAGACGTAGACCACCCGCGTCTCGTCCGGCAGCCCGCCGCCCAGGAGCGCCTGGCGGACCAGGTCGTCGATGGCCGCCAGGAAAGCCGCCAGCGTCTTGCCCGACCCGGTGGGCGCCGCGATCAGCGTATGCCGCCCGGCGCGGATCTCCGGCCAGGCGCGCGCCTGCGGCTCGGTCGGCAGACCGAAACGCTTCTCGAACCAGGAGGCGACGGCGGGATGGAATTCGGTGAGCGGCATGGCGGTAAGTGGGCGAAAGATCCCGTGAGGATAACAGGAAAACGGCGGACGGGATTCCGCCCCGTTTGACGCCTACCTGAGTAGGACCGCGATACGATTTTTAGTAACATCGATCCATCACATCCATAAGCTCGAGGGAGGTCTCTGTGCCACGAGAAAGAACCCGGTGGGTGGCGAAGAGAGGGGCTCTGGTCCTGTTTCTGATGTTCAGCGCGGCCGGCGGCGCTTCCGCCGGGCAGGTCGAGCTGGTCTCGAAGACCAGCGTCCTGGCGGACTCCAACGGGAATTCCGCCTCCGCTTCGATGAGCGCCGACGGACGCTTCCTCCTCTTCCAGAGCGATGCGCCCAACCTGGTTCCCGGGCAGATCGACACCAATCTCTTCAACGACGTCTTCCTCCAGGACCGGCTGACGGGGACCACCACCCTGGTCAGCCACTCCGCCGGCTCGCCTCTGACCGCGAGCCCGTCGGACGGCGACTACCTGCTCCTGGATTCGGACATCAGCGCCGATGGCCGTTACATCGCTTACACCAGCCTCGGCACAGAGCTGGTACCGGGGGTGACCGACACGAAGGACAACGCCGACGTCTTCCTTTACGACCGGGTTACGGGAACCACGACCCTGGTCTCCCACGCTCCTGGCGAGCCCAACGTCCCGGCGGCCGGCGTCTCCTACGGCGCAAGGATCAGCGACGATGGCAACTACGTCGTCTTCACGCAGACCGGCCCCAAGAGCCCCGCCGGGTTCTTCAAGGGGCTGTTCGTCTACCTCTATCACCGTCCTTCGGGCACCCTTACGGAGATCGGCCGGAAGCACACCCCGTCCAGCACGGAGTTCGACCTGTCCTTCGACTTTCCCGAAATCAGCGCCGATGGCCAGTACGTCCTGTTTACGAGCCTGGCGACCGACCTGGTACCCGGTCAGACCGACACCAACTCAGGTCTGGACGTCTTCCTGTATCAGCGTTCCACCGGAGCTCTCTCCCTGGTCAGCCGCGCGAGCGGCTCGACGACCACGACCGCCGACGGCGCGTCCATCCTCCCTGGCATGAGCTCCGACGGCCGTTGGATCGGCTTCGTAAGCCAGGGGCGAAACCTGGTCCCGGGCCAGGTCGAGGCCGGAAACAATCAGGATGTGTTCCTTTTCGACCGGGTCTCGGGAGAGATGCGTCTTGTGAGCCATACCAGCGCGTCCCTCAAGACTGCGGCGGGGGGGCACTTCTTCAGGATCGACGGGGGCGGCCGCTATGTGGGTTTCCACAGCCTGGCCAACAACCTGGTTCCGGGCCAGGTGGACACCAACGGGCAACTCGACGTGTTTGTCTACGACCGGGTTTCGGGCACGACCAGACTGGTAAGCCACACCCGGAATTCACGGACCTCCACGACGAAGGATCCCGCATTGTCCGTGAGCCCCAACCTCACCGCCGACGGCCGGTACATCGTTTTCCAGAGCCTCGCCGTCGATCTCGTACCGGGCCAGACCGACACCCCGAACACTCTCGACGTCTTCCTCTATGACCAGGTCTTCGAGACCACGGTCCTCGTGAGCCATACCCGCGGCTCGTCCACGACGACCGGGAACGGGGCATCCTTCGGAAACCTCGTCAGTGCCGACGGCCGCGTGATCCTGTTCGACAGCTTCGCCACGAATCTCGCGGAGGGGCAGATCGACCCTCGCCGCTTCAGAGATGCCTTCGTCTACCAGCGCGGCTCGGGAGAGGTCGCGTCCGTATCCAGGCCCGACCCGGGGAATCCCAGCGTCGCCGCGGACGGGCCGAGCTCGGTCGGCGACGTCTCCGCGGACGGCCGGTTCGTCATCTTCCGCAGCCGGGCGAACGACCTGGTTCCGGGACAGATCGACAAGCCTTACGTCGACGCCGGGTCAGGGGAGAGAACGGGCACCTGGGACGTCTTCCTCCTCGATCGGGTGACCGGCAAGACCCTCCTGGTGTCCCGAACGGCCGGCTCGCCCGTCACCTCCATCGGCCGGAACTCCTGGTTTTCGCCGGTCTTCAGTGCGGACGGACAGTTCGCCGCGTTCTCCCTCACCGGGGACCGCAATGAGCTCTACCTCTACGACCGGCTCAACGGGGCCTCTTCGCTGGTCAATCAGGATCCCGCGTCGCCCGGTCAGGCCGCCGGCTTCCACCGGGATTTCAACCTGAGCGCGGACGGCCGTTATCTCGCCTATTCCTGCGCCGGCTGCAAGGTCGTCCCGGGCCTGGACCCGACCCAGGAGCAGATCCTGCTCTACGATCGCGTCACGCGGACCCACACGCTGGTGAGCCATGCGAGCGGCTCGCCCACCACCGGCGGAGACGACGACGCCGAAATTCCACTCATCAGCGCCGACGGGCGCTTCGTGTTCTTTTCGAGCCGGGCCTCCAACCTGGCCGCCAGCCAGCTCACCGCTCCTGACTGGAAGGTCTACCTTTTCGACCGGACGACCGGCGTGGTCTCGCTCCTGATCCAGGCGGCCGACTACTCCGCCCTGCGGGCGATCAGCGCCGATGGACGCTGGGTCGCGTTCTCCAGCGACGCCAGCAACCTCATCCCTGGCCAGACCGGCTCCGCCATCGGTCTCTTCCTCTATGACCGGGTCTCCGGCCAGACGGCCCTCGTCACCCACGCGGTTTCCTCCCCCACCCAACTGGTCAACGGACAGCATGAGGAGGTCTCCATCAGCGCCGATGGCCGCTGGGTGGTCTTCAGCAGCACGTCCACCGACCTGGTGACCGGCGCGAACGACACCGCCGATACGTATGACGCTTTCCTCTACGACCGGATCTCCGGCCAGGTGACTCTGATCAGCCAGCCGGACGGCTCGCCCGGCTCGGCGGGTTTCTCCCCAATGATCAGCGCCGATGGCAACCGGATCGCCTTCCGGGCCAACGTGCCTGTCCCGGGCCTCTACCTCTATGACCGGAACACGGGGAAGAGGACCCTGGCGGTCCAGTTCGCCGAGATCTCCCCGTTCCCCTTCGACCAGGAGGTCGTCTCCTCCAACCTGAGGATGTCCGCCGACGGCCGCCAGATCCTCTTCACCAGCGCCAGCCCCAATGTTCCCGGCGACTTCAACGGCAACTGGGACGTCTACCTCTTCGACGAAGCGGCGGGACCGGTCACGGTGCCGGCCTGCATCCTCTTCGATTCCCGCCGCGCCGCCGACGGCCCCGCCCTGCGCTCGAACACCCGGCGGACCGTCGCCGTCCAAGGCGCCTGCGGTGTGCCGGCGAATGCGAAGACGGTCTCCGTCCAGGTGACCCTCCTCCAGGGTTCGGGCAAGGGGAACGTGCGCTTCTACCCCGGCGGCGTCACCGCCACGCCCGCCGCCACGCTCCGCTTCCAGAAAGGACAGACCGTGACCCGGAGCCTCACCCTTCCCCTGAGCTCCGACGGCAAGCTCGACCTCCTCCCCTTCGTGGCCGGCAACGGGACGGTCCACGTCGCCATCGAGGTCAACGGGTACTCCCGGTAACTCCCCCCAGGGCGCCGGCCTCTCCCGGCGCCCTCTTCCTCCGCAGACGTGATATGCTGCAATCGCATCTTGCTGAATTCTCCAGGAGGCTCCATGCTCAGGGCTCGCTTCCTCGCGTTCACCCTCCTCCTCACGACCGCCCTGCCGGGCCTCGCGGCCGCGGATTCGATCGAGCTCGTCTCGCGCGCGCCTGTTGCCCAGGCCCCGGACACGACGGGCGGGAGCGACCTCGGATACCGGCGCTCCCTGAGCTCTGACGGCCGGTATCTGACGTTCATCAGCGTCGCGACCAACCTGGTCTCGGGACAGGTCGACGCCAACGCGAACGACGACATCTTCTTCTACGACCGGGTGGCGGACACCATGACCCTGGTGAGCCACGCCGCGAACGTCCCCCGGCGGACGGGCGACGGCCGCTCCCACTCCCCGACCCTCAGCGCGGACGGCCGGTGGATCGCCTTCCTCAGCGACGCCACGGACCTCGTCGAGGATCTGCCGGAGGGCCTTCCCACCGCGAGGATCTACCTCTACGAGACGTCTACCGGAGACCTCACCCTGGTCGGCAAGGATCCGGAGAGCGCCGGTCCGCCCATCCTCAGCGCCGACGGGGGCTGGGTCGCCTTCATCCGCTTCCATGCGGGCAAGCGGAACGTCGAGATCTACGAGCGGGCCACCGGCAACACGATCCTCGTCGCGCAGTACCGCGCCGTCGCCGAGGTCCACGGCCTGAGCGCCGACGGCCGCTTTCTCCTGTTCACCGCCAGCGACCGGCGCAAGGGCTCCGACGTCTTCCTCTACGACCGCGTCGCCGGTGCCACCACCCTGGTGAGCCACGCCGCCGGCGCGCCCCTCACGGCGGCCAACGGGCTCTCGTACTCGCCGAGCCTCAGCGCCAGCGGCCAGTTCGTCGTGTTCGTCAGCAGGGCCACGAATCTGATCTCCGACTTGACGGACGCCAACCGTAAACCGGACGTCTTCCTCTACGACCGGCTCACCGGCGCGCTCTCTCTGGTCAACCGGGATCCGGCCCGGCCCAACGCCACCATCGCGTGGGGCGGCTTCGGGCCGGCGATCAGCGCTGACGGGAGCACGATCGCCTGGTTCGACGCCGATCCCGTCCTCCAGCCCTGGGGCGGCCACCTCTTCCTGACCGACCGCGTCACGGGCGCCACCACACAGGTCGACGCGGGGGCGAACCGGGGAGCGCACGAGGCCGCTCTCAGCGGCGACGGGCGGCGCGTGGCCTTCACCAGCCGCGCCACCAACCTGGTCGCCGGCCAGCAGGACCAACGCAGTACCTTCGATATCTTCCTCTACGACCGGCCGTCGCGGACCACGGTCCTGGCGAGCCACGCGGCCCGCGCGGCGACGCGCGCGGCGAACCAGGACTCCGTCACTCCCGCCCTCAGCACGGATGGCGAATGGCTCGCCTATTTCAGCTTCGCGGGCGACCTCGCGGCGGGCCTGCGGGACGCCCTGGGGGAGGACATCTTCTTCTACGAGGTGGACACGGCCGCGAACCGCGTGGCCACCCGTCACGGCCAGGGCCTGGCCTCGCGCACCACCTTCGAGACCAGCGACTCGCCCGCGGTCAGCGGCGACGGCCGCTACGTGGCCTTCTCCAGCTACGCCACGGACCTGATCCCCGGCCAGGTGGAAGGCAACTTCATCGCCCGCGACATCTTCCTCTACGACCGGATCACGCACGCCACCGTCCTGGTGAGCCATTCCACCGCCTCGCCGGTCCGGACGGCCAACGGAGAATCCCAACTCCTCCTGATCAGCCGCGACGGCGGCGTGGTCGTCTTCTTCAGCGTGGCGTCGGACCTCGTCCCTGGACAGCGGGTGGCGCCGGACACGGCGCAGGTCTACCTCTGGGACCGGCGGACCGGCAAGACCGTCCTGGTCAGCCACGCCAGCGCTTCCCTGCTCCAGGGGGGCAACGGCTTCTCCGTCCCGGTCCAGGTCAGCGCCGACGGCAACACCGTCCTCTTCCGCAGCGCCGCCACCGATCTCATCCCCGGCTTCGCGGACCGGACCGAGACCAGCGCGGACTTCTTCCTGTACGACCGGCGGACCGGCACGATCACTCTGGCGAGCCGGGCGCTGGCGTCGCCTGTCTGGACCGGTAACGGCCGTCCGGAGGCCGCCGCGATGAGCGCCGACGGCTCCGTCGTGGCGTTCTCCAGCTATGCCACGGACCTGACGCCGGACAGCCCGCCGGAGGCGGCCGGAGGCGTCTACGTGTTCGAGAAAGGGACCGGGAAGGTCACCCGCATCGTCGTCGACGGCGGCGCCGCGGCCCCCGCCGCCTTCAGCAACATCCCGCTGCTCAGCGCCGACGGCCGCTACATCGCCTTCCTCAACGCGAACGGCGACGCGCGGGACCTCGTCCTCCTCGACCGCGTCGCCGGAACGGCCCTGAAGGTGGCGCCTGTGGGAAATCTCCGCGTCTCCGCCTACGGCCTCAGCGACGACGGGCGCTACCTCCTGTTCCTCAGCGGCTCCGGCGAGGTGGTCCCGGGGCAGATCGACGCCAACACCGCCAACGACCTGTTCCTCTTCGATCGGGTTACGCGGGAGACCCGTCTGGTGAGCCACCTCCCCGGGCGGCCGCTGGAGACCGCTCCGTACGGTGTGGATCACGGCCTGCCCAGCGCCCAAGGCCTGCTCAGCGCCGACGGCCGCTACGTCGCCTTCGTCAGCATCTCCCCGGAGCTCGAGCCCTCCCCCGCGCCCCCGTTCCGCTCGACCTTCCACGATGTCTTCCTCTATGACCGCACGACGGAGACCGTGACGCTGGTCAGCCGCTCCCGCGTCTACCCGGGCCGGGGCGGCGCCGGGCCCTCCTACACCCCCTCGATCAGCGCTTCCGGCGGCTTCGTCGCCTTCGCGAGCCAGGCGTCCGACTTCGTCCCGAAGGACCTCAACTCGAACTCCGACGTGTTCCTCTACATCCCCGCGGGAGGTCTCCCATGATCCGTTCAGGCGCCTGCATGATCCTGCTGACCATCGCCCTTCCCGGCCTCGGAGCCGCGGCTTCGCTCGAGCTCGTCTCGCGCGCGCCCGTGCCCCAGGCCCCGGACACGACGGGCGGGAGCTTCCCCGAATACGGGCGCTCCCTGAGCGCCGACGGCCGGTACCTGACGTTCACCAGCGTCGCGGTCAACGTGGTCTCGGGACAGGCCGACGCCAACAGGGCCCAGGACATCTTCCTCTACGACCGGGTGGCGGACACCATGACCCTGGTGAGCCACGCGGCGAACGCGCCCCGCCGGACCGGCGACGGCGGCTCCTATTTCGCCTCCATCAGCGCGGACGGCCGGTGGATCGCCTTCGCCAGCGACGCCCTGGACCTCGTCGAGGATCCGCCGGCGGGCGTTCCCACCCGGAGGATCTACCTCTATGAGAAATCCACGGGGGACATCACCCTGGCCGGCGCGGAGCCCGGGAGCGCCGGTCCGCCCTTCCTCAGCGCCGACGGAGGCTGGGTGGCCTTTACCCGTCTCGTGGCGGGCAAGGAGAACGTCCAGCTTTACGAGCGGGCCACCGGCAACACGGTCCTGGTCGCCCAGGACCGCGCCGTGGCCGAGATTCATGGCCTGGGCGCCGACGGCCGCTTCCTCCTGTTCACCGCCAGCGACCAGCGCAAGGGCTCCGAGGTCTTCCTCTACGACCGCGTCACCGGCGCCACCACCCTGGTGAGCCACGCCGCCGGCGCTCCCCTCACGGCGGGCAACGGCCTCTCGTACTCGCCGAGCCTCAGCGCCAGCGGCCAGCTCGTGGCGTTCGCCAGCGAGGCCACGGACCTCGTCCCCGGCCTGGCGGACGCCAACCGTCAGCCGGACGTCTTCTTCTACGACCAATTGACCGGCGCGCTCGCCCTGGTGAGCCGCGACCCGGCCCGGCCCAACGCCACGATCGCGTCGGGCGGCTTCGAGCCCACGATCAGCGCCGACGGGAGCACCATCGCCTGGTTCGACGCCTCTCCCCTCCGCGAGCCCCGGGGCGGCCACCTCTTCCTGACCGACCGCGTCACGGGCGCGACCACGCAGGCCGACCCGGGGGCGAACTGGGGAGCGCGTGAGGCCGTCCTCAGCGGCGACGGTCGCCGCGTGGCCTTCCTCAGCCGCGCCACCAACCTGGTCGCCGGCCAGGAGGACCGCCCCCGGACCTTCGACGCCTTCCTCTTCGACCTGCCGTCGCGGACCACGGTCCTGGCGAGCCACGCGGCCGGCTCGGCGACGCGCGCGGCGAACCAGGACTCCTTCGCACTCTTCCTCAGCGCGGACGGCGAATGGCTCGCCTACGGCAGCGGCGCCAGCGACCTCGTGGCGGGTCTGAAAGACGCCTCGGGGCCGGACGTCTTCCTCTACGAGGCGGATACGGCCGCGAACCGCGTGGCTACCCGCCACGGCCAGGGCCTGGCCTCGCGCACCACCTTCGGCACTAGCGACTCCCCCTCGGTCAGCGGCGACGGCCGCTACGTGGCCTTCTACAGCTTCGCCCCGGACCTGGTCCCCGGCCAGGTGGAAGGCAACGCCGCCCGCGACATCTTCCTGTACGACCGGATCACGCACACGACCGTCCTGGTGAGCCATTCCACCGCCTCGCCGGCCAGGACGGGCAACGGGGACTCCCAGATCCCTCTGATCAGCCGCGACGGCGGCGTGGTCGTCTTCCTCAGCGAGGCGCTGGACCTCGCGCCCGGGCAAAGGCTCGGGGGATATCCGCAGCAGCTCTTCCTCTGGGACCGGCAGACCGGCAAGACCCTCCTGATCAGCCGCGCCAGCGGCTCGCGGAACCGGGGCGCCGACAGCTTCTCCGTCCCGATCCAGATCAGCGCCGACGGCGACACCGTCCTCTTCCGCAGCGCCGCCAACAACCTCGTCCCCGGCCAGAGGAACCGCAACGGGATCAGCTCGGATTTCTTCCTGTACGACCGGCGGACCGGCGAGGTGACTCTGGCGAGCCGGGCGATGGCGTCTCCCGTCTGGACCGGCAATGACCGCGTGGAGGCCGCCGCGATGAGCGCCGACGGCTCCGTGGTGGCGTTCTCCAGCTATGCCACGGATCTGACGGCGGATAGCCCGAGCGCGCAGGACGGCGGCGTCTACGTGTTCGAGAAGCGGACCGGGAAGGTCACCCGCATCGTCGTCGACGGCGGCGCCTCGGCCCCCGTCGCCTTCAACAACATCCCGCTGCTCAGCGCCGACGGCCGCTACATCGCCTTCATCGACGCGGACGGCAACGCGCGCGACCTCGTCCTCCTCGACCGCGTCGCCGGAACGGCCCTGAAGGTGGCGCCCGTCGGCAATCTCCTCGTCTCGGCCTATGGCCTGAGCGACGACGGGCGTTACCTCCTGTTCCTCAGCTTCTTCGGTGACGTGGTCCCCGGTCAGATCGACGCCGGCACCGACAACGATCTGTTCCTCTTCGACCGGGTCACGGGGGAGACCCGGCTGGTGAGCCATCTCCCCGCCCGGCCGCTCCAGGCCGCCCAGTACGGCGTAGCCTACGGCCTGCTCAGCGCCGACGGCCGCTACGTCGCCTTCCTCAGCGACTCTCCGGAGCTGGAGCCCTCCCCCCCGCCCTCGTTGCCGTACCACTCGACCTTCCACGACGTCTTCCTCTACGACCGGACGACGGAGACGGTGGCGCTGGTCAGCCGCTCCCGCGTCTACCCGGGCCGGGGCGGCGACGGGCCCTCGTCCAGCCTCGCGATCAGCGCCTTGGGCGGCTTCGTCGCCTTCGCCAGCCAGGCGTCCGACCTCGTCCCGCGGGATTTCAACTTTGTGGATTCCGACGTGTTCCTCTACATCCCGTAATGAACGGCTGCTACGGAGGTCCCATGATCCGCTCAGGCGCCTTGACGGTTCTGCTGACGACCGCTCTCTCCGGCTTGGCCATCGCGGACCAGATCGAGCTGATCTCCAACGTGCCGCCGCAGCTCGCGTCTGATACCGCCGGCGGGTTCAGCTACGTCTACGGCGGGAGCTCCGGGGCGAGCGCCGATGGACGCTATCTTGTTTTCGGCAGTACCGCTTCCAACCTCGTGGCGAAGCAGAAGGACGCCAACGCCGGCGGCGACGATGTTTTCCTCCACGACCGGCTGACCGGCAGCACGATCCTGGTGAGTCACGCGGCCGACGCGCCGGATACGACGGGTAACGGGAGCTCCTTCGCCCCCAGGATCAGCGCCGACGGACGCTGGGTGGTCTTCTCCAGCTTGTCGGACGACCTGGTGGAGGGGGAAGACGAAGAGAGCGCCGCCGCCGGCCTCTATCTCTATGAGCGGGAGACCGGAACGATGCGCTTCGTGGACCGGGGCGTCGATTCCTCGATCAGCGCCGACGGCGCCTATATCGCCTTTGTCGGCACTCTGGAGGAAGACAGCCACGTCTTTCTCTTCGAGCGCTCCTCCGGCAAGGTGACGCTCGTCAGCCGGTCGGCCTCCTCCACCACGCGTCCTGGCAACAAAGGCGCAAGCGACGCCGTCCTCAGCGCCGACGGCCGCTTCGTGGCCTTCTCCAGCGAAGCCACCGATCTCGTGACCGGCCAGAACGATCCCCGTCCGTCCCGCGACGTCTTTCTCTACGACCGCGTCACCGGCGGCATGACGCTGGTGAGCCGCTCGGGCGCTTCGGCCCTCACAGCCGGCAACAGCAGCACCGGCAGCTTCTCGCACGACCTTCACCCGAGCCTCAGCGCCGATGGGCGTTTCGTAGCCTTCTCCAGCGACGCCACCAACCTGGTGGCCGGCGTTCCCGACGATGACTGGTGGGAGGACGTCTTCCTGTTCGACCGGCTCACCGGCGCCATGATCTGCGTGAGCCGCGGCGGCCGCATCCAGGGGGGCTCCTATCCCACGATCAGCGCCGACGGAAACGCCGTCGCCTACCTGGCCTACCTCAACGGCGACCCGGGATTCGCCGGCGGCCAGGTCGGAGTCTTCGACCGTCTCGCCGGCCAGTCGGCCATCATCAGCCGGGCGGCGGGCTCCGGCTCCACACAATCCAATGGGCTCGCGGACAATCTGAGCCTCTCGCCCAACGGCCGCTACGTGGCCTTCACCAGCTCCGCCACCAACCTCGTGCCCGGGCAGGTCGACTCCAAGGAGACTTACGACACCTTCCTCCATGACCGGGTCTCCGGCTCCACGGTGCTGGTGAGCCACGCGCCCGGCGCTCCCAAGCAGGCGGCCCCGGACAGCTACTCCCTCCGGTCCACCGTGGCCTCCGACGGAAGCTGGGTGGCTTTCGACAGCCAAGCCACCAGCCTCGACCCCGCCCGGCGTGACGCCAACGGACAGCCGGACGTGTTCCTTTTCGACCGTGCCACGACGGCGGTCCGGACCCTCTCCCTCCATCCGCCGGGGATGGCTTCGCGTTCCACGATCGGCCGCGTCCTCCATCCCGCGGTCAGCGGCGACGGTCGCTATGTGGTCTTCGTCCACGACGGCACCGGCCTCTTTCCCGGGCATGTGGACACCAACAAGGCCAACGACGTCTTCCTCTACGACCGGGTCGCCAAGAAGATGACCCTGGTGAGCCGCTCCGCCGGTTCTCCCCTGGTCTCCGGAAACTCCGGCTCCAACGATCCCAGGATCAGCCGCGACGGCAACTTCGTCGCCTTCGTCAGCCGCTCCACCAACCTTGTTCCAGGCCAGCAGGACTCTCCCGATACTTTCGACGTCTTCCTCTACAACCGGCTGACCGGCACGGTCTCCCTGGTCAGCGGCTCGCGCGGCTCCGCCACCCGCGTCGCCAACGGCTACTCCTTCCCGGTCGCGGTGACCGCGGGCGGCATCGTGCTCTTCAGCAGCCACGCCACCGATGTCATACCCGGACAGCAGGACCAGAACGCGTGGTCGGACCTCTTTCTGCGGGCCCCGCGAACGCAGGCCGCCACCCTGATCACCAGGACACACAACTCGGCGACCAGGACAGCCAACCAGGGGGGCTCGACAAGCTTCATGACCCCCGACGGCGCCTTCGTCTTATTCGAGAGCGGCGCCTCCGACATCGCTCCCCCGGGCCAGGACACCGATGGCGGTCGTTCCGATCTCTTTCTCTTCCAGCGACGCACCGGGACCGTCACGAGGATCCCGGAGGTGCCAGGGGTCTTCGACGGCTTGTCGCCGAATCCTTTGTTCGTCAGCGCCAACGGCCGCTATATCGCTTTCACGGGCTACCGAACCGGCTTCGGCGCGAGGATCATGATGCTCGATCGTGTCACTGGCGAAATCTTCGCGGCCTCCCCCGAGCCCACGTCCAATCCCCGGTCCTGGGTCACGGGCCTCAGCGACAACGGTCGGTTTCTCCTCTTCGTCAGCGAAGTCGAGAACGTCATCCCCGGGCAGGAGGATACGCTCCACACCGTCGACACGTTCCTCTTCGATCGCGTCACCCGGGAGACCCGGCTGATCAGCCACGCCCCCGATTTCCCATTGCGGGCGGTCGGCAGCGGCCTCGCCGCCCAGCTCAGCGCCGATGGCCGCTACGTGGCCTTCCAAAGCGACGCCGAGGAGCTGCTTACCGAGCCGGGTCGCTTCGGCGACCATGTCTACCTCTTCGACCGGATCTCCGGGAAGACGACCCTGGTGGACCGTCCCGCCCCTTCGCTGACAAGTCCGTTCAACCTTGGCCTCACGGAATTCACCCTCAGCGCTTTCGGCGGCTATGTCGCCTTCATCAGTTCGGCCGCGGACCTCGTTCCGGGTGACTTCAACGGCGACGTCGCGGACGTTTTCCTTTACATCCCCGGCCCGCCCGCCGCCGACGCCGCCCTGGAGAAGGCCGCCGGAAAGCTCACGCCGGTCCGCTCCTGCACCCTGCTCGACACCCTCCGGCGCAAGGACGGCCCCGCTCTGCGCTCCGACGTCCTGAAGCTCGTGCGGGCGCACGTGCGGAAGTGCGGGATCCCGGAGTCGGCGCAAGCCGTCTCCCTCCAGGCCACCATTTATCAGCCCACGGGCCAGGGCAATCTGCGCTTCTACCGGGGGGACCTCACCGCGCCGTCGCCCCCCGCCGCCATCCTCCGCTTCCAGCGCGGCCGGACCATCGCCCGTCCCGTGGTCGTGCCGGTCTCCGAGGACTGCAACGTCGCGGTCCTGCCGTTCGTGGCCGGCGCGGGCGAGGCGCATGTCCGGCTGGAAGTGAACGGCTACTACGAGTGAGGAGAGCTTCGTGACGACCTGGAAAACGATCGCCTTGACGATCCTGCTGGCCGGAGCCACAGCCGCGGGTCTGGCCGCGCAGTCGCTGGAGTTGGTCTCCCGCGTTCACACCAGCCAGTATTCGGATACTGCAACCGGCGTGCGACCCGTCCGGTACGAAGATGACCCCGGTACCCACGACGTTCCCACACGTCCATCCTTGAGCGCCGATGGCCGATACGCCGTCTTCCTCAGCTCGGCGAACAACCTGGTCCCGGGCCAGAAGGACCTGAACGCCTCCAACGATGTCTTCCTCCAAGACCTCGTCGCCGGGACCACTATCCTGGTGAGCCACGCCATGGGCTCACCGGCAACCGCCGGAAACGAGAGGTCCTTCGAAGCGGTGATCAGCGCCGACGGAACATATGTGGCCTTCGTCAGCAGGGCGACGGACCTGGTGCCTGGGCAGGAGGGCGACGTCACCTTTGGTCTGGATACGGATCTCCTGCTCTACGACCGAGCGACAGGGGCGACCACCCTTGTGGCCGAGACCAAGGAGCAACTGTCCTTCTTCACGGACCTCGCGATCAGCGCCGACGGCCGCTACATCGCCTTTGCCTGTGACGCCGACGACTTGGTGCCCGGCGCCCAAGGGATCTCGAGCACCAACGTCTTCCTTTACGATCGGATCGAGGGCACGATTCGGCTGGTCAGCCACACCAGCGCTTCGGCCACCACGTCCGGGTCCGGCAGATCCAGCGAGCCGGCGATCAGCGCGGATGGGCGGTTCGTCGCTTTTCAAAGCAACGCTTTCGATCTTCTTCCCGAACAGTCCTCTACCGACAATGTGTTCCTCTTCGACCGGCTTTCCGGAAATCTTTCCCTGGCCGGCCCAGGGAACGTGTTCGCCATGAGCGCCGATGGGCGCTATACCACCATCCTTGCCTCGGGCGCCACGTTTCTCTACGCCCGCGAGACCCGAGAGACGACGGTCCTCGATGATTCCAGCGGCACCTCCTTTCTGCGAGGCGGGGGACCGCCAGTCGCCATGAGCGCTGACGGAAGATTCATCGCTTTTATCCGCGCGGAATTCCCCCCCTTGGCCTTCGTCCCTGACCTGAGCCTCGTCCTCTATGACAGGGTCTCCAGGACGTTCACCCGGATCAGCCAGCCCGGCACGCCAACGTCTACCGCTGACGCCGCCTCCCTTTCGATCAGCGCCGATGGGAGATACGTTGCCTTTACGAGCCTCGACCAGGAGCTGGTCCCCGGTCAGAGCGACGTGATCAGCTGGGATGTCTTCCTGTTCGACCGGACATCGCAAAAAATCACGCTGGTCAGCCATGCCAGCGGCTCCTCCTCCACGACGGGGAACACCCCTTCCTACTCTCCCGTGATCAGCGCCCATGGCGACCGCATCGCCTTCTGGAGCGCCGCCAGCAACCTGGTTCCCGACGTGAACGACCTCAACCAGAGCTACGACCTCTTCGTCCACCATAGGACCTCGGGGAGCACGACTACAGTCACCCTCCGTTCTCCCGCTCTGCCGTCCCTCTCTCCCGCCGGATGGAGCGAGGCTCGCGCCCTGAGCGCCGACGGGCGTTACGTCGCCTTCCAGAGCGATTCCTCTCATCTGGTTGCCGGCCAGGAGGACGCGAACGGCTCGACGGACGTCTTTCTGTACGACCGGGTGGCCAGGAGCACGATCCTGGTCTCCCGGTCCAAGGGTTCCCCTGTGCGGACCGCCAATAAGCGTTCCGGCAGTCCCGTCCTCAGCGCGGACGGCCGTTATGTTGCTTTCGTCAGCGCCGCCACCGATCTCGTGACCGGAACGGTCGATCCGAACACCAGTTGTGACGTGTTTCTTTTTGACCGCGTGGCGGGCTCCACCGTCCTCGTCGGCAGGACTGATCTGGCTTGCGAGGCGCCCGGCTTCTCCGTCCCCTCCGCCGACTTGCGGATGAGCCCCGACGGCCGCTGGGTGGCTTTCACCAGTCGGGCGGGAGATCTGGTCCCTGGCCAACGGGAGACGGAGGGCTTCGGAACTCTGGACGTCTTCCTATGGGATCGTGTCTCCCGGAGCACGGTCCTGGTCAGCCGCTCGAACGCTGGCGCCGCGGTGGCCGGCAATGCGGAGTCCTTTGCGCCCAAGGTCAGCGCCGACGGGAGATACGTCGCCTTCGTCAGCCGGGCAAACGACCTCGTCGCCGGTCAGATCGACAGCAACGATCGCCTCGACCTTTTCCTGTTCGATCGTGCCACGCGCAGGAGCGTCCTCGTGAGCCACCTCCCGAATTCTGTCGTCACCGCCGCGTCCCTGGACGGAGGCCACTTCTCCATGAGCGCCGACGCACAGTTCATCGCTTTCGCCAGCCAGGAAAATCTGGACCCCGCCACAGGGTCCGGAGAAGGCGTCTATCTGTACGATCGAACCCGCAGGACCAACAAATGGATTGCTCCCGTTGGCTTCTTCGCGCAACCCGAGCTCAGTGCGGACGGGCGCTTCCTGGCGTTCTTCAGCCCGGTGGAGCTCATCCCTCAGTTCTATCCAGGAACCCATCCTCAGCTGTACGTCCATGACCGGATCACCAAGACCTTGACCCTGATCACCAAGCCGAGCGTCCCCAACGGCCGCGCCAGCAGCGGGTACCCTGGCAACCTTGCCATCAGCGCTGATGGACGTTTCATCGCCTTCAACAGCGACGCCGTCGACCTGGTGCCTGGACAGGTCTCGGCTCCGGATCGGGACGACGAAGACGTCTTCCTCTTCGACCGGACGTCCGGCGCGATCACGCTGGTCAGCCGGCTGCAGACTTCGCCGTTGACGGCGGTCGGGAGGTCCGGGCCTCCTCTCCTCAGCGCCAGCGGCCGGCAGGTGGCCTTCACCAGCGAGGTCAGCCTCGGCGACGGCGACATGAACAATCTGGCGGACGCCTATCTCTTCCAGGTCAGTTCCCCCGTCGCGCTCCCGCCCTGCAAGCTCCTCGACACCCGCCGCCGCGCCGACCGCCCGGCACTCCGCTCGGACACCCGCCGGACCGTCCGCGCCGCGGGCGTCTGCGGCGTGCCGGCGACCGCGAAGAGCGTCTCCGTCACGGTGACCGCCCTCCAGGCCACGGGCAAGGGCAACCTGCGGTTCTACGCCGGCAACGACACGATCAATTCGTCCGGCATTCTCCGCTTTGAAAAAAACGCGACCCGAAGCGCAACCTTCAATCTGCCACTGGCGACGAACAACGCCGGCACTCTGGCCATCCTGCCGTTCGTGGCGGGCAAGGGGACCGTCCAGGTCGTGGTCGAGGTCAACGGCTACTCGCAATAGATTCTGGAGAAGATTTTCGTGAAGATTTTGAAAACGATCGTGTCGACGCTCCTGCTGGCCGTGGCCACGGCCGCGGGCCTTGCCGCGCAGACGCTGGAGCCGGCCTCCGCCACCGGCGGCGGCGAAGCCCGCGCCCTGAGCGCGGACGGCCGCTGGATGGCCTTCGAAAGAGACGGCAACGTCTTCCTCTACGACCGGAACACCCGGACGAACGTCCTGGTCAGCCGCGCCGCGGGCTCTACCACTCAAGGCGGCAACGGGCCCTCCAGCCAGGCGTCGGTCAGCGCGGACGGCCGCTATGTGGTCTTCGGCAGCATGGCCACGGACCTCGCGGCGGGGACCCCGGACGCGGAGTACCGGTTCTTCCTCTTCGACCGGCTCACGGGCGCCGTCCGGCTCGTGGGACGCACCGGTCCGTTCGACGGCCCCGGCCAGCCGCACACCGCGCGCATCAGCGCCGACGGCAACTGGGTGGCCTTCACCAGCTTCGCGCCCAATCTGGTGGCCGGACAGCAGGAGCCGCCGTCTCCCTCCGACACGTCCGACGTCTTCCTCTGGAGCCGCGAGACCGGGAGCACATCCCTGGTCAGCCGCACGGCCGCCGGCGCGGCCGTCGCGGGCAACCGGGGCTCCGAGAACCCCCTGCTCAGCTCCGACGGCCGCTATATCGCCTTCTACAGCTTCGCCACCGACCTCGTGCCCGGCCAGGGCCCCGGCGACGCCGATCCGGACCTGCTCCTTTTTGACCGCACCACCGGCAAGACGGTCCTGGTGGCGCGCATCGCCGATCCCCTGATCCTCACCGGCCGCGGGGCGCCCGCCTTCTCCATGAGCGCCGACGGCCGGTTCCTCGTCTACAACGTCTGGGGAGACGAGGACCTCGAATCCTGGCTCTACGACCGCACCGTGGGCACCCCCGAATTGATCCACGCGACCGCCGAGACGCCCAGGATGAGCGCCGACGGCCGCTACGTCGTCTTCCGGCACGCGATCGACTTCCAGCTCTATCTCTGGGACCGCTCCGCCAGGACCACGACCCTGGTCAGCCGGCCGAATCCCGCCGCCTACACGATCAGTTCCACCGGCCGGTACGTATCGTTCCTGAGCGCCGATCTGGGCCCGGCGGGGCAGACCCCCGCGCCGGAACGGGAGGCGCGGGAGGACAACTACGATCTCTTCCTCGTGGACCGCACCGCCGGCACGACCGTCCTGATCAGCCGGTCGAAGACCTCGCCGTCCCTGGCCGCGGGCGGCGCCGAGGGTCCTCTCCTGATGAGCGCCGGCGGCGAGCAGGTCGCCTTCACCAGCGCCGTGGATTTCGCGGCGGCGGATTCCAACCACCTGCGCGACGCCTATCTGTTCAGCCTGACGGCCCCCACGGGCGGCGGCCCCACGCCCCTGCCGCCCTGCAAGCTCCTCGACACCCGCCGCCGCGCCGACCGTCCCGCCCTGCGCTCGGACACCCGCCGGACCGTCCGCGCCGCGGGCGTCTGCGGCGTGCCGTCCACCGCGAAGAGTGTCTCCGTCACCGTCACCGCCCTCCAGGGCACGGGCAAGGGCAACCTGCGGCTCTACGCCGGCAACGACACGGTCAATTCCTCGGGCATCCTGCGGTTCGAGAAGAACGCGACCCGAAGCGCCACCTTCAACGTACCGCTGGCCACGAACGGGGCCGGCACGATCGCCATCCTGCCGTTCGTGGCCGGCAAGGGGACGGTCCAGGTCATCGTGGAGGTGAACGGGTACTCGCAGTAGCCGATACAGGATGTTGCGGCGTAAGTTACGGCACACCCCTGGATTTTGCCGCTGTGGCCCGGCTAGAATGAGGTCCGTGGAAGCTCGACGACCGTCTGAGACGATCCTGGATGCCCACACCCGCCCCTACGCAGGGAGGCCTGGGGCTCAACAGGAGCTCTGGGATCGGCAGCCGGACACCCGCCCGACGGGACCTCCCGTCTCCCGGCTCGAACCTGTCTTCGCGACCGATCTCGGCCGCTTCGTCGTCGGCGACTGCCTGGAGATCCTCCGCAAGTTGGAGGATGAATCCGTCGATCTGGTCGTGACCTCTCCTCCCTACGATGGCCAGCCCAAGTACGGCAACGGCGAGAAGTATGAGCGGGACTGGTACGCCGGCTTCTTCATGGACGTCGCCGTGGAGATCCGCCGCGTCCTCAAGCCGCACGGCAGCTTCGTCCTCAACTACCGTTCCAAGCGGCACGGGAACGAGCGCGGAACGCTGCAGTACGAGCTGATCTTCTGGCTTCGCGAGAAGGGCTTTCTCTTCTGCGAGGATTTCGTCTGGGGAAAGCCCTCGCCTCCGCCCGGACGCTTCAACCGATTTCTCAAGGATGCCGTGGAGTACTGCTTCCAGTTCGCCAAGACGCCGCAGTGGCAGTTCTTCCCCGAGCACTGCCTCTCCCCGGCTCGGTGGGACGCCAAGGACCGCGAGCGCCGGAAGCGCCTGGCGCACAACTACGAGCGCGTCAACGCTCCGTCGGGACAGGGAAGGAAGCGTGTCCAGGCCGGACCGGATCTGGTGCGGCCTTCCACTCTCCTCTACTTCGAGCCGGAGTTCGGACCCAACCCCGTGCGGCACCCCGCGCGCTTCCCGCTGCCGCTCCCGGAATTCTTCATCAAGCTGCTGACCTTACCCGGTCAACTCGTGCTGGATCCCTTTGGAGGTACGGGGACGACCGCCCTGGCCGCCGAGCAACTCGGGCGTCAGTGGCTCGTCACCGAGATCGATCCCCAATATGCCTCCGTGGTCTCGCAGCGGTTCGCAGACGGCCGTTAGGATCTCCGCGCGTGGCCGACATCGAAGCTACCGTCGCCGAGGTGGCCGCCGCCACTGACTGGAACGCCCGCGTCGCTCTCATTCGCAAGGTTCCCGAAGCTTTCGGTACCGCTTCGCACCGGGATGTCTACGCGCGGATCGCGCGGCAGGTCTACGTTCCCCACCTTGCGCCGGACTTCGCCTACGTGCACTGGCGGGAAGAGTACGGTCTCGCCGCCATCGAGGATGCCTACAGGTCCGCCCACGAGAGGACCGGCGGATTCACCCGCACGGACGCGGAGACTCTCACGGCGACGATCACCGCCTCTCCCCGGTCGCTGCTGGTGTTTCGTCTGCTGCTCGGGCTCACGGTTCAGGAATTCGCCGCATCCACCGCCATCGTGGCCGAGCGCCACGAAATTAAAGAGGTGAGCAAGGACCGGATCAAAAAGATGGAGCTCGGTTCCCCCTGCAGTGAGAGCACGGCTCGATGCTGCGCTCTGGTGATCGATGAAGGCATGAGGGGGGACCTGTTCGGCGTTCCGACCGGAGCGGTCCAGCCGAAGATCCGCAAGCCGGACACTCTCGAAGGCTGGAGCACGGTGCAACGCTACGCGAACGAAGGTGTGCCGCTCCCGGTTTTTCTCCATCAGCGGCACTACGGCGGCGCCTTCCGGCAACTCCTGGACGCAACGAGCATGCAGCGCGGCGATCTCCTCGAGGAGGCCGTCGAGGAGCAGTTCCGACGGCATGGAGTCCAATTCCTTCGCACCGGCTCCCACAATCAAGAAGAGATTTCCCGCCGGTTCGGAGTCACCGTGAGGCCGGCGCCCGATTTCGTGGTCTTCAACGGCTCGGACACCCTCCGCGCCCTCCTCGAATGCAAGGTCGCCAATGATGGCGGAACGGCGCGTGACAAAGCCGCCCGCTACGCCACGTTGCGCGCCGAGGCCAGCCGCCTGGGAGGAATACCGTTGTTCGCCGTCCTGGCGGGGCTGGGATGGAGACGCACCGCCGACGCGCTCGGCCCTGTCGTGCGCGATACGGATGGCCGTGTTTTCACTCTTCCCACCCTGCAGGGCATCCTCGAAGTCCAGCCCTTTCCTGGTCTGATCCACGCCTGATGCAGGCTAACTCAATGCGTGCATAGCAGCTTGCGACGGGTTCAGCTTGACGGCCCCATGGGCGCAACGAATGGCCTCGCTCGTCCTCAAAACGTCGCGCAAGGTCTGAGAAACGGCGGCGGTCTAGCAATGGGGTCTACCTCTTCGACCGCTCGACCGGTGAAGTCGCGCTGACGGCGCGGCAGGGCTTCCTCCCCGCGATCAGTCCCAACGGCCGCTGGCTCGCCTGCCTCAGCGAGCCCGTTCCCGTGGACCTGTACCTGCTCGATCTGACCACGGGGACCACGACGCTGGTCACCCGCTCCTTCCGTCCACCCTTCGAAGGCGGCGACGCGGACACCTTCACCAAGCCGTTCGTAACAGACACAGGCCGGGTCCTCTTCTCCAGCCAGGCCTCCAACCTCGTGCCCGCCGACTTCAACTTCGAAGGCTTCCCGATGTTTGACGTGTTCCTCTACCTGCCGTAAAGGTTTGCGAGGCCGGCATCGCGGGGCGGATCGCGGCTCCGCGAACGGGAGGTTTGCGCGAGGTGTCGGGGGCGAACGGAGAGGGCGGGCGGACCGCTGCCTGAGAAACGGCGGCGGACCGCCCCGCGGGGCCAGGCGCCCGGTCCGGGGGGCGGGACGCCGGGGCCGGAGGGCGAGCGGTTCGCCGCGGCAGCCCGGAAATCCGCCCCGCGGGGCCGGGAGCTCGCCCCCTCGGCCAGCCGGTTCGGCTCGTGGGGCAGGCCGCTCCCTCTCCGGGCCGAGGAGCGTGCCCTGCAGAGCGCACGGCCTGCCGCATGAGCCAAGGAGCTCGCCCCGCGGGTCAGACGGCAGGCCTCAGAGGTCAAGAGATTCGCCTCACAGGGCGGACGGCCCGGCCCTCCGCTTCGCGGGTCTGGCGCCCGGCAGCTACTCCGCCTGCCTGACGCGGATACCCGTAGCCTCGACGGGAGCCCTCGATCCCGCCGCGATTCCCAAGAGCGCGTGCGACTCGGGGCAGCTCGCGACAGGCGGGACCCTCGCGTTGACGCTCCGCGACTAGCTGAAGACATCGGCTTTATGCCGAACGCGCATTTTCTCCTTGAAGGGCCTTACAATCAGGCCAGATCTTCAGCCCTTCAAGGAGTGTTTTCATGGCTCGAACAGCGCGAAAGGGAAGGAGAGGAATCCGGGTCGCGGTCCTTCTCTGGTTGGCCGCACTGCCGGCCGTCGCCGGACAGATCGAATTGGTGTCCAGGGTGGCGCCGCGGCGCGCTTCGGACTCGGCGTCGGGCGAGAGCGGGAGCCCGGCGCTCAGCGCCGACGGACGCTATGCCGTGTTCGTCAGCGAAGCCGTCAACCTCGTGTCCGGCCAGATCGACCGCAACCGGGCCAACGACGTCTTCCTCTACGACCGCATCACTGACACGGTCACCCTGGTCAGCCGCACTGCAGGCTCGCCCGTCACCACCGGCGACCGCGCCTCGGAATCCCCTCAGATCAGCGCCGACGGCCGCTGGGTCGTCTTCCTGAGCGCCGCCCGCAACCTGGTGGCCGGCCAGCAGGATGCCGCCGTCCTGATCGACGTCTTCCTCTGGGACCGGGTCACCGGGACGACGACGCTGGTCAGCCGGTCCAGACGCTCGCCGAAGATCCCGGGCAATATGGAGTCGCGGCAGCCGGCCCTGAGCGCCGACGGCCGCTGGGTCGCGTTCACCAGCTTCGCCTCCGACCTCGTGGAACGCCAGGTGGACGCCGGCTTTCCGCATCCGGACGTGTTCCTCTTCGACCGGGTCGCGGGCAGGACGACGCTGGTCAGCCGCACGGCCGCCTTCCAGCGCCGGACGGGCGATGGTTCCTCGGAGACCCCCTCGATCAGCGCCGATGGCCGCTATGTGGCGTTCCGCAGCCGGGCCAGAAACCTGACGTCCGTCCCCGTCAGCGCGGAGTCCGAATGGAACGCTTTCGTCTACGACCGCGCCGCCGACCGCAACTCCCTGGTCAGCCGCAACGGCATGACCCGGGGCGAGAGCCCGGTACGGATCAGCGCCAACGGCGAGTACGTGGCCTTCGTGGGGCCCTTCCTCCCCCAACTCTTCCTGGTCCACCGCGCGACGGGCAGGACGACGCTGGTCAGCCACGCGAGAGTCGCGCCGGGGCGGCCCGCCACCGGAGACGTGCGGGACTTCGCGCTCAGCGCCGACGCGAGCTGGGTGGCGTTCACCAGCTCCGGCTACGATCTCGTGGCGGGCCAGACGCCGCCCAGCGGTCCGCCCACCTACGCCACCTTCCTCTTCGAGCGCGCCACCCGGGAGAACCGCCGGCTCCACGCGGAGGAGCTCGGCGGAGAAAGAGCGGGGTCCGCCCTGGGCGGGATCAGCGCGGACGGCCGGTGGACCGTCTTCACGGCCGGCGGCAACTCGGCGGTGCAGCCGGACGCGTTCCTCTATGACCGGAGCTCGGGAGAAGCCGAGCGGCTGACCAGCGACAGCGATCAGGGGTTCTCTTGGGAATCCGTGATCAGCACGGACGGCCAGTGGGTGGCCTTCTCCAGCACCGAACGGGGTCTGGCGCCCGGCAAGAAGGACTTCAACCGCGGGCAGGACGTCTTCCTCTACGGCCGCGCCACCGGCGAGCGCGAGCTGGCCTCCCGGCGAGGGATGCCGTCCGCCACGCCGCAGGCCACCAGCCTCCATTCCAGCTTCAGCGCCGACGGACGCTATGCCGTCTACATCAGCGACGCCCCCAACCTCGTCCCCGGCGTCCGCGACGCCAACGACAACTTCGACGTCTTCCTCTATGACCAAGCCCTGAAGTCGACCACCCTGGTGAGCCGCTCCGCGGCTTCCCCCCTCCAGGCCGGCAACGGCGGCTCCTGGGCGGGCCTGATCAGCGCCGACGGTCGCTTCATCGCCTTCTTCAGTCAGGCGAGCGACCTCGTTCCCGGCCAGATCGACTCGCCTACGTCCCCGATCCTGGTGGGGCTGGACGTGTTCCTCTACGACCGCGTCACGGGACAGACTACGCTGGTCAGCCACGCGGCAGGATCTCTCCTGACCGCCATCAACGGCCGCGACCAGGGGAGCCTGGACATTGCTCCCGACGGCTCCCTCGTCCTCTTCGGCATCGCCGCCAACGGCCTCGTCCCCGGCCAGGAGACGAGTTTCAACCCCGCCACCAACGTGTTCGTCTACGAGCGCGCCTCCGGCGCGGTGACCCTCGTCTCCCATGCCGCCGGATCGCCCGCCGAACCGGCGGACGCTCACGTGGCGGGCCAGTTGAGCGACGACGGCCGCTTCGTCCTCCTCAACAGCCCGGCCACCAATCTCCCCGGCGCCCCGCCGGCGTCCACGGACCCTCTCGGTCAACCCCTGCGGTCGATCTACCTCTTCGACCGTGCCTCCGGCGGTCTGACGCGGGTCGCCGCCGGCGTGGCTTCCGGCTTCAGCGCCGACGGGCGGTACATCGTCTTCTACAGCTACGCCGAAGGCTTCCGCCCTGACGTCTTCCTCTATGACCGGGTGACCGGCGCCTCCCGACCGGTGAGCCAGGGCGGCGCTTCGGCCTTGCCGGCGTCCCTCAGCGCGGACGGCCGCTGGATCGCCTTCACGGACGGCGACGAACGCATCCAGGAGGGGAACGTCCGCCTCTTCGACCGCGTCACCGGCGAGGTGCGCCTGGTGGCCCAGGACGCCTTCCTGCCCGCGATCAGCCCCAACGGCCGCTGGGTCGCCTTCCTCAGCTACGACGAGATCGCCGACGTGTACCTGTGGGACCGGACCACCGGAGCGACGGTCCGGATCACGGCCGGCGACGACACTTCGTACACCTTGCCTGCCGTGACCGACGACGGGCGCGTCCTCTTCTCCAGCCGCGCCTCCAACCTCGTGCCCGCGGACTTCAACCTGGAGTCCTTCGCCCAGCCGATGTTCGACGTGTTTCTGTACGTGCCCTGAGCCCTCACCACCCCCGGCCCCTCCTCTCCCGACCCCTCCCCCCTCCCTCACCGGGAGAGGAGGGGGGACTGTTTCTGAGAGGGGTGGGGGCGCCCTCTCCCGGTGCGTGAGGGCGGTAGGGGTCGGGAGAGGGTCGGGGTGAGGGCCTACTTCGTCAGCTCGAGGTGCAGGTCGCGGTACTCCCAGTTGAGCGTCGGCTGCTCGTCGGAGTTCGTGCCGTCGAAACCGACGTCGACGATCAGCCGGTCGTCGGCGGTGAAGCTGAACGAGGTGACGTTCGGACTGCCGCTGATCCGGTTGACGATCTCGCCGTTCACCCGCGTCACCAGCTCCAGGACGTTGGTGGTGGTGTCATAGATGTATTCGAGGTTGTAGAGCGTCCCCGGCGTGGCGGTGAACGGCTTGATGATCTTGATCTTCTGCGGATGGGTGAGGCCGATGCCGTGCCGCAGCAGAGACGTGTTGGCGTTGGAGGGGTTGCCCGGCCCGCGGAAGGTGGCGTAGCCGAACATGTCGAAGTTGCGGTTCTTGACCATCCAGAACAGCTCGTGCTGCGCGCCGGGGTTGGCCGGGTTCCAGCCGCCGTGCAGGACGTCCATGGTCATCCGGATCTTCTTGTAGGTGCCCGGCGCCGGCGCGAAGGACATCCGCTTGTACGGGTCCGTCTTCGACGGCTTGTGGAAGAGACCCTTGGCGTCGAAGCACTGGGCTCCCGTGGGGCAGACGGCGCCGGCGCCCGGTATGGTGAGCAGCGACTCGCCGCTGCCCGCCGGGAAGACCGTCGAGATCTCCCCCGTGGCGGCGTCGGTCAGCAGGGCGTAGGCGTAGAAGTCGCGGGTGCAGCCCACCGCCGCCCGGATCTCCGTCACGGCGCCCGCGTTGCCGAGGGCGTTGGCGAAGTAGACCTGCGAGAGCGGCTTGAGGTTGACCGTGACGGCCGCGGTCAGCGCCGAGCCGTCGGCGCGGAACAGGCCCACCGTGCACACCGAGGCCTGGTGGCCGAGGTTGATCAGCGCCACGTCGGTGGCACGGCCGTTCCCCGAGAGAAGCCCCTGCAGGGACAGGCTCTGGTTGGCCTTGCCCAGGTTGTCCGAGGTGATGACGGGAAGCGGCGCGCCCAGCCGGGCGCCCTGGCCGGGAGAGGTCAGGCGCGCCGCGTAGCGCAGCTCCGCCGGGCCGGACAGCTCGAGCAGGCCGCGCGCCGCCGCCGGCGGCTTGACCACCGAGGAGCGGCCGCCCTGCACCTGCACCGGGGTCGACTGGGAGCCGCCGCGCTGGGTGCCGTCGGCGTCGTTGGCGATCTGGAAATGCCGGACTTCCCGGGGCTGCGCCGCCGTGTTGCTGATCACGACCTGCGTCTCATAGTTGGCGGAGCCGACGGTGGAGACGCCGGGCGTGGGGACGTAGACGGTGCCGGCCTGAGCGGCGCCGGCCGTCAAAAGCGCGACCGCGAGCAGGCTATGGACGATGCTTCGGGACATACAGGTTCTCCAGGATGATTCAGGATTGCGGGTCCGGTGGACTACAAAAGTGGGGAGATTGTACACGGTCTCCTCGCAAAGTGCGCCTGCTCCGCACAGAGAATCATGGGATACGTGGGGGCTGCTGCCTTGGCTGG
The DNA here is from genome assembly GCA_036376245.1 of Thermoanaerobaculia bacterium. Classification (GTDB taxonomy): domain Bacteria; phylum Acidobacteriota; class Thermoanaerobaculia; order Multivoradales; family UBA5704; genus DATARR01. Next base: position 14,533 of record DASVAS010000016.1, on the reverse strand, counting down.
GTCGTCGGTCTCGTCTTCTGGGAGTGCCAGGTGCAGCTATCCTTTGTAGGACCTTCAGCTACCGCGGAAGGGGAGAGCATGTTGGGTTTGTGACTCCGGCTTTGCCGGCAGGCCCAGCTTGTGAAGGTCCTCCGTCGATTTGAGGCCGACGAAACGTCGTGCTGGGCCAAGATGCACAGCAACCGGCTTCCCCTGTGCCAAAAGGTTGCGGACGTTCTCAAGCGTTCCGCGGCTCTTTCCGTCCCAAAGCATAAGGCCATACGAAGCATCCTTGGCCATCTGTTTATCTTTTGCGGAATACAGCTCGAAGCCGCGAGCTCCCCTTGGTGGATCCACAAGGCAGACCTTCCAATGGCCGATGTTGTTGCGAAGGGATCCTGTCACCGCGTAGACGACGACCTGTTCATAGTGCCGATCCGCCAAGTGCTGCTGCATGGCGCGGTCCGCACCGTTGGCATCACCGACGAAAATCCAAAGACCACGGTCGATGAACTCGTCCAGCTTTGATCTTACCTTTTCGTTAAGGCGAGCGATCCGTCGTGAGCCACCAAGAAATACTGCTTCCATAATCAGCTCCGAGTTCTGGTCAGCGCGAGAGCGAAGACCGCGGAAGCTCCCCCTGATTCTTTGAGAAGACGAGCGATTACATTCAAGGTAGCTCCGGACTGGTAGAGATCGTCGAGCAGGAGCACGCGCCGCCCTCTCAAACCACTGCCCTTGATGACATGCGCTCCCTTGAGCAACTCAATTCGCTGTGCATGGTCAACGTTCTTGAGCTCCGGTGTCCCTTTCGTCTTTTGAACGCTTGTCTTGTCCACCGGCAGCTTCAGCAACCGTCCCAGCTCATCGGCAATCTGGAAGAGCGGCTGAACAGCTCGACTCCTGCTTGGAGGAGCCGGGACGATGACATCAATTTCAGGATGCCAGCTACTGATGATGAAGTCACGTGCGACTTGAGCAATGGGTGCGGCCGCTGAATGATCACTCCGGTACTTGAGCCTGTAGAGTAACTCTCCGAGCTCTGTGCGAGTGCTCTCAAATTGAGGGTGGCCATATTCGTTGTACCCGATGAACTCGCTGCTGCTGAGGTGCCGGTCCAGGACGCGGCCATCATCCCATTCTCCTTGCAACGTTCTCGGATCTAGCCGCATTCGTCCTCGCCAGCGCTCTATCCACGGGGCTTCCGCAAACGGACAGTCCCCCCGGGCGCCCATAGAGGCCCGGAGGGTATTATCCCCTTCTTTTCCGCTCCTTCCTACCCCTGGCGCAACCTCCACGCCCCCGCCAGCGCCACCAGCAGGGTCATCAGGATCAGCCCCCACTCGCCCAGCGTCGGGATCTCGGTGACCGCCGCGGCGGCCACCGTGAACGTCGTCGGGTTGCCGGAGCCGCCCGCGCCGGGGTCGTCCGTCACGCCGGTGGCCTCGTTGGTGCCGTCGCCGTCCGCGTCGTAGCGGATCGTCCCCTGGTTGCTGACCGTCGTTCCCGGCACCGTGGCGGACAGCAGGGTCGCCTGGATGGTGATCGTCACCGAGCCGCCCGCCGCGATCGAGCCGTTCCAGGTCACCGTGTTGGTCCCCACGGTGGCCACCGCCGTGCCGGACGTGGCGGCCGCCGAGACCAGGGCGAGCTGGGGCGGCAGGACGTCGGTGAATTCGTCACCCGCGTTGTCGCCCTGGATGCCTGGCCCGGCGTTCGACAGGATCACCGTGTAGGTGACCGTGCTGCCGGGCGTCAGAGGCCCGCCGGCCGTCTTCGTGCCGGAGACGGCGGCCGGGGAGAGGACCACGGCGAACGTCGTCGGGTCCGGCTCCTGGCCCCCCACGCCGGGGTCGTCCGTAGCGCCGGGGGTCTCGTTCGTGCCTTCGCCGTCCGCGTCGTACAGGAACGTGCCCTGGTTGCTGACGATCGTCCCCGACGCCTGGCCGGGCAGCAGGGTCGCCTGGATGGTGATCGTCACCGAACCGCCTCCCGCGATCGCGCCGTTCCAGGTCACCGTGTTGGTCCCCACGTTCGCCACCGCCATGCCGGACGTGGCGTTGGCCGAGACCAGCAGCAGCTCGGGCGGCAGCACGTCGGTGAACTCATCGCCCGGGTTGTCGTTCTGGGCGTACTTCGAGGAGTTGGTCAGCACGACCGTGTAGGTGACCGTGCTGTTCGGCGTGAAGGTGCCGCTGACCGTCTTCGTCCCCGTCAGCGTCGCCGGGGAGAGAACGGTGGTGGACGTCACGGCCTGGGTGTCCTCGGGGTTGGCATCGGGCGTGTCCGAAGTGAGCAGGGCGGTGTTGTCCACCGTCGAGCCGGCGGGCACGGCGGCTCCCACCTGGACGACCAGGGTGAAGACCTCGCTCGTGACCCCGAGGGTCGGCAGGGTGCAGGTGACCGTGCCGGACGTCCCCACGGGCGGCGTCGAGCAGGTCCAGCCGGCTGGCGCGGTGAGCGACTGGAAGGCGGCGCCGGCCGGCAGGAAGTCCGTCAGGGTGACGTTGGCGATGGTGCCCGGGCCGGAGTTCGCGACGGTCACCGTATAGGTCAGGTTGTCCCCGGCGAAGACCGGATCCGGCGCTGCGGTTTTCGTCACCGAGTAGTCGGCGACCACGCCGGGAGCGCTCACCGTGGTGTCCGTGGTGGCCTCGTTGTCGCCCGGGTTGGCGTCGTTGCTGGTGGTCGTCAGCGTGGCGGTGTTGGTGAGGACCGTGCCCGCCGCCAGACCCGCGTCCACCGTGACGACGATGTCGATCGTGGCGGTCTCGCCGACGGCGAGCAGGGGCGCCGTGCAGGTGACCGTGCCGTTGACGCCCACCGCCGGAGTCGTGCACGTCCAGACGGCCGAAGGCGCCACGGAGGAGAACGTCGTGCCGGCGGGCAGCGGATCGCTCACCTCGAGGTCGGTGGCGTCCTCCGGTCCGTTGTTGGTCACCTCCAGCGAGTAGGTCAGCAGGCCGCCCGCCGCGACCGGATCGGGCACGTCCACCTTGGTGATCGAGACATCGGCGTCGTTGGCGAACTCCGCCACCTGGAAGTAGGCCACCAGCGGGTCATGGTCCGCCAGCCGGGTGTCGCTCGCCGCGTTGTTGCGGGCCACCTCGGGGAAGTCGGCGCCGACCCGCGGGTGCTCCAGCCGCCGCGCCACCGTCGCGTTGATCAGGTCCTCGTTGACCACCGCGTGGTCCAGCGACTGGGCGTTGCCGTCGAAGATGAAGGAGTAGCGCTCGGTGGCCGGCGCCGTGTCGAACAGGTTGTCGAGGTCCGGGTTGACGAGGTCCACGCCGTCGCCCGGCACCGCCGTCTCGTTGTCCGGGACAGGCGTCCCCTCGATGACGCCCATGGAGTCCGTGAAGCCGTCGTTGAACTCGAAGGCGTTGAAGTCGCCGATCAGGATGATCCGCTCCGTGGGATCGGCGGTCTGCCGCGCCTGCACCAGGTTGGCGAGGTCCTCCGCCTGCTTCTGGCGCTTGTTGCGCACCCGCGCGCCGACCGTGGGCCAGCCGTTCGGCCCCGGCGCGGTGGGGTCTTCCACGTCGTTCAGCGACCGCAGGTGGTTGACGATCACCGTCACCGGGAAGGCGGCGCCGTTCGGGTGGTGGATCACCGCGTTGAGGCGCAGCGGCGGCCGGTCGTTGAGGGTCTCCGTCGAAGAATCGGGATTGACGACCAGCGTGCCGTCCAGCTCCTGCTGGACCGCCACCACCTCCACGCGCGGAATGCCCACGGCGACTTCCGCGGTCTTCACCAGGAAGCCGACGTCGATGCCGCCCACGTCGTTGCCTTCCACGAGGAAGGCCACGTACTGCGGGTCAGGCTGGCTCGCCGCCACGGCGTCGGCGTTGATCTGGTCCGCCAGGTCCTGGAGGGTGGCGAGGTTCTCCACCTCCACCGTGCCCAGCACGTCCGGCGTCTGCAGGTAATTGCGGATGATCCGCGACGCCTTCTCCAGCCGGCCCTGATAGGCCGTGGCCGTCAGCACCGGCTCGCCGATCGCGGGATCGTTCGCGGTGTCGAAGAACCGCTCCAGGTTGAACGAGCCCACCGTGAATTCCCGGGGCGTCGGCGGCGTGGCCGCCACGGCCGTGGGCCCGCCCATGGCGGACGGCGGCGCGGCCGGCTCCGGCAGGATCGTGTAGTGCCGGAAGCCGTAGTCCAGCGGGCCGATGAGGTTGGAGACCACGGCGGTCGTGCCCACGTCCATGATGGGCGCGCCGATGCCGTCGCTGTCCACCCGCAGCAGCTCGGGGTTGGCGTCCCAGCGCGGGATCGGCGGGATGGAGCCGGAGGGCGCCGGGTCGGGCGCCTGGATGCCCGCCTCGCGGAACGGCCGCGCCACGCCTGTCACCACGCCGAAGTACACGCCTGTGGAAGTCGCCGTGGCGTTCGGCTCGTTGACGTTGCCCAGCGTCGGGCCGGTCACCGTCAGCGAAGCCACCGCGACGCGCATCCCCTCCACCCGCTCGAGCTGGTCCACCGGTCCGGCCGGGTCGGGGAAGGTCGCCGTGAGCGGCACCGCCGCCGGCAGCGGCGATCCTGTGGAGATCAGCACGATCGAGGGCGACGAGAGCTCCGTGAGCGGCGGCTGCAGCGGGTCCTGCGTCGGCACGAACTCCACCACCGTCGCCGTCACCTGCACGAAGTTGCCGACCGCCGCGTCGCCCGTCGGCGCGCTGGAGGTGAACACGAACACGCCCTCCGAGGTCGCCGGATCGGCGTCCACCGTGGCGTCCGGCTCCTGGATGAAGAAGCCGTTGTTCTTCACGCCCGTGACCACCCCTCGGGTCGTCACCGTTGCGCCCACGATCGGCGAGCTGTTGCCCGGTCCCTGGATGTCGTGGATCGGGGTGAGCGCCACGTCGTCGTTGAGGATCGTGCCGGTGCCCTGGCCGTCCGTCACGTTCGCGCCCGTCACGTTCGTGACGTTGACGAAGAAGGTCTGGTTCGCCTCCACCGTCATGTCGCCGTTGACCGTGACGTTGAACGCGTAGGTGGAGCTGCCGGCCGGGATCGTCTGCCCGGTCAGCGACTGCGCCACGTAGTCGTTGTCCGCCGTGGTGGCGGTGTTGTCGGCGGTGGCAATGTTGAAGGTGACGCCTCCCGGGCCGGCCGGCGCGGAGAGGCTCACCGTGAACGTGAAGGTCGTGGTGCCGGAGTCACCCTCGGCCTGGGAGACGTCGTTGATGGAGAGGTTCGGCAGGGCCGGGCCGCCGCAGGTGACCGAGTGGCTCCCCAGGCCGCCGAAGGTGTCGTTCGCGAAGCCGTCCCATTCCACCGTCGGGTCGAAGGTGTTGGCGCCGTTGGTATCCCCCTGGCAGACCGCCGGCTTGCGGCGCAGCGTGTTGTCCGCCGTCGACTGCGTCCCCGTGCCCCATTCCGTCCCCGGGTCGTTGCCGATCTGGCCGATCACGTCGAGGACCGTCGCCCCCTTGCGGAGGACGACCACATCGTCGCCGTTGTACCAGCCGCTGCCGTTCGTCTGGTCCGCCTGGGCCAGGATGGTCGCGTTGGCCAAGGCCTGCGCCAGCACGAAGACGTCCCCTGCGGCCACCGTGCCGGTCAGGTTGATCGTCAACGCTGCCGTGCCGCTGCCGTTGAAGTACATGTCGACGGCGTAGCCGCCGGTCCCGAGGTTGATCGGGCTGGCCGTGCCGTTGAAGATCTCGAGGGCTTTGTTGTTGCTGCTCCCCTCGATGTACTCCGAGAAGAACAGGTCGGTCGGCTGGGCATGGACCGGCGCGGCCAACAGGCCGAGCACGAAGACGGCGGACAGGCAGCGCGCGAAGAGACGCATGGAATCCCCTCCAGTGAATGAAACGGGCCGGCGGCGGCCGGCGCTGGCGATCGACTTGGAAAGCTGTGGAATTGTACCCGGAACCGGGCCGGAATGGGTGACGCGGGCGTGACGCCGGGCCTTCCCCCTCTCTCCGACACCACACCGAGAGGGGAGAGCTCTGGAAGAAGGACACCAGGGACACCAAGGACGCCAGGGACAAAGACGGCTTCCCCCTGTCCTTGAGGTCCTTGGCGTCCCTGGTGTCCTTCTGTCCGGAGTGCGGGTCCGCTACTCCAGATTGCCGCGGTTCCGCAACGCCTCCAGCGACACCCCCCGCAACGCCGACCGCGCGGCCAGCGCCGCCGCCCCGAAGCCCACCAGGGCCACAACCGCCGCCGCCGACAGCAGCGGCACCGCGCTCAGCGCCTCCACCCCGAACAGCAACGCCCGCAAGGCCTGCCCGGCCGGCAGGTAGATCACCACTCCCACCACCGCTGACACCGCCACGAGCCCCAGCGCGCTCCGCAGGATGCGCCGCGCGATCCCCGCCCGCGTGTCCCCCAGCGCCAGACGGATCGCGTGCTCCAGCGCCCGCACCTCCAGCAGCCACGAGAACGTTCCGAACATCGCCAGCGCCACCAGCGCCAGCGCCGCCAGCCACTGCAGCACCGCCAGGTTCCGCGCCATCCGCCGGGCCGCCAGCGACTCCTCCACGATCTCCGGCAACGGCCGCGCCTGGCTCAGCGCCGCGCCCGTGCCCGCCAGCGCCACCTCCAACTCCCGCTCCGGCACGTTGCCCCCCCCGGCCAGCCGCAGCAGCACCGCCACCGCCTCCGGACCCTTCTCCCCCTGCTGGAACAGCAACGGCAGATAGAGCTGCGGACGCCGCGGCTCGTCCAGCATCGCCCCCTTCACCGAAGGCACCACGCCCACGATCTCCACCGGCTGGTCGTACACCACCACCGTCTCGCCCAGCGGCGGCCGGCCGCCGAAGATCTCCCGCGCCCCGTTCTCGTCCAGCAGCGCCACCGCCGCGCCTGTGGCCTCCTCGGCGCGGGCGAAGGTACGGCCCGCCACCAGACGGAGCCCGGCCGCGCGCGCGTAGTCGCCGTGGATCCGCTGGATGCGGCTGAGCCAGAGCTCGGCGTAATCCTCCGAGGCGATCTCCCGATAGCTGCCCGCCGTCCCCAGCGGGATGCCGTCCGAGAAGGAGACCGCCGCGATCCCAGGAACACCGCCGAGCCGGTCCGCGATCCGGGCGAGCAGCGCGGGCAGGGCCTTGGCGTCCGGCGGCTCGCCGAAGCGGACCACTGCCGAAGCCATGCCTTCGGGTGCGAACCCCAGCGGCACTCGCTCCAGGTTCGCCAGCGATTCCCGCAGCACCGCCGCGCCGGCGCCCAGCGCCACCGCCAGGCTGAGCGCCGCGCACACGAACGCGAACCGCACCCGGGCTCGCGGCCGCGTCCGCGCCACCTTGGCGCACTCCGGCGTCAGCACCGAGACCAGCCCGGCCTGCGGCGACGACGCCCACACCAGCCCCAGGCTCGCCAGCGCCACCGCCAGCCAGCCCACCGCCGCCAACGCCAGGCTGCCGGCGTCCAGGCGCGTCGGGATCAGCTCCGCCAGCGACAGCGGCACGAAGCCCGAGAGCTTCCCCAACACCAGCACCGCCACCGGCAACCCCAGCAGGAATCCGGGTATCGCGAGGAGCGCCACATGCAGGAACAGCAGCCGCGCCACGTCGAGCCGCCGCGCCCCGAGCGCCAGCCGCACCGCCGTCTCCCCCTGCCGCGCGGCCGCGAAGCCCGCCAGCGCGCTCGTGTACGCCAGCAGCACGAACCCCAGCAGCGCTGCCAGCGACATCCTGAGGATGCCCCGCTCTCCCTCCGACCGCCGGCGCAGCAGGGTCTCGAGCGTCAGCGCTTCGACATCTCCCTGCATCCTGTTCTCCCGCTTCTCGAAATCCCGCGCCACCCGCAACGCCGTCTCGTGCGCCGCCCGCGCGCTCGTCCCCTCCGCCAGCCGGCCGAGGATGCCGGTCCGCGGGATGTCGCGAGGCAGGAACGCCCTGTCCGGTTGGGCCCCCGAAAGGTCGAGAACCCAGATCTGCGCCAGCGGCGGGTACACCGGCTCGTCCGCGACCACGCCCAGCACGGAGAATTCGCGTTCCAGGGCCCGCAGGACCGCGCCGGCCGGCGGCCGGGCGCCTCCGAACAGCCGCCGGCTCAAGCTCTCGGTGATCACCGCCCCGCCGGCGTCCGAAGCCGCGCTCCCGCGCGCGAAGACGCGGCCCGCCACCGGCCGGGTCCCCAGCACCTCGAACAGCTCCTCTCCGATCACCGCGCCCGGGACCGAGCCCCTTCCTCTCGGTCCCTCGGCGAGGACCCAGCCCGTTTCATAGTTGGCGAGGGCCTGGAAGCTGCCCGAGGAGTGCAGCAGGGGGATCAGATCGTACCCGGCGTTGACCTGCAGGATGCGGTCCGCCTGGGGAAAAGGAAGGGACTTCCACTCCAGCGCTCCCAGCAGCGATAGGAACGCCGGAGCCACGGCCATCCACACCGCCGTGCAAAGCCAAACCGCCACGGCCGGCCCGGGGGACCGGCCAGTGGACCGCAGCACATACCGAAGATCAGAGAGCCGCATCACGATCAATACGTTGGGAAGCCCCCCTGGGACGCTCCGCTCGGACAGGTCGGATCGTCTTCCCAGTAGTACTCGTCATCGTGGCCGCGGGCGCAGCGCTGTCCGCCCCGGCAGGCATTCCAGGTATAGGATTGGCCCGCGTAAACGCAGTTCTTGTCGATACTCAGCAAGCGGAACGGAGTGCGGCCCCGCTCCGGCGTCTGTATCAGAGGAAACCCCCAGGCCGCTCCGGCCACCAAGACCGCCATCGCCAGCATCAAGAACCGCCTTCTCCTGACTGGATTCATTCCAACCTCCGGGTGTCGAGCGAGGCGCGCCATTGCGCTCCGCCCAAAGAGCAAGGACATAAGGGGACTCAGAGGACAGCAGAGCTGCTGTCCGTCCAGGTCCTTGGAAGTCCTTTACGTCCTTGTGCCCCTTGGGCCCTTTCCATTTCGTTCTACGAAGCCGGCGCCCACATGCCGCCCATCCCGCACCGGATTTCCAAGCCCAGCGCATCCGCCTTCGCGCCGGGCGAGTACTCATGCTGCTCGGCGTCCCTACACATGGAAGGCCGCTTGTCTCCCGCGCCGGCCGCCGGGGCCGGGGCGGCGGGCTCTGAAGAGGGCTTCCACGTCACCTTGAACCGGTCCGCCAGCCGCTTCGCCACCTTGCCCTCGATCGGACCCTCCAGCGCCTCCAGCAGCTTCCAGTCCTTGTCGAGGATGTACACGCGAAGGCCGCCGCCGGCCGCACCATATGCCGTGAGCACCTCCGCCGGCACCTGCGTCAGCACGGGGACCGTGACCGCAACCCGCTCCAGGAAGGCCGGGACCGCCTTCGCGTCCGTCGCCACCGAGAGGAGCACCCAATCCGCCGGCAGCGCCCGCGACAGCGACTCGACCTTCCCCTGGTTCCGCTCCGCCACCGCGGAGCCGGGAGCAAACACGTACACCACCCAACCGCCGCGCGGTGCGGCCACCCCCACCGGCGCGTTCCGCATCCGGGCCTCTACCAGTACGCTCGGCAGGCGCGATCCCACCTTGCGAGCCCGCGGACCGGCCTGGACACCGACGGCCAAGAGCGCGGACAAGGCGACAAGAAGAACGACTTTTCGGTTTGGGCGCACAGTGATCACCTCTTCGTCTCCCCTGCTGACTTGGTCCTCTCGTTCAACTACCAAGAGTGCATACATCCAGAAAAGCGTGACACGCTGGAATAAGGCTCCAGATGGTGGTGAGGGTATCACTGACGTTGCCTCTACCGGCCACAGCCTTTCATCTCCTGAAACTTTTTTACAGCTTGAGATACCTCGGCCTTCCGCAGCCTCGCTCTTCAACGTCTTCTGGAACGGCTATAAGAAGCCGGCCGAACCGCGGGCCCCCCTGGATGGCGATGAATCGCCAGAAGCATAGGCGTAGGGTGCCTTGCCCCGGATTTCGCCGCGCGATATCGCTTTCGCCGTTTCGCAGCACTCTAAGATCTGGACCCCCATCCACCTTCTGCCGTCCATGTCCGGGCGGTGGAATTTCTATTGGAGGACTACAAATGCAGAGACGGAGACTCTTCCTCGCGGCCGGCCTCGCCCTCAGCTCATGCCTTTCGTTGAGCGCCGGCGCCTTCGCGCAGGGGAAGCCGGACATGATCGTGCGGACCGACATCCTGGAGCGGCAGTGGGTGGTGCGGGAGGAGAAGCTGGACGCGAACTTCTGCAGCGTGGTCGAGGGCGGCGTCCAGCCGGGCCTGCGCAAGCTGGTGCGCTTCACGGTGATGACGGCCAACGTGGGCGACGCCGATCTTCACGTCGGCGATCCCATGGTGCATTGGCAAGCCAACGACGGCCTGTTCGAGCTCGCCTCCTGCCACCAGCACTTCCACTTCCGGAACTACGCCCTGTACGAGCTGATCGATCCGCAGACGGGCAAGGTGTGGAAGGCGGCCAAGGCCGGCTTCTGCATGCTGGACACGGACCCGAACCCGGCCTACATGGGCGAGCCGGCGCGCAGCAAGCAGTACAACAGTTGCGGCGATCTCACGCACCCCGGCAACCAGGGCATCAGCCACGGCTGGACGGACACCTACCGCTTCTTCCTGGGCGGCCAGTACTTCGTGCTCGACGGCGGCGACGGCCAGCCGCCGGTGCCTCCGGGCGTCTACATCATCCGCATCACGGCCAACCCGCCCTACAAGCCGAGCCGCAACGAGCCCTGCCGGGTGCTCGATCCGGCCACCGGCCTCTGCCACAACTTCGAGGAGGCCAGCTACGCCAACAACATCGGCCAGGTGATGATCACCATCCCTGACCGTCCGGGCCAGACCGGCGTCGGCCCCGCGGCGGGCATGGAGCAGCCCAAGGGCGAGCCGGCCGAGCACTAGACTTCCCTCCGTGAGCCGGGGCACGGCGTTCCGCCAGCCCCGGCATTTCTCTTGCAATCGAAGGCCCGTATATACCTCCCATCGGAGGTAACGGAGGGCCTGTATCCAGGGCGTGCGCGAACGGCGATGACGAGAACAGACAAAAACGACTTTCCGGGCTTTCCCCGGGCGGAAACAGGGGTTGAAGGTCTGGACTTGATCCTTGGCGGCGGCTTTCCCGTCCACCGGATGTATCTGCTGGAAGGCGATCCCGGAGCCGGCAAGACGACGCTGGCGTTGCAGTTCCTGCTCGCGGGCGCCCGCAGAGGAGAGACAGGAGTCTATGCGACCCTCTCGGAGACCGAGGAGGAGCTGCGGGACGTGGCCGCCTCCCACGGCTGGTCCCTCGACGGCATCACCATCTGCGAGCTCCAGACGGCCGAGGAGAGTCTGAAGGCCGATTCCCAATACACGCTGTTCCATCCCTCGGAAGTGGAGCTCTCGGAGACCACGCGGGCCGTGCTGGACACGGTGGAACGGGTGCGGCCGGCGCGCGTCGTCTTCGACTCGCTCTCCGAGATGCGGCTGCTGGCCCGCGACTCGCTGCGCTACCGGCGGCAGATCCTGGCCCTCAAGCACTACTTCACCGGCGAGTGCTGCACGGTGCTGCTGCTGGACTACACCGGTCCCAGCACGGGCGATTTCCAGCTCCAGAGTCTTTGTCACGGCGTGGTGACGCTGGAGCAGCTCACGCCGACCTATGGCGGGCAGCGGCGGCGGGTGCGGGTGCAGAAGATCCGCGGCATCTCGTTCCGCGACGGCTATCACGACTACGTCATCCGGACGGGGGGCCTGGAGGTCTTCCCCCGGCTGCAGGCGTCGCAGCACGCGCAGAAACTCTCGCACGAGCAGGCCGCGAGCGGCCTGCCGGAGCTCGACTCGCTGCTGGGCGGCGGCCTCGACGGCGGCACCAGCGTCATGCTGCTCGGCCCCTCGGGCGTGGGCAAGTCGACGCTGGCAGCGCAGTACGTCTCCACGGCGGTGAAAGAGGGGAGCCGCGCGGCGGTCTATTGCTTCGACGAGAGTCCGGAGCACTGGCTCGAGCGGGCGGAGAGCCTCGGCATGGAGCTGCGGCGGGCCGTGGCGGACGAACGGCTCCTCATCCGCCAGGTCGATCCGGCGGAGCTCTCGCCGGGGGAATTCGCGAGCGGCGTCCTCCAGGCTGTCGAGGACGGCGTCAAGATGGTGGTGATCGACAGCCTGAACGGCTATCAGCACGCCATGCCCGAGGAGCGATTCCTGGTGCTGCACCTGCACGAGATGCTCTCGTACCTGAGCCAGCGGGGGGTGCTGACGCTGATGATCATGGCGCAGGCGGGCCTGCTGGGGGAGACCGTGCACTCGCCGCTGGATCTCTCCTACCTGGCGGACACGGTGATCCTGCTGCGCTTCTTCGAGGCCTTCGGCGAGGTGCGGCAGGCGATCTCGGTGGTCAAGCGGCGCACCGGCGGCCACGAGCGCAGCGTGCGCGAGCTGCGCATCGGTCCGCCCACCGGCCTGAGCCTCGGCCGCGAGATCAAGGAATTCAGCGGCGTCCTCACCGGACGCCTGCTCTACACGGGCGGCTCCGAGCCGCTGCTGGTGGAAAAGGGCGGGAGAGCGGCCCATGACGGAGATTCCGGAATTGCCTGAGACCCATCCACAGGAAGGCCGCGTGCTGGTGCTCACGCCCACCGGCCGCGACGCCCTTCTCGTCTGCCAGTTGCTCGGCTCCATCGACGTGACGGGCCATCCCTGCGCCAGCCCCGCCGAGATGTTCCAGGAGATCGCAGCCGGAGCGGGCGCCCTGATCCTCGCCGACGAGGCGCTCCACCCGGAGGTCGTCCAGGGCCTGCTGGCGACGCTGGGCCAGCAGCCGCCGTGGTCGGACCTGCCGCTGATCGTCTTCACCCACGGCGGCGAGACCAGCGAGCGCGTGCTGGCCGAGCTGGTCCCGCTCGGCAACGCCACGGTGCTGGAGCGGCCGGTGCGGCTCACCACGCTGCTGAGCGCCGTCAAGGCCGCCCTGCGCGCCCGGCGCCGGCAGTACGAGGTCCGCGACCTGCTGCAGCGGCAGGCCGAGGCGGACCGGCGCAAGGACGAGTTCCTGGCCATGCTCGGCCACGAGCTGCGCAACCCTCTCTCCGCCATCCGCAACGCCCTCTGGGTGCTGGACGAGGTGGGCTCCAAGGAAGAGCGCGCCGCCCATCAACGGGACGTCATCACCCGCCAGACCCGCCACCTGGTGCGCATGGTGGACGACCTGCTGGACGTCTCGCGGGTCACCCGGGGCAAGATCATCCTCAAGCGCCAGCACCTGGATCTCGCCGAGGTGCTCCACCGGTGCCTCTCCGAGCTGGGGATGGAAGCCCTGGCCCGCAGCAACGGCCTGGAAATCTCGGTCCAGACGCAGCCGGTCGCCGTAGTGGGCGATCCCGTGCGGCTGGAGCAGGTGTTCTGCAACCTGATCCAGAACGCCGTCAAGTACACCCCCCGCGGCGGCCGGCTGCGGGTCGAGGTCGCGAGCGAGGACAAGCAGGCGGTGCTGCGGGTGCGCGACACCGGCGTCGGGCTCTCGCCGGAGATGCTGCTGACGATCTTCGAGCCCTTCGCGCAGGTGGAGAGCTCGCGCGGGCGGTCCGAAGGGGGGCTGGGCCTGGGCCTGCCCCTGGTGCGCAGCCTCGCCGAGCTGCACGGCGGCACGGTCGAGGCGCGCAGCGGCGGTGCCGGCCAGGGCAGCGAATTCATCGTCCGCCTGCCCCTCACCGCGGAAGCGCCGCGCCCCATGGTCTTCCGCAAGCCCGTGGCCGCGCCGCGGCCGGCCGAGCGCCCCGCCGGCGGCCTCCATGTGCTGATCGTGGAGGACAACCCGGACGGCCGGGAGACGCTGCGGGACCTGCTGGAGCTCTGGGGCTACAAGGTCTCGGTGGCCGGCACCGGCCCCGAGGGTCTGGAGCTGGCCTTCTCCGTGCGGCCCGAGGTGGCGCTGATCGACATCGGCCTGCCGGGCATGGACGGCAACGAGGTGGCCCGCCAGATCCGCGCCATTCTCGACGCGGACGAGATCTCGCTGATCGCCATGACCGGCTACGGCCAGCCGGAAGACCGCCGGCGCGCCCTGCAGGCGGGCTTCGACCGCTACCTGGTCAAGCCCGTGGATCCCGCGGTGCTCTCGCAGCTCCTCATGGAGGCCCACCGCCGGGGGGAAGCCCAGGCCCAGACCGTCGCCTGATGCCTAGAAGTTGAAGGTCTGGAGCCTGGCCAGCGTCACCAGCACGAACGGCATCAGGTTCGTGTTGACGAGGTCGTGGAGGCTCGCCTGCCAGTTGTAGCCGTCCCGCAGGTCGAAGATCTCCATCACGATCGAGACCACCAGCCCCGGGATCAGCGCCGTGTAGGAGCTCAGGCGCCGCCGGAAGACGATCAGCGCGATCAGCAGGCAGAGGAAGCCGATGTAGACGTGGATCGCGTCCTTGGTCAGCGGCACGGCCGCGAGCAGCCAGAGCTTGAAGAGCTGGTAACCGGATCGCATGCGGGAAGAGCCTATCAGAAGGCCCCCGCCCGGGCCCTCACCCCCTGGCCCCCTCTCCCGACCCCTCCCTCCCACCCACACCGGGAGAGGGGGAAGAGTTTGTCCGGGTTTGCTCAAAGCCCCTGTCCTTGAGGTCCCTGGTGTCCTTGGTGTCCCTGGTGTCCTTGACTAACTTCTCCTCCTCTCCCGGTGTGGGTGGGAGGGAGGGGTCGGGAGAGGAGGCC
>DASVAS010000013.1:0-35249 GCA_036376245.1 Thermoanaerobaculia bacterium | reverse complement strand
CTCGGTGCCGGCGTTGATGGAGATGCTGGTCGAGTACGGCACGGGCCGCCCCGGCGCCCTGGACTTCCCGCTGCGGGCGGTGACCATGTCGGGCGACTGGATTCCGCCGCGGCTGCCGGACCGCATCCGGGCGGCCTTCCCCGGCATCCAGATCGTCAGCATGGGCGGCGCCACCGAGGCGTCGATCTGGTCGATCCACTATCCCATCGGCGAGGTCCCGGCCGAGTGGGTGAGCATCCCCTACGGCCGGCCGATGCGGAACCAGACCTTCTTCGTCCTCGACCGGGATCTGGAGCCGCGCCCGGTGGGCGTGCAGGGCCACCTCTACATCGGCGGCATCGGCCTCGCGAAGGGTTATTGGCGCGACGCGGAGAAGACGCGCGCGCAGTTCCTCACTCACCCGCGGACGGGCGAGCCGCTCTACCGCACAGGAGACCTCGGACGCATGCTCCCGGACGGCAACATCGAGTTCCTCGGTCGCGACGACTTCCAGGTCAAGATCCAGGGTCACCGCATCGAGCTGGGCGAGATCGAGTCGGCCCTGGCGCAGCACCCGGCGGTGTCGGCGGCGGTGGTCACCGCCCATGGCGACCTGCGGGGCGCCAAGCAGCTCGTCGGCTACGTCGTGCTGAAGAAGCCCGGCGAGGGAATGGAGGAGGCGCTGCGGCGCGAGGAGGGCCAGGCCTGGGCCGACCTGCCGGCGGCGGTCGGCGCGCCGGCCGCCCATCTGGCGCGCCGCCGCTTCCACCGCACGCCGGTCCCGCTGGAGGACGTGGGGGCCGTGCTGGGCTCGCTGCTGCGCGTCGAGATCGAGGGCTCGCCGTTCCCCAAGCACCGCTACGGCTCGGCGGGCAACCTCTATCCGGTGCAGGCCTATCTCTACGCCGCGCCGGGCAAGGTCGAAGGCCTGGCCGGCGGCGCCTACTACTACGACCCGAGCGGCCACGGTCTGGTGCTGCTGGCCGAGGGCGCCGCGGTCGAGCCGTCGCTGTTCTCTCCGGCGGACCGCGAGGTCTTCGAGGAGGCCGGGTTCGCCATCTTCCTGGTGGCCCGCCTGGCGGCCATCGCGCCGCTGTATGGCGCGCTTGCCCGCCGCTTCGTGGCCATCGAGTCCGGCCTGATGTCCGAGCTGCTGGCGGGCGCGGCGGCGGAGCACGGCCTGGGCCTCTCGCCCGCCGAGGGCAGGCTCGGCGAGCTGCGCGGCGTCCTGCGGCTGGAAGAGAGTCACGAGCCCATGCGGGCCCTGCTGGGAGGCTTCATCGATCCCGACCGCGAAGCCCCGGCGCCGGAGCCCTTCGCGGACCAGGAGGAGGACGGGCCGGCGCCGGCCGTCACGGTGTTGACCGATCCCATCGAGCGGCTGCGCTTCAAGATGGCCCATCATGGCTTGCGGGGCGACGAGGGCCGGCCTCGGATCGAGCTGCCGAAGCCGCGGCTGACCCCGGAACGGATCGAGTCCCTCTACGTCGCCCGCCGCAGCTACCGGCGGTTCCCCGGTGAAGAGGCCGTCCCTCTCGCCGACCTCGGGGCCCTGCTCGCGACGCTGCCGAGCCAGGAAGAGATGCCGGCGCTCGACCTGCTCCTGTACGTCAAGCCCGGCCGCGTCGAAGGCCTGGCCGGCGGCACCTACGCCTACGAGCCCGAGGCGCACCGGCTGACGCTGCTGGAGGAAGGCGCCACGCTCACCTCCTCGCTCTACGACCCGGCCAACCACGACGTGTTCGAACGGGCGGGCCTGGCCCTGCTGTTCGTCGCCCGCGCCGGTTCCCTGCGGACCGGCCGCGACCGTCGCCGGGCGGCGCTGGAGGCGGGCCGCCGGGCTCAGACCCTGGAGACCGCCGCGCCTGCCCTCCGCATCGGCCTCGCCCAGATGGGCGGCCTGCGGCTTGACCCGGTGCGCACCTTCTTCCATCTGGAGGCGGGCGACGAGCTGATGCACACGCTCCTCGGCGGGCGCATCGCCGCGGACCAGACCCGGACCGCAGCCTACCTGGCCGAGGTGGCCGAGTACCACGCCATGGCCGATGGCCTGGGCGAAACGTCCAGGGCCGCCGCGCCGGCCCGCCAGGGGACCGATGTCCTGGCCGAGATCCGCGAGTTCCTGCGCGGCAAGGTGCCGGAATACATGGTGCCCGCCCACCTGATGCGGCTCGACGCGCTGCCGTTGTCGTCCAACGGCAAGGTGGACCGCAAGGCCCTGCCCGAGCCCGAGACGCTGCGCCCGTCGGATGCGCCGGCCGACGGCTCCTATGTGGCGCCGGAGACCGATGTCGAGCGGGTGATCGCGGACGTGGTGTCCCAGGTCCTGGGCTTGCCCCGCGTGGGCGTGCATGACAACTTCTTCGATCTCGGCGCCAACTCGGTGCACGTGGTGCGGGTCCACAACGCGCTCCACGCCGCCCTCGGCCGCGAGATCTCCCTGATGGACATGTTCAATCATCCGAGCGTCCACCGGCTCGCCCGGCACCTGGGCGAGAGCGACGGCGGCGCGGCGGCGGCGCCCGTGCCGTCGCAGGCCGAGGAGCGCTCCGAGCGGCTCCGCGAAGGCAAGGACTGGCGCAAGCAGCGGCTGCAGAAGCGACAGACAGATAGGGGATAAGCGATGAGCAGAGAGTCCGAAGCACCCCGGGAATGGAATGGCTCCGAGGTCGCCGTCATCGGCATGGCGGGCCGCTTTCCGGGCGCCCCGACGATCGAGCGGTTCTGGGAGAACCTGAAGAACGGCGTGGAGTCGATCCGTTTCTTCACCGACGAGGAGCTCCTCGCCGCCGGCGTCTCCCCCGCCCAGGTGAACAGCCCCAACTATGTGAAGGCGAGCCCGGTGCTCGACAACATCGACGGGTTCGACGCCAGCCTCTTCGGGATTCCACCGCACGAGGCCCGTCTTCTCGACCCCCAGCAGCGGCTCTTCCTGGAATGCGTCTGGGAGGCGTTGGAGCGGGCCGGCTACAACGACGAGCTCTATCCCGGGCTGATCGGAGTGTACAGCGGCCTGGAGATGAGCTCGTACCTCTTTTACCTTCTATCCGATCCCCACGTCTTCGAGGCCTCCAGCCTGCTGCAGGTCGAGCTCGGCAACGACAAGGACTACATGGCCACGCGGGTCTCCTACAAGCTGAACCTGCGCGGGCCGAGCATCACGGTGCAGACGGCCTGCTCGACGTCGCTGGTGGCCCTCCACCTCGGCTGCCAGGGCCTGCTCTCCGGCGAGTGCGACCTCGCCCTGGCGGGTGGCGTCTCGCTGAAGATCCCCCATACGGCGGGGTATTCGGCCCGGCCGGGGAGCATGCATTCGCCGGACGGGCACTGCCGCGCCTTCGACGCCGGCGCCCGCGGGACGGTGTTCGGCAGCGGCCTCGGCGTCGTCGTGCTCAAGCGGCTGGCCGACGCCATGGAGGACGGCGACACCATCCACGCCATCGTCAAGGGCACGGCCATCAACAACGACGGCTCGGTGAAGATCGGCTACAGCGCCCCGGCGGCCGAGGGGCAGTATCAGGTCGTCCGCGCCGCCCAGCTCATCGCCGAGGTGGAGCCCGAGACCATCACCTACGTCGAGGCCCACGGCACCGGCACCCCGCTCGGCGATCCGATCGAGGTGGCGGCGCTGACCCGCGCCTTCCGGGCCGGCACCGAGCGGAAGGGCTTCTGCGCCCTGGGATCGGTCAAGACCAACGTGGGCCACCTGCGCTCCGCCGCCGGAGTCACGGGGCTGATCAAGGTCGCGCTCTCGATGCGGCACCGGCAGCTCCCGCCGAGCCTCCATTTCGAGCGGCCCAACCCGCAGATCGACTTCGAGAACAGCCCCTTCCGGGTCAATTCCAAGCTGTCCGACTGGCAGCCGAACGGCTCCCCCCTGCGGGCCGGCCTCAGCTCCTTCGGCGTGGGCGGCACCAACGCCCACGTCATCCTCGAAGAGGCGCCGCCGGCGCAGTCCTCCGGCCCCTCCCGCCCCTGGCAGCTCCTGGCGCTCTCGGCGAACACGGCCAAGGCCCTGGACACCCTGCGCTCCGACCTCGCCGCGCACCTGCGGCGGAACCCCGAGCTGCCCCTAGCCGACGCCGCCTTCACCCTCCAGGTGGGCCGCCGGCCGGGCAAGCATCGGGGTTTTCTGGCCTGCCGCGACCTGGCTGGCGCCGTCGAAGGCTTGGAGGGCGGACGCCTCCAGGCCGGGCTGCAGGAGCTGCGCGGCCGGGCGGTCGTCTTCCTGTTCCCGGGCCAGGGCGCGCAGTACCCCGGGATGGGCCGTGAGCTCTATGAGACCGAGCCCGCCTTCCGGGAGAACGTCGACCGCTGCTGCGAGGTCCTGAAGCCGCTTCTCGGCCTCGATCTGCGCGAGGTCCTTTTCCCCAGTCCCGAGGAGATGGAGGAGGCCGGGCGCCGCCTGGAGCAGACGGCCCTCTCCCAGCCCGCTCTGTTCGTCATCGAGCACTCGCTGGCGCTGCTCTGGATGGACCGGGGTGTGCGCCCGCGGGCCATGCTGGGCCACAGCCTGGGCGAGTACGTGGCGGCCTGCCTGGCGGGCGTCTTCTCCCTGGAGGACGCCCTGGCCCTGGTCGCCGAGCGCGGCCGGCTCATGCAGTCTCTGCCGGCCGGCGCCATGCTCGCCGTCCCGCTGCCCGAGCCGGAGGTCGCCCCGCTGCTCGGCCCGGAGCTGTCCCTGGCCGCGGTCAACGGGCCCGCCCGCACGGTGGTGTCCGGGCCGGAAGCGGCCATCGCCGCCCTGGAGGCGGAGCTGGAACGCCGGGGCACTCCCGGCCGGCGCCTGCACACCTCCCACGCCTTCCACTCGGGGATGATGGACCCCATCCTCGCCCCCTTCGCCGAGCGGGTGCGGAACACGGCCCGCAACGCCCCCGAGGTCCCGTTCATCTCCAACCTGACCGGGGCCTGGATCACCCGCGAAGAGGCGGTGGACCCCGACTACTGGGCGCGGCACCTGCGGAGCGCCGTCCGGTTCGCGGACGGCCTCCAGACGCTGACCGCAGACTCGGACGCCGTGCTCCTCGAGGTGGGACCGGGGCAGACGCTCGCCACCTTCGCCCGCCAGGTCCTGGACCGGTCGGCGGGCCGGTCCGTCGTCCGCTCGCTGCCCCACCCGAAGGAGACGCAGTCCGCCGGGGAGTTCTTCCTCGCCGCCACCGGCCAGCTCTGGCTGGCGGGGGTGGACATCGGCTGGCGGGCCCTGTACGCCGGTGAGCGCCGCCACCGGGTGGAGCTCCCCACCTATCCGTTCGAGCATCAGCGCTTCTGGGTGGACTACCAGCCCAAGTCGGCGGGAGAGGCGGCGCGGCCCAACGTGCGCAAGGAGATCCCGGACTGGTTCTACGTCTCCTCCTGGTCGCCCTCGGCGGCCCCGGAGGAGCCGGAGGCGGACGGCACGCCCCATCGCTGGCTGCTCCTGCCCGACCGCGCCGGCGTGGCCGAGGCCATGGCGCGGCGCATCGAGGCGCGTGGCGAGGCCGTCACCCTGGGCGAAGACTGGAGCGAGCCGGCGGACCGCGTCGTCGACCTCCGGGGCCTCGATTCCGACCCCGGCGGTGACGGTGGTTTCCTCCCCCTGCTCCGGTTGGCCCAGGAGATCGCCCGGCGGCTCCCCGCCGATGGGGTCCAGCTCCGCGTGGTCACCGCCGGTCTGCAGGCCGTCGGCCGCGGCGAGATCGTGACCGCTCCCGAGCGGGCCACCCTGCTCGGCGTCGTGCGCACGCTGCCCCTGGAACATCCGGAGATCGCCTGCGCAGCCATCGACGTCGAGGCGCCCGCGGGCCCGGAGGAGGCGGACCGTCTCGCCGAGCTGCTGATCGCCGAGACCCTGGTTCCCGCCGAGGAGGCCGTGGTCGCCTGGCGGGGTGAGGAGCGCTGGGTGGAGCGTTTCGAGCCGGTCCGCCTGGGCCGCGCCGACGGCCGGCGCCTGCCCTTCCGGGATCAGGGCGTCTATCTGATCACCGGCGGCCTGGGCGGCATCGGCCTCGTGCTGGCCGAGGAGCTGGCGCGCTCGGTCCGCGCCCGGCTGGTGCTGACCGGCCGTTCGGGCCTCCCGGACGATCCGGCGGACCGCCGCGTCCGCGCCGTCCGGCGCCTGGAGGAGCTGGGAGCCGAGGTGCTGGTGGTCGCGGCCGACGTCACCGACGAGGCGGCCATGCGCGAAGCCGTCCGCCTGGCCCGGGAGCGGTTCGGCGCCGTCCACGGCGCCATCCACGCGGCCGGCGTGCCCGGCGGCGGCCTGATCGCCCTCAAGACCGCCGAAGCGGCCGAAAAAGTCCTGGCGCCCAAGATCCAGGGGAGCCTGAACCTGGCCGCGGCGCTGGCGGGCGAGCCGCTCGACTTCGTCGCCCTCTGCTCTTCCACCTTCGCCGCCACCGGCGGCGTGGGGCAGGTCGACTACTGCGCGGCCAACAACTTCCTCGACGCCTTCGCCCGCCGCTGGTCGGCGCGGGGCGTGCGGGCGGTCGCCATCGGCTGGGGCGCCTGGCAGGAGGTCGGGATGGCGGTGGCCGCCGCTTCCCGGTCCGACCTCTCAAGCGTCCGCGCGGCCGCGAAGCCGCCGGTCCCGGTCTCGGGGCCGACCCCGGCGCGGGCCGCCACGGTGGCTCCGCCCGCCGCCGGCTTCGGTCTGCATCCGCTGCTGGAGCGGCGCGACGAGACGCCGGAGGGCGCCCTGGCGGTCTACTCCGGCGCCCTCTCGGTCGACCGCCACTGGATCCTCGCCGAGCACCTGGTCGCCGGTACGCCCACGGCGCCGGGCACCAGCTACCTGGAGATGGCCCGCGCCGCCTACGCGCTGGAGTGCGGGGCGCGGGAGGTGGAGGTCCGGGACGTCACCTTCGTCAGTCCGATGCTGGTCCCCGGCGGCGTCCGCCACGTCAGGGTGGTTCTGCAGGAGACGGCGGACGGCACGGTCTTCCGGGTGGAGAGCCGGGCCGGCGACGGCGGCGAGTGGCAGGAGCATGCCCACGGCGGCCTGCGGCCCCTCGACGGGCGTCCCGGCCACAGGGATGTCGAAGCCATCGCCGCCCGCTGCCTCATGGCGGACCAGATCGAAGGGTGGGAGACGGTCAACTCGGGGAGCAGCCTGGTCACCTGGGGAGCCCGCTGGCGATGCCTGCGCCGGGCGCAGGTCGGCCAGGACGAGGCGCTCCTCACCATGGAGCTCCCCGCCGGGTTCGCCGCCGACGTGGAGGCTTTCGGGCTGCATCCCGCCATCCTCGACGTGGCCACCGCCTTCGGCGGCGGCATGGTGGGCGGCGGCCTCATGCTCCCCGCCTCCTACGGCCGGGTGCTCTACGCGGCGCCGCTGCCCGCGGCCCTCTACGCTCATCTACACAAACCCCGCCAGGGGGACGAGACGCTGACGGTGAACGTGACGCTGATGACCCTGGAAGGCGAAGTCTGCGCCGAGGTCGAGGACTTCACCATGCGCCGGGTGGCCGAAGGGGGCCGCCGGCCGGCGGCGCAGACCCCGGCGGCGGCCGTCCAGGCGGTGGCGGGCGGCTCCTCCGAGTGGATCCTGCCGGCCGAAGGCGTGGAGACGTTCCGGCGCATCCTCTCCCGCGGCCGCTTCCCCCAGGTGACGGTCTCTCCCATGGACCTCCACCGCACCATCGAGGCGATGCGGAAGAAGGCCGAGCAGAGGTCGGCGCCGGAGCCGGTGGCCGGCCAGGCGAAGTTCCAGCGCCCGGAGCTGGGGACCGCCTACGCCGCGCCGTCCACCCCGACCGAGACGATGCTCGCCCAGGTCTGGCAGAACGTCCTGGGTCTCGAGCAGGTGGGCGTCGACGACAACTTCTTCGACCTCGGAGGGGATTCGGTCATGGGCATCCAGCTCGTGGCCCGCGCTTCCGCGCGCGGTCTCCAGTTCTCGCCGGAGCAGCTCTTCGAGCACCAGACGATCGGCAATCTGGCGCGCTGGCTGGACGCCCGCTCCGCCGAGGAACAGGTCGCTCCGGCCGAGGCTGTCGAGGACTTCGGCGCCGACGACTTCGCCGACATCTCGTCGGACGATCTGGACAAGATCCTGTCGAAGGTGAAGACCGTGGTCTGATCCCCGGGGAGGGCTCCGTCTGGTAGGCTCACGGACCGATGAGTCCGGAAGAGTGGCAGATCGTCCGGTTCACTCTGGGCGTGTCCGCGCTCTCGACCCTGCTCATCCTTCTTCCCGGGCTCGCCCTGGCCTGGCTGCTGGCCCGCTATCGCTGGCGGGGGAAGTCGCTGGTGGAGACGCTGGTGGCCCTCCCGCTCGTGCTGCCCCCTGTGGCCACCGGCCTGGTCCTGCTCAAGCTCGCCGGCCGCCGGGGGCCGCTGGGCCGCTTCCTCCAGGAGATGGGCCTGGAGGTCGTCTTCACCTGGCGCGGCGTGGTGCTGGCGCTGGCGGTGATGTCCTTCCCGCTGCTGGTGCGCGGCGCGCGGGTGGCCTTCGAGGAGGTCGACCCCAGGCTGGAGCAGGCCGCCCGCACCCTCGGCGCCGGCCGCCTCCGCGCCTTCCTCACCGTCACGCTGCCGCTGGCCGCGCGCGGCATCCTGGGCGGCACCCTGCTGGCCTACGCCCGTTCCATCGGCGAGTTCGGCGCCACCATCATGGTGGCGGGGAGCATCCCGGGGAAGACCCAGACGCTGTCGCTGGCCATCTACCAGCTCGTGCAGCTCGGCCGCGACACCGACGCCTTCCGCCTCGTCGGCATCGCCGCCGGCATCGCCTTCGCCGCCGTCTGGCTCAACGAGTGGCTGCTGCGGCGTCGCCTCTCACGATGAGCGGCCGCCGTTCTTCGCCGGGTTGCCGATCGTCAGCTCGATGTACAGTCCGTCGTCGCTGGCGCGGCAGCACTCCTCGAAAGCCTTCCAGTCCCGGGCGCTGACGTAGGGGGGCTTCTCGGGAAGGCCGGTATCGGCGCGCACGACCCGGCCGCGGGTCTTCTGGACCAGCCGCGCCAGCAGCGACGGCGAGGGCATGTCCCAGCCCTCGGGGCAGCCGCTCTTCGGCTGGCGGGCCATCTCCTCGTCCACCGGCACCAGGGCGACCAGCTCCGGGCTTTCCATCAGCTCCAGCCCCTGCTCGCGCAGCGCCACGTTGTGGCTGGCATGGTGCCCGACCTTGTAGACCACCGTGCGGCGGAGGAGGTCGGCCACGGTCAGCGCGCCGTTTGCCTCTTCCTCGCCCCGCCAGGCGTGCCCGTGCCAGGAGAGCCAGTCGCCGAGCTGGGCGTCGGCGGGGAAGAACAGGACCCTGCCGCTGGGGAGCAGCTCGATGGCCAGCGCCAGGCTGGTACTGTCGATGTCGCTGTCCAGCCGCAGGGCAAGGTCGCAGGCGTAGTCCAGCCAGTCCGCGTCGATGCGCCGCCAGTCGTCCAAGGAGTCGAAGTAGCGCTCGCGGAAGAAAGTGTCCTTCTCCGCCTCGTCCATGGCGACCCGGTACATGCGGTCGAACGGGAAGCTGAGATTCCTCAGCTCCACCTCGCTACGGCTCAGCGACTCCTCGTCGGCCCAGAGAGCCGCCGCATGGAAGGCGCTCTCCTCGTCCAGCGCCAGGCTCTTCTCATAGGCCCCGCCGTTCTGCCGTGACGGGCCATGGCGCGTCAGCAGCGCCTCGTCCCTGGGCGGGCCGAGGACGTGCACCCGCGCCGCCGCACCCCCCGGCAGCTCTCGGGGCTGCTCTCCGAGGGCGCAGAAACGGGACGGTCCCGCCCGGTTCAGCACATAGTGGAGCGCGCGTTCGGCGGCCGGAAGCCCGCCGGCCGGCTCGCCGAAGAGGCTCAGCAGGGATTCCAGAGAGCCGGCCTGGTCCGTGGAGCCGTGGAGCCGCAGCCGCCGCGCCGCGGCGTGCAAGGCCCGCAGCGCCGAGGCGCGCCGTTCTCTCACCTCCTGGGCCAGGGGATCGTTCGGATCCTCGGTCCAGGGGGCCCAGACTTCCCCGATCTCCAGCTTGTCGAAGACCTCCCGGGCCTGCTCGAACCCCGACAGGTGGTCCCAGTGCTGATGGGTGACGACCAGCACGTCGATCCTCCCGCCGGTGGCCTCGCGCAGGCTCTCCGCGACCTTCCGCATTTTCTCCCAGGCGTCCGCGGTGCCGTGCAGGACGCCGCAATCGATGAGCATGTAGCACGGCCGCCGCCCGTGGTGGGTGGGGAAAGCCAGGAGGAAGCAGTCGCCCAACCCCTGGCGGTACATGCGTACCTTGACGCAGGAAGCCGTCACAGTCATCGTCGGGGTGGACATCGGGCCTCCTTACAGCGAGCGGTGCAGCAGCGCGAAGGGCTCGGCGCCGGGCCGCAGCCGGAGATCGCCGAAGTAGGTGGCGCGCAGGGTATGGTCGGACGTCTGCAGGAAACTCCTCTGGGCGTCCAGGCGGGCCTCCCTCATGATCCCCTTGCCGATGCTGTACCGCACCTGGCGCTTCTCGAGGTCGATCAGAAAGGTGCTGCCGCCGCGGAACCAGAAGTCCTGCCGCGGCGCCGGCACGAGCTCGCCCCGGTCCACCTTCTCCTGGACCTGGGGGTCGAAGTAGCCGCGCCGCCGTTGCGTGATCTCGATCACCAGGTCGGTGATCGTGTGGCCGTCCGGGCCCCGCCGGCGGGCGGGGCGGACGGAGTGGACCTCGACTTTGGGCAGCCCGTTCTTGCCGCTGCGCTCGATAGAGAAGGGGGCGTCCGGCCCCACCGCCAGCCCCACCCTACTGCCCAGGGATAGCCCGTTCTCGGACATCAGCCAGCCATGGACGGCCTCGGCGCTCGCCAGCATGTCGTCCCACACCTTCTTCCGATCGCTCGTCGTGGACCAATCCGGCGGCAGCCGCCGCAACTCCTCGACGCCCGGCAGCAGGTTCTGGAAGTCCCGCACTTCGCCCTCCAGGGGGCCCGACCAGAGCAGGTTCTCAACCGACAGGTTGCGGACATTCTCCGCATAGATGCCGCGCCGGCGGAAGGCCTCGACCATGGCGGTGCGGTAGGACCGGCCGTCGTTCGGCACCAGATCCCGGTCGGCGGTGATCATCGCCCGCAGGTAATCGCCGAAGCTGACGTCCACCGGCGGACAGTAGTCGAGGGCGCGGATGCACATGTTGAGCACATGGGTGGCCGAGAGCGACGCCTCGTTGGCCAGGCGCTCCACCAGGTCAGGATGGAGCTCTCCTTCCGGCAGGATCCCGGTCCCCGAGGAGGCGATCCGCAGCAGGTCGGAGATGTTCTGCTTGTAGATGGTGAGGAAAGCGTCGAATACCGCCGCCACCAGGATCGCGCCGCGGGCGTGGGGCTCGTGGGTGTCGCGCAGGTCGGCCGGGTCCGGCTCCCGCGGCTTCCACTCACCGGTCGCCGGGTCCACCGCTCCCAGGGCGTCGCGTAAAGCTCCCCGCGAGCCGATGGCGTGCCCGAACTGCTGGGCCAACTGGCCGAGCAGGTTCTGGCGCGCCAGGTCCCCTCGGGTACGCCGGATCTGGTCCCGCAAGGCCGCCGGGAAGGAGAAGTGCTGGAACAGGGCGACGATGTCCGCGAACGCCTCGTGGAGGGCAAGGGTGTCCGGATTGCTCGGCTCACTCAGCCGCCGGTGCAGGCCGTCGAGCAGGGCGTGGGTGACCTCGTGGGCGATGACGTCGTGCGACAGGCAGGTGAAGACGGTGCCACCCGGCAGGTTCCGCCCCGGGTTGGACTGCGAGGCCGGGAAATAGCCGAAGAGCAACGCCTTCTTCCAGGGGCTGTAGTAGGCGTTGGCCTCGCGCAGCGCGTGGGGGTAGATCCGCAGCCGCCGCACGAACCGGTAGCCCTGCTCCTCCCCGGCCTGAGACCAGAGGGCCCGGCGGCCCAGGGCGTGCTCGAAATTGCGGATGGTGGTCATCGCCACCGCGTACACCATCTGCTGGTGGAACTGAGGATCCCCCTCCGACGGATCGAGGCCGTCCTCGGCCAGCACGAAACGATCGTCAAGGTCCACCGGCGCGTAGCAGCAGTCGCTCGCCGGGTCGACGTCCACCACTTCCAGGTACTCCCCCACCGGTCCCGGCTCGACCTCTTCCCAGGGGATGCGCAGGACCATCTCGTTGAAGATCGCCGTGTCGAGGTGCCAGTTGAGGCTCGGGTCGAACGCGTAGACCCGGAGCTTGCGGAAGGCTGGCGGCCGCCGTTCTGGTGGCTGGATACGGTTCGGCGTGGCGGGCATTTCGGACGTTATTTATAGAACGTCTCGCCCCGATCCGCCATCTCCCGCAGCAGCGCCGCCGGCCGCAGCCGCTCGCCATACCGTTCCGCGAAGCCCTCCAGCCGGTCCGCCACCCAGCGCAGGCCGTGGCGGTCCGCCTCGCGCAGCAGGCCGCCCCGGAAGGGCGGGAACCCGAAGCCGAAGATGACGCCGATGTCCACGTCGGCGGGGTTGGTGATGATCCCCTCCTCCATGCAGCGGGCGGTCTCGTTCAGCATCTGGAGCCAGCAGCGGTCGACGATCTCCTGGGTGTTCACGGCCTCGGCCGGCTTCCAGCCCAGCAGCTTGTAGACCGCGGGGTCGACCCGCTTCTCGCCTTTCGTGCCGTCCTTTTCTTCCTCCCCGTAGAGGTAGAAGCCGCGCTTCGACTTCCGGCCGAGGCGCTTGTCCTCCACCATCCGCTCGAAGATCGGCGGCGGCGCCACCCGGTCGCCCAGCGCTTCGCGCACCACGCCGCCGGCGTGGCGGGCCACGTCGAGCCCGACCTCGTCCAGCAGGGCGAAGGGGCCCACGGGCCAGCCCCAGCGCGTCATCGCCTGGTCCACCCGCTCGATGCTCATCCCCTCGGCCAGCATCCAGGCCGCCTCGTTGAGCATCGTGCCCAGCACCCGCGAGGTGAAGAAGCCGGGGCCGTCGCCCACCACGATCACCGTCTTGCCCATCTTCCGCGCCACCTCGACGGTGGTGGCCACGGCCTCGTCCGAGGAGCCGGGGTGGCGGATCACCTCGACCAGCGGCATCTTGTGGACCGGGCTGAAGAAGTGCATGCCCACCACGCTCTCCGGCCGGCGGCTCGCCTGGGCGAGCTGCGAGATCGGGATGGCCGAGGTGTTGGAAGCGAAGATCAATCCCTCGGGGGCCGCCGCCTCGGTCTCGCGGATCACCCGGCGCTTGATCTCCAGGTCCTCGAAGACCGCCTCGACCACGAAGTCCGTCCGCCGCAGCGCGTCATATTCGATCGTCGGCAGGATGCGCCCCATGGCCCCCTTGGCCTCGGCCTCGGTGAACCGGCGGCGCTTGACCAGCTCCTTGAACCGCTGCTGGGCGAAGCCGTAGCCCCGGCCCACGCCGGCCAGGTCCTTGTCCTTGAGGACGACGGGCACGCCCTTCTCGGAGAGCACCTGGGCGATGCCCGCGCCCATGAAGCCGGCGCCGAGCACGCCCACACTCTCCACCGGGCGGGAGCCGCGGCCGATCTTCGCGGCGCGCGACTCCACCTCGGTCTTGGCGAAGAAGATGGAGATCAGGTTCTTGGCCACGTCGGAGACGACCAGCTCGGAGAAGGCCCCCGCCTCCAGGTCCAGGGCGCGGCGCAGGGGGAGCTTCAGCCCCTCGCGCACGATGTCGATCGCCACCAGCGGGGCCGGATACTGGCCCTTGGTCTTCTCCATGACCCCGGAGCGGGCCTTCTCCCACACCATCGGGCCGCCCAGGGGGGTGCGGGCCAGCAGGTCCCCGGCGCGGGCGGCGATCGGCTTCGCCCTGGCCTTCTTCTCCTCCTTCCCCCGCAGCGCGCGTTCGGCGGCGGTGCGCAGGTCGGCGGGGTGGCAGGTGTCGTCCACCAGCCCGAGCTTCCTGGCTTTGCGGGCGTCCACCTGCTTGCCGGTGAGGATCAGGTCGAGGGCGTCGGGCACGCCGATCAGGCGCGGCAGCCGCTGGGTGCCGCCGAGGCCCGGAATCAGGCCGAGCTGCACCTCGGGGAGGCCTAATCTGGTCTTGCGGTGCTCGGTGGCCACCCGGCGCTTGCAGGCCAGGGCCAGCTCCAGGCCGCCGCCCAGGCAGGAGCCGTGGATGGCCGCCACGGTGGGGAAGGGCAGGCCGGCGAGCCGCTCCATCAGGTCATGGCCGCGCCGCAGCATTTCCAGGATGGCCTCCGGGTCGTGCAGACGCAGCAGCTCCTCCAGGTCGGCGCCGGCCACGAAGTTGTCCGCCTTGCCGGAGTAGATCGCCAGCCCCTCGGGACGGTCGCTCTCCAGCCGCGAGATCTGGCTCTCGAACCACTCGAAGGTACGGGTCGAGAGGGTGTTGACCTTCTTCTCCGGGTCGTCCAGCCGCAGCCAGGCGATCCCGTCCTCGAAAGCCAGCGCTCCGGGCGCCGCGCCGGCCTGGGCGTTCTTCACGGGGGTTGGGGCTTCGATGACGGTCATGGAGCCATCCTAGGGATCTATGCCGCAGTGTGTCAAGAAATCGGGCCGAGTCCCGGTTAGAATCGTTCCGCGTGCCCTCGTTTTCCGAAATGCGGCTGCCCCTGGCCCTGTTCTTCCTCTTTGCCGTGCTGAGCGTGGTGGGCGCCTTCCTGGCCGTCGCCAGTTGGCGGGGACGGAAGGCGGGGATCGTGGCCGCCCTGCTGACGGTGTTCTTCTTCGGAGTGCTGGCGACGGGCGTCTACATGCTCCTCCGCGCCGGCGGCGTTCTCTGAAGAGGGGCGCGGGTCTTGCGTAGGATCTGGGTCAGAGATGTCGGATCAGCCTGAATACGAGCTCGAGAAGCTGGTGACTCTGCAGACGTTCTCCTCCTCCTGGGAGGCGGAGCTCGCCCGCGCCTGCCTGGAGACCGAGGGCATCTACTCCGTCATCGCGGACGAGCATTTCTTCCGCCTCTACGGAGCCCTCTCCCACACCCTGGGAGGCCTGCGGCTCCAGGTCCGTCCCGAGGACCATGACCGCGCCGCCGAGCTCCTGCGCAACCGCCGGCCCGTCCTCTACCTGGTGACGGACGACGACCTCGCGCCCGGCGAGCCCCTGGAAGCCGAGGAGCCCGAGGCCCTGATCACCATCGGCCGGTATCCGACCCCCTGGGAGGCCCATCTGGCCAAGACCTTTCTCGAATCCGAGGGCATCGACGCCTGTGTCCTGGAGGAACGCCTCCCCGGCGTCAGCCTCCTCACCGGCGCGCCCACCGGCCTGAGCCGCCTGGAGGTCCATCCCTGGGACGCCGAGCGCGCCCTGGAGATCCTCGCTTCCGTCGGTGAGCAGGACGTTCCCGCTTCCGAGACTTAAACCCTCTCCTCCACGGGCTCGTGGACTTCGTCCGCGTAGGGCAGCACGCGGAATCCTTCCAGCGCCGCCGCCAGGCGCAGGGTGCTGTCCAGGGAGACGAAGCCGGCGCCGCTCGTGCGCTCCTTGCACCAGAGCAGGGCGGCGGCCAGCTCGAGCGCCTGATCCGCCTTCAGGGGGTGCACCGAGACCAGCCGGGCGGCGCGGGCGCGCACCTCGCTGGTGGGCTGGATCTCGTAGGAGCGCGCCCGGAGGTGATCGATCACGGCGCGGCCGCGGTCGAAGCCGAGGCCGGAGATCCGCTCCCGGCGCTTGGCGTCAGCCAGCGCGGTCAGGCAGGCCAGGGGAGCGCCCCACCAGAAAGCCACTTCGGGGTCCCGCTGGAGCAGCAGGTCGACCTTTCCGGAAGCGACCTCCCACGCCGCCAGGGCCAGCAGGGCCGAGCTGTCCCAGAATCTCAGACAGCCTCCCGCAGCTCCCACTCGTCAAGGTCGTTCGGATCGTCCAGGTCCCGCTTCCGGGGCGGTTGCAGGTACTCGGCCCGGGGCAGCTTCCAGAAGGTGTGGTCGAGCGGCTTTTCCGGCGCCCGCACCACGCCCGCGCGCACCAGCTCCTGGGTGGCCGCGGCCGGGGTGGCCGCCGAGTAGGGGACGATCCGGGCGATGGGCCGGCCATGCTCGGTCACGGTGATCTCGTCCCCCGCCTTGACCCGGGCGAGAGTTTCGGAAAGCAATGCTTTCAGCTCCGCGATTCCCATGGATTTCATGGGAGCGAGCATAAGTCAGGCGGAAATGACCTGTCAAGTCATAATTCGCGGACCAGAATGTCGCGCCGAGGGATCATCACGCCGTTCCACCCGGCGGCGGGCCCGCGGCCGGCCGGGAGGCGATGGCCAGGATCAACTCCTGGACGACCTCCTTGAGCTCGATGGTGTAGTTGGCGAGGTCGCGCATCATCGCCTCGAGCTGCTCGGCGCTGGGACGGACGAGGGCGCCGCCCGGCCGCGGCCGGACCTTGTGGGTCATCCGGTCGTCGAGGCTCTGGAGCTGGTCGTAGGCGTTCTTCAGGCGTTGCGGGTCCATGTCAGGGTTTCTCCTTACGGGCTAGCTGGAATGTGAAGTCCACCATGCGGTCGATCTCCTCGGGCGTGAGCCGCCGCTGGTAGGCGGGCATCGGGCCGTGCCCCTCGGCGATGCGCCGGCGCACCGCCGCCCGGTCCCCCCGGCGCACCATCTCGGACTTGCTGAAGTCGAGGTGGGGGTAGAGGCGGAGGCCGCGCTTGTTGCCCTCCCCCTCCTTGCCGTGGCAGCGGGCGCAGAGCTTCCTGTACATCTCCGGTGTGGTCTTCGGCTTGCCGCAGGCAGAAAGCAGCAGGGCCGCCGCGAGGAGCAGGACCGTGCGGGCGCGCAAGGGTCTAGGAGCCGGCGGGCTCCCGCCGGTGCACCTGGGTGGCGCTGGCCTGGTCGCGGGGGCGGACGACGATCTCGTCGATGTTGACGTGGGACGGGCGGGTGACCGCCCAGACGACGCAGTCGGCGACATCCTCGCCGGTGAGGGGCTCCAGGCCCTTGTAGACCGACTTCGCCCGCTCGGCGTCCCCCTTGAAGCGCACCAGGGAGAACTCGGTCTCCACCAGCCCGGGGGCGATGTCGGTCACCCGGATGGGCTCGCCCAGCAGCTCCAACCGCAAGGTGCGGGTCAGCGTGCGCGCGGCGTGCTTGACGCCGGTGTACCCCGCGCCCCCCGGATAGCTCTCGAAACCGGCGATGGAGCCCATGTTGACGATGTGGCCGTCCCCCGAGGCGCGCAGGGCGGGCAGCAGGGCGCGGGTCATCCGCATCACGCCCAGGACGTTGGTCTCCCACATGCGGATCCAGTCCTCGTCGCGGGCGCTCTCGACGCGGTCGAGCCCGAGGGCGCCGCCGGCGTTGTTGACCAGGACGTGCAGGGCCGGGGGGAGGCGGGAGGCGAAGGCGTCGACGCTGCCGGGATCGGTGACGTCCAGGGGCAGGGCCGTGGCGCCGATCGGTCCGGCCACCTCTTCCAGGCGGTCCATCCGGCGGGCGCCGATGAACAGGCGGAATCCGGCCCCGGCGAGGGCGCGGGCGGTGGCGGCGCCGATCCCCGCGCTGGCTCCGGTGACGACGGCGATCTTGGGGGAATCCATCTCAAAACTCCGCCGAAGGGCACAGCTCCGCCACCGGGCAGGCGCCGCACAGCGGCTTGCGCGCCTTGCAGGTCTGGCGGCCGTGGTACTGCATCAGGTAGCCGAAGTGCGTCCAGTCCTCGCGGGGGATCAGCGGCAGCAGGTCGCGCTCGATCTTCTCGGGATCGGTCTCCTCCGTCAGCCCCAGGCGGCGGGAGAGGCGCTGGACGTGGGTGTCCACCACGATCCCCTCGCGCAGGCCGTAGCCGGCGCCGAGCACCACGTTGGCCGTCTTG
This sequence comes from Thermoanaerobaculia bacterium, assembly GCA_036376245.1. GTDB lineage: Bacteria > Acidobacteriota > Thermoanaerobaculia > Multivoradales > UBA5704 > DATARR01. The sequence continues at coordinate 17,631 of DASVAS010000013.1, read as the reverse complement.
CGGCCGACGCCGGGGAGGGCGACCAGGGCGTCCATGGTCGCCGGCACCTCGCCGTCGTGCTCCGCCGCCAGGGTCTGCCCCAGGGCCTTCACGGCCCGCGCCTTGTTGCGGAAGAAGCCGGTGGTGCGCACGATCTCCTCCAGCTCCGGCAGCTCGGCCGCCGCCAGATCCCGCGCCGTGGGATAGCGCCGGAAGAGGACGGGCGTCACCATGTTGACCCGCTCGTCCGTGCACTGGGCGGCCAGGACGGTGGCGATCAGGAGCTGGAGCGGGGACTCGAAGTCGAGGGCACAGCGGGCGTCCGGGTAGGCGGTCCGCAGCCGCGCCACGATCTCCTGCGCGCGCGCCCGCTTCGCCTTGCCCGACTCCCGGCGGGCCTGGGCCGGAGTGATCCCTCTCACCTCAATCCTCCCGCGCCGTGAAGGCCCGCGTCACCCAGTTGAAGAGCGCGATCACCAGCCCGCCCAGGATCGCCGCGGCGCAGCCCTGCACCTGCAGCTCCGGCATCAGCCAGGCCACCAGGTAGAGCATCAGCCCGTTGATCACCAGGTAGAACAGGCCCAGCGTGAGCACGATCAGGGGGAACGAGAAGAAGGAGACGATCGGCTTGACGATCAGGTTCACCACCCCCAGGACCAGCCCCACCAGCAGCAGCCGCGGCAGGGTGCCGGAGTAGACGATGCCGGGGACGAGGTAGGCCGCGATCAGCACGGCCACGCCGTTCAACGCGATCTGGACCAGGGCGCGGATCATGGGCGGATCTTATCCTGTCCCTCCGCGGAGATCGCCGTTGGCGGAGATTTCCCGCGCCTGCAGGACCACCTTGCGCTCGTTGTCGAAGGAGAGCTTGGAGATCCCCTCGTCCCAGGAGAACCATTCCGCACCCGAGACCTCGCGGGCGTCGAAATCGGCCGGATCGCCGCTGACGTAATCGAGGAGGAAGTAGTCCACCCGCTTGTGGACCCGCCGCTGCCCCCGCTCGATGAACCAGTATTCGACCCCGGGCAGGGGGGCTACCACCCGGCCGGTGACGCCGGTCTCCTCGCGCACCTCGCGCACCGCCGTCTGCTCCGGGGTTTCCCCCTCCTCGATATGCCCCTTGGGAAGCTGCCAGCGCCGGCCGGACTGCGTGGAAATCAGGAGAATGCGAGACCCTTGAACAACCAGACCGCCGGCCGATCGGTGGTGCTCGGTTTTCACGATGCGTTAGTTCGCCGACTCCTCGGACGTTCCTCCGGGCACCCAGGACGGCAGGTTCGCCGGATCGATTCCCACCGAGCGGAGGGCCGCGTCCCAGATCCGCTCCGGGTCGGGGTAGAAGATGAGATCGCTGCTGGCCGGCGCCGTCAACCAGTCGTTGCGGAGGATTTCCTCCATGAGCTGGCCCTCTCCCCAGCCGGCGTAGCCGAGGATCAGACGGAAGTCCTCCGGCGGCGCCTCGGCCAGCCGGGAGAGATCGCCGATGTGCTGGGTCAGGGCCACGCCGGGGATGACCTCGGTGGCGGAGTCCTCCTCCTCGGTCTTCCCGGCGGCGAGCCCGGCGTGGCCGTTGCCGGCGAGCGCGGGGGCGAACAACACGGTGCCGATCTGCGGCTGCACGGGGCCGCCGAAGAAGGCGACCTCCTCGTCCTTGCCCTGCCAGCTCACGTCCATGCCCTTGAGGATCTCGCTGACCTTGATGCCGGTCGGCCGGTTGACGATGAAGCCGAAGCTGCCCTCGGACTCGTGGTGGAGGAGCAGCACGACGCTGCGGTGGAAGAACGGATCGAGCACCTGCGGCATCGCCATCAGGAGGATCGGAGCTGTGAGATCGGATCCCGCTACGGACATGGCCTCATCTTAACCTCCGGCAGCCTTCGGCGGAGCCGCCCTTGGGAGAAATCGGGGCAAGCTGATATCTTTGGCCCGGTGGCGCACCCCCAGCGCCCGCGCCGGAAGAGATCCGAGGAGAGGAAGATCCCATGAAAGACAGTTTCGGAAGCCGCTCGACCCTGCGGGTTGGCGGGCGTGAGGTCCGTCTGGCCCGGTTGGACGCCCTGGAGAAGCGGGGCTGGAACATCGCCCGCCTCCCGTACGCGCTGCGCATCCTGCTCGAGAACCTGTTGCGCCGCGAGGACGGCGCGGTCGTCGGCGCCGACGAGATCGAGGCGCTCGCCCAGTGGGACCCGGCGGCCGTGCCGTCGCGCGAGATCGCCTTCATGCCCGCCCGCGTCCTGCTGCAGGACTTCACCGGCGTGCCCGCCGTGGTGGACCTCGCCGCCATGCGCGACGCCATGGTGGCCATGGGGGGAGATCCCAGAAAGATCAATCCGCTCCAGCCCGTCGAGCTGGTCATCGATCACTCGGTGCAGGTGGACGAGTACGGCTCCGCCGCCGCCTTCCTCATCAACGCCGAGAAGGAGTTCGAGCGCAACCGCGAGCGCTACGCCTTCCTGCGCTGGGGCCAGACCGCCTTCGACAACTTCAAGGTCGTGCCGCCCGACACCGGCATCGTCCACCAGGTCAACCTGGAGTACCTGGCCCGGGTGGTGATGACCGGCGAAGCCGGCGGCGAGCTCTACGCCTATCCGGACACCCTGGTGGGGACCGATTCCCACACCACCATGGTCAACGGTCTGGGCGTCCTGGGCTGGGGCGTGGGCGGCATCGAGGCCGAGGCGGCCATGCTCGGCCAGCCGGTCTCGATGCTGATCCCCCAGGTCGTGGGCTTCCGCCTCTCCGGCAGCCTGCCCGAGGGCTCCACCGCCACCGATCTCGTGCTCACGGTGACCGAGATGCTGCGCAAGAAGGGAGTGGTGGGCAAGTTCGTCGAGTTCTTCGGCCCCGGCCTCGCCAACCTGCCGCTGGCCGACCGCGCCACCATCGGCAACATGGCCCCGGAGTACGGCGCCACCTGCGGCATCTTCCCCGTGGACCAGGTGGCCCTCGACTACCTGACCTTCACCAGCCGCCCGGCCGAGACCGTGGCGCTGGTGGAGGCCTACATGAAGGAGCAGGGCCTCTTCCACACGGCGGACTCCCCGGAGCCGGTCTACTCCGACACCCTGGAGCTCGACCTCGGGACGGTCGAGCCGAGCCTCGCCGGCCCGCGCCGGCCGCAGGACCGGGTGCGTCTCTCCAGCGTCAAGTCCTCGTTCCTCAAGGAGCTGGAAGGCCTGAGTGCCGCGGCCAAGGGCAAGGTCCGCTCGCCGGGGCCGGGGCTCCAGGCCGCCGGCGGCACCGCGGCCGGCCTCGCCGTGGCCGAGCCCGAGGTGGAGGTCGGAACCGAGGCCGCCGCCGGGCTGCGCGACGGCTCGGTGGTGATCGCCGCCATCACCAGCTGCACCAACACCTCCAACCCGTCGGTCATGGTGGCCGCCGGCCTGCTGGCCAAGAAGGCGGTGGAGAAGGGGCTCTCGACGCGTCCCTGGGTCAAGACCAGCCTCGCCCCCGGCTCCAAGGTCGTCACCGAGTACCTGCGCGAGGCGGGCCTCACCCCCTACCTCGACCAGCTCAAATTCAACCTCGTGGGCTACGGCTGCACCACCTGCATCGGCAACAGCGGACCGCTGCCGGCGGCCGTTTCGAAGACCATCGAGGAGCGCGAGCTGGTGGCGGTCTCCGTGCTCTCGGGCAACCGCAACTTCGAGGGCCGCATCAACTCCGACGTGCGGGCCAACTACCTGGCCTCGCCGCCGCTGGTGGTGGCCTACGCCCTGGCCGGCAGCATCGACGTCGACCTCACCAGCGAGCCGCTGGGCACGGGCAAGGACGGCCAGCCGGTCTACCTGCGGGACATCTGGCCGAGCCGGCGCGAGGTGGAGGAGACCATCCTCCGCGCCCTGCACTCGGACATGTTCCGCGAGCAGTACGGCAACGTCTTCGCGGGCGACGAGCGCTGGAACAGCCTCGACGTCCCCCAGGGGGACACCTACGCCTGGGATCCGGACTCCACCTATGTCCGCCTGCCCCCCTACTTCCAGGACATGCCGGCCCAGCCGGCGCCCGTCCAGGACGTCCACAACGCCCGGGTGCTCGGGGTCTTCGGCGACAGCATCACCACCGACCACATCTCGCCGGCCGGCTCCATCAAGGCCGCCAGCCCGGCGGGCAAGTACCTGATCGAGCACGGCGTGGCGCCCAAGGACTTCAACTCCTACGGCGCCCGCCGGGGCAACCACGAGGTCATGATGCGGGGCACCTTCGCCAACATCCGCATCCGCAACAAGATGACGCCCGAGATCGAGGGCGGCTTCACGGTCCACCTGCCGGACGGCGAGCCGCTGTCGATCTACGACGCCGCCATGAAGTACCAGGCCGAGGGGATCCCCACGGTGATCTTCGCCGGCAAGGAGTACGGCACCGGCTCCTCCCGCGACTGGGCGGCCAAGGGCCCCCGCCTCCAGGGCGTGCGGGCCGTGATCGCCGAGAGCTTCGAGCGCATCCACCGCAGCAACCTGGTGGGCATGGGCATCGCCCCGCTGGAGTTCGTGGACGGCCAGAGCGTCGCCAGCCTGGGGCTGACCGGCTACGAGACCGTGGACATCACGGGCCTGGCGGAAGGGGTCGAATCCGGGTTCCGGAACGGCCGCGAGGTGACGGTGCGGGCGACCAAGGACGACGGCAAGACCAGCCGGGTGATCGAATTCAAGGCCAGGGTTCGCCTGGACACCCCGCAGGAGGTACAGTATTACCGCCACGGCGGCATCCTGCATTATGTCCTTCGCCAGCTCGTGGCGTCCTGAGAGGTCATCGGGAGGCCGTAAAAAAGCCCCGCACCGGGGAGGGACCGATGCGGGGGGAGGAGAGGGAGCTGAAGGAGATTGTCGGAGTTAGCGACTCCGGGACGGGGTCAACTCCCGAGCCTCGTCCCATCTGTATCAACAGTCGACCTATATGCGGGATTCCCATTGCTTCCGGATTCCGCCGAGCTAGAGCCCACCCATGCGGATCTTCCTGACCGGCGGCACCGGCTACATCGGCCGGGCCTTCGCCCGCCGTCTCGTTGACGCCGGCCACGAGGTGCGGGCGCTCGTCCGCCCCACCAGCGACGTCGAGCCCCTGAAGCGGCTGGGGATCGCCACCTTCACGGGCGACATCGCGGACCGCGCCTCCATGCGGGAGGGGATGTCCGGCGCCGACTGGGTGGTCCACGCCGCCGCCGACCTCGACTTCACCGGTCCCCAGGACCGGATGCGCCAGGCCAACGTCCAGGGGAGCGAGAACGTCGCCTCGCTGGCGTACAAGCTGGGGGTGGGGCGGTTCCTCTCCGTCTCCTCGATCGCCTACTTCGGAGGCAGCCCCGCGGACGGCTCCGTGGCGAACGAGGACTCCCCGGTCCAGCAGCCCTTCCCCACCCTCTACAGCGCCACCAAGCACTCGGGCGAGCTGGCGATCCGGGAATGGGGCAAGAAGGGGCTCAAGATCAACACGGTCTACCCGAGCCTGGTCTACGGCCCGCCGGGCAAGAAAGAGGGGTCCAACGCCATCCTGCGGGGATTCCTCAAGGGCCGCTACCCCGCCATGGCGGGCGCCGACCGCAAGACCTCCTGGGTCTTCATCGACGACGTGGTCGAGGGGATGTTCCAGGTGATGGAGAAGGCGCCCCCCGGCCGGGGCTACATCCTGGCGGGGGAGGTGACGACCCTGAAGGACTTGGTGGACCGCCTTCACCGGCTAGGGGGAGCCCCGCCGCCCCGCCTGTCTCTGCCGATCGGCTTGATCCGCGCCGGCCTCGCCTTCGCCAGCCCCCTCTACAGGGCGCGAGGCCGCAAGCCGCCGTTCAACACCGAGCAGCTCAACAGCCTGGAGCGCCACTGGGCCTTCGACGACACCCGGGCGCGCACGGAGCTGGGGCTGCGGGTGCGCGGGCTGGAGGAGGGGCTGCCGCCTACGGTGGAGTTTCTGAAAAGAACCTGAGTCACCCGCAAACCGCCCCGAACACCCGCGCGAAATTCCCTCCGAGCACCTTCTCCACCGCGTCCCCCTTGTACCCCCGCTTGGCCAGCGCGCCGGCCAGCACCTCCATCCTCTTGGGAGTATCGAGCTCCTGCACGGTGACATGGCCGTGGAGGGGCTCCGCTCCAGGCAGACCCTGGTTGCGGCGGATGTAGCCCTGAAATCCCTGGACCTTCTCGGCCTGCGGCGTGTCGTCGCCCAGGACCGGCTGGTCGCTGCCGAAGCCGGCGAGGGCGATCCCGCCCACCTTCACCACGTGGTCGATGTGGTCCACCACGTCCTCCACCGACGACTTGTCGCGCTCGGTCAGCCAGACGCTCATGTTGTAGATCCCGAAGTAGCCGCCCTTCTCCGCCAGGGCGCGGATCACCTCGTCCGGCTTGTTGCGCAGGCTGGGGTGGAGCGCCCGGCAGCCGGCGTGGGTGACGGCGCACGGCTTCGGGGAGAGCGCGATGGCCTCCAGGGTGGTGCGGTCGCTGCAATGGGAGAGGTCGGTGAGCATGCCGAGCGCGCTCATCTCGGTCACCACCCGCTCGCCCAGGCGCGAGAGGCCGGCGTCGGTCTTCTCGCGGAAGGCGTCGCCCACGGCGTTGCGCTCGTTGTGGGTGAGCTGCAGCACCCGCAACCCGAGGTCGTAGAACAGCCGCAGGTTGCGCAGGTTGTTGTCGTTGACCGAGAAGCTGGAGGTGTCGAGGATCGAGGCGTCCTGGCAGGCCAGGATCACGCCGAGCTTCCCGCGCCGCTTTGCCTCCAGGAGGTCCGCCGCCTTCAGGACCTTGAAGAAGCCGGTGTCCGCCCGGTGGAAGGCGTTGCTCCAGTCCGCCAGGGCGTCGATGGCGTTGGGGAAGTTGCGCGGGAACATCCGCAGGTCCATCACCGCCGCCGTGAGCCCGGCCGCGACAGCCACTCTGGGATCGAACGTGGGGCCGTCGGTGGTCAGGGAATCGATCACCAGGGACGGCGGCGTCTCGTCCGCCATCGCCCGGCTCAGGGCGCCCAGGCTCGACAGCGCCGCCGCCGCGCCCACGCCGTGGTGGAGAAAAGCTCTCCGGCTGATCATGAGGTGGTTCCTCCTGGATCTTGGATGCCGTTCCTGAAAGAGAGGTTACCTCTGAAAGGACACCAGGGACACCAAAGACACCAAGGACCTTCATGGTCCCTGTCGTCCTTGCCGTCCTTGGTGTCCCTGGCGTCCTTTTTTCCAACCTCCCGCGACACCTCCCCTGGCATTATCCCGCCTTCCCGCAATAAACTGCGCAGATATGGCGAGACGCAAGCAGGACGACCAGCTCACCCTCTTCGGTCTCCAGGCGGAGCCCGAGCCGGACCGCAAGGGCGTGCGGCCGGCGGAGCCGACCGAGGAGGTCGAAATCCTGGGCCGGGAGCTGCCGGCGGGTATCCACCTCGGCGGCTCCACCTGGTCCTTCCCCGGGTGGGCGGGACTGGTGTACGACCGTCTGTATCCCTCTTCCAGGCTCGCCCGCGAGGGACTCGCGGCCTACGCGCGGCATCCCCTCTTCCGGGCCGTGGGCGTCGACCGCACGCACTACTCGCCCGTGGAGGCCGAGGAGCTGGCCGAATACCGGATGGCCGTGCCGGAGGACTTCCGCTTCCTGGTCAAGGCCCACGAGGCCTGCACTCTGGCTCGCTACCCCGACCACGCCCGTTACGGCGTCCACCGCGGACAGATGAACCCCCTGTTCCTGGACCCGGCCTACGCCGCCGACCAGGTGGTGGCCCCCTTCGTGGACGGCATGGGCGAGGACGCCGGATCGCTCCTCTTCCAGTTCGCGCCGCAGAGCCTGGGGACGGCCGGCCAGTTCGCCCAGCGTCTCCAGGCCTTCCTGGCGGCGCTTCCCCGCGGGCCGGTCTATGCCGTGGAGGTGCGCAACCGCGAGCTGGTGACGGCCGAATACGGAGAAGCCCTGGCTTCGGTAGGGGCCTGCCACTGCCACAACGTCCACCCCCGGATGCCGGACATCCGCGCCCAGGCCCGCCTCGCCGGCACGGACCGCGGCCCCATGACGATCATCCGCTGGCTCCTGGGACCGGACATGACCTACGAAGAGGCCGGCTCCCGCTACGCGCCCTTCAACCGCATGGCCGCTCCGGACGTGCCGAACCGTCAGGCCGTGGCTGATCTTGCACGGGAAGCTCTCGCCGCCGGCCGTCCCTTCCTCTGCACGATCAACAACAACGCCGAGGGCTGCGCGCCCTTGTCCGTCGTGGAGCTGGCGCGGGAGATCGTGGAACGGGAATGATTCCGCCGGCTCCCGGGGAATGTCACGTTCCCTCCTTTTCGGGAGGCATTCCCTCCTTTTCGTCTCGCGTTCTCTCCCTGTCGCGTCCCGTTCCCCACGGGAAATGCAATACGAAAGACGGCTAATGCTCCATTCCCCCCCTTTCTCCTGGCCCGAAAGGAAGGAAACAGGGCATTTCCTCCCTTTCGCCTGCCGTTCTCCCCTTTTCATGCCTCATGAAAGGCGGAGAACGGGATGCGAAAAGGAAGGAACGCCACGGGAAAGGCAGGGAACGAGACAAGAAAGGGTTTTTCCCTCGCGTGAAGGTCTTTCACGAGGCGTTCCCCTCTGGGGAATGCCTTCCGAAAGGGAGGGAACGTGACGTTCCCTCGCTTTCACGTCGAGTGAAATCCGGGGAACGTCGTCTGAAACCGGGGGAATGCGACCTGAAAGGCGCTTGATCAGGGCGCGGGAACCTCCACGGAGAGCTCCCGAGCCAGCTCGATGGCGCTCCGATCCCGCTTGAACTCCAGATTGCGGCGGGCGAGCGCTTTCGCCTCCTCGTGGTTGACGCCGGCGTCCAGATAGAGATGGGCGAGCGACTCGAGCGAGTAGATCTCTCCTCCGTCCAGAATGCGCCGGTAGACGCGCTCGGCGGCCTCGAAATGGCGCCGCGCCTCCGCCGTCCGCCCCAGACGGCGGGCCAGACCGGCGGCGGCGCGGTGCGCTTCGGGATCGTCCCCGCTCTCGAGCTGCTCCTCGTAGAGGGAAAGCGCTTCTTCGAGGCGGCCTTCGTGCTCGGCGAGCTCCGCCTCGTGCTCCCGCAGGAACCGGTCCGCGGGCGCGTCGCGCCGCACGGCGGCGAGCAGCGGCCGGGCCCGCGCGAGATCCCCCGCGTCGAGCCAGACCCCCGCTTCGCTCACCCGCGCCCAGACGACGAACGGCCGCGCGCCCGCGCCCTGCTCCGCCGCGAACCGCGCGGCGGCCGCGAAGGCCTCCGCCGCCTCCTCGAGACGGCCGTGCGCCTTCATCCAGGCCCCGAGGGCGGCGGCGGTGTAGAAATCCGCCGGCGCCACGCCGTCGCCCGGGAGCAACGCCCGCGCCTCGTCGTCCCGGCCGAGGCCCAGAAGCGCCTCGACCAGGAGCGCCCGGATGCGCGGATCCTCCCGGTTCGCGTCGGCGGCCTGGCGTCCCCAGGAGAGCGAGTCCTCGAACCGGTGGACGAACCCGGAAAGCGCGGTCAGGCCGGCGAGCGCCTCGTAGCTGGGCTGGATCGCCATCGACCGCTCGAACGCGGCCCGCGCCCGCGCCACGTCGCCGGGGTCGTGCGTCGCCCGCGCGCGTTCGAGATACGCCTCACCCAGTAAGGCATGGGCCGGGTAGAGGCGCGGGTTGTCCTCGACCCGCTGCGAGTAATAGCGGATGCGCGCCGCGGTATCGGGCGCGGTCTTGGGGGACGGCGCCCGCGTGGCACAGGCGAGCGACAGTGCCACGGCGAGCGACAGCGTGCAGTGAGCGATCCGTCTCATGGCTGAGATCGCTACGGCAGGTGCGGCGGCGCCAGATACGGGAACCCGGCGAGGAACGGCACGTCGTTCGCGCTCGGGAACGGAGCGTCGCTGGCGAGAATGGCCGGCACGCCGACCAGATCGATGACGTCGTCGGTCAGCAGACGCCCATTCGGGAACAAGGCCGGAAGGTTCGTATCGTAGATGATGACGTCGGGTGCCAAACCGAGCTCCGACTGATGCTGGCTGGGGTGAAAATCGTTCAACGCGAGGAACGCGGGCAACTGGCTGCGCAGGGAACGGCCGACGAACTCGGCGGTCTGCACGATGTCGTCCACCCTCGACGTGCCCCAGAGGAGGAGAGTGCTGCTGTCGTCGATGACCGCGGCGAGCGGGAGATCGATCACCATCGCCGCCACGTTCTTGCCGATCTGGGGTCCGCGAATGAACGGATCGTCGCGCAGCCCGGCGAAGAACCGGATGTCCTTCTTATAGTCCCCCCGGATGCCCTTCACCTTCAGGCGTGGGGCGCCCTTGAAGACATCGATGTCGAACGTGATGTCTTCTTCAATGCCGGCGGGGTTCACGATGGTGCCCCCGAAGGTCGCGTTCGCGTTCGCATCCGAGAACGAGACCGGGCTGTCGTTGTCGATCGCGATCTGGATCTTCAGATCGGCCGACCACGCGTACTCGACCACGCTGCCGGGGATCGCGGGGTTGGTGTTGAGGATGAGGACGAGCCGGTCGCCGCTCGTGAACGCGAAGAGATCGGTGATCCGGGCGTCGTGGCGGCCGATGGACACCAGCTGCGGGGTGTCGGCGTGGTCCGAGGCGCGCGCGGCGTGCGGCGGTACAAACAAGACTGCTGCGAGGACGGCTAGGGCGAGAGACAGCCTACGGGCGTAAGCGGGACGCATGTCAATCCTCCTTGAGTGAGATCCCAGATAAAGAGCGCTCACCTGGCCAGAGAAGCGCTCACGCTATTTAGTGCGGCAAGGGGGCCTGATGGGAGACACGCTGTCTTCCGGGGAGGCGCCCGCGGTCCCAGCCTAAGGCATCCGGTAAGCCACCGACCGCCCACTCGTATCCGCCGCCGAGCTCTGGAACGAGCCCCTCAGCGCCGTGCGATCCGCCGAGAGCTCCCAGGAGAAGCTTCCTCCCGTAGTCCGCTTTGCCCCCCGCTCCGTGAACCGGAGCTTGACCGTGTCGCCGTCCACCGTGCCGGTGACGGTGATGGGCGTCCGCGCGGAGGAGGGGAGGGTGCGGCCGTCCTCGGACCACTTCTGGCCTCTCCCGCTGATGCGGTCGCCGTCCTGTTCGAGCTGGAGGCGGTAGCCCAGACGCAGGCCCTTGTACTGGGCGTAGTTGGTGGACTGGATGGTGTTCGTCATTTCCCACCAGCCGGAGAGGTCGCTGGACCGGGCTGGCTTTTCCTCTCGCGCGTCCTCTTCCTCCTCTTCCTCCTCCTCGCGGGCGCGACGCTCTTCCGCCAGGACCCGGGCCGTCCGCTCCTCCTCGTCCTCCTTCTTGGCCTCATCCTTCGCGACGCGGTCACGGTCCCGCAGCGCCTTCTCGCGGTCCGCGATGTCGCGCTCGCGGCGGTCGGCCTCCGCCTCGGCCTTGGCCAGACGCTCACGGCGCTCCTTGAGCTGGGCGGTCTTCTCCTCCTCGGCCTTGCGCCGGTCCGCCTCCTCCTGGTCCCGTTGCCGACGGGCTTCCGCGATGCGGGCGAGCTCCTCTTTCCTCAGCTCCCGCTCCTCCGACTCGGCGACGCGGGCGATCCGGGTCTCCTCCTCGGCTTCCTTGCGTTGCTCGGCCAGACGCTCTTGCTGGGCCTCCCGCTCGGCGATCATCTGCTGCTGCGCCGGGAAGCCGTTGGGGGGAGGGTTCTCCCGGCCCGGACAGTAGGAGGCGGGCACCAGGCCTTCGATGAACAGCTCGCGAGGGGTGTCGCGGCCGGCGCAGCGCGTCTCGACCACCAGTCCGGTCGCGGGGTCCACCGGCCGGCTGACGACCTCGGCGGGCTTGCTCCAGGGCCGCGGCTGCCGCCGCTTTTCGTAGACCCGCGCCATCACGCGGCCCCAGACCGGCGCCGCCAACTGCCCGCCCGTGGCGCCCGTCAGGATCGGCCGGTTGTGATCGAAGCCGATCCAGACGCCGGCGGCGATCTCCGGGGTGTAGCCCACGAACCAGGCGTCGGTCCCCTCGTTGGTGGTGCCGGTCTTGCCCGCGGCGGGGACCTTGAGGCCGGTCCGCTGCACCACGCTGCCGGTGCCGCGCACCAGGGCCTCGGAGAGCACGTCGGTCACCAGGTAGGCGACGGCGGGCCGCAGCGCCTCGTGCCGCTCGGGCGCCGACCGCCAGAGGACCTTGCCTTCCTCGTTCTCCACCCGCAGCAGGAGCCGGGGCTCCGCCGTCCGGCCCAGGGTGGCGAAGGCCGTGTACGCGGACGTCAGCTCCAGGGGCGAGACGGTGATCGTCCCCAGGGCGAGCGAAGGGACCTGCGAGATCGGCTCCTCGATCCCCGTTTCCCTGGCGAGGTCCACGACCCGGCCGAGCCCGAGCGCGCCCGCCAGGCGGACCGTGGCCACGTTCTTCGAGCGCACCAGGGCGTCGCGCATCGAGACGCGGCCCTCGTAGCGGTTGGTGAAGTTGCGCGGCTTCCAGATCTGGCCGTCCGGCATCCTCACCTGCAGCGGCTGGTCCACCAGCGGCTGGCTGAGCACCCAGCCGCGGGCCAGAGCGGCGGCATAGACGAACGGCTTGAAGGCGCTGCCCGGCTGCCGCCGCGCCTGCTCCACCCGGTCGAACTGGGAATGGGCGTAGTCGCGCCCGCCGACCCAGGCGAGCACGTCGCCGGTGCGGGCGTCGAGCATCACGAAAGCGCCCTGGATGTACGGTGTGCCGTCCTCGGGCGCCTCGGAGACCAGGGAGTAGCGCGCGCCTTCGAACAGGCCCTGCTCGCCGTCCTCCACGCTCTTGAGCTGCCGCCGCAGCTCCTCCTCGGCGGCCCGCTGGGCGGCGGAGTCGAGGGTGGTGACGATGCGCAGCGGCTGGGTGTAGAGGTTGGCGCCGAAGCGCTCTTCCAGCTCCCTGCGGACCCGCTCCACGAAGTACGGCGCGAGGCCGGATTCCACCTGGGCCTGCCGCGGCGCGGGAACGATCTCGAGCTCGCTCCGGCGGGCGTCCTCGGCCATCAGGCGGGGGATGCGGCCCTGCTTCAGCATGAGGTCGATGACCAGGTTGCGGCGCGCCAGGGCGGCCTCGGGATGGCGGCGCGGGTCGTAATGGCTGGGCGCCTTGGGGAGGGCCGCCAGCAGGGCGGCCTGGTCCAGCGTCAGCTCCGTGGCCGCGCGGTTGAAGTACTGCCGGGCCGCCGCCTCGATCCCGCGCGCCCGGTTCCCGAAGTAGATGTTGTTGAGGTACAGCTCCAGGATCTCCTGCTTGGAGAAGGTCCGCTCGATGTCCTGGGCCACCCGGATCTCCAGGAGCTTGCGCCGCAGCGTCTGCTCCTGGCCGGGGATGTCCTCGGGGAAGACGTTGCGGGCGAGCTGCATGGTGATGGTGCTGAACCCCTGGGCGAAGCTTTTCGCCCGGAGGTTGGCGGCCATGGCGCCGCCCACCCGGTGCCAGTCGACTCCCGCATGCTCATAGAAGCGCTGGTCTTCCACGGCCAGGAAGGCCTGCGGCACGTGGGAGGGCAGGGCGGCCAGGGGCACGACCTCCCGCTCGCTGGGAGCGAGGTCGGCGAAGACCTCGCCGTTGCGGTCGAGGAGCACGGGAGCGCCGCCGGGCTGGTAGACGGCCAGGCTCGCCACGTTGGGACAGGTCGAGAAGAAGCAGTTTTTCCACGACAGGCCCACCAGCAGGGCCGCGCCATAGAGAAGGGCCAGCAGATACGCCAGGGGGCGCCGCGCCTGTCGCCAGTTTTTTCTGAGGATGATTCTTCTAAGGACAGCTTTCCGTTCCATAGCGCTGGACAGGGAGAGCAAGGGGCCTGCCAGACCTCCCGGCCAACCGGGTACGGCAGTTGCAAGAACCTCCTGTCGAGTGAGTAGCCGCTTCCGGCACCTCGTCTGGATGTGGCAGTTTCGAGCCGGGAGCAATTCAAGGACACAGAGGAGGGGACAGGGACGATGCTCTTGGAGATCGTACGTCCAGTTTCGCCCTGGCCCCTCGATTCTCGGAGGTCAACAGATGTCTAGCAAATCACTTCAGAAGCTGGGTGTCGTCATGTTCGTTCTCCTCGCCCTCGTCTCGCTGACCGCCTGCCAGTCCACCCGGTCCGCCGGCGATCAGGTCGACGACGGCGTGATCGTGACCAAGGTCAAGGCGAAGCTGGCGGCCGATGGCGACATCAACCCGTTCAACATCGACGTGGACAGCAACGACGGCGTCGTGACCCTGCAGGGCACGGTGGCCAAGAGCGAGGCTCGCACCAAGGCTGAAGATCACGCCCGCGACACCGAGGGCGTCCGCCGGGTCATCAACCTGATCAAGGTCGAGCCTTCCGGCACCTAGGATTTCACCTAGTATTCCGGCGTCTGGGAGCCGCTGCGGAGGACCAGCTCCTCCAGGCGCGCTCCCGGCGGCAGGCGGAGGGCGAAGCGGACCGCTTCCGCCACCGTCTCGGGCCGGAGAAACCATTCCTTTCCAGGAGCCCCGGGAGTGGAGCCCGCGAAATGGGTGTCCACCGCCCCGGGGCGCAGCTCCAGCACCCGCAGCTCGGGATTCTCCTGCTGGAGCGTGCGCGTCAAAGCCCGCAGAGCGAACTTCGAGGCCGTGTAGGGGCCGCCGGTCGGGAACGTCCGGGTGGAGACATCCGAGGAGATCATCAGGACCATGCCGCGGGATTCCCGGAGCTGGGGCAGGAAGGCCGTGGTGGCCGCCCACACCCCCAGGACGTTGACGCGGAACGTGCGCTCCACCTCCTCGAAGGAGAAGTCCTCCAGCCGCTTGAAGATGCCGATCCCGGCGTTGTTGACCAGGACGTCCAGGCGCCCGAAGCGGGAGAGCACGGCGTCCCGGAAAGCGGCGACGCTGCCGGGATCGCCTACGTCCAGGGGATGACCGAAGGCGGGACCGGGCAGCTCTCCGGCGAGCCGTTCGACGGCGCCGGCGTCCCGCGCTCCCAGCGCGACCGCGTATCCCTCCTCCGCGAGCGTCCGCGCGAAGACCGCTCCCAGGCCCCGCGAGGCGCCGGTGACGACGGCGACCTTATCCATGGCTCTCCTTTCTTCGCGCCCAGCGCGTCTTGAGCCCGTTCCACCAGGACCGCAGCCTCCCCGGCGGGGCCTCGAAGTCCTCGATCGCCGCCTCCGGAGGCATGGCGGGGTTGTGATACCGCTGCCGCAGGTTGTGGAGGTGGTCCATGACGAAGAGGTAGAGGTCCGTCTCCGTCCGGCCGGGAAACTCCTCCAGGATGCCGCTGGCGCGGATGATCCCGATCATGGGCCGGTAGACCCGGTCCCGCCAGGAAGTCACTTCTTCATGCCAGGGGACGTCCCGCCCTTCCTCGATCCCTCTGTAATAACCGTGGCCCCTGATGTGCTCGATCAGCCGCTCGTAGCCGTCGGGCACGGTGACGCGGTAGTCGTCCGGCGCCTCGGCCGTCAGGCCGGTGGCCTCCAGGAAGGCGGCCTGACCGCTATGCAGGAGCACGTCCTCCAGTGAGACGCCCGGCTCCAGCGGCACGGGGGTGAGGAACTCGGTGACGTGGGCCTCGATGGTGGGCGCCCCCAGGGAGCGGGCCACGGAGACCCGGTGGTGGCCGTCCACCACGAAATAGGCCTGGTCCACCTGGTACAGCTCGATGGGCGGGAACCCCAGAGGGCCTTCAGCGAGGTGCAGGAGGCGGTCCCAGCGGTCGCGGAGGGCCTCGTCGCGGGGCAGGAAGGCGCGGTTGAACTCGCCGGGCCGCCCGAGGGTGCCGACGATGCGGTCCAGCGGCACCTGCTGGATCCCGCGGTCCACGAGGTGGCGCAGCCCCAGCTCCCGGCGCACCGTCTCGAACGGCAGCAGGTCCGTGGGGCGGCCGGCCAGGACCGCCAGCAGATCGGTCATCAGCGCCGCGCGGCGCGCGGCCTCGAATCCCGCCGACACCTCGCACTCCTTCTAGAATGAGGCCATGAAGACCACGCTCGCCCTCGTCCTCGCGGCCCTGACGCTCTCCTGCTCCAGCGCTCCGACCGCCACCCCGCCGTCTCCGCCCGCTGCGGCTCCCGCGACGGTTCCCGCTCCGGCCACCGGGAAGTGGGATCACGACTGGGCGCGGGGAGCCGTATTTTACGAGGTCTTCGTCCGCAGCTTCGCGGATTCGAACGGCGACGGCGTCGGCGACTTCCGCGGCCTCACCGGCAAGCTGGACTACCTCAACGACGGCAACCCCGCCACGGACACCGATCTCGGGGTGGACGCCCTCTGGCTGATGCCGGTCTTCGAGTCGCCCAGCTACCACGGGTACGACGTGGTGGACTACGAGAAGATCGACTCCGAGTACGGCACGGCCGAGGACTTCCAGCGCTTCCTGGACGAGGCCCGCCGCCGGGGCCTCCGGGTGATCGTGGACTACGTGATCAACCACAGCGGCGCGGGGCACCCGTGGTTCGTGGAGGCGGCCGCCTCGCCGTCGTCGCCCCGCCGGAGCTGGTACGTCTGGCGGGCGGACGATCCGGGCTGGCGGCAGCCGTGGGGGAGCGGCCCCACCTGGCACCGCAACGACAAGGACGGCACGTATTACTACGGCATCTTCTGGGGCGGCATGCCGGACCTCAACTGGGGGACGCCGGCCGTGCGCGAGGAGATGGAACGCGTCGGCGCCTCCTGGCTCGCGCGCGGCCTCGACGGCTTCCGCCTGGACGCCACCCGCTACCTGGTGGCCAACGGTCCCGGTGAAGGGCAGTCGGACCAGCCCGAGACCCACGCGTTCCTCAAGGCCTTCGCCGAGCGGATGCGCCGGGAGAAGCCGCAGGCCATCCTGGTGGCGGAGAACTGGACGGACACGGAGAAGATCGCGCCCTACTTCAATGATCTGCCGATGAATTTCAACTTCCCGCTGGCGGAGGAGATCCTGCGCGCCGTGCGGGACGACGAGGCGGCGGGGATCGCGGGCAAGCTGGAGGAGATGGCGGATCTCTATCCGCCGGGGGCGATCGACGCGCCGTTCCTCACCAACCATGACCAGCAGCGGCTGGCCACGCAACTCGGCAACGATCCCGCCGCGCTGCGGAGCGCCGCCGCCATCCTGCTGACGCTCCCCGGGGCGCCCTTCCTCTACTATGGCGAGGAGGTGGGCCTGCAGAACGGCAACGGCAGCGGCGACGAGCTCAAGCGCACGCCCATGCCCTGGGACGCCACGCCCGGCGGCGGCTTCACCACGGGCCGGCCCTGGTTCCGCTTCGCGCCGGGACAGGAGACCGCGAACGTGGCCGCCCAGACCGGCGACGCCGGCTCGCTCCTCTCCCACTACCGCCGGCTGATCCGCGCCCGCAAGTCCTCACCCGCCCTGCTCAAGGGGGACCTGAAGCTGCTCAGCCCGGGCAACCGCAGCACGCCGGTGCTGGCCTTCCTGCGGGAGACGGCGGGAGAGCGGGTGCTGGTGGTGCACAACGTGACCGGCAAGGAAGCGGAGGCGGGACCGTACGCCGTGGAAGCCGCCCAGCTGGAGCCCCTCTTCGGGACCGGAACGGCCACGAGAGGGGACCAGGGTTGGACGGTGAAGGTGCCGGCGGGCGAGAGCGTGGTGTGGCGGGCGCGGTAGGGCCCTCACCCCCTGGCCCCCTCTCCCGCCTTGCGCCCCCCTCCCCGGGCATAGGCGCTAACTTACCGTTCATCGGGCACCAGGTTCTATAATCTGGTGCCCATGAGCTTCTTACCCATCCTTGGTGACCAGTGGAAATCACTTCGTGCCATGCTCCCTCGCGGGTTCGATCTTGAGAAGACGGTAC
>DASVAS010000002.1:0-97860 GCA_036376245.1 Thermoanaerobaculia bacterium | reverse complement strand
GCCGGCGGGGACGCCGGCGGTCCCAGGGGGTGGGACGCTCACCGCCAGGCCTCCAGCACCCGCACCGCCAGGGCCCGCGACCTTTCCCCCCGACTCCGCGCCGCCAACTCCGGCCGCATCCACTCCGCCACCGGGATGTAGAACCCCGACTTCCGCCGCCTCCACACCACTTCCGGCAGCTCCGGCGCGGCCTGCTTCACCAGCGCCGCCTTGCCCTGGCTCCGCGCCGGCTCGAAGCCGTTGCGGGCCAGCCGCTCGCGCAGCCAGGCGTCCACCAGCGGCGTCCGCAGCTCCACCGACCACGCCATGGAGGCCCAGTCCGAATCCCGCAGGAGCTGGTTCCGCATGTAGCGGGTCGTCTCCATTTCGTGGACGGCGGTCCAGCCGTCCCGGACGTGCCCGTTGCCCGCCGCCACGTCGTGGGCCCGCAGCCCCTCCTCGGCCAGGTCGCGGCCGATCAGTCCCGGCAGCTCCTCCGGCAGGAACAGCCCCCGGCGCAGGAAGTACGCCCCCTGAAGCGTCCGCCCGTACTTCAGCAGCCCCGGCAGCTTGGGCCGTCCCGGCGCCAGCCGCGCCAGCCCCGGCCAGACCGCTCCGAGTCCGGGGATCCTGGAGGCCCGCCCCACCGTCCGGGCCAGGCGCGGCACATCTTTAAAGGAAGGATAGCTGCCGAAGACCTCGTCGCCGCCCAGCCCCGACAGCACCACCTTGAGACCCGCCTCGTGGGCCGCCCGGCTCACCGCCCAGGTGTTGAACCCGTCGATGCTCGGCTGGTCCATGGCCGCCATGGCGCCGTCCCAGAGGCCGGCGATGTCGGCCCGCCCCAGCCGGCGCTCCACGTGCCGGGTCCCCAGCATCCGTGCCACCTCGGCGGCCACGGGCGCTTCGTCCAGGAACGTCCCCTCCAGCCCCTCGAAGCGGAGCGTGAACGTGACCGGCGGCTCCGGGAGATGCCGGCGGGCCAGGGCCGCGATCAGCCCCGAATCCAGCCCGGCCGAGAGGAACACCGCCACCGGCACGTCGGAGACCAGGTGGGCCACCACCGAGTCCTCCACGGCGGCCACAGGCTCCAGAGGGGTGATCGGACCGATCGGTCGGATCGGTCGGATCGGTCGGATCCGTCCGATTTCAACGACTACGTACTGCCCGGCCGGCAGGGCCTGCACCGCCTTGCGGATCGTGAACGGCTCCGGCACCGAGCCCCAGAGCAGGAAGCCCGCGAGACCGGCGGGGTCGACCTCGCGCGAGATCGCCCCGCCCGCCTCCAGCGCCTTCACCTGCGAGGCGAAGCGGAGGACGCCCCCCTCAGTCGAGAGGTAGAGCGGCTTGATCCCCAGCGGATCGCGGGCGAGGAGGAGCGTCTTTTCGAGGTCGTCCCAGATCGCCAGGCCGAACATCCCCCGCAGCCGGGAGAGCATGGCGGGACCTTCCCGGGCGTAAAGGGCCAGCACCACCTCCGTGTCGCTCCGGGAGCGGAGGGGCACGTCCAGGGTCCGGCCCAGCTCCGCGAAGTTGTAGATCTCGCCGTTGAGGACGATCACGAAGCGGCCGTCCTCCGACCTCATGGGCTGGGCGCCGGCCTCCGAGAGATCGAGGATGGCGAGCCGCCGGCTGGCGAGGGCCGCCCGGCCGTCGTCCGAGAACCAGGCGCCGCAGCCGTCCGGACCCCGGGCGGTCATGGCCTCGCGGGTGCGCAGGAGCTCGTCGCGGTCGATGGGCGGCGCCGCGTCCGAGAGGCGGAGGATGCCGTTGATGCCGCACATCAGCGGACCAGCCTTTCCAGCATCCCCGCCACCCGTTCCCGGAACCGCTCGATCCCGAACTCCTTCCGCCACCGCTCGTAGCCGGCCTCGCCCATCCGCCGGGCCGTGCCGGGCTCGCCGAGCAGGCGGGCCAGGGCGGCCCGCAGCGCCGGACGGTCCTCCGGATCGGCCAGGAGACCCGTCTGACCCTCGACAACGATCTCCTCGGCGGCGCTCCCCCGGGCCGCCAGCACGGGCTTGCCCGCCCGCATCGCCTCCAGGTAGACCAGCCCGAAACCCTCCCCCAGGCTGGGCATCGCGAAAGCGGCGCAGCGGCGGTACAGCTCCGCCAGCGTCGCCTCGCTCAGGAAGCCGGTGAAGACCACCCGGTCTCCGATCCCCAGGCTCGCCGCCTTGTCCTCCAGGCGCGGCCGGTCGCCGCCGTCCCCCGCCACCACCAGCCGGGCCTCGGGGAGCGCCGTCAGGGCTTCCAGGAGCTGGTCGTGCCCCTTGTACCGCTCGGTGGGGTCCATGCGCCCCACGATCAGGAGGAAGCCGCGCCCGAGCCGGGAGATCAGAGGAGCGTCCACCGCCCCCTCGGGCTTGCGCTCCTCCAGGGCCAGGGGGAGGACGGAGCTCTCCCGCAAGGGCGGCAGGAAGGGGCGGGCGCGCTCCAGCGTGTAGGCGGAGATGGCGAAAGTCATGGTCGCTTGAGCGAGTGCGCGGCGGCGGTCCCATTCCAGGGGGCGCCAGACCTCGATCCCGTACATCGGGATGAGATAGGGGGACCGGAACGGACCGGGGAGGTACGCCTGCACCCGGGCCGGACCCAACAGGTCGAAGACGTAGGCCGACCGGCGGTCCGCCAACTGGCTCTTCCAGACGGCCATCGCAAGCGCCCGCTGGTCGCCGTTCTCCAGGGTGAGGAGACGGAAGCCGATCCCCCGCTCCCGCGCGAAGGCCTCGCAGGCCCCGGCCAGCAGCCGTCCGGCCGCCGCCCGGCCGCCGCCGTCGAGGCCGAGGCCGGCCGAGACGAACACGAGGTCGCGGGGTGGTCGTTCATGGCGTTCCATCAGAGGAGGAAGAATAACCGCCGGGCAGGCTCCGCCCCCTTCGGTGTACATCGGCGACGACACCGAGGGGGGGCGGCCAGGAGGCCGCGTGGCAGAACACCTAGCCTGGAAACCAAGGACCTAAAGGACATAAAGGACCTAAAGGACAAAAAGGACGACAACGCTGCTGTCCTTTAAGTCCCTTAGGTCCCTTATGTCCTTTAGGTCCTTTCATCAGGCACTTTCCCTGACCGGACGCGGCCGCAACGGCGCCAGCGCCTCGCGGTCCAGCTCCGCCGCCACCGACTGCCGGAGGAAGGTGACCGAGACGATCAACCGCAGCCGTCCCTTCTCCCGCAGCACCTTGCCCGTCCACCCCCGGAAGGGGCCGTCCACGATCTCCACCTCGTCCCCGACCTCTATATAGGGGTGGGGAACCAGGGGCGCGCCGGACAGCTGCAGCCGCCAGAGGCTCTCGAGCTCCCCCTGGAGCCGCTCCTGGTCCAGCACCGGCAGCACCTCGACGATGAGGTTGCTGCGCAGCGCCTCCCGGCGGGCTTCCGGAGCCCCCCGGAAGAAGAGGTAGCCGGGGAACAGGGGGAGGCTGGAGACGAACGTCCGCCCCGCCCGGCGCACCTGTTTCTCGGCCTGGGGGAGGTAGAAACCCACTTCGTGCCCGAGGAGGTGGCGGGCCAGGGCCTTCTCCTGGCGGCTCCGCGCGTAGGCCACCCACCAGGGATGCGCGACCGGGGACAGCTCGAACAGATGTCGGGGGTGAAGATCGACTTCGCGCTTCAGGATCGGCACGTCGGCTTACAACTCGACTACAGGGTCAATCGGCTTTTTACTTAAGGGCGCTGCGGAATTGTTGCAGAAGAAAGGCTTGGGGGCAACCCGCTATTTCTTCCGGCTCCGCTTGGCCGCCGTGGCCGCCTGCCGGGCGCGCAGGAGCCCGGGCAGGTTCTCGCCGATCCAGCGCTCGGCCCGCCAGAGGTTCCGGTACAGGCGCTCCCGGCGGCGGAACTCCGGCGTGTGGTACTGGCGCTTGCCGTTGCGGACCTCCGGCGGCATGTCGGCGTGGAGCATCTCGTGGTGCACCACGGCCTCCACCACGTACCGGGGGACGGACGGCTCGTCCAGTACCCCGTGGACCCGGATGAGCTTGTCCTCATAGGAGTAGCTGCCGAGTTGGAGGCTGGCCGACCGCCGGCGCCGGCAGGTGCCGGTGGCCGCCTTGCCCCAGGTGATCCTCGCGTCGATGCGCCCCTCGAAGTAGCGCTCGTTCAGCTCGGCGAAGACCTCCCGCAGGTCGAAGGCCATCCCCTCGGGACGGAGGACCACCTTGCGCGTCCGGGCCCTGACCTTGTGGGTGGAGAAGTGCTCGCGGATGAGCACCAGCGCCTCCCGCGCCCGGTCGCTCCCGTGCTTGCTCTCGACGAAGGTGGCGACGGCCCGCAGCACCTCGTCCGGCGCCTGGGTGAAGGAATGGTGGATGCGCAGCTCGAAGGGGGCCCGGTGGCCGGTCCGCCCGGCGCGGACGCTCAGGATGGTGCGCTGGTTGTCCGTCAGCTCCAGGGAGCGGAGCCGGCCGCCCGTCAGGCGGTTGAGCTGGCGCAGGAGATGGAACCGCAGGGTGTTGGGATCGGACGGAGTGGGACCCGGAAGAGCCGGAGCCTGGACGGGGCGGACGCCGCCGAACAGCTCGAGCTGGACCGGACGATTCGGAGCGACTTTCTCGGTTCGGCCCCTGGCGGGCAGGGCGCGCCCCGACTCTTGGGAAAGTCGCTGCGCCGAGGATCTCATCGTGCCCATCCTCCCATCGACTGCGGACCCGGGTACGGCATCGGGTGGACGGGAAACTGTATCACAGGGGGAGAGGCCGGCCCGGCCCCCACGGAGGGGTGGGCCGCCCCCGGAGAGGGCCGAGCGCCCCCTCGGGAGGGGCAGGTTGCCGAAGAGAGGGCGGGACCGCCCCTTTGGAGGGGAGAGCCGCCCCCGGCGGAGGCTGCGACCGCCCTCGGGAGGGCCGGGCCGCAGAAGCGAGGGCCGGAGCGCCCCTCAGGAGGGGAACGCCGCCCCTTTCATCCCGGGAACCAGCGCTCGCCGACCGCCATCGTGCGGACGCGTTCCCGGTCCGCGCCCTCGCGATCCAGGACCTCGGAGAGGACTCTGGGGGCGAGATCCGCGGGCTCGTCCGTGAGATCGAAGCATCCCCAGTGCATGGGGATCATAACCTGTGCGCCAAGATCAAGGAAGGCCTGATAACCCTCCTCGGGATTGACGTGCTGGGAGCGCATGAACCACCGCGGCTCGTAGGCACCGATGGGGAGGAAGGCGACGTCGATGGGGGAGAGCCGGCGGCCGAGCTCCTTGAATCCATGGAAGTAGCCGGAGTCGCCGGCGAAGTAGTACCGCCGCGCGCCGGATTCGAGGAGCCAGGAGCACCAGAGGGTGGAGTTGCGGCGCATGCCGAGCCGGTTGGACCAGTGCTGGATGGGCAGACAGGTGAGGGTCCACCGGCCATGCCTGGCGGTCTGCCACCAATCCATTTCCACGACCTGTTTTCGTCCCTTGCGCCGGAACCAGTCCCCGAGCCCCAAAGGGACGAACCATTGGATGGAGTCCGGCAGTCGCCGGACCGTCCACGAGTCCATATGGTCGTAGTGGTTGTGGGAGAGGACGGCGAAGGCGTCCTCCGGCACGGACCCGATCGGAATGCCGGGAGGGGTGAGCCTGCGGGGGACCAGCGCCCGGGGCCCGAAGTGGGGATCGGTCAGGACGACCTCGCCGCCGTCCTGGATGGCGAACGTCGAGTGTCCCACCCAGGTGATGGAATCCGGCTGCCCTCTATCCTTTAGATAAGCCCCATCGTTCCGGACCACCGGCACCTGGAGCGGAGCGCTCTTGTCGAACTCCTTCTTCGAGAGCTGCCACTTGAGGATGTCCTTGAGCTTCGTGTTGAACGGCTGCCAGGGGGAGAAGAAGCGTCCCGGCTCGCCGTGGGGGGCGTAGAGGAGGTCGGGGTCCATGGCGGGAGAGGATATCCCGGCCATGGAGCGGCCGTCGGGTCTTGCGGAAAGGGGACACTGGAATTCCCCCCTCGTGATATTCTTCTGGTCGGAATTCCGGGTGAAGGCAAGCGGTTCTCTGAAAGAGAGCGAAGGGGAGTTGACGGACGCGTTCTCTTTCGGTAGGATCCAGCTTGAAGAGACCGTCTGGGGCTTCGGCCCTCGACGTATTTACCTCCCCCGGGTCTGCGTAAGCACACCCGGGGCTTTTCTTTTTGGGGTCCAAGTGGCCGAGAGGGCGATTCTCTTCATCGATGGGAACAACTGGTATCACGCGTGCCGGAGCTGTGGTGTCAAGGATCTGTTCGCTCTGGACTACGCGGCGATCTCGCGGAAGCTGGTCAGCCCTCGCGACTGGATCGGCAGCCGCTACTACATTGGAGCCCTCAAGCAGGAGCATAAGGGCTACCGGGAGCAGCGGCAGTTCCTTTCCCGCCTCCAGAACACGGATGCCCGCATTTCGGTTCATCTCGGCAGAATCGAGGAGCGGCCCAGGGCCAACGAGCTGTCGGCTGAGCTTCTGGCGTTCCTGGGCAGGGTCAGGCTGGAGCCGGAGTGCCAGGCCGAGCTCCTGGGCTTGGCGCAGCGCTACCAGTGGGTCTCGTTGCTGAAAGAGAAGGCTGTGGACATCATGCTGGCGGTGGAGATGTACAAGCTGGCCGTCGAGGATGCGTACGACGCGGCCTATCTGCTCTCCGGAGACGGCGACTTCACGCCCGCCGTCAAGGCGGTGAGGGATCTGGACAAGAAGGTGTACTGCGCGTCCCCGATGTTCAGTGCCGCGCTTCGTAATACCTCCAACGCCTTTATCCCGCTGAAGGCGGAGTGGTTTCGAGAGTGCTACGCGTATTCGTAGGGAGAAAAACCTCCCGCAACCGCGCCTCCCTGTACTCGAAGATCGCCCGCACATCCCTGGCCACCAGGAGCCAGTTGGCCAGCGCCCCGAACGGCACCGCGTAGCGCACGTAGTCCGTCACGATCGTCCCGTCCCCATCCTCCTCGAAGGTGTGCTCGTGGACCCAGAGGCGGTAGGGACCCCGGACCTGCTCGTCCACGAAGCGGATGGGCGGATCCCAGGCGGCGATCCGGGTCTTCCAGCGGATAGGAAAGCCGCGCAGGCGGAGGCGGTAATCGATCAGCGCTCCTTCTTTCATCTCCACCCGGGGAGTCAGGACGCGGAAGTGCAGCCAGGGCGGGGTGATCTCCTGGAGGTTGGCGGCGTCCGCGAAGAAGGCGAAGACCTCGGGACGCGGCCGGGGCAGACGGACGCGGGTGCGGTACTCGTAGACCCTCACGCGCGCAGGAACAGCTCCCTTATCTCTTCCATCCGCTTCCGGTTGACCCCGAAGTCCCGCACCCCGACCCGGGCGGCGGAGCGGAAGTGGATCAGCTTGGCGGCGTCGTCGAAGGCGATGTCGACGTCGTCTACGAAACGGAAGACCCGGGAACGGCACTCCGCCTTCAGATAGTCCGGCTCCTCCCGGACGATCCGGGTGCGCGGGTACTCCCGCAGGACCTTCAGCATCCTCTGCCGCGCCTCGGCCAGGGAGCCGTCATAGGGGATGGGGTCCATGTGCTTGGGACCGGGAGGCGCCAGGGTCGAGACGCAGTTGGGTTTCCAACTGCAGGGAGCGAGCCGGCTGGCGGCGGACGTCGTCGGGTCCGGGGTGGTCATGGACCGTTATCTTATGCTTTGTGCAGGGAGGCCAGAGATGCTGATGCTGGACGCCGGAGATCGGGGCGAGCTGTGGAGCCGCCTGGTCGAGGCCATCGAGACGTACATGAAGGGGGTCGAGGAGGCACGGGTCGCGCCCGAGCTCGATCCCGAGAAGGTCCGGGCGGCGCTGGCGCCGTTCGACTTCGAGCGGCCGGTCGCGCCCCTGGAGGCGCTGGACGCCGCTGTCGAGGGATTGTGGCGGGGGCAGGTCCATACACCCCATCCGCGCTATTTCGGGCTGTTCAACCCGGCGCCGACCACCATGGGCATCGCCGCCGACGCCCTGGTGGCCGCCTTCAACCCGCAGCTCGCCGCCTGGAGCCACAACCCCTGGGCCAACGAGGTGGAGCGGCACCTGGTCCGCGCGTTCGGGGCGCGGTTCGGCTACGACCCGGACCGGGTGGAAGGGGTCTTCGCCTCGGGCGGGGCCGAGGCCAACCATACCGCCCTCTCCGTGGCGCTGCTCCGCGCCTTCCCCGAGGTGGGCCGCCGGGGCCTCCTGGCCCTGCGCAGCCAGCCGGTGCTCTATGTCTCCAGCGAGGCCCACCATTCCTTCCTCAAGGCGGCGCGCCTATCGGGACTGGGCACCGAGGCGGTGCGCGAGGTGCGGGTGGACTCGCGGCTGCGGATGATCCCCGAGGACCTCGCGGCCCGCATCCGCGAGGACCGCGAGGCGGGTCTCTCTCCGTTCCTGGTGGTCGCGACGATGGGCTCGACCAGCGCCGGCACCGTCGATCCCGTGGCCGACCTCGCCCAGGTGGCGGACGAGGAAGGGGGGCTCTGGCTGCACGCGGACGCGGCCTGGGGCGGCGCGGCGGCGCTGGCGCCGGAGCTGCGGCCGGCCGTGGAGGGGATCGCCCGCGCCAGCTCGATCACCTTCGACGCCCACAAGTGGCTGTCGGTCCCCATGGGCGCCGGCATGTTCCTGACCCGCCACCCCGGGGTGCTGGAGCGGACGTTCCGCACCGCCGCCGGCTACATGCCCCGGGAGGGGGCGGGCCTGGAGGTGGCGGACCCGTACTCCCATTCCATGCAGTGGTCCCGCCGGTTCATCGGCTTGAAAGTCTTCCTCTCCCTGGCCGTGGCCGGCTGGGGAGGATACGCGGACGCGATCCGCCACCAGACCGCCATGGGGGACCTGCTCCGCAAGCGCCTGTGGGAGGAGGGCTGGGAGATCGTCAACGACACCCCCCTGCCGGTGGTCTGCTTCGTGGACTCGGGACCGGCGGGGCGGTCCGCGGCCTACCTGGAGGGGATCGTGGCGGACGTGGTCGGCTCCGGCGAGGCCTGGATCAGCAACGTCTCCCTGGGGGAGGCGGGGCCGGCCATCCGGGCCTGCATCACCAATTACCGGACCGGGCCGGCGGACGTCGAGGCCCTGGTGGCCTCCCTGGGCCGGGCGCGGACGCGGCGGGCGTGATAACCTCACCAGTCCGGCCCACTCCCCTTTGGGTGGACTGTCACGCATTCCGCGCCGATGACACACTTAGAGGGGGAGAATGGTTCGCCTCAAGAGAATTCAAGAAATCAGAAGGAGATGTCCCCATGAGCTGGGAAGATAGAGAAGACACTACGATCTATAAAGTGGTGGTGAACCACGAAGAGCAGTATTCGATCTGGCCGGCCCACCGCGAGAACCCTCTCGGCTGGAACGACGTCGGCAAGTCCGGCCTCAAGCAGGAGTGCCTGGACTACATCAAGGAAGTCTGGACCGACATGCGCCCCCTCTCCCTGCGCAAGAAGATGGAAGAGATGGAGCGCAGCCGGCAGGCGGGCCAGGACGCGAACTGATCCGGCCGTGAAGCCTACGACTGGCAATCCCACAGACCGTTGGCTGGCCTACCGCGAGGTGAACCCGCGGGCGCGGCTGCGCATGTTCTGCTTCCCGTACGCCGGCGGCGGCGCGTCCGTCTACCGCGGCTGGGGGAAGTCCCTGCCGGCCGACGTCGAGGTCTGCCCGGTGCAGCTCCCCGGTCGCGAGAGCCGCATGCGCGAGCCGGGGTTCGACCGCTCCGAGCCCATGATCACGGCCCTCGCGGACGCGCTGCAGCCCTACATGGATCTGCCGTTCGTCTTCTTCGGCCACAGCATGGGAGCGGCCATCGGCTTCGAGCTGTCCCGCGAGCTGCGGCGCCGCGGCAGGACGCTGCCGCTCCACCTCTTCGCCTCCGGCCGCCGGGCGCCGCAGATGCCTGCCCGCGAGGAGCCGATCTACGATCTGCCGGAGCCCGAGTTCCTGGTGAAGCTGCGGGAGCTCAACGGCACGCCCGAGGAGGTGCTGCAGCACGAGGAGCTGATGCGCCTGCTGATCCCCATCCTGCGGGCGGACTTCGCGGTGAACGAGACGTACGAGTTCAAGGAAGAGGAGCCGTTCGACTTCGGCATCTCGGCCTTCGGCGGCCTCGGCGACGAGGACGTCACCCGCGAGGACGTCGAAGCCTGGCAGGTGCACACCCGCGGCCGGTTCCGGATGCGGATGCTGCCGGGGGACCACTTTTTCCTCACCGGTTCCAAGGACCTCCTGCTGGAGGCGGTGGCGCGGGATCTGGCCGAGGTCACCGCCGCGGCCCTTCCCCGTTCCTGGTGACCGGGTTCCCGCCAAGCTCTCCCTCGCCGGGCCTCTCCCTGGGGCCCGGCGAAGCCCATGTCTGGGCCGTCCGGCTCGATCCCGCCCCGGAGCGGGTCGAGCAACTCGGCCGGTCTCTGTCCCAGGATGAATGGGCGCGGGCAAACCGCTTCCGCTTCGAGAAGCACCGGCGGCAGTACGTGGTGGGCCGGGGCGCCCTGCGGACGCTCCTCGCCGCCTACACCGGGGCCCGGCCGGAGCTGATCCGGTTCCATTACGGCCCCCGGGGCAAGCCGTTCCTGGAATCCCCGGCGCCCGGCGGCCTGCAGTTCAACCTCTCCAACTCCGACGAGCTGGCCCTGGTGGGCTTCGTCCTCGGCCCCGAGATCGGGGTGGACGTCGAGTATCTGAAGCCCATGCCGGACTGCGACCAGATCTCGGAGCGCTTCTTCTCGGAGAGCGAGCGGCAGGTGCTGCGGGGGATCCCGTTCCCCGCCAAGGAGGAAGCCTTCTTCAACTGCTGGACGCGGAAGGAGGCCTATCTCAAGGCGGTGGGGGAGGGGCTGGCGGCGCCCCTGGACTCCTTCGACGTCACCCTCGCCCCGGGCGAGCCGCCCCGCATGCTCACCCTGGAAGGGGACGCGGAGCGGGCCGCCCGCTGGTTCTTCCACCACTTCCGCCCGGCCCCGGACTACATCGGAGCGCTGGCGATCGAGGGCGGGGAGTGGGTGGTGAAGACGTGGGAGCTGGTTTAAGGCTTTGCCAGGCCCGGAGCAGGAAAGGACCTCAAGGACACCAGGGACACCAAGGACACCAGGGACACCAGGGACGAATAAGTATCGTCTTTGGTCCTTGAGGTCCTTGGTGTCCCTGGTGTCCTTTCTCTCCTACCTCACCACCTCCACCCCCGCCCCGGCCAGCCACGCCTCCAGCCGCGCCTTCTGCTCCGGCGTGGCGTTCGGGGCCGCCTCCAGCTTCCAGCGGTTGCGGGGCTTCTCGCCGAAGGTGACGGGGAGGCGGGTGAGGCGGTCCCGCCGGGAGACCAGGAGGATGGCCTTCTCTCCGGGCCGGTAGCTCTTCAGCCGGTTCTCCAGCCCCTCGGCGGGCACCCGGTAGTCACCGATGGCCAGGAGCTCGTCGCCCACATTGACGCCGGCCTCGTAGGCGGGCGTCTCCCGCTTGACCCCGGTCACCACGAGGCGTCCCGCCTGGTTCTCGATCTCCAGGCCCAGCCAGGCGGCGGGCTGCTCCTCGGCGTCCTCGTCCTTCTTCTCCTTGGACTCGACGAAGCGCAGGCCGTACCAGTCCAGGGCCTCGGAGTAGTCCAGCTCCTCGGTGGTCTCCAGGGCGCGCTTCAGCCAGTCGCCGAGTCCGGCTCCCGCCACCTCGTCGAAGACGCGGAGCAGCTCCTCCTCCCGGAAACCGCGCTCGCCCGAGTAGCGCTGGAAGGCGAGGCGCATGGCGTCGTCCAGGCTGCGGCCGCCGCCCGTGGCGCGGCGGATGCGGGCGTCCAGGAGGAAGGCCACGACCTCCCCCTTGGTGTAGTAGCTGATGGCGGAATTCACCGAGTTCTCGTCCCGCCGGTAGAACTTGATCCAGGCGTCGAAGGAGGCCTCGTCCAGCGGCTGCACCAGGCGGCCGGGGGTGGTCTGCAGGGTCTCGATGGCCCGGCTCAGGTTCTTCAGGTACTCCTTGCGGGTAGAGAAGCCCGCCCGGTGGACCATCAGGTCGCCGTAGTAGGAGGTGAAGCCCTCCACGGCCCACAGGCCGCGGGTGTAGACCTCCCGCTCGTACTCGAAGGGTCCGAGCTCGGCCGGCCGCAGGCGCTTGCCGTTCCAGGCGTGGAAGAGCTCGTGGCTGACCAGACCCAGCCAGTCGAGGTAGCCCTCGCGGGTGCGCGTCCGCCAGCGGCTGCTCAGCAAGGTGCTGGCGTTCTTGTGCTCCAGCCCGCCGCCGCCCTCGGTGAGGAGGTTGAAGAAGACGTACCGGGGATAGGGAGCCACGCCCCAGAAGTCCACCTGCTCCTGGACGATCTTCGCCGCGTCGGCGGCCGAGCGGGGGCCGTCCCAGATGCCGTCCTCCCCCTCGTTGACCAGCAGGTGCTGGCGGCCCGCCACCTCGAACCGGTGGACCGTGGCGTTGCCGGCGTAGAGAGGGGAGTCGACGAGGGTGTCGAAGTCGTCGGCCCGCCAGGTGTTGTCGCCGCCGCCCGGGACCGGCGGCAGCGGGCTGGCCGAGAGCTTCCAGTCCGGCGGCAGGACGACCCGCACGTCGTGCGGCCGGTCCTGGGCCCCTTCGCGGGTCAGGAAGGTGGGGGCGCCGTTGAGGATGGCGAAGGCGGAGTCCACGAAGTTGGTCCGCACCGACATCTCCCGCGAGTAGACCTGGTAGCGCACCTTGATGCGGGGCTCGCCCCCGGTCCGCACCCGCCAACGGTTCTTGGCCGTCTTCTCGACGCCCAATGGCCGGCCCGCCTCGGTGGCGGCCGAGACCGCCTCGAGGTTGCGGGAGTACTCCCGGACCAGGTAGGAGCCGGGCGTCCAGACCGCCATCAACAGCTCGACCTCGGGCCGGCCGTCGGTGGGGATCGAGGCCTCGACCTCGACGTAATGCGTCTGGGGAGCGGGGAAACGCAGCGTATAGGAGATCGGTTCAGGCATTCGGGCTCCATACAGGCCGCCGGCGGCGAGCGCCAGCGTCACGACCGTCGATGTCAAGGCTCTCGGCATTCTTTGGTTTCCTCGGAGTGCCGCCAACTATAAGAGATACGAAAGCGGGCCGGGACGGGACAGCCCGGTCCGAGATCGCCGCTATACTCTGCCGCCATGCGCGATATGGCGGCGGCGGTCAACGCGCCTCTCGAACGGGAAACCCCGGCCCTGTTCCAGGCCCTCTCCCCCCTCGGGAAAAGGGTCTTCTTCGCCGCCGGCATTCCCGCCCAGGCCGCCGCCGGCTCCCCCGTCGAGGGGATGCCGGAGGTCCGCCAGCGGTGGCGCGAGTGGCAGCGCCGTTCGGCGCCGGCCGGGGCTCCCTCCAGCCTGCCGCTGGTGACCGCGGGCCTGAGCCACGGCCTGTCGCTGCTGGCCGACCTGTTCGGGGGCGAGGGGAAGGCGGTGGCCGTCCCCCAGCCCTTCTGGGGCAACTACCGGCAGGCCTTCGCCGTGCGCACGGGAGCGAAGGTGCTGACCGCCCCGGCCTACGTGGACGGGCGGTACAACCCGCGGGCCGTGGCCGATGCCCTGGCGGACCTGCCGGAGGGCGAGCCGGCGGTGGCGATCCTCAACATCCCGTCCAATCCCGGCGGATACTCCCCGGACCCGGAGGAGCGGCGGGCCACGGTCGAGTCCCTCCTCGGGGTGGCCGCGCGCAGACCTCTCGTCCTGATATGCGACGACGCCTACGCCGGACTGGTCTTCGAGCCGGACATCCCCCGCGATTCGCTCTTCTGGGAGCTGGCGGGGGCCCACCCGAACCTGGTGGCGGTCAAGGTGGACGGGGCCACCAAGGAGTTCTCCTTCTTCGGCGGCCGGGTCGGTTTCCTGACCTTCGCCGTGGAGCCGGAATCGGAAGCGGCGCGGTCGCTGGAGAGCAAGGTGAAGACGCTGGTGCGCTCGGTGATCGGCTCCCCGGTGGCGACCAGCCAGGAGATCCTCCTCCAGGCCCTCCGCAAGGAGGGCGTCGAGGCCGAGATCGAAGCGGTGCGGCAACTCCTGGAGGGGCGGTATCGGGCGTTGAAGGGGGCCCTGGCCGGGGCGGACCCCGGCCTGATGGCCACCCTTCCCTTCAACTCCGGCTGCTTCGCCCTGGTGGAGCTGCCCGAGCGGCTGGGCCTTGATTCCGAGACCGTCCGCCGCCACCTGCTGGACCGGCACGACACCGGCCTGATCTCCATCGCCCCGCGCTACCTGCGGATCGCCCACTGCTCGGTGGACGAGGGCGCGCTGCCGGAGCTGGTAAGGCGGATGGAGAAGGGGATCGCGGAGCTGGCGTAGGCCTCAGCGTCCCCCCGGACCGCCGGCGGAGGGGGATTTGGATTTACGCGCTATGATCCGAGGGGTCTCAAGGAGGGCGCCATGCTCTACGACCTCTCGCCCACCATCCGGCCGGAGATCCCGGTCTGGCCCGGCGACACGCAATTCCAGTCCCGCCTGACCTGGTCCATCGCCAACGGCGCCAGCGTCAACCTCTCGGCGGTCACCACGACGCCGCACCTCGGCTCCCACGCCGACGCGCCGTTCCACACCGAGCCCCGGGGCGAGGGGATCTCCGCCATGCCCCTGGAGCGCTATCTCGGACCCTGCCGGGTGGTGCGGGTGCCGCCGCAGCCGCTGATCGAGCCCCGGCACGTCGAGGGGATCGACCTCGCCAACCCGGGACGCATCCTGTTCAAGAGCGAGAGCGTGCGCGACCGCCGGACGTTCCCCGAGCGGTTCACGGCCCTCTCCCCCGAGATGGCCGCCCTGCTGGCCGAGAAGGGGGCGCTCCTGGTGGGCATGGACACGCCCTCGGTCGACCCCTTCGACAGCAAGACCCTGGACGCCCATCACGCCCTGTTCCGCGGCGGCGTCGCCATCCTGGAAGGCTTGGTGCTGGACGGCGTGCCGGAGGGGGTCTACGAGCTGATCGCCCTGCCGCTCAAGATGGCGGGGCTGGACGCCTCCCCCGTGCGGGCGGTGCTGCGGACCCTCGACGCCTGAGCCCGCGGGGATAGAATAGGAACGGATCGAGAGAGGAGCTTCCCGTGGACAGCCATGAATTCGTCGCGCGTCTGGTCGAGGAGATGGATCAGATCTTCGCGCGTCTGGGAGAGACGGACACGCTGGAGTCCGAGTCCGAAGGCGAGGTGGACGTCGTCACCCTCCTGCGCCTGGCCCTGAAGAGCGAGCTGGAGGCCAGCGAGCTGGCCGCCCTCTGGCTCCCCAGCACCCCCGAATTGGACGCCAAGATGGCTCTCGCCCTCCAGTGCGGCGACGAGATGAAACACTATGGAATGATCAGCGACCGTCTGGTCCGGCTTGGCGAGGACCTGACCGGCTTCGATCCCCTGGCCGACGGCCACAGCCCCCTGTACCAGTACCTGCGCGGGCTGCGCACCACGGTCGAGCGCATCGCCGCCGGCCCCTTCGCCAGCGAGGCGATCGCCACCGTGCGCAACGCCCAGTTCGTGCGCTTCTGCCGCGAGGTGGGGGACCACGACACGGCCCGGCTGTACGAGGAGACCATCCAACCCGAAGAGTTTCACCATCACCAGCTCGGCCGCGAGGTCCTGGAGCGGCACGCCACCACGCCGGAGCTCCAGGAGCTGGCCGCCGCGGCCGTGCGCAACACCATGGCCATCGCGGACGAGCTGCGCAACCTGGCCGCCAGAACCACCGGCGCCCACAACATCCCTGTCTCCTGAAAGGACCCATGGCACCCCAGATTTCGTCCATCACCGTGCTCGGCGCCGGCACGATGGGGCGGGGCATCGCCCACGTCTCCGCCCTCGCCGGCTACGACACCTGTCTGTACGACACCTCCGCCGAGGCCCTGCGCAAGGCCGAGGCCAGCATCCACCGCAATCTCGACAAGGGCGTCGAGCTCAAGAAGGTCGACGCCGAGGCGGCGCGGAAGGCCAAGGAGCTGCTCCGCCTGGAGGAGAACCTGCTCGAGGCCGCGCACCGGGCCGACCTGATCATCGAGTCCGTGCCCGAGGACATCGCCCTCAAGGTCGAGACCTTCCGGGTGGTCGCCCTGCACGCCCCCGACCACGCCCTGTTCGCCTCCAACACCTCGGCCCTCTCGATCACCGAGATGGCCGCCGCCTCCGGCCGGCCGGAGCGCTTCGCCGGCATGCACTTCTTCAACCCGGTCCACGTGATGAAGCTGGTGGAGCTGGTGAAGGGGCTGGAGACTTCCCAGGAGACCCTGGACGTGCTCCGGCAGGTCTCCGAGCGCATGGGCAAGCAGGTGGTGCTGGTCAACGAGGCCCCCGGCTTCGTCACCTCGCGCATCAACGCCGTGATCGGCAACGAAGCCTTCCGCATGCTCCAGGAAGGGGTGGCCAGCCCGGAGGACATCGACACCGCCCTGAAGCTGGGCCTCAACCATCCCATGGGTCCGTTCGAGATGGTGGACCTGGTGGGGCTGGACGTCCGGCTGTCGATCCTGGAGTTCCTGCACCGCACCCTGGGGGAGGCCTACCGGCCCAACCAGATCCTGGTGCAGCACGTCCGCGCCGGCCGCCTGGGCCGCAAGGTCGGGCGCGGGGTCTACGACTACGACGAGCAGGGGAACCGGATCAGGTAGGGCCCATAGGACAGCAAGGACACCAGGGACACCAAAGACACCAGGGACGAAGCAAGTTGTCCTTGAGGTCCTTGGTGTCTTTGGTGTCCTTGCTGTCCTTTCCCCTCTCCCCAGGCAGCCCGGGAGAGAGGGGTTGGGGAGAGTCGGGCTTCAGGGCTGGGAGATCTTCTCGACCACCCGGGTGAAGTCCTTGCGGCCCACCGAGTCCAGCTCGCGGGCGAGGTCCGCCTGGGCGATGATGCCGACCACGCGGTCGCCGCCGTCAACCACCGGGACGCGCCGGACCTGCTGGCCCGACATGACCCGCTCCACGGCGTCGAGGTCGTCGTCCAGCTTGACCGAGGAGACGTTGCGGGTCATCGCCTCGCGGATCTTCGTATCGGGATTCAGGCCGCGGCCGAGGACCCGGAGGGCCAGGTCGCGGTCGGTGACCATGCCGATCAGCTTCATCGAGTCACGGCTCTCGACCACGGGCAGGCTGCCGCAGTCGTTCTGCTCCATCATCCGCGCGGCGTCCTGCGCGGTCGTATCCTGGGTGCAGACCGCCGGGCTGTCCGTCATGATGTCTCTAGCGCTCTTGGATGCCATTCGATATCTCCTTTCCATCTACCTGGGATTGCAAGAGGCGGGCCGGCTCAGACCGTGGCCACGACGCTGTCCACCGAGGCGAAGGCCGGGATGGATTCGTCCTTGGGCCGGATGACCTCGTCGCAGACGACGTAATGCACCCGGGTCGCCGGGATCAGGAACGTGCGGCTGCCGCTCCTTATGGTCACCGGCGAATTCTTCTCCAGGTCCTTGGCGATGTCCTTGAGGGCGGCGTTCGCCTCGTGCTCGGTCTCGTAGAAGCCGTAGTTCAAACGGTCGAACGCGGGAGGCGCCGTCACGCCCACGGCCGCGCCGGGGTTCAGCTCGGGATCGTGCCGCGTCGGCCGGGTTTCCTGGCCTTCCAGCTCGTGCTCGCGGTCTACCAGCCAGATCATCACGCTGTAAGGCATAGTGTCCTCCTTTGACCGGGGACCCCCGGGGCGGGAGCCCTCCATGCCGGAGGAGATTGCAAAATCGCTACCGCCTCCCCCTGGTGTTAGGATAGGGAGCCCTATGAGCCGCGATCCCGAAGTCGTCGTCCCGGATCACATCCCGCCCATCGCCATGGCGGAGCTGGACGAGCAGCAGCAGGGCAAGCTCGGCACCATCGCCCATCACGTGCGGGGGATCCTGACCGCCCTTGGGCTGGACCTGAAGGACCCCAACCTGGCGGAGACCGACATCCGGGTCGCCAAGATGTATCTGGAGATGTTCCACGGCCTGGCCGAGGGCGCCGAGCCGAAGGTGACCACCTTCCCCAACGAGGAAGGCTACAGCCACATGGTGATGGAGACGCAGATCCCCTTCTACTCCATGTGCGCCCACCACCTGGTGCCCTTCTACGGGCACGCCCACATCGCCTACATCCCCCGGGAGAGCATCCTGGGATTGTCGAAGTTCTCCCGCATCCTGGAGTTCTACGCCAAGCGGCCGCAGCTCCAGGAGCGGCTCACCGAGCAGGTCGTGACCTACCTGGAGCAGAAGCTCAAGCCCCTGGGGGCCATGGTGGTCATCGAAGCGCGCCATCTCTGCGTCGAGATGCGCGGCGTCAAGAAGCCCGGAGCGCTGACGGTGACCTCGGCCCTGCGCGGGATCTTTCACCAGAAACAGGTCCGCGAGGAGTTCCTCGATCTGCTCCGTCGTCATGGCTAACCGCGCCGTCACTTCCGTCCTGCTCCTCTCCCTCCTCGCCGCGGGGTGCGCCAGCGGCGGCGGGACCACCGCCTCCGCCTCCCGCTCCCGCGCCGACCTGACCAACCCCTTCCTGGGACCGGACTACACGGCCTGGCTCATCGGGCCGGTCTCGCGTCTCGCCACCCAGCAGGAAATCGAACAGTTCCTGGCGCTGCCGGACGATCAGCAGGCGGCGGCCTTCGTCGAGGCCTTCTGGAGCCGCCGCGACCCGGCGCCGGACCGGCCCGGCAATCCGGTGCGGGAGACCTTCGAGGCGCGCGTCACCGAAGCGGACCGCAAGTTCAGCGAGTCGGGCATCCGCGGCCGCCGCACCGACCGGGGCGCCATCTTCGTGCTCTACGGCAATCCCTCGAAGGTCGATTTCGAGGTGCCGACCCGCCCCGGGGCCAGCAACATCGAGGTCTGGAGCTACGAGGCCGACGCGCCCTCGGGCCTGGACGGCCGGCGCCCGGCCCCCCTCTACCGCTTCGTCAAACAAGGAGACCTGACGGTGCTGTACGGGGCCGGCCCCAGCCAACCGCGGACCCTGATCGAGCCCCAGGGCCCCCGGGATTCCATCCGGGACCCGAACCGCGATCCGATTCCGCCGCCGCCCCCTCTCTTGTAGCCGTTCGTTCTGATCGGAGGATCTGTATGACCGAGACTCGGGCCGTCCTCGCGGGCACCGGCATCGCCGTCCCGCCGCTCGAGGTGGACAATCACATGCTCTCCCGCATCATCGAGACCAACGATGAATGGATCCGGGAGCGCAGCGGCGTCGTGACCCGCTACTACGTCGAGCCGGGCGTCGGCTCCTCCGACCTGGGGGCGGAAGCGGCGCGGGCGGCCCTCGACGACGCCGGCGTGGCGGTGGGCGAGGTGGACTACCTGGTCTGCGCGACCATGACGCCGGACCACTACTTCCCGGGGACGGGCACGCTGATCCAGCAGAAGCTCGGGATGCGCCCCCTGCCCGCCCTGGACATCCGGCAGCAGTGCGCCGGGTACGCCTACGGCCTCCAGGTGGTGGACGCCCTGATCCGGAGCGGCGCCGCCCGCACCGTCCTGCTGGTGGGGACCGACGTTCACACTTCCCTGATGCCCTTCACGGAGCGCACCTTCGAGGTGCTGCACGGCCGCGATCCCGGCCCGCTGTCCGACGAGGAATTCCAGTGGAACTCCCGTTTCCGCCACCTGCTGGTGCTGTTCGGGGACGCCGCCGGCGCCATGGTCTTCAAGGCGCAGCAGGAAGACGGCCGGGGGATTCTGGCCTCGGCTCTCTACGGCGACGGCAACCACAAGGACATCCTCTACGTCCCCGGCGGCGGCTCGGCCCGGCGCCCCTTCGTGACCCCCGAGATGATCGCGGCCGCGGACACGGTGCCGGTGATGGACGGCCGGGCCGTGTTCAAGCTGGCCGTCACCCGCATGCCGGAGGCGACCCAGGAGGTGCTCCAGCGCTGCGGCTACACCACGGCGGATCTCGATCTGGTCATCATGCACCAGGCCAACCTGCGCATCAACGAGAAGGCGCAGCAGGTCCTGGGATTGCCGGACGCCAAGGTCCACAACAACATCCAGAAATACGGGAACACCACCTCCGCCACCCTGCCGCTGGCCTTCCACGAGGCGCGCCAGGCCGGCAAGGCCCCCGAGGGCTCGCTGGTGGCCTTCACGGCCCTGGGCGCCGGCCTCCACTGGGGGGCGGTGTTGATGCGGGTCTAGAGATGACGACGGCCCGTCCCCTGACCACCCTCGATCCCGCCGAGATCGCGGCGGCCCTCTCCTCGCGTGTCCTGGGCCAGGACGAGGCCGTTCGCGAGATGGCGGTAGCCCTCTCCAAGCAGCTCGCCGGGCTGCGGGTGGGCAACATCCTGATGATCGGCTCGTCGGGCACGGGCAAGACCACGCTGATGCGGGCCGTCGAGTCCTACCTGGCGTCGGACCCCACCCTGGCGGCGCGCTCGGCGGTGGTGCGCATCCATGCCAACGTCCTGGGCGAGGAGGCCGAGCGCGGCAAGCCCGGCGAGGTGGTGCTCGGGCGTCTTCTGGAGCGGGCGCGCGAGCAGCTCGGCCCCAGCGCGCCGGTCGACATGCTGCTCCGCCGCGCCGCCTCGGGGCTGGTCTTCGTGGACGAGGTGGACAAGATCCGCTCCCACGTCGGCGGCCAGCCCAACGTGTCAGGCATCCGGGCGCAGGAGGCCCTGCTCACCCTGATCGAGAACGAGGCAGTCCCGCTCGAGCTCCCGGCCTGGGCCGGCGGCGGGACCATCACCGTCAACTCCTCCGAGATCCTCTTCGTCTGCGCCGGCGCCTTCGAGGGGCTCTACGACTCGGTCTTCGACCGCGTCACCATCGGCAAGGACCGCGGGGCCTTGCAGCCGGTCACGGTGGTCGAGGGCGGCAAGGTGATGGAGAAGCTGGTCTTCCATCTCCGGGACTGGCTGCGCAACGAGGATCTCTTCGACTACGGGATGAGCCCGCAGTTCCTCTCCCGTTTCGACGCCGTGGTGCTTCTCCAGGACCTGGGGCAGGACGAGCTGGTCCATATCTTCCTGGAGACCCCGGACTCGGCCTTCCACCAGAGCCGGGCCTATTTCGAGAGCCGGGGCATCCATCTGGCGATTTCGCCGGCGGCGGTGCGCCGCATCGCCCTGGAAGCCGGCCGCCAGCCCCGCCTGGGCGCCCGGGCGCTCAAGGAAGTCTTCCGCCGGGTGATCCGGGACTACGAATTCGAGCCCGCGAAGTCCATCAGCGGCGGCGCACTGCTGATCGACGTAAAAGAGGTCGAAACGGTCTTAGGGAAGGCGTAGAACGCTCCGGCACGGCTGCGGAGCTTAAAAAATCGTCGCGGAGCTTCCGGCGCGGTTTTTTAGCTTCCGCCGCCGCGCCGGAAGCTTAAAAATCGTTTTTCAAGCTCCGCCACGATTTTTCAAGCTCCGCCACGATTTTTCAAGCTCCGGCGCGATTTTTTAAGCTCCGCCGTCGTTTTTTAAGCTCCGCGGCGGTTTTTAAGCTTCCGGCGACAGTTTTTAGCTTCCGCGGCCGTTTTTCAGGCTGGAAAACGGCCGTGGAGCGTCTCAGCTCGCGCTCCGGCCCTGCCGCCGTCCGCGGAGCTCCAGGTAGCGTTGCCGCCGCTTCCGGATCGTGTAGATCTGCGGGATGACGGTGAAGAGGAGCAGGATCAGGGACGCCACGATGAACTGGAGGATCAGGCCGGACTTGTCCGCCTCCGCCGTCTTGGCGAGGAGCGAGGCGAAGTAGGTGAAGACGGTCACGCCGGGGACGAGCCCGATCAGGGTGGTGATCATGAAGAGGGCCGGCCGGACCCCCGCCAGGGCGGCGCAGTAGTTGACCACGGGGAAGGGGAGCGGCAGGAAACGGATTCCGACCAGGCTCCAGAATCCCCGCCGGGAGATGGCCCGCTCCACCCTCTTGAGCTTCTTCCCCGCCACGTACAGCACGAAGTCCCGTCCCAAACCCCGGCCGAGGTAGTAGGTCGTGGTGCCGCCCAGGAACGTGCCGATCAGGTTGTAGACCGTCCCCATCACCGGGCCGAACACCATGCCGCCGGCGACCATCATCGGCGTCGCCGGGATCAGCGGACAGAGGAGGATGTAGGCCGCGATCAGCGCCACGGGAGCCCACCAGGCGCCGCGCAGCCGCTCCAGGACGGCGGAGACCTTCTCGACCGTCAGGTAGTCCGCCAGCGGCGACCAGCGGAGGACCGCGAAGCCGACGCCGACGATGACGACCAGGGCGAGGAAGCGGAGAAGGAGGTGGCGGGGGACTCTCACGAGGCCCGCCGTCTAGGGAGCTTCAGGACCGGCTTCCTCCCCCGTCCCGGGGAAGAGGAACTCCCGCATGTGCTTGCCGAGGATCTCCTGCGAGGCGGGGTCCATGAAGTTGAGCCGCAGCTCGTTGATCACCATGACCTCCATCCGCTCCCACTCGTTCCAGCAGTCCTGGCAGATCCGGGCGCGGATCTCCTGGCCCTGCTGGCCCGGCAGGGGCGTGCGGGTCATGGCGGGGGCCTCGGGACGGCCGCAGCGGGCGCAGTGCACGGTGGCCATCTAGCGCACCTCCCCGGGCAGCACGATCAGGCTCTCGGAGCGCTCCAGGATTTCCTTGGGCACCCGCACCAGCAGGACCAGATCCTTGCTCTCGCGGCTCCCCTTGAGGCTCTTCACCACCTCGTCGGGCACCGAGAGCGTCACGTAGGCCGGGCGCTTCGCGTTCTGCCGGCCGCTGTCGGTGACCAGCCGCTCGATGGGCACCATCTCCACCCGTTCCGGATACTTCTCCAGGGCGTAGGCGAGGGACTTCAGTGGGTCTTGCATGGATGGATTCTATCCCTGGAGCACGCCCTGCTCGCTGAGGACCGAGCGGAAATAGGCGATCGTGCTCTCCAGCCCCTCCCGCAGCGCGACCTTGGGCTCCCAGCCCAGGCGCTCGCGGGCGCGAGTGATGTCCGGCTGGCGCTGCATCGGATCGTCCACCGGGAGCGGCTTGAAGACGATCGGGCTCGCGCTGCCGGTGGCGGCCTTGATGGTCTCCGCGAACTCCAGGATGGTCATCTCGTGGGGGTTGCCGATGTTGCACGGCTCCCGGAGGTCGCTCATCAGCAGCCGCCAGATCCCCTCGATCAGGTCGTTGACGAAGCAGAAGGAGCGGGTCTGCCTGCCCTCTCCGAACACCGTCATGGGCTCGCCCGTCAGGGCCTGCTGGACGAAGGCGGGCACCACCCGGCCGTCGCGCACGCGCATGCGCGGGCCGTAGGTGTTGAAGATGCGTACGATCCTGACGTCGAGGCCGTGATAGCGGTGGTAGGCCATCGTCATGGCCTCCGCGAACCGCTTGGCCTCGTCGTAGACGCCGCGGGGGCCCACCGGGTTGACGTTCCCCCAGTAGGACTCCTTCTGCGGGTGCTCCTTGGGATCGCCGTAGACCTCGGAGGTGGAGGCGAGCAGGAACCGCGCCCCCTTGGCCTTGGCCAGGCCCAGGCTGTTGTGGGTCCCGAGGGACCCCACCTTCAGGGTCTGGATCGGCAGCTCCAGGTAGTCGATGGGAGAGGCGGGGGAGGCGAAGTGGAGGACGAAGTCCACCGGCCCTTCCAGCTCGAACGGCTTGGAGACGTCGTGGTGGAGGAACTGGAAGTCGCCGCGCGGCAGCAGATGGGCGATGTTCTCCGTCCGCCCGGTCACCAGATTGTCGACGCAGACGACCTCGTGCCCCTCGGCGAGCGCGCGCTCGCAGAGATGGGAGCCGAGGAAGCCGGCCCCTCCCGTGATGACCGCTCGGCTCACTGCCGCCCTCCCGCCACCGCCTGAGGGACGGCCTCGGGGACGCCTTCCGGCCGGCCGATCGAGACGTAGCGGAAGCCGTGCGCGGCCATGGTCTCGGGCTCGTACAGGTTCCGCAGGTCGATCACCACCGGTTCCCGCAGCAGGCGATGGAGCCGGTCGAGGTCCAGCTTCCGGAACTGGTTCCACTCGGTGACGATGATCAGGGCGTCCGCCCCGCCGGCCACCTCGTAGGCGCTGTCGCAGAAGATGACGTCGGGGAACAGCGGCCGGCAGCCCTCCATCGCCTCGGGATCGAAGGCGCGCACGGTGGCGCCGCCGTCGAGGAGGGCCTGGACGATGGGCAGGGCCGGGGACTC
The DNA here is from genome assembly GCA_036376245.1 of Thermoanaerobaculia bacterium. GTDB lineage: Bacteria > Acidobacteriota > Thermoanaerobaculia > Multivoradales > UBA5704 > DATARR01. Next base: position 74,004 of record DASVAS010000002.1, on the reverse strand, counting down.
GCGGATGTCGTCCGTGTTCGGCTTGAAGGAGAGGCCGAGGACGCCGAGGGTCTTGCCGGCGAAGCCGCCGAGCGCCGTCCCGATCTTCTCGACCATCCGCTTCTGGGTGACCTCGTTGACCTCCAGGACGGCCTCGATGATGCGGAACTTGAGGCCGGCCTCGCGGGCGATCTGGGCCACGGCGCGGGTGTCCTTGGGGAAGCAGGAGCCGCCGAAGCCGGGGCCGGCGGAGAGGAACTTGGGGCCGATCCGGCTGTCCAGGCCCATGCCCTTGGCCACCACCTCGACGTTGGCGCCCCAGGCCTCGCAGATCTGCGCCACCTCGTTGATGAACGAGATCTTGGTGGCCAGGAAGCCGTTGGAGGCGTACTTGATCAGCTCGGCGGTCTCGACGCCGGTGACGATGAACGGCACGTCCGCCGACGCCAGCGGCGAGTAGACGTCCTTCATCAGCTCGGCGGCGCGGGGATCTTTGGTGCCGATCACCACGCGGTCGGGCTGCATGAAGTCCTCGATGGCCGAGCCTTCGCGCAGGAACTCGGGGTTGCTGACCACGGCGAAGCGGGCCTTGGGGCCGGCGCCTTCGCGCACCATCTTCTCGATCATCTGGCCGGTGCCGATGGGCACCGTGCTCTTGGTGACGATGATCTTGTAGTCGTTCAGGTGCTGGGCGATGGAGGCGGCGACCTCGCGGATGAAGGTGAGGTCGGCCGAGCCGTCGGACTTCGGCGGCGTGCCCACGGCGATGAAGATGGCCTGCGCCTCTTCGATGGCCGGGCCGAGGTCGGTGGAGAAGCGCAGCCGCCCCTCCGCCATGTTCTTCTGGACCAGGGTCTCGAGACCGGGCTCGTAGATCGGCACCTTGCCCTGGGAGAGGGCGTCCACCTTGGAGCGGTCCTTGTCCACCCCCACCACGTCCATGCCGAAGTCCGCCAGACAGGCGCCCGTCACCAGGCCGACATATCCGCTACCCACGACGCAGATCTTCATCGTTGTGGCTCGCTTGAAGAAAGAGTTTGAGGTTCTGCGCGCGCCTCGGCGCGCTCGCGGTACCAGGAGACGAACCGGCGCAGGCCTTCCCGGATGGGGACCTTCGGAGCGTATCCCAGCAGCCGCGCCGCCTTCGAGACGTCGGCATAGGTGATGGGCACGTCCCCGGGTTGCGCCGGAAGATAGTCGATCCTGGGCTCTACATCAAGCTCTGCGGCGATCCAGTGGACCAGATCGCGGAGCGACGTGGTGTCGGCGCCGCCCAGGTTGAAGATCTCGAAGCCGGGGGCGAGGTCCAGCGACGCCACGATGCCGTCCACGATGTCGTCGACGTAGGTGTAGTCGCGCCGGCTCTCGCCGTCGCCGTACATGGGGATGGCGCGGCCCTTCCAGAGCAGGTCGGTGAACTTGTGGATCGCCATCTCCGGCCGCTGCCAGGGGCCGTAGACCGTGAAGAATCGCAGGCAGGCGGTGCGGAAGCCGTAGAGATGATGGTAGTTGTAGCAGAGCAGCTCCCCGGTCCGCTTGGTGGTGGCGTAGGGGCTGATCGGCTGGTTGACCTCGTCGTCCTCCGCGAAGGGGACCTTCTCGTTGATGCCATAGACGGAGGACGACGAGCCGAAGATGAAGATCTTCGGACCGTGCCGGCGGGCGGCCTCCAGCAGCCGCAGGGTGCCGATGCAGTTGACGTCCTCGTAGAGGATCGGCTCCTGGAGGCTGGGGCGCACCCCGGCGCGGGCCGCCAGATGGACGACGGCGTCGAACCGGCCCTCGGCGAACAGACGGTCCACCAGGGCGGCGTCGCGGATGTCCCCCTCGACCAGCCGGTAATCGTCCCGGCCGAGGAGCGGGGCCACGTTCTCCCGCTTGCGGGCGGGATCGTAGAAATCGTTGAAGTCGTCCAGCACCGTCACCCGGTCGCCCCGGGCGAGCAGGCGCCGCGTCAGGTGCGAGCCGATGAAGCCGGCGCCGCCGGTCACCAGGATGTGGGAAGGCATGGTTGGAGCTCAGTTTCCTTTCGTGGGTGGCGGCGGGCCCGCGGGATCGGGCTTTTCCGATCCGGCCGGCGGCGGCACCGTTCCAGGCTCACGCGGCGCCGGAGGCGGAGACGGGGGAGCCTGCGGCGGCTCCACGACATCGGGCCCCTTGTCCAGCGGCGGCGGCGTGCCCCCCGCCCCCTCGATCGCGTCCTTGGTCTCTTCGTAGCGCGTCTCGATCCCCTTCTTCTGCCGGTTCCGGATCAGCCAGCGCAGCATCCGGGATTCGTTGACGCCGATGATGATGTCATTGACGGCGTCGTAGATCTGCGGGTCGTTGATCAGCTTCGACGCCGTGCCCTCCCCCTCCGAGATCTTGTAGGAGACCTCGTTGAGGCGAGTCACGAACTGCCGCAACTGCTCGGCGACCTCACGGCCATACTCCTCGTCCTTCACCAGACGGGGGAGCAGGGCGTCGCTCGACTCCAGATCGGCCGTGAACGCCTGCAGATCTTGCGCCACTCCCTGCAGGGAAGCCAGGGTCTCGTTGAACTGCGTCCGGGTCGAGGGGTCGTTGAGCAGCCCGGGGAGGAGCCCTTCGCCGGTCTCGGCCTTGGCGAGGATGCTTTCGAAGCGGTCCAGGGACCGCGAGAGCTGGTTCGCCATCGCCGGATCGTTGAGCAGGCGCGGCAGGGGGCCCTGGCCGTTCTCGATGGTGAGGGCGATCCGCTCCAGGCTCTCCGAGGTGCCGACCAGCGACTCCTGGAGCCGCTTGCTCTGCGGGGTGTCCTTGGTGAGCTGCCCGAGGATGCCCTCGCCCTTCTCCATGCGGTCCAGGATGCTGTTGAGCGAATGGGAGATCTGGACGACGTTGTCCATCACGTCCTCGCCCGAGGCGATCAGGGCGTCGACGTTGGTGGGCTGCGCCGCCGGGATGAAGCCGGCCGTTTTGTTCTCCTCCTGCCAGGGCTGGATGACCGGGTAGGACGGCGAGCCCGAGGTGATCTCGATGAACTTGTCGCCCAGCAGGCCGAGGGTCTTTATGCGCGCCCGGGAGGGGACTTCACCCTGCACGACCGCCACCGGGTTCTCCGGGCCGCGGATACGCCCGGCGAAGTGCTGGTCGATCTCCAGCCAGACGCGGATGTTCTTCTTCCACGGGCTCTCGGGCAGGACCACGCGCTGGATGGTGCCGACGTCCACGCCGTCGAGCTGCACGGGGCTGCCGGGCTTGAGGCCGCTCACCGAGCCGAAATCCACGTAGTAGAGGTTCTTGCGGGTGAACAGGTTGTTCTTGTCGCCGATCAGGAAGATCCCCAGCGCCAGGACTCCCAGGGCGACGAGGATCACCAGTCCGACGCGGATCTCGCGGGTCCTAGGCGACATGTTCTTCCTCCTCCTCGCGTCCGGCGAGGAAGTTTGCAAGCTCCGGGTCGTCGCTCCGCTCCGCCGCCTCCCAGTCGCCGACGAACCGGAACCTGCCATCGACGAGCAGCCCGATGCGGTCCCCCACCCGGCGGGCGAGGGCGATGTCGTGGGTCACCACCGCGGCGGTGACCCCCAGCTCCTTCTGGATCGAATTGATCAGCTTGCCGATGGTGGCCGAGGTGATGGGGTCGAGGCCGGTGGTGGGCTCGTCGAAGAGCACCGCCTCCGGGTCCAGGGCGAGGGAGCGGGCGAGGGCCGCGCGCTTCCGCATGCCCCCGGAAAGGTCGGAAGGCATCTTGCGCTCGACGTCCTTGAGGTTGACCAGGGCGAGCTTGTGGCGCACCGTCTCCCGGATCTCGTTTTCGGAAAGCTTCGTGTGCTCCCGCAGGGGGAACGCCACGTTGTCGAGGATGTTCATGGAATCGAATAGCGCGCCGCTCTGGAACAGCATGGCGATGCGGCGGCGGATGGGGAACAGCTCCCGCTCTTCGAGCTCCGTGATGTTCACGCCGTCGAACTTGACGCTGCCCTCCTCCGGCTTCTCAAGCCCGTTGAGCTGCCGCAGGGTCACGCTCTTGCCGGTGCCCGAGCGGCCCATGATCACGAAGCACTCGCCTTTCAGGATGTCAAAGTCGAGCCGGTCGAGGACCAGCTTCTTGCCGTATCGCTTGGTCAGGCCGCGGATCTCGAACAGGGCTTCCGGCATGTCGGTTCCTAGGCGAAGAGGTAGAAGAGCTTGGTCAGGAAGAAGTCCGAGATCAGCACCAGGATGGCGGCGAGCACCACCGTGTTGGTGGTCGCCCGGCCCACGCCGTCGGCGCCGCCGGTGGTGTTGAGGCCGTTGTAGCAGCCGACGATGGCGATGAAGTAGGCGAAGAAAAAGGATTTGGCCAGGCCGCTCATGACGTCGCCGAGGGTCAGCGACTCGAAGACGTCGTTGAGGTAGAGCCCCGGCGTCAGGTTGAGCGTGAAGGCGGCGACGATCAGACCGCCCAGGATGCCGAGGGCGTCGCCGATCAGCGTCAGGGCCGGCAGCATGATCAGGGTGGCGACGAGCTTGGGGACGACCAGCTTCTTGACCGGGTCGGTGGCCATGGAGCGCAGGGCGTCGATCTGCTCGGTCACCTTCATGGTGCCGATCTCGGCCGTCATGCCGGAGCCGATGCGGCCGCCGACGATCAGGGCGGTGAGCACCGGGCCGAGCTCGCGGACCAGCGACTTCGAGACCACCGAGCCGATGTAGTACTTGATCCCCAGCGACGGCAGCGAGAGGGCGGTCTGGAGGGCCAGCACCATGCCGGTGAAGATGGTGGTGATGCTGGCCACGAACAGCGAGCGCACGCCGATCTGCTCCATCTGGCGGACCCAGAGGCCGATCTCGTAGGGGGGGCGGAACATGGCCAGGAACGCCCTCGCGGTCAGGACGCCCAGCCCTCCCGTCTGTTCAGCGATGTCTCCGGGTTTCACGAGCGGATCGGCAACCAGGCGCCGGCGTGGACCACGCTGAACGTGAGGTCCGCCACCGCCAGCGGAATGAGACCGCCGAGACCTTGACCGGTCAGGGCGGCGATTGCGAAGGCGAGGGCGCCGAGCGCCCGGCCGCCGATGGCCACGCCGATGATGGCGCTGTACCGCCGCGGATCGCGGGCCGCGGCGAGGTAGAGGGCGCCGAGCATGGTCAGGAGCGTGGCCAGGATCCACAGATAGAACCGGCCCTCGGGCAGCGGCGGCAGCGGCAGGCTGAACATCCGCGCCGGCACCTCGGGCGCCGCGACCATCAGGACCGCGAAGGAGAAGTCGTAGAGCGCCCCCGCGGCCAGGCTGGCGCGCAGCAGCGTCAACAGATGGAACCGGCGGGCGAAGGTGCTGGTCTGGGCCATGGTCCGGCAGCATTCTAGCAGTTCCCGTGCCATGAGCCCTCTGGACGCTCACTCACCCCTCGTACACAATAGGCCCCCGTTCATGGAACCCGCCCGTCCATCCCGCGCGCCCTTGTGGCTGACCGCCCTGGCGACTTTCACCGGGAACGCCTTCCTCGTCCTCGGCTCGGCCATTCTGGCGGTGTTGACCCTCGCCGTGAGCTGGATTCCGCCGCGGGGGAACTGGTCCTTCGGCGTCATGCGGATCTGGTCGCACGGCCTGCTCGCCGCCAGCTTCACGCGGGTGGATTGCCGCTACGACCCCGCCCTGGAGCCGGGAAGGAGCTACGTCTTCCTCAGCAACCACCAGAGCCTGTTCGACATCCCCGTGCTCCTCGCCACCGCTCCCGGGCAGGTCCGCATGATCGCCAAGCGGAGCCTGTTCCTGATTCCCCTCTTCGGCTGGGCGATGAAGGCCGGCGGCTTCATCCCGGTGGACCGGGCCGACCGCAGCACCGCCCGGCAGACCTTCGCCTCGGCCGCGGCCCGGCTGCGCTCGGGCACCTCCGTCCTCATGTTTCCCGAGGGCACCCGGTCGAGGACCGACACCCTGCTGCCGTTCCAGCGCGGCGGCTTCCTGCTGGCCCTCAAGTTCGGCCTGCCCATCGTGCCGGTGGGCATCCGCGGGACGCGGACGATCCAGCAAAAGGGGAGCTGGGCCATCCGGCCCGACAAGGTCACCGTCGCGTACGGTCCGCCCATCGATCCCGCCGCCTACGGGCTGCGGCGCAAGGGGGAGCTGACCGAAGAGGTGCGGCGGCGGATCGCGGAACTGGCGGGGCTGAGCCTGGCGGCCGAGGAATAGGAGTACGATCACCCCATGGCAAACGATCTCGAATCCCAGGTGTGGGACGCCCTGAAGACGGTGAAGTTCCCCGGCATGAGCCGGGACATCGTCTCGTTCGGCTTCGTCCACACGGTCACGGCCCGCGACGGCGCGGTCTCGGTGGACCTGCAGATGTCCACCCACAACCCGGCGGCGGCCGAGAAGGTGCGGGAGGAGACCGAGCGGGTCCTCCGCGCCCTGCCCGGGGTCCGGGAGGCCCGGGTCAACATCAACGTCACCAAACCTCCCACGCGGGAGGAGTCGGCCCAGAAGGCCATCTCCCAGGACTCGTCGCTGATCCCCGGCGTCCGCCACGTCGTGGCCGTGGCCAGCGGCAAGGGCGGGGTGGGCAAATCCACCGTAGCCGCCAACCTGGCGGTGTCGCTGGCCCGGCTCGGCTACAAGGTGGGCCTGCTCGACTCCGACATCTACGGCCCCTCGGTCCCCATGATGCTGGGCATCACCGAGAAGCCGCGGGTCATCGGCAACCGCATCCTCCCCTTCGAGAAGTACGGCCTGCGCGTGATGTCCCTCGGCTTCATCTTGGAGGAGGACACGCCGGTGATCTGGCGCGGCCCCATGGTCATGCGGGCCATCGAGCAGATGCTGGGGGACGTCGAGTGGGGCGAGCTGGACTACATGATCCTCGACCTGCCGCCGGGCACGGGCGACGCCCAGCTCACGGTGACGCAGCGCATCCCGCTGGCCGGCGCCGTGATCGTCACCACGCCGCAGGACGTGGCCCTGATCGACGCCCGCAAGGGCCTCGCCATGTTCCGCAAGGTCAACGTGCCGGTGATCGGGATCGTGGAGAACATGTCCACCTTCGTCTGCCCGCACTGCGGCCACGAGACCGACATCTTCAAGAAAGGCGGCGGCCAGCGGACGGCCGAAGTCCTGGGGACCGCCTTCCTCGGCGCCATCCCGCTCGACGCCCAGATCGTGCTGGGCGGCGACGCCGGGGTGCCGATCGTGGTGGCGGAGCCGCAGGGGCGCCACGCCGAGGCCTTCCGCCGCGTCGCCGAGTCGGTCGTCCAGGAGGTCGCCCGGCAGGAAGAGCTGAAGCCGAAGCTGACGATCGTCTAGATGTCCATCGCCGTCATCGCGGACGCCCACGTGAGCGGTCCCGGCGGACCGGCCGGCCCGCTCCTCGAACAGCTCCGGGCCCTTCCCGCCCAGGGGTGCCGCCACCTGGTGCTGATGGGCGACCTTTTCCAGGCCTGGATCGGCTTCCCCAGCTTCGAGACCGCCGACATCGCCGCCGTGGTGGAGGCGCTGCGGGACCTCCGGCGGCAGGGCGTGGTGGTCGAGTACGTGGAGGGCAACCGCGACTTCTTCCTCGCCGGCAGCCCCTACGCCGACGCCTTCGACCGCGTGGCCCTGGAGACCTCCTTCGAGATCGGAGGCGTCCGCTACCTCGCCGTCCACGGCGACGGCCTGAACGACCGCGACTGGAAGTACCGCTTCTGGCGCCGCCTCTCCAAGAGCGCCCCCGTCCGCTTCGCGGTGGGCAGCTTCCCCCGCAGGCTCGCCCACCGCCTGGTCCACTCCACCGAGCGCAAGCTCTCCCAGACCAACTTCAAGCACAAGGCGGCCCTCCCCGAGGAGCCCATCCGCCGCTACGCCGAGCGCCGCCTGGCCGAAGGGTACGACGTCCTGCTGCTGGGACATTTCCACGAGCCGCGGGTCTGGACGGTGCCCGGCGGCGAGGTCCGCCTCCTCGACGCATGGTTCAGGAGCCGGTCCATCGAGTGGCTGGGGTAAGATCCCCGGTCCGATGTCTTTGCGCGTCACCATGTTCGGCAGCGGGACCTCGACGGGGATCCCGGTGATCGGCTGCACCTGTCCGGTCTGCCTTTCGGACAACCCCAGGAACAAGCGCATGCGCCCCGGCCTCAAGCTGGAGATGGCGGCAGGGGTGGTCCTGGTCGACACCTCCACCGACCTGCGCCAGCAGGCGCTCCGTTTCGGCCTGCCCCGGGTGGACGCCATCGTCTTCACCCACTCTCACGCCGACCACATCTTCGGGCTCGACGACGTGCGGATCTTCAACTTCCGCCAGCGGGCGGCCATCCCCTGCTACGGCTCGGCGGAGACGCTGCGCAACCTGCGACGGGCGTTCGCCTACGTCTTCGAGCCCGGCCAGGAGGGGGGCGGCAAGCCGCAGCTCGACCTGATCGAGGTGCGCGAGCCCTTCGAGCTGCTGGGGCGGACGGTCGTCCCCGTCCCGGTCTGGCACGGCGAGATGGAGGTCTTCGGCTACCGGATCGGCGGCTTCGCCTACGTGACGGACTGCAACGTGATCCCCGAGACCAGCTTCCGTCTGCTGGACGGGGTGGAGGTCCTGATCCTGGACGCCCTGCGCCATCGCCCCCACTCGACGCACTTCTCTGTCGAGGAGGCGGTCGCGACCGCGCGGCGGATCGGGGCCCGCCGTACCATCCTCACCCACATGGCCCACGAGGTGGACCACGACGACCCGCTCCCCGAGGGCGTGGAGTTCGGCTATGACGGACTCGTTTTCGACGCAGCTTGAGCCCTTCGCGGTGCCCGCCGGCCGCCGGGCGCGCGGCCGGGTGCGCGTGCCGTCGTCGAAGAGCATGACGCACCGGTACTTCAACCTGGCGCTGCTCTCCGGCTCCCCGGCGGTGATCGAGCGCCCGCTCCAGGCGGAGGACACCCGCCTCTTCATGGCGGCCCTGGGCCGCTGCGGCTTCCGGGTGGAGGAGGGGGAGGACGAAGTCCGCCTGGATCCCACCGGCCCGCCTCGGGAAGAGGTGGAGGTCTTCTGCGGCAACGCCGGCACCATGCTCCGCTTCCTGGTGGCCACCCTGGCGGTGATCCCCGGCCGCTGGCGGCTGGACGGCATCCCGCGCCTGCGCGAGCGCCCCGTGGGTCCCCTGGTGGACGCCCTGCGCCAGCTCGGGGCACGGATCGAGTACCTCGCCGCCGAGGGCTACGTGCCCCTGCGTATCGAGGGCGGCAGCCTGCGCGGCGGCGCCGCCACCCTCGACGCGGGCGAGTCCAGCCAGTACCTCTCGGCGATCCTGATGGCCGCCCTGCGCGCCCCCGAGGAGGTGGTGGTGGAGGTCCCTTCCCTGACCTCCCGCCCCTATGTGGACGTGACCCTGGCCGCCGCCGCCGCCTTCGACGGCCACATCGAGCGCGCCGGCCCCCGGGCCTACCGCGTGCGCCCGTCGACGCTGCGGGCCGGCCGCCTGCGGGTGGAGGGGGACTTCTCCGCCGCCTGCTATCCCGCCGCCGCCGCCGCCCTCACGGAAGGGGACGTGCTGCTGGACGGCCTCTCCCGCGATTCCCGCCAGGGCGACCGCGAGTTCATCGACCTGCTGGCCGAGATGGGGGCCGAGGTGAGCTGGAAGGGGGACGTCCTGCGCGTCCGCGGCCAGGACCTCAAGGGGATCAAGGCCGACCTCTCCAACATGCCCGACCAGGTCCCGACGCTCGCCGCCCTGGCGCCGTTCGCCAGCGGGGAGACGCTGATCCACAACGTGGCCCACCTGCGCATCAAGGAGAGCGACCGCCTGGACGCCATGGCCACGGAGCTGCGCAAGGCCGGGGCCGACGCCCGCGAAGGGCGGGACAGCCTGTGGCTTCCCGGTCTCTGGCACGAGGCCGATCCTCCCACGGAGGAGGTGCGCGTCGACCCCCGGGGAGACCACCGCATCGCCATGAGCATGGCCCTGGTGGGGCTGCGCCGGCCGGGCGTCGTCATCGACCATCCGGAGGTGGTCGTGAAGTCGTACCCGGAGTTCTGGCGGGATTTGCGCAAAATGGTGTCGTAGAAGTCCCGCGTTCCGCTACAATCCGTTTCAATGTCCCCCCTGCCGGACACGCGCCGGGTCGCGGGTGTCGTCCACCCGTGTCTGACGGCTCTTCCGCGTCCGTTCCCTCTGGCGGGAGCGCGGCTGACGGACCGCGCCCGGGCCGGGGTCCTGCTCCAGGCCGCCGGGCTGCTTTCGCTCCTGGAGCGCGCCGGCTGGCGGACGACGGGATGGAGTGAGGCCCGGACCTCGGCGGCGGGGGAGCTCGGCGCCGGCGCGGAGCCGGGGAGGGCCGCCGAGCCCGCGCAGGCGCTGCTCCTGGATCTGGCCGTCCGGCTGTTCGGCGCCGAGACCGTCCCCGGTCGCGGGGAGGCCCGGCGGGCGGTGCGGATCATGCTCGACGCCTGGCGGCAGACGGTGGCGCCCCTGCCCGCGGACGAGACGGTGCGGGGGATCCTGGACGCGGCGCCTTTTCTCTGGGAGCCGGACCTCGCGTTCGCCCGGCGGGCCCTGGCGGGCGGGCTGGTCCGGGACGGCGAAGCTCAAGCCTGGGTGGCCGGCCCCCGATCCTTCCGCCGGCGACTCCTCGCCTCCCGCCCCTCGCTCCCGGACCTCTGGGATCTCCTCGCCGGCCCCGGGGCCCGCCCGTTGTGGGACCGCGAAGAGGAGGGGGAGCCCCTGGAGCTGGCCGCCTCGGGCCGCTGGCGGGCGGCGGTGGCGGCCTGGGAACGGCGGCCGCCCGCCGGCGAGGAGGAGCGTATCGCCCGGGGCGCGGCTCTCGCTTCCCTGGGTCGTTTCGAAGCCGCCCTGGACGGCCTCTCCGGCCTCGGCTCCCCGGCCGCCCGCGCTCTCGCCGCCCGCTGCCAGCTCGACCTCCAGCAGCTCGGGGCGGCGCGCAACACCCTGAAGAGTTTGGAGGACGCCCCGCTGGAGCCCGAGCGGGTCGCCGAGCTGGCGGAGATCGCCGCCCGCGTCCACGCCAACCGGGGCGAGCCCGACCGGGCCGGCTTCTGGATCCGCCGTGCCCTGGACGAGACCGTGGGGACGGGAAGCCCCGCCCTGCGCACCCGCCTGGCCGCCGCGGGCGCGGCCTGGGACCGCCGGGACCTGGAGGCCATGGGCCGGCTGCTCGACCGCTCGCGGGGCGCGCTGGACGATCCGTATCTGGCCTGGAGGTGGCACCAGCTCCAGGCCCTGCGCGCCCGCGGCGACGGCGAGCCGGACGTCGCGGTCGAGCACGCCGCGCGGGCCCTCCGGGCGGGCCGCCGCCAGCTGACCCGCCGGCAGGCGGCGGGGCTGTGGAACGACCTCGGCCTCGCCCGCGCCGGCCGCGGCGACCTTCCCGGGGCCGAGCGCGCCTTCCTGCACGCCGCCCGTCTGGAAGCCGGTTGCGACGGCCCCCGCAAGGCCACCCTGGCGTTCTTCAACCTCGCCGAGATCCGCCTGCGCCGCGGGCGAACAACCGGGGTGCGGGAGATCATCGCCCGCGCCGAGGAGGAGAACCGCCGCTCCGGCAACCAGCGGGGACTGCGCGAGGACGCCGGCCTCTGGGCCCGCTTCGAGCTGGCCCTGGGGAGGCCCGCCGCCGCCCTGGCCGTCTGCCGCGACGCCCTGCGCGACCTCGAGGCTGACTGGTATCGCGAGGAGCTGCACCTCTTCGCCGCCCGCGCCCTGGGCTGGCTGGGGGAGCGGGAGGAGGCCGCGGCGGAGCTGATCCACGTCCCGGAAGAGACCCTGCGCGAGCTGGAACCGGAGGAGCGGCCCGCCGTGCGCGCCCTGGCCGGAGACCGGCTCGGGGCGCTCCGGGAGGCGGCCGGCACCCCCTTCGAGCCCCTCTGGGAGCGGCTGCTCGCCGGCGGTCCGGCCCCTGCTCCCTGCTGGGAGCCGCTGGCGGCCATGGAGCCCTTCCGGGCGGCGCGGCTGGTCTTCGACGCCGAGGTCCTGCTCCCGGGATCGGCTCCCGCCCCCTGGCGCCGGACGGCCGCCGCCACCTTCCGCGAGACCGGCGCCGCGCCCCTGGCCGGGATCCTGGAGGCCCGGGACGACGGCCCCTGGATCGTCGCCGCCGCCTGCCTCGCCGCTCTGCGGGAGCGGGCGGAGGAAAGCGGTCCCTCGCAGAACGATCAATCCTTGCCGGATCCAGATCCGGGAGGCATGGTAGGGGAGAGCCCCGTCCTGCGTTCCTCTCTCGATCGCATTGCCCGTCTGGCTCCCGGCGATCTTCCGGTTTTGATCCTGGGCGAGAGCGGCACCGGCAAGGAATTGGCGGCGCGGCAGATCCATCGCGCGAGCTCCAGGTCCGGTGGCCCTTTCGTCGCCGTGAATTGCGCGGCGCTCTCCGAAACTCTTCTGCTTTCAGATCTTTTCGGTCATGTGCGCGGCGCGTTCACCGGCGCGGAAAGAGATCGCAAGGGAGTTTTCGAAACCGCCGGCGGCGGCACGGTGTTCCTCGACGAGATCGGCGATCTGCCGCTCTCCGCGCAGGGATTGTTGTTGCGCGTGCTGCAGGAAGGAGAGATCCGCAGGCTGGGAGAGAGCGAGCCGCGGCGGGTGAACGTCCGTGTGCTCGCGGCCACACATCGCGATCTTTACCAGATGGCGGAGGCGGGGACCTTCCGTCTCGATCTCTTCTATCGTTTGCGCGTGGGTTGCGTCGAGCTGCCGCCTTTGCGCGAGAGGGGCGAGGATGTATCGCTGATCGCCGATCACATCCTCGCCCGCCTGCGCGGACCCCGGACGGCCTGGCTCTCCCGCGAAGCGCGCGCGCTTCTGATTGCTCATTCCTGGCCGGGCAACGTGCGAGAGCTTCAGAACGTTCTGTCGGTGGCCGCGACCCTGGCGGGTTTTGGCAGGATCGATCCCGAGCACCTGGAAATGCCGCGCGCGGAAGAGCCGGCTCCCGGCTCTTCCTATCACCAGCAGGTGGACGCGTTCCGGCGGGAATTGGTGGCGAAAGCTCTCGACGATCACGGCGGCCAGCACGCCGGGGCCGCCCGCCAGCTCGGCGTTTCGCGCCAGACGTTTTCCTATCTCGTCCGGCGCTTCGGCCTGGCCTCTCCGCGCAGAAACGATCAGCCGGCGGTGTAGAAATCCACGCGGTCGCTCCCTGGATCATTCCCTCGCTTTCGCTGAAACATGCCCGCTGACGGGGATTTTTCCCTGTATCTATTGACAGATAGGGGTCCCTTTTTGATAATGGACCTGTTTTATATGAACGGTCCGATACCGGAACCATAACATCCATAGCCTAAGAGGAGGCGAACGAACATCATGGCCGAACCCGATAACCAGGACGAAAAGCTCTTTACACTCTCAGAAATTTCCACGCGCACGGGCATTTCGATGCCGACGCTCCAGAGATACAAGAAGACCTATCAGGACCGCATCCCCTCCGTCGGACAGGGCCGCAAGCAGCGCTACCCCGAGAGCGCGCTGCCGGTCTTCGACGAATTGAAGAATGAAAACATCGGCCGGCGGGGCCGTCCGCGCAAGGATCCCAACGCGCCGCGTCCCGAGCGGCCGGCGGCCAGCAAGCGCCGTCCGGGCCGTCCGGCCAAGAAGAGCGCGGCCGCCGCGCGCGGCCGCAAGGCCGCTTCGACGCGGGCTGCCGCCGCTCCCGCCGCTCCCGCCGCCAAGCGCCGCGGCCGTCCTCCGGGCCGTCCGGCCAAGAAAGCCGCTGGCGCCGCGCGTGGCCGCGCCGCCGGCAAGGCGAGCAGCAATCTCCTGACGCTCACGCAGATCAGTGAGCAGACCGGAATTTCCTATCCCACGCTGGTGCGCTATGTCCGCGCCAACGCCGATCGTCTGCCCAGCGAGGGCACGGGCCGCGCGCGGCGTTTCTATCCGCAGGCGGTGGACGTCTTCCGTCAGCTCCGCAGCGAGAGCGGCCGCGGTGGCCGCAAGAAGGGCAGTGGAGCGGCCGCCAAGGGCCGTGCCGCCAGCGCCGCCGGTCGTGGTCGTGGCCGTGGCCGTGGCCGCGCCGCCGCGGCTTCCACCGAGACGTCGGGGCTGCAGCAGCGCCTGAAGGCGATGGAGAAGTCCTACGCCACGCTCGAGAAGAAATTCAAGGGCCTGGTCCGCAGCCTGCAGAAGTTCGTCCGCTGATCGCGAGATCCGCGCATCTGAGAGAGCCCCGGCGTCAGGCCGGGGCTTTTCTTTTTCATCCCAGGTGATCCCAGCCCAGCTCCGGCAGCGGCTCTTTCCCGCTGTCCCGCAGCAGCCATACACCGCGGCGCTTCGTGATCGTTCCGATCCGCCGGCAAGCGAAAGGCTCGGGAGGCTCTTCGCCTCGCGGCAGGGTGAACAGGAGCACGTAATCCTCGCCGCCTCCCAGGGCCAGGGTGAGAGGATCGGCATCGAGAGTTTCGCAAAGATCTGTAAAACGATCGGAAAGGGGCAGCGCTTCCGCTTCGATCTCCGCGCCCGTGCCGCTCGCGCGGCACAAGCGGTGGAGGTCGCGGGCCACGCCGTCCGAGACGTCCATGGCCGCGCCTTCCTTTCGTTTCGCGAGCCAGCGGCCGAGATCGATCTGCGGCTCGGGGTGGAGATGACGGCGTGCGGCCCGCCGGGCGGCGGCGCGCAAAGCGGAAGAAAAGGCTTTGAAAGCCTCCTCCCCTCGTTCGATCACCAGGCGCCCGGCGGCGGATTCGCCCACCGTTCCGCCCAGCCACAGCGCGTGCCCCGGGGCCGCGCCGCCGCGCGTCAGCCAGCGTCCGCCCTTCTCTTTCGTTCCCATCAGGGTCAGCGCGGCGGTGAAGCGATCGCTCCTTGCGAGGTCGCCGCCGGCGAGGCGCAGACCGAAACGGCGGCAGCCGGCGAGGAAGGCCATGAAGAATTTTTTATGATCGAAGCCGGCGGGAGCGGCCAGGGCCAGGAAGGCGTACGCGGGGACCGCGCCCGTGGCCGCGAGGTCCGAAAGGTTCACCGCCAGCAGACGGCGCGCGATCACGGCTGCATCCAAACCCGGTGGGAAATGCACGCCCGCGATCTGGTGATCGACGGTGACCGCGAACGGTCCGCCCGCGGGCAGGACCGCCGCGTCGTCTCCGATCAGCGGCTCGTCGAGCTGATCGCGCAGCCAGCGGAGGAGACGATCCTCACCGGCGGGCATCTTTCTACACGGTAGCGGTCTGCGGCTGCTCGCTGGGCGCGGGGGGGGGCGTCTCCGCCGCTTCGTCGCCATCGATCAACGCGATCTTCAGCACCTCGTCCATGTGGTCGACGAAGTGGAAGGTGAGGCCGTCGGTGATCGTCTTTGGAATGTCCGTCAGATCGCGGCGGTTGAGGCGGGGAACGATCACGGTGTGGATGCCCGCGAGCTTCGCCGCCAGCGTCTTCTCCTTCAATCCGCCGATCGGCAGCACGTCGCCGCGCAGGGTGATCTCTCCCGTCATGGCCACGCGGCGGTTCACCGGCTTGGCCGTCATCACGGAAAGGATGGCCGTGCCGATGGTGATGCCCGCCGACGGTCCGTCCTTGGGGATCGATCCCGCCGGCACGTGGACGTGCAGGTCGTTCTTGGCGAAGAACTCTTCCGAGAAACCGTGCGCGCCGGCCCAGGTGCGGGCGTAGGAGAGCGCCGCCTGGGCCGACTCCTTCATCACCTCGCCGAGCTGGCCGGTCAACAGGAGCTGCCCCTTGCCCGGCACCGCCACCACCTCGATGAACAGCAGGTCGCCGCCCACCGCCGTCCAGGCGAGGCCGGTGGCGACACCCACGCGGTCGCGGGTCAGCAGCTCCTCGGCGAAGTGCTTGCGGGGGCCGAGGAACTCCTCGACCTTGGCCACGTCCACCTCCACGTGCTCCTGCTCGCCGCGGGCCACGCGTACGGCCACCTTGCGGCAGAGCGCTCCGATCTCCCGCTCCAGGTTGCGCAGGCCGGCTTCCTTGGTGTAGCCGGAGATGACGTAGGCGATCGCCTCGTCGGTGAACGAGACCTGCTCCTCGCTGAGGCCGTTCTCCTTGACCTGCTTGGGGATCAGATGGAGACGGGCGATCCGCAGCTTCTCCTCCTGCGTGTAGCCGGAGAGGCGGATCAGCTCCATGCGGTCGAGGAAGGCCGGCTGGATGGGCTCCAGCATGTTGGCCGTGGCGATGAACATCACCTTGGAGAGATCGTAGGGCACCCCGAGGTAGTGGTCCGTGAAGCTGAAGTTCTGCTCCGGGTCCAGCACCTCCAGCAGGGCCGACGACGGGTCGCCGCGGAAGTCGGCGCCGATCTTGTCGATCTCGTCCAGCACGAAGACCGGATTGCTGGTCCCCGCCTGCCGGAGGCCCTGGATGATGCGTCCGGGGAGGGCGCCGACGTAGGTGCGGCGGTGACCGCGGATCTCGGCCTCGTCGCGCACGCCGCCGAGCGAGATGCGCACGAACTTGCGGCCCAGCGAGCGGGCGATGGAGCGGCCGAGCGAGGTCTTGCCCACGCCCGGCGGACCCACGAAGCAGAGGATGGGGCCGCGGGTGTCGGACTTCAGCTTGCGCACCGCCAGGTATTCGAGGATGCGCTCCTTGATCTTTTCGAGATCGTAATGGTCCTCGTCGAGCACCGTCTGGGCGTGTTCGAGATCGAGATTGTCCTCCGAGAAGTTGGCCCAGGGCAGCGACGTCAGCCAGTCGAGATAGGTGCGGATGATCTGCGTCTCGGCGCTCTCCGGGTGGCTGCGCTCCAGGCGCCGCACCTGGCGCTCCAGCTCCTCCTTGGCTTCGTCGGAGAGCTGCTTGTCCTCGGCGAGGCGGCGGTAGTTGGCGATCTCCTCCGCCAGCTCCTCGCCTTCTCCCAGCTCCTGCTGGATGGCCTTGAGCTGCTGGCGCAGGAAGTACTCCCGCTGGCTGCGGTCGATCTCGCCGCGCGCCTGCGAGGAGATCTCCTGCTGCATGGTCAGCACCTGGATCTCGCGGGCGAGAGCGGCGCTCACCTTGCGCAGGCGCTCGATCGGATCGTCGGTCTCCAGGATGTTCTGCGCCTCGGCCAGCTTGAGGTCGAGGTTGCTGGCCGCGAGGTCGGCGAGGCGGCCGGGATCCTCGAGGTTGGCGGCGATCACCATCACTTCGGCGGAGATCGGTTTGCCGAGGGTGACCGCGCGGTCGAGGCTCTCCTTGACGCTGCGCACCAGGGCCTCCACCTCCAGGTTCGCGCCGCCGGGAAGCGGCTCCTCGAGGCGTTCGATCTTGGCCTGCAGGAAGGGCTCGACCTGGCTGATGTGCTGCACCCGCGCCCGCGCCAGACCCTGAACCAGGATGCGGATGCGCCCGTCGGGCAGCTTCAGCATCCGCATGATCACGGCCGCCGTCCCCACCTCGAAGAGGTCCCCCTCGCCGGGGTTGTCGTTGGCCGCGTCGCGCTGGGCCACCAGCATGATGACCCGGCTCTCGGAGAGGGCGCGGTCCACCGCCAGCACGCTCTTGTCCCGCCCTACGGAGAGCGGCAGGATGATGTAGGGGAAGACGACGGTATCTTTCAGCGGCAGGACGGGCAGGACGTCAGGGATCTTGATGGGCTCGTCCTGTGGTTGATCTCCTGGAGGTCTAGTCATTTACGGTCCTTTCTTCCTCCTGGATATGCAAGACACGAGCCTCGGATCGCTTGTCCTGAATTTTAGGGAACTCCAGCGCGAGCAGCCCGTCGTTCAGGCGGGCGGTCCCCTTGTGGGTGTTCACCGGAGCGAACACGTGGATCTCGCGGCTGAACCGGCCGTGTCCCCGCTCCATGCAGTGGAATTTGACCCGCTGCGCTTCGGGGAGGGCGGCCCTGGACTTGACGCCGGTGATGAAGATGCGCGGCCCGCGCACCTCCACCTTCAGGTCCTGGGGGCGGAAGCCGGGGACCTCGGCCAGGATGGTGACCGCCTCCGGCGTCTCGACCACGTCGATGGCCGGCTGCCACTCGCCGAGGGGCAGGTCCTCCTCGCCGAGCTGCATGGCCTCCTGGAACAGGCGGTCGAGCTCGGCCTGGAAGCGGGAGATCAGGAACAGGGACTCGAAGCGAACCGTCATGTTTCGGCCCCTCCCTTGGGCTCCTTGCTCTTTTCCCACAGCGACTTGACCTCGTTCATGAAGGCGTCGATGTCCTCGAAGCGGCGGTAGACGGAAGCGAAGCGGACGTAGGCCACCTGGTCCAGCTCCTTCAGGCGCTCCATCACGAAGCCGCCGATCTCCTGGGTGGAGATCTCCCGGTCCTCGCGCTCGTTCAGCATCGACTCGGCCTGGTCCACGATGGACTCCAGCTTCTTGAGGGGGACCGGCCGCTTCTCGCACGCCTTGAGCAGGCCGCCGAGGAGCTTCTTGCGGCTGAACTCCTCGCGGGTGCCGTCGTGCTTCACCACCATATACGGAATGTCTTCAATCTGCTCGTAGGAAGTGAAGCGCCGGCCGCAGCTCAGGCACTCCCGCCGGCGGCGGATGGTCGCGCCGTCGCGGCTCTCCCGCGAGTCGACCACCCGGTCGCGGTTCTCGGAGCAGAAGGGGCACCTCATCGCGGGTTGCCGGGACTGCTATTCCTTGGAGTTGAGCGACACGTTGATGCGAAGGAGGAGCTTCTCGAGCCCGGCGGCGTCCTTGAGGTCCACCTGCAGGTCGCGCACGGCGTCCACGACCTGGTTCTGGTCGTCCTCCACCTGGAAGCTGACGAGGATCCGCCGGGCGCGCTGGAAGTCCGCCCGCCGCAGGCTCATTTCGACGTTCCGCGAAAGCTCGCCATGGCCGTTGGCGCCCGGCGCCTGGGGCGCCGCCGCCGGACGGGCCGGCGCCGGAGCGGCGGCCGGCTGCCTGGCCTCCCGCCGGAGCTTCTCGAGCTCGCCCAGGACGTCCACGGTCCGGCCGCTCTTGGCGCCCGGAGGCGCTTTGGGCGGCGCGGCCGGCGGAGCCGGGGCCGCCAGCTTCGGGGGCGCGGCTGCCGAAACCTGGGGATGGGCGCCCGACGCCGTGGGCGGCGTCACCTGCGGGTGCGCGCCCGAGGCTGTCTGGGCGGGAGCCGGCGCGGGCGGGGCCGCCGCCGCGGGCTTCGGCGGCGCCGCGGCGCCGGGACGGGCCGGCGCCGCCGCCGGCTCGTTGCGGCCGAGCCGCTTCTTGAGCGCCATCAGGGTGTAGCGCGAGATCCCCTTGAGGGTCTCGAACACGCCGACGCCGGAGACCGCCGAGGCCTCGAACCAGGGCCAGTTGTTGCGGTTCAGGGCGGCGTTCATCTCGTCGATCGTGCAGATGTCGGCGAGGTCCCGCTTGTTGAACTGGAGGACCAGCGGCAGGGTGTCCATGGACAGCCCCATCTCCGCCAGGTTCTCCTCCAGGTTACGGAACGACTCGACGTTGGCCTGCAGCATGGGCCGCTGGGAGTCCGCCACGAACACGACGCCGTCCACGCCCTTGAGCACCAGCTTGCGGGTGGTGTTGTAGAACACCTGTCCGGGCACGGTGTAGAGCTGGATGCGGGTGTTGAAGCCGGCGATGGAGCCGACGTCGATGGGCAGCAGGTCGAAGAACAGGGTACGGTCGGTCTCCGTCTCCAGGGAAACCATCTCGCCCCGCGACTCTCCGGCGGTGTGCTGGTAGATGTGGTGGAGGTTGGTCGTCTTGCCGCACAGACCGGGGCCGTAGTAGACGACCTTGGCCGCCATCTGCATCGTGCTGTAATTGAAAAACACCATAGGGCTTGTAAGCGAGCTGAAACAGGACTTTGGAGCATAGCACCCGGCCCCCGGGGCGCGTCAATGAGGGGGGCGGCCCTCCCCCTCGTTGTCACGGCCTGGAAAAGGCGGGTACACCCCTCCCCCTCGCGGGGGGACCCCCGTACCTCGCGGGTACGGGCCGGTACCTCGAAGGTACGCCCCTCCCCCCGCGGGGTACGCCCTTCCCCCTCGTGGGGACAGGCCCATACCCGTGAGGGGGAGGCCCGTACCTCGCAGGGGGACCCCTGTACCCGCGAGGGGGAGGGGTGTACCGCGCGATGCGCGGGCCGGCAGAAGGGTCAGCGGGGTTCCCGGCGCCGTCCTTCGAGCCATTGAGCGTAGGTCACCCACAAACTGACCTCGTCCCGGTTCTGGTAGACCTTCGCGGCGAACGGCTCCGAATGGGCCTGGATCAACTCCCGGATCTTGTCGATGTTCCGGAGGATGGCCGCCGAATAAGCGGCATGCGGCCCCTTGCCGATCAGGAAGAACGCCTTGACGCCGGACTTCATCAGGTCGTCGAGCTCATCTCTCTCGTAGCGAATGTACTTGTTGTGGGAAAGCGCGATCCAACCCTTGCCGCCGATGAACCGGAGCCACTCCCGGTCGGGGACGTTGTCCGGCTGGAAATGCTCGTGGTAGGCCTCGACCCGCAACCCTCCCGCCCGGAGCGCCGCCGCTACCGAACGCCCCAGGTCCCGGTCTGTGAAGAAGATGGGATCAGGCGGCGGCGCGCTCGTAGAGGATCGCCTCGTCGATCTCGAAGTCTTCGAGCCCGTAGTCCGCCGCGACCGCTTCCCGGTCCTCCCCGGCGTCCAGGCGCTCGACGATGGTTGAGGTCCGCACCCCCTTGCCGACGATGAAGGGGCGGCCGAAAGAGACCTGGGGGTCGATGCCGACGATGTGAGGCCCGCCCAGGCCTCTCGCCGCCACGACCGGGAACAGCCGGATCGGCTCCCACTGGATGCGGCTCAGGTGGCCGTCGAACATCTCCTTGAGGGCGATCTGGCCGGAGCGGCTCAGGTCGATGATCTGCCCTAGCCGCTCGATGAACAGGGAGCCGGCGTCCGCCATCAGCTCACGGCTCAGCAGCAGCCTCTGGATATTCAACTTGTCCGCGGCATAGTCCAGCGCCGTGCGGACCGCCGCCATGGGAACCTCGTGCCTCGTGCGCAGCGCCCGGAGCACGTGGGCCTCCCTCAGGTTGGAGAACGAGAGGCGGGGATCTCCAGGCACAGGCCGAATGATGAGAGGCTTCGAGTAGCGGTCCCCTTCCGCGGTGGGATAGGGCCGGCCCACCACCCAGGAGCGCAGCGTCGTGGGAGAGATCTGAACGTACCTCGCCGCCTGCGCCACACTGTAGCGCGGCCGCTCATCAGCCTCGGCATGTTCGAGATCCGGCTGGCGGGTCACGTAAGTTCCTCCCTTCAAAGAGGATACAGGAAAATCCTCTGAGACTCTACCGGGGACGGCCGGTCACCCGCCGCGTCTCCTCCGCCAGCACCTCCGCCAGGGGAAGCCGCTCGGGGTCGAGGCTCCGCAAGGCCTCGAAATGACGTTTCAGCGTCTCCTCGTCCCCCCGGGCGGCGGGGCCGGTGATGGCTTCGGCGAGGGGATGGCCGGCGTCGAGGGTGCGGGCGGCGGCGTTCAGGGCTCCCCGGCAGAGCTCCAGGTATCCCCGCGTGACCTCCGCCGGCAATCCCAGACGGCCGGCGATCTCCGAGGCCGCGGCGAGCAGCGTCGTCACCCCTCCGGCCGCCAGGGTGGCCGCGAAGTGGTAGAGGGCGCGGGATTCCGGCGGCACCTCGGCGGCCACTCCTCCCCAGGACTCCGCCAGCCGGACGGCCAGCTCACGCGCTGGGGCGTCGCCGTCCACCGCGAAGAAGACCCCCCGCGCCTCGGTGGGATCGGGGAGCGGCTCGGGGAACGCCTTCAAGGGATGCAGGGAGCCCACCGCCGAGCCCCCCTCCCGGAGCGGAGCCAGCGCCGAAGCGTCCCGGCTCCCCGAGGTGTGCAGGACCACCCGCGCCTGGGGACGCCGCGCCAGCTCCGCCGCCACCTCGTCCAGCGACGCGTCCGAGACGGCGACCAGGAGGAGGTCCTGCCCGGCGCTCTCCAATCCATATAAAGGAATGCGGCCGTCGCCCTTCCGGCGTCCCGCCAAGGCGACCCGCTCGGCGCCGAGGGCGGTCAGCCAGGCCGCGAGGCTTGAGCCCACGCGTCCGGGACCGGCCAAGGAGAAGCGGAATCCTTCCAGGGGCGCGGCGGACACGCCGGCAACGATACCACAAGTCTCATTTCTTCAGTAACTTGCATCCCTCCCCCGTTGACACGGAATCCCCGTCCGGCTACCATGCGTTAGCACTCTGGCGGAGAGAGTGCTAACCCAGGAATCACCCATGGCGGATCTCAAGGACTACACAAGGCTGACGGCGCGGGATCGGGAGATCCTCAAGGATGTCATCCTGACCTACATCCTGAGCGCCGAGCCGGTCAGCTCCCGATCGGTCTCCAAGCACGGCAAGCTCGGCCTGTCGGCGGCCAGCATCCGCAACGTGATGGCCGACCTCGAGGAGTGGGGCTACCTCATGCAGCCGCACACCTCGGCCGGCCGGGTCCCCACCGCCGCGGCCTATCACCTGTTCATCCAGTCCATGATGGAGACCCGCACCCTGCCGGTGAAAGAGCGGCGGTACATCCAGGATAATCTCAAGGTCGGCTCGGCCGACGGCGACGACCTGATGGAAACGGCGTCCCATCTCCTCTCCGAGCTGTCCAGCCAGGTGGGCATCGTGGTCACCCCGGCCATGGGCGAGACCGTGCTCAAGGCCGTGGACTTCGTGCCCGTCGCCGGCCGCAAGGTGCTCTGCGTCGTGGTCTCCTCCACCGGGTTCATCGACAACAAGGTGATCGAGACCGAGGAGGAGATCCCCCGCGAGGAGCTGGTCCGCATCTCGAACTACCTGACCGAGAGCTTCGCCGGGCAGACCCTGCGCGAGATCCGCGAGCGGCTGCTGCGCATGATGGTCGAGGAGAAGGCTCAGATGGACCGCGTCCTCGCCCTCACCATCGAGCTGGCCCGCCACGGCTTCAGCGTCGGCGAGAGCCCCGGGGTGGTGGTGGACGGCACGTCCACGCTCCTCCACAAGCCCGAGCTGTCGGACGTGCAGCGGGTGCGCCGCATGTTCGAAGCCTTCGCCGACAAGGCGCGGCTGGTCAAGATCTTGAATCAGTGTCTCCAGGGCGGCGGCGTGCGGGTCCTCATCGGCGAGGACTGCGAGCTGACCTCGGAGCTGGAATTCAGCGTGGTGGCGACTCCCTACGGCGTCGGCGACCGTCCCCTGGGCACTCTGGGGATCGCCGGCCCCTCCCGCATGGATTACGAGAAGATCATCCCCCTGGTGTGCTTCCTGGGCGAGACCCTCAGCCGAGCCCTGGCGGAGACCTTCTCGGGCGATCCGGACCGGGACAGGCGTTGATGTATATTGTCGAATACCTAAGATCCGAACGAGAGCGAGGATGGCGATGGCAGACGACGTGAAGAATACGGGGGACACCCCGGAGGTGGCCCTCGATCTGGATGAGCAGACCCCGGATCTGGAGGCGGCCATGCGCGAGGCGGTGGCCGCCGTCGAAGAGGTCGAGTCCGGCGGCCGGCCGGCCGAGGCCGCCGCGGGCGCCGGAGACGGCGACGCCGGGGAAGTGGCGCGCCTGCGGCGGGAGATCGCCGACCTGCGCGACCGCTCCGTGCGCACGCTCGCCGATTTCGACAACTTCCGCAAGCGCAGCCAGCGCGAGCGCGAGGAGGCCCGGCGCTTCGCCCACTTCGACGTGCTGCAGGAGTTCCTGACCGTGGCGGACAACCTGGACCTCGCCCTGTCGGCGCAGGGCTCCGCCGAGGATCTCAAGCGGGGCGTGGAGATGATCCACCGCCAGATGCAGGAGCTGCTGCGCCGCTTCGGCGCCGTCGAGGTGCCGGCGGTGGGGCAGCCGTTCGATCCCACCGTGCACGACGCGGTGGCGCGCGAGGAGAGCGCGGAGGTCAAGACGCCCACGGTGACGGCGGAGCTGCGGAAGGGCTACAAGATGCACGACCGCCTGCTGCGGCCGGCCATGGTGAAGGTCGCCGTGCCGGCGGAAACGGCGGCGGCGCCGGCCGGCGGCGGCAGGAACGAGGAGGGGCCGGCGCTCTGAGACCGGGCAATCCGGCGCCTGAGCACGTACAATAGGCGGAATTTCGCTCCTCGGGCGCCGTATGAGCAAGATCCTGGGCATCGACCTCGGCACGACGAACAGTTGCGCCGCCATCGTGGAAGGCGCCATGCCGTCCGTGCTGGCGAACCGCGAGGGGAGCCGCACGACGGCGTCCATCGTCGCCTTCTCCGAGGAAGGGGACCGCCTGGTCGGACAGATCGCCAAGCGCCAGGCCATCACCAACCCGCAGAACACGGTCTTCGCCGTCAAGCGGCTCATCGGCCGCAAGTTCCGCGATGAGCAGGTGGACCGGGCGCGGTCGATCCTTCCCTACAGCCTGGCCGAGGCCGTCAACGGCGACGTCAAGATCGAGATCCGCGACCGGCAGTACAGCCCGGAGGAGATTTCGGCCCTGATCCTGCGCGAGATCAAGGAGTTCGTCGAGGAATCCCTCCAGGACAAAGTGGTCGAGGCGGTGATCACCGTCCCGGCCTACTTCAACGACTCGCAGCGCCAGGCCACCAAGGACGCGGGCAAGATCGCCGGCCTGGAGGTGGTGCGCATCCTCAACGAGCCCACGGCGGCGGCCCTGGCCTACGGCCTCGACCAGCCGGGGCGGGCCAGCACCATCGCCGTCTACGACCTCGGCGGCGGCACGTTCGACATCTCGATCCTCCAGCTCTCGCAGGGGATCTTCGAGGTGCGCTCCACGGCGGGCGACACCTACCTGGGCGGCGAGGACTTCGACCAGCGGATCATGGACTGGCTGATCTCCAGCTTCCAGGAGGAGACGGGGATCGACCTGCGCGAGGACCGCATGGCCCTGCAGCGCCTCAAGGAGGCGGCGGAGCGGGCCAAGTGCGACCTCTCGACGGTGGAGGAGACCTCGATCAACCTGCCGTTCATCTCGGCGGACCGCACCGGCCCCCGCCACCTCGCCCGCAACCTGACCCGGCCCCAGTTCGAGGACCTGGTGCGCGACCTGATCGAGCTCACCGAGGGGCCCTGCCAGGACGCCCTGGCCGAGGCCGGCCTGCGCACCGACCAGATCGACGAAGTCCTGCTGGTAGGCGGCCAGACCCGCACGCCGCTGGTGGCCCAGACGGTGGAGCGCATTTTCGGCAGGAAGCCGAACCGCGAGATCAACCCTGACGAGGTGGTGGCCATGGGCGCCGCCATCCAGGGGGGCATCCTGCGCGGCGACATCAAGGACCTGGTGCTGCTGGACGTGACGCCGCTGTCGCTGGGCGTCGAGACGCAGGGCGGCCTGTTCACCCGGCTGATCGAGCGCAACTCGACGATCCCCACCAAGAACACGCTGATCTTCACCACCGTGGTGGACAACCAGGGCACGGTGCAGATCCACGTCTTGCAGGGGGAGCGGCAGATCGCCTCGGAGAACAAGTCGCTGGGGCGCTTCGAGCTGGTGGGCATCCCGCCGGCGCCGCGAGGCGTGCCGCAGATCGAGGTGAGCTTCGCCATCGACTCCAACGGCATCGTCAACGTCTCGGCCCGCGACATGGCGACCAGCCTGTCGCAGAGCATCCAGATCAACCCGGCCGGAGGCCTGACCGAGGCCGAGGTGCAGCGGCTGGTGGCGGAAGCGGACCAGAATTCCAGGGCCGACGTCCAGCGGCGGGAAATCCGCCAGCTCAAGAACCGGTTGGAAGGGCTGATCTACAGCAACGAGCGCGTCTTCGAGCAGTTCCGGGACGTGCTCAACGGCGACGACGCGAAGAAGATCCAGGAATCGCTGATGCAGGGGAGGCGGGCTCTCGGCAACGAGAAGCGGGCCGAGCTGGAAGCGGCGATCTACGACTTGAACACGGTCTCCCGCACCCTTTCGGACGTGATGCTGACGCGCACCGGAGGCTTGAGCGGGGGGTTGGGATAAGAAGAAGGAATGGCCAAGCGAGACTATTACGAGGTGCTGGGGATCGCCCGCACCGCCTCCGCGCAGGAGATCAAGTCGGCGTACCGCAAGATCGCGGTGCGCGACCATCCGGACAAGAACCCCGGGGACAAGGAGGCCGAGGAGCGCTTCAAGGAAGCCGCCGAGGCCTACGCCGTGCTCTCCGACGCCGACAAGCGGGCGCGCTACGACCGCTTCGGCCACCAGGGAGTCGCGGGGGCCGGCGCCGGCGGGTTCGACCCGACGATCTTCGCCGACTTCTCGGACATCCTGGGCGACATCTTCGGCTTCGGTTTCGGCGGCGGCGGGCGGCGGGGCGGCTCGGGGATGACCCGCGGGGCCGACCTGCGCTACGACCTGACGCTCTCCTTCGAGGAAGCGGCCTTCGGCACCGAGACCACGCTGCGCATCCCGCGGCTGGAGAACTGCGAGACCTGCTCGGGCACGGGCAGCGCCAACGGCACGCCGCCGGCGACCTGCCAGGCGTGCGGCGGCCGGGGCCAGGTGCGCTACACGCAGGGGTTCTTCACCGTCGCCCGCACCTGCCCGCAGTGCCAGGGCGAGGGGCGGGTGATCTCCGATCCCTGCAAGGAGTGCCGGGGCGAGGGCCGGGTAGAGAAGGAGCGGTCGATCACGGTCAAGATCCCGGCCGGCGTGGACACCGGCGCCCGCCTGCGCCTGACGGGCGAGGGCGAGCACGGCCGCCGGGGTGGCCCGGCGGGGGACCTCTACGTCGTGCTCCAGGTAAGGCCGCACAAGACCTTCCGCCGCGACGGCTCGACGGTGCTCTCGAGCATGACCATCAGCTATCCCCAGGCGGTCCTGGGCACGACCGTGGAGGTGGACACCCTGCACGGCAAGTCCCCCCTGGAGGTCCCGGCAGGCACTCCGCACGGCCGCGACTTCCGCCTGCGCGGCCAGGGCATCGACCGGCTGGACGGCACCGGGCGCGGCGACCACGTGGTGAAGGTCGAGGTCGAGGTGCCGAACCCCCGCAACCTCTCCCCCGAGGAGCTGCAGCTCCTCCGCCGGCTCGCCGAGATCGGCGGCTATTCGGTGAAAGAGGAGAAGGGGGTCATCGAGCGGGTGAAGAACCTGTTCGGATAATCTTCCTCGGATGCCCCACCTCCGGCGCCTCTACCTCCTCCTGCCCCACCTGGAGGACGCCTTCGTGGCCGACCTCTGGGAGGCGGGGACGCTGGGGGTGCAGTCCACCAACCTGCCGGACGGCCGGCTGCGCCTGGAGGCCTGGTTCCCCCTGGAGGCGGAGCCGGTGGGGATCGCGTCCGGAATCGAGCTGGAGGCGGAGGAGACCGTCCCCGACGCCGACTGGCTCGCCACTTGGCGCGACCTGGCCCAGCCGTTCCCGGTCGGGCGGACGATGTTCCTCGATCCCCGCGAGCCCGGCGAATCGCCCCCGGACGTCCCGGAAGGGCGCCGGCTCCTGCGCCTGCCCGCCCGCGCCGCCTTCGGCACGGGGAGCCACGAATCCACCTCGCTCGCCCTGGAGCTGCTGGAGGACGCTGACGTCGCGGGCCGGCGGGTGCTCGACGTGGGCACCGGCACGGGCGTGCTCGCCTTCGCGGCCCTCCACCTGGGAGCCCGCTGGGTGGTCGGCTACGACGTGGACCCGGCCGCGCCGTTCCACGCCCGCGACAACGCCGCCCTCAACGGCCTCCACCCGCGCTTCTTCGCCGGCCGCCTGGCGGCGATCCGGGAGAAGCCCCTGTTCGACCTCGCCCTGGTGAACGTGGTGCCGGAGCAGATCCTCCCCGAGATGCCGGATCTGGCGGACCTCCTGCGGCCGGGGGCGGAGGCGATCCTCTCGGGGATTCTGGTGGAACGTGGCCGGCAGGTGCTCGACCGCATGAAAGGCCTCGGCTTCGCCGAGCGCGACCGGCGGGAGGCGGGGGACTGGGTGGCGTTCCGGGTGGGGAGGCTGTGAAAGGACAGGAAGGACCTAAAGGACATAAAGGACCTAAACGACCTAAAGGACAAAGGACATCAACGACAGCGCTCCCTGTCCTTTAGGTCGTTTAGGTCCTTTATGTCCTTTAGGTCCTTCGAGCAACCATGATTACTCTCTTAGCCGACCCCGCCGCCTTCGACGCCCCCGAGCTCAAAGTCGAAGGCGACTCCTACCGCCACCTCTTCCGCGCCCGGCGGGTGGAGGCGGGGGAGGAGCTGCGGATCGTCGACGGCCGGGGCCGGGCGCGCTGGGGGAAGGTGGCGCGGGTGGACCGCACCTCCGCCACCGTGGTCCTGGGGGAGCCCGCCCCGGAGCGGGAGCCCGCGTTCCGGCTCGACCTGATCGTCCCCACCTGCCGACCCGAGCGGGCCTCCTGGCTGGTCGAGAAGGCCACCGAGGTCGGCGTCCACGCCGTGCGCTTCGTCAACATGGCGCGGGCCCCCCGCGAATTCGGCGCCGGCGCCATGGACCGCCTGACCCGGGTCGCCGAGGCGGCGCTGGAGCAGTGCCACCGCTCCCGGCTGCCCGAGGTCACCGGTCCCCACGCCTGGAAGGAGGTCGCCGGGCTGACCGGCGGCGCCGCCCGTTGGTTCCTGGATACCGAAACGGTCTCCGGCTGGGGCGGCGCCCTTGACGGCGAGCGCGGCGCGCTGCTCGTCGGTCCCGAGGGCGGGCTCGACCCCGGGGAGCGGCGGGAGCTGCTGGCCGCCGGCTGGCGTCCCGTGGGCCTGGGGGAGCGCATCCTGCGCCTGGAGACCGCCGCCGTGGTCGGGGCCGCTTTCCTTCTTCTCGCTCCCCGCTGAAAGCGCGACACCGGGTTCCGAAATTGACCGCCCCGAAGGGTTCGGGCTAGCATCATCGTTCCTTCGTCGTACGCTCCAAAGGAGGTCCTCCGTGTCGAACCTCTTCGCCGATGTCCGCTGGGTCTGGAAGAACGGCCAGCTCATCGAATTCGAGAAAGCCACCATCCATGTGCTGAGCCACGGACTCCATTACGGGTCGGGAGTCTTCGAAGGCATCCGCTGCTACAACGTCCCGAGCGGTCCCGGCATCTTCCGCCTGCCCGAGCACATCCGGCGGCTGGAGAACTCGGCCAAGGTCTACCGCATGGCCATCCCCTTCACCACCGAGGAGCTGATCGAGGCCTGCTGCGAGACCGTGCGGGTCAACGAGCTGGGGGCCTGCTATCTGCGGCCGATCGTCTTCCGCGGCTTCGGCGCCATGGGGGTCAACCCGCTGAACTCGCCGGTGGAGATCTACATCGCGGCCTGGCCCTGGGGCAAATACCTGGGCGAGGAGGCGGAGAGCGGCGTGGACGTCTGCGTCTCCTCCTGGCGCCGCTTCTCGCCGGACGCCATCCCGGCGGTGGCCAAGGCCACGGGCAACTATCTGAACGCGCAGCTCATCAAGATCGAGGCGGTCACCAACGGCTACGCCGAGGGCATCGCACTGGACAGCCGGGGCTTCGTCAGCGAGGGCTCGGGAGAGAACGTCTTCCTGGTCCGCGACGGCGTCCTGATCACGCCGCCCCTGGGGTCCTCGGTGCTGGACGGCATCACCCGCAATACGGTGATGCGGATCGCGCACGACGCCGGCATCCCGGTGCAGGAGGAGGTCATCCCGCGCGGCCAGCTCTACACCTGCGACGAGCTGTTCATGACCGGCACGGCGGCCGAGATCACGCCGATCAAGTCGGTCGACCGCAGTCCGGTGGGCCGGGGTTGCCCTGGACCGGTCACTGCCCGTATCCTGAAGGAGTTTAAAGGCATCATCACAGGCGAATGCGTCGATCGCTACGGCTGGCTTCACCCGGTCCACTCCCGGGTGCAGGATCCGGTGCCTGAAAGGCTCTAGATGAACATCAACGACCTGCTGAAGATCGCGGTGGAACGAAAGGCGTCCGACCTCCACCTCAAGGTGGGGAGCCATCCGGTGATCCGGGTGGACGGCGACCTGATCCCCCTGGGAGAGCTGAAGCGCCTGATGCAGGAGGACACCATCGCGATGGCGTTCTCCATGATGAACGCGCGCCAGAAGCAGCGCTTCAAGGAGGAGCTGGAGCTCGACATCGCCTACTCGGTGCCGGGCCTCGGCCGTTTCCGCTGCAACGTCTTCCAGCAGCGCGGCGCGGTGGGCCTGGTGCTGCGCGTCATCCCGGCGCGCATCCAGAGCGTCCGCGAGCTGATGCTGCCGCCGGTGCTCGAGAAGATCTGCGAGGAGCGGCGCGGCCTCATCCTCTGCACCGGCACCACCGGCTCGGGCAAGTCGACCAGCTTGGCGGCGATGATCGACTACATCAACTCGACGCGCACGGAGCACGTCATCACCGTCGAGGACCCGATCGAGTTCCTGCACCGCGACAAGAAGTCGATCGTCAACCAGCGCGAGATCGACGTCGACACCCACTCCTTCGCCGGCGCCCTGCGCGCCGCCCTGCGCCAGGACCCCGACGTCATCCTCGTGGGCGAAATGCGCGACTACGAGACGATCGAGACGGCGCTGCTGGCCGCCGAGACCGGCCATCTCGTGTTCTCGACCCTGCACACCCTGGACGCGACGGAGACGATCAACCGCATCATCTCGGTCTTCCCGCCGCACCACCAGAAGCAGATCCGCATCCAGCTCTCGCAGGTGTTGAAGTCGGTCATCTCCCTGCGCCTGGTGCCGCGGGCCGACGGCATGGGCCGCGTGCCCGCCGCCGAGATCCTGATCTCGACGGCGTACATCCGCGAGTGCATCGAGACCAAGGAGAAGACCAAGTACATCCGCGAGCAGATCGCGCTGGGCACCAGCCAGTACGGCATGCAGACGTTCGACCAGTCGCTCTTCCAGCTCTACAAGAGCGGCCTGATCACCCTGGACGAGGCGCTCAAGCGGGCCACCAACCCCGACGAGTTCCGGCTCAAGATCCAGGGCGTGCAGTTCACGGCCGACGTCTCCCGCGAGCAGATGGAAGAGTCGCTGCAGATGCCCGGCGAGAGCGACCTGCTGGGCGGGGATCTCAGCTTCGAGCTGGAGCAGAACTAGGTCCAGGGGGCGGTGGCCTCCGGGGCGGCCTGCCCTCCGAGACCTCACCCCCTGGCCCCCTCTCCCACCCCCTCCCCCCGACCGGGAGAGGGGGGACGTAGCTGAACCGTTCTTGCCCACCCCGGAAAAGGCAATATCGCTTCCTCATCGTTCCCCCTCTCCCGGTTGGGGGGAGGGCGACGGGAGAGGGGGCCAGGGGGTGAGGTCTCGGAGGGCGCCTGCCCCAGTCGGCAACACACAATGAATCCCGCCTACCTCAAATCCGTCCAACTCCTCGCCACCCGCGCCCACTTCCGGCGCGAGCTGGAGAGGAAGCTCGCCCAGCGGGGTTTTCCCCCCGAGGAAATCGAAGCGGCCCTCGACCGGTTGCGGTCCGAGGGGTATCTGGACGACCGGGCCGCCGCCCGGGACTTCGTGGAATCGCGAAGCTCCAAGGGCGAAGGACGGGCGCGCCTGCGGGCCGAGCTGCTGAAACGGGGGGCTGACGAGGACGCCGTCGAGGCGGCCCTCGCCGATCTGCCGGACGACGATCTGCCCGCCGCCCGCGAGGCCGCCGCGAAGTGGGAGCGCAAGGGCGGCACGGACCCCATGGCCCTCGCCCGCCATCTCGAACGCAAGGGCTTTTCCCGCCGTGCTATCGTTGCCGTTTTGAACGATCGGCCGGACGGCCTGGACATCGACGAATCATGAAGAGCGCAGACATCCGCAACAGCTTTCTCGAATTCTTCCGCGAGCACGGCCATCGCGTGGTGCCGAGCTCGCCGCTGGTCCCGCAGGGGGACGCCACCCTGCTGTTCACCAACGCCGGCATGGTCCAGTTCAAGGACTACTTCCTCGGCGCGCAGAAGCCGGAGTCGCCGCGGGCGGCCTCGGTACAGAAGTGCATGCGCGTCTCCGGCAAGCACAACGACCTGGAGAACGTCGGCCCCAGCCCTCGGCATCACACCTTCTTCGAGATGCTGGGCAACTTCTCCTTCGGCGACTACTTCAAGGAGGACGCCATCCGCTTCGGCTGGGACCTGGTCACCCGCGTCTGGGGCCTGCCCGCGGAGCGCCTCTTCGCCACCGTCTACCACGAGGACGACGAGGCCTACGACCTGTGGAAGCGGCTGTCCACGCTGCCGGAGGAGCGCCTTCACCGCTGCGGCAAGGAGGACAACTTCTGGGCCATGGGCGAGACCGGCCCCTGCGGCCCGTGCAGCGAGATCTTCGTCGACCTCTATCCGGACCGGCCGGAGGTCCCGTGGGCCGAGGGCACGGACTCCGGGCGCTACATGGAGATCTGGAACCTGGTCTTCATGCAGTTCGACCGCGACGCCGAGGGGAACCTGACGCCGCTGCCCAAGCCGTCGATCGACACCGGCATGGGCCTGGAGCGGATCACCTCCGTGCTCCAGGGGGTCCTCTCGAACTA
Source organism: Thermoanaerobaculia bacterium (assembly GCA_036376245.1). Taxonomy (GTDB): domain Bacteria; phylum Acidobacteriota; class Thermoanaerobaculia; order Multivoradales; family UBA5704; genus DATARR01. Next base: position 41,907 of record DASVAS010000002.1, on the reverse strand, counting down.
CGACACCGACCTCTTCCAGCCGATCCTCGCCGCCGCGGCCGACCTCGCGAAAGCGAAGTACGGCGCCGACCCGGAGAAGGACGTCTCGATGCGGGTCATCGCCGACCACCTGCGGGCGGTCTCCTTCCTGCTGGCCGACGGCGTGATCCCCGGCAACGAGGGGCGCGGCTACGTGCTGCGCCGCATCCTGCGCCGGGCCGTGCGCCACGGCATGCGGCTGGGGTTCGAGGAGCCCTTCCTGCACAAGCTGGTGCCGGTGCTGGGCGAGGTCATGGGCGGCGCCTACCTGGAGCTGGCGGCCACCCGGCAGGCCTCGATGGCCACCATCAAGGCCGAGGAAGAGAAGTTCCTTTCCACCGTGGCCAACGGCGCCCGCCAGGTGCAGGAGGAGATCGAGCGCCTGCGGCCGAAGGGCGAGTCGACGCTGCCCGGCTCCATGATCTTCCGGCTCTACGACACCTACGGCCTGCCGCTGGAGGTGATCCGCGAGATCGCCGAGGAGGAGCGTTTCCGTCTCGACGAGAAGGGCTTCAACGAGGCCCTGGACGCCCAGCGCGAGCAGTCCCGCAAGGCCACGGCCGAGGTGCAGAACCGCCTCTCGGCCCTGCGCGAGGTGCTGCGCGGCCACGCCGAGCTGGCGGAGACCCACTTCGAGGGCTACGAGCGGACGGAGATGATCGACACGCCGGCCGAGGTGGTGCGCCTGGCCACCTGGCGCGAGGGAGCGCCGGTGCGGGTCTCCACTCTCCAGAAGGGACAGGCGGGCGTGGTCATCCTTGACCAGACCGTCTTCTACGCCGAGTCCGGCGGCGAGGTCGGGGACACCGGCGACATGCGCTGGGACGGCGGGCACGCCCGGGTGGTGGACACCCAGAAGGACGGCGCGGGCGTCTACTTCCACTTCATCGAGGTGGAGGAGGGGAGCCTGTCGCGGCACACCAAGGTGCAGCTCCGGGTGGACCACGACCGGCGGCTGGCCATCCAGCGCAACCACACGGCCACCCACCTGCTGCAGGCGGCCTTGCGCCAGGTGCTGGGCAAGAGCGTGCGCCAGCAGGGCTCGCTGGTGGCGCCGGACCGGCTGCGCTTCGATTTCACCTTCCACCGGGGCATGTTCCGGCAGGAGATCGAGCAGACCGAGGACCTGGTGAACGAGTGGATCCGCCGCTCGGTGGCCACCGAGATCGTCACCCGCAGCTACCAGGAGGCCATCGCCGCCGGCGCCATGGCGCTGTTCGGCGAGAAGTACGGCGAGCGGGTGCGGACGGTCAACGTCCCCGGCTTCAGTCTGGAGCTGTGCGGCGGCTGCCACGTGCGCAACACGGGCGAGATCGGCCTGTTCGTCATCGAGTCCGAGCGCGGCGTGGCCTCGGGCGTGCGCCGCATCGAGGCGCTGACCGGCACCTTCGCCATGGACGAGTTCCGCCGCCAGCGGGCCGCCTACCAGGAGCTGGTGCTGCGCCTGGGCATCCGCTCCGGGGACTACGACCAGCAGCTCCAGAAGGCGGAGCAGATCCGCCAGCGGCAGAACGAGCTGGAGTCCGAGATGCGGCGGCTGCGCATGCAGCTCGTCTCCGGCACCGCCGTCGCCGGCGGCGAGGAGGAGATCCTGGTGGACGGCATCCGGGTGCTCGCCCGCGAGGTGCCGCCGGCCCCCGCCAACGAGCTGCGGGACATGGCGGACAACCTGCGTTCCAAGCTGGGCTCGGGCGTGGTGGTGATCGGCACCCGGAGCGAGGACAACGTCAGCCTGGTGGCGGCGGTCAGCAAGGACCTCATCTCCAAGGTCAGGGCCGGCGAGCTGGTCAAGACGCTCTCGGCCATCGTCGGCGGGGGAGGCGGGGGACGTCCCGACTTTGCCCAGGCCGGCGGCAAGGAGCCGGAGAAGCTCCCGGCGGCTCTCGCCTTCGTCGAGGAGGCGGTGCGCGAGCAGCTCGAGGCCCGCTAGTGGCTCCACCTGGAGACCACCACAATCTGTAGGGGCGGGGATCATCCCCGCCCTTTCCATTTCCCTCCGGGTCTTGCAATCTCCCTATTTCTGAATAAGATAGGCCCCAGCCGAAGCATCACCATCGATCGCTAGCACCAGGATCGCGGCACTCTTTCAGAAGGGGCTGTCGTGAAGAGAACGGGCATTCGTGCCCTCGCCTGGCTGTTCATCGCGCTCTGCGTCTGCCCCTCCATGGCGGCGGCCGGGGACGTGAAGGTCACCATCGGGGCGAGCGGCCGCAAGGTCATCCTGAACGAGAATTCCACGCAGCGCGCGCGGCGGCTGTCGACCCGCCTCGTCGCCGCCCCGGATCCCGAGCTCGAGCCCCTGATCCTCCAGCACAGCGGCGACCAGAACCTCGACCCGCAATTGGTCAAGGCGGTCATCCAGACCGAGTCCGGCTACAACCACCGCGCCGTCTCCAACAAGGGCGCCATCGGACTGATGCAGCTCATGCCGGCCACGGCGAGCCTGCTCAAGGTCGGCGACCCATACGATCCGGCGGAGAACATCCGGGGCGGCACGTTGTACCTGCGCCAGATGCTCGACCGGTTCGCGGGCAAGGTAGAGCTGGCCCTGGCCGCCTACAACGCCGGGCCCGGAGCGGTGGAGAGGCACCGGGGGATCCCGCCGTACGCCGAGACGCGGGCCTACGTGCAGCGGGTGCTGTCGCTCTACCGTGGCGGCGACGTCTCCTTCGCCTCGCTGTCCTCCAGCTCCGGCTCGGGCTCCGGTTCCTCCAACACCACCTGGACCGGCTACGGCGGCGTCCGCCGCAAGCCCTACGTCATCCGCCAGGCCAACGGCCGGCCCCTGATCACGACCTCCCTGAGCGGCAAGCGGTAGTCCCGTGAAGCCTGGTTCCGCCCGCGCCCGGGTGGCATAGAATGCCCCCCGGCCGTACGTGTGCCTTCAAAGCCGATGCTCAACCTGCCCAACCTGCTCTCGCTGTTCCGCATCCTGCTGGTGCCGCCGCTGGTCGTCGTGCTGCTCACCAAGTTCGACGGCAAGGAGTGGTGGGGCCTCGGCCTGTTCCTGCTGGCGTCGTTGATGGACTTCCTGGACGGCTATCTGGCGCGGCGCCGGCAGCAGGTCACCCGTCTGGGCACCCTGCTCGACCCGGCGGCGGACAAGATCCTGGTGTCGGCGGCCTTCATCTCCCTGGTGGAGCTCGACCCCCGGGTCGTGCCGGCCTGGATGGTGGTGGTCATCATCGCCCGGGAGTTCGCGGTGACCTCGCTGCGCAGCTTCGCTGCGGCCGAGAACCTGGTGATCCCCGCCGGCCTCTCGGGCAAGATCAAGACCACCGTCCAGATCATCGCCATCGCCCTGCTGATCATCTACAACCAGTTGGGCGAGTTCCGGCACCTGGCGCCGATCTCGCTGTGGGTGACGGTGATCATCACCGCCTACTCCGGCATCGAGTACTTCGTGCGCTTCGCCCGCCTCATCCTGCGGGGCGGAGGCGCGGTGCCGCCCGCGCAGCCACCCGCTTCGGGGATCTGAAGCGACATTTCGGCAGATCTCGAAGAGTCCTCGAAAGGGGGTCTCAGAACCCTTGTTCTACTAGGGCTTTTCAGATTGGAGACCGTTTTTACGTCTTTATAGGGTGTGCAGACACCCTCGCCCGAACGGCATGACGGCAGCTATCGCCTGCTCTTCTCCCATCCCCGGATGGTGGAGGATCTGCTGCGAGGCTACCTGCCGGAGGTCGTGGGAGCCGGGGATCTGGAAAAGGGAAACGGGGTCTACCTCAGCGACCGCCTGGAACGGCGGGAACAGGATCTCGTCTGGCGGCTCCACGGACCTGAAGGTCCTCTGTACCTGCTCCTGGAGTTCCAGTCCGAGCCCGATCCCCGGATGGACCTCCGGAGCTCTGTCTACTCCGGTCTGTTCCTCCAGGATCTGATCCGCAGCGGCGAGATCTCCCGCTCGGCGGTGGATCTGCCGCCGGTCCTGTGCGTGGTGCTCTACAACGGTCCGGGGAGGTGGACAGAGAGCCCGGACGCTCCCTTCCGTCTGATCGACGTCTCGCGCGCTCCGCTCCCGTCCGATCCGGACAACCTGGTCCGGCTGCTCTTCGAGCTGGAGCGGAGCCGTACCTCGGACGAGCTCGAGGAGCCCATCGAGAGGTTGAGCCGGCTTCTGACAGGTCCGGAACACGCGGACCTGCGGCGGGCGTTCCTGGCATTCCTGAAAGAGTCTCTTCTGCCGGGGAGGTTCCCAGGTGCGCGGATTTCTGCGATAATTGGTCTTGAGGAGATACGGCCAATGCTACGACACACTGTCATGGAATGGACCCGAGAGTGGAAGTCGGATGGTCAGCGGGAGGGAGAGAGTAGGTTTCTCCTGCGGCAGTTGGAGCTTAAGTTCGGTGCCATCCGGTCCAGCGATCGGGCACGTATAGACGCGGCGGATTCGGAGACGCGCCTCCGCTGGGCCGAGCGCATCCTGACCGCCCGCTCTCTGGACGAAGTCTTCGCGAGCTAGTTCCCCAACTCCACCATCGCCCACCTTGGCGGGCACCAGAAGCGGACAGGCAGCACCGACATCCCGATCCCCGAGTTGATGTAGAGCGTCGTCGTCCCCCGGGCGTTGGGGGCGGCGAACTCGAAGCGGCCCAGGTCGTAGTAAGGGCCAAGAGAAGTGCGCGTGGTCAAAGCCCCGAAGAGGGGGAGGCGGATCTGGCCGCCGTGGGTGTGGCCGGCCAGCACCGCGGCGAAGCCCCTCCTTGACGCCTCGCGGATCACATCCGGCACGTGGGAGAGGACGACCACCGGCGTCTCCGGTGAAAACTCGGGGCTGCGGGCCAGGGCCATCTCGATGCGCGTCCCCCGTGCTCCCACCCGGAATCCCTGAGGCTGGGCGGACAGAGGCTCGTCCAGCAGCACCCTCCCGCCGTGATCCACCACCCGCAGGTTGCGGTAGGCCACCGTGCCGCCTCCCGAGGCCCAGAGACCCACGGTTCCCGATACCGGTCGCAGCCGCGAACGGTCCTCGCCCACGGCCTGCCAGTCCCCCGGCTCCTCCTGATCCACGGGCCAGACCTTGGAGCGGACGACCAGCCGGTCCGGCTCCACGTCCGTCCGCACCCGCAGCCGGTACCAGCGCTTCGCCTTCGGGCGGACTCCCGTGCTCGGGCGGCCGGCCAGGGCGGAGCCGTGGACGAACATCCCGAAGGCGCCCTCGTCCAGGTTCCAGCGCGAGCCGTCGCGGCTGATCTCGATCAGGCGGTCCTCGCCCAGGACGTAGCGGCTGTGCAGGGCGAGCCCCACCCCAGCCTCCTCGTTGTCGATCCAGGCGTCGCAGGTCACCTCGTAGCCGCTCCAGGCCAGGGGACCTCCGGCGTCCGCCAGGCTCGCCGGCGCGGGGTCGTAGTGGCTGTAGAAGTTCCGGTAGGGCTCACCTCTCTTCGCGCCGTACAGCCGCGCTCCGTCCACCTCCACGAGCCGGAACGGCGGGCGGTATCTTGTCCCCAGGTGGTCATACCCCACCTGCTGGTTCAATCCCAGGAGCAGGATGCCGCCGCCGGGGCCGATCAGCCGCCCCTCGTTGGACAGCCACTCCAGGCCGGCCTGGTCGAGCAGGCCGACCAGCTCCCCCTGGTGCTCGCTGTGGCCCTGGACGGCGTAGACCGGCGCGATCCGCCGCAACTGGCTGACGAAGGCGGCCACGGCCCGGGCGTTGTGCTCGAACCCCTCGGGGCCTGGCACGTCCTTGATGAGGTCGCCGCTGATGACGATGACGTCCGGGGCGGATCGGTTGATTTCCTCCAGGAGGCGGTCGTGCAGCGTCATCTCGCCGCGGATGTGGAGATCCGAGAGATGCGCCACCCGGGTCCGGAACGCGGCGAGGTCGACCTTCACGTCATCCCGGAAGAGGAGGACCTGCGGCTCGAACCGCCAGGCGTAGGCCAGCCCCGTCAGACAAACCAGAACCCCCAACAGCGCGAGGCGGAGCTTCAAGTCCAGGGCCCCGGACGTTCTTCGCGGCGCGGCGGCCGCTTGCGCCATCCCCCCAGGAGGAACAGCAGGATCGGCCCGGCGACGAAGCCGCCGATGTGGGCGAACCAGGCCACCCCGCCCGCCTCCGCGCCGACGGTCCGCAGCGACGCGATCCCGGGCAGGATCTGCATCAGGAACCAGATCGGCAGGAACACCCAGGCCGGCACCAGGAACGTGCGGAAGAAGATGACGAAGATGACCAGCGTCTCGATCTTCGCCGTGGGATGGAGGAACAGATAGGCCCCCAACACCCCCGAGATGGCGCCGCTGGCCCCGATCGCCGGCACCATCGATCCCGGGTTGGCCATCAGGTGCGCCCAGGTCGCGGCGTAGCCGGCGAGGAGATAGAAGGCCAGGTAGCGGAGCTTGCCCAGGCGTTCCTCGATGTTGTCGCCGAACACCCAGAGGAAGAGCATGTTGCCCAGGAAGTGCATCCAGCCGCCGTGCAGGAACATGGAGATCAGGCCGCTCTCCAGCCCCAGGGGGAGATCGCCGATCGTGAGCCCGTCCTCCGTGAGCCGCGCCGGCACGAACGCCGCCGACATCACGAAGCCCTCCAGCCGTGCGCCCAGCGACAGCTCGTAGAAGAAGGCCAGAGCGTTCGCCGCGATCAGCAGCACGTTGACGACCGGGGTCGCCGTCTTGCGGGCATGGTGATCGCGTAAGGGGATCAAGGCGCTTTCTCTTCCACTTTCTCCGCTTGTTCTTCCACCGGAAGCGCCCGGATCCGATGTACGCGCATCAGGTTGGTGAGGGGCCGCTCGCGCACGGGGTGGCCCATGAGGATGATGATCCGGTCTCCCGGCTTGACCAGCTTGACCTCCAGCAGCTTGCGCTCCACCACCTGGACGATGTCCTCCAGGCTTCCCACCTGGAACTTGGCCACGAACGGCCGCACGCCCCAGACGAGCTGGAGCTGGCGGGCCACCCTGGCGTCGGGGGTGATGGCCATGATCGGGGACTCCGGCCGGTACCGCGCCACCAGCCGGGCCGTGAAGCCGCTCTGGCTGAACGCCACGATGCGGTTGGCCTCGAGCTGCTCGGCCACGTAGACGGCCGCGGCGGAGACCATGTCCGGCACCTCCAGGGCCGCCTCGTCGATCTCCGCCTCGGCGGGATCGAGGGCGAAGGCCCGCCGGGCGTGGATGTGGCCGATCGGCTCGGCGGAGTGGCGCTGCATCTTCGTCCGCTGGTATTCCTCCGCCTCCTGGATGATCCGCGCCATGGTCTCCACCACCACGACGGGATACTTGCCGGCCGCCGTCTCCCCCGACAGCATCAGGGCGTCGGCGCCGTCGAACACGGCGTTCGCCACGTCGGTGGCCTCGGCCCGGGTGGGACGGGGCTGCTCGATCATCGACTCCAGCATCTGGGTGGCCACGATCACCGGCTTGCCGGCCGGCCGGCAGGCGGCGATGATCCGCTTCTGCAGCACCGGCACCTGGTAGAGCGGCACCTCGACGCCGAGGTCGCCGCGGGCGACCATCATGCCGTCCGCCGCCTCGGTGATCTCGTCCAGGCGGTCGATGGCGGTGGCGCGCTCGATCTTGGCGATGATCGGGATGCGCCCGCCGGCCTCCTCGACCACGGAGCGGATGGCCTCGACGTGAGCGCCCGCGCCCACGTAGCTGGCCGCCAGGTAGTCGGCGCCCTCGGCCACGGCGAACGCGATGTCCGAGCGGTCCTTCTCGGAGATGTCGAACGGCAGGTTGGTGTCCGGCAGGTTGAGCCCCTTGCGGGTCTTCACCGGACCGCCGTTGACCACCCGGGCCCGCACCCGGTCCCCCGTCCGGGATTCGACCTTCAGCTCGATCAGGCCGCTGTCGATCAGCACCCGCTCGCCGGGCTTCAGATGCTCCAGGACTTCGGGGTCGACGGGGAGGTCGATCCCCGAGCCCTCGGTGCCGAGGACCACCTCCTTGTTGGGCTTCAGCATGCGGGGCTCGTCGTGGATCAGGCCGAGACGGTAGCGGGGCCCCATCAGGTCCAGCACCACGGGCAGGTGGCAGCCTTCCTCCTGGGCCACCTTCCGCACGCGGCGGAGGGTCTCCCGGTGCTGCTCCTGGGTGCCGTGGGAGAGGTTCAGGCGGAACAGGTCGACGCCGGCCCGGACGAGCCCCCGCAGCACCGTCTCATCCCGGCTCACGGGCCCCAGCGTCGCCATGATCTTCGCTCTTCGTTCCATGGGTCGGGAAGTATATCCATCCGGGAAGTCCGCCCCGGGGCCGCCGTGTTACCATTCGCGGTCCCCAAGGACGCGCGGACCATCCGCGCACCCCCGGTGAGGTTTCTCCATGTTCGACGGTTTGCAAGATAAGCTCCAGAACGTCTTCCGCCAGCTCAAGGGCGAAGGCAAGGTCACGCCCGAGGCGCTGGACGCGGCGCTGCGCCAGATCCGCATGGCGCTCCTCGAAGCCGACGTCCACTTCCGCGTCGTCAAGCCCTTCATCGACCGGGTGCGCGAGCGCGCCCTGGGCCAGGAGGTCCTGGAGAGCCTCACCCCGGCCCAGCAGGTCGTCAAGATCGTCCGCGACGAGCTCAGCGCCCTCCTCGGCGACGAGGGGACCGAGCTGCGCGTGGACGGCCGGCCCACGGTCATCATGCTCTGCGGCCTCCAGGGCTCCGGCAAGACGACCACCGCCGGCAAGATCGCCAAGCGCCTCAAGAAGCGCGGCCGTCACCCGGTCCTGGTCGCCGGCGACCTCCAGCGCGCCGCCGCCGTCGAGCAGCTCAAGCAGGTGGGCCAGGGCGTCGAGGTGCCGGTCATCGAGCCCGAGCCGGGCGAGCAGGTGGTCGCCCTCGGTGAGCGCGCCCTGAACACGGCCCGCCAGCGCGGCCACGACGTGGTCATCATGGACACCGCCGGCCGCCTGCACGTGGACGAGGCGCTGATGCAGGAGATCCGCCGCCTGGCCGACCGCATCCAGCCGCACGAGATCCTCTTCGTGGCCGACTCCATGACCGGCCAGGACGCGGTCAAGAGCGCCGAGCAGTTCGCGCAGGTGCTGCCGCTGAGCGGCGTCATCCTCACCAAGCTGGACGGCGACTCCCGCGGCGGCGCGGCGCTGTCGATCCGCACCGTAGCCCGGGTGCCGATCCGCTTCGTGGGCATCGGCGAGAAGTCGGACGACCTGGAGCTGTTCCATCCCGAGCGCATGGCCTCGCGCATGATCGGCATGGGCGACATCCTGTCGCTCATCGAGAAGGCCGAGCGCGGCATGGACTCCGCCGAGACCGAGCGCCTGGCCAAGCGCATGGTCAACCAGCAGTTCACGCTGGAAGACCTGCGCGACCAGTTGCGGCAGATCCGCAAGCTGGGTCCCCTGGCCTCGGTCCTGGAGATGCTCCCCAAGGTGGGCCCCCTGCGCGGCTTCGACTCCTCCGCCGTGGACGAGGGCGGCCTCAAGCGCGTCGAGGCCATCATCAACTCGATGACCCCCAAGGAGCGCCAGCGCCCGGACGTCCTCAACGGCAGCCGCAAGAAGCGCATCGCCATGGGCTCGGGCACCTCGGTCGCCGAGATCAACCGTCTGCTGAAGCAGTACAAGCAGATGCAGAAGATGATGAAGGGCGTCCAGGGCAAGTGGCTGCGCCGCGCCATGGGAGCGGGCGGCGGTCAGGCGCGGGCGTAGGACTTTCTTCAACCTTACCCGCACATTCAAAAAAGAAGATAATTCTCCTTCCGCCCCATCCGGATGAGCCGGAGGGGTGTCGAAGGAGGTGTTCCTCTATGAAGATGAAGATGCTTTCCCTGGGTGGCGCGCTGGTGCTCTCCATCATGGCTCTGGCGACGACGGCCGAAGCGGCCCGCTACGACTGCGACGCGGCGAAGAAGCAGTGTCTGGCCGGCTGCTCCTGCGCGCTCTTCGAGTGCTATCCGTCCCAGGGCTACTCGATCTGCTCCTGCCCGATCTGGTGTCCGGAAGAGTCGTAGGGCTGTCGCGATAGCGACCGGGCGCGGGGGCGGGCGAAGCGCGTCCCCGCGCTCATGTCACGCTTCCCCCTCCTATTGGCTGACGATCGTCACCGACTCCAGCACCTGCAGGGTCTCGCAAGGAGCCTGGTTCGGCGTGAAGGCCGGATCCACGCAGATGATCGGGCTCTGCGGGTCCGCGGGGTCGATGGGGTAACAGCCGGGGGCGGGCTGGGGCTCGCAGGTGCTCTCTATCCTGTAGACCACGGGGAGGACCGAAATCACGGTCTTCCCGAGCTCTTCGAGCTGGGCCAGGGTCTTCGGAAGATCGGCGATGGTGACGGTCCGCATCTCGGCGGCCGGAAGGATGGAGGCCGTGAGGAACAGAGCGAGGAAGATGGTCTTGCGCATTGGTCTCGATTCCTTCTTGTGGAGGGGGCTCCTGCCCCCTGGAAGGTCGGCAATGCACAATGCGGGCCTGGCCGGCCTGGATATGACGCCATCGGCTCTCCACATAAGCTCATGGGCTCAGCCGACGAGCTTATGTGGGGAGATATAAGGCCATGGGCTCGCCGCATGGGCTTATCGGGCGGGAGATAAGCTCATCGGCTTGCCACAGAAGCTCATGTGCTCGGCCGATGAGCTTATCTGGGGAGATTAAGGCCGTGGGCTCGCCATATGAGCTTATCGGGCCGGATCTAAGCTTATCGGCTCGCCCCATGAGCTTATGGGCTCAGCCGATGAGCTTATGTGAGGAGATATAAGGCCATGGGCTCGCCACATGGGCTCATCGGGCCGGAAATAAGCTCATCGGCTCGCTCCATAAGCTTATGGGCTCGTCCGATGAGCTTATCTGGGGAGATATAAGGCCGTGGAGTCGCCACATGGGCTTATCGGGCCGGAAATAAGCTCATCGGCTGAGCCCATGGCGCCATCTGTCCACCACATGGCGCCATGTGTCTTGACAGGTTTGACAGAGCTGGCAGTAGAAGGTCGTGGTAGGGAAGCAGGCGTTGGGGTCGCAGGTGCCGGCGCAACTGATGTTACAGGTGTAGACCGTCCGGCAGCCGACCAGGGTGGTCGGCTGCTGTCCCTGAGCCTGCGCCAGGTTCTGGGGTTCAGCAGCCGGAGGGTCCGTAAAGCGAGGGTTACCCCGCGTAGAGCTTCCGTCTCCAGGCGAGCCACCTAGAGCTAGGCAGGGTTGTGTTATTCCACGGTTGGCGGGCATGTCTGTGTTGTGCACCCCTGCTGTGTGCACCCACAGTTCGATGGATTGACGGAGGTGCAGTCGCCACAATCGCTCTCTCCCCAAGTCGTACAACTCCCTTCCCGTGATATGCAGGCTGCATAATGAGTATGGCCACCTGCGGCCATTCGTAGGGACATAGCGTCAAGGTGTCTCAGCGTCTCCTTTGCCAGCTTCAGCTTCTTCGCCTGCTTCTTCATGAGCCCTCCTTAAAGGCCTGAAGTATTCCGTGCCTCTGCCGGGGTAGAACCTCTCCAGGCATGGGATGTACCCAACTCACTGTTGGTGGGCGGGGAGGCAGCGATTATCGTCTCCCGGCCGGGACGAGGTGGTTGGAGCCTAATTGGCTAGTCAAACAGCGCAGAATTCCTGATCCCAACTCTGCCCGCATCGCCAAGTGTAGGTACCTACATAGTTTCTTTCGCACCAGCACGGATAGTAGTAATAGCATGAGACTCCGTCGTAGACGGAGCAAGAACTTCTACCTCCAGGGCGTGAGCAGGCGGATCCATCCATGACCCCACACTCCGTTTGGGAGGCATGGGCCGGTCGTGCCATCGTAAAAACTGTGAGAGCGAGGGCTACAACGAGAGCGGTTATCCGTAACATGTTCTTCATAATGCCTCCTCAGTAGAACCGGAAGGGGTTACCCCGGCTCAAGTATTTTAGAGGATTTGGCTAGGAGGAGGTACCGTTTAAAAGAAGGTGGCACCTTGCATCTTCGGTAACGGCTCGCACCGGCCAAGAAGAAGGGAGCAGGGTATGCGACCTTTGGAAGCCGCGCCGCCGTTCTGCTACTTGTTGCCAGCGAGGCTCGACCTGGCAGGAACCAACCCGGAACTTACTCACTGTTGGTAATAGGGAGGGGAGGGAGGCTTGCGCGGGGGCCTCCTTCGGGCACCCGCGCATAGGTCTAGCAGTAGAAGGTCGTGGTAGGGAAGCAGGCGTTGGGGTCGCAGGTGCCGGCGCAACTGATGTCACAGGTGTACGACAAGCAGCGGGGGAGGGTCGTCGGCGCCTGTCCATGCGCCTGCGTCAGGTCCGAGGTCGTCAGCAGTCGGAGGGTCTCGCGATTCAGCTTCAGCTTCGCAACCTTCTTCATATCGCTCTCCTTCCACGGTTCTCCCGGGGGCGGATCTGCCTCCAGAGATATAGCTATCTTTGAGGCGATCCGGAGGGAGAGACCGTTACACCCCTTGAGGCCCCTGCTTGGCGATCCGCCCTCCCTCTGCTATGCTTACCCGCCTTTGCCGCGCCCGGCACTGGACGTAGTCTGCCCTGGCGCGATCCGCAACAGAGAAGAGAAGACTCGGAGGCTTTCAGATGCTGAAGATTCGGCTGCGCCGCATGGGCGCCCGGAACAACCCCTTCTACCGCGTCGTGGTGTCGGACTCGCGCAACACCCCGACCGCCGCCGCGGTGGAGGAGATCGGTTACTACGACTCCACCAAGAACCCCGCCCAGGTCAGCCTGGACGCCGGCCGGATGGAGTACTGGATCGGCAAGGGCGCGCAGCTCTCGCCGACCGTCAAGAAGCTGCTGGCCCAGACCCGGAAGAGCGCCTGAACATGCCGGAGCTGGCCGACGATCTCAAGGAGCTCGCGCGGTTGCTGGTGGACCAGCCCGACGACGTCGAGGTCCAGGAGATTCCCAGCCGGCGCGGCGGCGGCGTGCTCGAGCTGAAGGTCGCCCCTGACGACCTCGGCAAGGTCATCGGACGCCAGGGCCGGACCGCCCGGGCCATGCGCACGCTGCTGGAGACCCGCGAGGACCGGCGGGGAGTGCGCTATGAGCTCGAAATCCTCGAAGACTGAACCTTTGAAGGCCGCGACGGCGCGGCGCGACGACCTGCCGGAGACGGTGGCGGTCGGCCGTGTGCTCCGTCCGCAGGGCGTCAAGGGGGAGGTGGTGGTCGAGGTGCTCTCGGACGTCCCCGGCCGCTTCAAGAAGGGGAGCCGGGTGATGGGCGTCCGCGAAGGCGCTCCCGTCCTCCCGCTGGTGGTCGCCGCGGGCCGTCCCCACAAGGGCGGCGCGGTGGTCCGCTTCGAGGGGTACGAGGACCGCGACCGGGCCGAGGAGCTGCGCGGGCTGGACCTGGAAGTCCCCCGGTCCGAGGTGCCCAGGGCGCCGAAAGGCACCTACTACCAGTACGAGCTGCTGGGCTGCCTCTGCCGCGACCAGGGCGAGGAGCTGGGCCGCGTGGTCGAGGTGAGGGAGGACGGCGGCGGGGTGATGCTGATCGTCGAGGGGGACGGCCGCCGGGTGCCGGTGCCGTTCGTGCGCGAGTTCCTGCGCGAGGTGGACGTGGAGGCCGGCCGCATCGAGCTGGCCCTCCCCGAAGGGCTGATCGAGGAATGCGCGTCCGCGTCCTGACGATCTTCCCGGAGCTGTTCGAGCCCTTCCTCGCGGCCAGCCTGATCGGGAAGGCGCGCGAGAAGGGGCTCCTGGAGGTGACGGTCCACGACCTGCGCGACTGGACGGAGGACCGCCACCGCAGCGTGGACGACGAGCCCTACGGCGGCGGCGGCGGCATGGTGATGACCGCGCCGCCGTGGATCCGCGCCGTGCGAGGAGTCTCGGGAGAACGCGCCTGGCGGGTCCTGCTGTCTCCCCAGGGGAAGCGGCTGGACGACGCCAGGGTGCGGGAGCTGGCGGGTAAGGAAGAGCTCGTCCTCCTCTGCGGACGGTACGAGGGGATCGACGAGAGGGTGCTGGAGACGGTCGTCGACGAGGAGGTCTCGATCGGCGACTACGTGCTTTCCGGGGGAGAGCTGCCGGCCATGGTGCTGATCGAGGCGCTCTCCCGGCAGGTGCCGGGGGTGGTGGGGTTGGCCGACTCGGTGGCGAACGACAGCTTCCGGAGCGGCCTGCTGGACCACCCGCATTACACGCGGCCGCCGGTGGTCGAGGGGCTCGCGGTCCCCGAGGTGCTGACCTCGGGAGACCATGCGAAGATCCGCCGCTGGCGGGAGCGCGAGGCCCTGAAGGCGACGCTGGAGAAGCGTCCGGACCTGCTGGAACGGCCGGAGACGCTGGCGGGTCTGACCCCGGAGCAGCGGCGCGAGCTGGAGGCTCTGCGCGGCGCCGGAGTGGGAAAAACGTGACGGCTGCTTGCGCGGCCATGCTGAAATCGAAATAATGACGGCACCGTCCCTTGGGCGTTCCGTCAGTTGCGAGGTGAGTCATGAACCAGTTGGATCAGGTCGAAAGTGTCTATCTGCGCCCCGGAGCGCCCGATTTCAACCCCGGGGACACGATCCGCGTCCACGTCCGCGTGGTCGAGGGCGACAAGCACCGCATCCAGGTCTTCCAGGGCGTGGTGATCGCCCGCCGCGGCGGCGGCACCCGGGAGACCTTCACGGTGCGCAAGATCTCCGGCGGCGTCGGGGTCGAGCGGATCTTCCCGCTCCATTCCCCCAACGTGGACAAGATCGAGGTCATGCGCCGCGGCCGGGTGCGCCGGGCCAAGCTGTACTACCTGCGCAACCTGCGCGGCAAGGCGGCCCGCATCGACGAGCGCCGGGAAGACCAGGGCCGGTCGTAGCGCCGGCCGCCGGCGTCCGGCGCCTTTCGCCCGGAGGCCGCTGAGAAAGGAGTCGCGGTGACCAGGGCGGCGAAAGCTGCGTCCCAGCCTGCCCGGGCGATGATCGAGCTGTTCCTCGAAGCCTACCGCCTCCACCTGCTGCGCGGGTTGGAGGAGAGGCTGTCGCGGTGCGGCTTCGGTCTGATCGCCGGGGTGGACGAGGTGGGACGGGGCTCGCTCGCCGGTCCGGTGGTCGCCGCCGCGGTGATCGTGGACGGCCGCTGCCTGGTGCCCGGGGTGGACGACAGCAAGTGCCTCACGGCGCCCGAGCGCGAGCGCGCCGCCGAGGCCATCCGCTCTTCCTGCGTCGCCAGCGCCGTGGCCGCCGTCCCCTCCGACGTCATCGACCGCGTCAACATCCTCGAAGCCAGCCGCCAGGCCATGCGCGAAGCCCTGTCGCGCCTGCGGCCGGCGCCGGACTGCGCGGTGATCGACGCGACGCCCCTGCCGGGCTTCGCCTTCCCCTGCCTGCCGGTGGTCCGCGGCGACTGCTTCAGCTACGCCGTGGCCTGCGCCTCGATCCTCGCCAAGGTGGAGCGCGACCGCATGATGGTCGAGCTCGACCGGACCTATCCTCAGTACGGCTTCGCCGTCCACAAGGGCTACGGGGTGCCCGAGCACCAGGAGGCCCTGCGCGAGTACGGGCCCTGCCCCGTGCACCGGCTGACCTTCAAGCCGGTGCTGCCGCGCGAAGAGGCCCGCCGCTGATGGCCGTCCAGCGCGAGCAGGTCGTCCAGACCGCCGAGAAGTACGTCCAGCGCGGCAAGATCGAGCCGGCGATCCGGGAGTACCGCAAGCTCCTCTCGGACAACCCGAACGACATCAACACGCTGAACCGGATCGGCGACCTCTACGCCCGCATCCAGAAGATCGACGAGGCCGTCGACTTCTTCACGCAGATCGCGGAGCAGTACTCGATCGAGGGCTTCTTCGTCAAAGCCATCGCGATCTACAAGAAGATCATCAAGCTGGACCCTACAAGGCTCGAGGTCTACGAGAAGCTGGCCGAGCTCTACCACAAGCAGGGTCTGGTCAACGAGGCGCGGACGCAGTACCAGGTCCTGGCGGACTACTACCAGAAGCACGCCAACGCGGCCTCGGCCATCGCCGTCTACCAGAAGATGGCGGACCTGGAGCCGAACAACCCGACGTACCACGTCAAGCTCGCCGAGATCTACCAGCAGCAGCAGCTCACCGAGAAGGCGGTCAACGAGTACCGGCTGATCGCCGAGATGATGCTGGCGCACGGCCGCTCCACGGACGCGGCGCAGGTCTACGAGCGGGCGCTGGACATCGACAGCAGCAACGTCGGGTTCATCAACGACGCCATGCTGAAGCTCCGGGAGTCGGGCAACGCCGCGGCGGCGTCCCGGTTCCTGGCCCACGCCGTGGAGCGCAATCCGCAGGCGGCGGGCCTCGCCCGCATGGCGCGCGTGGCCGAGCCGGAGGTGGAGGCCGAGCCGGAGCCCGCTCCCGCGCCGCCGCCTCCCCGGGCCGCCGAGCCGGCCCCGCCGCCGCGCCCCGAGCCGCCGGCCCCGGCCCCTGCCGCCCCGGCACCTCCCCCGCCCATGCCGGTGGCGGAGGCGCCGCGGGACACGACTTTCGTGGGTCAGCTCGAAGAGCAGTCCTACGAGGACTACATGGCCGCCGCCGTTCAGGAGGCGCAGGCCGTGATGCCCGCCGCGCCGGCCCCGACCCAGGCCCCGGCGCCGGCCGCCGAGGAGACCGAGATCGAGCTGGACCTCGACGAGGTCTTCGTCCTCGACATCGAGGAAGACGAAGAGCCCACCAGCCTCGTCAAGCCGCCGCCGGACATGGCGGGCGGCGAGGGGCTGCGGCTGGGCTCCGCGTGGAAGTCCGGCGACGAGGAGACGCCCGTTCCCGCCGCGGCGGTCCAGGAACCGGAGCCCGAGCCGGAAATCGAGATCGACTTCTCGGACGCGGATGATTTCTCCTCCCCGCTGTCGACCGGCGGCGAGATCGTCCTGGAGCTGGAAGAGGACGACCTGCCGCGCCTCGACTCGGCGGTCTGGAGCATGGAGGAGGAGCCCGCCGCGGTCGAGGAGGCGCCCCGGGAGATCGACGCCGACTTCCTGGAACGGACCGCCGCCGAGCTTCAGCCCCGGCCGCCGGAAAGGGACGAGGACCTGGTCAGCGAGGCCGAGGTCCTGGCCAAGTACGGGCTGGAGGAGAAGGCCCTGGAGCGCCTGCGCGAGGCGCTGCGGATCAAGCCGCACAGCCTGCCGGCCTACGCGGCGATGATCCAGATCCACCTGGAGGCGGGACGCCACGAGCGGGTGGCGGATCTGGCTCCCGCCATGGCCCGGGCCGCCGCCGAGGTCCGCGATGTCCAGGCCTGGCCCGCCATGCGGCGGAACCTCCAGGAAGCCGGCTACCGTCTGGACGGCGACCGGGTCGTGGCCGGTCCCCAGGGCCCGATCGTGGAGGAGCCCGCGCCGGCGCCCGAGCCCGAGCTGGCGCCCCCGGCCCCGTTCTCGCTGGAGATGATGGACCTGGAGGCTGAGGCCGAGCCGGAGATCGAGCTGGAGGTGGACTTCGAGATGGAGTCCTTCCAGACCGGCGAGCTGCTCCGGCCGCTTCCGGAGCTGGAGCCCGAGCCGTTCCCCGAGCCGCCGCCCGCCCCGGAGCCGGTCCAGGCGTCGCCCGAGCCTGAGCCCGCGCCGCCGCCGTCCCCGGCCGCGGCCCCCCCGGCCTCGCGCAAGCGCTCGAAAGAGCTGGACCAGATGCTGGAGGGCCTGCTGGGCGGCAAGCCGAAGCGGCCCGCCGCCCGTCCGGCCGCCGCGCCGCCGCCCGCGCCGGAGCCGCCGCCTCCCGCCGCCCCGGTCGCCGCCCCGGTCGCCGCCGCGCCGCCGCCCGTCGCGCCTGTTCCTACGCCCCCGCCCGCGCCGGCCGGACCGGCCCTGTTCAATCCTCTCGAGATCGGCGAGATGATCGAGCGGGAGGACGAGCTCGACTGGATGCCGGCGGATTCAGGGAACGGCCTGCCCGCGCAGCCCCCCGCCGCGGCGCCTCCCGACAGCGTGGCGAGCGTCTTCCCGGGCCTGGACGACACCGGCGGCGGCTGGCTCGACGAGGCGGAGCGCCACCGTCCGGCCCAGGCTGGATCAGACAGCCTCTTCGACGAGGAGGACGACTTCTTCGACCTCGCCGCCGAGCTGGAGCAGGAGCTCTCCCAGGAGGGCATCTTCCACGGCGGCGACACCATGCAGCAGGCCGAGCAGTCGCTGGAGGAGATCGTCGAAGGGTTCAAGAAGGGCGTGGCCGAGCATCTCTCGCCCACCGACTACGACACCCACTTCAACCTGGGGATCGCCTACCGCGAGATGGGCCTGCTGGACGAGGCCATCGGCGAGTTCCAGGTTGCCGCCAAGGACTCAGGGCACCTCGTCCTCTGCTGCTCCATGCTGGGCCTC
Source organism: Thermoanaerobaculia bacterium (assembly GCA_036376245.1). GTDB lineage: Bacteria > Acidobacteriota > Thermoanaerobaculia > Multivoradales > UBA5704 > DATARR01. The sequence goes on along the minus strand of DASVAS010000002.1, from coordinate 23,737 downwards.
TGCTTCCTCGACAAGGGCCTCCCCGAGCTGGCCATCAAGTGGTACCGCCGCGGCCTCGAAGCGCCCGCCATCAACGAGGAGGACACCCTCGGCCTCCTCTACGACCTGGGCTGCGCCTACCTCGCCATCGACGACCAGGCCTCCGCCTACAAGGCGTTCGTGGATCTCTACGGGATCAATACGAATTACCGGGATGTGGTGGCCCGGATCGAGGAGTTGGGTCGGGATAGATAAGAGGGGTTCAGGGTGGTGTTGCCCTGTCGGCGGGGTGCCCTTCGAATCCTCACCCCCTGGCCCCCTCTCCCGACCCCTCCCACCCTCCCTCCCCGGGAGAGGGGGAACGATGAGTTGACGATGTTGCCGATCGCAGGGCCCTCCCTCTCCCGGGGGCGGGGGGCAGGGAGATGGGAGAGGGACCGAGGGTGAGGTCGCGGAGGGCTGAGCGTTCGGAGGGCAACACGGCAGTGAACCCCGGTTGCACACCCCCGCCGGACCTTATACCGTTACCGCCCATGGACCACGGGCGCCAGCACCATCACCCTCGCGATCCTCTCGCTCTGGACCTCCAGGACCGCCGCCACGTCACCGTGCGGCGGGTCGACGAGTGCCGGACGCTGGACGAGGTCTTCACCCACTGCCTGCCGGCCTTCGGCGGCGCCTACCTGCGGCGCCTGTACAAGATCCTCGACCAGGCGATCGGGGCGGGGTGCCCGATCACCCTGGCCATCGCCGGTCCGGTGACGGTCTCGGGCCAGCACCAGACCTGGCTGATCCCCCTGCTGGAAGCGGGCTGGGTGGCCTACATCAGCACCACGGACGCGGTCTGCTACCACGACGGCCACCGCAGCCTCGACGAGCACTACGCGGGCGAGGGGCCGATCTTCGAGGTGCCGATCTTCGGCGACGACGGCGCCCTGCGCGACGAGAAGACGATCCGCGTCACCGACATGGCGTTCGACGAGGACGTCCTGTTCCAGCAGGACCGCTTCATGACCGCCTGCCTGCTGCTCCCCGAATTCCAGAAGAGCATGACCGGCACCGAGCTGCGCTACCGGCTGGGACGCATCTTCGCCGCCCAGGAGGAGAAGAACGGCGTGCCGCCGGGGCTGCTGGCGACCTGCTACCGGCTGGCCGTCCCGATCTTCGTCGGCGCGCCGGGCGACGGCAGCCTGTTCCTCAACTCCATGAAGCTGTGGGCGATGAAGCAGGCCGGCCTGATCGACAAGTACGACTTCTCGCTCGACCTCCACGGCGAGGTCTTCGAGTCCTGCGCCTACCACTACTGGGGGCTCTTCGATCACCCGGCCCACTCGCTCGCCACCCTGATCCTGGGCGGCGGCGTGCCCAAGAACTACAACCTCCAGCCCGAGCCGGCGCTGGGCCAGATCCTGGGCCTCGAAAACGTCCGCGGCTACACCTTCGACATCCAGATCGTCAGCGCGCCCGTCACCGAGGGCTCGCTCTCCTCCTGCCCGCCGGCCGAGGCCGTGACCTGGGGCAAGGTGGACCGCGACACCTACCAGCAGACCACCGAGAGCGTCCAGGCCGACTACTCCATGGTCATGCCGTTCCTGGTCAAGGCCCTGCTGGACAAGCGCGCGCATTACGCCCGCCGCGCCGGGGAGATCGGCGAGGAGGCGCTGTTCAAGGAAGACCCTCACGCCGCCGGCTACCTCCGTCCGCGGGAGGGCTATCGCCTGTACGAGAACCGGGAGCCGATCGTCCGCAAGCTCGCCGGGAAGGTCCAGGAGAACGGCGAGTGGCTCCTGAAGACCCTGGAATACCCGTTAGCAGTTCGATAGCATCAAATTTGCAAACTCCTCGAAATGCGGTGGGGTGACGGGAAACCGTACTCATCAGAGGAGTTGCATCATGAACGGACCAAGAATCCTTTCAGGAGCGGGACGGATCTGGATTCCGCTCCTGGCCCTCGGCCTTGGCCTCGCCCTTTCGGCGTCCGCCGAGGCCGCTCTCACCTACAGCCTTTCCACGGAGCTGAAGAAGGCCAACTGTTCGGGGGATTCCGACAGCGACTGCCTGGACAACGCCGAGGAAGGAAACCTGGCCTGGGCGGCAGCGCCCTGGTATTTCTACGACGAGGACGAAGACTGCAGCGGCTGGCGGAACAGCTTCGGCCTGCCCGCCTTCCATTTCGCCCGCCAGGACTTCTTCCAGGTGCGGCCGCAAGGCGGAGGCATCAGCAACTGGAGCCCGACCGACGGCCAGGCGAAATGGATCCGGCTGAGCTATTTCTTCGCCTTCCCCCATGACTGCCGCTCGACCGTGGGGTTCGGCGGACACCAGGGGGATTCCGAGCACATCAAGCTGGAGCTCTACAGCTACGACCTCAAGACCTGGTACCTCTACCAGGCCTACTACGCCCACCACGACCGGGACCACTACTTCTCCGGGACCTATCTGGAGGACCGGGCGCGGTCGCTGGGCACCAGCTGGATCAGCGTCGCCGCGGACGAGGACTCCCACGGCTCCTGGCCGGGCCTGTCGGCGGACTCCACCCATTGCGCCGGCTCCGAGGACGACTTCTGCGCCTCGACCTGCGACTGTTTCGTGGGCACCTGGCGCAACGCGCTGAACAGCGGCTCCGGGCGCGAGGTGGTGAGCGCCTCGCGGAACATCGGCGGCCCCTGGCCGGAGAGCTGGAACGCGTCCGTCCTCTCCGTCTCGGGCGGCGAGGCCTGGACCGACATGGACGTGGGGCACGGGCTCAACCGCGAGTACTGGACCCCGCGCAGCGACCAGTACCAGAAGTTCTGCGGCTGGGAGTGCCCGGCGGCTTACCGCAAGACCGACGGTACCTGCTCGCTCTCCGTCCACGACCGCACCGGCTGCTCTTCGCAGTGGAGCACCAAGGTCGATACGACCTCGTTCTCCCTCGCCACCGCCGGCTCGTGCGCGGGCAACTGCGGCGGCTCGTCCGGGAGCTGTTTCTGCGACGCCGCCTGCGTGACCTATGGCGACTGCTGCCCCGACGCCTGCTCGGCGTGCGGCGCCTGCTGAGAGGAGGACCGACATGAACGCCAAGAAGATCTTCATCATCCCGGCCCTGCTCGCTCTGGCCGCGTGCGCGGGAAGCCCCGGCCCGGTCGTGGTCCCCAACTCGCTGACTCCGGGGGCTCCCGGCGGAGCGGCCTTCGGACGGGCGGCCGCGACGCCGGCCGTGGATGCGGCGGCCTCCGCCCGGGCGGTCCGCGAGGTCGAGACCACCCTTCCGTCGCTCCGCGGCGTGCCTCCGGGCCAGCAGCTCCGCACTTTGCGGTGGATGCTCTCGGTGGGGGACGACCGCCGGCTCGCCTCCCTCTTCCCGGACCTCCAGCAGGACACGGAGGAGACGCTCGAGCGCCGGGGCGCCACGGCCCGGCAGCGCCTGGAGGATCTGGCGGACGGGCTCGAAAGGGCCGGCCACCAGGCGCCGGATCCCGAGGACGAGGTCGCCCGGGTCGATCCCGACGCGCCGGCGCCCAACTACTTCCCGCCCTCGATGCTCCTGGACCTGGAGCGTCTCTCCGGCGGCGATCCCGAGGCCGCCCGCGCCCTGGAAGAGGTCCGGCGGGCTTCGCCCCGGGGCTCCCGGCCCCCCGGCCGCTGACCGCGTGATACCCTACCGCCCGCCGCTCCGGTCCCCGGGGCGGCGGGAGGGTTACCCATGAGCAAGACCACAGTCACCCTGCTTCCCGGCGACGGCATCGGACCCGAGGTCAGCAACGCCGCCGTGCGCGTCCTCGACGCCGCGGGCGCCGAGATCGAGTGGGAGCGCCACATCGCCGGCGCCGAGGCGGTCGAGAAGTACAACAACCCCCTGCCGCCGGAGGTCGTGGAGTCGATCCGCCGCAACCGCGTGGCGCTGAAGGGACCCATCACCACGGAGGTCGGCAAGGGCTTCAAGTCGATCAACGTCCAGCTCCGCCAGGAGCTCGACCTCTACGCCAACCTGCGCCCGTCGCGCTCGCTGCCGAGCATCCCCAGCCGCTTCGAGGGGGTGGACATCGTGGTGGTGCGGGAGAACACCGAGGACCTCTACAGCGGCCTCGAGCACGTCGTGGTCCCGGGCGTGGTGGAGAGCCTGAAGATCATCACCGAGAAGGCCTCGCTGCGTATCGCCCGCTTCGCCTTCGACTACGCCCGCCGGCACGGCCGCAAGCGCGTCACCGCCGTCCACAAGGCCAACATCATGAAGCTCTCGGACGGCCTGTTCCTGGACTGCTTCCGCCGCGTGGCCAAGGAGTACCCGGAGATCGAGGCGGACGACAAGATCGTCGACAACATGTGCATGCAGCTCGTCATGCGCCCCGAGGACTGGGACGTGCTGCTGATGGAGAACCTCTACGGCGACATCCTCTCCGACCTCTGCGCGGGGCTGGTGGGCGGGCTGGGCGTGGTGCCCGGCGGCAACATCGGTCTCGATGTGGCGGTGTTCGAGGCGGTGCACGGCAGCGCGCCCGACATCGCCGGCAAGGACCTGGCGAACCCGCTGGCGCTGATCCGCTCCGGCATCATGATGCTCTACCACCTGGACAAGGACGAGGTGGCCGAGCGGGTGCGCAAGGCGCTGCGCGAGGTGATCGTGAACCGGAAGATCCGCACCCGCGACCTGGGCGGCGAGGCGACCACGACGGAGTTCACGAACGCCATCATGGACGCGCTGCACTCCGGCGCCGGCGAGGGATCGTTCCCGTAATCGTTCCCGTAACTGTTCCCGTAGAATCGAGACCATGACCGAAGTCCTGGCCAGCGCCTGTCCGCTGGACTGCCCCGATGCCTGCAGCCTGGAGGTGCGGGTGGAGGACGGCCGGGTGGTGAAGGTGGACGGCAGCCGTCTGAACCCGGTCACTGAAGGCTACATCTGCGCCAAGGTGCGGCGCGTCCCCGAGCACCTCTACGGCCCGGACCGGCTGCTCCATCCGGCGGTCCGGGTCGGCCCCAGGGGGGAGGGACGCTTCGAGCGGATCTCCTGGGACGCGGCCCTGGACCTGGCGGCGGCGCGGCTGCGCGAAGCCCGGGAACGGTGGGGAGGCGAGTCCATCCTCCCCTTCTTCTACGGCGGCTCGAACGGCCTGCTGACCCAGGAGACCACCGACTTCCGCCTCTTCCACCGGCTGGGCGCCTCGCGGCTGGCGCGCACGGTCTGCGCGGCCGCCACAGGCCGCGCCGCCGTCGGGCTCTACGGCAAGATGGCCGGCGTGGCCCTCCACGACTTCCGTCACGCCAGGCTGATCGTCCTCTGGGGAGTGAACCCCTCGGCCTCGGGCATCCACCTGGTGCCGTTCATCCAGGAGGCCCAGAAGGCGGGGGCGCGCCTGGTGGTCGTCGATCCGCGCCGCATCCCCCTGGCCAAGAAGGCGGATCTTCATCTCGCCCCGCGGCCGGGGACCGACCTCGCCCTCGCGTTGGCCGCCATCCGCTGGTTTTTCGAGGAGGGCCGGGCGGACCGCGCGTTCCTGGAGGAGCACGCCACGGGTGCCGGGGAGCTGCGGCTGCGCGCCTTCCCCTGGACCGTGGAACGGGCGGCCGAGGTCTCGGGCGTGCCGGCGGCCGACGTCGAGGCGTTCATCCGCCTCTACGCGGAGAGCTCGCCGGCGGTGATCCGCACGGGCTGGGGCATGGAGCGGAACCGCAACGGCGGCTCGGCCGTGGCGGCGGCCCTGGCCCTGCCGGCCGTCGCCGGCAAGTTCGGCGTGCGCGGCGGCGGCTACACCATGAGCAACTCGGGGGTCTGGTCCAGGGACCTGGACAGCGCGGCCGCCATCGCGGAGCCGCCGCCCGCCACCCGCGCCGTCAACATGAACCGCTTGGGCGAGACCCTGCTGGCGGGCGAGCCGCCGGTCAAGGTCCTCTTCGTCTACAACTGCAACCCGCTGGCGACCATGCCGAACCAGGAGAAGGTGCGGCGGGGGCTGGAGCGGGAGGACCTGTTCACCGTCGTTTTCGACCAGGTGTGGACCGACACGGCCCGCGTGGCGGACCTGGTCCTGCCCGCCACGCACTTCCTGGAGCACTCGGACATCGTGCGGGGCTACGGCTCGTACATCCTCTACCGCACCCGGCCGGCGGCCGCGCCGGCGGGGGAGGCGCGGCCGAACTACGAGGTCTTCGGCGAGCTGATCCGGCGGCTGGGACTCGCCCGGCCGGGGGAGCCGGAGACGGACGACGAGCTGGCCGCGGCGGTGCTCCACCGCTCGGAGCGGGTCCGGACCGAGCTGGAGCGGGACGGCATGGCCCTCCCGGAGTGCGGGCAGGCGCCGGTCCAGTTCGTGGACGCCTTCCCCCTGACGCCGGACCACAAGATCCATCTCGTCCCCGAGGCCCTGGACCGGGAGGCCCCGCGCGGCCTCTACGCCTTCCAGGAGGACCCCGGGACGGAGCGCTTCCCTCTGGCCCTGATCTCGCCGGCCACCAGCCGCACCATCAGCTCGACCTTCGGGCAGCTCGTCCGCGACAAGGCCGTGCTGGAGATCCACCCCCGCGACGCCGAGCCCCGGGGCATCGCGACCGGCGACGTCGTGCGGGTCTGGAACGACCTGGGGGAGACGCGGGTCGCCGCCCGCGTCAGCCCGGACCTGCGGCCGGGGGTGGTCTTCCTGCCCAAGGGGCTCTGGGCGCGCCACACCCTCTCGGGGACCACCGCCAACGCGGTGGCTCCGGATACGTTCACCGATCTCGGCGCGGGCGCCTGTTTCAACGACGCCAGGGTGGAAGTGGATAAAATCCCTTCCTGATGTCGCGCACCCTCTTCGACGACCAGGAATCCCAGCCCGCGTCCCGGCGCGCTGCGTCCACCCCGGCGGCGTCCGCCCCGGCTCCGCTGGCCGAGCGGATGCGCCCGCGCAACCTCGACGAGGTGGTGGGGCAGCAGAAGGTCGTGGGCGAGGGGGGCTTCCTGCGCCGGGCCATCGCCGCCGACCGGGTCCCCTCGCTGATCTTCTGGGGGCCGCCGGGCACGGGCAAGACCACCCTGGCCCGCATCATCGCCGCCGAGACCTCCTCGCACTTCGTCCCCTTCTCGGCCGTCACGTCGGGGATCAAGGAGGTGCGGGAGGTGATGGCCGAAGCCGTCCGCCTGCGTCAGGCCCAGGGCAAGCGCACGCTCCTGTTCGTGGACGAGATCCACCGCTTCAACCGCGCCCAGCAGGACGCCTTCCTCCCCTACGTGGAGAGCGGCGACGTGGTGCTGGTGGGGGCCACCACCGAAAACCCCTCCTTCGAGCTGAACGCGGCGCTCCTCTCCCGCTCCCGGGTGATCGTCCTGGAGCTCCTGGGTCCCGAGGACCTGACCGCCCTGATGCGCCGGGCGCTGGCCGATCCCGAAAGAGGCCTGGGAACCGAGGCCGACGACGAAGCCCTGGAGATCCTGGCGCAGCTCGCCTCCGGGGACGCCCGCCGGGCGCTCAACCTGCTGGAGCTGGCGGCGGCGGACGCCGAGGGCGGGCGCATCGACGCCGAGACCGTCCGCCGGGTGGCTCAGCGCAAGGTGCTCCTCTACGACAAGTCGGGGGAGGAGCATTACAACCTCATCTCGGCTCTCCACAAGTCGCTGCGGGAGAGCGATCCCGACGCCTCCATCTACTGGCTGGCCCGCATGCTCGCGGCCGGCGAGGACCCGCACTACGTGGCCCGGCGGATGGTGCGCTTCGCCAGCGAGGACGTGGGGCTCGCCGACCCGGAAGCCCTGCCGCGCACCCTCGCCGCCTGGGACGCCTACCACCGCCTGGGCACTCCCGAGGGGGAGCTGGCCCTGGCGCAGGCGGCGGTCTACCTCGCCCTGGCGCCCAAGAGCGTCGCGGTCTACGAGGGCTACGGCGCGGCCCGGCGCACGGTGGAGGAGCGGCCCGCCGACCCGGTCCCCAAGGCGATCCGCAACGCGCCCACCCGGCTGATGAAGGACCTGGGGTACGGCTCGGGCTACGTCTACGCGCCCCACACCGAGGAGGGCGTGGGCGGGATCGACTGCCTGCCGGAGGCGCTCCAGGGGACGCGCTTCTACGAGCCGAAGGGGGAGGGGTTCGAGGGGAGGCTGAAGGAGCGCCTGGAGAGGTTCCGGGCGCTCCGGGAAGACGTCAAGGGGAAGCGGCCTACTTGAACAGCTTCAGGAACACCAGGTAGACCACGAAGCCGTCGTCCGGGCCCGCCACCGGCACTCCGAGGTCCAGGTTGACCAGCGTCTGCCAGGGACCCATGAACTGGCCGTTGACCCCCAGGCCGGCCAGCAGCTCGTTGTCGAGGCCGCTCGCTTCGTCCGTGGCCCAGGCGACGTCCGCGATCCCCTCCAGGCGGAAGACCTGGCCGATCTCGAAGCCGTAGGAGGCGTGGGCGGCGTAGACGTCCTCGGCCCGCACGCGGTTGCTCTGGTAGCCGTGGACGCGGGTGCCGCCGAAGAATCCGAACTGATACTTGCTGAAGCGGTCGAGGTCCGAGCCGGAAGCGTAATCGACCTCGAGCCCGAGCCTCTGGAACGAGGGCAGGTACCAGTTCTTGCTGGCCCGCGCCTCCCAGCGCATGAAGTCCTGCTTGTCCTCGCTGTAGTCCGGGTTGCCGGGGAAGCCCCAGAAATCCCACTCCGAGCGCCGGTTGTAGCTGCCGGCGAGGGAGAAGCGGTAGCCCGAGCGGGCGTAGGCCGCGTCCAGTTGCAGGGAGTGGGTGAGGTTGGAGCTGGGCGGGGTGAACTCGTCCGCCGTGTCCTCGGCCCGGCCATAGTCGAGGTAGACGATCTCGTACTCGGCGCGCAGCTTGACGAAGTCGCCGAGGGGGTGGCCGAGCTTGAACCCGACCGTCCCGACCCGCTGCTCCACGTCCTCGGCCTTGACCTCCAGGTCGCCGCGGAAGAGCGAGTCGGTGACCGGGACGGCGAGGGCGAAGACGTCGGCCCCGGCGTCGAACCGGCTGCCGAAGAGGCGCGGCTCGGCGATGTCGGCGACGATCAGGGCGCCGCCGAAGAAGGCGTTGACCTGCTTTTTCGTTCCCTTGAAGTCGAAGGAGAAGTAGTTGATGCCCGCCAGCGGCAGCGGATAGTCCAGCGCGTCGTCGTGGAACACGCCGCCGATGAGGAACAGCTTGCTGGTGTCGAACCCCTCCTTGACCACCCGCTCGCCCAGCTCGTTCTTGATCAGGTAGCGGAGCCCGTCGGCGGTGTCCCGCACCATGGTGACGTCCGAGGCCTCCACCTCCTGGCGGGACTGCTCGAAGGCCGGGCCGTTGATCTTCACGTTGGTGATCCGCGTCTCGCGTTCCACCACCGTGGTCGCGTTCACCAGCGAGAGGATCTGCTGGGCCACCAGGCGCAGCGGCAGCACGTAGCTCTGGCTCGACCACTCGGCGGCGGCGCCGTTGGCGTCGATGGGGGTGTAGTAGAAGGTCTCCTCGTTGGAGAGCACCTCGCCTTCGAGTCCCACCTGCACGGCCCGGGTGCGCAGCCGGGCGTAGAGCTGCTTGTCCACCCAGACGCTGCCCTGGTAGAGCTTGCCGGTGGCGCCGCTGGCGGGAGCGAAGTCCACCACCCAGGCCTCGCGGCCGTCGATCGTGTCGCTGCCCCGCAGCCGGTAGCGGTATTGCTTGGAGAAATGGATCTCCAGCGGCAGGGCGGCGGCCTTCTCCGGCTGGATCAGCGGGATCTCGGGCAGGGTCTTGCCCCGCCACTTGACGCCGTTGACGTACAGCGTCTGCCAGGCCCAGTCGCCGCCGCCCTTCTTGGGATCGAAGAAGAACGGCCCCTCCAGGGTCGCCTCGATGGTCTGCGTGCCCGCCGCCGGCTGGAAGCGCAGCGCCGTGGTGTTGACGGCGCTGTAGTGCTGGAGCCGGCGGCTCTGGGCGTCCTCGAAGGCCTGGAGGCGGCGCAGGATCTCCTCCACCGGCATCTCCCGCTGCGAGGAGACCGTGACCTTCTCCTCCACGCCTTCGAGCTCGGCGGCCGTGGGGCGGTCGAGCCCGAGCACGGCGACCCGGCCGGGGGAGGCCACCCTGAGATTGAAGCCGCCGCCGGCGACGTCGCCGCTGGGGGCCGGCACCTGCTGGCCGCCGATGGGGAAGCGGACCGGCCGCCGCAACTGCGGATCGTCGAAACGGAGCGTCAGCTCCTGGGAGCCCGGCGGGGCCAGGGCGATCACCCGCAGGGAGAGGTCCTCGCCGCGGGCGAACGTCCAGGCCTCGGCCGCGCCGGTGGGCGACGAGCCGGGCTCATAGGAGAGGTCCCCCTTGAACTCGATGGCGAGCAGGGCGAGCGGCGCCAGCACCGAGACCAGCGCGGCGGGCGTCTCCAGCGCCGGAGCCTGGAACAGCGTCAGGTCGACGCCGCGGGTGGAGTTGCGGGCCGCGTCCGCCAGCATCTCCGAAGGATCGGCCGGCAGGGCGGCGCCGTCGACGACCACGGGCCGGCCGGGATCGAGCTCCTGGATCGCCGCGACCGATTCTTCGGAAGCCGCTTGCAGGACGACCGCCTCCAGGTACGCCGCCACCTCTTCGCCATAGAAAGCCCGCAGGACTTCGGGGTCCGGCGGCAGCGGCTGCGAGGCCACCAGGGCGTCGCTACGGGCGCCGGTCAGGGCCACGGCGGCCCGCTTCAGGAGGAACGCGTACTCCGTGGGCGAGAAGGAGGCGCCCTCGGGGCGCCAGACCACCTGGAGCCAGGTCCCGGCCGGGGCCTTGGCCGCCAGGTCGGCCGCGATCCGCAGCTCGGCCTGGAGCCGCTCGGCGTTCTGGGCCACGGGAGCCGGTGTGGTGAAGATCAGGGAGAGCCAGGGCGTGGCGCCGCTCTCCCGGAGCGTCGCGGCGAGCTGCGGATCCGTCGCTTCGCCGGACAGCGGAACTTCCCAGGCCACGAAGAGGGGGCTTCCCGCCTCCAGCTTTCCCGCCTTCAGCAGGCGGGCGATCTCGGGCGCGGGGGAGGAGTTTTCAAGGCGGACGCCGGCGCAGGGCCGGCAGGGAAACTCGGCGGCTCCCAGCGGGAGCGCGGCACAGAACAATAAAGTGATGCAAAGAAAGAGCTTGGCACGGTGCATGGCAGGGAGCATAACAGCCCCCTTTCGGGAGGAAATTCTCGGTGCTTCCTGCTAGAATCCCCACCCAATTTTCTATGGAATTCTCAGGCAGACTGGCCGCCTTTCCGATCGGCGACCTCCTGCAGTGGGCGAAGAACGACCGCTGCACGGGCGCCCTCGTCATCCGCCGCAGCGAGCGCGAGAAGCGGATCTACTTCCACGCCGGTGACATCGTCGCCTGCCTGTCCAACGACCCGGCCGAGTTCTACGGCCAGTACCTTCTTCTCCATGGTTATCTGGACGAGGACCAGCTCTTCCAGGCGCTCAGCCACTGCACCACCCGCGGCGTCCGCCTGGGAGTGGCCCTGCAGGAGATGGGGATGCTGTCGCCGGACGTGATCCAGCGGACCCTGCGCGACCATCTCGGGGAGGTGATCTGCGATCTCTTCCTCTGGCACCGGGGCATCTTCTACTTCCAGGCGGAGATGCCGCAGGACGAGGAAATCCTGCCGCAGCCTATCAGCGGCATCGCGCTGGCCATGGAGGGCTCCCGCTGGATGGACGAGGTCGGCCGCATCCGCCGGATCCTGATCCACGACGACGTGGTTCTGAGCCGCGGCGAGCGCTGGCCGGGCGAAGGCAGCCTCAGCCCCGTGGAGCGCCGGCTCGTGGAGCTGGTGGACGGGCACAAGACGGTAGGCGATCTGTATCGGAAGGTCCGCGGCTCCTACTTCCGCTTCCTCGAAGCGGCCTTCCGCCTTTGCGTAGGCATGGTGCTCGACATCCAGGAGGTCCGGGAGAACCTGGTGCGCAGCACGCACGAGCTGAGCGTCTACGACCTGCTGCTGGAGCAGGCCACCGAGGAGCAAGCCTTGGTGGCCCGACGCCACATGGCCATGCCGCTGGACGTGCTGGAGCGCTGCTACCCCGTCTGGGTGCGGGAGCCCGCCGAGGACGAGCAGACGCGGATGCCGGCCCGGGCGCGGGACTTCTACGCCCGCTTCGACGGCCGCACTCCTCTCGGGGAAGCCTTCTCGGGGGATGCCAAGACGCGGGGCCGCGAGATGGACCTCCTCCTGCTCCAACTCCAGAAGGGGAGCCTGGCGCTCCTCCCCGCGTCCCTGGAGCGGCTGGAGCAGGAGGCGGAGGGGCACGATCAGCCCGCCTTCCAGCGCTGGTGGCGGCGGGTCTTCCGTCCCGCCGCCGACTGAAGGTCCGTTTTACTCCGCCGCGGCGGCTTCTCGCATGGGGACCGCGCCGAGGGAGGGCATGCCCATGCGCTCGCGGATCTTCGCCTCGATCTCCTCGGCGAGGTCCGGGTTGTCGCGCAGGAAGGTCTTGGCGTTGTCGCGGCCCTGGCCGAGCCGCAGGTCGCCGTAGGAGTACCAGGCGCCGCTCTTGACCACCAGCTTGTGGTCGACGCCGAGATCCACCAGCTCGCCGGTCTTCGAGATCCCCTCGCCGTAGTCGATGTCGAACTCCGCCTGGCGGAAGGGGGCGGCCACCTTGTTCTTCACCACCTTGACCTTGGCGCGGGAGCCGGTGACCTCCTCGCCGTCCTTGATGGCCGCGATGCGGCGGATGTCGATCCGCACCGAGGAGTAGAACTTGAGCGCCCGGCCGCCGGTCGTCGTCTCCGGGTTGCCGAACATGACGCCGATCTTCTCGCGGATCTGGTTGATGAAGATCAGGCAGGTCCTGGACTTGGAGACGATGGCGGTGAGCTTGCGCAGGGCCTGGGACATCAGTCGCGCCTGCAGGCCCACGTGGGAGTCGCCCATCTCGCCCTCGAGCTCGGCCTTGGGGACCAGCGCCGCCACCGAGTCCACCACCACGACGTCCACGGAGTTGCTGCGCACCAGCATCTCGGCGATCTCCAGCGCCTGCTCGCCGTTGTCGGGCTGCGAGACCAGAAGGTTGTCGATGTCCACCCCGAGCTTGCGGGCGTACTCGGCGTCGAGCGCGTGCTCGGCGTCGATGAAGGCGGCGATGCCGCCGCGCTTCTGGGCCTGGGCGATGACCGAGAGGGCCAGGGTGGTCTTGCCGGAGGATTCAGGGCCGTAGACCTCCACCACGCGGCCGCGCGGGAAGCCGCCGATGCCGACGGCGTGGTCCACCGAGATCGACCCGGTGGAGATGGCCTCCAGGGCCAGCGTCTCCCGCTGGCCGAGGCGCATGATGGCCCCCTTGCCGAACTGCCGCTCGATCTGGGAGAGCGCGCCGTCGATCGCCTTCAAACGGTCCGATTTCATGTCTGCCATGGATTTTTTTCGCTCCTTGTGGCCCTGGGGGCGCCGGGGCTCTATTCTACGCTCTTCCTTTTGTCATTGGGGGACCGGCTTGCGCCGCCGACTGATGCCTCTATCTTAGAAGACGTAAATGCGGCGGTCAAATGGAACCTCGCGGCGGCCGGAAATCCCTCCCGGCGGCGGCGCGTTGTGGAGAAGAGCCGGAGCGGATCTCGAGGCGAGGCGGCAAAACCAGAGATCCTTCTCTATAATTGCAGCCTCATAAGCGCAGCCACAAACTCTTTACGGGACACCTTCGTAGACATCCACGATGGAATCGATCGCCGTCGAAACCAGCGACGCCCTCTATGCCGCCGAGCCGATCCGCCAGCTCGAAGAGAACGTCGCCCGCGTCGTCCGCGGCAAGCGCGAGGTCATCCGCCTCGCCACCGTCTGCCTGCTGGCCCGGGGCCACGTCCTCCTGGAGGACGTCCCCGGCGTCGGCAAGACCACCCTCGCCCAGGCCATGGCCCGCTCCCTCGGGCTGTCGTTCCAGCGCGTCCAGTTCACCAGCGACCTGCTGCCGTCGGACATCATCGGGGTCTCCATCTACAACCAGAAGACCCAGGGGTTCGAGTTCGTGCCCGGTCCCCTGTTCGCCAACATCGTGCTGGCGGACGAGATCAACCGCGCCACGCCGAAGACGCAATCGGCCCTGCTGGAGGCGATGAGCGAGCGCAAGGTGTCGGTGGAGCGCAAGCGCTTCTCCCTGCCCGAGCCCTTCGTGGTGCTGGCCACCCAGAACCCGCTGGAGTACCAGGGCACCTTCCCGCTGCCGGAGTCGCAGCTCGACCGCTTCCTCATGGCCCTCTCGCTCGGCTACCCGCCGCGCAACGACGAGAAGGACCTGCTGCTCTCGGGCGGCGTCGAGGACGTGCTGGAGCACCTCCACCCCGTGGTCGACCAGGACGGCCTGATGGACCTCCAGGCCCGGGTGGCGCGGGTGCGCGTGGCGGACAAGCTGGCCGACTACATGCTCTCGCTGGCCGAAGCCACCCGCCACGGCGGCGACTTCCTCCTCGGGGTCTCCACCCGCGGGCTCCAGTCTCTCTTCCGGGCCACCCAGGCCCTGGCCCTGTGTGAGGGGCGCGGCTACGCCATCCCCGACGACGTGCAGCGGCTGGCGGCGCCGGTTCTGGCCCACCGCATCGCCCTGAAGCGCGGCGCGGCCGACCTGGAGCAGGCGCGGCGGGCGATCGAGCGCGTGGTGGCGGCCACCCCGGTCCCCCTGTGAAACGGCTGTTCGCCCGCCGGGCGGTCCCGGAGGGGATCCGCATCACCACGGTGGGGCTGTGGTACGTCCTGTTCACCGTGATCGTGGCCATCGCCGCCACCAACACGGGCAACAACGCCCTCTACATGGTCCTCGCCCTGATGTTCGCGGTGCTGATCTTCTCGGGGCTGGTGTCGCGGGAGAACGTGCGGCGCCTGGAGGCCGAGCTCGACCCGCCGGGCGAGGTGTTCGCCAACCGCCCGTTCGCCGTCGGGTTCACGCTGCGCAGCCGGGCCCTGATCTTCCCCCGCTGGTTCCTCCTCTTCACCCTGTCGCGCCAGGCGCAGCCGCTGCTCATCCCCTACCTGCCGCGCCGGGGCAAGAGCGTCGGCCAGGTCGAGATGATGGTGGGCTCCCGCGGCCATCACCGCTTCCCGCACGTCCACGTCTCCAGCCTCTTTCCCTTCGGGTTCTTCCGCAAGGGCGTGCGCTACCGGGTGGACTTCGAGCTGCTGGTCTATCCCGAGCTCTTTCCGGCGGGCGGCAGCCGGCCCGACGAATCCGAGCAGATGGGCGACGAGGCGAGCCGGCGCGGCGGCGCCGGGCACGACCTGCACAGCCTGCGGCAGTTCCGCTGGGGGGACGATCCGCGGGGCATCCACTGGAAGCAGACGGCGCGCACCGGCGAGCTGATCTACACCGAGCGCGCGGCCGAGCGCAGCCGCCGGCTCTCGATCCTCTTCGACAACGGCGTCGGCAAGCTGGAGGACGCGGCCGGGCAGAGCCGCTTCGAGCGGCTGGTCAGCGAGACGGCCACCATCGCCGTCGATCACCTGGCCCGCGGCTACGAGGTCGAGCTGGTGACCCGGGACGCCGTTCTGCCCTTCGCCGGCGGCCCCCGCCAGCGGGTGGCGGTCCTGGAAGCCCTGGCCCTGATCCAGACGAGGCCGCCCGGCGGCGATCCCCTGACCGCCAGCGATCCGCGGGCGCCGCAGCTCCGGATCCACATGGACGTCGAGCCCGCGAGGCTGGCCGGATGAGCTTCGCGCGGCAGAAGCGGCTGCTCCTCGGCTGGCTGGCCCTGCTGGCGCCGGTGCCGCTGCCGCTCAACGGCGTGGTGGGCTGGCCGGGGGTGGCGCTCTACCTGCTCGGCGTCGCGTACTTCCTCCGCCGCGCCAGCGTCGACCCGCCGCGCTGGCTTCCCCTGTGGGGGATGAACGTCCTCGGGCTGGCCTACCTGCCGCTCTTCTTCGTGGACCTCCTGGCCTTCTCCCGGGGCATGGTGCAGCCGGTCATCCACCTCTGCCTCTTCGCCCTGCTGGTGAAGCTCTTCGCCATCGTGCGCGAGCGCGACAAGTGGCAGGCGGCCATCGGCATCTTCTTCCTCTTCCTCGCCGCCATGGGCACCAGCGTCCATCCGACGATCGTGCTCTACCTGGCGGCCTTCCTGGTCCTCGCGCTGGTGCTGCTGACGCGCTTCGCGTTCCTGCACGTCCTCGCCGGCTTCGGGCGCGAAGACCCCGGGCTGGCGCGCATCCCTCTGCGGGGCTTCCTCGTCCTCGCCACGATGGCCGTCCTGGTCATCGCCGTGCCGCTCTTCCTTCTGCTTCCCCGCGTGCGCGCGCCGTTCATCGTGGGCCGGGGCGGCAGCGGCGTCACCGTCGAGGCGGCGGGCTTCTCCGACCAGGTGACGCTCGACTCCATCGGGCGCATCCGCGGCAGCCGCGAGGTGGCCCTGCGCGTCAAGGGGGCTGAAAACGCGGACGAGGAGATGCGCTTCAAGGCCGCCAGCTACGACGTCTACAAGGGCGGCTCCTGGCGCCGTTCGCCGACGCGGACGAACCTCTATCCGCGCCAGGGCTCCCGCTTCCAACTGACCCGTGGGCCGCGCGTCGGCCGCTGGGCCACCATCTGGCTGCAACCCCTGCGCAGCCAGAGCATGCCGCTGCCCGTCGAGACGGTCGTCGTCGAGCCCCGCACGCCCTCCCTGACGATCGACGAGGGCGGCGCGTTGGCCTTTCCGATCAGTCCGCTGGAAGTGGCGGAGTACCGGGTCGGCCTGACCCGCTCCCCGGTCCTCCTGGGACTGGCGCCCGTGGGCGGCGCCGGAGCCACTCTCGACCTCTCGGGCGTCACGCCCCGCGTCGCGGCCCTGGCGGCGCAGGTGATGGGCCAGGGCACCCCCGTCGAGCGGGCCGAGCGGCTCGAGCGGCACCTGATCGACAACTACGAGTACACCCTCGACTTCGTGGGCCGGTCGGCGGACAACCCGATCGAGGATTTCCTTTTCCGCTACCGTAGCGGCCAGTGCGAGTACTTCGCCTCCTCCATGGTGCTGATGCTGCGTTCTCAAGGCATTCACGCGCGCCTGGTGACCGGGTTCCTGGGCGGCGAGTACAACCCCTTCGAGGGTTACTACGTCGTGCGCGAGAACAACGCCCACGCCTGGGTCGAGGCCTACCTGCCGGGCCAGGGCTGGCGGATCTTCGATCCCACACCCCCGGCCGGCCGGCCCACCGGCCGCGAGCAGGGCTCCCTCGTGTTCTTCCAGCAGGCCTGGGACTTCGTGCTCTTCCGCTGGGACCGCTACGTCCTCACCTTCGGCCTCTACGATCAGCTCCAGATCTTCAGCAGCGTGCGGGAGGCCTGGCACAACTTCATTTCGTTCTTCCGGCGCGGCGACAAGGCCGAGGAGCCGGACCGTCCTTCCGAAGGACTGGATGCGCTCAGTCCGGATGCGGTGGGGGACATGGCGAAGCAGCGCCGCCTGCCGGACGTGCCTCTATGGTTCGCTCTCGGGCTGACGTTGTTCGCCACGGCGGTCTGGTTCCTCTACCTGCGTCTGCGGCCGCCGCTCACGGCCACCCTCGCCTACCGGCGTCTGAAGGGCCGGCTCAGCCGTTCCGGGCCGCCTCTGCCGGAGTCCGCTCCGCCCCTGGCCGTGCGGCGGGAGACGGAGCTGCGCTATCCCGCCGCCGCCGAGCCCGCCGGCCGCGTGATCGATTTCTATCTGCGCGAGAGCTTCGGCGGCCAGGCCCTGGAAGACGAGGAGCTCGAGACGCTCAAGGTGGCCCTGGAAGAGGCGGAAAGGCGGATGCGCAAGGCCGGGTGATTGGTCTAGACTGCGTCATCCACTGATCGATCCGTCATCCTCCGGGAGGTCCGCCATGGGCGTTCTCTGGCTGTACCAGATTCCCCCGTTCCTGCTGGGCGTTCTCATCGTCGGACTGTTTCTCCTGCTCGCCGTCGTCGGGCTCCGGCTGACCCGGGGTTGGAGGAAGAAGCTGGCGGGCACGGAGAACGAATTCGCCAACTATTACCTGGCCACGATCGCGGTGATGTACGCGGTGCTCCTCGGTCTGGTCGCCGTGGCGAGCTGGGAGAACTATGCCGAGGTCGAGGACGTGGTCTCCCAGGAAGCCATCGCCGCCGCCGGTCTTTATCAGACGGTGGAGATCTATCCTCCCGATCAGCGTGAGCGGATGCGGCAGCTCCTGCGGCAGTACGTCAGCCATGTCGTGAGCGAGGAGTGGCCGGATCAGCGGCGCGGCGTGGTCCCGAAATCGCATGACCAACTGGTCCGCCGCATCGGCCTGGAGTTTTCCAGCTTCCAGCCCGCCAACCTGGGCCAGCAGACGGCATACGCCGAATCCCTGGGCCAGCTTCGCGAGCTCCTGACCCATCGCCGCATGCGGCTCGACTCCATCGACAGCAACCTGCCGGGCATCATGTGGTTCGTCGTCCTGACCGGGGCGGTGATCACGCTCGGCATGACGTTCTTCTTCTGGAGCGAGGAATCGACCCTGCACCGCTTCCTGAACGCCGCTCTGGCGGCCACGCTCGGGCTGATGATCTTCCTGATCTTCTCGCTGGACCGGCCGCTGGTGGGGAGCGTCAGCGTCGAGCCGACGGCGTTCCAGGAGGTGCTGGAGACGATGGGCGGCTAGAGGAGCTTTACCCAGGCGCAGGAGCTCTGCACCTTCTCCCAGAGGACATGATCGTCAGTGATGAGGTCGCAGTCCATGTTACGGGCGACCACCACGAAGACCGCGTCATAGGGAGAAACATCGTAATGGAAGCTGAAGGTCATTGCCTGGGGTAGGAAATCGAAGCCATTCACAACCTCCAGAGGCAGGCGGATCAGCTCCCTCCAGAGGCGTTGGGCGTTCTCTTCCGTCACACCTAGCCGTCTCTTGGTCCAGAAGACATTGGAGGCTTCGTGGAAGATGGAGGAAGGGACGATGACGCGTCCTTCACCCCGTTCAAGCTCCTCCAGAAAGATCTGGGCCCGGTCGGAACCTTCCTCTTGGAAGAACCATTTGACTACGACGTTGGTGTCAAGGACCCGTCTCACCATCCCCGGTCTCGTGACTCGCGGATGATCTGCGTACTGTTCGAGCTGGGCCCCAGTTCTTCTCGGAGCTGACGGATACGCTCGACGAAGCCCTGGTTCTCCCGCACGACACCGAGGTCGCGCGCCAGAAGATCACGGACTACGTCCGAAACGCTTGCCTGACGTCTCCGGGACTCCTCCTCGAGCCTGTCGACCAGATCTTCGTCGAGGAGGAGGTCGATCCGCTTCAACGGAATAGCCATCACAGGTCTCCTTCGACCAGCTATTGTAACCCCGACGGCAACCGCGGCGAGGAGATCAGCCTCTCGAACTCCTCCCAGCGCTTGTCCGGCCGGTCCTCGGTGCCGCCGCGGCGCTCGATGTACTCTCGCACCAGATCCTGGCCGAGGTTGTAGTTGATCACGTAGCTCCGGTACTGATCCATGAAGCGGACCCGTTGCGCCGCGCGCTCGGGGGACATCAGCGCGTAGCGCACCAGCCACGCCTCGGCGTCCTGGCGCGAGATCTCGCCGTCGAGATAGCGCCGCGCCGCCTCGTTGCCGGCGTAGCTCAGCTTCTGGAGCAGGCGCTGCACCTCGGCATATCTCTCCGCTATGGATGGATCGATCCCGGCCAGCGGATACAGCGTCCCGCGCTCGAAGGCGGTCCGCGTTTCGCCGGGGAAGGCCACTTCGATGCCGAAGTTGGCGGTCCCTTCGGCGATCAACGACTGCGGCGAGAAGAGCGGATAGACGGACAGCTCGGGCCAGCCCCGATCCCGCACGAGGTGCTTTTCGAGCAGCGCGTTGTAGACGTGGTGCCCGGGATATCCCTCGTGGCACGCGAGGTCGATCGCCCGATCGATGAAGACCGGCAGATCCGTGTTGACCTGGATGAGGCTGTGGAAGCCGCCCTTGTACCAGTTGTAGGCGCTCCACGACTTGCCGGTCACGTACTCCACCTCGAAGCTCTCGCCGGGCGGCAGCTCGATGTGCTCGCTGGTGCGCCGCCGGCATTCGTCGATGGCCGCTCGGAACACGGCGTCGAGCCGGTCGCGGGGAATCACGAGCCGTTGCCGGAACGCCTCCACCCGTTCGATGAGAGGGCCGTCGCCGGGCACGGCCTTCTCCAACTCATCGAGCACGCTTTGAAAGTGCGAGGCGTCCTGCGTCGGCGCCACCGCGTCGTAGAGCGCCTTGGACTCCTCGTCGAATGTCTGCCGCTTGCCCGAGAGCATGTCGATGCGGGCGGTCATGGCCTGGAACTGCCGCAGGAGATATTGATGCCTGAGGCGGACAAGCTCGTCCCCGCCTTGCGGTGGAGAAGACTGGAGTGAAGCGATCAGTGATTCAGCCTCGGCGCGAATCTCGGCGAGCGGGCGCTTGCGCGCCTCCGCGTCTTTCCTCCACTCCGGAGGGCCGTAGTAGGCGTCGACATAGTCGGTGTCGTGCTGCCCCACGGCGAGCACGAGCTTCACGTAGGATTCGGCGATTCCGTTCATGTCCGTAGAGGCTCGGGGCATCTGATGGCTCGCGGCGCAACCCGCCAGCAGAAGCGTGAATATCCAGAGGAAGAAGTTCCGTATCAGGCGAAGACCGTAGAGATCCTCGCGTCTCCAGTCCCGTTCAGATACCACCTCGAACTGCGGGCCTAGCCTTTCCCGGTCCCGCTGCCGTTGAGTCGCCTCATCGAAGAGTCGCAGACGGTCCTCGACCTCGAGTGTACTGCTTCCCTTGACCATGGCCGTACTCTACCAAACGTGGCCTCCTTGGGAGGAGGAAGCCTCAGAACCTGTACGTCACCCCGATCGCCACCACCGGATACATGTCGTACTCGCTGGCGTCCTCCTCCAGGTCCTGCTCTTCGCGGCGCAGCAGGACGTCCAGCACCGCGCGCGCTCCCGGCGTGGTGTTGATCGGGCTGTCCGCGGGGATGCGCGGGATCAGCGTTATGTCGGCTTCGCCCGAGAAGACCACTCCCAGGTCCACGAAGAAGCCGACCTTTTTGTTCGGCGCCACCGCGTTGCCCCAGCCTATGCCGGCGTAGGGGACGACCGGATCGAATTCGGCCGTGGCGTCCAGCGTTCCGACCAGCTCGACCGGCACCGGCACGCCGCCGATGTCGTAGGTGCCCGAAGGCGGCGGAATGCTCCGCCCCTCGACCCGCGTGTCGTTGTACACCAGCCCGCCGGTCAGACGGAACCCGTGGCCTCCCGGGTGCCAGTCGAGGAAGAGCGTGCCGGTGCGCAGCTCGGCGTCAGCGTCGTATTCGATCCCGCTCGCCTCGCGCCGGTCCGAGTACGTGTAGGCGTTGGCGCCCAGCCGGGCGTTCAGTTGCGGGGCGATGCCCAGCGTCAGCTCGACACCGGCCCCGAGCGTGCTGGCTTTGGCGCCGAGGGCCACCTGGGCCTCGCCCGGCGCGGCCGCCAGGATGAACAGAACGGCGGCCCCTCCAAGGGCCAACCGGATTCCACGTGTCGCAAGGTCGTTTCCACGCATAGCGTCCCCCTCTCACAAAAGGCCTCTGCAAAGCCGGGGCCGCCCCCAGGAAAGCACGGGTATAGACTGTCAAAGCCCGCCGTCCTCGGGGGGCCAACGTTCGACGACACGGGGAGGGAAGTATGCAGATCGGCATGATCGGCCTCGGGCGCATGGGCGGGAACATGGTTCGCCGCCTGCTCCGGGGCGGCCACGAGTGCGTCGTCTTCGACCTGAACCCGAAAGCGGTGGCGGACCTGGCGGCGGAAGGAGCGGCAGGCTCCGGCTCGCTCGACGAATTCGTTTCCCTGCTGAAGCCGCCGCGCACGGCGTGGATCATGGTGCCCGCGGGAGAGCCCACCGAAGGCATGGTGCGCTCGCTGGGCGAGAGGATGGAGGCGGGAGACGTCGTGATCGACGGCGGCAACTCCCATTTCAAGGATGACGTGCGGCGCGCCCAGGCTCTCCAGGAGAAGGGGATCCACTACGTGGACGCCGGCACGAGCGGCGGCGTCTGGGGCCTGGAGCGCGGCTACTGTCTGATGATCGGCGGCGAGCCCGAGGTGGTACAGAGGCTCGCGCCGATCTGGACGACGCTGTCTCCGGGACGCGGCGACGTGTCGCCGGCGCCGGGCCGCGAAGGCCGGCGGAGCACGGCCGAGGAAGGCTGGCTGCATTGCGGATCCGCGGGCGCCGGGCATTTCGTCAAGATGGTCCACAACGGCATCGAGTACGGTCTGATGCAGGCCTACGCCGAAGGGTTCGACGTCTTCCGCAATTCCGCGTACGGCCTCGATCTCGCCGACATCGCCGAGCTCTGGCGGCGCGGCAGCGTGGTCACGTCCTGGCTTCTCGATCTCACGGCGAGCGCTCTCGCGGAGAGTCCCGATCTCTCCGAATACACCGGCCACGTGCAGGACTCGGGCGAGGGACGCTGGACCGTGACGGCGGCGATCGAGCAGGGCGTGCCGGTGCCCGTGCTCTCGTCGTCGCTCTTCGCCCGCTTCCGATCCCAGCAGGAGCACACGTTCGGCGAGAAGGTGCTCTCCGCCATGCGCCACAAGTTCGGCGGACATGTGGAGCCGAAGAAATGAGCGACCCTGAAGACATGGAGCGGAAGGATGAATGGGTGGGGCGCGCGGCGCCGCCGTGCGCGATGGTGATCTTCGGCGCCACGGGAGACCTCACCAGGCGCAAGCTGATCCCGGCGATCTACAACCTGATCAACAGCGGCGTGCTGCCGGACGGGTTCGCGGTGGTGGGCGTCGGCCGCTCACCGCTGTCGGATGACGAGTTCCGCCGGCGCATGGAAGAGGATCTGCGGAAGTTCGCCACCGTCGAGGTGGACGGCGAGAAGCTCGAATGGCTGCTGCGCCGGCTGCGCTACGTCTCCGGCGATCTCGGCGACGCCGAGACGTTCAACCGTCTGAAAGCGGCGCTGGAGAAGGTGGACGAAGAGCTCGGCACGGAAGGCTCCTATCTCTTCTACCTGGCTGTGCCGCCGGGCTTCTTCGACGATTTCGTGCTGAAGCTCGGCGAGTCGGGGCTGATGAAGGAAGAGGAGGGACGATGGCGGCGGGTGATCGTGGAGAAGCCCTTCGGGCACGACCTCGAATCCGCGCGCGCCCTCAACCACACCCTCCGCGAGGTGCTGCGCGAGCGGCAGATCTACCGCATCGATCACTACCTCGGCAAGGAGACGGTGCAGAACATCATGGCGTTCCGCTTCGCCAACGGCATCTTCGAGCCGGTCTGGAACCGTCGCTACATCGATCACGTGCAGATCACCGTGGCCGAGGCGGTCGGCGTCGAGGGCCGCGGCGGCTACTACGAGACCGCCGGCGTGCTGCGCGACATGATCCAGAACCACGTGTTCCAGGTGCTGTCGCTGGTGGCGATGGAGCCGCCGGCGCACCTCGGCTCCGAGGCGGTGCGCGACGAGAAGATCAAGGTGATGACCGCCGCCCGCGCCTTCACGCCGGCGCGCATCGACGCCGAATGCGTGCGCGGCCAGTACGGCGCGGGGTCGATCGCCGGCAAGCCGGTTCCCGGCTACCGGCAGGAGGACGGTGTCGCGCCGGACTCGACCACCGAGACCTTCGCCATGCTGACGATGTACTTCGACAACTGGCGCTGGGCCGGCGTGCCGTTCTACATCCGCTCGGCCAAGCGCATGCCCAAGCGCGTGACCGAGATCGCCATCCAGTTCCGCGCCGCGCCGCACCCGCTCTTCGGCACCGAGGTGATGGAGCAGGTCGGACCCAACCAGCTGGTGATCCGGATCCAGCCCGACGAAGGGATCACCCTGCGCTTCGCGGTCAAGGTGCCGGGCCAGATCACGCTGCTGCGCGACGTCAACATGGACTTCCGCTACGGCTCGTCGTTCGGCGTGCAGCTCGCCGAGGCCTACGAGCGGCTGCTGCTCGACTGCATCCTCGGCG
>DASVAS010000093.1:0-134434 GCA_036376245.1 Thermoanaerobaculia bacterium | reverse complement strand
TTAGTTGCCGGCGGGACGCCGGCGGTCCCAGGGAGACCCTTCCAGCTCCCGCTCAGACGGTGATCCGGGTGCCGTCGAACCTGGTGAACGTGAAGCCGCCGAATCTTTCGTTGTAGCAGGCACGCTGATCGCGCAGGATGCTGATGGCGAGAGCCTCCCCGGCCCGCAGGGACTCGATGGCGTCCGAGCGCCAATGGACGCCGGCGATGTTGCGGCCGGTCGCCACGTTGGAGGCCAGCTTGTTGAGCTCGCCGCCGACGGTGAGCGCCGGACCCGTGTAGGGCACGAGCGACAGGCCGTCCGGCGCTGCCACCACCGGGTCCGGGATGACGTAGTCCTCGTCGAACAGCGCCTTGAGGATGGTCACGCAGGCGCCGGCCACGGTGGCATGGCCCGCGGTGTAGGACGGATGGGTCGGGGAGCCCTCCGGGAACGTCATCGGCAGCAGGTAGGTGCCGTTTTCGCTGAACACCCGGTCGAGCGCCGGCGAGTCGAGCTGCCGGGAATCGATCACGCCGGGATAGCGGCCGCTCGTCCGCTGGTGGTGTACCAGTCCGCCCCAGACCTCCGGCCGCAGACGCCGGTGGACCTGCCACTTCTTGTGCCACGTCACCTTCAGGGCGCGCGAGGCCACCTCGCAGAGCAGGGCCTTGAAGTGCGGCGGGCCGAAGGTGGTGAAGCCGATCTGGGTCGGGTTGTCGATATAGGGGTTGCCCGGATTCGGCGGCGCGCCGAGGCCGCCGGAGAGCGGGTCCGTGCTCGGCGGCGTGCCGAGGATCAGGCAGGCGTTGAAGTAGGCCTGGAACAGCACGTCGATGTGGACCCATTGGGCCAGGTCGCGGCCGTTGCGGATGTATCGCCGGACCGGATCGAAATCCGCCGCGGAGCTCTCGGGGAAGTGACCGTTCTGGACCGCGAGCCAGTTGTCGTAGCTCGTCAGGTGGTCGGTGCCGGACAGCAGGGTGCGCTGGCGGCGCTCCACGTACTCGGTGCCGAACGGCGTGTTCAGCCACATGAACTGGGAGATGTAGGGGCCGATCAGGCCGCCCGGCACCACGTCGCGGAACAGCGTTTGCGGCGTCACCCGTCCTTGCCGTTTCGGGCCTTTGAAGCTGGCGCCGAACCGGTTGAGGTCGGCGCAGGCCGCCGCCACGTCTTCGTTGTCGCGGTAGTCGAGGAAGTTGACGTCGCGCAGCAGCGACATCCAGTAGTGCTCGACGCCTTCGCCGCCCATCTCGGCGCTGGCGATGGAAGGCGGCGCCGGCACCGCGATGGCATGGGAGTCGGCTCCCTCGAGGTCGAAAGCCAAGCCTCCCTGGGGGCAGGTCAGCTTGTTGGGGCCGCTGAGGACGATGGCGTCGAAGTCGTCGGGATCGCCGCTGGCCACGGCGTCGAGAAGGCTCTGGTAGGCCGCCGGCTCGACCTCGCCGAAACCGTTGTGCGGCAATCCCTTGTGGAAGTTGCCGATGCGGTTCGGAAACCGGGTCTCGTCGCCGTTGGTGGGATGCCGGGCCGGCTGGAAGCCATGCCAGTAGTCGGCGGCGTCCTTGCGGAGCTTCCAACTGCCCGCGCGACGCACCCGCCCCGGCGCGTCGACCGCGGCCGTGACGTCCAGCTCGGAGGGGTTCGCGAGCGGCTCCAGCCCCGCCGCGCCCGCCACCGCCATCGCCGCGGCGCCGCCGACCCCGCCCAGGAACCCGCGGCGGCTGAGAGCGCGTGAATCCGCGGGGCGGTCTTCTCCCGTAACTTGATTGTCCTTGCTCGTTGACATCACTGCCTCCTCTCAGACGGTTATGTCGGTTATGTCACCCCCCTGAGACATCCTGGTCCGATGGCTCAGGGGGCCTTTCCTTGGAAGTCGTAGGCTGTGGGAACGATACTCCTGCCTCACCCCCGCGGCAACGCCAGCTCCGCCAGCGCGCCCCCTTCCGGCCGATTCACCACCCGCACCATCCCGCCGTGCGACTTCGCCACCTCGCGCACGAAGTTGAGGCCCAGGCCGGTGCTCTTCTTGCCGGTGTCGGGACGGCCGAGGGAGTAGAAGCGGTCGAAGATGCGGTCGAGGGCGTAGTCGGGGATGCCGGGACCTTCATCGGTGACGGAGAGGGTCACGCGGTCCCATTCGGCGTTGACTTCCACTTTCACGGTGCCGCCGCGGGGGCTGAATTCGATGGCGTTCTGGACGAGGTTCTCCAGCGCCTGATGGAGGAGGAAGGCGTTGCCGTCCAGGGTCAGACCTTCGGGGACGGCGATCTCCATCTTCACGTTCTTGCCGGCCAGCAGGGGCTCGTGGCTCTCGGCCACGGTGCGCACCATGGCGTTCAGATCCACCTTCTCCATGTCCGGTTTTTCGCGGCGGTTCTCCAGGCGGGCCAGCTCCAGCATGCGGTCCACGATGCGCGCGATGCGTTCGGCCTCGTGGCGGATGTTGACGATGAAACGGTGCTGCTGCTGGCGCGGCATGTCCTCCTGCAGCAGCTCGGCCGCGCCGCGGATCGCGGAGAGCGGGCTTTTCAATTCGTGCGTCAGGGTCTGGACGTACTCCTCCGCGTATTGCCGGCCTTCCAGCGTCTCCTGCATGCGGCGCATGGCCAGGCCGAGGTCGGCGATCTCGGTGCGGCCGAGCTTGGGAAAGGGCGGATGCTCGCCCAGGTGGATGCCGTCCGCGTAGCGCGCGAGGCGATCGATCGGACGCGTCAGGAAATAGGAGACGGCGAGGCTGAGCAGGGCCACGATCGCGATGGTCAGGAGCGCGGCGCGGACGAAGGCGGGGCGGGCGAGTTGGAGGAAGGCGTCGATGCTGGCGGTGGGCTCGGCGAGAGTCAGCACGCCGCTCACGCGGCCGTCCCGATAGATCGGCGCGCCGATGTAGAGCACGGTCGAAAACTTGTCGGTCGGATCCTGGAGCGAGGCGCGGGCGCCGTAGCGGCCTTCCAGGGTGTGCTTGACGTCGTGGAACTCGCTGTAGTCCTCGCCCACGGCCCCGGGCGTCCGCGTGTCGAACACCACGATTCCGGCGGCGTCGGTGATGTAGAGCCGCAGGTCCACCGATCGTTTTTCCAAATCATAAATGCGGGCGGAGAGCGGGCGGGATTGCGCCCGGGCCAGCGGGGCTTCCAGATCGGCGAAGGTGAAGCCCGGCCGCGCCATCTCCTGCTCGACCAGGCTCGCGAGGAGGTTGGCGGAATCGACGAGCGGCTCTTCCACGCTCTCCAGGTAGCGCGTGCGCAGCGTCGTCCAGATCCAGTCGGTGGTGAAGTAGAGGCAGACCGCGAAGACCGCGAGATAGAGAAGGAACATCCTGAGGCCGAGCTTCATAGGCCTTCCTTCAGCGAGTAGCCCATGCCGCGGTGGGTGGCGATCGGATCGGCGTCGGGCCGGATGTCGCGCAGCTTCGCCCGCAGGTTCTTGACGTGGGCGTCGACGGTGCGGTCCAGGCTGGCCTCGGGCGCGTCCCAGACCAGCTCCAGGAGCTCGTCGCGGCTGTAGACGCGGCCGGGTTTCTTGAGCAGGACGCGCAGCAGCTTGTACTCGTAACGTGAGAGGTCGAGCGGCTTGCCGAAGTAGGAGATCTGGCGCCGCTCTTCGTCGAGCGCGAAGGCCGCGCCCGGAGGCCGGACCGCGGCGCTGCCGCCGCGCGCCCGCCGCAGCACGGCCTTGACGCGCGCCGCCAGCTCGCGCGGGCTGAAGGGCTTGGTCACGTAGTCGTCCGCCCCCAGCTCCAGGCCGACGACGCGGTCCACTTCGTCGGCGCGGGCGGTGAGGAAGATGACCGGCACGTCGTGGCGCTCGCGGATCCGGCGGCAGACCTCGATGCCGCTCATGTCCGGCAGGCCGATGTCGAGGACCACCAGCGCCACCGGCTGGCGGTCGAGCGCCTCCACCACGCCCGCTCCCACCTCCAGGCGGAGGCAGCGGAACCCTTCCGATTCCAGGGCGTACTGGATCGTGTCCGCGATGGCCGGCTCATCCTCGACCACCAGGATCGTCGGTTTGTCCATCCAGTCTTCTCCGGCGCGCCACCAGGAGCAGCGCGATCAGGATCGTGCTGACCAGCGAGACCATCATGGCATGCTCCAGGTAGCGCGCGCCCTCCTGCCGGTAGGCGCCGGTCAGGACCGGCGTCACCACGGTCATGCCGAGATAGGCGCCCGGCACCAGGAGGACCGCCAGGAGCGGGCTCGCGGGCCGTCCGGAGGTGAGCCGGTCGAGCGCCGCGAACAGGCCCCAGAGCGCGCCCAGGTACACCACGGCGCCCAGCAGCCGGTGCGCCTGCTCGACCGAAAGCCCGAGGACGGGGCCGCGGCGGTACAGCTCGACCGCGGCCAGGATGCGCAGCGTGTTGACGGCGACGGTGAGCGTCCAGGCCCCGGCCAGCGAGGCGAGCCACCAGCCGGCCCGCCGGCCCGGGGAGCGCAGCCGGTGGGCGAAGCCGAGCACGGCGACGGTCAGGGCGAGGATCATGAAGTTCACCCCGGCGCAGGCCGGCGCGATGACGTACGAGCCGTCCGGCGAGGTCCAGCCGGCGGCGGGGTCCAGCGCCAGCGTCTCGCCGCGCAGCCATCCCACGGCGCGGGCCGTCGGCGCGAGGATCCACGAGAGATCCCCGGCCGAGGCCCGGCTGTAGCACAGCTTCAGACCGTACGCCGCGAGCAGGGCCGTCCCCCAGGAGATCCAGGGAAGCCGGCCCTCTCTCATCGCGCGAGACTCCGCAGCCACGCCCGCCCGGCCGGCGTCAGGCCGAGGAGCAGGAGGACCAGGGCGATCAGGAGCGGCAGCTCGGGCTCGGGGACGGCGTAGTCCGAGACCCCTTCCGGCATGGGCAGAGGCTGCTCGACCGACTTCGCGGGATCGTCCGGATTCCGCACCTCGTCGTGCACCGCGATGAAGGAGGTGTAGGCGGTCAGCAGCTCGTACGTCAGTCCCAGCTTCGTGACCTCGGCGCGGGTCTCGTCGGTCTCCTGGCCCGCGTCGGAGAGGCGCGCCACTTTCGCCCGCGCCCAGAGGTAGCGCAACGCCCCGTTGCCGGCGGAAGCCTT
The DNA here is from genome assembly GCA_036376245.1 of Thermoanaerobaculia bacterium. Classification (GTDB taxonomy): domain Bacteria; phylum Acidobacteriota; class Thermoanaerobaculia; order Multivoradales; family UBA5704; genus DATARR01. Next base: position 129,395 of record DASVAS010000093.1, on the reverse strand, counting down.
CGTATCGGCGATCTCGGAAACCTTTTCAAAGCGGCCGTCGCCGCCCAGGCCGGTGACGCGGATCGTGCCGGCCGCCTTGCCGCGCCACTTGCCGAAGATCACCAGCGGGCGGTCGGCGAACAGGTCCGGGAAGGACGCGGGCTCGACGTCGTAGGTTTTGAATCCCTCGGTCTCGACCGCGATGTCGGTGAGCACCGGGGACGCGATGTACTCCCGGAACTGTCTCGCCACGGCCGGCGCTTCGGTGTCGTTGGTGACCACGAACGGCTCGCCCTGGCCGGCGCGCGCCATGCCTTCGATCAGGTGGCGGTTCACGGAGGTGCCGATGCCGAAGGCGAACAGGTTGGACTCGTTCAGGCGGGTGCGGATGCGCTCGAAGACGTCCGCCTCGGCGTCGATGAAGCCGTCGGTGACCACGATCGTCGTGCGCGAGACGCCCTGGTTTCCCGGCAGCGCCAGGGCGCGGTCCAGGGCCTCGCCCAGCTCCGTGCCGCCGCCGCCGGCCTCGCTCTCGATGACGTTGACGGCGTGTTGGACGTTCGCCGGCGTGGCGGCCAGCGACTCGGGCGCCAGCAGGCGCGAGCCGCCGGAGAACAGGATCACGTTGAAGCGGTCCGTCGGGCGCAGGCCGCCGATCAGCTCGCGCATCAGCGTCTTGGCCGTGTCGAGCGGGAAACCGTGCATGGAACCGGAGACGTCGAGCACGAAGATGTACTCGCGCGGCGGGATCTGGCGGGGCGCCAGCCGTTGCGGCGGCTGCACCATCAGCAGGAAGAAATTCTCTTTCTCGCCGGGGTAGAGCAGCAGTCCGGTCTCCACCTGCCGGCCCTGGAGGCGGTAGCGCAGGATGTAGTCCCGGTTGCCGCCGCCCGATTCGCTGGAATCGAGCATGACCCGCGCCGTACCCGCGTCCTGCCAGTCCACATGCGTGCGGTGAGTCGGGCAGAGCACCTCCTCGATCGGCATGCCGGCGGCGACGCTCGCCGTGATGTCGAACGTGTAGGCGGGCGCTTCGCCCTGGTGCTGGTAGGGGCTCTTGACCCAGCCGTCCACGTCGTCGGCGATCGTCTTTTCCTTTCCACCCGAGTAGCGGGGGCCGACCACGGTGGGGTAGACGAATTCGTAGGTGCCGTCGGTGGGCACCAGCAGCTCGCTGTAGTGAAGCTCGACGCGGATCTCGTCTCCCGGCATGACGTTGGCCACGTTCATGCTGAAGACGTTGGGCCGCTGCTGTTCGAGCAGCGCCGCGCTCTTGCCTTCCCGCTGGGCCCGCTGGAACTCCTGCTGCGCGACCTGCTTTTCACGGATCTGGGCGCGGATGCGCTTGTCGCCCACCTGCATCGTCATGCCGTGCACCGCCGCCCGGGTGGACGCCGGGAACACGTACCGCGCGTTGATGGGGCGGGAGCCCTCGTTGCGGTAGACCTGGGTGACGACGACGTCGGCGATCACTCCCGCGATGTGGACGTCGGCCTTCGTCTCCTTGAGCGGCAGCCGGTCGACTTCGGGGTCGCCGTTCTCCACGAAGAAATACGGCGAAAGAGTTTCGTCCTCGGCGGGCTCGGCGGCCCAGCCCGGACGCAGAAACAGGAACGCCAGCCCGACCATGAGGCAGACCGCTTTCCATGACCTTCTCATCGGAACCCTCCTCGGCGGGCTCCATGCCCGCCATGGAGGGAGGATGCCGTTCACAAAAGGAAGCTGTATGAACCGATCGTGAAGAAGCGGGGAAGAATGTGGTACCCTCTGCGCAATCTTTTGATAAACACTGGGGGTCCCCGTGGTGCGCCTTCCGCAAGGTAGGAAGCATGGCGTCCGTGCTATGTCGCCTGATGGGTCCGGGAATTGGCCGGAGGCGAGCTCGACTCCCCTCGACAGCACCGTGCGCGAGGGTTGGCGCGTCGCGGGGGAACCGCCGCCGGCCGCGCCGCCGGCCGAAGGGGCGGAGGCCGTTCCGACAGCCGGCGACGTCGTGGGCGGCTACCGCATCCTCGGCCGTCTCGGCGCCGGGGGCATGGGGCAGGTCTTCCGCGCCCGGGACAACGATCTCGAGCGCGACGTCGCGCTCAAGCTCCTCCATCCGAAGCTGATCTTCGAACCTCACGCCATGAGCCGGTTCCGCCGCGAGGCGCGGCTGCTCGCGGCGGTCCAACACCCCAACATCGCCACCCTCTTCGGCACCTTCGAAAGTGGCGGCGTCCGTTTCCTGGTGATGGAGCTGGTGGAAGGGGAGACCCTGGAGCAGTGGCTTGACGATACTGGCCGGATGGCCGTGCCGGAGGCTCTCGGCATCGCCCGCCAGATCGCCACCGCCTTCGAGGCCGCCCACCGCAAGGGGATCGTCCATCGCGATCTGAAACCCGCCAATGTCATGGTGTCATCCGAGGGTTGGGTGAAGGTGCTCGACTTCGGGCTCGCCAAGGCGCTGTCCGGCGGAGGAGAAGGCTCCGCCGCCAGGCCCGGGAAGACCGAGGAGACGCGCGCGCAGGGAGCTCTCGGGACGGTGCCCTACATGAGCCCCGAACAGGTGTGTGGGCTCGAAGCCGACTGGCGCACCGACGTCTGGGCCTTCGGTTGCCTGCTCTTCGAGCTGGTCACCGGCGAGCGCGCCTTCACGGGCAAGTCCCGCACGGATCTCGTGCGCGCCATCCTCAACGACGAACCGGCGTGGAGCACGCTGCCGGTGGAGCTTCCCGCCCCGGTCGTGGACCTGTTGCGCCGGTGTCTGGCCAAGGACGCCTACCCGCGCCCGCCGATGAGCCACATCCGCGTCGTGCTCGACGAGGCGCTGGCCGGCCTGCCGAGAAGCTCGGGCTCCGCCGAGGCCGACTCGACGACCCTGGGGATCGATCCGGTTCTGCCCGCCGTTCCGCTCCCCTTGCCGCGCGAGACCCAAGAGGGGAAGAGGAAGAAAGTCCTGCTCGACTGGGCACGGCAAAGGCCGGTGGAGACGATCGCCGCCGCCGGTGCGCTCATTCTGGGGCTCGTCGTGGGTCTGGGCATCCTGGGCCTGGCGGCCGAGCGGGCGCGCGAGGGGCTGATCGGGCTGCCGCCGCTCTCCTACTCGAAGTCCGATCTCGTGTTGACCGGCGTCCAATCGCTCTGGTCTCTGCCCTGGCGGGCCGCGGCCTCTCTGGCCGCGTCCCATCCGGTGCTTCGCGGGTGCGCGTTCGCCGGCCTCGTCGTCGCCGCGGCTCTCCTCGCCGGCGCATGGTTCCGGTGGTGGGGACGCCGGGGGACATTGGCGCTCGCCACGCTCGCGCTCAGCGCCGGTGCGCTCACCGTAGGCGCCTGGTTGTACTCCGCGGCGGTTCATACCGGACTGGCGACGTCTGGCACGGGCCGCGGCCTTGTCTGCGAGGAGCGGCTCAGCCTGCGATGGGACGTGAGCGCGGCGTTCGAGACCTGCACCTGGCTGGTCAACGACACACGGAGGAATGAAGGCCGGCGGCAGGGTCTGGGCGGCGTCCTCGGCTTTCTTCTTCTGGCGGCCGGCGGCGGGGCCTGGATGGGAGCGCGGAGCCAGGGCCTCGGACCGCGGGGATCGTGGGCCCGGTGGGGCCTCGTGGCTGTCCACGCGGCCCTCGCGCTGTTTTTCCTCCGCCTGGTGCCGGCGGCCCACGCCTACAGCACCTGGGGGGTGCGCTATCCGCCGGTGTCGGTGAGAACCGACCTGCCCGGCTGCGACCAGGCGCTCGGCCAGGCGATCGCGGCGGGCTCGTGCTGCGCCTACAACGTCTCGGAGGACGCGACCGAAGGAACCGTGCTGCTCCTGTGGGGGAGCGGCTGCCCCGGCGGCGCCGGTTTCAAGGCCCCCGAAGACGTCGAAGCGATCGGCAAGGGATGCCTCAGCCAGTCCCTGACGCCGCAAACCGTGAACAGCCGTTGTCTCTAATTGTTGCCAAGGAGACGCTCCATGTCGCGCGTGCTAATGATCCTCGGCGCCGCTTGCATCTTGCTCGCCGCGGCGCAGGCGCCTGATCCGGGGCCACCGGCCTGGGTCGAGGTCGACCCGAACGCCATCCAGAAAGCCGACCAGCCGATGCGGATCGACGTCGGCGGCATCCCGCAGGGGCAGACGGTGACGCTTGAGATCCTGCAGGATTGCAATGGCGATCACCGGCCCGACCTGCGAGACCAGGGAGACTGCAAGAGCCCCCTCTATGCAAGGGACAGCCGCAAGGCAGGCGCGCGGAACATGGTCGAGGACCACCTCGATTTCATCGCCCTGGAAAAGAGCGGCACCTCATTGCCACGGAATCGGGCGCTCTGGCTGCGCGTCTCCCGGCCGGGCTCGCGGCAGGGGGGCCTGACTCTCTTCGGGCTGGTCGACGATCCGTGCACGCTCTGGCAGGCCACTCTGGAGGTCTTCCGCCTCGGCGCCTGCGGCAAGAGCGGCGTGGCCCAGGCGTTGCGCCGCCACCGCGGTCCTCTCGGCTTCGAAGCAAAGACGTTCGAGGTGAGACGCCTGGATCCGGCCGGAGACGCGCCGCCCGTCCCGATCGCCGGCACCCGGGGAGCGACCGGCGTGGCCTGGCTGGACGCGCGGACTCTCGTGGTGACCGCCACCGAGGGCGGGTCGAAGCTCCTCCGCGTGCCGCTGGAAGGGGAGCCCACCGTCCTCTGGCAAGACCCGGGGCAGGACGGCCTCTCCGCCGCCGCTCCGCTGGCCCTTCCCGGCGGCCCTTCCGGCGAGAAAATCGCGTTCGTCCGCCAGAGACTGAGCGGCCAGGAATCCGCCGAGGGAAGGCCTGTCGCCTTCCTCAGCCTCTGGGCCGCTGGGAAGATCGATCCTGCCCGCGACATCGTGCTGCCGTTCCGCATCCAACAGCTCCTCGCAAGCTCCGCGGACGGCCGCCAGATCCTCGCCCTCAGTCTTGGAATCGGGGAGAACCTGCCCTCGTTCCTGCAAATCGATCTCGCCGAGCGCACGGTCCAGAACCTCGGCTACAGCCCCACTCTTTATCAGGTCGCCTTCCGCTCCCCCGGGACCGGGACTTCGGTCGTCTCGTTCGAGGACGTTGCCACGGACCAGGGCTGGGACCTCGTGCTCGCCGACGACAAGGGCCGCCTCCTCAAAGACCTTCAAGCTCGTAAGCAGGACGACATCATCCCTGCCTGGCAGCCGGACGGAAAAAGCCTCGCCTACCTGGCGGAAGTCGAGGCCAAGGAGAAGAAGCCATGAGCCTCCGCAGATGGCTGTTCCTGATCGGTTTCGCGCTGGTGGCGGTCCCGGGAACGGCTCAAACAAACTGCATTGACGACATCTCCACCCGTCTGGAAGCTCGGTTGAAGGCCCTGCCCGACCGCTGGGACGAGATCCCGCCGCCGTTGGTCCCGGTCTCCGGCCGGCCTTCCGAAGAGGTCCTCGCCACGGCTTCCGAGGAGGAACAGGCTCTTGTCTCGGAATGGATCACGCTTCTCGCTCTGAGCCCTCCGGAAGAACGCGCCGCCCTCATCGGCCGGGAGCTTCAGGCCCGGCCGCTCTCCGAGGTCGACGTCTGGCTTCCGGAGAAATTCACTGACGATCTTCGAGCGACGAGCCTGGAGGAGCCAACCCTCTATGTAGAAGCCTGGCTTGAGTGGGCGGAGGCCCTCGGCCGGAAAGACGCGCTCCTCATGGCTGCCGGTTCGGGGCTGGATCGGTTATCTAGGCGAGGAGAGTCAAGGAGCTTGCTCGAAACCGCCTCTCGCTGGGCAAGCCTTCCCTCATCGGACCATGCTACAAGGGGAAGAGCAGATGTCCTCTCCAAATATGCGGCCCGGCTCTTCGCAACGGGCGAGAACGACAAGGCCCTCGAAACCTACAGAAGCGCCCGCAAGCTCTTCGAGGAAATAGGGGACCAACGGGGACAGGGATACACGTTCCATGGTGAGGCGGTCCTCCTGTCTCGGTTGGGAGAGAAAGAGGAGGCTCTTAATACCTACAGAAGAGCCCGTAAGCTCTTTGAGGAGGTCGGGGACCGACGGGGAGAGGGATACACGTTCTTTGGTGAGGCGGAGGTCCTGTATTCGCTGGGCCAGATCGAGAAGGCTCTCGAGAGCTTTAGAAGTGCCCGTAAGCTCTTTGAGGAGGTCGGGGATCGACGGGGACAGGTATTCACGTTCAATGGCGAGGCGGTCATCCTGGCTCGGTTGGGTGACAATGAGGCGGCTCTAGCTGCATACAAACACGCCCGCAAGCTCTCTGAGGATATGGGGGACCGACGGGGACAGGCGAACACCTTTCGTGGCGAGGCGGGCGTCCTGTATAAGTTGGGCGAGATCGAGAAGGCTCTCGCCGCATATAAATACGCACGCAAGCTCTATGAGGAGGTCGGGTCCTTGATGGGACAGGGGTACACGTTCCTTGGTGAGGGGGACGTCCTGCGTGTGTTGTATGACAACAAGAAGGCTCTCGAGGTATACAGAAGCGCCCGCAAGATTTTCGAGCAGACCGGGTCCCGACTCAACCAGGGAAACGCACTTCTTGGTGAGGCGGCGGCCCTGTCTCAGTTGGGCGACAACAAGAAGGCTCTCGAGGTATATAGAAGCGCCAGCAAAATCTTCGAGCAGGTCGGGTCCTGGGAGAGCCAGGGACGCGCGCTCGTTGGTGAGGCGAACGTCCTGTCGATGTTAGGCGAGAACGAGAAGGCTCTCGGCGCCTACAAAACCGCCCACAAGCTCTACGAACAGATCGGGGACCGATGGGGACAGGGATACGCGTTTAGCGGTGAAGCGGATGTTCTGGCAATATTCGGCGAGAACGAGAAGGCTCTCGACGCCTACAGAACCGCCCGCAAGCTTTACGAGCAGATCGGGTTCCTACAGGGACAGGTGCACACGTTCCTTGGTGAGGCGGCTGTCCTGACTAGATTTGGCGAAAACGACAAGGCTCTCGAAGCCTACAGAAGCGCCAACAAAATCTTCGAGCAAGTCAGGTCCCCACTAGACCAGGGAAACACGCTCCTTGGTGAGGCGGCCCTTCTGTTTCAGTTGGGCGAGAACGAGAAGGCTCTCGACACCTACAGAAGCGCCCACAAGATCTACGAGCAGAGCGGGCACCTATTGGGGGAGGGAAGCACGCTTCTTGGTGAGGCGGATGTCCTCTCTCGCTTGGGCGACAATGAGAAGGCTCTCGACGCCTATAGAAGCGCGCACAAGCTCTTCGAGGAGATCGAGGACCCTCTAGGACTTGGAAATACTCTTTTAGGAGAGGCAAGAATTCAGAGTCGTCAGGGGAACGAGAAGGATGCAAAGAACCTCGCCACTCAAGCCGCCGCCGCCTTTCGTAAGGGAGGCTCCGTGAACAGTGAACGGGATGCTTGGCTCGTCATGGCGGAGGTGGAGCACTCTTCAGGAAACCTGGAGCTTGCGGTCTCGGCTGCCCGTGAGGCTGTTCGCCTCCATGCGGTCTGGCGCTCCAAGAGGATCTCCGAAGCGCAGCGGGCGCGAGAGGATGAGCGGATCTCGGCTGCCTATGACACTCTGGTGCCCGTCCTTTTGTCTCAGGCGCGGACCGAGCAAGCCCTGGCCGCTGCCGAGGAAGCACGGTCCCACGTGCTCCTGGACCTCCTGGCGGTGGGTTTCAAGTTTGGCAAACAAGGGGCGGCGATCGATTTGCGCGCGGAGCGCCGGCGCCTCGAAAGCGAGTTGGCCCAAATCGAGACCGAGGGCCGGCAGGCTGCCGATGCAGATCGCCTGGCAGAGCTTCAAAGGCGGCGGAATCGGATCGACCGCGAGCTCGACTGGAACCAATACCAGACGCTCGCCGCCGAGCAGAATACCTTCCTCACCGCTCAACCTCTGGACGCCGCGGGAATCCGAGCCGCCGCGCGCGAGACCGGTCCCATCCTTCTCTACTATGCGGCGGACAAGGAGCTGATCGGCTTCCTCGTGCCTGCCGACGGGACAGACGTCTTTACCGCGCGGATCGATCTCTCGCGAGGCCGCTTGACCGAAGCCGTCCAGCGGTACATCCACGACAAGGCAAACCCCTTCTACGAGGAGCGTACGGCCTCACAAAGCCGCGAGCTGTGGGACCTGCTGCTCGCGCCCTTCGTGGCGCGCCTCCCGGCGGGCGGGCCGCTCGTGATCGTTCCGCACGGCCCGCTGCACGAGCTGCCCTTCGAAACTCTTGTCGATCCCGCCGGAACGCCTCTCTTCGAGCGCTGGACCGTGAGCTTCGCGCCTTCGGTGTCGACTCTCGCCCGCGCCCGCGAGCGGCACCGGGAGCCGCAGCCGAAGGATGGATTTCTCGTCTTCTCCTCCGGCCGTGGGCTGGAGCTCACGGAGGCGGAAGCCGGTGAAGTGGCGCGGCTTTTCGGCAACGACAAGGCGGCGTTCCGGCCGACCGAGGCTCGCTTCGAAAATTACGAGAATTTGGTTCCTGATACCCGGCACCTCCTGATCTCCACGACCGGCACATGGTCCCCAGGAGATTCGCGGAAAACCTTTCTGGAAATCCTTCCCACCCCTGGCGTGCACGACAGCCGGCTGAGCGTGGCGGAGATCGCGGCCATTCCGCTGACGGCGGAGCTCGTGGCCCTGGAGGCCTGTGACACGGCGCGGGGAGAGACGCGGCAGACCGACGAGAGGATCGATCTGACCCGAGCCTTTCTGATCGCCGGGGCCGCGTCGGTGCTGTCGACGCGCTGGAAGGTGCCGGATGAGCCGGCGACCCGCCGCTTCCTCCTCGACTTCTACCGCGCCTACCGGCAGGGCGGTCCCGACGGCAAAGGCCTGCGGAAGGACCAGGCGCTCACCGAAGCGCGCCGCCGCTCGCGCGAGCGCGGCGACCCCGCCCAGGTCTGGGCGGCGTGGATGTTGGTGGGGGATGCGCGGTAAGAGCTGCCGGAAGGGCGCGGTTTTCAAGGCCGGTCCGCGTTCCTCGGATCGTGGACACGTTCCAGGGAGCCGCGATCCCACTGCGCCAGATTCGCCGCGGCTTCGTACGTCGATTGCAGGAAGTCGAGCAGCGTCTCGTCCGGAGACTCCGATTGGCGGACGGCGTCGTACGGCAGTAGGAACTCGCCGAGATCGGCGCTGTAGAAGGCGGCGTCCGGCTTGACGGGCGCGGTCGAGAATCCGTCCGGCGCCGGATAGGCATAGGAATAGAACGCGGGATAGGGGATCGGGCCGCCACCGGGCCAGAACCCGCAACTGCTGACTTCGTGGGAGTAGGCTTCCCGCGTCACCCAGTCGGGCAGGTGGGGGATGCCGCCCGGATGTTCCGGCGCCCGCCGTCCGGAAAAGCGGGTGACGGCCAGGTCGGGCGCGCCCCAGAAGAAGTGCACGGGACTGCACTTGCCGATGAACCGGGCGCGGAACTCCTTGAAGACCCGGTCCGCCTGCACAAGGATGCGCCAGAAACGGTTGGCATACTCGGGATCATAGGCCCGGTGAGTTTCATCCTGATCGAAGCGGATGGGCTCGGCGATCTCGTTGGGATACCGGTGGATGTCTACCGGCAGCGCGAGCTTTTCCATCTCTGCCATGAGACGTTTGTAGAACACCGCCACAGATTGGGGCTCGAGCGCAAAACCGCCGGTGCCGCCGTCGCTCGTCTGCACGACGAGCTGGTGCGCGACGAAGTCGAAATCGATCTGGAAGGTCCGGTCGCCGTGCGGGATCGGCGATGTCGTGAGCCCGCGGGATGTCACATACAGCGTGACATGCCAGGCATGATTCACCCAGGGACTCTGGGCGAGCCGGACTTTCCCCACGATCTGGATCCACAAGTGCAGGGTCTCACAGGTCTCGATCCAGGCTTCGAGAGGCAGGCTCGGCCATGGCTCCTGACGCGAGGCGGCTGTTGGGGTCATCGATTTTCCTCCTTTTGCAATCCTACTATTGTCCACCGCGCTCGGCGAGCAGCCGCATCACCGGCTGGCTCACCCAGGTCTGATCGTGGAACCGCCGGCCCCAGGCCAGCGGCGTGACGTCCCGGTATTCGTGCATCGACTCGTCTTCGACGAACCGGAGCCGTTTCCGCAGGGAGGCGGAGACGTTGGGATCAGCGCCGTGATCGAGCAGCAGGCGGGCGAAGGCGTCGTCCCGCCGCAGGCCGACCCGGTAGGGCTGGGACACGACGCAGCCGAATAGCGGCGTATGGCCGCCGAAACCTTCGGCGTCGATCTCAGCCTTCACGTTGGGATCGGCGCCACGCTCGATCAGCCAGCGGGCGATTTCGATCTCGTCGTTGTCCACGCACAGGTGGAGGAGAGCCGTGCCCGCCAGCGGTGTGCCGTGCAGCGCCAGCGACTCGTCGGCGTCACAACCCAGCTCGGGCGGATAGATCTCCTGGTGCGAGAAAGTCCGGCTCAGGAGATCGGGATCGCGGCGGAGATGCGCCGCGAGCAGATCGATCCGGCCGCGATGCACCGCCATGGTGGGGGTGTCCGGCAGCTCGATGCCGTGCTCGGCGAACAGCTCCAGGCATCGATGCTTTCCCTGGGGATTGCGGCAGTATGTCTGGAGGACCATGGCGACGGGGGCGAGGCGGTCGCCGTGCTCGTCGCTGATCGTGGCGCCCAGCTCCAGCAGCAGCTCCATCCCGGCGCCGCTCTGCGTCTCGGCCGGGCCCATCACCGAATCGGGCGCGGGACGCGCCCCCATGGCGTAGAGCTGCCGGGCGGTCTCCAGTCGTCCCTGAAGGCACGCCCGGTCGAAGGCAAACTGTAGATCCGTCGCGCCGAGGTCCCGGAGCATGGCGATGATCCTGTCGCGGCCGAGGTTGGCGGCGTACGACATCGGCGGCCCCCAGTTGCCCTCCACGCCGCGGGCGTCCTCGTGCAGCAGCCGGGGATTTTTCAACACCAGCTCGCGGACGGCCTCGACGTCGTCGCACCAGATGGCGTCGGTCATCCGGCAGGCGAGCACGAGGCGCGGCCAGCTCGGGAGGCCGTAGGAACGGGCGAGCGCGTGCTGGGCGTCGGAAAGCTTCGCGGATGGATCGCTCTGCCGGGTGGCGCGCAGCAGATCCTTCGCCTGATGTTTGAGCTGGGTGAGATCGGGACGGACGGGGAAGTGACGCTCGGGCATGACGGACCTCCTTCAGTTGCCGCCCGGGTCCGCTGTCATCGGGCGAAAAGGAGGTTCCGTGGAACCTTGATTCTCAGCTTCGGTCAGGTGGACTCGGTCCTTCCCGCGGACGGGGGGCGGCCTGCACGCCGGAAGCCAGGATATTGGTTCCTGGCGGAGGCGTCAAGGCGTTGTCGCGGTCTCAAGGCGTGCCCTGCTGAGCCGTCTTCACAGCCTTTCGTATCTGGACTCGCGTAACGGCATTGGACCCGCCACCTTGTCTGGGGACCGAGTCCTGAGTCATCACATAGGTAATGACGAAGTCGGGACCGAATCGTCTACCGCCGCAGTCGAAGAACTGCTCACACTGGACTTCGCAGGTTGGCTTGTTCAGTTTGTGCAAGAGACTGGAGCCCCTATCGGCAAAGACATGCAAGTCATGGAAGCGGTTTCTGGCGGCCGGCAATTTGGCTAATCCCAGGAAATTGGATTCCTTGCCGACTTCGAAGTTACTGCCAGCCCCGCTCCCCGCTCCGCTCCGGTTGGAACAAGCGTTCTCTCCCTGGTCGCCGCACGTGTTGCTGACTCTTCTCAGATTCTCATGGATCTTCGTTCCGCTCCAGTCCTTGCCGCTGGGGTCCGATACTTCCATCACCGCGATGCCACCCCATCCGGTGATGGGGGATTTCTGTCCGAAGTCGCGATCCTGTGGGTGATCGACGCGAGCCACCTGGATGTCCGTGGGACAGTTGGCGGCGGCCCTCGCCGGCGGCGTTTGCGGCGCGGGAGCGGGCTGGTCCGGCCCATTGATGAAGATCCTGTCGGGACCATGGACAGGCACCTGGCTGAAGTCGCGCTCGAAGCGCGACTCCACGGTAGAGCGCGGAGCCGGCGGCGAAGCGGTCGCCGTGCGCCGCAAGGAACCACTGACGCGCAAGGGGGTGGGCATTGCCTCCCAGGTCGCGAGTTGCGGGGTTCTTACCATGATCCTGTCCCCCCGACAGCAATACTAGAAGACGACGCCTCGAACCGGGTGACTGCTGCTTTAAGTAGATCTGAATTAGACATGTCAGGCGGGAGAAACACGGATTCAAGCGGTACGGCACTTGCATCCGCGCTGTGGCCGGGGCGGGATGACAACGGGATGATCGCAGCCGCTCAGGAGCACCGCCCCACATCTATGAATGGCGTACAGAACGGGTGGCGTTCGCGACTTCCCACACCACCACTTAGATCGTGGTTTATGAGTGGGGACAGTATGAGCAAAGATCCAGTGAAGTACTGCTTACTCGCCATCGTGTTCTTCTTTTTCCTCCAAATCGAAGCTTTCGCGACGAACGCTCCCAGCGGTCTGATCGCCACGGGCGCTTCAAGCAGCCAGGTCAATCTTGCATGGACCGACAACTCCAGCGACGAAACCGGCTTTACGTTTGCCTTTGATACGAACAGCGGATTGACCAACCCGACCTACGTCTACGCTGGCGGCGTCAGCACGACCAGCTATTCCCATACGGGACGTAGCGCGGCCACGACCTACTATTACAAGATCAAGGCGGAAGGGAACCCGGATTCGGCGTGGACCTCGATCGTGGGCGCCACCACGTCGCCCTCCGGTCTGGCGGTGACCTCCACCTCCAGCAGCACGATCAGCCTGGGTTGGACGGGGAACGGAAGCAATACCTCGATCGTCGGATATACGGTCGCCTACGCCACCAACAGCTCGTTCTCGGGGGCGGTGTATAAATTCGTCTCGGGAGCCGGAGCGACGAGCTACACGATTACGGGGCTGTACTCCGGGACGACCTACTACTGCAAGGTCAAGGCGGAAGGCACATCGAATTCGTATGATTCCCCTTTCACCTCGTCCATCACCGCGGCGACCACCGGCGCCGCGCCGAACGCTCCGAGCGGGTTGAGCGCGACGGCGGCGTCCAGCTCCCAGATCAATCTCTCCTGGACCGACAACTCCAGCAACGAGACGGGCTTCGAGATCAAACGCGCCACCGACAGCGGGTTTACACAGAACGTGGTGTGGATCGGCGGCATCCAGGGCACGAGCTACTCCAATACGGGGCTGAGCCCGTCCACGACCTATTACTACAAGGTGAGAGCGGAAGGCGTGACCCAGGATTCCGCCTACAGCGCGGCCGTCAGCGCGACCACCAGCGCCTCGGGAAGTACCGTCCCCAATCCGCCGAGCGGATTGAACGCGACGGCGGCGTCCAGCACGCAGGTGAACCTGAGCTGGACCGACAACTCCAGCAACGAGACGGGCTTCGAGATCAAACGCGCCACGGACAGCGGATTCACGCAGAACGTGGTGTGGATCGGCGGGATCCAGGGCACGTCCTACTCCAACGCGGGTCTGAGCCCGTCGACGACCTATTACTACAAGGTCCGGGCGGAAGGCACGGCGGGGAAGTCCGCTTACTCCAGCACCGCCAGCGTGACCACCGATTCTTCCTCGAGCGGCACGATCTCGCCGCTGTTCTTTGGGATCAACGCGTGGATGCCCTACCAGATCGGCGCTCACAAGTACTACGGGAAACTGGAGACGAAGTGGGCGGACATCCAGGCGAGCGGCGTGCGGATCATGAGGTACGGCGGGAACGGGGTGGACCACCACGCGGACCCGACCTGGGTGGATCCGAACGATTCCACGAAATCGACCCTCGGTCAGTATCTGACCCTGGTGGACACGATGAGGAGCTACGGGATCGAGCCGGTCCTGCAGGTCCCTGTGTACGGCTCGGCCTACAGCGCCTCGCAGGCCGCGGACATCGTCCGGTACATCAACGTCACCCACGGGCGGGCTGTGAAGTACTGGGTGATCGGCAACGAGCCTGACCTGGACAGCGGCGCCTACAACTATACGACCGCGGCCCAGATCGCGGGCTACATCAAGCCCTTCGCCTCGGCCATGAAGGCGGTGGACCCGAGCATCAAGATCATCGGGCCGGAGACGACGTGGTACGACACGAGCCTCATCTACGACCTGACCCGTTGCGATAACAGCGCGGACGACATCACAGGCGCGGACGGCAACGGGAACTACTACGTCGACATCATCTCCTTCCACCTCTACAACGGCTTCAGCGGCACCCAGACCCGATCCCAGGTCATCACCAAGCTCATGTCGGCGGGTGGCCTCAACGACGATCTCATCGATCTGAAGGACAGGCTGGACGGTTGCAACGGAAGGACGGGTGAAGACGCCCTCCAGATCGCGATCACGGAAGCGAACGTCAACTATCAGAATCCCTCAGGCGACAGTCTCACCGGCGTGGGGGCGAAGAGCTTCCTGGGCGGCCAGTTCTGGGCCGAGATCCTGGGTATCGCCATGCAGCATGGCGTCGCGTTCGTGAACTTCTGGAGCGCCATCGAAGGGAACGAGCTCGGCTACATCAGCGGCGATGGAACCATCAAACGTCCGGCGTACGAGCACTTCAAGATGGTGGCGCAGAACTTCCGAGGCGACTGGGTGGCGGCGGCCGACAACAACCAGGCCAACGTCAAGACGTTCGCCGCGAAGGACACGGACCAGATCGCCGTGATGATCATGAACCAGGACCAGTCGAGCAGCTTCAACTACACGGTCCGTCTGAACACCGGCGCCGTCTCGGGCGTCAACCCGCTGAAGATCAACGTCGATGCCGGGGTGGCCGTGGAATACAGCGGTACCATCGCGACCGAGTCGAGCATCGTCCTGGTCTTCGACGCCGCCGGAAACATCAAGAAGAAGATCGAGTACAAGCTGAACGGACACGCGAGCTCGGGGCTGCCGCCGTCCGTGACGAACTACTGACCTGACGCTCGGGCAGGGCGGGCCTCCAGGCTCGCCCTCGCCGCGTCACATTCCTCGCACAACCCGAAGGGATGGAGGAACACGGTTTCGTTCTCCCGCAGCCGGGCCACAGCGGCCTCCACGACGTCGCGCGAGCGGGCGAGGCGCGCCTCGGCGTGTCCGACGCCGCCGCGGCGCTGCCGTCCTTCCGCTTCCAGCCACGAGTCCAGCAACTGGAAGTTTTCACAGCAGTGATCCGGCTCGCCGTAGTCGACTCGCGTCGGCTTTCCGTCCCGGAGCACGGTCGCATGATAGAGCTGCCGGTATCGCACGCCCGCCATGTTCTCCGCGAGATGCACGGTGGTGTCCGCGTCGTGCCCCACTCCCAGCAGGAGGACCTGCCCGTCGAGCTCATGGACGCGGCCGACCGGGCTCTCCAGGCCGTGCGGCACGTCCACGGGATGATCCGCGGTGATCTCCGCGGCCCTGGGACCGATCGCCGCGAAGGCGTGCGGGCTGTCGCTGCGGCGGACTCCGGGCATTCTCCAGAAGGTGTCCGCCACCACGCCCATGCCGTGGCACGGAGTGCCTTGCGGATCGAAGGGGTGTTCGTCATCGTCGGTCATGCTGGGCATGACCAGAGTGCCGGCGGGACCGAGAGCGTCCCGCAACGCCTCGATCAAACCCCGCGGTCCGTCTTCCACCGGGGCCACTCGTGAAAACGCCGTGTGCACGACCAGAACGCCCCCCGGCTGGACTCCCAGCGCGAGGATCTGTTCGGTCAACTCACGACGGCTGACGGTTCGAAGTGCCATGTGAGAGGGGAAGCCAGGAGGGTGAGCAGCAAGAGCCGTCGCCGCCCCAGCGGAGCGATACTGTAGAATTCTCTCTATATCTCGTCAACGCTGAAGAGTCCCCAACCCGGGCTGGCGCGAGTAGCACCAAAGTGCTACTCTATTGGGGAGGAGGAAGGATGGTCAAGGAATTGAAGCTCCGGCAAGCAGGTGGCTCCGTCAGTGCCACGCTGCCCAAAGAGATGGTCGAGCGTCTGCATCTCGCGTCAGGGGACCGCGTGCTCGCGGTTGAGACGGAGAAGGGTATCCTGCTGACTCCCTACGATCCCAATGTGGAGAGGGCTCTTGAGCTCGCCGCGCGAGCGGCTGGAAAGTACCGGAACGCTCTCCGGGAACTGGCGAAATAGGCCATGCGCGAGCCGGTCTGGGTGGAGAGGATCGTCGTCGAGGCGGTCCACCTGGATCAGTTGCGCGAGCACGGTGGCCTCTATGGCCTCCGCGACGAGAACGCGCTGGAATCCGCCCTCGCCCGCGCCCGGAACAAGTGGGCCTACGATTCTGTCCAGGACATCGCGACCCTGGCCGCGGCCTACGGATACGGTCTCGCCACCAACCATCCCTATCAGGACGGCAACAAGCGAATCTCCTTCCTCATTACGGTGGTCTTCCTCGGTCTCAATGGCTGGGATTTCGAAGCTCCGGAAGAGGAGGTGGTAACGGTAATGCTTGCCGTTGCTAGCAATCGATGCTCTGAAGCTGAGCTTGCGAACTGGATCCGGAGCCGGATAGTACTGGCACCCTGATCTAGGGAATGGGTTGTCGTACCCAGCTACTCCGATCCGATGCCGCTCTTCTGGAGCCGCACGGGTTCTAGCTTGACGATCTCCGGTTTTTCCGCCGGAGCGTACTTGACATAGAAATTCCTGACTTCCTGCTCGATGTAGGAAGGGCGAGACACGCGGAAGGTGTAGATGACCCCGACGTCACCGAAGGGGACGATGTGCTTTCGAGTTGTCTGGCCCTCGAACATGAACTGGCCGTGCTGGTCTGTCTTCGTCGTCAGGCCCCGCTCGACCCAGGTCACCTGTGCCTCAGCCACGGGTTGCCCGCTTTCCGCGTCGAGAACCTCTCCCTTGTAACCGGGATGCAGCCAGAGCTCCCATCCATTCAGGGAAGCGAGACAACCCACGAGAGGGGAAGCCAGGAGGGTGAGCAGCAAGAGCCGGGTGAAGCCATGGACAGGTCGCATGGGTACCTCCCATTTCCGTGTCAATCATAAGGGACTGAAGGACACCAAGGACACCAGGGACACCAAGGACATCGGAGTTGTTTTCAACCTTCCTTCCAGGCAGGTGCGAGGTTCCGGCTGAGCGCGGCCAGGACGTGCTCTTCCGCGGCCAGGGGCCTTTCGTCCGTGAAGTCGCCGCCGCGGTGGAGAATGTGAATTCCCTTTTCCGCCCGCAGCTCCGAAGGC
The DNA here is from genome assembly GCA_036376245.1 of Thermoanaerobaculia bacterium. Classification (GTDB taxonomy): domain Bacteria; phylum Acidobacteriota; class Thermoanaerobaculia; order Multivoradales; family UBA5704; genus DATARR01. Next base: position 112,342 of record DASVAS010000093.1, on the reverse strand, counting down.
TTCAAGCCCGCCCAATCCCCCGCCTTGCGTTCCAGAAAGACGAGCAACTGGTCCTGAACAATCACGGCCTTGACGACATCTGAATACAGCGCCGACGCCGCGAAGGTGGGGGCGGCGATCCAGGAGGCTCCCAGGGCGACGTCGATCCCCAGGGCGCTCTCCACCTTGCGGGCGAATTCGTCGTCGAAGAGGCGGAGGACCGTGCGGATGCGCGGGTTCAGACGCCGGGCGGTGAGAGCGACGGCGAGGTTCACGGCGTCGTCGCTGGTGGCGGCGACCACGGCGCGGGCGGTGGCGAGGCCCGCCTGCGCCAGGATCTCTCCCGATCGGGCGTCGCCGGTGACCACGGGCGCGAAAGTCCGCGCGGTGGCCAGCAGCTTGGCGTCAGGGTCGGCGTCGACGGCCACGGCCGGCACGCCGAGTTGGGCCAGCTCGCGAAGAATCCGGTAGCCGACGTGCCCGATGCCGACGACGAGCACGTGCCCGCGCTTGGGCATGGGCTGGCCGCCCAGGAGCTTGCGCAGGCGCGAGCTCACGACGTAGTCGGTGATCATCGAGTAGATCGTGGCCACGGTCACCGATCCCAGGACCATGATCAGGACTTCGTACAGCTTGACCTCCGGCAGGGTGTCCGTCAGGCCGATCTCGCCGTGGAGGGTGATGGTCGTGTAGAAGATCGCGTCGGTCAGGGTGAATCCCAGGTGATAGCGGAAGAAAAGGACCGCCGCGGGAATCAGAATACAGACGCTGGCGAAAAGGATGCGCAGGGGGAGCGGCTCCTCGTGCCAGACGCGGATGGCGCGGCGCAGTCTCTGTCCCAGGGAACGGCGCCAGGAGGACCGCTCGCGGGGGCGCGCCGATTCTTCGGCCGCGCCGAACCAGCGCTCCCAGTCCTTCTTCCGGCCCAGCAGCGAGAGGCGGTCGCCGGGCTGGAGCGGCTCGTCGGCGCCGGGCAGGAAGGCGCAGCCTTCGCCCGGCTTTTCGCGCAGAAGGGTCTGGAGGTGGTAGAACCGGGAGACGGCGCCGACGTTGGGGCAGCGCCGGAGGGGACCGTCGCCGACAATCTGGCGGCCGAGGACGAAGGGGATGTCGTCGAGGGTGAAGCTGGCGAGGACGGAGCCGCCCAGGGCCGCGGCGGCGAAGCTCGGGGCCGCCAGGGCCGACATGCCGAGGGCGCGCCGGACGTCGAGGACGGACTCGAGCTGGCGCGCCAGGTCCTGGTCGAAGAGGCGGAGGACGATGGGGAGGTCGGGGCAGAGGCGCCGGCTGTCGAGGGCGATCTCGATGTTGACGAGGTCCTTGTCCGTGACCGTGATCAGCCCCTTGGCGGATTGGAGCCCCGCTTCGAGGAGCAGGCGCTCGTTGCGGGCGTTGCCGAAGAGGATCCGGATGCTCCGGTCCTCCAGGGCCAGCCGCCGCTCCTCGTCGACGCGCTCCGCGACCACGACGACGGACTCCCCCAGGCGGTGGAGAAGCTCGACCACCTGATAGCCGACGTCGCCGACTCCGCAGACGATGATGTGGCCGGACACGTCGGGAGAGTCTAGCGCAGGCCCTCAGGTCTTCGGATTCTCCGCCGCCGGCCGGGATTCGGCCCGCCAGCGCCGGTCCTTGAGGACGCCGATGGATTGCAGGACGGCCTTGGCGGGCCGCTTCACGGCGTCCGGCAGCATGTGGCTGATCTGCTTCGAGAGCTGGGTGCGCGGGTCCTGGTCCGGGGAGAGGCGGGGCTGCAAGAACTCCGGCCATTCGGTTGCCGGCAGCTCGTTGACCTTGGGGGTGGAGATCAGCGTCTGCGGCTTGCCCTTGATCGCGACCAGCGTCACCCGGTCCGCGGGCTTGTTGACGTCCGCCGGGACGTGGCACTCGTAGACCGTGGTGAAGCCGCACGCGGAGAGCAGGTTGAAGAGCGAGTGGCGGGTGATCCACAGGCTCTTGGGGTTGTCGAGCGAGTTCCAGAGACGGCTCAGGCGCTTCTCGGCGGAATCGTCCGGGGAATGCTCCTCGACCTCGCGGCCCCAGTAGGTCCTGCCGCCGTAGGAGCGCCGCTCCTTGCTGTCGTTGGCGACGTAGGTGTCGAACACCGCGAAGCGGCGGGTGACCCGGCCGATGTTCTCGACGAACTGGAAGACGTCGGGCGCGTCCAGGTGGTAGAGGATGCCCAGGCAGAGGACGACGTCGAACTCGCCGTATTTCTCGCGGGAGAGGTTGCGGACGTCGTCCTGGCTCACGGTGAGGTTGTCGAGCCCGAGGGCGTCCTTGACGAACCGCACCTTCGCGACGTTGGCCTCCCGTCCTTCGATCGCCACGGCCTGGGCGCCCTGGCGCGCGAATTCGACGGCGTAGAGCCCTTCCAGGCAGGCGAGGTCGAGGACACGCAGGCTGGCGAGCGGCTCGCTGGAAACGTCGGCGACGATCTGCACGATCCGCCGCAGACGGGTCGAGACCGCGTCCTCCCCGATGGTGTAGAGGTCGTCAGAGATGTGGATATTGTGATCCGTCCATTTTCCAAAACGCTCGACCACCCGCTGCTTTTCTTCTTTCAGGGCCTGGGTGTCCACAGTCATGGCTCCTTGTATGCACTGTTTCGCTAAATGTCCTGAGCCAGTGCGAAAGGCGTGCCATTCGGTTCAACCCGTGCGCAGGGTCCCGCAGGCTGTCCAGAGTGTCCATCAACTCTGTCAGGGACTCCTCCAGCGAGGGGCGACGCGGTCACTTCGTGTTTGTTGTCCCCCTAATGGGGGGTTGGAGCACCTTCTGTGCAGAGATCTCACCAGTTCCGGTGGGTCGGAGGGGGGAAAGCGTCGCTTGGTCTGGACGGAGCTCCCGCTCTCATTTTCTTATTTTGGGGGAGGTAAAGGAGAATCATGGCTAAGAGCGTCGTTATCGTTGGAGGCGGAACCGCCGGCTGGATGACCGCGGCCCATCTGAAGAAGGCCCTGCCGAGCCTGGACATCACCCTGATCGAGTCGGCGAACATCAAGACCGTGGGGGTCGGCGAGGCGACCTTCAGCACCGTCAAGCTGTTCTTCGATTTCCTCGGGCTCGAAGAGCACGAGTGGATGCCCCATTGCAACGCCACCTACAAGCTGGCCATCAAGTTCGTCAACTGGCGGGCCGATGGCGGCCACTTCTTCCACCCGTTCCAGCGCTACGACGTCGTCGACGGCTTCAACATGGGCGAGTGGTGGCTCAAGCTCAAGAAGGGGCAGGAGCCTTTCGACTACTCCTGCTTCACCATCCCCGCGATGTGCGACGCCAAGTGCTCGCCGCGTTTCCTGGACGGCCGCGTCTTCGACGACAAGGTCCAGGAGTACTTCACGGTCGACTTCCGCGGCAAGAAGAACATCCTCGCCGAGCACAAGGTTCAATACCCCTACGCCTACCACTTCGACGCCAGCCTGCTGGCCAAGTTCCTGGAGGGCTACGGGATCAAGCGCGGCGTCAAGCAGATTGTGGACGACGTGGCCGAGGTCAAGCTGCGGGAGGACGGCGGCATTTCGCACGTCGTCACCAAGGAGCACGGCGAGGTCCACGGCGACCTGTTCGTCGATTGCACGGGCTTCCGCGGCCTGCTGATCAACCAGACGCTCGGCGAGCCGTTCATCCCGTTCGGCGACTCGCTGCTCTGCGACCGCGCCATCGCCCTGCAGATTCCGAAGGACATCAAGACCCACGGCATCAATCCGTTCACGCAGGCGACCGCGATGAGCGCCGGCTGGGTGTGGAACATCCCGCTGTACGGCCGGATCGGCACCGGCTACGTCTATTCGAGCCAGTTCACCTCCCCGGAGGAGGCCGAGAAGGAGTTCCGCGCCTATCTCGGGCCGGACTCCGACGGGCTGCCGGCCAACCACATCAGGATGCGGATCGGCCGCTGCCGGAACTCCTGGGTGAAGAACTGCGTCGCGATCGGCCTCTCCAGCGGCTTCGTCGAGCCCCTGGAGTCGACGGGGATCTTCTTCATCCAGAACAACATCGAAGAGCTGGTCAACCATCTCCCGGCGAGCAGCGGTTATGACGAGGAGACCGTCCGCAGCTACAACCGGGTGGTGGCCAACGCCATCGACGGCGTGCGGGACTTCCTGATCCTGCACTACAAGACGACCGACCGGAACGACAACGAGTTCTGGCGGGCCACCAAGGCCCTGAAGGTCTCGGACGACCTGGCGGAGAAGCTTGCCCTGTGGAAGAAGCGGCTGCCGAACGTCCGCAACATCAACGCCAACTTCCACGGCTTCGATGCCTACTCCTACTCGGTGATGCTGCTCGGCCTCAACTATCACCCCGAGACGAGCCTGCCGGCCCTGGACCACATCCCGACCGCCGGCGCCGAGCGGGCCTTCCGCATGATGCGCGAGCGGACCGAGCGGCTGGTCGCGACGCTGCCCACGCAGCTCGAATACCTGACGCACGTGCGGGCGCAGGAAGGCGCCCCGGTCGTCGCCTGACGCGCTGACTCCGCCGAGCCCTGACCCTCCCAGCCCTCCTCTCCGTCAGGAGAGGAGGGCTTCTGCTTTGAGGGAGGTCTGGCGGGCCGCTACCAGCCCGAGAGGCGGCAGTTGGGGGCGAAGAGGTAGTCGTCGGAGGCGGAGTTGAACTCGTCCTGGCAGGAGGTGCAGCAACTGTGGTGCTGCTCGCAGCGGTCGTGCTCGCCGCAGTCCACGGTCCAGGCGCTGGTGCCGACCAGGGCGTCGCAGCCGGCGCCGCAGCGGGAGCGGCAGTTGGAGGCGTTGGGTCCGGTGGCGAGAGTCTCGGTGATCAGGCCGTGGCCGCTGCCGTCGTGGGCCAGGCGGGCCGAGGTGACGCCGCAGAGGTTGGTCCAGCTCTTCTCGCGCGGGGCCTCGATGCGCCGCAGGCGCACCGGCTGGAGCGGGTGATCCCCCCACAGGCGCGCGGCGCGCAGGAGCAGATCGGCTTCGGGGGCGTCGCTGGCGAGCTCGCTTTCCAGGGCGATGGCGAGGGCGCGGAAGACGAAACGGTCGGCGGGCGTCAGGACGGCGCCGTCGGAATAGCTGGCTTCGGCGGTCTGGCCTACGGGGTCGACGGCGAGAGCGAGCGTGCCGCGTCCATCCGGCAGGTCGAGCTGGACGCTCACCCGGCCGTCAGGCTGCGGCAGGCTGCGGAAGCTGGTCCGGCCCAGGGCGGAGCGGAAGTCGCCCTCCACGCCGGAGCCGATCTCCCGCAGGCGCAGGCCCACCACGGCGAGATCCTCTCCGGCCCCCGCGACACCCAGGCTCTCGAGTTGCCCGGCCGTCAGATGAAGCCGGACCTCCCCGGGCTCCCGGCCGGTGAGGGGATTGGTGTTCCGGGGCGTCTCCCGGGCGTTCAGAAGAGACGGGACGATCGTGGTCAGGACCAGAGCCAGACTCAGACACTTCGACATCGAGCTACCTCCTTCTTCAGAAGTTGGGATGACCTCTGACAGAACTGGTGCGGGAGGCTGGTCCGGATGAGTCCTGGCCGCGTTGACACTCCCTCCTCACCCCGTTAGGCTGAGAGGGACTTCACTACAAGAAAGTGCTGGGAGGAACCGCGGTGTCTTACTACATCCTCAATCCGGCGGGGCAGCCGGAAGGGCCGTATCCGGCGGAGTGGATCAGCTCCAACGCCGGCCCCTCGACGCTCGTCAGTCATCAGCAGAAGTGGGTGCCGTACTCCCAACATCCTGACTTCTACCAGGGCTCCGGGGCCGGCGCGGCCGCGCCGGCCGTCCCCGCTCCGGTTCCCGCCGTCCCGGTCCCCACGGCCCGGCTGACGCCGTCCCCGCACTGGGCGCTGCTGGGGCTGGTCCTGCCCGGGATCGCTCACCTGATCTTCGGGCAGGTCGTCAAGGGCATCCTCTACATCGGGATCACTCTCGTCACCTTCGCGACGCTCCTGGGCCCTTTGATCATGGTCTGTGTCTCGATCATCGACGCCTACAAGGTGGGGATGAAACTGCGGCGTGTGGGGAGCGTGGGGAAGTGGGAGTTCTTTCCGGACTGATCTTCACGCCGCCCGGCGCCAGGAGAGCAGGGCCACCATGACCGCCGGGGCGAGAAGAGTCGAGGAGAGAAGGCCGCCGACGACCGTGATGGCGAGCCCGGTCCAGAAGCGGCCTTCCTCCGGCAGGAGGAGGATGGGGAGCATGCCGGCCATGGAGGTCAAGGCGGTCGTCCAGAGCGGGATCTGGCGGTCGCGCAGGGCGAGCAGGGCGAGGCGCGGCGAGGGGGTGGCGGGCCGGGTCAGACGCAGCCGCCGGTAGCGGTCGGTCAGCAGGATGCTGTCGTTGGCCGCGATCCCGAGAGTCAGGACGAGGCCGATGAAGGCGCCTTCCGCGAAGCTCTCGCCGGAGACGACGAACGCCACGGCGATCCCGGCCCAGACGAGCGGCACGCTGGCCATCACCCGCAGGGCGAGCGCCCACGATTCCAGCACCGCCGCGATCACCAGCAGGATGGCGCCGAGAGCGCCGGCGACCAGCGGGAGGAGCTGGCGGCGTGAGCCGTCGTCGAGCATCGCGCCCCGCGGCCGTTCCAGACGATAACCGGGAGGGAGCGCCAGGGTTTCGATCTCGCGGTCGAGCCGTTCCTCTCCCATCTTGTACGGCCCCTGGTAATAGATCTGGAGAAGGCGGCGGTACTGCTGGCCGGACCGTTCGATGGCCGGCGGCTCGCGCTCGGTCTCGACCGGGGCGAGATCGGCCAGGCGCAGCGGGCCTTCGCCGATGCGCGCCAGGGGACGGGTCAGCAGACGCGTCAGCTCCTCGCGGTCGGCGCCGGCGGTGACCAGGCGCACGGCGGTGTGCGGCGATCCCTCGATGCGGGCGTAGAGGATGGGGGTGAGGGCGAGGAGACGGGAGCGCAGCAGAGAGGCGAGCTCGGCGGCGCCGATCCCGGTGCGGGCCGCGGCGCGGTCGTCCCAGCGCAGGCGGAGGACCTCCCGGCCCGCCGGCTGACCCGGGCGGCCGGCGTTGACGTCCACTCCGGCGACCCGCGGATCGGTCTCCAGCCGGGCCGCGAACCCTGCCGCGACGCGGTGCAGCTCGTCGTAGTTGGGCCCGTAGGCCTCCACGATGAAACCGGTCACGTTGCCGATGCCGGTATAGAAGCTGCTCTGGACGAGGCCGTGGACTCCCACGTCCAGGCCGGCGGTCTGGAGGGCCTTGGCGATCAGGGCCTCGCGCAGGGCGTAGGGCTCCTCGCCGCGCAGGGACTCCTCGTGGAAGAGGACGCGCAGCAGGGCGGCGGTTTCGCCCACGCGCGCGATCGTCCGTTTCACGCACTTCCTCGCGAGCGCTGTGCTTTCGAAGCCGCGGAGCAGCTCGTCCGTCTGCTCGATGCCGCTGCCGGGCGGCAGGCGCAGCCGCACGGTCAGCTCCGGACGCTCTTCGAATTCCCAACGGCGGCCGATCTCGACCTCGTCGATGAAAACGCGCGTCACGCCGCCGAGGAGGAGGACGAGGCCGATCAGGGTGAGCTTCGGGTAAAGGGCGGCGAGGCGGTAGGGGGCCAGGGTCCACCGGCGGACGCGGGAAGGGCGCCGGTGGCCGCGGGGAGGCGCCGGCAGGAGCCGTCCCATCACCGGCACGAGGAGGGCGGCCGAGAGGAGCGAGACGGTGAAGGTGAGGCCGGCGAGGACGGCGAAAGGGGCGAACAGGGTGCGCAGCTCGCCGCTGGCGTAGACCAGCGGCAGCAGGGCGGCGATGGTGGTCGCCGTGCCGCCCACGAGGGGGAGCCAGACGCCGCCGAGGGCGCGGGCCACCGCCCGCGCCGGCGCGCCGGGATCGCGCGCGCGCTCGGCGAGGATCTGCTCCAGGACCACGGTGGCGTTGTCGAGGAGCAGGCCATCCAGCAGCACGAGGCCGGCGAGGGTGAGGACGTTGAGGGTCAGGCCGAGGGGGCGCAGCAGGGCCAGGGCCACGGCCAGGGAGACGGCGGCGCTGAAGATCACGACCAGGGCCGCCCGCGCGCCGCGCAGCATCAGGGCGAGCACGGCGAAGATGGCGAGGACGCCGAGGGCGCCCTGGAGGGTCAGGCCGCGCAGCTCCTCCCGCACGTCCTCGCTGCGGTCGTCGGCGACGAGGACGCTGACGCCCGGCGGCAGCGCGGGCCGGAGGGCGTCCAGGGCGCGGCGGACCCCCGCGGCGACGTCGAGGAGATGGGAGCCCGCGGCGCGGTCGACGACGGCGGTGACCACCGGTTTGCCGTCGATGCGGCTGAAGCTGCGGACGGGAGCGGGGCCGAGGGCGGCGACGGCGACGTCCTGGAGGCGGACGCCGCCGCCTCCGGGCTTGCCGCCCGTGAGAGCCAGGCGGCGGATCTCCGCCGTGTCTTCCTGGCCGGGCGCGAGGAGGAGGTGCTGCGCGCCCGGACCCCGCAGCCAGCCGTACGAGCGGTCCGCGAGGGCTTCGGCCAGGCGCTGGCGCACGGTCTCGACGCTCAGGCCGTGGGCGCGCAGGCGTTCCGCGTCCACCTCCACCAGCAGCTCCCGTTCCTGGCCGCCCTCCAGGGTGAGCCCGGAGACTCCCGGCAGGCTCCGCAGGCGGGGCGCGACGGTCTCCTCGGCCAGGCGGCGCAGGTCCTGCGGGCTCATGGCGCCCACGATCTGCAGGGTCATGAAGCCCTGCTCGTCCCGCAGCTCCTCGGGGACCTCCCGCGTCAGGCGGGGGACGACGCGCTCGGGCAGGGCGCCGCGGAGGGCCGCCAGCCGGTCTGACACTTCGGCGGCGTAGAGGTCGAGCGGCCGTTCCGGGGAGACCTCGAGGCGGAGAGCGGCCTGGCCCTCGCGGGACCAGCTCTCGATGCCGGCCGTGCCCGGGATGCCCTGGAGGGCGCGTTCGATGGGGGATGTGACGTGGCGCTCGACGGCCCGGGGGGAGGCGCCCGGCCAGGCCGCGGTGACGGTGACGGCGGGCAGCTCCAGGGACGGGACCCATTCCAGCGGGACCTGGGTCGCCGCCCAGGCGCCCGCCGTCAGCACGGCGGCGGCCCAGAGGAGGACGGCCCGCGGGCGTTCCAGCCAGGCGGCGAACCAGGCCGGGGGAGCCGCCCCCGGCCGTCCTAGGCGCCGACCTTCCACTTGCTCACGGTCGTGTCGGTGACCGTGACCATGTGACCGCCGGCCATCACGACCCAGGTACAGGATTCAGGGAGCTTGCGCGAGTAGCGGTACGAGCCGTTGGAAAGGTCGTAGACGTCGAGGCCGCCGGAGCGCTTGAGCCCCTTGGGGATGGCCCGCAGGACGTGGATCTCGCCGCCGTCGACGCTGAGGCTGATCGTGCTGGGCGGCGCCTCGTGGTCCACCCACTTGACCCCCTTGTCGTTGCGGATCAGCTTGGGCAGGGGGATCGGATCGAGAGTCTCGGCCACGAAACGCTGATTGCCCTGGCCGTCGTAGCCGGCGAGAACGCTGGCGTAGAGGCCGGCGTAGACGAAGCCGCCCCGGCCGTCGGGCTCCAGCCAGCCGTCGAGCACCAGCGAGCTAGCGGCCTGATCGGCGAGGAAGCGGCCGAACGTCCGCCGCCGCGTGCCGTCGGCGGTGAAGAGGCCGAACAGCTCGGCGGCTCCCGGCGGCTGCATGACGGCGAAGCCGGCGGGCTGCAACAGGGCCATCTTGTAGGGCTGAGGATCGGTCTTGACGGTGCGCAGCATGCGGCCGTCGAGCGCGAAGACGCTGATCCGGCCGTTGCTGTAATCGGAGATCCAGACCCCGTCGGAACCGATGGCGACGTCGTTGAGCGAGGTGAACTCGCCGGGTCCCTGTCCCTTGCCGCTGCCGTAGGCGCGCAGGAACCGCCCGTCGGGCGAGAACTCCTTGATCCGGAAGTCGCCGTAGTCGATGACGAAGAGATGCCCCCGCGCGTCGAGCTTGGCCCGCAGCGGGCCGAAGAACGGGACCGCGGGGCTTTCGCCCGTCAGGGTGAAGACCTTGGCGGCCGGCGCCGGCTTCCAGGACCGCTCGTCGGTCTCTTGAGCCCGCGCGCGCAGGTCGTTGCCCGCGTAGGCCGGCTGGGTCTCGGAGAATCCTTGCCGTTGCAGGAATCCTCCCACCAGCGCACCCACGCCGATGACGGTCACAAGGAGGAGAAAAAAGATTTTGTTGTTCAAGGACGCACCCCCATCGCGGTACGGATCACGTGAGATCGAACCCTTGTTTACAGCTCGATTTCGAAGCTCTTGAACGCCCAGCCCCAGACCTCGACGTAGATGTCGGGATCGTCAACGGCGGCGCAGAACTCTGCCGGACCCTGGCAGGTGAGAGTCCAGTCGCCAGGAGCGGCGTTGGACACGCCCGGGACCGCTCCGATCAGGGTCAGAGCCAGAGCGAGGAAGAGAAGGACCGGCTTGGTGGCGGAGAACAGCTTCTTCATGAGAGACCTCCCTGTTCAGGTTGAATATTGGTTTGCAGACCGGACGGGGGTGCGGTCCTTGATACCCGGGAGTCGTTCCAGGCGGTCAGGGCGAGGCCGAGAAACAGGAGGTTCTGCATCAGGTGCATTCCCGTGCCCTGCGCCAGGGTGATGGTGAACCAGCAGCCGCAGATGCCGCGGTTGCCGAACTGGTGGTTGACCGCGACGGCGACGGTGAAGGCGGCCAGGGTGACCGCGGCGGTGAGCGCCGCGGCGGCGCGGGTCCCCTTCAGCAGGAGCCCCACGCCGACGAGCAATTCGACGGCGATCACCGGCAGCGCGAAGTAGGGCGCCGTGCCGCGCGGCACGAGCACGTAATCGCGCAGCGCGTTGACGAATCCTTCGTAGTGCAGGACCTTGTCGATCCCGCTGAACAGAAAGATCATGGAGAGAAAGAAGACGATCGCCCGGTCGACGGCTTTCATCGGATCCCTGGCCTCCTCGCTTTATGCTGGAATGGGTATACAGGAGAGACCCGGTTTGCTGCTTGACCGGGCCTCTTGATGAATCATCTTGATGAGAGATCTTGACGTTCTTTCTTGATGTTCCTTACGTAGTCAGCCGGTATTCCGAAGGGGGCCGGCCGAGCCGCCTCTGGAACGCCCGGCAGAACGTCTCCTGGTGGTCGTAGCCCACGGCCATGGCCACCAGATAGACCTCCAGGTCGCCTTCCCGCAGCAACTGGGCCGCCGCTTCCAGGCGCAACCCCTCGATGTACTCCCGGATGCCGAGGCCCACGGCCCAGCGGAACCGGCTCGAGATGTTGTTGTTGCGGATGGCGCACCACGCCTTGACCGAGGCCACGTTGAGCCGCGGATCGAAAAGGTGATCGTGGATCGATCGCAGGACGTCGGCCACTTCGCGCGCCATGCCCTCGGTTTCGGGCCTCGCTTCGGCCTGGAAGCGCTCCAGCTCGCGGGCGATGCGTTCCTGTTTCTCGACCAGCCGGATGTCCCGTTCCGCCGTCACCGCGCGGTTCATGCGGCACCTCCCGGCACGTCCCGGCGCGGCGCCAGACGGCCCGGCAGGCCGTCCACGAGGAGGTACACGACGGGCACCACGACCAGGGTGAGAAAGGTGGCGCTGAGCAGGCCGCCGACGATGGTGATGGCCAGCGGCGCCTGCAGGTTGCCGCCGCGGCCCAGCCCGAAGGCCATGGGGACGAGGCCGAGCACGGTGGTGAGCGTGTTCATGACGATGGGGCGGAAGCGGTCCCGTCCGGCTTCGCGGATGGCGTCGAGGATGGGCAGCCCGGCGCGCCGCCGCTGATTGATGAAATCGACCTTGACGATGGCGTCGTTGTCCACGATGCCGACGACGACGACGCAGGCGGTCAGGCTCATCAGGTTCCAGCTCTGGCCGGTGAGGGCCAGGGCCGCGACGACGCCCGTGGCGGCCAGGGGCACGGCCGAGAGGATGACGAGGGGTTGCAGCAGGCTCTCGAACTGCGCGGCGAGGATCAGGTACACCAGCAGCACCGAGAGCAGCAGCGTCTTGCCCAGCGCCGCGAGGCTCTCCCGGAACGCCTCGTCGGCGCCGCCGACCCGGCCCTGCACCGAGGCCGGCAGGTTGGCGTCGAGCTCCGAGCGCACCGCCTGCACGGCCGCCTGGAGGGTGGAGCCCGGGGCCACGTCGGCGGTGAGCCGCACCACCGGCGCCTGATCGCCGCGCAGCAGCACGGAGGGCAGGCGGACCGGCTCGGCGCGCACGAACGTGGAGAGGGGGAGCAGGGCGTCCCCGGCCGGCATGCGTTCGCCGAGCAGGCTCTCGATGGAGTCCACGGCCTCGGCGTGAAGGACCACCGGGACGTCGTCGTTCACCGCCCGCAGGCGGGTGGCCTCGCGCCCGCGCGCCGCCGCCTCCAGATAGGTCTCCAGCGTCGCCGGCCGGGCGCCGAAGCGGGCCACGGCGTCGCGGTCCAGGGTCAGCCGGTAGGCCGGCACCCCCTCCGGGTCGGCGAGGGCGACGTTGATCAGCTCGGGCCGGTCGCGCAGCCTGGTCAGGAGGGGAGTGATCGCCGGTCCGGCTTCGCTCCGGACCTCGGCGACCAGGTCGATCAGCAGGTCCGCCGCGTCGGAGACGAGGAGCGATTCGAGCTGGGGCCGCACCGCCCGCCCCTCCATCGTCGTGTCCGGCGGCAGGGGAAGCCTGGCCAGCCGATCGAGGACGGCGGCCGCCGGCGTCTCGGGATCCAGCACCAGGGTCAGCTCTCCTTCGTAGAGCGGTCTTGGATCGAGGTCCAGCCGGGCGTCGTCGCGCTCGCCGAGATCGGCCAGGACCCGGCGCACCTCCGGCCAGCCGGACGCGGCGCTTTCGATCCGGCGCGCCCTCTCCTCCACGAGGGGGAGGTCGGCGTCGGGCGGCAGGGCGAGGCTCGCGACGACCCGGCCTTCATCGGCCTGCGGCACGGTCTCCCGGGGCAGGCTGAACGCGAGCCAGCCGGTGGCCGCGAGCAGGAGGGCCGTGCCCGCGAGGACGGCGCGGCGCCTTCGCAGGCAGACCTCCAGGGCCCGTTCGTAGAGGCCGAGCCAGAAACCTCCCGCCTTGCCGGCGAAGTCCAGGGCGCCCGAACGGTCGCGGGCGGCGATCAGCGGCACCGCCGTCAGGGCCACGAAGAGCGACGAGCCGACCGAGCAGACGATGGCCAGCGACTGGTCGCGGAACAGCCGGCCCGCCAGGCCTTCCACCAGAGTGATGGGCAGGAACACCGCCAGCGTCGTCAGCGTGCTCGCGGTGATGGCCCCGGCGACCTCGGCGGCGCCGGCGCGGGCGGCCTCCATGGCTTCGAGCCCCCGCTCGCGCAGGCGGGCGATGTTCTCCACCACCACGGTGGCGTTGTCGAGCAGCAGGCTCACGCCGAGCGCGAGGCCGGAAAGGGAGATCAGGTTGAGGGTCAGGGACAGCAGATCGAACAGCACCAGCGTCAGGGCGAGGGACAGCGGCACGGCGATGGCGACCGCGGCGAGGGCGCGCGGCCGGCGCAGGAAGACGAGCAGCACCGCCACCGTCAGCACCGCGCCGCCGGTCAACGCCCCGAGGACGCCGGAGAGGGCGTCTTCGATGAACACGCTCTCGTCCACCACGACGTCGAGGTGGAGCCCGGGCAGTTGCGAGCGCAGCTCCGCGAGGGCTTGCCGGGCCGCGCCGGCGGTCTCGACGGTGTTGGCGTCCGGCCGCCGCTCGACCAGCAGCAGCAGCGTCTCCCTGCCGTCGAGCCGCACCAGGCCGCGGCGCGGCGCGATCCCGTCCCGCACCGTCGCCACCTCCCGCAGGCGCACCGGAGCGCGGCCAGGTTCCGAGACCACGGTCCCGGCCACCTCTTGGGCGTCATGGAGCTCGCCGCTCACCTCCACGGCGTAGCGGAAGGTGCCGCGCCGCACCACGCCTCCCGAGAGCGCGACGTTGGCTTCCCGCAAGGAGCGCGAGATGCCTTCGAGATCCACGCCGTAGGCCGTGGCCCTCTCGGGGGAGACGAGCACCTGCACTTCCGGCTCCCAGCCGCCGGTGACCCGCACCCGGGCCACGCCGTCGAGCTGTTCCAGCCGCCGCGCCACCACGTCGCGGGCCGCCTGCTTGACCCGCAGCAGGTCCGCGGCCGAGGGGGCGCCGCGCGGCTCGGGGCTCGACGCGGCGACGGCCACCACCAGGATGGGCCGGTCGCTCGGATCCACCCGCAGCACCAGGGGCCGCTCGGCGTGGTCCGGCAACAGGCCGGCCAGGCGGTCCAGCTTCTCGCGCGCCTCCAGGGCCGCGAAGTCCATGTCCGTGTTCCAGCCGAAGTCCAGTCGCACCAGGCTGCCGCCGAGCTGGCTGCGGCTGGTCATCTTCGCCAGTCCGGCGGTGCCCGCCACCGCCTGTTCGACGGGCTCCGTCACGGCCCTCTCGACCTGCTCGGGGGCTACGTCCGGGTAGGCCGTCCACACCACGAGCGCCGGATAGCGCAGCGAGGGCAGCAGGGCGACCGGCAGACGCATGGCGGCGACCACCGCCAGGGCGCCGGCCAGCAGGTAGAACGCCGCCACGGCCACGGGACGGCGCAGGAGGAATCCGATCCACGTCGCCATCATGGACGGGCTCCTTTCGCCGCCGCGCCGGGGACCGCCGCGGTGAGCACCGCCTCGACCGGCGCCTCGTGCGCCAGCGCGAAGTGGCCCCCGATGGCGATCACGTCCCCTTCCGACAACCCCTCGACGATCTCCACCAGGTCGCCCGAGCGCGCTCCGGTCTTCACCCAGGTCCAGAGGGCGCGCCCGTTCTCGATGCGGAAGACCAGCGTCCGTCCCTGGCGCTCCAGCAGGGCCGCGGCCGGCACCAGGAGCCGGTCCGCCAGCCGTCCCACTTCGAGCTCCACCGTGGCGAACAGACCGGCGAGGAGCAGGCCCCGCGGGTTCGGGATCGCCACCGTCACCCGGCCGGTCCCGGTTCCCGGCTCGACCTTCGGGTTGACCGTGTAGACCGTGCCCTGAAGCTCCAGCCCGTCGGCCGAAGGGATGCGCACCCGTGCCGGGCCTCCCTCGCGCACCCGGACGATGTCCGCTTCCAGGACCCCGACGTCGACCTTCAGACGGTCGTCCTGCATCAGGGTCAGGAGCGGGTCGCCGGGGGTGACGTGCTGTCCGGATTCCACCGCGAGATCGGCGATCCGGCCGGCGAACGGCGCCAGGATCCGCGTGCGTTCCAGGGCCAGGCGCGCCCGCTCGACCTTCTGCTCGGCCTGGGCCAGGCCGGTGCTGGCGGCGCGGATCTCCCCGCGCTGCTCGCCGGAGAGGATGCGCGCGGCCTCCAGGCGCCGCCGCGTCTCGTCCAGCTCCTGCCTGGAGATCACCCCCTCGCGCAACAGGCGCTCGGCGCGCCGGAGCTCCTCCTCGCCGCCGGCGGGCAGCGGGCTGGAAGCGGCAGCGGCCCGGGGCTCGTCGTTCCTGCCGAAATCCAGGGCCCAGCCGGCCTGGATGCGCAGCCATTCGGCCCGCGCTTCCGCGAGCTCCAGGACGCGGTCCCGGTCGTCGAGCCGCACCAGGAGGTCGCCGGCCCCGACGCGACCGCCTTCCTCAACCTGCCGCGCGACCACGCGGCCGGAAGCCTCGGACCTCACCTCGACCTTCTTCCATGGCTCCAGATAGCCCGTGGCCTCGGCGCGCAGCGAGAGCCCGGCCCGCCGGACCCGGAACGCGTCCACGCGGGCCACCGCGTCGCTCGTCGCCCGGTCCGCCGCCGGCCTCTCGCCGGACGGCTCGGCGGTCGCCGCGGGGCGTCGCAGAAGCCATCCCAGCAGGACGCTGAGGAGGAGGGCCACCGCGAGGACGGCTATGGACCATCGGGGACCTGATGTGCTGCGGATCTCCTGATGAGTGTTCATTTTGATCCTTTATTTTTGTAGATATCGTGTTGAACCTTGGATTGCTGGGAGAGGAAGGGAAAGGCCGCGGGCAGGTGGGCCCCGGGGAGGGGCCCGCGCCGCGTTTTGCGGCCCGGATTCCCTGAGCTCAGTCAGGAGGTGAGGCGTCATCTCTCTTTGCTAAAGAGAGTGCGGGGAGTCTGAGAGAGGGTTCCGCCGGGCGATACAATCCCGCTCCATGGAGCTGATCGCCACCCACGTCGGGGCCGACTTCGACGGCTTCGCGGCCATGATGGCCGCGCGGCGGCTCCATCCCGAGGCGCGGCTGTTCTTCCCGGGCTCCCGCGAGGGCTCGCTGCGCCGGGCCATCGAGGCGCGGGGGATCGAGGTCCCCGAGCTGCGGCAGAAGGATGTCGATCCCGCCGCGGTCACGCGCCTGATCCTGTGCGACATCCGCCAGCGCGAGCGGATCGGCGTGCTGGCCGAGTGGCTGGAGGCCAACCCGGGTATCGAGGTCTGGGCCTACGACCATCACCCGGACTCCGCCGCCGACCTGGCGGTCGCGGGCGGGATCGTCGATCCGGAGGTCGGCTCCACATCGACGCTCATGGTCGAGGAGTTTCAGCGGCGCGGCCTCTCCTGTTCGTCCGAAGAGGCCGGGCTGCTGCTGATGGGGATCTACGAGGACACGGGCTCCCTGACCTACATGACGACCAGCCCGCGCGACCTGCGGGCCGCGGCCTGGCTGCTGGAGCGCGGCGGCGACCTCGAAGCGGTGCGCGGCTCGGTGATGCGCCCGCTCGATCCCGACCGCCTGGACGTACTGCACCGCATGACGCGCCGGCTGGAGGTGCACCGCGTCCGGGGGCACCGGGTCGGCATCGTGGAGGTCGAGCTGGGGGCCTACCTGGAGGAGCTGGCGCCGCTGGTTTCCCGCTGCCTGGAGATCTTCGAGCTGCCGCTGCTCTTCGCCCTGTTCGGCGAGGGAGACCGCGTGACGCTGATCGCCCGCGGCGTCCTGGAGGGGTTCGATCTCGGCGAGGCCCTGGAGAGCTTCGCCGGGGGCGGCGGCCACGCCACCGCCGCGTCGGCGCGGATCAGGGACGCCACCCTGCTCGAAGTCCGGGAGCGGCTGCTGGCGTTCCTGGCGGAGGCCCTGCCGCCGGCGGCGCGCGCGGGAGACCTGATGCTCCCGCCCTTCTACATCCCATCCGCCGGCCTCTCCATCGACGAGGTCAAGGCCGGGCTCAATACTCGGCGCATCAACGCCGCGCCGGTGGAGAAGGACGGGCGGGTCGTGGGCACGGTCTCGCGGCAGATCCTGGACGCCGCGCTCCAGCACGGCCTGGGCGCGCGGCCGGTCGGGACGGTGATGTCGCCGGAGCTCCTGTGGGTGTCTCCCGAGGCGCCGTCCGAGGAGGTGCGGGAGATCATGCTGAGCCGCCACCCGCGCTTCGTGCTGGTGGGGGATCCCGCGGCGGGCCGGCCTCAGGGCCTCATCACCCGCATGCAGCTCCTCCGTCATTTGCACGGCGAGCTCTCGGCCCTCGATCAGCGGATCGACCGCCGGTCCGAGCACCTGCGGGAGAAGCGGGAGAAGATCGGGCGCGTCCTGGAGAAGCGGCTGCCGGCGTCCATCCGCTCGCGGATCGAGACCCTCGCCGCCGTCTCGCGGGAGCTGGACGTCCCGGTCTACCTGGTGGGCGGCTTCGTGCGCGACCTGCTCCTGGAGCGCGAGAACCGCGACCTGGACCTGGTGGTGGAGGGGGACGGCATAGCATTCGCCGAGCGTCTGGCGGAGGCCGTGGGCGGGCGGGTGCGGGCGCACCGGGCCTTCCTCACCGCCGTGGTGGTGGACCGCGAGGGCTTCCACATCGACGTGGCCACGGCGCGCAGCGAGTTCTACCGCGCCCCGGCGGCGCTGCCGGAGGTCCAGACCTCCATCCTGCGGCAGGACCTTTTCCGGCGCGACTTCACGATCAACACCCTGGCCATCCGGCTGGGTCCCGAGCCCGTGCCCGAGCTGATCGACTACTTCGGCGGCCGGCGCGATCTCAAGGACAGGATCCTGCGGGTGCTTCACAGCCTCTCCTTCATCGACGACCCGACGCGGGTGCTGCGCGCCGTGCGTCTGGAGCTGCGGCTTGGCTTCCGGATCTCGCCCGAGACCCTGCACCTGGCCGAGGTGGCGCTGGCCGAGGGGATCTTCGACCACCTCTCGGGCTCGCGGCTGCGCGAGGAGCTGCGGCTGCTCCTGGACGATCCGGCCCTGGCCCTGCGGGGGATCGAGCGCCTGGCCGAGCTGGGCGTGCTGCGGGTGCTGGACCCGCGTCTGGAGCTGGACGACGCGGCCCGCGAGCGCATCCGCGAGGCGCGGGCGGCCCATGACTGGTACCGCCTGGAGGGGATCGACGATCCGCCCGCCGAGGCCTGGCGGCTGCTCCTGATGGCCCTGGCGGGCGACTTCGGAGAGGCGGAGCTGGCGCGGCTGGCCGACCGCCTGATGCTGGCGGGCGAGGACCGTCGCCTGCTGACCGGTTTCCCGGGACGCCTGGCCGCCGCCCGCGCCGCGCTCCAGGAACGGCCGGATCCGCCGCCGCACCACGTAGCCGAGGCGCTGGAGCCGTTGAGCGGGGAAGAGCTGCTCCTCCTGATGGCCGGGGACGACGACGCGATCCGTTGCTGGGTGCGCCGCTACCTGACCGAGCTGCGCGGGCTGAAGCTCGCCGTCCGCGGCGCCGACCTGCTGGCGGCTGGGGTGGCGCGGGGGCCGCGGATCGGGGAGGCCCTGAAGGCCACCCGGCGGGCCCGCCTGGACGGCCGGATCGACGAGACGGGGGAGCTGCGCTACGCTCTGGACTGGCTGGCGGAAGGGGGGCCGGGTTGAGGGTGTATGCTTATAGATAGGAGGCTCAAGAGGTGCAGGCTCACAAGGTGAAGGTAACGATTCCTGAAGACCATCAACTGGAAATCCGGCTTCCCGAGGATTTTCCGTCTGGACCGGCTGAAGTGATTGTGCTGGCTGCCCGTCCAGTGGAGAACGAATCGAGAAGATCCATGATGGCGGCGTTGTCCGAGTTGCGCGAGTTGCGGAGGACGCCGGAAGAGGAGCAGATCCTGGAGGACTTTGAAAAGTTCCGTCAAAGCCATCCGTTCACTCTCAGCAGCCTCCCTGGAGAAGAGTGAGAAAACTCCTTCTCGATACCAATACCCTCAACTACTTGTTGAAAGGGATCGCACCCGTCGCTGATCGCTTGGAAGAAGCGAACGCCGAAAGTGCATCGTTTCTCCTTGCCGCTCCTGCCCACTACGAACTGACCCGTTACCTTGATTTGAAGGGAGCCCACAGGCTGAGGCGAATCTATCTACAGATCACCTCATCGTGGCAGCGCTGCAACCTGAGCTTTGAGGATTGGAGCACGGCGGCTCAGCTATGGGCGGAACGACACAAATCCGGCAAGAGCATATCGGACATGGACCTGCTCCTCGCTACACTGGCCCTGCGGGAAGGCGCCGTTCTTGTAACGGCCAACGTTCGCCATTTTGAGGGCCTCAGTGTGGCTGTGGAGAATTGGACCATTTAGAGGAGAGAGATCCCGTGAACCGACGCGCCGCATGGACCCTCGCCGTCCTGCTGCTTCTGGCCGGGCTTCCGGCGCGGGCGGAGGAGGACCCCCGCTCGACCGAGATCCTCCGCTTCGATTGCCTCACGGAGACCACCCGGCGCGAGCTGACCCTGTTCGCGAACGGCACCATCCGCCTGCGGGACGGCGTCATCCGCCACGAGTGGATGGGCCTCGCCGAGCTGGGCCCGGACGAGCTGACCGCCTACCTCAACCGTCTCGGGGGCGAGGACCTTTCCCAGGACCGCAACCCGGAGAAAGGGGTCGAGGGCAACTGGATCGAGAAGTGCGAGCTGCGGCTCCAACTCCCGGGGCAGCCCCTGCGGACCTACCGGTTCGGCCACTACGATCCGCTGCCGCTCAACCTCTCGCGGGTGGTGCGCATCGCCGAGGAGCTGGAGGAGAAGGTCCAGGTTCTCCGGGAGGCGGAGGGAAAGCAGGAGCTGCCGGTCGGGTACGAGCCCCGTCCGGGAGACGTGCTGAAGCGGATCGGAGACGGCGCCCTGTTCCGCATCGTGGCCTTCACGGGGGACAAAAAGGGCGTGGAGCTTCAAGGCGTCGACCTGCCCCTTCAGGTGTTCGTTCCCATCGACAGCATGCGGCAGAACTTCACGGAGCTGGTTTCGAGGGGCCGTTGAAGCCGGGGGTCCGCGTCACCGGAGGAGAGTTCCGCGGCCGCAGCCTAGTCGTCCCGCCCGGAGCGAGGCCCACGGAGGGGCGCGTCCGGGAAGCGCTGTTCTCGATGTGGAGGGACCGGCTGGAAGGCGCCCGCGTCCTCGACCTCTTCGCGGGCAGCGGCGTCGTGGGCCTGGAGGCGATCGGCCGGGGAGCTCTCTCCGCCCTGGCCGTGGACGAGACCCTCGGGGCCGTGAAGACCCTGGAAGCGAATGCCGCCCGCCTGGGAGAGCGCCTCCTGACGATCAGCCGTCTGACCCTCCCCGCCGGTCTGTCGCGTCTGGTGGAGCAGGGCGCCGGTCCCTTCGACCTCGTCTACGCCGATCCGCCGTACAACTTCAATCTCTACGGCGAATTGATCCAGGCCGTGGCGCCGCTCCTGGCCCAGGATGCGGAGGTGGCGGTGGAGCACTCTTCGCGGCGCGACCTGCCCATCGAAGCAGGTTCGCTGACGCGGGTGGATACGCGGAAGTATGGGGAGAGCGCGATCAGCTTCTATCGGCGGGGGCCGGGTTGAGGGTGAGAAGAAAAGGACCTAAAGGACATAAACGACCTAAAGGACCCAAAGGACAGAATCAATGTGAGATGTCCTTTGAGTCGTTTAGGTCCTTTAGGTCGTTTAGGTCCTTCGCTCTCACCGCAGGAAAAACGCCAGCTCTTCGAGATTGATCCGCAGATCCACGTTCTTCAACGGCACGCCGGGGCGGCGCTTGACGCGCACGGGGGCGAAGTTGAGGACGCCCTTGACGCCCGCGTCGGCCAGGGCCTCGTAGTTCTCCTGGGCGGATTCGGCGGGAACGGCCAGGACGCCGATCTCGGCCCCGGACTCGCGGACGACGTTCTTGAGATCCGCGGTTGGGCGGACCAGCAGGCCGGAGATGCGGCGGCCGATCTTCTTCGGATCGTTGTCCACCCCGGCCACCACCTTGAAGGCCCCGTAGTTGAAGCCCAGGTACTGCGCCAGGGCGCTCCCCAGATTTCCCATCCCCACGATCACCATGGCGTGCTGGCGGTCCAGGCCCAGCAGGGCGTTGAGATGGTCCGCCAGCTCGTCGATGTCGTAGCCGACGCCGCGGATGCCGAACTCGCCGAACTGGGCGAGGTCCTTGCGGATCTGCGTCGCCGAAAGATGGTAGCGCTGCGCCATCTCCTGCGAGGAGATCCGGCGGATGCCGAGCTCCTGGAGATGGCGCAGACAGCGCAGGTAGAACGACAGCCGGTTGAGGGTGAGAGGCGAGACCTCTTCCAGCTCGTTTACTGGCCGGTTGTCGCCGTGATCAGCCACTGCAGCAGGCCCGTGGGCCAGAGACCGAGCGCCAGGGTTCCCACCGCGGCGAGGACGGCCGCCGCGCGGCCCCAGACATCGATCAGCAGCCCTTCCGGCTGCCTCGTCTCCGGCTTCATATAGAGGTAGTAAACGACGCGCAGGTAGTAGAAGACGCCGACGAGGCTCGCCACGACGCCGAGGACCGCGAGGCCCACCAGGCCGTCACCTACCGCGTTGAGAAACACCACGTACTTGCCGAGGAAGCCCACGGTGGGCGGGATGCCGCCCAGCGACAGCATGCAGATGGCGAGACACCCGCCCAGCAGGGGATACCGGTAACCCCAGCCTCCCAGGTCCGGGATCAGGTGCTGCTCGCCGGGGCGGTTGTAGAGCATCGCCACCACGGTGAAGGCGCCGGCGTTCATCAGCACGTAGGCCAGCAGGTAGACGAGCACCGGCGCCAGGGAGTCGCGGTCGAGCACCACCAGGGCCAGCAGCAGGTATCCCATGTGGGCCACGCCGGAGTAGGCGAGCATGCGCTTGATGTCGCGCTGCACCAGGGCCAGCAGGTTGCCCACCAGCATGGAGAGCACCGCCAGGGCCGCCACCACGGTGGACCACTTGTAGGAGTTGGCGGCCACGCCCTCGCCGATCACGATGGCGTCGAGGAAGCGGTAGACCACCAGCGCGCTCGCCACCTTGGGGGCCACCGAGAGGAAGGCCACGAAGGGGGAGGGGGCGCCCTGGTAGGTGTCCGGCGACCAGGCGTGGAAGGGGACCACGCTCATCTTGAAGCCGAAGCCCGCCACCAGCATGAGGAAGCCGAGGCTGGCGAGCACCGGGATGTCCGGCTCGCCGGCCAGCCGCGCGCTGATCTCGGCGAGGCGGGTGCTGCCCGTGGCGCCGTAGACCAGCGCGATGCCGTAGAGCACGAAAGCGCTGACGAAGGCGCCCATCAGGAAATACTTGATCGCCGCCTCGCCCGCGATGCTGACCCGGCGGTGGAAGACCGCCAGGCAGTAGAGACAGAGCGAGAACAGCTCGAGACCCAGGAAGATGGTCAGCAGCTCGGTGGCCCGCAGGGTCAGCAGGAGACCCGCCGCGCACCAGAGGAGCAGGGCGTGGTATTCGCCGTTGAGGATGCCCTCCCGCCGCAGGTAGCCGTCGGAGGCGAGCAGGGCGAGCACCGTGGCCAGCAGGATCACCAGCGAGAACGCGAAGGTGACCGGGCTGGTCTCGAGGAGACCGCCGAAGGTCGCGGCCGTGTCGGCCAGGGGGGCCGAAGGCAGCGTGTGGAGGTAGGCGGCCCAGCCGGCCAGCAGGGCCACCAGGACCGACAGCACCGTGAAAGACCGCCGCGCCTTGGGAACGATGGCCTCCAGCATCAGCACGAGCACGCCGCCCAGGCTGAGGACGATCTCGGGCATCAGCAGCATCCAATCCGCACGAGTCATTGGCCGGTCTCCGAAGAAGCGTCCGCGGTAATCGCCGTGCCGGGGGCCGGCCGCAGGCTCGCGACCGTGGGCTCCGGCGCCGCGACCCGCGCCTTGTAGTCGGCGAGCGTGGTTTCCAGCGCCCGCAGGCTCGGCTTCAGGAACCCGTTGGGCGCGACTCCGATCCAGAGCATGAAGACGCACAGCGGTACCAGCGCCGCGATCTCGCGGAGCGAGAGGTCGCGGAGGTTCCGGTTCTCGTCCTTGGTGATGGGACCGAAGATGGTGAGCTGGATCATCTTGAGCAGATAGATGGCCGCCAGCACCACGCCGAAGGTGGCGAGGACGGTGGGCCAGGGCAGCGTGCGGAAGCTGCCGATGAGGATCATGAACTCGCCCACGAAGCCGTTGAGCGACGGCAGGCCGACCGAGGCCAGGCTGGAGAAGACCAGGAAGAAGGCGAAGACGGGCATCACCCGCGCGAGGCCGCCGAACTCCGCGAACTTCTTGGTATGCCGGCGGTCGTAGAGCATGCCGACCAGGAGGAACAGCGCGCCGGTGGAGAGGCCGTGGTTGACCATCTGCAGCAGCGCGCCCTGCCAGGCGACGATGTCGAGCGCCAGCAGGCCGAGCATCACGAAGCCGAGGTGGGCGATGGAGGAGTAGGCCACCAGCTTCTTCATGTCCTCCTGCGCCCAGGCCACCAGCGCGCCGTAGAGGATGCCGATCACCGCCAGGGTGATCAGCAGCGGCTGGGCGGCCTCGGTGGCGTTCGGGAACAGGGGGATGGCGAAGCGCAGGAAGCCGTAGGTGCCCAGCTTCAGCAGGATGCCCGCCAGGATCACCGAGCCGCCGGTGGGCGCCTCGACGTGGGCGTCGGGCAGCCAGGTGTGGACCGGGAACATCGGCACCTTGATGGCGAAGGTCAGGGCGAACGCCGCGAACAGCCAGAGCTGCTGGTAGACCGGCAGGTCGAGCCGCAGCATGTCCTCGTAGGCGAAGCTCCAGGCGCCGCCGTTGAGCCCCTTGAAGGTCCAGGCCATCCACAGGATGCCGACCAGCATCAGCAGGCTCCCGGCCATGGTGAAGAGGAAGAACTTCACCGCCGCGTAGATCCGCCGCTCGCCGCCCCAGATCCCGATCAGCAGATACATCGGGACGAGCATGACCTCCCAGAAGATGTAGAAGAGGAAGAGGTCGTAGGCGACCAGGGCGCCGATCACGCCGGTGGTCAGCAGCAGCATGGAGCCGCCGAAGGCCGGCCAGTGATTCTCGATGCCCTTCCAGGAGCCGAGGATCACGATCGGCACCAGGAAGACGCCGAGCAGGACCAGCGGCATCGAGATGCCGTCCATGGCGAGGTCGTAGGTGATGCCGAAGCTGGCGATCCACGGCAGGCCGTCGGGCCCGGCGTCGTGGACCAGCGGGAACGAGCCGTCCGCCCCGGCGTGGGCGCCCACGTAGAGGACGCCGAAGATCACCTCGATCACGGAGGCGACGAGCACGTAGATCTTCACCGTCCGGGCGCTGGCCCGGCCCATGAAGAGCAACGGCAAGGCCGCCAGCGTCGGGAAGAAGACGAGGCGGGTCAGCGTGTTGCCGACGAGCAGTCCGAAAAAGGTTTCCATAGCTCCGATCCGGTCACCCGAAGACGATCCACCAGAAGAGGACGACCACGCCGACGAAGAAGTAGAGGGCGTAGTTGCGGACGTTGCCGGTGGTGGTGAAACGGCCCACGTCGCCGGTCAGCTCGGTCAGGAACGCCCCGACGTTGATGGCGCCGTCGATCACGATGGCGTCGACGAACTTCCAGAACACCCGCGACAGCGCGGCGAGCGGCCGCACGATCAGGCGATCGTAGATCTCGTCGACGTAGTACTTGTTGACCAGCAGCCGGTGCACGGCCGGGAAGCGCTGCTCCCAGGCGCGGCCCTTGGCGAGACCCTTGTCGCCGCCGTAGAAGGCACGGGCGAGGAAGATGCCCGTCAGCGCCACGACGGTGGTGATGATCACCAGCGCCCACTCCGTGCCGGCGCCCAGGCTGTGCTCTCCCGCCTCCAGCCCCTGCGGCTTCGCGATCACCGGCTCCAGCCAGTGGTGGAACCAGTTGAGGTCGCGGCCGGCGGAGAGGAGCTTCGGCACGCCGACGTAGCCGGCGAAGATCGAGCCCACGGCGAGGATCGCCAGCGGCACCGTCATCACCGGCGGCGACTCGTGCAGGTGATGCTCCTGCTCGTGCGTGCCGCGGAACTTGCCGTGGAAGGTCAGGAACACCGAGCGGAACATGTAGAAGGCCGTCAGGCCGGCGGTGAACAGCCCGATCGCCCACAGGACCCACTGGTGGTTGGACGCCGCGGCGTGCAGGATCTCGTCCTTGCTGAAGAAGCCGGCGAGCCCCGGCACGCCGGCGATGGCCAGCGCGCCGATCAGGTAGGTCCAGTACGTCACCTTCATATGAGTCTTCAGGCCGCCCATCTGCCGCATGTCCTGCTCGCCGCCCATGGCGTGGATCACCGAGCCGGAGCCGAGGAAGAGGAGGGCCTTGAAGAAGGCGTGCGTCATGACGTGGAAGAGCGCCGCCGTGTAGGCTCCCAGGCCCGCGGCCAGGAACATGTAGCCGAGCTGCGAGACGGTGGAGTAGGCGAGCACCTTCTTGATGTCCGTCTGGGCGAGGCCGATCGAGGCCGCGAAGATCGCCGTCGCCGCGCCGATGATCGCCACGAACATGGAGATGTCCGGCGCGAGCTGATAGATCACGTTCGAGCGCACCACCATGTAGACGCCGGCGGTGACCATGGTGGCGGCGTGGATCAGGGCCGAGACCGGCGTCGGGCCGGCCATGGCGTCCGGCAGCCAGACGTAGAGCGGGATCTGCGCGCTCTTGCCCATGGCGCCGATGAAGAAGCAGAGCGCCACGAAGCCGGCCAGGGTGAGCCCGAGGGCGTAGTCGCCCGTCGCCAGGCCGGGGTTCTCGGCGAGGCGCGGCAGGACGTCCCGATAGTTCAGGCTGCCGAAGGTCGCGAACAGCGCGAACATGCCGACCAGGAAGGCGACGTCGCCGATGCGGTTGACGATGAACGCCTTCTTGCCGGCGAAGGGCGGGAACGCCTGGTCGTAATAGAAGCCGATGAGCAGGTAGGAGCAGAGCCCCACGCCTTCCCAGCCCACGAACATCACCAGGTAGTTGTTGCCCAGCACCAGCAGGAGCATCGCGCACATGAAGAGGTTGAGGTACGCGAAGTAGCGGCGGTACCCCTCCTCGTGGCTCATATAGCCGGCCGAATAGACGTGGATCAGGAAGCCCACGAAGGTGACGATGAACAGCATCACCGCCGACAGCGCGTCGAGCAGGAAGCCGGCGTCGATCTGCAAGGGGCCGGCCGTCCAGGCGTAGTAGGCCTTGTCGTACGCGTTCGGGTAGACCGTCCGGGCGTACTCCCAGAGGCAGCCGAGGGCGAGGAGGAGCGAGGCCAGCGGCGCGCCGACGCCGACGGCGGTCACCAGGGACTTCGGGAACCGCCGGCCGAGCAGGCCGTTGACGGCGGCGCCGGCCAGCGGAAGCAACGGGATCAACCAGAGAAGATCGAGCATGGCGGCTTTACCAGCGCATCAGGTTCATGCGGTTGACGTCGATGGTGTGCCGCTGGCGGAACACCGCGATGAAGAGCGCGAGCCCCACCGCGGCCTCGGCGGCGGCCACCGCCATCACGAAGAAGACGATCGCCTGGCCCGTATGGTCGTTGAGCTGGCGGGCGAAGGCGACCAGCGAGAGGTTGGCCGCGTTCAGCATCAGCTCGATGGAGAGGAAGATGCTGATGCCGTTGCGCCGGGTCAGCGCGCCCGTGCAGCCGATGACGAACAGGGCCGCCGAGAGCAGGAGATACCAGGAGATGGGGACGCTCACGGGCGGGCCTCCTTGGGTTCCTCGTCACTCCGGTCGAAGCCGAGATCGGCCCCCGGGCTGTCGCTGGACTTGCGCGCCGCCACCGTGGCGCCGATGACCGCCACCAGCAGCAGCAGGCCGACGATCTCGAAGGGCAGCAGGTAGTCGGTGAACATCACCCGGGCCAGGGCCTTGAGCGACACCAGCTCCTCGGTGAGGGGACCCGCGGCCGGTGCCGCCCGCCGCCAGAAGAGGAGGACCAGCATGCCGGCGAAGACCACCGCGCCGATCAGCGCCACCCAGGCCTGGGCGCCGCGGACGTTGCGCGCCGTCTCCTCCTTCTGGAGGTTGAGGAGCATGATGACGAACAGGAAGAGCACGACGATGGCGCCGGCGTAGATCAGGATCTGCAGGGCGCCCAGGAAGGGCGCGCCGAGCAGCACGAAGAGCACCGCCACCGAGAACAGCGTGAGCACCAGGCTCAGCGTCGAGTAGACGGGGCTCTTGTGCGCCACGACCACGATCGCGGAGCCCAGCGCCAGAGCGGCGAAGATGAAGAAGATTGCGGTTTCCATTCCGAAAACTCGTCCCTCCGGATTGCCCAGAGCCCGTTACGAAACGTTCGGCGCCGAGCCGAGCCAGCCCGCGAGCGTCATCGCGGCCACCAGGATCAGGTTCAGGATCGACAGCGGCAGCAGGATCTTCCAGCCGAGCCGCATGAGCTGGTCATAGCGGAACCGCGGGAACGTCCAGCGTACCCAGACGAACACGGCCATGCAGATGGCGATCTTCGCCACCAGGACGGCCAGGCCCAGCGCCGCGCCCAGCCAGCCCGAGAGATGAACGCCGGGCAGGCTCCAGCCGCCGAAGTAGAGGGTCACCCCCAGGGCGGAGAGCGCGGCCATGTTGGTGTACTCGGCCTGGAAGAACAGGGCGAAGCGCATGGCGCCGTACTCGGTGTGGAAGCCCGCCACCAGCTCCGACTCCGCTTCCGGCAGGTCGAAGGGGAGGCGGTTGGTCTCCGCGAACGCGGCGATCAGGAACACCAGGAAGCCGATGATCTGCGGGATGAAGTTCCACACGTGCGCCTGCTGGTAGGCCACCACGTCGTTGAGGCGGAAGGAGCCCACCGGGATGATGACCGCCAGCACCGCGATGGTCAGCGCCAGCTCGTAGCTGATGAGCTGCGCCGAGGCGCGGATCGAGCCCAGCAGCGAGAACTTGTTGTTGGAGGCGTAACCGGCCATCACCAGCGAGTAGACGGCGAGGCTCGACAGCGCCAGGAAGAGCAGCACGCCGGTGTCGACGTCGGCGATCACCAGCGGGATCGTGCGGCCGTCGACCGTCAGGTCGGGCCCGAAGGGGATCACCACGAAGGTGGTGAACGCCGGCAGCAGGGCCAGCGCCGGGGCCATGAGGTAGAGAGGCCGGTCCGCCGCCGACGGCGTGACGTCCTCCTTGAACATGAACTTGAGGGCGTCCGCCAGCGGCTGGAAGAGACCGATGGGGCCGACGCGGTTCGGGCCGGGGCGGTCCTGGATGAAGGCGCAGGCCCGCCGCTCCACCCAATTCATGATCGGGGCGACGTTGATGAAGACGGCGAACATCACCCCGTACTTGACCAGGGTGGCGATCAGGTCCGGGTTCACGTTCACGAAGGATTCTCCTGGACCGCCGGGGCGGCCTGATCTCCGACGACGGCGGGGCCGGCGCCCGGGACGTTCAGCGTGGCGCCGGTGGCCGGCAGGTCGTGCCAGTTGAGGCCGGCGAAGGCCGGCAGCTCGGCGGCGATGCGGTCGAACACCTTGCCGGGCGACAGGCTGGCCCAGGCCGGATCGACCCGGGACAAGAGGTCGGAGAGCACCTCGACCGTCGTCCGCGTCTGACCGGGAGCGGGGAAGGCCCGCTCGAAGCGCTGCACCCGCCACTCGACGTTGACGAACGTGCCTTCCTTCTCGCCGTGATGGGCCACGGGCAGGGCCAGATCGGCCACCTTGGCGAGCGGCGAGTCGGCCCAGCCGAAGACGACCAGGAGCTTCGCCCGCCGCAGGCGCTCCACCATGGCCTGATCGTAGGCCACGCTGCTGAAGTCGCTGTCGCAGACGATCAGCACGTCGCAGTGGGCGGCGGCGTCGCCGCGCAGCAGATCCTCGGCGGCCATGCCGTTCTCGGTCGAGGCGAGCCCGGCCAGCTCGGCGCCGCGGCGGTTGGGGGCCAGCTCGCGGCCCGTGATGCCGCCCTTGAGGTTGGGGATCGTCCAGCCGGCGCCCTGATCGACCGGCACCGCGCGATGCGGCGAGCCCGCGAAGTCGGCCAGCTTGCCGAACAGGTACGCCTCCTCGCAGGTGAGGTACCCGGAGCCGAGGAACGCCACCTCGCCCTTGGCCTCGACCGCCGCGCGGATCTGGCGGTCGAGCGTGTCGAGCGCGTCCTTCCAGGAAGTCGGCGTGGTGTGGCCGTTGGTCGCGGTGCGCGTCTTGGCGCGCGGATTGGTCAGACGCGGGATCTTCTTGTACCGCTCATGGGTGGAGCGGCCGTAGTCGCACATCCAGTAGTCGTTGACCTCGACGTTGAAGCGCGGCTTGTAGCGCTTGATGTCGCCCCGCCGGTGCTCCATGGTGATGTTGCAGCCGACGTCGCAGCCGGTGCAGATCGAGGGCTTCTTGTCGAGGTACCAGACGCGCTCGGCGAAGCGGAAGCGGGTCGAGGTCAGGGCGCCCACCGGGCAGATGTCCACCACGCAGGTGGCGAGCGGGTTGTCCAGCTCGCGGCCGGGGAAGGTGCCGATCTCGGCGCGCGCGCCGCGGTTGAAGAAGCCGAGCTCGCCGGTCCCGGCGATCTCCTGCGTGAAGCGCACGCAGCGGGTGCACTGGATGCAGCGGTTCATGTTGAGGACGACGTTGGCGCCCAGCGGGATGCGCTCGCGGCCGGGATAGGTCCGCTTGTCCTCGTACTGGAAGCGCGAGTAGGCCACGCCGTGCTTGAAGGAGTAGTCCTGGAGGCCGCACTCGCCGGCCTGGTCGCAGATCGGACAGTCGAGGGGATGGTTGATGAGGAAGAACTCCATCATCCCCTTCTGCGCCTCTTCGACCTCGGGCACGTCGGTGCGCACCACCATGCCGTCCTTCATCACCTGGGTGGAGCAGCCGGCCTGCAGCTTCGGCATCCCATCGATCTTGACCAGGCACATGCGGCACTGGCCCACGACGGAGAGCCGCGGGTGATAGCAGTAGTGGGGGATCTGGACGCCGACCTTGAGGGCCGCGTCCACCAGGGTCGTGCCGGCCTCCACCTCCACGGTACGGCCGTTGATGGTGACTTTGGGCACTGCTTACGCTCCGTTCTCGAAATAGCGCCGCTTGGGGAAGGGGCAGGCCCGGTCCCGGATGTGCTGGTCGATCTCGTCCTGATAACGCTCGACCAGCGACTTGACCGGTCCGATGGCCGCGTCGCCCAGCGCGCAGAGGGAGTTGCCGCCGATGTGGTTGCAGACCGAGAGGAGGACCTGAGAGTCTTTCTCCGTCCCCTCGCCATGCTCGATGCGCTTGAGGATGAGCTCCATCCAGTTCGTCCCCTCGCGGCACGGCGTGCACTGTCCGCAGGACTCATGGTTGAAGAACTTCGCGAGGCGCGCCACCGACCGCACCATGCAGGTCGTGTCGTCCATCACCATCACGGCCGCCGAGCCGAGCATGGAGCCGGCCTTGGCCACGTTGTCGAAGTCCATCTTGAGGTCGATGTGCTCCGCCGTCAGGATCGGCGCCGAGGCGCCGCCGGGGATGTACGCCTTGAGGGGGCGGCCCTTCAGCATGCCGCCGCACCCGTCCAGCATCTCCCGGAAGGTGACGCCGATGGGGTATTCGTAGGTCCCCGGCCGCTCCACGTGTCCGGAGATGGCGTAGAGCTTGGGGCCGGTGTTGCGCTCGTCCGTGCCGATCGCCTTGAACCAGTCGGCGCCGCGCTCGACGATGTGCGGCACGTTGCACAGGGTCTCGACGTTGTTGATGACGGTGGGAGCGCCGAAGGCGCCGACCACGGCGGGGAAGGGGGGCTTGACGCGCGGCTGGCCGCGCTTGCCCTCCAGCGACTCGAGCATCCCGGTCTCCTCGCCGCAGATGTAGGCCCCCGCGCCGCGGTGGACGTACATGTTCAGCTTGAAGCCGGAGCCCAGGACGCTGTCGCCCAGGATGCCGCCGTCGTAGGCGTCCTTGATGGCCCGTTCGAGGATCGCGGCGGACTTGGTGTACTCGCCGCGGATATAGATGTAGCAGGTCTCGGCGTGGACCGCGTAGCAGCAGATGGCGCACCCCTCGATGAGCTGGTGCGGGTCGTACTCCATCAGCAGGCGGTCCTTGAAGGTGCCGGGCTCGGACTCGTCGGCGTTGCAGACGAGGTACTTCGGTCTGTCCTTGCCCTTGGGGATGAAGCTCCACTTCAGGCCGGCCGAGAAGCCGGCGCCGCCGCGGCCGCGCAGGCCCGACTTCTTCACCTCTTCGATGATCGCGTCGGGCTCCATCTTGAGGGCCTTGGCCAGGGCCTCGTAGCCGCCGAGCTGGCGGTAGCCCTTCAGGGTCAGCGCCTCGGGCTTCCCGACGTTGCGGGTGAGCACGCGCTCGAAAGCCATTTACTTCAGACCTTTCAGGATATGCCGCACCCGGTTGGGGGTGAGGTTCTCGTGGTATTCGTCGTCCACCATCATCATCGGCGCCGTGTCGCAGGAGCCGAGGCACTCGAAGTGGACGTAGGAGCAGCGGCCGTCGGGAGTCACCTCGTCCTCCTCGACTCCCAGCTCCTGATGCAGGACCTCCATGATCTCTTCGGCCCCGCGAAGCTGGCAGGAAAGGTTGGTGCAGACCCGGATGCGGTGACGGCCCACCGGGCTCTGGTGATAGAGGTCGTAGAAGGTGACGACGCCGTAGACGCGGGCGACCGGGAGGTCCAGCTCCGCGGCCACGGCCGCGATGGCCTCGTCCGGGAGCCAGCCGCCCCACTCGCGCTGGGCGATGTGGAGGGCGGGCAGCAGGACGGCCTCGGTGGTGGGGTAGCGGGGGCGCAGCGCGTCGATCTCGGCGCGCGCCGCCTCGGAGAGCCCGCCGCCCCGCACCTGGGGGCCGGAAGGCTTCATGGATGCCGGTTCGTGAACGCTCATGGCTGCAACCTCACGGGACGGCGCTCGCGCGCGGGGAGCGACAGGTCGAGGCCGCCCTTGATCCAGATGTAGGCGTAGCCCACCAGGATCAGGAAGACGAACACCATCACGGCCCAGAACAGCTCCCATCCCCCCTCGCGCATGATCAGCGCCCAGGGATAGAGGAAGGCGGCTTCCAGGTCGAAGACGATGAAGTCGATGGCGATCAGGAAGAAGGCGATCGAGATCCGCTTGTGGGAGAGGTCGAGCATGGGCATGCCCGACTCGACCGTCGTCCGCTTGATCAGGCCGCCGCGCTGGTTGCCGACGACCTTGCCCAGCAGATAGGAGCCGATGAGGATGACCACCCCCATCGCGATTGCGATCCCCATCGCCAGCAGGACTGGGTAGTACTGCTCAGGCAAAGGTCTTTCCTCCAGAGGTCAGGACACGGGAAAAACGCCCCGGGAAGGCAGGTTTCATACCGGGGCCGCGCCGTGCTCGTGAAGGATGTCACAAGCTAGGGCCGGAGACAAGTTGGGGGATGTTCGTCCCCGAGGCGTGCTCCTCCGCCGTGGAGGACCCCCGATGGCCTCTCTCTTGCAAGACAAGCAGCGTAGCGTGGTGACCGGCCTATGGAATATAGTACCGGTCCCAGGAGACGGAGTGGCCGCTCGGACGCCGGGTGCGTAAAATTTGCAGAGGATGGGTCCAAAAGGACAAGTCAGAGCGTGTTCAGCACAGAGCTTTCCCCTCGAAGATGCTAAGATCGATAATTGGGACGAGGCCTCTCCTCGTTCAGGTCGTCAGAAGCCGTGAAGACTGCGATAGCGAGCCCAGTCCCATTTTCCCGTACGTAGAAGTCAGGCATTCACAAGGGTCGTCACGACCAGAGATCGGGCGACGAAAGCGAGGAGGCTCTCATGGGCAAGAAGCTGTACGTTGGAAATCTGTCCTACAACCTCAGGGACAGTGACCTGGAAGACATGTTCGCGGCCTACGGCAGCGTGCAGTCCGCCCAGGTGATCATGGATCGGGACACCGGCCGCTCCAAGGGCTTCGGCTTCGTGGAGATGAGCAGCGACCAGGAAGCGCAGGAGGCCATCAGTGCGATGAACGGCAAGGACATCGAGGGCCGTTCCCTGACGGTCAATGAAGCCCGTCCCCGTGAAGAGGGCGGCGGTGGACGCCGGGGCGGCGGCGGTGGCGGCTACGGCGGCGGTGGCGGCCGGGGCGGCGGCTACGGCGGCGGCGGTGGCGGCCGGGGGGGTGGCGGCGGCTATGGTGGCGGCGGCGGCCGGCGCTACTAGGCGGCTTCTCCCCTAATCCAGACCTTCCAAGGGCGCCCTCGCGGCGCCCTTTTCGTGGAGTCTTACGCGTCTCAGAGTTTGACTACGCGCCTGAGATCTTCGCTTCGCGCCTGGGAATCCGACTACGCGCCTCAGATCTCGACTACGCGCCTCAGGAAGAGACTACGCGTCTCAGATCCTGGCTTCGCGTCTGAGAATCCAACTACGCGCCTCGGCAGGAAATTACGCGCCTGGGATCTCAACTACGCGTCTCAGGAAAGAGCTACGCATCTCAGATCTCGACTATGCGCCTCAGATTTTGACTACGCGTCCCAGATTGTTACTACGCGCCAGAGGAAGGGACTACGCGCCTGGGATTCCTGCTTTGCGTCGGCGGTCCCCTCTCGCGGCACGTCACATGCATGTGTCACTCCTGTTTCGATCCCCGGAGGGTATCCCGGGTCCGGTCGGCGGACAGGAGGGAAGAACGAGGATGGCGCCTGAAGCTCCGCAGGTCGTGCGTCTGAAGGGCTCGTTCGGCTTTGCCCTGACGGTGGACGTGGAGGAGTGGTACCACACCTGCCTGGTGCCGGATTACGTGCACCCGGCCGGCCGGCCTTCCCTCCCTGAAGAGCTGGACTGGCTCCTTCCCGAGCTCCTGGAGATGCTGGACGCGGCGGGACGCTCGGCGACTTTCTTCGTCCTCGGTGAGGTGGCGGAGCGCCTGCCGGAGCGCGTCCGGGAGATCGCGGCGGCGGGGCACGAGGTGGGGAGCCATGGTTACCTTCATCTCCGCGCCTGTGAGCGCTCCCTGCAGGCGTTCCGCGAGGACGTTTCGCGCTCGAAGGCCCTGTTGGAGGACGTCACGGGGGAGCCCGTGCTCGGGTTCCGCGCCCCGGAGTGGTCGTTGCGCAGTCTGGGCAGCGCCTGCCTGCCCGTCGTGGCCGAGATGGGATTCCTCTACGACAGCTCGCTCTCGCCGTGCCCCCTCGCCGGCCGGCCGACCAATCCGAAGTTCGCGTCGGGTCTGCGCTGGAACGGCGCCGGACCGTCCCTCCTGGAGTTCCCCCCGCTCACCTTCGGGGGACCTCTGCGGCTGCCGGCCGGGAGCTGGACGGGCCGCCTGGTCCAGCCCGAGCGGCTGGTCCGTGCCGCCCGCGATCACGCCGCGTTCGAAGGGCTCCCGGTGGCGGTGGTCCACCCCTGGGAGATCTCCGGCCGGCCCACGCCCGGACCCCTGAGCGGCGTCGCGAAGTTCATCCACGAGACGGGGCGCCTGGGATACGAGGAGCGCTTCCAGGAACTCCTGCGGGCGCTCCCCTGGACGTCCCTCCGGGCCGCTGCCGGTCTGGAGACGGCCGCGCCGTTCCGCGCGGTGCGCCGCGCCGGCTGAGCCATTCTGGCACCCGCTCTGCAATCAATCCTGGCGAGCCGCGGCACTGACGCGCCTCACTGGCGTCGTATAAGCTTCGCTGGTCTTGGGAGGGGTGGAAGGGATGGTGCGAAAGGGGGGACTCGAACCCCCACGGCCTTGCGACCACAAGATCCTGAATCTTGCGCGTCTACCAATTCCGCCACTTTCGCAGCGCGGTGGATTCTAGGGAGATAACAGTGGCGATGTCAATCTCATTTCCGGGAGTGGAAGGAATCTTGAGACAGGAAGTCCTGGACCGGCTCGACGAGGCCGGGAGGGACGGAATGGAGGCCGGGCAACTCCGCAGGAAGGTGGACGCGGAGCCCGCGGAGCTGGAAGCGGCCCTGGAACGCCTTCAAACCGAGGGCAAGGCGGTGGAGATGGACGGCCGCTGGTTCCTGCCCAAGCACACCGGCTGGAGCGTGGGCGTGGTGGAACGGCTGGAGGACGGCGACGCGCTGATCCGGCCCGGGCGCCGGGACGAGCCCTCGTTCTTCGTCCGCCGGCGGAACCTCAAGAAGG
This sequence comes from Thermoanaerobaculia bacterium, assembly GCA_036376245.1. GTDB lineage: Bacteria > Acidobacteriota > Thermoanaerobaculia > Multivoradales > UBA5704 > DATARR01. The sequence goes on along the minus strand of DASVAS010000093.1, from coordinate 77,380 downwards.
CCATGGACGGCGACCGGGTGGTGGTCCGGCGGCTGGGCAAGGCCCGGCCCTGGGACGACCGGCCGGCCGAGGGAATCGTGGTCAAGGTCCTGGGACAGCGGTTCCAGACGCTGGTGGGGACGCTGGAGACGGACGACCGCGGCTACCGGTGGCTGATCTCTTTCGACCCCAAGGCGTCCGGTCTGGAGCTGCCGGTCGAGGGCGCGGAGGAGGTGCCGGACGGCCATTACGTGGTGGTGGCGGTGGACCGGATCGGCCGCGCCAATCAGGGGCGTCTCATCGAGGTGCTGGGGGACCCCGAGGTCCCTGGCGTGGACGTGCTGGTGGTGCTGCGCCACTACGAGATCCCGGAGGAGTTCCCCGCGGAGGTTCTGGCGGCCGCGGCGGCCTATCCGGCCGATCCCCGGCCGGAGGACTGGGCCGGCCGCGAGGACCTGCGGGACCGGGTGATCGTCACCATCGACGGCGAGAGCGCCAGGGACTTCGACGACGCCGTGTCCATCGAGCGGCTGCCCCAGGGGGCCTACCGGCTGGGCGTCCACATCGCCGACGTGGCCCACTATGTAAAGGAAGGGGAGGCGCTGGACCTGGAGGCCTACCGGCGGGGGACCAGCGTCTACTATCCCGAGCGGGCCATCCCCATGCTGCCGGAAGGACTGTCGAACGGCCTCTGCTCGCTGCGTCCGAACGTCCCCCGGCTGACGATGTCGGTGTTCATGGACATCGACCGCCACGGCCGGATCCTGGGCCGGCGGTTCGCCGAGACGGTGATCCAGAGCTCGCGCCGGCTGACCTACAACGAGGTGCGCCGGATCCTGGAACAGCCCCAGGAGGGGGACGTGGCCGAGTACGGGCGCGTCCTCTCCGCCCTGCTGGAGATGGGGAGGCTGATGAAGGTCCTCAACAACGCCCGCATGGCCCGGGGCTCGCTCGACTTCGACCTCCCCGAAGGGGACGTGGTCCTCGACACCGACGGCGTGATGGTGGGTGTGCTGCCCGAGCAGCGCAACGTCGCGCACCGCCTGATCGAGGAGTTCATGATCGCGGCCAACGAGGCCGTGGCCTGGGAGCTGGTGAGCCACGAGGTGCCCGCCCTGTTCCGGGTCCACTCGCCGCCGAACCCGGAACGGCTGGAGGAGCTGCAGGATCTTCTCTCCTCTTTCGGACTGACGTTGCGGGGCGAATTGGAGGATCTGCAGCCCTCGGCGCTGCAGGACATCCTGAAGAAGGTCCACGGCCGGCCGGAGGAGCACCTGGTCTCGTCGGTGGTGCTGCGGACCATGCAGCGGGCCGTCTACGATCCCGAGTGCCTGGGCCACTACGCCCTGGCTTCGGAGTTCTACTGCCACTTCACCTCGCCGATCCGGCGCTATCCTGACCTGGTGGTCCACCGGCAGCTCAAGGCGCACCTGCACGGCCGGGCTCCCGAGGCCACGGAGCGCACGCGCCTGCTCAGCCGCCTGCCGGTGATGGCGGACCACACCAGCCAGACGGAGCAGCGGGCGGAGCGGTCCGAGCGCGATCTCCTGCAATGGAAGAAGGTCCGCTTCCTGGCGGACCGGGCCGGTGAGACGTTCCCGGGGCGGATCACGGGCGTCCAGCCCTTCGGCCTCTTCGTGCAGATCGACGAGTACTACGTGGACGGCCTGGTGCCGATCCGGACCATGGCGGACGACTTCTACCGCTACGAGCCCGAGGGGCACCGTCTGGTCGGGGAGCGGAACGGCAGGATCTTCCGGCTGGCCGACCGGGTGGAGGTCGTGCTGGTGGGGGCCTCGCCCAAGGTCCGGGGGCTGGACTTCAAGCTGGCGGACATGCCGGAGCCGGAGGCGCGGCCGTCGGCGGGTCCGTGGTGGGAGGAGGAGCGGCGGCCGGCGAAGAAGAAGCCCGCTTCGCCGCGGTCCTCCCAAGGACAGAAGAAGAAGGATAGCCCCAGGAAGCGGAGGCGCTGAGGATACAATCCCCCCACCATGCCGCTGACTCCTACCGTCGCCATCGTCGGCCGCCCCAACGTGGGCAAATCGACCCTGTTCAACCGTCTCCTGGGCCGGCGGCAGGCGATCGTCCACGACCTGCCCGGGATCACCCGCGACCGCATCACCGGGATGGCCGAGCTGGCCGAGGACCGGCCGATTCAGATCGTGGACACCGGCGGGCTCGTCCCCGGCGACGATCCGCTGGGACTGAACCAGCAGGTCTTCCTGGCGGTGGAGGAGAGCGATCTCCTCCTCTTCGTGGTGGACGGCAAGCAGGGGCTCGTGTCCGCCGACGAGGAGGTGTGGTCCCACTTCCGGCGCTACAACAAGCCGGCCGTGCTGGTGGTCAATAAAGCGGATACGCGGCAGGCCCGGGAGCGCTTCCCGGAGTTCTTCAGCCTGGGGATCGACCGCCAGATCCTCATCTCCGCCGAGCACGGTGGAGGGATCGAGGACCTGCGCGAGGCCCTGGCCCTGGCGCTTCCCGAGATCCCGGACGTCCAGGCTCCTGAAGCGCCGCCGATCGCCATCGTGGGGCGGCCGAACGTGGGGAAGTCGTCCCTCCTCAACAAGATCTCGGGACAGAACCGCTCGCTCGTCTCCCCCATGGCCGGCACCACCCGCGATCCCGTGGACACGGTGATCGAGCGCGGCGACAAGTCCTACCTGCTGATCGACACGGCGGGCATCCGGCGCCGCAGCCAGGTCTCCGGCGCGCCCGAGGAGCTGGCCGTGATGATGGCCCGGCGGCAGATCGAACGCGCCCAGGTCGCGGTGCTGGTGATCGACGCCTCGCAGGGCGTGACCAGCGGCGATCTCGCCATCGCCGGCACCATCTGGGAGCTGGGCCGGGCCGCGGTGGTGGCGATCAACAAGTGGGACCTGCTGGACGACGAGGGGCGGGAGAAGCTGGAGAAGTCCTTCGAGCGCCTGGACGAGCTGCTGAGCACGCCGGGGCGGGTCAACGTCTCGGCCCTGACCGGCCGCGGCGTCGAGAAACTCTGGGGCCCCATCGACCGGGCGCTGGCGTCGTACAACCTCAAGCTCAGCACCGGGCAGCTCAACCGCCTGTTCGAGGGATTCATCCGCAAGGTGTCGCCGCCGTCGCTGAGCGGTGCCCCCTGGAAGCTGTACTACACGACCCAGGTCTCCACGGCCCCGCCCACCTTCATGCTGTTCGCCAACCGTCTGCTGCCGCGCAACAGCCACTACCGGCGCTATCTCGAGAACCGCCTGCGGGAGGAGCTCGACCTGCCCGGCGTGCCGGTGCGGCTGGTGGTGCGCCGGCGCACGGAGTGACCGATGTCCCGCGTCCTCGCCGCCGTTCTCATCCTGCCGCTGCTCCTCGGATGCGGAAAGAAACCCGCCGAGGACGACGCGTCCATCAAGAAGAACCTGGAGGAGAAGGGCACCATCGACCTGATGGATCAGGTCTCGAAGGCGCCGGACTACCAGCCGCCGGTGGACGGCCGTCTGACGGAAGATCAGGTGGAGATGTATCTCGCGGTGCGGAAACGCGAGCTGCGCATCCGCGAGGTGGCCCTCCAGAATCTCAAAGCCAAGGGCGAGCAGGCGGAACAGGAATCCCGGAAGGTGAGCCCGTTCGAGGCCATGAAGGCCGTCGGGGACCTCGCCGACGTGGCCACGGCCGACCTGCGGGCCGCCCAGGAGCTGGGCCACAATCCGAAGGAGCTCCAGTGGGTCAAGGAGCGGGTCCTGGAAGCGCAGGTGCTGGCCACCACCCGGGCCCTGAACCAACAGGTGGCGCGGAGCCGCGAGAGTCTCCTGGCCAACCTGGAAGAACAGAAGCGCGCCGCCGCCAGCGCGGAGGAACGCGCGGAAATCGACCGCCGGATCGCGGAGCTGAAAAGCTCCGCGGATTCGTCGGAAACGGACCCCGCCGGCGAGCACAACTCCAGGCTCCTGGCGCGATATGAAGACGAGCTCGCCAGCCTCAAGGCCGAGGAGGAGCGCATCGCTCGCAAGATGGAGACGAACCCAGGTGATGAACGGTAAAGAGACTCGCTGGGCCCGCGAGCTGGTCTGCTCGCGCACGGGGGTGACCACGCCTCTCGACGAGCCCGCCTTCCTCTCTCCGGCCGGAGCGCCCTGGCTGGTGGAGTACGACCTCGATCCGGAGAAGGGGGAGACGCTGCGCCGCGAGCTGTCCGGACGGCCGTGGAGCCTCTGGCGCTACCGCGAGGTGCTCCCGCTCTCCGACTTCGCGAACCGCGTGGACCTCGGGGAAGGGGCGACTCCTCTCGTGCGTCTGCGCCGCTTCGGCCCGGACGGCGTCGAGCTGTGGCTCAAGGACGAATCCGGCAATCCCACCGGCTCCTTCAAGGCCCGGGGCCTGTCCCTGGCCGTGAACCGGGCGCGGGAGCTGGGGGCGCCGGGCGTGCAGCTCGCCAGCGCCGGCAACGCGGCCCTGGCGCTCTCCGCCTACGCCGCCGCGGCCGGGCTGCACGCCCGCGTGGCGCTGCCGGCGGACACGCCGCGGACCGTCTTCCGGCAGTGCGAGGAGTACGGCGCCGAGGTGCTCTCCGGACCGGGGACCCTGGTCGAGGCCGCGAAGCTGCTGGAGGAAGGGAAAGAGAGTTACTGGACCCTCTCGACCCTGCGCGAGCCCTACCGCGTCGAAGGGAAGAAGACCATGGGCTACGAGCTGGCCGAGCAATTCGGCTGGGAGCTGCCGGACTGGATCGTCTATCCGCTCGGCGGCGGCACCGGGATCGTGGGGATGCGCAAAGCCTTCTCCGAGCTGGGGCGGCTGGGGCTGATCGGCGCGAAGCGTCCGCGCTTCGTGGTCGTCCAGGCGGCGGGTTGCGCGCCCATCGTCCGGGCCTGGGAAGAGCGGAAAGAGGCGGCCGATCCCTGGCCGGACCCCGACACCCGCGTCTGGGGCCTGCGCGTGCCCAAGGCCATCGGCGACTTCATCGTTCTGAAGGCGCTCTACGAGAGGGACGGGCGGGCGTTGGCCGTGGACGAGAGCCGGCTGTCCGGCATCGCCGCCTGGATAGCCGCTCACGAGGGTCTGAGGATCAGCCCCGAAGGCGCCGCGGCCCTGGCGGCCGTCGAGGACCTGGAAGTTTCCGGAGCCTTCTCGCAGGGCGAGCGGGTGGTGGTGTTCCAGACCGGCAGCCCCGACAACTATCTCTGATGCGGCGCTTCCTCGAAAAAGCGTTGGACCAAGGCGTCTGGTCCTCGGTCGTGGCCCTGGTGGGCACTCCCGAGGCGATCGAGCTGGAGGAGGCCGCGGGACAAGCCCGGGAGGGCGTTCCGGCGGACGTTTCCACCCGCTTCGACTACGCCTCGATCACCAAGCCCTTCACCGCGACCCTCGCGCTGATCCTCGATGCGGAGGGGATTCTTCCTCTGGATTCCCGGATCGGCGATCTCTGGCCGGAGGCGCACCGGAAGCTGGCGCGCCGGCCTCTCTCGGATCTGCTGCGGCACCGCTCGGGACTGGCGGGCTGGACGCCTCTCTACCACCGCTGCCGGTCCGTCGAGGAGGCGCTGGATCTGATCGTCCGGGGAGGCGTGGAGGGCGATCTTCTGGGAGCGCGCGCGGGCACCTATAGCGATCTTGGCTACATCCTCTGGGGAGCGGCGGCGGAGCGGCGGACGGGACGGTCTCTCGCCGGGCTGCTCCGCTCGCGGGTCCTCGATCCCTTGAAGCTCGCCAGCATCGAGATCTCGCCGGGGGAGCGGCCGGACCTGGCCCGGTCCTACATGGGAACCGGCATGGAGATGAAGCTCGCTGCCAGACAGGGATTCACGATCCCGGACCAGGGCGCGCCGCCGGTCGGCAAGCCGCAGGACGGCAACGCCCGATTCCTTGTAGGATTGGGCGCCGGCGGGGGGCTCTGCGGGCACGTGGGGCTGTTCGGCGGCGCGCGCGATCTCTGGCGGCTGGCCGCGGAATGGCTGGCGCCGGGACGCTTGTTGAAACCGGAGGGTGTGGCCGCCGCGCTGTCGGGCGGCGGCCCGTTCGCCCTGGGCTGGTGGAGGAGGACCCTCCGCGGCAGCGCGGGGCGAGCGCTTCCGCCCACCGCCTTCGGTCACACCGGCTTCGCTGGAAACAGTCTCTGGATCGACCCGGACCGGCGCCGGATCTACGCCCTGCTGGGGTCCCGTCTCGATCCCGCGATGGACATGCAACGCTGGCGCAGGCGTTTCCACACGCTCGCCAGCGCCCGTGATTGAACCTGAAAGATTGAACCTGAAGAGGGAGGCAATCCGTTCATGGAAATTCGTGATCTGGTCCTGGTCGACGGGGTGCGCACCCCGATGGCCGAGTACAACGGCTCCTTCGCGGAGGTCTCCGCGATCGACCTCGGGGCGCACGCGGCGCGCGCCCTGTTCGAGCGGACGGGCATCGATCCCGCCGAGATCGACCATACCGTGGTGGGCAACGCCCTCCAGACCTCGCCGGACGCCATCTACGGCGCGCGCCACGTGGCGCTCAAGGCCGGGGTGCCCCAGGAAGTGCCGGCCCTGACCGTCAACCGGCTCTGCGGCTCGGGCATCCAGTCGGTGATCTCCGGCGCGCAGGCCATTCTCACCGGCGACGCCAGGACGTGCCTGGTGGGCGGCATGGAGAACATGTCGCAGGCGCCGCACGTGATCTGGGGCGCCCGGCGCGGCTTCAAGCTGGGCCAGGGGCAGCTCCAGGACCTCCTGATGGTCGCCCTGCTGGACTCCTACTGCGGCTGCTACATGGCCCAGACGAGCAACAACCTGGCCCGCGACTACGGCATCAGCCGCGAGGAGCAGGACCAGTTCGCGATCCTCTCGCAGCAGCGGGCGGGCGCGGCCTGGCAGGCCTGCCGGCTGAGCGAGGAGGTGGCGCCGGTCGAGGTGGGGAAGGGCAAGCGGGCCAAGGTGATCGACCGCGACGACCACATGCGTCCCGAGACCACTATGGCGGACCTCGCGGGTCTGCCGACCGCCTTCGACAAGGACGGCTTCGTCACCGCCGGCAACGCCTCGGGCATCGTGGACGGCGCGGCGATGATGATCCTCTCCACCGCGCAGAACGCGGCGGAGAAGGGCTGGAAGCCGCTCGGCCGCATCCTCTCCTGGGCCGTGGTGGGCGTCGATCCCTCGCGCATGGGCATCGGCCCCGCGCCGGCCATCCGCGCGGCCCTCGACAAGGCGGGCCTGAAGCTGGAGGACATGGATCTCTTCGAGATCAACGAGGCGTTCGCCGGCCAGATCCTCGCTGTCGTCAAGGAGCTGGACCTCGACACCGAGAAGCTGAACGTCAACGGCGGCGCCATCGCCCTGGGGCATCCGCTGGGCGCTTCCGGAACCCGCCTGCTCGTCACCCTGCTCAAGGAGCTGCGGCGGCGGGGCGGCGGCCGGGGCGTGGCCTCCGCCTGCATCGGCGGCGGTCAGGGCATCGCGATGGTGGTCGAGGCCGCCGCTTGATCGACCTCCGGGGACGCCGGGTCCTGGTGACCGGTGGCAGCCGCGGCATCGGCGCCGCGTGCTGCCGCCTGTTCGCCCGGGCCGGCGCCTCGGTGCTCGTGCAGTACCTGGCCAGCGACAGCCAGGCCGGCGCGACCCTCCAGGAGCTGCGCCGGATATCCGACGCGCCGCACTTCGTGTTCCGCTGCGACGTGACGGACGGCACGCAGGTGGAGCTGCTCTTCGATGCTGTCGAGGCTCGCTGGGGCGGGCTCGACTGTCTGGTCAACAACGCCGGCGTCTGGGTCCACGATCCCCTGGCGCAGCTCCAGCCGGAGCGGCTGCAGGCGACCCTCGCCGTCAACGTGATAGGCCCGTTCCTCTGCGCCCGCTACGCCATCCCCCTCCTCGTGGGAGCGGAGGACGCCTCGATCGTCAACATCAGCTCCACGGCGGGGCAGCGGGGCGAGGCCTACTACAGCGCCTACGCGGCCAGCAAAGGGGCGCTGATCTCCGCCACCAAGTCATGGTCTTCCGAGCTGGCTCCCGAGATCCGGGTCAACGCCGTGGCGCCGGGATGGGTGGATACAGATATGACTTCGGAGACTCTTTCAGGTTCGTACCGCGAACAGGTCGTCGCTTCGATCCCGCTCCACCGCATCGCCACCCCGGAGGACATCGCCGCGCCGGTGGTCTTCCTGGCGTCCCCTCTCGCGCGCCACATCACGGGGGAGATCCTGAACGTCAACGGCGGGAGCGTGCTTATCGGCTAGCCTATCCGGACCGGCCTTCCCTCTCCCAGAGATAGCCCAGGCACTTGTAGACCAGCTTCGCGGCCAGGAAATCGCTCGCGGGATGGCCGCCGACCGGCGCCAGCTCGATCAGGTCCATGGAGACGACCGTCTTGGTCTGGAAGAGATGGCGGAGCAGGCGCAGGGTGGGATACCAGTGGCCGCCGCCCGGCTCCGGGGTGCCGGTGGCGGGGACCAGCGACGGATCGAAGTAGTCGATGTCGAAGGTGAGGTAGATCCGCTCCGGCAGGGCGGCCAGCATCTTCGGGAACAGCTCCTCGGCGCGGTCGAGCTGATGCCCCCAGATCACCGGCAGGTTGCGCTCCTTGACCAGCCGCGCCTCGGGCGTGGAGAGCGAGCGGATGCCCACCGCCAGGGTGGGGATCCCGGCATCCACGACCCGCTTCATGACGCTGGCGTGGCTGTAGGGAGTGCCCTCGAATTCCTCCCGCAGGTCGGTGTGGGCGTCGAACTGCACGACCCCGATTTCGCCGAAGACCTCGTGGGCGGCCTTGACGGGAGCCTGGCTCAGGCTATGCTCGCCTCCCAGGGTCACCAGGAACTTGCCCTTTTCCATGTGGACCTTGCAGGCGTCCTGGAGCTCCGCCATGGCTTCACCCATGTCGAAGGGCTCGGGGAGGAACGGCGGCAGGGTGGCGATCCCCAGCCTGTAGGGCTCGCCGTCCAGCTCCTCGTCGTACAGCTCCATGGACTGCGAGGCGCGGAGGATGGCGGCGGGGCCGGCCGTGGTGCCCTTGCCGTACGAGGTCGTGCGCTCGAAGGGGACGGGGAGGACAGCGGCGCGGCTGGTCTCGTAGTCGCTGTCGTCCGCCTCCAGGAGGCCGAAGTTGTTCGGTAGATAGGGCATGGGGCGCCGTTTGTAGCAGCATGAGTCTCGCGGTGTCAACGCGATCCGCCGCGATCCGCCAACAGTGGCGGGAAGGAGGAGGATGGATTCACTGGAGCTTTCCGATCCGATAAGGGAGCGGGTGCAGGAGGCCGCTCGCATCGTTGTGTTCTCTGGCGCCGGCGTGTCCCGGGAGAGCGGCCTCGACACGTTCCGGGGCGCGGGCGGCCTCTGGGAGAGGATGCGCCCCGAGGAGCTGGCCACGCCGCAGGCCTTCCAGGCCGACCCCGGGAAGGTCTGGCGATGGTACGCCTGGCGGTACGGCAAGGCGTCGGAGGCCGCGCCCAATCCCGCCCATTACGCCGTCGCGCGGCTGGAGACGATCTTCCCGTCCATGACCTGCGTCACCCAGAACGTCGACGGCCTCCATCAGCGCGCGGGCAGCCGGAATCTGCTGGAGCTGCACGGCACCATCACGCGGGCCTTCTGCGACCGCTGCGGCGAGACGCGGGACATGGGGGAGGCCATCGCCGAGTCGGCGGAGCAGCCGCCGGTCTGCTCCTGCGGCGGGAAGTTCCGGCCCGGCGTGGTCTGGTTCGGCGAGTCGCTGCCCGAGGCGGTCCTGGTGCGCGCCTACGAGGAGGCGACGTTCTGCGATCTCTTCATCTCGGTGGGGACCTCCGGGACCATCTACCCGGCGGCCGGCCTGATCGAGCTGGCGCACCAGGCGGGCGCCTGCCTGATCGAGGTCAATCCGGAGCCCACGCCGTTCTCGGGCTTCATGGATCTGCGGCTGGCGGCTCCAGCGGGGGAGGCCCTGCCGGCCCTGGTGGACGCCATGGAAAGCTGCCGATGGCCGATTATCTGATCCGCGAGCTGCCGGAAGGGGAGCGCCCCCGCGAGCGCCTGCTCAAACAGGGCGGAGCTTCCCTCTCCGACTCGGAGCTGCTGGCCGTCCTGCTGCGCACCGGGAGGACCGGGGTGTCGGTCCTGCAACTGTCGATGGACCTGCTGCGCGAGAACGGCGGCCTCGCCGGCCTCCTCACCGCCACGCCCCACTCGCTGCGGCGGGCCGGCGTCGGTCCGGCCAAGGCCGCGACCCTGCTGGCGGCCGTGGAAATGGGGCGGCGCCTCGCCCGCGAGCAGTTCCTGGACCGCGAGCCCCTCTCCCGGCCCGTGGACGTGGCCCGCTACCTCGCCCTCCGCTATCACACCAGCGATCAGGAGGTCATGGGAGCCCTCTTCCTGGACGCCCGCCATCTCCTGCTGGGAGAGAAAGAGATGTTCCGCGGCACCCTGATCCGCATGTCGGTGGAGCCGCGGGAGATCCTCCGGGAGTGCCTCCAGCGGGGCGCGGTGTCGGTCTACCTCTTCCACACCCATCCGAGCGGCGATCCGTCGCCCAGCGCCGAGGACCTCCTCTTCACCAGGAGGATGGCGGAGGCGGCGGAGATCGTGGGCGTGCGGCTGGTGGACCACGTCATCCTGGGACGCCAGGGCCGGTGGGCTTCGATCAAGGAGAGGGCTGGAGGCGCGTGGTAGCCTTGCCGGCCATGGCGACCTACCACCTGGATTGCAGCAGCGGCATCGCCGGGGACATGTTCCTCGGCGCCTGCCTGGATTTGGGGATGCCCACGGAAATTCTGACGGAGATGGTGGCCCGGCTCCGCCTGTCCGGGATCTCCGTCGAGAGCCGCAAGGCCCAACGCGGCGGATTCACGGGCACCCGCTTCCGCGTCCTCGAGAACGGCCGTCCGATCGAGGGGCCGGACCCGGAGGAGCACTCTCACGATCATCATCACCACCATGATCACGATCATGGGCATCATCACCATCATCACCACCACCATCATGATCATGGCCATACCCGGGGTCTCGCCGAGATCCGCGGGATGATCTTGGGAAGCGACCTCTCCGTCCCGGTGAAGGAGCGCGCGGTGCGGCTGTTCGAGCGGCTGGGGGAGGCGGAGGCCAAGGCGCACGGCATGCCGGTCGAGCGGGTCCACTTCCACGAGGTGGGCGCCATCGACTCGATCGTCGATCTCGTGGGGGCCGCCGCGGCGGTCGAGCACCTGGCGCCGGAGCGGATCACCTGCGGTCCCGTCAACGTGGGGAGCGGGCGGGTGAGGATGGCCCACGGCGAGGTCTCCATTCCGGCGCCCGCCACAGCCGAGCTCCTGCGGGGCGTCCCCATCTTCGGCGGCCCGGGCGGCGAGCTGACCACCCCCACCGGCGCGGTGATCCTGGCCGAGCTGGTGGACGAGTACGTGGAGCTGCCGGCCATGATCCTGGACGGCGTGGGTTACGGCCTGGGCAAGAAGGACCTGCCGACCCACCCCAACGCCCTGCGATTGCTGCGCGGGCGCGCTCAGGCGGCGCGCAACGAGGTGATGGTGGTCGAGACCGAGATCGACGACCTCTCCGGCGAGGGCTTCGGCTTCCTCATGGAGCGCCTCCTGGAAGCCGGCGCCCTGGACGTCTACTTCACCCCGGTGCAGATGAAGAAGAACCGTCCCGGCACCCTGGTCACCCTGCTCTGCCGCCGTCCCCAGCTCGAGGGGCTGGCGGGCGTCCTCCTCACCGAGTCCGGCTCCCTCGGCTGCCGCTACCACGCGGCCTCCCGCTTCGAAGCGGAGCGGGAAATTCTGGAGGTACAAACCACGTTTGGCAGGGTGAGGATCAAGCGCGCCCGCCTCGACGGCCGGCCCCTCGCCGCGGCACCTGAATTCGAGGACTGCCGCCGGCTGGCGCTCGCCGGCGGGGTTCCCTGGCGCGACGTCTACCGCGCCGCTCTGGCAGCCGCGGGCCAATAAATTTCTGATCGGGATCTTGCGGGGGTGGGGCCGAGTCCCCACCCCTTGCGTTTGGATTGGAGAACGATGGTGAACGAAACATCCATGGCCGCACAGGGGAGGCTCGAGCTGGGGCTGGCTGGGAAGGGAGCCTTCCGCTGGGCGGTTGCCGATATCACGGACGTGATGGAAGAGGTGCGGGACCGCTTCGACCTCTGGCCGGTGCCCGCCGCCGCCCTCGGCCGCTGCCTCGCCGGCGCGGCCCTGTTGCAGCGCCTGTCCGCCAAGACCCCCAGCCGCCTGATGCTGGAGGTGCGGGGCAACGGCCCGCTGCTCCGCGTCATCGCCGAGGCGGACGACGCGGGCAACCTGCGGGGCATGGTGGGGGACGCCCAGGTCCAGGTCCCCGACTGGCCGGGCGGCAAGCTGGGCGTGGGCCGCGCGGTGGGCAAGGGCTACCTCCGGGTGCTGCGCGAGTACGAGGGGGGCAACAGCTACCAGAGCCAGGTCGAGCTGGTGAGCGGCGAGATCGGCGAGGACGTCGCCTATTACCTCCGCCAGAGCGAGCAGACCCCGTCCGCCGTGCTCCTGGGAGTGCTCGGCAAGCCCAGCGGCGTGGTGGCCGCCGGCGGCATGGTGGTCGAAGTGCTGCCCGGCGCTCCCGAGGACGCCATCGCCCGTCTGGAGGAGAACATCGCGAAGATCCGCGGCGTCAGCCACCTCCTGGAGGAGGGGGGCGCCGACCACGTGGTGGAGCACGTCCTTGCGGGCTTCGACCGCGAGGTCAAGGAGGAGCGTCCGCTCCGCTACCGCTGCCGGTGCAACCGGGACCGGCTCCTCCATCACCTGACCCTGTTGCCGGCGGAGGACCGCGACTACCTGCGGGAGGACGACGGCACCATCGGCGCCGACTGCGCCTTCTGCGGCGCGCACTACCGGTTCACGCCGGAAGAGCTGGTCCCCGGGGCCTGATACAATCCGCCGTCCCATGAGCACTTTCTATCTCACCACCCCGATCTATTACGTGAACGCGCTGCCCCACATCGGGCACATCTTCACGACCACGGTAGCCGACACCCTGGCGCGCTATCTGCGGATGTCGGGGCGGGAGGTCTACTTCATCACCGGCACGGACGAGCACGGCCAGAACATCGAGCGCGCCGCCCGCAACGAGGGGATCGAGCCGATCGTCCTGGCGGACCGCATCGTCGCCAAGTACCGCGAGTTGAAGGACCGCCTGGAGTTCTCCTACGACGACTTCATCCGCACGACCGAGGCGCGGCACCACCAGGGAGTGCGGGAGATCATCCGCCGCATCGAGGCGGCGGGGGACCTCTACACCGCGCGCCACGAGGGGTGGTACTGCTCGCCCTGCGAGACCTTCTACACCGAGAAGGAGCTGGGGCCGGAGAAGTCCTGTCCGGTCCATGGCACGCCGGTGGAGTGGAAATCGGAGGAGAACATCTTCTTCCGGCTCTCCAAGTACCAGCAGCCGCTCCTCGACTGGTATGAGAAGCATCCGGAGTTCGTCCGCCCGGAGACCCGGCTCAACGAGGTCCGCTCCTTCGTGGAGGCCGGCCTGCGCGACCTGTCGGTCTCGCGGGCCAACCTGGAGTGGGGCATTCCCTTCCCGGACCGCCCGGGCCAGGCCGTCTACGTCTGGCTGGACGCGCTGACCAACTACATCAGCGCCCTGGGGTTCGGGGCGGAGGACGGCGGCCTCTACCGGAAGTTCTGGGAGGAGGGCGATGTCCGGCTCCATCTCATCGGCAAGGACATCCTGCGCTTCCACGCCGTCTACTGGCCGGCCTTCCTGATGTCGGCCGGCCTGCCGCTGCCGAGCGTGGTCTGGGCGCATGGCTGGTGGCAGCGCGACGGCCGCAAGGTCTCGAAGTCGGCGGGCAACATCGTCCGCCCGGACGAGCTGATCGACCGCTTCGGCAGCGACAACGTCCGCTACTTCCTGTTGCGAGAGATGGTCTTCGGCCAGGACGCCAACTTCTCCGACGAAGGGTTCGTGGACCGCTACAACAGCGACCTGGCGAACACCCTGGGGAACACGGTCAGCCGTCTGGTCACCCTGTCCCGCAACGCCTTCAACGGCATGACGCCGCCGGAGATCTGCAGCGACAACCCGCTCGGCCCGGTGGCGATGCAGACCGTGCGGGAGTACCACAAGGCCATGGAGGACCTGGCCTTCAGCCGCGCCCTGGAGAGCCTCTGGCGGCTGCTGGACGAGACCAGCCAGTACCTGGTGACCCGGGAGCCGTGGAAGGTGATCAAGACCGAAGGGCCTTCGCCGCGCCTCGCCCGCATTCTCTGGAACGGGCTGGAGGCGGTGCGGATCGTGGCCACGGGGCTGCTGCCGTTCATGCCCCGGGTGGCGCCGCAGGTGCTGGCCGCCATCGGCATGCCCGTGCCGCCGAAGACCTTTGACGCCATGACCTGGGGCGGGCCGTACGCGACGCCCACGGACGCCCTCCTGCCCGAGCCCGCGCCGCTGTTCCCGCGGATCGACAAGGAGGCCTATCTCGCCGAAGCCCAGTCGGAAAGACAGTCGGAGAAAGAAAAGAACATGGAGACCGCCGCCGCGCCCGAAAAGCCCCTCGTCTCGATCGACCAGTTCTTCCAGGCCGAGCTGAAGGTGGGGACCATCCACGCCGCCGAGCCCGTGCCGAAGTCGAACAAGCTGCTGAAGCTGACGGTGGACGTGGGCGAAGGATCGACCCGCACCCTGGTGGCGGGCATCGCCCTGGCCTACAAGCCCGAGGACCTGGTGGGCAAGCAGGTCGTGGTGGTGGCGAACCTCCAGCCCGCCAAGCTCATGGGCGTCGAATCCCAGGGCATGGTGCTGGCCGCCTCCCTCGACGGCAAGCCGGTCCTCCTGCATCCGGAGGTCCCGGTGCCCAACGGCACCCGCGTCAAGTGAGCGCTCCCGATCTCACCGGCCCGATCGACTCCCACTGCCATCTCCAGAGCCTGCCGCCGGAGGAGCGCGAGCGCGCCCTCGACGCGGCCCGGGAGCGGGGGGTGAAGGGGTTCCTCGTCCCGGCCACGAAGCTGGACGAGGCGGAGGACATCCTCGCCTTCTGCCACCGCCACCCGGACGTTTGGTGCTCACTGGGCACGCATCCCCATGACGCCTCCTCCTGGAAGGACGGGGACGTCGAGCGGCTGCGGTCCCTGATGGCGGACCCCAAGGCGGTGGCGGTGGGGGAGTGCGGGCTGGACTTCTACTACGACCACTCGCCGCGCGAAGCCCAGTTCCGGGCGATGCGGGAACAGTGGGCGCTGGCGATCGAGCTCGGGGTGCCGGTGGTGGTCCACAACCGCGACAGCAACGAGGAGATGCTGGCGGTCGTCCGCGAGGAGGCCTTTCGGGATCTTCAGGCCGATTTCCACTCCTTCGCGGGCGGGCTGGAGATGGCCCGGGAGCTGATCGATCACGGCTTCTACCTGGGATTCACGGGGATGATCACCTTCCCCAGGGCGGACAACGTGCGGGAGGTGATCCCCATCCTGCCGCCGGACCGCTGCCTCGTCGAGACCGACACCCCCTACCTCGCTCCCGTCCCGCACCGGGGCAAGCCCAACCGTCCGGCCTACGTCGTCGAGGTGGCGGAGCGGCTGGCCCGGGAGACGGGGGAGACCTACGAGCAGGTCTGCCGCCGGACGGGCGAGAACTTCTACCGGCTGTATAGCAAAGCGGCGGGTTAGGCGGGGTTCGGCACGTCGATGAACTCGACGTCGACGCCGAACCGCTCCCGCAGGTGCTGGCCCAGCGCCCGGACCCCCAGCCGCTCGGTGGCGTAGTGGCCGGCGGCGAGGTAGTGGACCCGCGACTCCCGCGCCACGTTCATCACCCACTCGGTCACCTCGCCGGTGATGTAGGCGTCCAACCCCTCTTCGATGGCGGTGTAGAAGTCCCGCTGGCCGCCGCCGCTGATGATGCCCAGAGTCGAGACCGCGTCCGGGCCGCTCAGGTAGGCCAGCGGCTCCTGGGCGTAGATCCGCCGGGCGCGTCCCAGCAGCTCCGCCGCCGGGATCGGCGCGGGGAACCGGCCCTTGACGCCCACCGGCAATCCGTCGTGCAGCCCGAACGGCTCGATGTCCTCCAGGCCGAGCTGGCGGCCGGCCACGGCGTTGTTCCCCACCTCCAGGTGACGGTCGAGCGGGAGATGGTAGGCGAGGAGGCTCATCTCTCCCCGGATCAGCTCCGCCACCCGCCGGTACTGGATGCCGGTGAGGGAGCGCGGCATCCCCTCCCAGAAGAGCCCGTGATGGACGAGCACGGCGTCCGCCCCCGCTTCCCGGGCGCGGACGAACAGCTCCTGGCAGGCCGAGACGCCAGTGACGATCTTGCGGATCTCCTCCCGGCCTTCGACCTGGAGCCCGTTGGGGCCGTAGTCGCGCCCCCGGGAATCGAGGTACTGGTCGAGATAGGCGACGAGCGAATCGCGGTGAATGGCGCTCATGACGGGGACGAGTCTACACTGGCGCCGGAGGTGACACGATGCGCCGAGCCGTCCTGCTGTTTCTAGCCCTGTCGATTGCCGCACCCGTGGTGGCTCAGGAGAAAGCCGCTCCAGCTCCATCCTGGGATTTCCGGGTCGAGCCTCTGATGGACCTCCACTTCTGGGTGCGTAACCTGTCCTACGGGAAGGGGGATCTCCCGGCCGTCGAGGGCCTCGCTCCGGCGGTGGAGACCGTGCGCCAGATGAACGCGGAGCTGAAGGAGTCCTGGGGCGTCTACGACGGCGTTTTCGTCGGCGTTTCCAGCGTCGAGGACCTGACCAGGGGCGCGGCGGAGCTTCCCGAGTCCCTCACGCTGCGCAACGGCCAGACCCTCCGCCTGCGGGAGGGCGTCGCCCGGTTGGCGGCGGCGTACCGGCCCCTGGAGAAGCCCTTCCTGGAGAAGATCTGGCCCGGGCACCGGGAGCACTCGGAGAAGGGTGCGGCACTCCTCCGTAAGACGATGCCGTCACGTGCATCCGAGGTCTTCTCCGACCTCTCGCGGCATCTCGGCACTCCGGCTCCGTCCTCGCCCATCCCGGTCTACCTGGTGGCTTCGTCCCCCTTCCCCCGGGCGGTCACCTTCCGGTCCCGCGGCGGCGGCGTCTGCGTCATCACCCTGATCGACGAGCCCCCCTCCCTGGCCGCCGAGATCGTCATCCACGAGTCGATCCACGCGCTGGACGTGGCGGCGGGGGAGGCGAGCGTGCTCGCCGAGCTGCGCCGCAAGCTGTCCCAGATCCCGGGAGCGTCTCCTCAGGACGTCCACGACTTCGTGCACACGGTGATGTTCGCTCAAGGTGCGGCGACGGTGCGGCGGGTCTTCGATCCCGCCCACAAGGACTACGGCGACACGTCGGCGTACTACCCCAAGGTGACGCGCGCCGCGGCCGTCGTGGTGCCGGCGTGGAAGGACTACAACGAGGGGAAGATCACCCGCGAGGCCGCGGTGGAGCGGATCGTCGCCGGGTTCGGGGAAAAGGAAAAGGGCGGCCCGAAGGCCGCCCCTGAGAAGCCCTCCAGCCGAGAGCCGATGCGCTAGTGCCGGTCACCGCCGCGGCGGTCGCCACCGCGTCCGCCGCCGCGTCCACCACCACCGCCGCGTCCGCCGCGTCCACCGCGGTCGCCTCCGCGATCACGGTCGCCGCCGCGGCGCTCGCCGTCGCCGCCACCGCCGGCCATCGCCATCTCCATGCCCTCGTACTGGGCGGGATCGTAGTCCGGAGACTCCATGATGACCGCCTTGCGCGAGAGCCGGACCTTGCCCTGCTCGTCGATGTTGATGACCTTGACCTCGACCTCGTCCCCCTCCTTGAGGAGGTCGGTGACCTCGCGGACCCGGTAGGGAGCGAGCTCGCTGATGTGCAGCAGGCCGTCAGAGCCCGGCATGATCTCGACGAAGGCCCCGTAGGCCTCGATGCGCCGCACCGTGCCGGTGTAGACCTTGCCGACCTCCGGCACCTCGGTCAGGCGCTCCACCATCTGGATGGCGCGCCGGGCCGCCGGCTCGTCGGGCGAGGCGATGATCACCCGGCCATCGTCCTCGATCTCGATGTCGCAGCCGGTCTCCTCGATGATCGAGCGGATCGTCTTGCCACCGGGTCCGATGACGTCGCGGATCTTCTCCTTGGCGATCTGCAGCGTGTAGAGACGGGGAGCGAACCTGGACATCTCGCCCCGCGGCTGCGGCAGGGTGCCCTCCATGACGTCGAGGATGTGCATCCGGCCCGCCTTGGCCTGCTCCAGGGCGACCTTCATGATCTCGCGGGTCACGCCCGTGATCTTGATGTCCATCTGGAGCGCGGTCACGCCGTGGCGGGTGCCGGCGACCTTGAAGTCCATGTCGCCGTAGTGGTCCTCCTGGCCGGCGATGTCGGAGAGGACCGCGAAGGAGTCGTCCCCCTTGATCAGGCCCATGGCCACGCCGGCCACCGGCGCCAGCAGCGGCACGCCGGCGTCGAACAGGGCCAGCGAGCCGCCGCAGACCGTAGCCATGGACGAGGAGCCGTTCGACTCCAGGATGTCCGAGACCACGCGGATGGTGTACGGGAACTCGTCCTCGTGCGGCAGCACCGGCAGCAGGGCGCGGCGGGCCAGCACGCCGTGGCCGATCTCGCGCCGGCCGGGACTGCGCAGGAACTTGACCTCGCCCACGGAGAAGGGCGGGAAGTTGTAGTGCAGCAGGAACTTCTGGATGCTCTCGCCCTCGTACTCCTCGATCACCTGGGCGTCGCGCTTGGTGCCGAGCGTGGCCGAGACCAGGCCCTGCGTCTCGCCGCGGGTGAACAGCGCCGAGCCGTGGGTGCGGGGGAGCAGGCCGACGTCGATGGTGATGGACCGGATCTCGTCCAGGCGCCGGTTGTCGAAGCGGGTGCGCTCGTTGAGCACCACCTCGCGGAGGATCTCCTCCTCCAGGCGGCTGATGATCTGCTTGATCTGCGTCTTCTTCTTCGGCTCCTCTTCGGGGACCTGCTCGAGGTAGGGCTTGACCACGGCGTTGACGTTGGCCTTGCGCTCGAACTTCTTCTTGGTGAAGAGGGCGGCCTTGAGGGGAGCGTAGATGTCCCCCTTGACCTGCTCGTAGAGCGACTCGGGATAGAGCTCGGGAGCCGTCCACATCGGCTTCTCCCGGTCCCCATCGCGGAACATCTCGTGCTGGGCCTTGATGATCTTCTGGATCTCCAGGTGGCCGCGCCAGATGCACTCCAGCATCAGCTCCTCGGAGACCTGGTTGGCCCCGGCCTCCACCATCACCACGGCCTCCTCGGTGCCCACCACGACCAGATCGAGGTCGGAGACGTCCCGCAGGCTGTTGGGGGGATTCATCACCACCTCGCCGTTGATCAGGCCCACCCGCACCGCGCCCACCGGGTGGTAGAACGGGATGTCGGAGAGCACCAGGGCGAAGGAGGCGCCGTTGATGGCCAGGATGTCCGGATCGTTCTCGCCGTCGGCCGAGAGGCAGAAGGCGATGATCTGGGTGTCGGCGATGTAGCCGTCGGGGAACAGGGGGCGCAGGGGGCGGTCGATCAGGCGGGAGGTGATGATCTCCTTCTCGGTGGGCCGGCCTTCGCGCTTGAAGAAGCCGCCGGGGATGCGGCCCGCGGCGTAGGTGTACTCACGGTAGTCGACCGTGAGCGGCAGAAAGTCGCGCTCGCCGCCCTTGTTCTCCATGCAGGCGGTGGCCAGGACGACCGTGTCGCCCAGACGGATGGTGCAGGACCCGTTGGCCTGCTTGGCCAGGTAGCCCGACTCGACGATGAGGGTACCCGAGCCTACGTTGATCTCTTTGCGTTGCTTCATGGATTCGTTCTTTCTTTTCTTTGTTTTTCTCTGTCTCTCGTCTGCCTACAGCTCCGGAGGCCCCCTGCGTCGGGGGCTCGCCGCGTCCTCGGAGAGGGCCGAGGAGGGGGTCCGGAGGATCGGGTGTCCCGGGATCCGTCGCTGGATCCCGGGACGGTCCTGCCGATTCGTGCGGTGGGGAGGGTTACTACTTGCGGAGCCCGAGGCGCTCGATCGTGGTGCGGTAGCGCTCGAGGTCCTTCCCCTTCAGATAGTCGAGCAGGCGGCGGCGGCGGCCGACCAGCTTGAGCAGGCCGCGGCGGCTATGGTGATCCTTCGTGTGGGTCTTGAAGTGCTCGGTGAGCTCGTTGATGCGGTTGGTCAGAATGGCCACCTGCACCTCCGGAGACCCGGTGTCCTGATCGTGAGTCCGATACTCGCTGATGATCTTCTCTTTGACTTCCCTGGTTTGCGCCAAAGCAAACTCCTCCTTACATTTCTCTCCGCGCCATTGTAGCACAGATCGTGCCCGGAGCCTGGGCCCGGCGTGCCGCGCCCCCGTGGGCGTACTAGACGCTTCGCGTTGGTTTCACCGGAACACCACCCGGGGCTGCACGATGCCGACCCCGGCGGTGCCGATCCTCTCGACGACGGTGCCGACCGCGATGAACTCGCGGCGGCGGTTGATCAGCTTCACCCAGTCCCCCTCCTCGCCGGCCAGCTCGCGCACGAGCACGGTCTGGCCGTGGCTGATCCGGTGCTCCTGCTGCGGGTCGGCCGTGACCTCGCCGAAGGGGAGCGGGATCTGGTCGAACGGGACCCAGGAGGCCCCCAGCGGCTCGCCGGCCTCGACCATCTCCTCCAGGCGGGAGAGGCGGACGGCTTCCTCGACCCGGAAGGCGCCGATGCGCGTGCGGCGCAGGTCGGCCAGGTGGCCGCCGATCCCCAGCGCGGCGCCCAGGTCGTGAGCTAGGCCGCGGGCGTACGTCCCCGAGGAGCAGGCGAGCCGGAAGCGCAGCCGGCAGTCCTCGATACCGCCCAGGGGAACGAACTCGTAGACCGTGACCTCCTTGGTCTCGGAGGGCACCTCCTCGCCGCGGCGGGCGAGCTCGTAGTACTTGACCCCCTGCACCTTCTTGGCGGAGTAGGGGGGCGGCTGCTGCTGGATCTCGCCCTCGAAGGCGCGCATGGCCTCGGCCACCCGCTGCGGGTCCAGGGCCGCCAGCGCCTCGGCGGGGGCCTCGGACACCACCCGCCCGGAGGCGTCGTAGGTGTCGGTGACGATCCCGAAGCGGACCACCCCCTCGTAGACCTTGGGCGCGCGGATCAGGAACCGCGTCAGCCGGGTGGCCGTGCCCAGGGTGAGGAGCAGCAGGCCGGTGGCGTCGGGATCGAGGGTGCCGCAGTGACCGATCTTCTTCTGCCGCAGGATCCGGCGCGCCTTCTGCACGGCGTCGTGAGAGGTGAAACCCGGATCCTTGTCCAGCAACAGCAATCCGTCTTTCATCTCCATGCTAGCTGGTTCCCACCCCCAGGGCCTCGCAGAGCGCCGCCGCGGCCTGCTCGCGGATCGCCTCGCCGTCCCCCTCCAGGGCGAAGCCGGCGGCGTTGCGGTGACCGCCGCCGCCGTGGTGGCGGGCGATCTTCTCGATGTCCACCTCGCCGCGGCTGCGCAGCGAGACCTTGTGCGAGCCGTCCTCGCGCTCCCGGATCAGAGCCACGGCGTCCACTCCGGCGATGGAGCGGAGGTAGTCGATGAGCCCCTCGGAGTCGCCCGGGGAGGCCCCGACCTTCTCGAACATGGCGCGGGTGAGACGGCCGGTGGCCACCCGTCCGTCGCAGTGCAGGCGGAGGGTCTGGATCATCTCGCCCAGCAGGCGCAGCACCCCCAGGGGCTGGCTCTCATAGAGCCACTGCGAGACCTGCTCCGGCTGCGCCCCCTCGCGCACCAGGGCGGCGGCGGCCTCGAAGGCCACGGGCGTGGCGTTGGAGAAGCGGAAGCCGCCGGTGTCCGTCACCAGCGTCAGGTAGAGGCAGTTCGCCGTCTCGGGCTCCAGCGCCGCCTTGAGCCCCTGGGACAGGCGGTAGACCATCTCGCCCACGGCCGGGGCCGCCGAATCCACCCAGTTGATGACCCCGTAGTGCTGGTTCCCCAGGTGGTGGTCGATGTTGATCACCGGCCGGGCGTTCAGGTGCTGCTCCAGCCCCGTGCGGTCCGGGCTCGGGCACTCCAGGACGATGATGGCGTCGAAGACGTCCGGGAAGCCGGCGGGCGGCTCCTCGCCGACGTGGATGCGGTCGCTGCCGGGCAGCGGCTGGTAGAGGGTCGGCGTGGCGTCCCGGTTCCAGACCACCGCGCTCTTGCCGAGGCGCCGCAGCAGGCGCGCCAGCCCCAGCTCGGAGCCGATGGCGTCGCCGTCGGGGTTGACGTGGCTGGTCAGCAGGAAACGGTTGCCCTGGCGGATTTTCCGCAGCAGGTCCTCAGGAGCTTTCATCGGGCCCATGGAGGCTCTCCAGAATGTCGGCGATACGTTGACTGTGCTCAGCGCCCCGGTCGAGCTCGAAGACGAGCTCCGGGGTGGTCCGCAGCCGCAGCCGGTGCGCCAGCTCGGTGCGGAGAAATCCCTTGGCGTGACGGAGCCCCTCGATGGTCCCCTGCCTCTGCTCGTCGTCGCCCAGGGCCGAGATCTTCACCACGGCCCGCCGGAGGTCGGTCGTGACCTCGACCGAAACGACCGAGGCCAGCTTCACCCGCGGGTCGTGCACCTCCCGCAGCAGCAGGTCCGAGAGCTCGGCCCGCAGCAGGTCGGCCACGCGGTCGGTGCGGCGGCTCATCCTTCTCCCTCCAGGAGCTGCGGGTCCCAGTGGGTCAGGAAGACCTCCGGGTCGCTCTCCACCAGGTTGCGGACCTCTTCCATCAACTTCTCCATCTCTCGTTCGCCGCCGGCCACCACCACCGCCATCGCGATCTCCGCCCGCTGGTGCAGGTCGTGAAAACCGGTCTCCGTGATGGAGACGCGAAAGCGCTGGTGCACCCGGTCGATCAGGGACTTGACCACCCGCCGCTTGTCCTTGAGGCTGCGGCTTGCCGGGAGGTGCAGCTCGAATACGGAAATTCCGACGATCATCGGTTGAAACGGCTCGCGCCCGCCCTCCCGTCCAGGCCGCCGGGACGGGGAACGAGCCCCCGCCCCGCGGTCGCTGCGAGGTTTTTACAGGACCGGCGCCACCTCTTCGCGGGTGTACGCCTCGATGAAGTCACCGGGCTTGACGTCCTGGAACCGGTCGAGGCCGATGCCGCAGTCGAAGCCGGTGCGCACTTCGGATACGTCGTCCTTGAAACGCCGGAGGGAAGAGATCTTTCCCTCGTAGATGACGCGGTTGTCGCGCAGCAGCCGCACCGCGGCGCTGCGGGGGATGACCCCTTCGACCACGTGGCAGCCGGCGATGGTGCCGATCTTCGGCACCTTGAACGTGTCGCGCACCTCGGCGCGGCCGGCGGAGACCTCGCGGAAGGTGGGCTCGAGCAGGCCCGTCATCGCCTTGCGCAGCTCGTCGATGAGCTCGTAGATGACGGTGTGCAGCCGGATCTCCACCTCTTCCTTCTCGGCCAGCTCGACCGCGCTGCGCTCGGGCCGGACGTTGAAGCCGATGATGATCGCCTTCGACGCCGAGGCGAGCAGCACATCGTTGGTCGAGATCGCGCCCACCCCGGAGTGGAGGACCGAGACCTTGACCTTCTCCGTGCTGGCCTTGCCCAGGGCCTCCTTGAGCACCTCGACCGAGCCCTGCACGTCCGCCTTGAGGATGACCGGCAGGTCCTTGACCTCGCCCTCCTGGATGCGGTTGAAGAGCTGGTCGAGGGACATCATGCGGCCGGGCGCCGAGGCGAGGCCGCGGCGGCGCTGCTCCTGGGCCCGGAACTCGGCGATGCCGCGGGCCTTGGATTCGTCCTCCACCACCTGCAGGATGTCGCCGGCGTCGGGCAGATCGTTGAAGCCCGTCACCTCCACCGGGGTGGAGGGGCCGGCGCTCTGCGCCCGGTGGCCGAGGTCGTCGCTCATCGAGCGCACCCGGCCCCAGGCCGCGCCGGAGACGAACACGTCGCCCACCCGCAGGGTGCCGTTCTGCACCAGGACGGTGGCCACGATGCCGCGGCCGACCTCCTTGCGGGCCTCGAGGACCGCGCCCTGGGCGGCGATGTCCGGGTTGCCCTTGAGCTCCAGGATGTCCGCCGTCAGCAGGATCATCTCCAGCAGCTCGTTGATGCCCTCGCGCTTGAGCGCCGAGATCGGCACCATGACCGTGTCGCCGCCCCAGTCCTCGGCCAGCAGGCCGCGGTCGGACAGCTCCTTCTTCACGCGGTCCATGTTGGCGTTGGCCTTGTCGATCTTGTTGATCGCCACCACCAGCGGCACCTTGGCGGCGCGCGCGTGGTCGATGGCCTCCACCGTCTGCGGCATCACGCCGTCGTCGGCCGCCACCACCAGGACGACGATGTCGGTGACCTTGGCGCCGCGGGCGCGCATCATGGTGAACGCCTCGTGGCCCGGGGTGTCGACGAAGACGATCTGCCGGCCGTTGACGTCCACGTGGTAGGCGCCGATGTGCTGGGTGATGCCGCCGAACTCGGTCTCGGTCACTTTCGACGACCGGATGGCGTCGAGGAGCGAGGTCTTGCCGTGGTCGACGTGGCCCATGATGGTCACCACCGGCGCGCGGCCGACCTTCTTCGCCCCGGTGTCCTGCTGCTCGGCGCCGTTGCCGCCGGCCAGCTCCTGGCGCAGCTGCACCTCCTCCTCGAAGGAGACGACCATGGTCTCGACGCCCAGGTCGCGGGCGAGGTCCTGCGCCAGCTCGGGATCCAGCACCTGGTTGATGTTGGCCATGATGCCGCGCTTGAACAGGGCGTTGATCAGGTCGCGCACGCGCACGCCGAGCTTTTCGGCGAACTCGCGCAGGGTCATGCCCTCGCTGATCATCACCGGTCCCTGGGGCTTGTCCTTCTTGAAGCTCAGGATCTTGCCTCCTTCGCGGTCCTCGTCTTCCTTGCGCTGGACGCGGCGGCGCCGGCGGCCGCTCATCGGACCGCTCATCTCCTCGACGCTGTCGAGGTCCTCGAGGGTCCCCTTGAAGCCGGTGAAATCCTCGTCCATCCCGGCGCGGGGCGCGGCCTTGCCGCCGCCCTTGACACCCTTGCCGCCCTTCTTCTTCTTGTCGCGCTCGATCTGCTCCTGCATGCGCTCGGCGGCGCGGCGCTTCTGCTCCTCGGTGGAGAGGGGCGTCGCGGGACCCCCGGCGCCCCGGGGCGGCGGCGGCACCGGACGGGCCGGCGCGCCCGAGCCCATGGGGCGCTGGCCGCCGGCGGCACGGTCTCCCGGCCGTCCGGGGGAACGGTCGCCCGGGCGTCCGTCGCCGGGGCGGCCCATCGGCCGGTCGCCGGGGCGTCCTTCGCCAGGCCGTCCCATGGGACCGCCCGGACGGCCGCCCGGCATGCCTCCCGGACGCCCCTGGGCCGGACCCTGGTCGCGGCGCGGCGGCGGGCTGTCGCGGCGGTAGCCACCACCGGCACCCGGAGCCGGCGGGGCTTCGCGTCGCGGCGGGGCCGCGGGCTGGGCCGGCGGCGCGGTGGCGGCGGGCGACGTCTCGACCACGCGGGCGGGAGGCGGGGGAGGCGCGGTCGTCTCCACGGGCGGCGGCGGAGCGGGCGCGGCCACGCTGGCCACGACCTCCTCCCGGGGCGGCTCGGCGATCTCCAGCGGCGGCGCCTCGGCGGCCAGCGCGGGCGCGGCGTGCGAGCGCTCCGACACCGGCAGGTTCTGGATGCGCGGCTCCACCTTCTGGATCAGCGTCCGCGGGCGCTGCGGCCGCAGCGGGTTCGCCGCCGGGCGGCGGGCCGCCGTCGGCGAGGCCGGCATGGCGGTCGCGCCCCGGCGGCGGACGTCCACCGCCGGCGTCGGCGGCGTCTGCTCGTCGCGCAGGATGACCTCCCGCGGATGGGGGAGCTTCTTGCCCGCCAGGATCGCCTGGATGATGTCGGTGTCGATGTGCGCGTCATCACCCTCGACTCGCACACCGATGGACTTCAGCTTGAAGACGAGGTCCTGGTTGGAGATCCCCATCATCTTCGCGAGGTCCTGAACTCGGATCTTTCCCATATCTTCTCGTAACTCCTGTCATGGCCGGACCCGCCCGGTCCGGCCTGCCTGCCCTCCGCCGCCTGTCAGGGGAGGGCGCTCCGCGGGACGCCTACTCGCCGTCCCCGGAGCGGAGGCCGGCCTCGTCCTCGGCCGCCTCCTCGCCGCCTTCCTCGCCTCCGGAATGCCGGGTGCGATGACTCTCGCTTTCAGCGAACGCCCGGCTGAGGGCCGCCATGAAGTCCTCGTCGCCCATGGACGCCGCCGCCGGGGCCGCCTCGGGAGCCCGGAACGGCCCGATGTCGAGGTCCGCGGCGCGCTTCGCCTGCAGCTCCTTCGCCCACTCCACCAGGGCTTCCGCCTCGTCCTGGGTGAGCTCCTCGATGTCCAGCGCCAGCAGCGTCCCCGGCTCCGTCTCCGCCAGGGTGTCGACGTCGCCGAAGCCGGCGTCGCGGAGCCTCTCGGCCACGCTCGCAGCCAGGCCCGGCGCCGACATCACGTCCGCCTCGGTGATCCGCGGCATGGACTCGCTCATCGCCGTCTGCAGCATGCGGGCGAGGGCGTCGGCCACCTCGTCCTTGACGTCGCTCTCGCTCTTGATGTCGATGCGGCAGCCGATCAGCTCCGAGGCCAGGCGCACGTTCTGCCCGCGCTTGCCGATGGCCAGTGAGAGCTGCTCGTCCTCCACGATGACATCCAGATGGGGGACCTCGCCCTGGTGCGTCACCGACACGCGGGTGATCTTGGCCGGCGCCAGGGCGCTCTGGGCGAAGGTCACCAGGTCGTCGCTGTACTCGATGATGTCGATCTTCTCGCCGCGCAGCTCGCGGATGATGGACTGCACGCGCGAGCCCTTCATGCCCACGCAGGCGCCCACCGGATCGACGTCGCGCTCGCGGCTGTAGACCGCCACCTTGGCCCGCTCGCCGGGCGCCCGCACGGCGTTCTTGATCACCACCGTGCCGTCGTAGATCTCCGGCACCTCGGTCTCGAACAGCTTGACCAGCAGTCTCGGGTCGGTGCGCGAGAGCACGATCTGCGGCCCCTTGGGCTGCTTGTGGACGTCGACGATCACGGCGCGGATGCGCTCGCCCTGGCTGTAGCGCTCGTGGCGCGCCTGCTCGGAGCGGGGCACGATGGCCTCGGTGCGGCCGAGGTCGACGATGATGTCGCCGCGCTCGAAGCGCTTGACCGTGCCGTTGAGGATCTCGCCCACGCGGTCGATGTACTCGTTGTAGATGTTCTCGCGCTCCGCCTCGCGGACGCGCTGGTAGAGCACCTGCTTGGCGTTCTGGGCGGCGATGCGGCCGAGGCCGTCGGTGGAGACCGGCAGGTGGATCTCGTCGCCCACCTCGGCGTCCCGCTTGTGGTCCCGCGCCTCCTCGACCGTCCACTCGGCCAGCGGATCCTCCACCGTCTCCACGACCTTCTTGACGATGAAGGCCTCGAACTTGCCGGTCTCGCGGTCGAGATGGGCGCGCACCGGTTCCTTGATCCGGTGCTGCTTCTTGGCCGCGGACGCCATGGCGTCCTCGAGGGCGGAGATCCACCGCTCCAGGTCGATGTCCTTCTCTCGCGCGACCTGGCGCAGGATCTCGTTGAGGTTCAGTTCAGCAGTTGGTGCCTGAGGCATGGGTTCTCTTCCTATTCAGCTACAGCTCGATCTCGAGGCGAGCCGTCTTGACGTTCTTGAGCGGGACTTCCCACCGCTCGCCGGTGCGGTCGTCCGCCAGGACCACCGCGGCGTTCTCCTCCGCCGTCCCCTCGGTCGTGCGCAGCCCTTGCAGGCGCGCCGTCACCGTCGCTTTCTTCCCGGTCTCGGGATCGTCCAGCGTCACCCGCGCGAGGCGCCCGGCGAACCGCTCGTAGTCGCGCGGCTTGTAGAGCTGCCGGTCGAGCCCCGGCGAGGAGACCTCCAGGATGTAGCGGGACTTGCCGAAGTCCAGCACGTCGAGCAGCGCCGAGATCTGCCGCGAGACGTGCGAGCAGTCCTCCAGCGTCACCCCGCCCTGGCCCTCGGGCTTGTCCACGAACACCCGCAGCACGCCGCCTTTCAGCTCCGCGTGCACCAATTCGCAGCCGGACGCCGCGGCGATCTGCTCCAGCTCCGGCGTCAGCTCCGCGATTCGGTCAGGTGTCGTCGCCATCGGGCTCGTTTTCGTTCTCCTTGATTCCAACAAAAAAAGTGGGCTCGACACCCACTCTCTACCGACCGTCGCCGGTCAGGGCAAGCTGGCCGACCCATTATAGAAGGATGGACTCGCCGTTTCAAGTTACGACAAGGCAACGCCTTGCCGGCTCCGGGGACCCCTTTGGAGCGGTCGGGAAGGGGGCGGTCTGCGGAAAACTCCGCGCTCAGCCCCTAGAACACGGCAGGCCCGGAGAAATCTTCCCGCATTCGCAATTCCGCCGCAAGGGGGTGGAATTCGTGCCATTCTGGCGCGGTTTCGGACGGACCGGGAGCCGTTCTCCCTATGGAATTTGCCTGGCAAGACGATTGCTTCTCAGGATTGAGCGAGATAGAGAAAGGAGACCGCAGTCCCCATGAGCACGACACAGAAGAGAAATCTGGCCACCGTCCTCCTGGTGGTGGGGGCGGTCGTCTTCGGCATGGTCCTCGCTGGGGGCCTGCAGTGGACAGTCCCCAGCGCCGCGCAGGAGGCGAACGCCAGTCTTTCCGCCACCCGGCTCGCAGCCCGCAACCAGAGCACGACGACGCTGCCCAGCTTCGCCGACCTCGCCGAGGCGGTGGACCCGGCGGTGGTGTCCATCCAGGCCGCCACCATCGAGAAGAACGACGGGCGCCAGGGCGGCGTGGATCCGTTCGAGTTCTTCTTCGGGCCGCGCAACCGGCGGCCGAACCAGCAGCCGCAGCAGGAAGAGGGCGATCCGCGGCAGCCTGACGAGTTCCGCTCCGATTCGGGCGGCAGCGGCTTCGTCATCAGCTCCGACGGCCTGGTGGTGACCAACTATCACGTGATCGAGGGGGCGACCTCCGTCAAGGTCCACCTCGGCGACCGGGACTATCCGGCCGAGGTCAAGGGCACGGACAAGGCCACCGACATCGCCCTGCTGAAGATCGACGCCGGCCGCAGCCTGCGCTACCTCGAGCTGGGCGACAGCGAAGATCTGCGCGTGGGCGACTGGGTGATGGCCATCGGCAACCCGCTGAACCTGGACAAGACCGTGACCACCGGCGTGGTCAGCGCCAAGCACCGGTCGATCGGCATCAGCAACGCCTCCTTCGAGAACTTCATCCAGACCGACGCCGCGATCAACTTCGGCAACTCCGGCGGCCCGCTGGTGAACATGCGCGGCGAGGTGATCGCCATCGCCACCGCCATCAACTGGGGCGCCGAGAACATCGGCTTCGCCGTGCCGGTCAACACCCTCAAGGAGATCCTGCCCCAGCTCCGCGACAAGGGCCGGGTCAGCCGCGGCTATCTCGGCATCGGCATCAACAACCTGACCTACGCCCAGGCCCAGGCCTGGGGTCTCCCGAGCACCGACGGCGCGCTGGTGCAGAACGTCGAGGACGGCACCCCGGCCGCGCAGGCCGGCATCCAGCACGGCGACGTGATCCTGGCGGTCGACGGGCGGAAGATCAAGACCACCCGCGACCTCATCAACTACGTTTCCAACAAGGGCCCCGACGCCTCCGTGACCCTGGACGTCTGGCGCGACGGCAAGACCGTCCAGCGGGAGGTCCGCCTGCGCGAGCGTCCCGACGAGGAGCAGCAGGAAGCCGCCGTCCGCCGTCCGGAGCCCGGCCGCGGCATCGAGTGGCTCGGCATCCAGTACCAGGACCTCACCGGCAGCAACCGCTCGGCCCGCGGCATCCCCGACTCGGTCGACGGCGTCCTGGTGACCAGCGTCGCGCCCACCAGCCCGCTGTACGAGCAGTTCGTGCGGCCGGGCGCCGTGATCACCGAGGTCAACGGCCGCAAGGTGACGAGCGTCGAAGAGTTCGAAGGTGCGGTCAAGGGCGCCAAGTCCAAGAGCTACGTCCGCCTTTACGCCCTGTTGTTCGACCAGGCGGGGAACCGGCAGCCGTTCTTCGCCGTAGTGCAAGTGCCGTAGGAACGAGAAGGCAGTAACCGACCCGACAGACGATTCTGGTGGTTGACAGGCCGGCTCGGGAGAGCCGGCCTCTTTCTTGTTACACTGTGACAGATCATGCCTAGACCAGGAGACAGCAGCTTCCGCGCCTCCGTGCTGGTGGTGGACGACGAATCCGCCATCCGTGACAGCCTTCACATGATCCTGGAGTACGAGGGGTACCGGGTGGAGGAGGCCGCCAGCGGCTCCCAGGCCCTGACCCGGATCGCCGACCGGCCCCCCGACGCCGTGATCCTCGACATCAAGATGCCCGAGATGGACGGCCTCGAGCTGCTCAAGGCCCTGCGCGACCGGGGCTACGACATGCCGGTGCTGATGATCAGCGGCCACGCCGACGTGGCGACGGCCGTCGAGGCTACCCGCCGGGGCGCCTACGACTTCTTCGAGAAGCCCTTGCAGCGGGACCGTGTCCTCCTCTCCCTGCGCAACGCGGTGGAGAGCTACCGGCTGCAGACCGAGAACCGGACGCTGCGCATCGAGCCCGACCAGCTCATGGGCGCCGCCCCGGCCATCCGCCGGCTGCGCGAGACCATCGAGCGGGCCGCGCCCACGCCCGCCACCGTCCTCATCACCGGCGAGAGCGGCACCGGCAAGGAGCTGGTGGCGCGGGCCATCCACCGCCAGTCCGCCCGCCGTGAGCGCCCCATCGTCCAGGTCAACTGCGCCGCCATCCCCGAGGAATTGATCGAGTCCGAGCTGTTCGGCCACGATAAGGGGAGCTTCACCGGCGCCGTGCGCAAGCAGATCGGCAAGTTCGTCGCCGCCGACGGCGGCACCATCTTCCTCGACGAGATCGGCGACATGTCGGCGCGGACGCAGGCAAAGGTTTTGCGTGTGCTCCAGAACGGGGAGGTGGAGCCGGTGGGAGCTGAGCGGACCGTGACGGTGGACGTGAGAGTGGTGGCGGCGACCAACCGCGACCTGGAAGCGGAGATCGCCGCCGGGCGTTTCCGCGAGGATCTCTTCTACCGTCTCAACGTCATCCCGGTCCGTACCCCGGCGCTGCGCGAGCACCTGGAGGACCTGCCGGTGCTCGTCGACTACTTCGTGCGGCGCTACGCCGACCAGAACAACTACAAGGCCAAGGAGTTCACCCCCGAGGCCGTCGCCCACCTGAAGGCGCTGCCCTGGAAGGGCAACGTGCGCGAGCTCAAGAACCTGGTGGAGCGCCTGCTGATCC
The DNA here is from genome assembly GCA_036376245.1 of Thermoanaerobaculia bacterium. Lineage (GTDB taxonomy): Bacteria > Acidobacteriota > Thermoanaerobaculia > Multivoradales > UBA5704 > DATARR01. Next base: position 46,332 of record DASVAS010000093.1, on the reverse strand, counting down.
TCTCCCCAGGAGACAAGGTCACCCGCGAGGACGTCATCGCCGCCACCGGCGGCACGCGTCCCGAGCTGTCCACGTCATTGCTGGCCGTGCAGACCCTGCGGGAGTTCCGGGATCTCTCGGAACGCATGTTCCTCCTCCACAAGCTGGAGGAGAACAACTGGAACGTCACCCAGACGGCCCAGGCCATCGACACGCCCCGCAGCAACCTCTACAAGAAGCTCGACCAGTACGACATCCACCGGGAGGAGCCCACCCGTGAATGAAAGAATCCTGATGCAGATGCTCGAGGACAGTGGCGCGTTGCGCCGCGGCCACTTCCTTCTCTCGTCGGGTCTCCACTCCGCGGCCTACGTGCAGTGCGCCCTGCTCCTGGAGGACCCCGTGCGGGCCCGCCGCGTGGGGAGCGACCTGGCCGAGCTGCTGCGGCAGTTCCACCCGGACTCGGTGCTGGCGCCCGCCCTGGGCGGCGTCATCATCGGCCACGAGGTGGCGGCGGAGCTGGGAGTGCCCTTCCGCTTCACCGAGCGCAAGGGTGAGGAGATGGGGCTGCGCCGCGGCTTCACCCTGCGCCAGGGGGAGCGGGTGGTGATCATCGAGGACGTGGTGACCACCGGCCGCTCCACGCTGGAGACGGCCTCGCTGGCCACCGCCCGGGGGGCCCGCGTGGTGGCCGTCGGCGCCATCATCGACCGCACCGCTGGCCGCGACCCGTTCGACGTCCCCTTCCGGTCGCTGTTGCAGCTCGATCTGCCGTCCTATCCGCCGGCGGACTGCCCGGCCTGCCGCGCCGGCGCCACGCCCGCGGAGAAGCCCGGCAGCCGCCCGGAAGCCGTGGGGGCGGAGCGGGGAGGGGCCGTGGCCACCCCCGACGACGCCTCGCCCGACCCCTCCCTCCCCCCCTCGACGGGAGAGGAGGGGAGGCGGTCGGTGCGGTAGGGGGGAGGAAGAACACGGACAAGGCAGACACGGACAGAAACACGGACGGGCACGGACAGGGCTGACCTGTCCGTGGAGTCCTTGTGGGTCCGTGTTCGTCCGTGGTTGTCCTTTCAAACCTCCCCCCGCAGCACCAACTGCGGGTCCGTCCGCGCGGCCCGCCGGGCCGGCAGGTAGGAGGCCACGGCGGCCACCGCCACCAGCACCAGGGCCACGCCGACGTAGATTGTGGGATCGCTGGCGCTGACCTCGAAGAGCAGGCTCTGCATCCCCCGGGTGGCGTAGAGCGCCCCCAGCAGGCCGAGCAACGCGCCCACGCCGGCCAGCGCCAATCCCTGGCCCACCACCATGCGCAGCACCCGGTCTCCCGTGGCCCCCAGGGCGATCCGGATGCCGATCTCCTGGGTGCGCTGCCGCACCGCGTAGGCGATCACGCCGTAGATCCCCACCGCCGCCAGCACCAGGGAAATAAAGGCGAAACCCCCCAGCAGCAGCATGTAGAAGCGGGACGGCGCCGTGGACTTCGCGACCAGCTCGTCCATCGATTGCAATCCGTACAGGGGCAGGTCGGGGTCGAGCTCCCGCACCGCGGTCCGGATCGCCGGGGCCAGGGCCTGCGCCTCCTGGCTGGAGCGCAGCACGACGGCGAGCGATTCCCAGGGAAGCTGGTCGTAGGGCAGGAACATCTGCGGCTCGACCTCGCGCTCCAGCTCGTCCTGCTTGAAATCGGCCACCACACCCACGATCTCACTGGATTTGGCGTCGCGCGCGCCGATCGTGACCCTCTGGCCCAGCGGATTCTGGTGGGGGAAGAAGCGGCGCGCGGCGGCCTCGTTGATCACCATCGCCCCCGGGGCGCCGGCCCGGTCCTGGGGTAGGAAGGCCCGGCCGCGGACCACCGGGATGCCCAGGGTCTTGAAGTAGTCCGGCGTGGCGGTGCCGATGATCATCGAGTCCTCCTTGCCCGGGGGCGCCGGAGGGCGGCCCTCGACGGAGAAGGTCAGGACGTCCTCGCCGCCGTCGAAGGGCAGCCCGGAGACCGTCGCCCCCGCGGACTCCACGCCGGGCAGCCGCGCCAGCCTTTCCGTCAACGCCGCCGTGAAGCTCCGGAGTTTCTCTTCCTCCGAGTACTTGGCGGTCGGCAGCTCGAGGTTGAACGTCACCACACCCTGTTGATCGAACCCCGTCTTCACCCCCTGGAGCAGGGCGAAGCTGCGGATCAGCAGCCCGGCGCCGGCCAGCAGCACGACCGCCAGGGCCATCTCCGCAACCACCAGAAGGCTCCGGGCCCGGGTGCCTCCCTTCCCCTTGGAGCCGCGGGTGCCTTCGCGTAAGGCCGCGCTCAGGTCCGTCCGCGACGTCTGGAGGGCCGGCGCGAGCCCGAACAGCACGCCGGTCAGCAGCGAGACCCCCAGCGCGAACAGCAGGGCGGTGGAGTCGATGCCCAGCTCCTCCAGCCGCGGCACTCCCGCCGGGGCCAGCTTCACCAGCGCCCGGGTGGCCCAGAAAGCCAGCGCCACCCCCGCGGCGCCGCCGGCCAGGGCCAGGACGACGCTCTCGGTGAGGAGCTGGCGGACGATCCGCGACCTCCCCGCGCCCAGGGCCGAGCGGATCACGATCTCCCCCTGGCGGGAGGCGGCGCGCACCAGCAGCAGGTTCGCCACATTGACGCAGGCGATCAGCAGCACGAAGCTCACCGCTCCCAGAAGGAGCAGCAGCGGCTTCCGCGACGGTCCGATGAGGCTCTCCTGTAACGGCTCGAAGGTCATGGTCTCCAGGTAGCCCGCGTTGGCGTCCGGATACTGCTTCGCCAGCCGGCGGGCGATCAGGCTGCCTTCGGCGGTGGCCCGCTCCAGCGTCGCCCCCGGCGCCAGCCGGCCGAAGGCGCCGAACCAGACCGCGCCTCGCCTTTCCACCTCGTCCGGCGTGAACGCCAGCGGCACCCAGGCGTCGGCTCCCGAGGGGAGCTGGGTGCCCCGGGCCAGGATGCCCACCACCGTGTGGGGCTCGCCGTTGAGGGTGAGGATCCGCCCGATCATCTCGGGATCGCCGCCGAAGCGCCGCCGCCACAGCTCTTCCGAGATCACGGCCACGCGCTGGGCGCCGGGCTGGTCCTCATCCGGCGCGAAGGTGCGTCCCGCCATGGGCCGCATCCCCATGACCTCGAAGTAGTTGGCGCTGACCCGGGCGCCCGGCAGGCGCTCCGGCTCCGCGCCGCCGCCGCTCAGGTTCAACGTGGCGTTGGTGATCGCCGTCACCCCCGACAGGGTCTTGCTCTGGGCCCGCAGATCCAGGAAGTTGGCGGGGGAGAAGGCGCCGTGCCGCTCGCCCTCGGGGCTGAGGAAGAAGAGGCGGACCAGCCGCTCCGGCTCCTTCCAGGGAAGGGGGCGGATCACCGCGCCGTAGACCACGCTGAAGATGGCCGTGGTGGCGCCGATCCCCAGCGCCAGAGTCAGCACCGCGACCAGGGTGAACCCGGGGCTCTTCCCGAGCTGCCGGATGCCGTAGCGCAGGTCCTGCCCCAATCCGCCGAGCCGTTCCTTCCACTTCATCTGCGTCTCCTTCCGCACGTCCAGGGCGCGGCAGTACTCGATGGTTCCTTGAAGATCCCCGAAGCGGCGCCGGGCCTCGGCGCGGGCCTCCTCGGGATGCCAGCCCTCCTCGACGAGCTCGCGCGCCACCATGTCGAGGTGGAAGTCGAGCTCCGCCTCGACGTCCGCCGTCACCTGGGCGGCGGTGCGCCGGGGGAACCGGAAGAGCCGTCTGGCGGGGGAGGGAGGCATGGGCTCAGACGGCCTCGGCCTCGTCGAGAACTTTGGACACCGCCTCCACGTAGCGCCGCCAAGTCGAGACCTCGGCCTGGAGCTGCCGCCGTCCCTCGTCGGTGAGGCGGTAGAACTTGGCCTTGCGGTTGGACTCGGAGAGGCCCCACTCGGCCTCGATCCAACCCTTGCGTTCCAGGCGGTGGAGGGCCTGGTAGAGGGCCGCGTCCTCCAGGCCCAGGGCGCCGTCGCTGCGCCCGCGGATCCAGCGCGAGATGTCGTAGCCGTGCATGGGCCGCCAGGAGAGAGATTTCAGGATCAGGACCGCGACGGTCCCTTGCATGAGTTCCAGCGAATCGCGAGCCATGGGTATCCTTTCTTCCCCTCACGATGTGAGGGAATCAGGATACGGGGAGGGCGGGGGAGTTGTAAAGCCCCCTCATGATGTGAGGGGAGGTTCAGGGTGGCATTGCCGGCTGGGGCGGCATGCCCTCCGAGACCTCACCCTCGGTCCCTCTCCCATCTCCCTGCCACCCGCCCCCGGGAGAGGGAGGTCTCTGCGCTTGAGGTCTTCTTGGTCTCGGCAAGATCGTCTCCTCATCGTTCCCCCTCTCCCGGTCGGGTGGGTGGGCGATGGGAGAGGGGGCCAGGGGGTGAGGTCTCGCAGGCAGAGCGCCCCAGAAGGCAACGCCACCCTGGACGCCAGATACAATACCCCGCGCAGCAGAGCACACCTTCACCGAGGAGAATCCCAATGAGCGACAAGGTCTGGTACGTAGCCGTAGGCGGCCAGCAGCAGGGTCCGATGAGCCGGGACGAGGTGGTCTCCGGCATCCAGGGCGGGCGCATCGGGCGCGACGCCCACGTCTTCACGCAGGGGATGGCCAACTGGGCGCCCATTTCCAGCCATCCGGAGTTCGCCGGCTCCTTCCAGGGCGGCTTCGCGCCGCCGCCCCCGCCGCCGGGCATGGGGGGGCTGGGCGGCGGCGGACGGGCCCACGAGATCGACTACGAGCTGTTCGGCGAGGACATGCAGTACGTGGAGGTCGCCCTCGATCCCGGGGAGGCCTGCATCGCCGAGGCCGGCGCCTTCCTCTACATGGAGCCCGGCATCCAGATGCAGACCATCTTCGGCGACGGCTCGGGCCAGGACCAGGGCGGCCTGATGGGCAAGCTGCTCTCCGCCGGCAAGCGGGTGCTCACCGGCGAGTCGCTGTTCATGACCGTCTTCAGCAACAACGGCCCGGGCAAGCAGAAGGTGGCCTTCGCCGCTCCCTATCCGGGCAAGATCGTGGCCCTGGACCTCAAGGACCACGGCGGCCGCCTCCTCTGCGAGAAGGACTCCTTCCTTTGCGCGGCCAAGGGCATCTCGGTGGGCATCGCCCTCAACCGCCGCCTGGGCTCCGGCCTGTTCGGCGGCGAAGGCTTCATCCTCCAGAAGCTGGAGGGGGACGGCATGGCCTTCCTCCACTCGGGCGGCACGATCTTCAAGCGCCAGCTCGCGCCCGGCGAGACCCTCCGCGTGGACACCGGCTGCCTGGTGGCCTTCGAGCAGACGGTGACCTACGACATCCAGATGGTGAGCGGCATCAAGACGGCGTTCTTCGGCGGCGAGGGACTCTTCTACGCGGCGGTCACCGGCCCCGGCACGGTCTGGATCCAGTCGCTGCCCTTCAAGCGGGTGGCCAAGCAGGTGCTCTCGGCGATCCCCAACAACAAGGGGGAGGGCTCCGCCCTCGGCGGTCTCGGCTCGCTGATCATGGGAGGTGGGGACTAGGAACGGGATTTGCTGGGGTTGGCTCGGCAGCCGTAGATGTAGCTGTTGCCGAGTGTGAGCGAATGCAGACCCCTTCCTCTTCCCGACGCCGGTGTGCTGCGGGCGGGCTGGCCGCGATCCTGGCCGCCGCCCTGCTGCTCGCCTGCCAGAAGAAATCCCCTGAGGAGGATCTGCTCCACAAGGTCGAGCCCGTCGGCTCCTGGCTCGCCAGCCTGCAGATGGCTGGCGAGAAGTGGGCCGCCAACAGTCTCCCCTCGTCTTTTCTGAGAGCGAGCCTCTCGGCCGCCCGGAAGGAATTCGAGAAGGCGGATGAGGAGAGCGCGAAATCCCGGGCCCGCCCCGAGGTGACCGTTCCCCTGCGCCGGCTGCTCGCGGAAGCCAAGGCGGCCGGCGCCGGACTGGAGCGCGGGGTCGAGGCCGGCGACCGGGCGGCGGTGGCGCGGCAGGCACGTCAGTTGGCCGGGTTGCGCGCCCGCTTCGAGACGCTCCAGAACGCGGGGAAGGGGCCGTGAAGAAGTGGCTTCAGCTCGCCCTCGGCATCCTGACGGCCGTGGGCGGCTTCTTCGACATGGGCGCCATGGCCACCAGCGCCCAGGCGGGTGCCAATTACCGTTTCCAGCTCCTGTGGGCGGTCGCCGCCGCCACCCTTATCGTGATCTTCCTGGTGGAGATGTCCGGCCGGTTCGCCGCGGTCACGAAGAAGGCCCTGCCGGACGCCATCCGGGAACACCTGGGCTTCACCTTCTGGATCGTGCCGTTCCTCGTGCTCACGCTCTCGACCTACCTGGTGCTCGCCACGGAGATCGGCGGCGTCTGCTTCGCCCTGCACCTGGTCACGGGCCTGCCGACCCCGCTGATGGCCCTGCCGGTCGCCGTCCTGGCCTGGCTCTTCCTCTGGCGGTCCACCTTCAGCACCATCGAGAACAGCACTTCGCTCCTCGGCCTGATCACCCTGGCGTTCGTGGTGGCGGCGTTCCACCATCGTCCGCCGGCCGGCGAGGTCCTGCGGGGATTCGTGCCGTCGCTGCCGGGGGAGGACCCGCTCAAGTACTGGGCCATCGCCGTCAGCATCGTGGGCGCCGTGCTCTCCCCCTACCTCTTCTACTTCTACTCGTCCGGCGCGGTGGAGGATCGCTGGGACCGCTCCTACGTGGGCGTGAACCGGGGGATCGCCGCCCTCGGCATGAGCTTCGGCAGCGCCGTCGCCATGGGCGGGATCGTGGTCGCCGCCATGGTGCTGGCGCCGCGGGGGATCCAGGTGGACGACTACCATCAGGCGGCCATGATGCTGACGGACGCCTTCCCCTTCTGGGGATTCCTGCTGTTCGCCGTGTCGATGGGGATCGCCTGCCTGGGGGCGACGCTGGAGGTGGCCCTGGCCATGGCGTACTCGATCGCCCAGACGCTGGGCTGGAACTGGGGGGAGAACCTCGACCCGCGCGAGGACGCCCGCTTCAGCAGCGTCTACACGGGCGCCCTGCTGCTCGCCTCGCTCCCCATCCTGTTCGGCGTCGATCCGCTCAAGCTGACGGTGCTCGCCATGGCCTCCGAGGCCGCCGTCCTGCCGTTCGTGGCGCTGCCGTTCGTGCTGCTCATGAACGACCGCAAGCTGCTCAAGGAGCACGCCAACGGCTGGATCTCGAACACGGTGGCCGTGGTCGTGCTCCTGGTGTCGCTCGTGCTCACGGTCGTCTCGATCCCGCTGGCGTTCCTCGGAGGCGGCGGATGAAGAAGCTGGACCTGGCCCGCGATGTCCTCGACAAGCTGGTGGTCGACCGGGAGGGGACGAAGATGGGGCGCGTGGACGGCCTCGTCATCGATCTCAGCGGGGACGGCCCGCCCCGCGTCGAGGCGATCGAGATGGGCTTCGTGGTCCTGGCGCGGCGGGTCCATCCGCGGGTGGAACGCTGGGTGGAACGGCTGCGGCGCTGGAGCGTCCGCAGGACGGCCCGCTTCCGCGTCCCCTGGGAGAAGGTGAAGGAGGTCACCAACTACCACGTCCAGGTCGATCTCAAGGCGCTCGAGACGCCGGCCTTCGACTGGGAGCGCTGGCTGCGCGACCGCTTCGTGGCCAAGGTGCCGGGAGAGGATTGATGGCTGGAGGCAAGGTCCATTTCGAGCTGCTGCTGGGCAGGCTGGTGCGGGACCCGGAGGGCGCCCGGGTGGGGCGGATCCTCTCCGTGACGGCGGAGATCCAAGGCGAGGAGTGCGTGGTGCGCGAGTACCACCTGGGGACGGCCGCCCTGCTGGCCCGGCTCGGGATCTCCTTCTTTGGAAAGAAGCCTCGGCGCGTGCCCTGGGACCTGATGGATCTCGGCGACCCCGAACGGCCGCGGCTGCGGTGCCTGGCGTCCGAGCTGAAGTCGTAGGGGGTAGCCCTCGGCCCGGGGCGGCGTCCTACTCCCGCGCGGCCGAGATCGCCTGGACGAGGGGCGTCAGGCGCTCGACCTCCTTGAGGTGCAGGGAGGCGAGCTTCTGCAGGATCTCCTGGCCCTTGGCCGTCAGGCGCAGGCGCACCACCCGGCGGTCCTCCGGGTCTTCGCCGCGCTCCACCCACCCCGCCCTGACGGCGCGGTCCACGAGCCCGACCGCGCTGTGGTGCCGCAGCAGGAGGTAGCCGGCGACGTCGCCGATGGTCGGGCCGAGGTCGCCGTCGTGCCCACGGACGGCCAGCAGGAGCTGATACTGAGCCGCGGTGAGCCCGGCCTTCTTGGCCTGCTCCTCGCTCCAGCGCAGGAAGCGGCGCAGCCCGGTACGGAACTGGAGCAACCGCTTGTAGTCCGGCTCGACCTCTCTACGGGACATGGACATCAAGTCTACCGCGAAATGGCTGGCGCGAAATGACTGGCCTGGCTCTTGCTGTAAGCTCCGGCGCCATGACGAATCATCAAGAGAGTGGAACCGTCTGCGTTACCGGGGGAGCCGGCTTCATCGGCTCCCATGTGGCCGAGGCCTTCCTGGCGGCGGGCCGGCGCGTCTTGATCATCGACAACCTTTCCGGCGGCCGGCGCGAGAACGTGCCCGCGGGCGCCGAGCTGCACGTCCTGGACATCCGCTCCCCCGAGGCGGCGGCCCTGGTGCGGGATTCGGGGGTGGAGATCCTGGTCCACCACGCCGCGCAGATGGACGTGCGGCGCTCGGTGGAGGACCCCGTGTTCGACGCCGACGTCAACATCCTGGGCAGCCTGAACCTGGCGGAAGCGGCGCGGCGCGGCGGCGTCCGCCAGATCCTCTTCGCCTCCACGGGCGGCGCCATCTACGGCGAGCAGGACTTCTTCCCGGCCACCGAGGAGCACCCGGCGCGGCCGGTCTCCCCCTACGGAATCTCCAAGCTCTCTTTCGAGCGCTACCTCTACTACTACCACGTCGCCTACGGGCTCGACGCCACCTGCCTGCGCTACGCCAACGTCTACGGCGAGCGGCAGAACCCGCACGGCGAGGCCGGCGTGGTGGCCATCTTCCTCAAGCGCCTGCTGGCGGGGGAGGTCCCCACCATCAACGGCACCGGCGAGCAGACCCGGGACTACGTCCACGTCTCGGACGTGGTGCGGGCCAACCTCGCGGCGGCGGGCCGGCCGGGCTTCCACATCTACAACGTGGGCACCGGCGTCGAGACCTCCGTGGTCGAGCTCTACAACGGACTGGCCCGGGCGGTGGGCTCCGGCCTCGCGGCGGTGCACGGGCCGGCCAAGTCCGGCGAGCAGATGCGGTCGAGCGTGGACGCCGGCCTCGGCCGCCGCGAGCTGGGCCTGCCGGATCCCCTGCCGCTGAGCGAGGGACTGGCCCGCACCGCCGCCTGGTTCCGCGAGCGCGCCGCCGCCTGAAATTTCGCTGTCCCGGTCTTTGGTGATTGCCACACTTCTGATGCGTGGCGGGGGTCCCCCCCGCTCTCCTGGGGGGGACCATGAAGGTCCTCTCCTTGTTTCCTCTACTGGAGGCAATGCCGTGAAGAGAATGCTGCTTGCCGGCCTCGTGCTGGCCGGAACCTGGGCCGTTTCCCTCATCCCGACCCCGGCCGCGGCCGCCAATCCCTGCGACGGAGTGCGCTGCATGGAGTGCCCGGCCGGCACCGTCTGGTCGCCGAAGCCGAACGACTGCTGCCGCTGCGTCCCGGTCTGATCCCAGAACCGAAAAATCCCGAAATCCCCGGGGCGGAGATTCTCCGCTCCTCTCCCCACCGCCGGCTCGGTTGAAAGCCGGGCCGGCGGTCCTCTTTTTTACGCGCGGAGTGAGGGGATCGGGGAGCCCTCGTCGTTTCTCCCGTCAGCGGGTCCATGAGGACCCAGAACCACAGGAATAGGAGTACAACACCCATGAAGAGACTGATTCTCGCGGGCCTCGTGCTCGCCGGCGCTTTCGGCGTCACCCAGGTCCCCAACGTCTCCGCTCAGCAGGTCGACTGCTCGCTCGTCCGGTGTGAGGCCTGTCCTCCGGGATACGTGCTCTCGCCGACCGGCAACGACTGCTGCCGCTGCCGCAAGATCTGAGCGGACCGCGCCGGCCGCGGTCTCCGCGGCCGGCCTTCTCCTATCCCTTTCCTGACAGCAATTCTGCCAACGGCTTGCCGTCGAGGAAGAACTCCGCCGTGTCGACGTCGCTGAACTGGGTGGCGGTCTCGGTGAGCTGCGAGAGGACGCGCGGAGCGTCGCACTCGCCTCCCAATTCCAGATAGCCGGTGAGGTAGAACCGCACCACGGGGCCCGAGCGCTCCATTCGTTCGATCTTCAGAGGCGAGTGGGCGAGGGCGTTGTAGAAACCGGACCCGTCGGAGCGGTCCCCCAGGGACAGCAACGCCTCGACCGTTCCGCCGAGAGCGGGGGAGGGGCTGCCCAGCTCCACCTCGTAGGGCGCGGCGGCGCCGCCACAACCCTCCTCCGACGGATCCGCGATCAGGTAGACGCGGGCCTTGCGGATGACCTCGGTGGAGCGGCGCTCCTCCTGGAAGGGGGAGCGGTCGCAGGAAACAAGGACGACAAGGACAGCAAGGACACCAGGGACGAGCTTCAAGATTGCCCCGCCTTTCTCCCCTCTCCCGGTGGGGGAGGGAGGGAGGGGTCAGGAGAGGGGCCGGGGGTGAGGGCGCGATCCAGGGTCAGAAAAGTGAACGCGGGATTCCGCTCCGTGGCCGGGAAATCCTCCCGCTCGACGACCTTCCAGGCGGACTCGTCGAATGCGGGGAAGAACGTGTCGCCGGGGTAATCCTTCTCGATGCGGGTCAGGTAGATGCGGTCGGCGCGGCCCAGGTCCAGGGCCAGGCGGAAGATCTCTTCGCCGCCGGCCACGAAGACCTCCTCTTCGCCTTCAGTCATCGCCAAAGCTTCGTCCAGCGAGTAGGCCACCCGGACGCCGGGCGGGGTGTACCCCTGCTGGCGGGTGACCACGATCGTCTCCCGCCCCGGCAGCGGGCCGCCGCTGATGGAATCGTAGGTCTTGCGCCCCATGATCATGGTGTGGCCCATGGTCAGGGCCTTGAAGCGCTTGAGGTCCGCGGGGAGATGCCAGGGGAGGCGGCTGTCGATGCCGATGGACCGGTTGGCGGCCATGGCGGCGATGAGCGAGATCCGCTTCTTCATACGGCGATGGGCGCCTTGATCGCGGGATGCGGGTCGTAGCCGGTCAGGGTGAAGTCCTCGTACTTGAAGCCGAAGATCGAGGTGACCTCCGGGTTGATCTCCATCCGCGGCAGCGGCCGGGGCTCGCGGGAGAGCTGGAGGCGTGCCTGCTCCAGGTGATTGAGGTAGAGATGGGCGTCGCCGAAGGTGTGCACGAAGTCCCCCGGGCGCAGGCCGCAGACCTGGGCCACCATCATCGTCAGCAGCGCATAGGAGGCGATGTTGAACGGCACGCCCAGGAACACGTCGGCGCTGCGCTGGTAGAGCTGGCAGGAGAGGCGCCCTTCGCCCACCCAGAACTGGAACAGGGCATGGCAGGGGGGCAGGGCCATCTCGTCGATCTCGGCCACGTTCCAGGCGCTCACGATGTGGCGGCGCGAGTCGGGATTGGTCCGGATCTGTTCCACCACGCGGGCGATCTGGTCGATCGAGCCGCCGTCCGGGGCGGGCCAGGAGCGCCACTGCGAGCCGTAGACCGGGCCGAGGTCGCCGTTCTGGTTGGCCCACTCGTCCCAGATGGTCACGCCGTGCTCCTGGAGGTAGCGGACGTTGGTGTCCCCGGCGAGGAACCAGAGCAACTCGTGGATGATCGAGCGCAGGTGCAGCTTCTTGGTGGTCAGCAGGGGGAAGCCCGCTTCGAGGTCGAAGCGCATCTGCCAGCCGAAGACGGAGAGCGTCCCGGTGCCGGTGCGGTCGGATTTGCGGACTCCGTGATCCAGGATGTGCTGGAGGAGGTCCAGGTAGGGCCTCATGGCGCGGACTGTAGCACGGGGATATGATCCCCCTCCAAGGAGGGGTTGCCATGAGGCGAAGCGGATGTCTGATCGCCGGGATCGTGGTCGTCGTGCTGGTCGTGATCCTGGGAATGTTCCTGGCGGGCACCTACAACAGCCTGGTGGGGTCCGAGCAGAACGTGGAGGCCAAGTGGGCGCAGGTGCAGAACGCCTACCAGCGCCGCGCGGACCTGATCCCCAACCTGGTGGCCACCGTCAAGGGCGCGGCCAACTTCGAGCAGGAGACGCTGACGCGGATCGTGGAGGCCCGCAGCCGGGTGGGCCAGGTCAGCCAGCAGGCGACCCAGGAGATCCTCAACGATCCCCAGAAGTTCCAGCAGTACCAGCAGGCCCAGGACGGCCTCTCCTCGGCCCTCTCGCGGCTGCTGGTGGTGGTGGAGCAGTATCCGCAGCTCCAGTCCGTGCCCGCCTTCCGGGACCTGATGGTGCAGCTCGAGGGATCGGAGAACCGTGTCTCGGTGGAGCGCATGCGCTTCAACGAGGCGGCCCAGGACTACAACACCCGCGTCCGCCGCTTCCCGGCCGCCCTCTTCGCCCGCATGCTGGGCTTCCAGCCGAAGCCGTACTTCCAGTCCCAGCCCGGGGCGGAGACGGCGCCGAAGGTGGATTTCGGGCAGTAGGGGAAAGAGGGGGCACGGACGACCACGGACAGAGAAGATGCCGCGATCCGGTCCGTGGTTGTCCGTGGTTGTCCGTGCTCGTCCGTGTCCGTTCTTGCCCTCTCCCCCTAGACAGGAATTCTCCTCTGCCGTATACGTTGATGTTGAAGGAATGCACGGAATGAGAACGGCTCTCGCAAGCCTCGTAGCGATCATCTGTCTCTCCCTCCCGGGATGCTCCGGGTCGGGACGCGCCCAGGGGGAGGCCAAGGCGGCGGGGGGGGACCTGACCGTCCGCCGCGGGACGTTCCGGGAACGAGTCCTGCTCTCCGGCGAGCTGGCCGCCGAGCGCGGCGATCCGCTGACCGTGCCGCGCACCGAGGTCTGGCAGCTCCAGGTGCGCTGGATCGCCGAGGACGGCTCGCGCGTCAAGGCCGGCGATCCGGTGGTGGAGTTCGACAATTCGCAGTTCGCCTCCGAGCTGGAGGAGAAGCGCCTGACCGCCGCCAACGCCGGCAGCGACCTCGACCGCGTCCGGGCCGAAGCACGCACGGCGGCGGCCCAGAAGCAGTTCGAGGTGGAGAAGGCCAAGGCCGAGCTGGAGAAGGCCCGCATCGCCGCCGACGTCCCCAAGGACATCCTCTCCCTGCGCGAGTACCAGGAGCGCCAGCTCGCCCTCAAGCGGGCGGAGACGGGCCTGATCAAGGCCCAGGAGGAGCTGGCGGCCCAGAAGAAGGGGAGCACCACCGACGTCCAGGTGCAGCGGATCTCTCTGGAGAAGTCCCAGCGCCAGATCCACAACGCCGAGGAATCCATCGCCGCCCTCACCCTGCGCGCTCCCCGCAACGGCATGGTCCTGGTGGGCGACCACCCCTGGGAGGGGCGCAAGCTCCAGGAGGGGGACTCGGTCTGGGTGGGCATGACCGTGGCGAGCCTGCCGGACCTCGACTCGATGATGGTCGAGGCCAACCTCTCCGACGTCGACGACGGCCGCATCGCGCCCGGCATGCCGGTGGTCTGCACCCTCGACGCTTTCCCCGACCGCACCTTCCGCGGCCGCGTGAGCGACATCTCGCCGGTGGCGCGCGAGTCGCGCCGCAGTCCGCTGCTGCGCGCCTTCCCGGTGCGCATTTCCCTTGACCAGTCGGACACGCAGCGGATGCGGCCCGGCATGTCCGTGCGGGTGGAGGTGCTGGGGCGGGAACGGAAGAACGCCCTGCTGGTCCCCCGCGCCGCCCTCGACCTGACCGGCGACAAGCCACGCGCCCTGCTCGCCGGCGGCGGCGCCGCCGAGGTGCGCCTCGGCCCCTGCGGCGCCCAGGTGTGCGTGGTCGAGAGCGGCGTCCAGGAAGGCGCCCGCCTGCGCTCCCGCGACGGGAGGACCGGATGAGCCCGCGCCAGCGGCGCCTCGCCCGCTTCGCCGCCGGCGGCGTGGTCCTGCTGGCCGTCGCGGTCGCCCTCTGGCTCGTCGCCGGCCGGGCCTCCGCCGAGGCCGAGGGGGACTGGGCCGAGGTCAAGCGGGACGACCTGGTGATCGGCGTGCCGGTCTCCGGCGTCCTCACCTCGGTGCAGGCGGTGCGGATCGGCCCGCCGCAGATCAAGGACGTCTGGGACTACAAGATCGCCTTCATGGCGCCCGAGGGCATGCAGGTGCGGCCGGGCCAGCCCGTGCTGGGCTTCGACACCTCGGAGCTGGAGCGCGAGCTGCTGGACAAGATGGCCGAGCGCGACTCCGCCCAGAAGGAGCTGGAGAAGCGGCAGACCAACCTCGAGATGTCCCTGCGCGGCAACGAGCTGGCGCTGGCCGAAGCCGAGGCCCGCCACCGGCGCGCCGCCCTCAAGGTCGACGTGCCCGCCGAGCTGACGGCCGCCAAGGAGTTGGCCCAGGCGCGCGAGGACCTGGCTCTGGCCACCCGCGAGCTGGCCCACCTCAAGGAGAAGACCCGCCTGGAGAAGGCACAGGCGGACACCGAGATCCAGGCCCTGATCAACAAACGCGACCGCGCCGCCGGCCGCGTGCAGGAGATGCAGGAGGCCATCCAGCGCATGACCGTGATGGCGCCCAAGGCGGGCACCGTGGTCTACGTCTCCGGCCGCGGCGACGAGAAGAAGAAGGTCGGCGACTCCGCCTGGCGCGGCATGTCGGTGCTGGAGATCCCGGACCTCGGCCACATGCGCGGCCAGGGAGAGATCGACGAGGCCGACGCCGGCCGCGTGGCCGTGGGCCAGCGCGTGACCCTGCGCCTCGACGCCCATCAGGACGAGCTCTACACCGGCCGCGTGCGGGCCATCGGCGGCGCCGTGCAGACCAAATCCCAGTTCAACCCCCTCAAGGTGGTCAAGCTGGAGATCGACCTCGACCGCACCGACTCCCAGCTCATGCGTCCCGGCATGCGCTTCTTCGGCACGGTCGAGCTCGACCGCGCCGCCAAGACCCTGGTCATCCCCGCCGAGGCGGTGTTCAACCGCGCCGACGGCCCGGTGGTCTACCGCCGCTCCGGCTGGGGCTCCGAGGAAGTCCGGCCCGTCCTCGGCCGGCGCAACGACAAGCTGGTGGAGATCAGGAGCGGCCTCGCCCCCGGCGACAAGGTGTCGCGGATCGATCTGGCGGAGGAGTCGCGATGAAGGTGAAGGCGTCCCGCGCCGGTCTGGTCATCCTCGCCGTGGTGCTGCTGGTGGCCCTGGCGGCGTTCCTGCCCCTGGCCCGCCCCGGCGAGGGCGCGGTGCCGACCCTCAAGGCCGAGCCCCAGAATTTCGTCCGCAAGGTCCCGGCCCAGGGCAACCTCCAGGCCGTGCGCGCCACTCCCATCATGGTCCCCTCCGGCGTGCCCGGGCCGTTCCGGATCGGCTGGGTCGCCGTCGACGGCTCGCGGGTCAAGCAGGGGGACGTGGTCATCCGCTTCGATCCCAGCGACATCGAGAAGCGCCTGATCGAGGCCGAGGACGAGCTGCGCGAGACGCGGCTGCGCATGGAGAAGGAGAAGATCCAGGGCCTGGCCGAGGTGAAGAAGCTGGAGCGCGACGCCGCCATGGCCCGCGTCGAGCTGGAGAACTCCAGGCAGTTCCAGAAGAAGGACGACCTCATCTATTCGCGCAGCGAGATCATCGAGTCGGAGATCGACCAGGAGCTGGCGCAGGAGCGGGAGAAGCATGCCCAGTCCTCGCGGCGCACCCGCGAGCGCCTCTCCGGCACCGAGACGGCGCTGCTGCAGATCAAGATCCGGCAGGCCGACGCCAAGATCCAGCAGGCCCGGGCCGGCCTCCAGGCCCTCAACGTGACCGCGCCCCACGACGGCGTGCTGATCCTCAAGCGCAACTGGCGCGGCGACGCCACCCGGGTGGGCGACAGCGTCTGGAACGGCCAGCCCCTGGCGGAGATCCCGGACCTCTCGGCCATGGAGGCCGAGGTCTTCGTCCTGGAGGCGGACGCCGGCGGCCTCAAGGCGGGCCGGCCCGCGTCGGTCGTGGTGGAGTCCGCCCCCGGCGTCTCGTTCCCCGCCAGGATCGCCCGCGTGGATTCGCTGGCCAAGCCGCGCATCCCGGGCTCGCCCGTCCAGTACTTCGCCGTCACGCTGGCCCTGGACCACACCGATCCCAAGGTCATGAAGCCGGGCCAGCGGGTGCGGGCGACGCTCTCGCTCGACGAGCGCAAGGGCGCCCTGCTCGTCCCCCGACAGGCCGTGTTCGACCGCGACGGCCGCTCCGTGGTCTACCGCAAGAACGGCGACGGCTTCGATCCCGTCGAGGTCAAGCTGGGACCCTCCACCATGGGCCGCGTGGTCGTCGATTCCGGCGTGAAGCCGGGCGACCTGCTGGCCCTGCGCGACCCTACCCGTCCGGCGAACGCGCCCCCGGAGCGCAAGAAGATCGAGCGCCGTCCGCCGCCGTCCGCCGCGCCGCAGGGCGGGGGCATGATCATCATCCGATGACCGTGACGCGATGACGCCCCGCGAAGCCTTCCGTTCGGCGCTGGACAACCTCGCGGCGCACAAGCTGCGCTCGGCGCTGACCATGCTCGGCATGATCTTCGGCGTCGCCGCCGTGATCGCCATGATGGCGATCGGCGCCGGGGCCGAGCGGCAGGCCCTGGAGAGCATCGAGCGCCTGGGGCTGCGCAACGTCATCGTGCGCGCCAAGACCTTCAAGGACGACGAGCTGCGCGAGATCCGCCGCACCTCGCAGGGGGTCTCCCACCGCGACGCCGCCGCCATCGCCGAGGCCGTGCCCGGCGTCGAGCTGGTGGCCCCGCGCATCAAGCTGGAGCCCTACAAGGTGCTCTCGCCCACCGGCAAGACCGAAGGCGCCGCCGTCTACGGCGTCACCCCGAGCTACGCCCGCCTGGCCAGCCTCGGCGTGTCCGAGGGCCGCTTCCTCGATCCCCTGGACGAGAGCACCCACGCCCAGGTCTGCGTCATCGGTCCGGAGGTGCGCCGCGACCTCTTCGGCTACAGCCCGGCCGTGGGCAAGCTCGTGAAGGTCAACGAGGTCTGGCTGGAGGTCGTGGGTGTGCTGGCGTCGGCGGGGGACGCCTCCCAGGCGGGCGGGAAGGAAGGGGATAGCCCGCTGGCTCCCGGCGGCGGGGGAGAGGGAGAAGGAGAAGAGGGCGGGGAGGCCGCCGGAGCCGCCGCCGCCTCCGGATCGCGCGAGATCTACCTGCCGCTCTCGACCGCCGAGCGCAAGTTCGAGCATCCGGTGCTCGCCTCGCCTCTGGACGAGATCGTGGTCCGCATGAAGCCGGGCACGAGCGGCCAGGAGACCTCGCCGATCCTGCGCGACCTGGTCGACCGGCTGCACGGCGGCACGGACGATTACGAATTGGTGGTGCCCGAGGCCCTGCTGGCGGAGAGCCGGCGCACCCAGCGCCTGTTCAACGTGGTCATGGGGGCCATCGCCGGGATCTCCCTGCTGGTGGGCGGCATCGGCATCATGAACATCATGCTGGCCACGGTGCTGGAGCGGACGCGGGAGATCGGCGTCCGGCGGGCCGTGGGCGCCCGCCGCTACGACATCCGCTTCCAGTTCATCGTCGAGTCCTTCGCCATCAGCCTGATCGGCGGCGTGACCGGGATCGTCGCCGGCCTCGCCCTGGCCAAGGGCGTGGCCGCCTTCGCCGGCTGGGAAACGATCGTCACCACCGGCTCGATCATCCTCTCGACCGGCGTCGCCATGGGCGTGGGGCTGGCCTCGGGGATCTACCCGGCGGCCCGCGCGGCGGCGCTGGACCCGATTGAAGCGCTGCGGTACGAGTAAAAAGGACACCAGGGACACCAGGGACACCAAGGACTTCAAGGACAGTAGATTTGCCGTCCTTTGTCCTTGAGGTCCCTGGTGTCCTTGGTGTCCTTGCTGTAGGTTCCACCCATGCGCCTCCTCGTCCTCGGCGGCACGAAATTCGTCGGCCGCCACCTCGCCGAGGCCGCGCTGGCGGGCGGCCACCAGGTCACCCTCTTCCACCGCGGCCGCACCAACCCCGGCCTGTTCCCCGAAGCCGAGCACCTCCTGGGGGACCGGGGCGGTGACCTCGCACCTCTTCGGGGGCGCCGCTGGGACGCCGTCCTCGACGTCAACGGCTACCTGCCCAGGGAAGTCAAAGCCTCCACCGATCTGCTGGCGGACGCCGTGGAGCGGTACGTCTTCATCTCCACGATCTCGGTCTACGCCTCCTTCAAGACGCCGGGCCTCCGCGAGGATTCACCCCTGGAGCAGCCCCTCCCGGAGGACGACGAAGCCGACGAGGTCTCCTCGGACGACTACGGGCGGCTCAAGGTCCGCTGTGAAGAGCTGGTGGAGGAGAGCTTTCCGGACCGGTCGCTGATCGTCCGCCCCTGCATCATCGTGGGACCGTGGGACCACACCGGCCGCTTCGCGTACTGGGTGGAGCGCGCGGCCCGGGGCGGGGAGGTGCTGGCGCCGGGCCGTCCCGACCGGCCGGTCGAGCTGATCGACGCCCGCGATCTGGCCGCCTGGGTGCTGCGCATGACCGAGGGCCGCACCACGGGTCTCTTCAACGCCACGGGTCCCCGGGACGTCCTCGCCATGCGGGAGATGCTGGAGACCTGCCGCGACGCCACGGGAGGCGACGCCGCCTTCACCTGGATCCCGGACGACTTCCTGGACGAGCGCGAGGTCAAGCTGCCCTTCTGGTATCCCGAGGAGAAGGAAGGCTACAACCTCACCGATCACTCCCGCGCCACTTCCCAGGGTCTCTCCTTCCGCCCCCTGGAAGAGACCGTCCGCGACGTCCACGCCTGGGTCGCCGGAGATCCCGCGCGCCAGCCCGACAAGCTCTCGCCGGAACGGGAGGCGGAGCTGCTGCGGGAATGGCGCGGGCGCGGCTGAGCGCGAACTTCCCCGACACGTCCGTCCCTTCCCTTGTCCACCGGGACGCCTGTAACGGCAACCATTGTTTGGAGCCTTATAAAGTCTAAAGGGGGACAGAATGAGGCAGTTCGCTCCCTGGATCCTGGCGGCGGTCGCGGTCGCGGCGATCTTTCCGGCCGTCAAGCTCGGAGGCCAGAAGAAAACGGACGGCTCGTCGGAGCGGGAGAAGGTCGAGCAGGCCGCCGAGGAGAGCGCGGCCGGCGCCGAGGCCCCCCAGGACCCGTCCAATCCCTGCCGGCCCAGCGAAGGGAAGGAAGAAGCTTCCTGGTGCGAGCCCCTGCGGGTCCTGCGGGACTTCTACGGGCTGTCCCCCGTCTCCGCCACATCGACGATTCAAGAGAACCTTCAGGAGATCGCGCTGGCGAGAGATGCGTCGGGGTACCGCATGCGCTTCCTGGTGGCCCTGGTCCCCGATCCGGTCGAATCGCAGATCCCTTATCTTTTCGACTCCGCCCTGGATGCGATCCAGAAAGGCTTCGCGGAAGAAGGTCATCTCTTCGACCGCTTCTGGCTTCCCTGGATCGGCGAGGAGGGGAAGAAGGACCGTCTCTACCGCGCCGCGCCCGGGGTCCTGCTGTTCCGCCGCAGCGGCGAGCAGGGCCCGCTGCTCAGGGTCGTCTTCCTGGTGGGGGAGTCGCCCAAGGCGGGCATCCACAAGCGGGCGTTTCTCCAGGCGATGAAGATCGCCGCCGAGTTGCGCGGCGCCGGCGCCCCGCCGGGCGGCGCGCGGATCGACATCCTGGGTCCCGCGTTCTCGGGCTCGGTGGATTCCCTGGTGATGGCCTTGAAGAGCTGGCGGCGGGACGACGCCGGCACGCCCCTCCGGATCGCCTCCGGTTCGGCCACCGCGAAGGGGCTGGAGACGGCGTTCAAGCCGGTCGATGGGAGCAGCTTCTGCCGCACCGTGGTCCCGGACCACCTCCTCCAGCGGGAGGCCTTCCGGTTCCTGGAAGGCGACGAGATGAAGTGGGGACGCGACAGCATGGCGCTGCTCGCCGAATCCGACACCGGGTACGGCCAGGCTTCGCCGAACGGCTCGCAGGGAATCGTGAGCGTGCGCTTCCCCAGCGGCATCTCGGACCTGCGGAATGCCTGGCAGCGCCGTGAGCAGGAGCAGCGGTCCGGAGAGCGGGAGGTCAAGCTCGGAGATACGTTGCTCTCCACCAGCCGGGAGGCCCTCGGCCTGAGCCTGCAGGACCGGGACAAGGCGCTGGATTCGATCCCTCGCTTCAGCCCCCTCACCACGCTGGCCCGGGATCAGGAGATGGCGGTGCTCCTGGAGACCATCTCGCGGGACAGCATCCGCTATGTCGGCGTCCTCGCCACCGATCTGAAAGACCGCCTGTTCGTCATGGAGAGGGTGCGCAGGTTCGCTCCGGACACCGTCCTCTTCACCTTCGACAGCGACATCCTGCTCGGCCACGTCGACTACAGCGCGGTCATGGACGGCGTCGTGGTGATCTCGAGCTCGCCGCTGTTCACCGAAGGCGCCAGTTGGCTGCCCCGTTCCTACTGGGGCAAGGGACGGGAGCGGCGGCAGTTCCAGGGCGAGACCCACCAGGGGATGTTCGAAGCCGTCCGCTACCTGCTCGACGCGCAGGTCCGGTCCGTCCCGCAGGTCTGGATCTCGGTGGTCGGCAACGGCGCGCTCTGGCCGCTGGCGGAGCTGCCTCTGAAGGAACGCGACGGGACGACCGCCTTCTGCTGGCAGCCGCCTCAGACCCATGTCCTGGCGGCGCCGCCGGGCAGGCTGTCGGAGAAGCAGGGCGGACTGGCGGGCAAGGCCAATCTCCAGGTCATCTTCTTCGCGGTGGCGCTCTGTCTGGTTTCCTGGGGACTGCGGCGGGCCGGGCGTTTCGCGCAGTCGGGAGCGGGCGAAGACGACGTCGTGTGGCACCCGGTCCACCGTCCCCTGGTCACGATGGGAGTGGCCATCCTGGCCCTCTCCGCGGCGGTGCTTCTGGTCGTGGCGGCCATTCCCGAGTGGGCCTGGTACTACTCCGACGCCTGGGACGTCTCCTCCTGGGGGATCGTGAGGATCCTCTTCCTCCTGGCTCTCGCGGGCGTCTACATCTACCTCTGCCAGCAGCTCATGCGGGTGGCCACGCGGGGTGAGCCGGCCCCCTGGCAATGGGCGCTCTGGGGTTCGGGAATCCTCCTCGCTCCCTTCCTGCTGCTCCGGATCGTCTACGAGCTCTGGATGCCGAACGGCGAGATCGCCTTCTTTCAGCTCCGTGCCCGGGCCTACTCGAGCGGCCTGTCTCCCATCGTCTCGCTGACCCTGTTGGGAGGCGCGGTCCTCGTCTGGATCGTCTGCGAGCTGAGGCGGAGCTGGCTCGCCCAGCGGCAGGACGTCAAGGCGTGCGCGCTGGACGTTCTCTGTAGCAGCGAGAGATCCATTCAAGGCTGCCGCCATCGCCTGAACAGGATCCAAGGTCTCCTGGAGCGGATCTTCCCGGGCGCGCAACGTCCGGACGAGCACCCCTGGCTGCTGCCCTTGAGCGTGTTCGTGCCCCTGGTCGTCCTGCTGTGGGGGACCCTCCAGCCCATCATGGAGACGCGGAACTACGGCCGCGTCTTCGTGGTGTGCGTCGTGCTGACGACCTCTCTGGCATCCCTTTCGTTCTACCGGTTCGTCCGGGTCTGGTGGAATCTCCGCGGGGTCCTGCTGCGGCTCGACCATGCCTCCCCCAGGCTGGCGAAGACCTTCGAGAAGCTGGCGCCGGAGATCGACTGGAAACCGATGCGCTCGTTCGGCTTCCGGATTCCTCCTTTCAAGATGCTTCTGCTCTCGATCGCGAAGCTGAGGGCGATGCTGGAGATCAAGCCGCTGTCCGGGGTCTCGGAGGAAGAGGTGGGGGAGCTGATGAGGCGGGTCTTCGAAGCCGACGGCAGGGACCGGCAAGGCGACGAGATCGATCACCGCAAGGCGCTGAGCGAGGTTTTCAACGCCGTGTGCCAGGAGTTGGAAAAGAGCCCGGCTTCCCTGCGGCTCCCGGCCGTGCGGGAGTTCCTCGCCGTGCAGATCGCGGCCTACCTCCGCTACGTCTTCGCCCATCTGCGGAATTCCCTGATCGGCGCCCTGGGCACCGGCCTGCTGCTGCTCCTCGCCGTCTCTTCCTATGCCTTCGAGCCCAAGCAGTTCCTGTCCTTCGTGGTCTGGGCGAGCCTGGCCGTCGCCGCCCTGCTGACGCTCTGGATCTTCCTCCAGATGGACCGCAACCCGACTCTGAGCCGGATCGGCGGCACCACGGCCGGGCAGGTCACCCTGGACCGGACGCTCGTGGCCAACGTCTTCATCTACGGCGCCGTGCCGGCCCTGGGCGTGATCGCGACCCAGTTCCCCGAGGTGGGGCAGGTCCTGGGCCAGATCGTCGATCCCCTCCTGCGCGTCACGGGCGGAGGCTGATGGCCATTTCGTGATACGCTTCAAGGCCTGAACCGCTCTTTCAGCTCTTCCTGAGAGGAGCCGCTCATGGCCGATTTTCGTCGCAGCGCCCGCCGGGCGGCGGGTTTCACCATGATCGAGCTGCTGGTCGTCCTGGCCCTGGCCGGGATCCTGATGGCGTTCATGGCGCCGTTCCTGGACCGTTTCCTCCAACGCAACAAGATCGAGGGCGTCACGCGGCAGACCGGCACCCTGATGCAGGTGGCCCGCCTCGAATCCCTCCGCGGCCGCGCCCCCGTCCGCGTCATGGCCGACTACGACGGCGACGTGGTCTACGCCTTCGCGGACCTCGACCGCGACGGCGCGTTCGACGCGGCCAAGGACCGCGAGCTGGGTCGCTATCCGCTCCCCAGGGGAGTCTCGTTCTGGGGCGCCGAGGACGAGTCGCCCGAGCAGGCCAACGCCCTCATCAACTTCGACGACGACTCCTCGTGCTCCGAGTGCCCGCGCGGAGGCTGGGAGGAGTTCAAGACCGACGGCTCGGCCGTCCAGACCGGGGCCATCCGTTTCGGTGACGAGCGCGGGAACTTCCTGGAGGTGGTCGTCACCTCGCTGGCCACGGGCAAGATCGAGATCCGCAAGTTCGATCCCGAGAGCCGGGACTACTGGGTCCAGGGCGAGGTGGGCGGGCGGGGCAAATCCTGGGAATGGTACTAGCCGTGCTAGATTGCGCGGCGGTTCATCAAACCCACGGAGGATCGATGATGCGGAAGACGCTTTTCGCCTGCTTCGCCCTCGCGATGTCCGCCACGGTCGCCCTGCCGGCGGCGGGGCAGCAGCGCGACTTTTCCCAGGTGCAGGTCACGGCCACGCCGGTGGCCGGCAAGGTTCACATGCTGGTGGGCGCCGGCGGCAACATCGGCGTGTCGGTGGGGAGCGACGGCATCCTCATCGTGGACGACCAGTTCGCGCCGCTGGCCGACAAGATCCGCGCCGCCCTCAAGGGCTTGGGGGACGGCAAGCTCCGGTTCGTCCTCAACACCCACTGGCACTTCGACCACACCGGCGGCAATCCGGTCTTCGGCAAGGAAGCGTCGATCGTCGCCCACGACAACGTCCGCAAGCGCCTCGCCAAGGGGCAGAAGCTGCGGGGCGAGCAGGTGCCGCCGGCGCCCGCGGAGGCGCTGCCGGTGATCACCTTCGGCGAGTCCCTCTCCGTCCACTTCAACGGCGAGGAGATCAGGGTGATCCACTTCCCCCACGGTCACACGGACGGGGACAGCATCATCTTCTTCACCGGCTCGAACGTGGTCCACATGGGGGACACCTTCTTCGCCAACGCCTTCCCGTTCGTCGACCTGGAGAGCGGCGGCAGCGTGCAGGGGCTGGTAGACAACATCGGCAAGGTGATCGGGCAGGTGCCGGCGAACGTGAAGATCATCCCCGGGCATGGCCCGCTCTCGACGCTGGACGACCTGAAGAAGTATCACCGCATGCTGACCGAGACGGTGGGGATCGTCCGCAAGAAGATCGACGCCGGCAAGAGCCTGGCGGAGATCAAGTCCGAGGGACTTCCGGAGGAGTGGAAGTCCTGGGGGACCGGGTTCATCAAGACCGACGCCTGGATCGAGACGATCCACGCCAGCCTGACGTCGCCCAGGTCGCATACCCACGCGGACGGCACGCATCACTGACTGCCCGGATTGTCCGTACGAGCGGGTAGAAGGTGCTACCCGCTCGCCCGGAACCTTCGGACCAGTGGGAAGAGGCTCCTACCGAGGGAAGGGCCTTTAGGAGAATCCACGCCCGCGCCGCGAAGATGACTTCCGAGGAGCGGTGAGAATCAACTCGGAAGGCTGCTCTGGCGCGTTAGGGGAAGAAGTCAAGGAGTAGCAGCGGCGCCCACGCTCATCTTGATCTCTAGGGGCACCCTGGCGACAACCGGGAAAGGCCCTGCCGGGCTTTCGGCTGCTACTACATCAAAGTAGTAGGTACCCGCTCCTCTGAACGGCATTGACTGGATTCTGAAAATCAGGCGCGTTCGAGGGACCGTCTCCAGGTTTCCCTCCAGGGGTTCCGACAAAGTTTCAAACGTATCGCCATTCGGAGCGGTTATGATGCACGAACACCAAAATTTTTCTGGCTGATCGGATTGTCCACGGAACCACATCGACACCAGATGCAGATTTACATCCAGAGCAGGATTGTCTGGCACAGGCTCCAAAATTTCCTGGATTGTCAGCTCGTCAGTTACCTCCAGCAGGCTAAGCATGTTCGAATACTTGTCTATTACTCCACGAGCGCACAGTATGGACCAGCGGTGCTCAGCCATAACTGGCCACCTTGAGCGGAGTCCCGGTATTGATGGGTCTCCCTCGAAAAGGTGCCGCGGTCGCTATCGCATCACTAGCGGTCGCCTCCTGTTGAGTACTGACTTGGAAGGCGGGGTCATCGGGGAATGAGGAGCGCTCTAACTCGGGACGGGAAACGGCGGTCACATTGTCGAGAAATTTGCCATAGGTTTGAAATTGCACCAACAAGGCCAAGTCAAAAGCTTCAGCCAAACGTTTAAGAGTACGCACGCTCCAAGCGTCATAATCCGCCTGTTCCATGGCGGATATCCTAGACTGCTTCATACCGGCCCGTTGCGCTAGTTCTTCCTGACTCCAGTTCCTCTGCTGACGAAGCGTTTTGATCTGGAGAGCGATATAAGAATGGAGGAATTCCTCCGCATAGGCAGTACGTAGCTCTGGGTCCTGAAGCTCTTCCTTGAGAAGCTTGTGAATTTTTTTCATGGCTGCACCTCACGCAAGCTCGTCTAGCCGAATTAAAAGACGCTGAGAGTCGTCGTTCTCTAATTTCTTCATGCGTGCTCTAGCGCGTTCACAGGCATCCTTGGGCACTACTTTGAAGTTGACTTCGGTTGCACGTTCAAGAAAGGTTACTTCTTCGTCGGGTTTTGTAGGACCTAGGCAAAGACGCGGCCGGAGGGCCACATTGCCTCGCATCTTCGCATAATAGATGCCTTCCGTTTTGGTCTTAAAAATCAGACTGCCAACTGCTTGATTACGGTCCACCCCTGCAAGCATGATCAACCGAACCTTGAGAGCTGTCCTTTGTCGCTTCTCTCCAGGCGGCCAGTCCGTGATGACTCTATAGGTGATGATCCTCTTGCCGCCGCGCTCCTCGAATTCCACATACTCGTAGGATATCACAATTCTATGATCTCCCTGTCGTCATCACGTTCATGGTGGCGGTACTCGGGCGCAAGATACTCGAAAAGCCACTTCATCTTAGCAGGATAAGTCGTGGCTCCCAGGACAATACCCTGGGCTTCTACTCGCGAGTAGAAAAACGTTCTGGCCTGGGAAGACGTGTTGCCTTACGGGATGCTTTGGGGCGTCGCCTTGACGGTTTCCACGAACGCCCGGGCGTGCTCCACCGGCACCATGGGCAGGATTCCGTGCCCCAGGTTCATGATGTGCCCGCCCCCGCGCCCCTGTTCGATCACCACGCGGGTCCGGCGCTCGATCTCCGGGATGGGGGCGAGGAGCGCCGCAGGGTCCAGATTCCCCTGCAGGACCTTCGCCCCCGTGATCTGCCGCACCTCGGAGAGCGGGACGCGCCAATCCACCGAGAGCACGTCCACCGGCAGCTCCGACAGCACGGGGAGCAGGTGGGTGCCGCCGTTGATGTAGTAGATCAGGGGGACCTTGCCCGTCAGGGCCTCCGCGATCCGCCGCAGCGGCGGCAGGGCGAGGGTGCGCCAGCGCTCGCGGTCCAGGAGGCCGCCCCAGGTGTCGAAGAGCTGGACGGCCTGGGCGCCGGCTGCGATCTGGCCCAGCAGGTAGGCGATCGAGGTGTCGGCGAGGCGGTCCAGCAGCAGGGCGAGGCCTTCCGGATCGCCGTAGCTCCAGGCCAGGAGATGCTCGAAGTGCTTGGAGCCGCCCCCCTCCACGAGATAGGCGGCGAGGGTCCAGGGCGTGCCGCCGAAGCCGAGCACGGGCACCCGGCCGTCGAGCTCTCGGCGCACCAGGCGCATGGCGTCGAAGACGTAGCCGAGGGTCTCGTCCACGTCCGGCGCGCGCAGGCGCTGGACGTCCTCGCGGGTGCGGACGGGGTTCGGGAAGCTGGGGCCGTCCCCCTTCACGAAGCGCAGCTCCGCGCCCATGGCCTCCAGGGGGAGCAGGATGTCCGCGAAGAGGATGGCGGCGTCCACGCCGAGGATGTCCACGGGCTGGATCGTCACTTCGGCGGCCAGCTCGGGGGTTTTGCAGAGGGTGAGGAAGTCCACCTGCTGGCGGACGGCCCGGTATTCAGGGAGGTAGCGGCCGGCCTGGCGCATGATCCACACCGGCCGGCGCTCGGTCGCTTCGCCGCGAGCGGCGCGTAGAAAGAGGTCGTTCACGGCGGGGGAGGATAACACCTCCCCCGCCCGTGAGGGCCTACGGAGGGGGCAGGAACCCCTGCCGGTCCTGCAGCCCGGTCAGCTCCTGGGAGTCCGGCGGCACGGCTTCCAGGACGTACGTCTTCATGGCCTGCGTGCTGATCTGCTGGATGTCCACCTCGACCCGGGAGGGGGTGAAGCGGACGATCGTGGGCCAGAGGTAGCCGTTGGGCCGGGGGCCGATGACGCGCAGGAAGACCTCGGAGCGGCCGGCCACGGCGCCGCTGACGCAGAGGGTCTCCGGCAGGCAGGCGCTCTCCTTGCGGCCCTGGAGGAAGGTGGCCGCGTTCTGGAAGATCCGCACCTTGAACCGGAAGTCCGGGAAGAAGGGCGAAGTGAGGAAGCCGTCCCCTCCGGGAGTCGATACCGTGACCTCGTTGGAGTACGCCGAGTTGCCGGCGGCGTTGCGGGCGCGCACCCGGAAGGTGTAGATCGTCCCCGGCACGAGCCCCTGGATCTCGGCGGCGGTGGCATTGGCGGAGACCCCGCCGATGTCCTCGAAGTCGCCGCCCTCTTCCCGCAGCTCGATGCGGAAGCCGATCTCGTTGTTGGAGTTGTCGTTCCACTCCAGCTCCACCTCGGTCTCGGTGACCGAAGTGGCCCGCAGGTTGGAGGGCGCCGCCGGCACGCCGCCGCCCGTGGGGCCGCCGGTGCAGGTGAGGGTCAGCGAGTAGTTGCCGGTCTCGCTGGGGAAGGCGCTGTTGGCGCCGATGGTCCACACGCCGGTGGCGTCCAGCTTGAAGGAGATGCGGGAGGTGGTGCCGCCGCCGCCGTCGTCGTCCCTCGCCACCTCCTCGGGGGTCGGATCGAAGAGGAAGAGGAAGGGGTCCACCTGGCTGGAGGTCATGGTGACGGTGACTGTCTGCCCCGAGCTGCCGTCGAACTCCCAGAAGTCGATGAAGGAGCCGTCTTCCAGGTCGCAGTCCGCCGAGGTCAGGCTGGCGTTGACCGTCTGACCGCAGGCGATGGCGCCGAAATGTTCGCACTGGTGGGCTTTGGACGTGGCGGCCCCGGGCGCCTTGCCGGTCTTGGCGGCGGAGGCGAGGGCGGGGATGAGGCGCGCCGGGTCGCCCTTGACCTGCTGGCCCAGGAGGGGCCAGGTCCCCAGAAACAAGAGGCTCGCGATGGCCGCGATCCTGGTTCTCATACGAAGTCTCATGATGGCTCCTTGAAAGCTCTGCGCCCGGCGAATGATCCCGGGTGAGAGCCTGATTTGCAAGATCCTTGCGAGGGGGTACACTTGCCCTCCGATGTTGAGACTGGTTGCCTACGCGCCGGACGGCGTCCGGCGGTTCCCTGTCCACAGGAGCGAGCTGATCATAGGAAGCTGGCCCGAGTGTGACATCTATCTCCCTTATACGGGAGTGGCGCAGAAGCATGCGCGGCTCCTCTATGACGGCAAGGAGCTGCGCATCGAGGACCTCGGGACCCGCAAGGGCCTGCTGGTCAGCGGGCGCAAGGTCAAGGAAGCCTCTCTGGAGGTCCTGGACGAGATCCGCCTCGGCAACGTGACGCTGCTGGTGGAGGACATCATCCCCGGCCCGGAGAAGGCCCCGGCTCCGGCCGCCGAGGAGGCGCCGGCCGGGCCGCCGCGGATCACCCCCTGCCGCATGATCGAGCACCTGAACCGCATCAGCGAGTGGGTGCTCGCCGACGCCGAGAGCCGCACCACGTCCGAGGCCCTGGTGACCCAGGTGTTGGCGGACTTCGGGGGCGGCGCGCTCTTCCTGCTCACCGGCGAGGTCGAGGGCGCGGCCCAGAAGCTGGTGGTGGCCAGCGATCCGGCCTGGCTCTCCGCGGGCGAGAAGCTCATGGAGCAGCTCCTGAAGCACCGCGCCTCTCCGAGCAGCCTGCCGCTCGGGGGCTCGTTCCGCGGCGAGCTCGGGGAGTCGCCCGCCTGGATCTTCTATCAGTCGTTCATCGCCCTGGACCGCAACTACACCCTGGTGGCCGCCTTCCCGTCCTTCGAGCTGGAGGACTGGTCGCCGGCGCAGGCGCTGAGCACCCTCGGGCACCTGCTGGTGCTGGGGCTGGTCCACCACGTGGGGTGGTACGAGCCGATCCTGCCGGGCCACCCGGGGCAGCAGGACCTGACGCTGGACCCGAATCTGGTGGTGGGGGAGTCCCAACTGATGAAGCAGGTGGTGGAGCAGCTCCGGTCGGCGGTGGACCCGCCGGTCCACGTGCTGCTCTGCGGCGAGCCGGGGGTCGGCAAGGACCTGCTGGCCCGCTCGCTCCATCTCTCGGGATCGCGGCGCCACGGCCCGTTCATCGTCGCGAGCTGCGGCGGGGCGCGGCCGCAGCAGATCGAGGCCGACCTCTTCGGTGCCGAGGTGCCGGGCAAGGGCGGTCCGGTGCGGCGCGAGGGCAAGCTCCTGCTGGCCCACGGCGGCACGCTGTTCCTGGACGAGATCGAGCAGCTCCCCATGGAGCTCCAGGCCCGGCTGGTGCGCTTCCTCCGCTCGGGCGAGGTGGAGCCCTCCGGCAGCAACGAGGCCCATCCGGTGGACGTCCGGCTGGTGGTGGGGAGCCGCGCGCCGCTGGACACGGTCGTGGTCCGCGACCTTTTCCGGGTGGACCTCGCCTACCGGCTGTCGCAGTTCACCATCGAGGTGCCGCCGCTGCGGGACCGGCGCGAGGACCTGCCGCTGCTCATCCAGTCCTACATCAACCGGTTCTGCCACGAGACCGGCAAGCGCATGCAAGGCATCACCGTGAAGGCGATGTCGGCCCTGCTGAGCTACGACTATCCGGGCAATCTCTCGGAGCTGGAGAACATCGCCCGGCAGCTCGTCTACATGGCTCCCAAGGAACGGCCGGTGGATGTGAACCTCTTGCCGGAGCGGGTCCGCAGCGGCAATCTGGCGCCCGCCGCCCGGGTGGACACCGCCTCGGACCTGGAGCTGGAGCGGCTGGTGGGCAGCACCGAGCAGGCGGCGATCCGCGAGGCCCTGCGCCGCACGAACGGCAACAAGTCCCAGGCGGCCCGGCTGCTGGGCCTGTCGCGCAACGGCCTGGCGATCAAGATGGAGCGCTACGGTCTCAAGGCATCATGAGAACGGAAAAGATCCGCAATCTCCGGGCGGGGCTGGCGCTGGGAGCCCTCGCGCTGCTGGCGGGCTGCGCCGGCGCCGGAACGACCTCGACCCCGGCGGCCCCGGCAGTCTCGACCGCGCCAGCGCGTCCCGCTCCGGCCTCGGGTCTGCCGCCCGTCAGCGGCCTGGCCTGTCTGCCCGACGGCAGCTTCCTCGCCGTCACCGACGTCAAGAACGATCCTTCCCGTCCCGCTCCCTTCCCGCCGGTGCTGCGGATCCGCGCCGGAGAGAAGCGCCTGACCTGGGAGCCGGTCGCCGTGCGCTGGCCGGACCCGGACGGCGCCCCCAGCGATCTCGAGAGCGTGGCGGCGGTCCCGGGGACCGATTCCTTCCTGATCGTGGAGAGCGGCTTCTTCCAGGGCCGCTTCGGACGCATCTTCCGCATCTCCTCCGGCGGCGACCTTCTGGGCTTCACGACCCTGACGAAGCCGGTGGAGAACATCGAGGGCACGGCCGTGGCGCGGATGGGGGACCGGCTGATCTTCCTCGACGCCGAGCGGGGCGAGGACGCCGCGGCCACCGCGATCCGCTGGTACGACCTGACCCTCGATCCCCTGCGGCTGGGGGAGCCCCAGAGCGTCGAGCTGCGTCTGCCCGAGCCCGCCGGTCCCAGGCACCGCCACGTCTCCGACCTGGCGGTGGACGCCGCCGGCCGCCTCTTCACCGTCTCGGACGTCGACCCGGGCGACCTCGGTCCCTTCCGCAGCATCGTCTGGGAGATCGGCCGGGTGGAAGAGGGAGGCGTGACGCTCCTGCCCACCCCGCGCCGCGTGGCCACGGTGGACGGCTTCAAGGTCGAAGCCCTCGCCGCCTGTCAGGGAGCGGACGGGAAGGGGCGGCTGTTCCTCGGCGCGGACGACGAGGACTACGGCGGCGCGATCCGTCCGTTGCCGGACGGGCTCTAGTCGGTCAGGGCAACGTCCGCGAGCATTACCAGACCTCCCCCTCCTGAGGAAGACATCCCCGCCGGGATCGGCCCCGGAACCCCGGCGGGGGAGGTGGGAATTCGCATCAATTGTCAATGAACGAGGAGGGAAGGGAGGAGAAACCTCCTCCCTTCCCCAGGGGACTGTCGTGCGTTCCGGGTTTACTGCGCCGGATTCTGGGACCCGCCGGCCGGCGGCGGAGCCGGCGGCGTGGTCGTGGAACCGCGAGGAGCCCGCTTCTGGCGGTCGCGGCCGCGGGGCCGGCGCGGCGGCAGGCCGAACTCGATCAGCTTCTCGCTGGCGAATCCGAACTGGGTCCGGAGCGCGGCGCCGAGGCGCTGCCGAAGGTCGTCGCCGGTCTTGGCGAGGTCGTCGCGCGTCCGGTTGACCTCGCGGGTCTCGGCCTTGAGGGCCTCGTGCCGGGCGTCGAGCTCCTCCGACTGGAGGATGACCTTCTCGAGCTCGCCATGCATCGCCGTGAGATGCGGCATCTCCGGGAGCAGGGCCTTGAGACCGGCGGCGATGACCTTCCACCGCGCGATCCGTTCAGGGATGGAACTGCCTTTCGTAGCCATACGTCTTTCTCCTTGTACTGCTTTCTGATTGGGGGGATTATCCCGATCCCTGATCCCAATCGTTTGGGTTATCGTCCCGACCCGGCCTATCCGGAATCGAAGACGTCGGGAATCAATACACGAGCGTTAAAGTCTCGCAAAAGACTCTCCTTTTGAATTAGCCTGAGCTGGTCTCCCGTGAAGCGAGTCGGAATATATGCGGCCGTCCGGAATCTGTCAAGCCCCCAATTCTAATTGGCGGCCAAGAAACTTCGAATTGCCAATTAGAGTCGGGTAAAAGACCTTTCACCTCCAGCAATAGGTCTTTTGCCAAGGCAAAAGACTTTTTGCCGCGAGATTCTATTCATTAGGTCGATAAACAGTCTTGTGCTTCGGAGATAATGGGTATTAGACTCTGGATCTGAGTCGTAACTCCTAGTTAAAGGGCATCTGGGAATTCCCGGAACGCAATTCCGGATGGAATTGGTCTTTAGCCATCCGTAAAAGGTCTTTTGGCGTTGGTTAATGGGCACTGCCGGGATTCAAATGTCTTTTGGTGAAAGCAATTGGGATTGGAGGCGCGCTATTGCGGTGCGCCTGGGATCTTTGACAATTGAAGTGAATCCCACCTCCCCCGCCGGGGTGTATTCCGGGGCGCGCCTGGGCGGGGATGTTTCCGCGTGGAGGAGGGGAGGGCTATTCGGAGGCGGGCTGCGGTTCGCGGCGGAGCTTTTCAACCATCCTGCGGATCGCATCCATGGCATCCCCCTGCTGGCGGTCCGCCCGGTCTTCAAGGATGCCAACACGGCGCTCTAGACCGTCCTGTTTGAGGTCCAGATTCCTGAAATAAGGCTCGATCCACCCGTGGACCTTCTCGAAAGACAGCGTGGATTCGTGGTGGTAACGGTTCACCTGTTCACCGAGTCCCATGACCACCTCGCCCACGAGTTGAAGGTTGTCACGTAGACCTTCGACGAGGATCAAGGTGTGCCGGGCGGTCTCATCCTGCTTGTCGAAGCGGCGCTCCATCTCCTCACGGAGGCTGGAGATATGCTGCGTAGCCTCCTCACGAAGGCTGGCGGACTGCTGGGCGGTCTCCTCGCGGAGACCGGAGATCTGCTGAGTGGTCTCTGCACGGAGGCTGGCGAACTGATGTGCGGTCTCCTCGCGGAGACCAGAGATCTGCCGCGTGGTATCCTCACGGAGGCTGGAGATTTCCCGCGAGATCTCGCGGAAGCGCTCTTCGAAAAAGGCGATCGACTCTTGGTCCATTGGGCCGGGTCTCCTTGAATGGAGATCGTTTCTGTAAGAGAAAGAGTACCACGGGAGCGGCACCCTCTGGCAAGAGGGAACTGGGGGAGTTCTGCACTTACGCTCTTTTCGTCCCTCGCCCCGCCGGCTTAGAATAGGGGCAGAACGGGCTCGTCAGAGCCGAGGAGACGACCATGCCTCTCTATGAATACCGCTGCGCCGACTGCGGCAAGCGTTTCGAGATCCTGCAACGCCTCGGCCAGGGCTCCGAGGGCCTGACCTGTCCCACCTGCGGCGCCTCGCACCTCGAGAAGCAGTTCTCGACCTTCGCCAGCGCCACCGAGTCGGCCCACCGGAGCTCGTCCGGCGGCGGCTGCGGCCCCGGCGGCTTCTCCTGAGCGCGCTAGCCCAGGGCGGCCCGGGTGGTCGCCGAGACAGAGGACACACTCCCTCGCGTCGTTGACGAGCGGTCTTGAAGCGCCCGCAGGGGGCGCAGGCATGTAGCCCCGGGCTTCAGCCCGGGGAGCCAGCCGCCCCCAACACCACGAGCCCCGAAGGGGCGGCGGCGTAGCGCCGGGGCGGCAGCCCCGGAGCTTCTTACCCGTTGCTGTTCGTCAGGACTCGTTATCGGTAGGCCTCGGCCAGATTTTCTTCGCCACCCGGAATAAGGCGCGCCCACGTTTCAAGATAGCGTCCTCGTCCCACTCGTCATACTCCTCGAGAGGTCTGTTGAGATTGAGCGCGCTGTGCTTCAAAATCTGCGTACGCTTTTTAGGCCAAGGGCCATTTGAAACTGCAGGGTTCAAGCTGTGCGTAAGCAGCGTCAGATTCCCGATCGTGTGGAGCAGGGTGCTGCGACGATTGCGAGCCTGGCTCTCGTCCTCCTGTTCAGAGAGGGGCCAGTGGGTCTCCCAGGAGCGGGGGAGGAGGTGCTCGACTGTCAGGGTCTTGTTGATCTGAACTTGTTCGGTCTTGTCGCTATATAGGGCAAGGTTCAGCGCTTCGAGCAGCATTCTCACGCGCCTCCTCACCAAGGCGCGGTAGGCGGCGACAGTGAGCCAAGCCTCCTGAAACTCGGTGTCCGTCGGCCAGCGGGTGCTCTCTCCCTCCTGTTGAACCAGGAAGGCTCGAATGTCTTCAGAACCAAAGGAATTCCGCTGCCGAAGGAAAGAGAGCAGGTCCAGGAAGAGCCGGTTGTAGTTCTTCGTCGTTAACTGGCACACCATGCGCCGGACGAGGAAAGATTCGAGGTCAACCAGAATTTTACGCAACTCGGCCCGTGAGGTCTGCTTTTCCGCCTGCTTGAAAATCTCAAGCAGGAGCGGGACGACCGTCGTAGTCTCCATCAGTTCTAGTCGCTCGAAGAAGAAACGCTCCCGACTGCCAGGCTCTTGCTCGAAAAAACTGCGATATACCAGAGAGTAATCCCGCAGAGATTCGAGATGTGAAGCCGCATCTGGGCGAGGCCCCGCATACTCTTTGAAGGTGGTGTACAGGTGATCGCTTAGCACCTCATCCTTCGTTTTCAGAGTCAGATAGTGCTGGAAGAAAGTATCCAGGCGAGGCCGACGAAGCCTTCCCTGCCGGACTTCGGCCCGCCAGAACTTCCGGTCGAGATCGAAGGGCTTCCAGTAGGTCTCGTAGAGACTTTCGATGTTTTTCCCTCCGAGCTCGGCGGTATGGAAAAGGAAATTTTTGACCAAGTCGGCGGGGAGAAGTGGCGTTCCACGGGCATTAAGCGATTCGAAGATCACTTGGGCATTATCTGATTCATCCAGGTCAATGACCACAACAAGAAGAGATTCAAGTAAAGTCTTGAGGAGAACCGTAAGGTGCTCGACCGGCTTCTTCCCGCCCCCGTCCTCGATCCATACCTTAGCGGCGCGATGGAAGAAGAGGTATGCCTGAGGGATTCGAAGGCCGGATTGCGTGCCCTCTGAGGGCGATCCACAGATCCCTTCTACTGCTTCGTGCGAACCAGCTGTCATGACTGCTCGGAAGTGTTGCCGGTCCACATTGGTAGGCCAGACCTTGAACACGGCATCGGGGTCCTTATTCAGCGGATCTTCATTTCTGGTGAGCCGCTCGAAGGCTCTCTCCAGATCAGAGTCTCCTAGTTGGCACGCGAGGTCCCGAAGAGCGACAAGGAGGATCTGGAGCGTAGTCAACCGCTGTTGGCCATCGATGATCTGCCGGGCGTCGAAAGAGCTGCTGACGGTCCTAATCTGGTCGAGGACTACCGCTCCAAGGAAGTGAGGTTTCGCGGCGTTCCCATCTCGCCGCCTCTCCGCGACTTTGATGATGTCTTCCCACAGAGGCTGCCATTGCCCGGTTTCCTCCCAGACGTAGGGGCGCTGGAAGAGAGGCACAAGATAACGGCGATCTTGTACAAAAAGCTGGCGTACGCTAAGACTGTCTGCTTTCACTCCGGACTCCTATGCATGTTTATAAAGAAGAATGGGCAGCCAGTCTGCCTCGCCCACCTCAGCTTGAAAGATTTGCGAAATTGTATGTAGATGCGAGGGCCCTTGTCAAACTTGTGAACCGGCCGCCGCACGTCGGAGGCTTGATGGGATGTTTTGCGCTAGGCGGACCCTCCGATCCGGCAGGAAAGCACCGCATCCGAGCGCCACTCCAGCGCCTCCCGGTCCGGCTGGCTGATGGGTCCCCGGCTCGCCGAACGCCGAAACCTGGGTTCAAGGTAGAATCGTAGCGGGAATCAGAATGGGAGGACCGCGATGGCATCTTCTGAGGAAATCCTGGCGACGCTCCGAGAGCAGCGCGCCGTTCTGAGCCGGCGTTATCCGATCCAGCGCATGGCCCTCTTCGGGTCCTGGGCACGTGGCGAGGCCCGGGAAGACAGCGACGTGGATGTCCTAGTCGAGGTGGACCCGTCAATCGGACTGCGCTTCGTGGACCTGGGGGAGGATCTTGAGAAGGCCCTGGGACGCCGGGTAGACCTGGTATCCCGGCGTGCCATCAAGCCGTCTCTCTGGGAGCGGATCGAGCCGGAGCTGATCGATGCCTAAGCGCACCTAACAAAACCGGCGGCAGACCGGCCCAAGGGGCCGGGAGAACTAGCCCAGGGATGAGGCCGACGGCCGATTCCCTGGGTTGGGAAGGGGGAGCATCAAGCGGCCTGAAGGGCCGCGAGAACCTCTGAAATCTAAGCGCGATCCCTATCTCCTGATCGAAGACATGCTGACCGCGGAGCGGAAGATCAGCCGCTACAAGTTCGGTATGATCCGCGGCGGAAAGTCTTCCAATCAAGGGCTGGTGAACCACCGGCCGCTGAGCCGAGATGCTGGCCTCAACAGGCCCTCAGGCGAAGATCTGCCGAAGCGCGGCTCGGGCTTCTTCAAGAATTCGAGACGAAATCCAGAGGGAAGAACCGGATAGGGCTTCCAAAGCTCCCTCAGCGGCGGAATGATCAAGATGTCCCGTCGCTGCAGCCCAAAGAACAACTCCGAGGGAACCGTGGACTTCAAGCCCTTGTTGCAGAGTGATCAGGCGAGCGGCGGAATCGTCGGTTAGAAACCAGTCCGCTTGTAGTTGGATCGCTAGAGAGAGGGCTTCCGCTTCTCCAGGATCGAGCAATCCCGCTTGAAGCCACCGTGCAGTCATCTCAGACGACTGTGGGGTTAACTTTTCGATTCCAATCCACGCGGGACGATCTTCATCCCAGAACAGGTCGTACCCGATCAACTCGGCGTGGACTGCCGGTGGGATGACGATCCGGCCAGCAGCTTCGAGGAGGTTCAAGACACCGGCCTCTCGCAAATGCAGAAGAGGACCAGTATCACAGACGACAGATCTCAAACCTTGTCGGCCTTGAGGCCCAAGGCCCACTGGATATCATCCCGCTGGAATTGCTCCTGGAGCTCGAAGCTGTGATGGCGGAGGAACTCGCTCAAGGCCAGCCGGGCTAGTTCCTCTTCGCTGGCGAACCATCCGGCCTGGACCAGAGTCTCGATCCGCTTGGCGAGTTGTTCGGGTAGCTCGATTTTGAGGGTCTTCACATCCAGGTCCTCCTCGGCGTCATCCTAGCAGAGGCGTCCCCTCACCCCAAAAACACCGCGTCGGAGTGCCACTCCAGCGCCTGCTGGTCCGGTTGGCTGATGGGGTCTCCGGGCATCCAGATCTTCTGGCCATGGAAGGGCATGTAGGGCTCGCCGTTGTCGAAGTCGGTCTTGAGGCGGCGACTGACGAGGAAACGGCCGTCCGGAGTGACGCTGACGTAACCCTTGTCGTAGAGGCGGTGGACGTCGGTGCGGAGGAGAAGGCCGTTGTCGAGACGATGCTGGCCTCCCTGGGCAACGGGGCGGATATGGGCGGCGTCCAGGACGGGGAGGGCCTTTTCTCCCGTGACGGCACAGCGGCGCTGGTAGCTGTCCGTCACCAAAATGCGGAAGGTGCCCTGACCAAGGCGCGGACGGTAAAGCCGGGGATCACCGAACATCGGAGCCGAGGCCGCGGCGAGATCGGCGGATGGGGCTACGACTGGCAGACGGGCGGTCACCTCTTCCCAGAGCCGGCGGCCGGTCTCAGATTCGGTCTCGAAGTTTTTTCCCTGGACGATGCTCCTCCCGAACTCCGGAGGAGA
This sequence comes from Thermoanaerobaculia bacterium, assembly GCA_036376245.1. Classification (GTDB taxonomy): domain Bacteria; phylum Acidobacteriota; class Thermoanaerobaculia; order Multivoradales; family UBA5704; genus DATARR01. The sequence goes on along the minus strand of DASVAS010000093.1, from coordinate 9,207 downwards.
AGGAATCCAGAGGCCATCGGGGAAGAAGAACGGCTCCCGCAGGAGGATGCAGCCGATCCGTGAGTTGAGATCGACCGGGGCGCGGCGATAGTGTTCGAGCCGCCGTCGCATCTCTTCGAGCGTCGCGACGCCATTCTTCTCCTGGAAGGTCTCCCAGGCGAGGGTGTAGGGGAGGAAGCTGAAGTGGAGGAAGAAGCCCCCGCCGACGATGTAGTCCTCCGGGGAGTGAAGCTTGAAGAGCAGCAACTCGCCCGGTAAAAGAGCGCGGAAGGCTTGTTGGCCACCCGGTTTCCAGAAATTGACTTCGTCGATACCCTGTTGTGCTCGCAGGAAGCGGAACCAGTTGTTGTCGGTGACGGCGATTCGTAGACGCATACGATCCGTTCTTTCTCAAACGGCGTCTACTGTACGTGCCTGAGATCCAACCATCAATGCTTGGGCTTTGACGTGTTGAGACTCCGTAAATTTTCTTTCATGGAAATCTCTCCCGGATACGAAACCACAAGCCAGATTTTCAGAAGGAGAAAACCTGAATGTATCTCTACGCCGGCTGTAACGGAATCCTCATCGCGATCTCACCCGAAACCGGTCAGGAGGTCTGGCGGACGACCCTCGGAGGAAGCATTTTCAGTGAGCAGAGCGGTCAGGACGTCTGCATCCTGGAGCACGACGGGAAGGTGTTCGCGGGAAGCTTCGGTCACGTCTACGCCCTGGACGCTCAGACCGGCGCCATCCTATGGCGGAACGAGTTGCAGGGTCTGGGCTACAACGACGTGACCCTCGCCATGGCGGGAAAGAGCGTACAGTACGTTTCGAGCCACTCCCAGAGCGCCGGGTAGACGGCCGAGACGTTGCAAGAGACGCCGGGGCGTGCTATCATTGATAGCATGAGGCCGCTTCCCAAGAATCAGTTGATCGTCCGGAACCTGGAAGAGGAAGTCGTCCGTGAGCTGAAGCTGCGGGCGGCGCGTCATGGCCGGTCGGCGGAGGCGGAGCATCGGGAGATCCTGCGGGAAGCGCTGCTCCCAGCCAAAGGCAAGAAGCCGCTCAAGGACCTACTCCTCGCGATACCGCCGGTCGGCGAGGATGCCGACTTCGAGCGGAGCCCCGACCTCGGCCGGGATGTGGAGCTTTGAGCTACCTGGTCGATACGAACGTGATTTCGGAGCTCCGCAAGGGCCGGCGCTGCGATCCGGGTGTGGCCGCGTGGTTCGCGGAGGTCTCATCCGCGGAGATCTACCTGAGCGCCCTGACGGTGGGGGAGATCCGTAAAGGTATCGAAAACATCCGGCGGCGGGATGAGCGGACAGCTGACGTTCTGGAAACGTGGCTCGGCGAATTGGTGACGACTCACTCCGACCGGATTCTTCCTATCGATGAGGGCATTGCCGAGCAATGGGGCCGGTTCAACGTTCCGGACCCCTTGCCGGTCCTCGACAGTCTTCTCGCCGCCACGGCGAGCGTGCATGGTCTGACGCTGGTCACTCGAAACGTCAAGCACGTGGAGCGGACCGGCGTTGATTGTCTGAATCCCTTCAGCGCCGGTCCGTCCTGACCTTCAACTCACGCGCACTCGCCCGGAGTGAAGGCGAGAACCTCGCACCGGGCGACGCAGGCGTTGGAGTAGGTCACGCCGTCGCATCCGCACACTGGAGCATACTCACGCGTGCAGATGCAGCTGTCGGGCTTCAGAGGTTCCGGAATCCTGCAGCCTGGCCGCTGGGCCTGGGCCGACGTAGAGAGGCCTGGCGCTCCGAGGGCAAGGGCCAGGAGAAGCAACGTAAGGGTAGTCAAGCGGTTTTTCTTCATGATGTACCTCCTTCGCAAGCTCCGCCGCCCATGGCGGCAGTCCGTGAAGAAGGTTTGCACTGACCATGCCAATTGGAAGAAGCGGAGCTCCTGGCTACTCGAGCTCCCGGACGGCCCTGATCAGGGCGGCTTGTATGCCCGGCTCGCTGCCGGCGTGGCCGGCGCCTTCGACGATCCAGAGTTTTGACTTCGGCAGCGCTTTGTGCAGCTTCCAGGCGGTGATCGGCGGTGCGATCACGTCGTAGCGGCCGTTGACCAGGATGGCGGGGATGTCCTTGAGCTTGCCGGCGTCGCGCAGGAGTTGGTTGTCCTCCAGGAAGCAGTCCTGGGCCATGTAATGGTTTTCAATGCGGGAGAAGGCGGTCGGGTCCCAGTCCACGAAATCCTTTTCAACGTCTTCGTCCGAGATCTTCAGGAAGGCCACCTTGGTCTCGTAGGCGGCCCAGGCCTTGGCGATCTTCTTGCGCGTCGCCTCGTCCGGACTGTTCAGCAGCTCCATCAGGCGCTGGGGCGGCGTCTTGCCGGACATCTCGGGGACCTGGGACCAGAGACGGTCCGAGACCTCGGGGAAGTACTCGCGCACGCCGTCCACGTAGAAGCGCTGCATCTCCGCCCGCGTCCCCAGATAGACGCCGCGCAGGATCAGCCCGGAGACACGCTCGGGATACTTCTCGGCGTAGGCGAGCGCCAGCGTGGAGCCCCAGGAGCCGCCGAGGAGGATCATCCGGTCGATCTTCAGATGCTGGCGGAGCTTCTCGATGTCTTCCACCAGGTCCCAGGTGGTGTTCTGGCGGATCTCGGCGAACGGGCGGCTGCGGCCGGCGCCCCGCTGGTCGTGGAGCACGATGCGGAATTTCTTCGGATCGTAATAGCGGCGCTGGGCCGGCGAGGTGCCGCCCCCTGGACCGCCGTGGAGGAAGAAGATCGCCTTACCCTCGCGGTTGCCCGATTGCTCGTAATAGATCTCGTGGAGATCGCTGACCTTGAGATAGCCGGAGTCGAAGGGCTCGATCTCCGGGAACGGCTCATCCTCGGCGGGCGGGGCGGGCGCCTGGGCGAAGGCGGCGCCGCCGGCCAGCAGGAACAGCAGCAGCGCCGCGGTGAGCGTCGGGTGGAGGCGGTGGACGGTCATGGAATCCTCCTTGGGGACCGGAAGGCGAGGGGGACGATAGCATGGCGCCCGCCGATCGTCCTGCCCTCGGCGGAGCAGAGTCCCCTCGACTGCGTCAAGCCTCATCTGGGGAACGTGAGCTCCAGGAGCACGCTGGTCCCCGGGGAGAGGAGTCGATGGTCAGCGGCGCGCCGAGCTTCTCGGCGCGCCGGCGCATGGAGAAGATGCGGCGTGGCCAGCGCCTTCCTAGTTTTTAATCTCCTTAATCTCCCAGAGCGCGCCGATGTCGCCTTTGACCTCAGTAAACCAGTCTAGGAGTATATCGTCATCACTCTTAAAGAGATTCTTGTACAGTTTTTCCGGGATCTCGGCCTGTTCTATAAATCCCAACTCTTTGTTTTTTTTGTAAAAGAGCGCAAGGAGAGGAGTGTTTATTTTGGAATTCTTACTACTGTAATGATTCCATAAAGTCTCTTTGCGCTTCTTTTTCAGGATGTCTTTGTACCGTTCTTCAAATTCGGTACGGAGTTCTTTCTCGAATTCTTCGAGCTCGAATGGCAGCTTTTCACCAAAAAAGCCGAAATATGGTTCAAAATTCGGAAATTTGTCTCTGGAATCCGTGGTGATTATTTCGATTTCATTAGCCTCCGGCCACCAAGAATCCGCATTAAGAATATCCTTTTCGGGCTTAACAAAAATGGTTTTATGCTTCCCCTCTTCGGGAGGCTTGATCTCGTAATCATTGTTCGACTTGGGCAGATAACTCACTATCCCGATCTTTGCTTTCGGAAATTTTTCCCTCAGCTTGAAAAACGTCGCGGCCGCGCAATAATCACAAGACCCCCCGCCCGTTTTCTTCAGGAGGAAATCCCAGCCTACTATCGTCGCAAATCTCTCTTGATATTGTTCCCAATCAGGGATTACTGTTTGATCCGAGGAGAAGTTCTTGAACGACATGCGAGACCGCGCCTTCTTGACAATCTCACCTATTTTCCCCAGTAAAAGCTCTTTATTCAATTCGTCCGCTAGATCGTATCGTTTCCTGGCCTCCTTGGAGCTGCTGCTCAGGTTTCCCGGCCCGTCTTTCAAAAGGCCGGAACGGACCTCTTTCATGATCTTCTTCACCTCGTCTTGGGAAGATGCCTGGAGGACCGGCGCGGCGGATCTGAGAACGGCTGGTAGAGAGGCGCGGTGGAGCGGGCGAGGAGCAGCGGGTTGGAGGGCCGCCCTCTGAACGGCCGGTGTCGTCCGCGCCAGGGCCGCCTGGACATGAGGAGCCGGGGGCCGGACGCTGGAGCCCTGCGGCTTCGCCTGCAATGTGGTGTTCAGGGCGGTCCGGACATGAGAAGCGGGCTCTCGCGTTCCGGCTCCCACGGCCCGCGCCCCCGGCTGGGGACGGAGTTGCGCCGCGCCCTGGTTGAGGGCCGCCTGGACGTGGGCCGCCTGGGCGCGTGGCTCGGGGACGGTCCGGGCCTTCGCCTGAACCGCCGCCATCGCTCGCTGCACATGAGGAGCCGGGCTCCGGCTCGGGGCCGGTGGTTTGGGCGTCATTGGGTCATTGTAGCAATGTGCCGAGCCGGCTCCGGCCAGAGGCTTGCACCCGCCGGGACCGAGGCTTAAGATCGCACCGTCGAGACATCTGTCGGCGGTGGACAAGCTCTCCGGGAGAGGGAGGTTTATGGCCACGATCACGCTGCAAGTCAATGAGAAAAGTCACGCAGTCGAGGTGGAGCCGCGGACGCTGCTCGTGGAGTTGCTGCGCGAGCACCTGCGGCTCACCGGCACCCACGTGGGCTGCGACACCAGCCAGTGCGGCGCCTGTACGGTCTGGGTCGACGGCAAGGCGATCAAGAGCTGCACCATGCTGGCGGTGGAGGCCGAGGGCAGGGCGGTGACCACGATCGAAGGGCTGGCGACCAACGGCCAACTGCACCCGATGCAGGCGGCGTTCAACGCCTGCCACGGCCTGCAGTGCGGCTTCTGCACGCCCGGCATGGTGATGAGCGCCACCGAGCTCGTAAAGCGCAATCCCGATCCGACCGAGGCCGAGGTCCGCCACGGGCTGGAGGGGAACCTCTGCCGCTGCACGGGCTACCACAACATCGTCCGGGCCGTGCTGGCGGCGGCGGAGACCATGCGGGGAGGTGCCCAGTGAGCGGCGGGCAGGGTATGGGCGCCTCGGTCACCCGCAAGGAGGACCGCCGGTTCCTCCTCGGCAAGGGACGCTACACCGACGACATCGTGCTGCCGGAGCAGACGTGGGGCGTGTTCGTCCGCTCTCCGTACGCCCACGCGGCCATCCGGTCGATCGACGCCTCGCAGGCTCTCGCGTCGCCGGGCGTGCTCGCCGTGCTGACGGGCGACGACGTGGCCGCCGACGGGCTGGGCGGCATCCCCTGCGGCTGGCAGATCAAGAACAAGGACGGCTCGGTGATGGTCGAGCCGCCGCATCCGGCCCTGGCCCAGGGGAAGGTGCGGCACGTCGGCGATCCCGTCGCCCTGGTAATCGCCGAGACCAAGGCGCAGGCCAAGGACGCGGCCCAGCTCGTGGCGGTCGATTACGACGCGCGGCCGGCGGTCGCGCACCTGAACGCCGCCGTGGCCGAGGGCGCGCCCCTGGTGTGGGACGAGGCCCCCGGCAACGTCTGCTTCGACTGGGAGATCGGGGACCTGGCGGCTACCGAGGGCGAGTTCGCGGGAGCGGCTCACGTCATCGCGATCGACCTGGTCAACAACCGCGTCGTCCCCAACGCCATCGAGCCGCGCGCCGCCAACGGCCACTACGACGCGGTCGAGGACCGGTACACGCTCTACACCACGTCGCAGAACCCGCACCTGACACGGCTGCTCCTGGGCGCTTTCACCCTCAAGGTGCCGGAGCACAAGCTGCGCGTGGTGGCCCCCGACGTGGGCGGCGGATTCGGATCGAAGATCTTCCACTACGCCGAGGAACTGCTGGTGCTCTGGGCGTCGAAGCGCGTCGGCCGTCCCGTGAAGTGGACCTCCTCACGCAGCGAGGCCTTCCTTTCGGACGCCCACGGCCGCGACCACGTGACCCACGCCGAGCTGGCCCTGGACGCCGACGGCAGGTTCCGCGGCCTGCGCGTGCGCACGCTGGCCAACATGGGGGCCTACCTCTCGACGTTCTCGACGGCCATCCCGACCTATCTCCACGGCACGCTGCTCTCCGGACCGTACGTGATCCCCGCCATCTACGCCGAGGTGAAGGCCATCTTCACCAATACGGTACCCGTGGACGCGGTCCGCGGCGCCGGCCGGCCCGAGGCCACGTATCTGCTGGAACGCCTGGTGGACAAGGCCGCGCGCGAGCTGGGGATCGACCGGGTGGAGATCCGGCGGAAGAACCTGATCCAGCCGGACCAGTTCCCGTATCAAACCCCGGTGGCCCTCGAGTACGACATCGGCGATTATCCGGCGACTCTCGACATGGCGCTCCAAGCGATCGATTATCCCGGGCTCGCCCAACGCAAGGAGGCGTCGAAGGCGCGCGGCAAGCTGCGCGGCTTCGGGATCTCCACCTACATCGAGGCGTGCGGCATCGCGCCGTCCGCGTTGGTGGGCGCCCTGGGCGCTCGCGCCGGCCTGTATGAAGCGGCCTCGGTGCGGGTCCATCCCACGGGCAGCGTGAGCGTGTTCACGGGCACCCACAGCCACGGGCAGGGGCACGAGACCACGTTCGCCCAGCTCGTCCACGAGAAGCTCGGCGTTCCGGTCGAAAACATCGAGGTCGTCCACGGCGACACGGACCGCATTCCGTTCGGCATGGGCACCTACGGCTCGCGTTCCGCCGCGGTCGGCGGCTCGGCCATCGTCAAGGCGATCGACAAGATCGTGGACAAGGGCAAGAAGATCGCCGCCCATCTGCTGGAGGCGAGCGTGGCCGACGTCGAGTTCTCGGACGGCAAGTACCGCGTCGTGGGAACCGATCGCGAGAAGGCCTTCGGCGAGGTGGCGTTCGCCGCCTACGTGCCGCACAACTATCCCATCGACACGGTGGAGCCGGGTCTGGAGGATTCCGCTTTCTACGATCCCAAGAACTTCACCTTCCCCGGCGGCTGCCACACCGTCGAGGTCGAGGTCGATCCGGAGACGGGCGTCGTCGAGGTGGTGGACGTGGCCATCGCGGACGACGTCGGGGTGATCATCAATCCCATGATCGTCGACGGCCAGGCCCATGGCGGTCTGGCGCACGGGATCGGGCAGGCCCTGCTCGAAGAGTGCGTCTACGACGCCGACGGGCAGCTCCTGTCCGGATCGTTCATGAGCTACACCATGCCGCGGGCGGCGGACCTGCCTTATTTCAAGGTGGGCAACCACGTGACCGCGTGCACGCACAACCCGGTCGGCATCAAGGGCGTGGGCGAGGTCGGCGCGATCGGCATACCGCCCGCGGTGATCAACGCCGTGCTCGACGCCCTGGAGCCGCTCGGCGTCAAGCACATCGAGATGCCGGCGACCCCGGAGAAGGTCTGGCGGGCGATCCAGGCGGCGGGAGGTGTCGCGTGAAGAGCTTCGAATTCCATCGTCCCCAGTCCGTGGCCGACGCGGTGTCCCTGCTCCAGGGCAATCCGGCGGCCAAGCTCCTCGCGGGCGGCCAGAGCCTCATCCCCGTGATGAAGCTCGATCTGGCGCAGCCGGAGGACCTGATCTCGCTCGCCGGGATCGGCGGCCTCAAGGAGATCCGCGACGGCGATCCTCTGGTCATTGGCGCGCTGGTGACCCACGACGAGGTGGCCAATTCGCCCGTGGTGCGGCAGCGCATCCCCGGCCTCGCCGCTCTGGCCGGCGGGATCGGCGACACGCAGGTCCGCAACCGCGGCACCCTGGGCGGCTCGCTCGGCCACGCCGACCCGGCCGCCGACTATCCCGCGGCCGTACTGGCCCTGGGAGCCACCATCGAGACCGATCGCCGCCAGATCGCGGCCGACGACTACTTCACGGGCCTCTTCTCGACGGCCCTGGCGGAGGACGAGATCGTCACCGCCGTGCACTTCCCGGTGCCGGAGCGCTCGGCCTACGCCAAGTTCGCCAGTCCGGCTTCGAAGTACGCGGTGGTGGGCGTCATGGTGGCGAAGACCGCGGGCGGCGTGCGCGTCGCGGTCACGGGGGCCGGGTCCCACGCGTTCAGGGTCCCCGCGTGGGAGTCGGCGCTTGCCGCGAGCTTCACGCCCGATGCGATCACTCCCGGGGCCGTGGCGGCCGCGGATCTCCGGTCGGACGGCGAGGCGAGCGCGGAGTACCGGGCGCACCTCGTCACGGTGATGGCCCGGCGGGCCGTCCAGGCCTGCCAGTAAGTTGGACCTGCCGCGGGTGGACTTGCCGGGAAGTGTCGAGGAGACGCGGAGGCTGCTCGCGTCGGGACGCTACGTCGCCGACGCGAGCCTCGCCACCGCGGTCTTCCTGGCCCTCAAGCTGGGCCGCCCGCTCCTGCTCGAAGGCGAGGCGGGAGTAGGGAAGACCGAGATCGCCAAGGTCCTGGCCGAGACGCTGGGCCGGCGCCTCATCCGTCTCCAGTGCTACGAGGGGCTGGACGCGGCGGCGGCCCTCTACGAGTGGAACTATCCCCGCCAGATGCTGGAGATCCGGCTGGCGGAGCTGGGCGGCCAGGCGGACAAGGCGCAGCTGGCGCACGACATCTTCGACGAGCGCTTCCTGCTCAAGCGTCCGCTCCTCCTGGCGCTGGAGCCGGACCCCGCCGGCCCTCCGGTGCTCCTGATCGACGAGATCGACCGCACCGACGAGCCGTTCGAAGCGTTCCTGCTGGAGATCCTGAGCGATTTTCAGGTGACGATCCCCGAGATGGGCACCGTGCGCGCGCCGTCGCCGCCCCTCGTGGTGCTCACCTCCAACCGGACGCGGGAGATCCACGACGCGCTCAAGCGGCGCTGCTTCTACCATTGGATCGGCTATCCGGACGCGGCCCGCGAGCTCGAGATCCTGCGCCTGCGGGCGCCCGAGCTGGCCGAAGCGCTCGCCGGGCAGATCGTGGGCTTCGTGCAGCGGTTGCGCACGGCCGACCTGTTCAAGCCGCCGGGCGTGGCCGAAACGATCGACTGGGCGCGCGCTCTCCTGGCGCTCGATCAGGTTTCCCTGGATCCCGGCGCCGTGAACGCGACTCTGGGGGTTCTGCTCAAGTATCAGGACGACATCGAGAAGATGGCGGGCGCTCCGGTGAATGCGATGCTGGCTGAATCGTCGTGACATTACCGCGCCCCCGCCCGGGCATAAATGCCCGGGCTAGTCGAAAGAGCCCCCTGAAGGGGACT
>DASVAS010000087.1:0-22404 GCA_036376245.1 Thermoanaerobaculia bacterium | reverse complement strand
CCTGCTCGAAGGGACCGCCTTGTGGAAGGAGGCCGACCGTCTGCCGGGCACCGGCCTGCCCGGCACGAAGCGCACCGAGCTGCTCCTCGCTCCCGGGCTCCAGTACGTCGCCACCGAGCGGCTGTTCCTCGACCTCTCCGTGCAGTTTCCCGTGGCGTCGGACGTGGACGGGGGAGGGCTCGCGAGCGAGTGGAACGCGTTGGCGAGCTTCCGGTTTGCGTTCTGATGGGGGGGCCGGAGGAGCCAATCCCGCCCCAGGGTTTCCACCCTGGGCTAACCGGACAGCGCCCCGTGGGGCGCCGTAACGTCAGCCCAGGGTGGAAACCCTGGGCGCTGCCGGCCTCCCGGTGCCCAACCTCTCCCGCCACCGGTGCACCAGCTCGTAGAAGGTCGGCAGCGCCAGCAGCGTAAACAGCGTCGAGGTCAAAAGCCCGCCGATCATCACGATCGCCAGCGGCCGCTCGATCTCCGCGCCGTGGAGGTTGAGCACCAGAAGCGGCAGAAGCCCCAGGATGGCGGTTCCCGCGGTCATCAGCTTGGGGCGGACGCGGCCGATCGAGGCTTCGCGGAGCGCCTCTTCGAAAGGTTTTCCTTCGGCGATGAGCGTGCGGGTCTGGGAGACCAGCACGAGGCCGTTCTGCACGGCGATGCCGAAGAGGCCGATCAGGCCCACAAGAGAGGAGACGTTCCAGGTCTCGCCCGCCAGCCAGAGGGCCACGATGCCGCCCACGAAGGCGTCCGGCAGGGTGGCCAGGATCACCAGCGTCTCGGCGAAGGAGCCCAGGGCCAGGTAGAGCAGCACCAGGACCGCCAGGAGCGCCGCCGCGATGGCGAAGCCGAGGGAGCGCATGGCGCGGGCCTGGTTTTCCACCCGACCGCCGATGTCGAAGAAATAGCCGGTGGGCAGGTCCAACCCTTCAGACAGGCGCTCGCGGACTTCCGCCGCGGCGCTCCCCAGATCCCGCCCGGCGACGCTGGCCTCGACGGCGACGCGGCGGCTCCCGGCTTCGCGCTGGATGGACGCCGGCCCGAACGTCTGCTCGACGCGGGCGAGCTGTCCCAGCGGCACCCGGACGCCGTTCCGGCCGTCGATCAGGAGACTGCCGAGAGCCCCGAGGTCGTTGCGGCGGTCGTCCGCCAGCCGCACGACGAGGTCGAACCGGCGCTGGCCCACCCAGACCTGCGAGACCTCCTCGCCGGCGAGGCCGACGCGCAGGGCGTCCACCACGTCCGCCGGGGCGAGCCCCACCCGGGCCACGGCTTCACGATCCACGGTGATGCGGATCTGCGGCAGGCCGGTCAGGGTCTCGGCGCGCAGGTCGGCGATCCCCTCGACGGGCTCCATCAGCTCCCGCGCCTGCCCGGCCAGCCGCGCCAGCCGGTCGAGGTCCGGCCCGTAGATCCGCACCTGGAGATCGGCGGGGGTGCCGCCCAGGCCTTCGTCGATCCGCATCCCCAGCGGAGTGGTGAAGAGCACGGCCACGCCGGGGACCTTCTCCAGCCGTTCCCGCATCTCGTCTTCCAGCTCTTCGATGGGCCGCGAGCGCTCGGGCTTGAGCACCACCAGGACGTCCGACAGCACATGAGGCATGGGGTCCTCGGTGCGCTCGGCGCGACCGGTCCGCCGCACGACCTCCTGGACCTCGGGGAACTCGCGCAGGACGTCCTCCACCCGGTGGTTGCGGCGGTCCACCTCCTCCAGGGACGCTTCCGGTGGCAGGAGCGTCTGAAGCAGCAGGGCGCCTTCGTCCAACTGGGGCATGAAGTCCGAGCCGATGCGGAAGGCCAGCAGCAGCGCCGGGATGGTGACCGCCAGGGCGATCACCCGGACCAGCCCCGCGCGGCGCATACAGCGCTCCAGGAGCGGGGCGTAGAGGGCCTTGATCCGGCGGATCAGGGCCACGTCCTCCTCGGTGCCGGAGCGGGCGGGGCGCAGCAGCCAGCCGGCGAGCACGGGCGCCAGCGTCAACGCCAGGGCCAGGGAGGCCGCCATGGCCGCCACCACCGCCGCCGCCAGGGGCCGGTACATCCGCCCCTCGATGCCGCTCATGGCGAACAGCGGCATGAAGACGGCGATGACGATCAGGGTGGCGAAGGCGATAGGCCGGCCCACTTCGATGGCGGCGGCGAGCACCACGTCTCTCCGGGGCCTGTCCCTCTCGACCGTGAGGCGGTGGTAGACGTTCTCGGTGAGGATGATGGCGGCGTCCACCAGCAGGCCCACGGCGATGGCGAGGCCGCCGAGGGTGAGGGTGTTGAGGCCGATGCCCGCGGGCTTGAGGATCAATCCCGAGAGGGCGATGGAGAGCGGCAGGGTGACGGTGACGATGAGCGCGGCCCGCAGGTTCCCGAGCAGCAGGAAGAGGACGGCCACCACCAGCGCCGCGCCCAGGAGGACGGCCCGCCCCACCCCGCCCAGCGCCGAGGAGACGAGATCCGCCTGGTCGTAGAGGACGCGCACCCGCACCCCTTTCGGCATGGTCTTGGCGAGGTCCTCCACGGCGGCGCGCACGCCCCGGGCGACGGTGACGGTGTCGGCGCCGAACTGCTTGGAAATCCGGCAGTTGACGATCTCCTCGCCGAGCCCGTGGGCCATGCCCCGGCGCACGGCCGGGGCCTCGCGGACCTCGGCGACCTCGCCCAGGAGCACCGGCGTGGTGTCGCGGACGGCCACCACGGTGGCCCGCAGGTCGCCGACGTTGCCGGCGCGGCCCACGGCGCGCACCGACCACTCGATGGGCCCCTGCGCCACGAAGCCGCCGGCGGCGTTCTCGTTGGACCGCCCGACCGCGTCCATGACCTCGTTCAGGGTCACCCCGAGAGCGGCCATGCGGTTGGGATCGAGCTGTACCTGGAACTGCCGCAGGTGGCCGCCCAGCACCTCCACCGCCGCCACGCCCGGCACGCTCAGGAGGCGGTTCCGCAGCTCGTATTCGGCGAGGTCGCGCAGCTCCATGAGGCCGGCGGTCCCCGGCTCGGCTTCGAGGACGATCTCCATGATCTCGTTGAGCCGGCCGGTGAGGCTGGAGACCAGCGGCGCACCGGTGCCCGGAGGGAGCTCGCGGGCGGCCTGGTTGACCCGCTCGGTGACGAGCTGGCGCGAGAGGTAGTAGTCGGCGTCGGGCTCGAACTCGACCCGCACCTGCGCCACGCCGGCCTGGGAGCTGGAGCGGATGCGCCGCACCTCGGGCAGGCCCGCCAGCGCCGCCTCCAGGGGGATGGCGACGCCCGTCTCCAGCTCTTCGGCGCCCATGGCGGGGTTCTGCACGAAGACGCTGAAAACCGGGGTCGCGAGATCGGGGAACACGTCGCGGTCCAGGTCTCCCAGCCAGACCGCGCCGGCGCCGGCCGCCACCAGGGCGAGCAGGATGGTCAGGGCGGGCCGGGCGAAGGAAGCGCGGAGGATTTTTTCGGTCATTGGGGCCTCCTAGTGGTGATGCTCCGCGCCGCCTTCCTTCTTCTCGGCCTCGGCCCGCAGGATGAAGGCGCCCTCGACCACGACGCGCTCCCCCGGCTTCAGGCCGGAGAGGATCGCCACCTCGTTGCCGAGATCGCGCCCGCGCTCCACCGGCCGCACCTCGAACCGCCCTTCGCTCCCGGGAAGGAAGACCACCCACTGGTCGTCCATCCTCTGCAGGGCCGCCGTGGGCACGGCCACTACCCGCTCCCCCTCGCCGCCGGTCGTCACAAAGGCCGTCGCGAACATACCCGGCTTCAGTTGCCCGCCCTGGTTGGGCAGGACGATGCGGACGGGGACGGTACGGGAATGGGCGTCCACCTCGCGGCCCACCCAGTCCACCTCGCCCCGGAGCTTCTGGCCGGGGAGGGCCGCGAGGGTGATCTCGGCGGGCGAGCCGACCCGCACCCGCAGGGCATCCCGCTCGGGCGCCTGGACGACCAGCCAGAGGCGGGAGAGGTCGCCGATGCGGAACAGAGTCCGGGATGGATCGGCCGTCTGGCCCTGGACCGCCGCGCGTTCCAGCACGGTCCCCGAGATGGGCGCCAGCAGGGTGAATCCGGAGAGGTCGCCGCCTCCGCCGCCGACGCCCAGGGCCGCGACGGCCGCCTCCGCCGCCCGCAGCTCCGCCTCGGCTTCGGCGGCCGCGGCTTCGGCCCGTTGCAGCTCTCCCCGGGAGACGATGCGCTCCTCGGCGAGACCGCGCTTCCGCTCCACCGTCTGGCGCGCCAGCCCGGCCCGCGCCTGCGCGGCGGAGCGTTGCGCCCGGGCCTGCCCCAGCTCCACGCTCTGAAGCACGGCCAGGGGCTGCCCCCGGCGCACGTACTCCCCGGGGCTGGCGGTCAGCCGCACGACCCGTCCGGGGATGGGGACGCCCACCTCGGCGTAGGCGCCCTCGTCGACCTTCAGCTCGCCGAGGGCGGTCACCCCCTCGCCGCCGGGCCGCAGCTCGGCGGGGAAGGTGGTGAGCTTGAGGTCCCGCAGCACCTCGGGGTCCACGGCGAGCACCCCTTCCTCCTGCTTCATGGTCTCGTCGTGGTCGGCGTGCTCCCCGGCTTCCCCGGCGTGACCGGCCTCCTCCTCGTGGCCCGCCTTCTCTTCCATCTCCTTGGGATCGCCGCCGCAGCCGGCCAGCGGCAGCAGCAGGGCGATCCAGATCATCCAGGCTCTCGGTTTCATGGCAGGGCTCCGGCGGCGGCCTCCAGCTCGAAGCGCGTCAGCGCGGCGTCGAGGAGGCGGTCCAGGTAGGCGAGGCGGGTTTCCAGGATCTCGCGGCGGATCAGGAGGAGCTCCCCCAGATCGATCTCGCCGGCTTCGAAGCTCTTCAGGGCCAGGGACTCGTTGTCTTCGAGGGCGGGCAGGGCGGTCTCCTTCAGCTCGTGGACGGCCGCCAGCCGTGCGGTGAGGGCCGCGTGGCGGCCCCGGACCTCGGCGTCGGCGGCGCCGCGGGCGGCAACGAGGGCCTGGCGGAGGGCGTCGGCCCGGGCCTGCCCCACGGCGACCGTCTCCTGGCCCCGGCTGTGGAGAGGCAGGGAGACGACCACGCCCGCCGTCACGATGTCCGCTCCCTCCTCGCGGGCCACGCCGCCGCGCACTCCCAGGCCGGGCCGGGCGAGGGCCTGTCCCAGCAGCACCTCGGCCTCGGCCTCCCGCAGCTCCGCCGCCAGGGCGAGAAGGTCCGGACGCCGATCCAGCCCCGCCAGAAGGGGCTCCAGCTCCACGGGAGACCGGGGGGAGAGGCTCCCCCGGATCTCGACGGATTCTTCCGGAGGCAATCCCAGCAGCGCCTTCAGCTCACCGAGCGCCGCGCTCCCTTCGGCCTCCGCCGTTCCCTGCTCGGCCCGGGCGGCGGCGGCGGCCACGCGGGCGCGGTTGAGCTCCAGAGCCGTGGCCTCACCCGCCTCGTAGCGGCGCTCGGTGGCGCTCAGCAGCGCATCGGCGGCCTCGCGGCTCCTGGAGACCAGTGCCGCCCTGTCCCGTGCCGCCAGGACGCGGGTAAACGTGGTCCAGACGTCCCGCAGGAGTTGCCGCCGGACCTCCGCCAGCTCGGCCTCCGCGCGGTCGAGGGCGGCCTGGGTCCCCGCCAGCCGGGCGTCGCGGCGGCGGCCGCCGAACAGGCTCTGGCTCAAAGTCGCGTCGAAGTCGAAGTAGTCGTCCTCGGCGCGCCGGTAGCCGCCGTTCACCTCCAGCTCCGGATTCTCCTGGAACCGGCGGCCGGCCTGGGCCTGGCGAGCCCGGGCCTCCTCGACGCGCCCCCGCGCCAGGGCGACGTCCGCCGCCCGCTCGCGGGCCAGGGCCAGCGCCTCGTCGATCGTGAGGACCCTCTCCTGGCCCAGGCCAGGGAGGGCGTACAGGAAAAATGCGGCCCAGGGCCACAGCCAGCGAAGCTTCATGGATCACCTCTCGCGAAGAACAAGGACCTAAAGGACCCAAAGGACCTA
This sequence comes from Thermoanaerobaculia bacterium, assembly GCA_036376245.1. GTDB lineage: Bacteria > Acidobacteriota > Thermoanaerobaculia > Multivoradales > UBA5704 > DATARR01. Next base: position 16,506 of record DASVAS010000087.1, on the reverse strand, counting down.
AAAGACAGCAAGGACGGGGACTCTGAAGTCCTTTAGGTCCCTTAGGTCCTTTATGTCCCTTATGTCCTTGGTGCGGCGTCGCCGCCGCGCGCGCTTCTCAGGCGCGGGAGGTCTTCGGGACGTGGAGCACGTCGCGGGGATCCGGAGAGGCGTGGCGTTCCGGGGCTCTCTCGGCGAGGTCCGCTTCGGCGTGAGCGGGCGCCGCCCCGAGGACGGCGGCCGGGGCCGGGGAGAGCTGGAGACAGCAGGGGCAGCAGGAAGGCGGACAGCAATCCACCGAATCCGCGCCCAGGCAGTCCGTGCACGAGTCCGCCAGGGCCGCCACCGGCAGCAGCATCGCCAGGATGCCGAGCAGGACGGCGAAGCGGAGCATGGAGGGACGCGCCATGGGCCGTCATCTTACCAGACCCCCCGTCCCGCCCCGCCCGCGGGCGGCACCTTGAAGGCAGGGGGCGGGTGCAATGAAGTGCCTGAACCTGTTGAAAAGGAGCAGTTTATGAAAAGGATCGTCGTCCTCGGCCTTCTCCTTCTTTCTCTCTTCGCCCTGAACGTGACCCTGCCGGAAGTCACTTCCACCGCCCAGGCCTACCAGTGCCTTCCCCTGGGCACCTGGTACTGCCGGAAGAACACCGACTGCCGGGGCTTCTGCGGCGTGGGCGTGCCGGCCGAGTGGGAGGTCTGCTCGCAGGGCTGCTGCCGGTGCGCGGGCTGAGCCCGGAGTCCCGCTTGCGGGAGGCCTGTACACTAGACCTTGGGATGTCCGCATCCCCTGTTCACTGAAAGGAGACTCTTGATGAAGCGACTGAAGATCCTCGGGCTCGCACTCGCCGCTTCCCTCTCGGTCGCCGCCGCGGAGGCGCAGCAGGGCGGCTGGACGTTCCAGGGGTGCTGGACCCAGTTCTCCTCCAGTCCCTGCTACGACGTGTACACCGACTCCTCAGGGAGCTACTGGCGGTGCGCCCGTTGCGGCACCACCAACAAGCCCAGCACCAAGACCTGCTTCCGGATCACGCCCTCCACCGGGCTCTGGTGCTCCTGAAGCCGTAACGTAACCCCGAGGCCCGCCCCCTGCTTCGGGGCGGGCCTTCCGCGTCCCGGAATCCCGGACGGCGCCGGCGCGTTGAAGCCATGGAACCGTCGGAAGGAGAAGAGATGAGCATGAGCATGAAGATTTCCAAGAAGACCGGTCCCTGGATGCTGGCGCTGGTCCTGACCGCCGCCGGCGCGGGGCTGGGCTGCCAGCAGGGAACCGCCGAGACCCAGGCCGTGACGCCCGTCGCCTCGGCTCCCGCCAGCGGCGCGGTCCAGACCGCGGGCCTGCGCCGGGTCGAGGACCCCAAGAAGGTCTGCATGGTGAACAACACCGTCTTCGAGAAGGACCAGATCCCGGTCGAGGTCGAAGGCAAGACCTATTACGGCTGCTGCGAGATGTGCAAGGAGCGGCTGGCCAAGGACGAGTCGGCGCGGTACGGCACCGACCCGGTCAGCGGCGCCCGCGTGGACAAGGCCACCGCCGTGATCGCGGCCCAGGGGGACGGCACGACGCTGTACTTCGAGAACGAGGCCAACTTCGAGGCGTACGCGAAGCGGAACGGGTGAACGTGGCAGCGAATTGGGCGAGGTCCTCCTGAGCTTCGCCCGTTTGCCCCCTTCCTTAGCGGGTGGTATGCTTGCGGGAAAGGGGAGAATGATGCGCCGACACGTATTCCACGTCGTCTTTTTCGAGGATAGGGGCTGGTGGGTGGCTCAGTGCCTGGAGCGGAATCTGGCGGCAGCATCCAAAGATCCGAGAGAGCTACCCCGCAAGCTCGAGGCGGTCCTGAGAGTGCAGATCGAGGCCGATCAGGAGGCGGGAGTGGAGCCCTTCTCTTCCCTGCCGCAAGCCCCCCGCCGTTTCTGGCAGATGTTCCAGAACGCCGCGCCCTGGCATCTTGAGGGCGATGCCGCGGAGACGCCCGCCCGCGTCCCCGCCTGGGCCGAGTTGGCGATCGCCTAATCCTCGACTCTGGGGTTCAGCCCCAGCAACGCAGCATCGAATCCCAGGTTTTCGCAGATCACCTCCTGTTCTCTTGCGGACAGGAGGGCGTTCGGCCCATTGTCGCCGATCGAAGCTCTCTCACCGGCCGGGCCTTCCAGGTAGAAACCGCTCTTCGACTGCCTCAGGATGACCCTGAACCCACTGACGTGCTCCATCTCATTGAGGAACTGCCTCACAGTTCGTTCGTGACTCAACGATCCAGTCTCCGTTGGAAGCGCCGCATTGTCGCCCGGCAGGAACCGAGCATGTCACAATCCGGCGCTTTGGTCTCCAACGAAGAGCACGGAGCTAGACCTCTTCAAAGAACTTCAGGGAGCTCTTCGTTCAGCCCCGCGCCCGGCCTCTCTCCTCCGCCAGCAGGGCGTACATGATCCCGTCCTGCCATTCCCCGGCCGAGAAATAGCGCTGGCGCATCAGTCCCTCGCGCTGAAAACCCGCCTTCTCGAGGATGCGGATCGAAGCCGTGTTGCGGGGATCCACGTCCGCCTCCAGCCGGTGCAGCCGGAGCTGATCGAACGCGAAGGAGATCAGCAGCGGCACGGCCCGGGACATCACGCGCCGGCCCCAGAAGGCCCGCCCCAGGATGAAGCCCACTTCGGCCCGCTTGTGCGCGCGGTTGATCCGCGCCAGCGTGCAGGTGCCGACGATCCGATCCTCGATCTCGACGCCCCACTGAAAAAGTGATCCATCCAGGAAACCCCGCTGGATCTCGTCCAGGAGGCGCTGGATGTCCGCTTCGGTCTCATGGACCGGGAGCGACGTGTACCTCACGACCTCGGGATCGGAAAAGATTTCCAGCAGGGCCGGCATGTCCTCCGCCGTCAGCCAGCGGAGCTTGAGCCCCGCCCAGCCCCACATCGTGGGGAGACAGTCGGCGACCGGGATGTCGTCGTACGCGGGTTCGGTCATGCCCGGATTGTAGAACGAGAAAAGGCCCCACCCAGGGCGGGGCCTTCGGAATCCGGCGAAAACGAAGGACATAAAGGCCTCTTTTTACCCGCCCGCCTTCCCCCGCCCGCTCTTCCCGCCCACCGCCCCGAGGTCCACCAGCGCGTCGTCGCTCATCACCACGAACGGCCGCGGCTCGACCGCGATCCCGCCTTTGCCGTCGTGCGTGACGACCTGCACGGTGCCCATGCCGTAGCCCATGGGACCGCGGCGGTAGTAGTGCACCCGCAGCTTGTAGGGCGCGGCGTCGCGCTCCGCCGGATCGCGCACGACGAAATACTCGGGGCCGTAGCCGGTGGTCACGTCCTCGTACAGCTCGCCGCCGGACAGCAAGATTTTCTGCTTGTAGGAGGCGTGGTTGCCCCGGCGGTCGTAAACATGAAGGTCGACGTCGTTGGCGTCGGTCTCCCAGGAGAGGACGAAGCGCAGCGACGGCTCTTTCGCGATCGGCGCGCCGTGCAGTGAGAGACGTTCGAGCACCTCCGCGCGCCGGTTGGGCTCGGCGCGCAGCCAGGCCGCCGCGACCAGCCCCAGGTCATCCTGGAAGACCCGCTGGACGCCGGCGAAGCGGCCGTCCGGATACTTCTGCTGAAGACCGGCCGCGAGCGCTTCGAAAGCCTCCTCGAAACGGCCGGCGCGCACCAGGGCCCAGGCCAGCAGGCGATGCCCCGAAGCGTGATCCGGCCGGTCGAGGACGGCCTTCCGGTAGGTGTCGACCGCCAGCTCGAGGCCCACGTCGCCCAGCCGTTCGAGACGCTCGCCGGCCAGCCGCCGCAGGTCGGCGCGGCTCGGGTAGAGATCGATCAGCGAGCCGTAGGCCCGCGCCGCCGACGCGGTCTCCCCGGCGGCTTCCCATGTCTCGCCCAGCGCCAGCAGGGAGAGCACGTCGCCGGGCGCTTCGGCGTTCCAGGCCTCGGCGGCCTCCCGGGCCGGCGCCACCTGGCCGGACGCCAGACGCTTCATCACCTCGGCGAAACGCCCGCTGTACGGCGCGCCCCGCTTCCCTTCCAACTCGTCGCGCCCCCTCTCCATCCGGGGCTCGGGGACAACGATTTCCTCCGGCTCCTCGGTAACCGCCTCGGCGCCTCCGACCCGGAGGGGCGCTTCGTCGGTGACCGGAGCCGGAATCTCGGAGGGCTGTACCGGCTCCGGACTCGCCATCCTCGCGGCCGGCGGAGGCGGCGGCGCGGCGTTGGACATCACGCCGCCGGGCACCCCGCCGACCACGCCGCCGACGACTCCTCCTTCGACACCCCCTTCCACTCCGCCGACCACGCCACCCTCCACCCCGGCGTCCACCGGCTCGTCCTCGGCGTCGGAATCCCCGACGTAACCCAGGGACTGGAGCTCGGCCAGCTCTTCCTTGGGCGTCGTCCTGCGATTGCCGGGCGCCAGGGGCGAACGCGAACGGGCGCGCACCTCCAGCCCGCCGGCGCCGACCGTCAGCACGTCGGCGAGGGCGCGGCGGTCGAGGCCGAAGCGCGCGTAGTCGAATTCGGTCTCCAGCACCAGCATGGCGGTGAAGGGGCTCAGCACCCGGTGCCGGACGCTCAGATCCGTGATCTCGCGCCCGATCGCCCGCCGCAGGTCGTCGTCGCCGGCGTGCGTGGCCTCGCGCAGGTGCAGCAGCCGCTCGATGCGCGCCTGCACCCAGGCCCGTTCGAGCAGCGGCCGCTCCGCCTTGGCCAGCTCGCCGAGGACCGGCGAAGCCTTGCCGTCCAGCGTGAGCTTCAGCGGCCGGCCCGCCGGCAGGTCGGCGTAGACCAGGGTCTCGTCGCCGGGCTGGACGCCGTCGAGGGTCTCGGGCCACACCCAGGCCGCCCCTTCGACCCCTATCTTGACGCCGGAACGGCAGGCGAGGGTCAGCCGGCGGGCGATCTCGGAGAGAGGCGCGGCGCCGTCCAGACGCTGGCCGTCGTGCTTCAGATTGCCGGTCGTCAGCTCGCGCAGGACCATCTCGTCGCGCAGGCCGCCGACGGCCAGCACGTCGAGGCGCTCGACGCCCTTCTCGCCCAGGGCGCGCACCGCCGCCTTGAGCGCCCGCGTCTCGGTGTCGCCCGCCGTGGCCACGCCGTCGGTGACCAGCAGGACGCGCGGATACCGTCCCCGGTCGAGGCGGCCGGCGAGCCAGGAGAGCGCTGCTTCGAGATCGGAGGCTCCCAGCGGCCGGCGGTCGTCGAGACGCTCCGCCTCGGCCGCGCCGAACCCGCCCGCCGTGCCTTCGTAAATCGGCACGACCTCCTGGTCGAACGCGGCGATCCCGAGCGGCGTGTTCCTGCCCGCGCCGTCGCGCAGGCCGGCGATCAGCTCCTCGACCCGGCGCGCCTGGGTGGCGTAGCCCAGGGCGCGCGACGCGCTGGAATCGACCAGCACGTAGAGGCCGGCGATCTCCTGCGGCGCCGCCGCTTCCAATGGAGCCGCCACTCGTGCCACGGCGAGATTGCCGTGCCGCAGTCCGGCGCGGCCGGCGACCTGATCCTGGCGGATCTCGAAGTCGCGGTCGGGGGTCCAGGCCTGCTTGTGCAGCTCGACCACGCGGCGCTCCCGCACCTCGCCGCCGAGGCTGCTGGTCTCCTTGGCATCCTCCTCGGTGGCCGGACGGTCGCCGAGGAAGACGCGGATGTCGAGCTGGCCGATCTCCGAGAGGCCGCGCAGAGGGAGGACGTAGGGCTCGCCGGCCCGCGGCAGTGCGTGCGAGTAGGAGACGATCAGCTCCTTGCGCCCGCGGGCGGGTATGGGGAAGACGCGGGCCGAGAACTCGTTGCCCGCTTCCTGTTCGAGCAGCGCCGGGTCCTGCCGGCGGTGGAGGAAATCCTCGTAGACCTGGCGGGCGCGCTGGCGCTCCACCACCTCGCCCTCCTGCCAGGAATCCCCGATCTTCATGGCGAAGCGGCTGAGCGCCGCGCCCGGCGGCAGGGCGATGCGGAAGCGGCCTTCCATGACCTCGTCGCGGGGGTTGTCGAAGGTCAGCCGCAGCTCGGTGAAGGCGAGCGGCGGCTCGAGCACCCCGTTCGCCTCCAGGCCGACCAGGGCGAGGCCGGTGCCGTCGGACGCGGTGAGGCCGATGGGAGCGGCCTCCTCGGCCGCCGGCCGGTCGTCGGACGCCTTGGCGAAGCGGAACGAAGCGGGAACGAAATCGGTGGCCGCGGCGCCGGCCCGGGTTTCAACGGGCTTCGGCGCGTCCACCGCATGATCCGCGGCGAGATAGACCGCCGCGAGGATGAGCAGTCCGGACAGAACGAGGTTTCGGGACATGGGTACCCTCCTCCCGAGGGCTGGGCGGCCCCGGCGCGGGGCCGCCTCAAACCCTTAGACACCCGATCCCCCGAAAACGTGCCCGGGGCGGATTCAAGGCGGCGTCGAAGGCCTGGCCCGCGCGCCTTCCACGTTCGCGGCCCCCTATATGCACGAATGCTATGTCCGGAATAACTTCGCGCCTGATATTCTCCCGCCCCATCGAGGGCGCCCTGGCGGCGCCGAGGAGAGTCCCATGACCAAGACGGCCGCACCGCGGAAGCCGCTCCTTCCGCGCATCCTGGGTGTGATCGAGCGTGTGGGAAATGCGCTCCCCCATCCTGGCACCCTGTTCGCTCTCATGGCCCTGCTCGTGGTGGTTCTGTCGGCGATTTTCGCCCGGCTGGACCTGAGCGTCCTCCATCCCGGCACCGGCGAGGAGATACGGCCGGTCAATCTGATGACCGTGGAGGGGCTGCACCGCATCCTGACCTCGCTGGTGACCAACTTCACCGGCTTCGCGCCGCTCGGGACCGTTCTGGTCGCCATGCTCGGGATTGGCATCGCGGAGGCCAGCGGCGTCCTTGGTACGTCCCTGCGCCTGCTGGTGATGTCCGCGCCGCGGCGCCTGCTGACGTTCGTCATCGTGTTCGCGGGCGTGATGTCCAACACCGCCAGCGAGATCGGCTACGTGCTGCTGGTGCCGCTCTCCGCGGTCATCTTCCTGGCCGCCGGCCGCCACCCCCTGGCGGGCCTCGCCGCGGCGTTCGCCGGGGTTTCGGGCGGCTACAGCGCCAACCTGCTGCTGGGCACGATCGATCCGCTGCTCGCGGGCCTGTCGGAAGAAGCCGCTCGCATCGTGGACCCGGATTACACGGTGAATGCGACCGCCAATTTCTATTTCATGTTCGTTTCCACTTTCTTCATCTCGGCGGCCGGCACCTGGGTCACCGAAAAGATCATCGTCCCCCGGCTGGGCGAATACACCGGCGATGAAAAGCCGGAGGCCCTCACCGCGTTGACGCCGCTCGAAAAGCGCGGCCTCCGATACGCCCTGGCCTCCCTGGCCATCCTCGGCGCGGTCCTCCTCTGGGGCACGGTCCCGGCCAACGGCTTCCTGCGCGATCCGGAGACCGGCAGCCTCCTGCGTTCGCCGTTCATGTCGGGGATCGTCGCGCTGATCTTCCTCCTCTTCGGGATCGGCGGGCTGGCCTACGGCCTCGGAGCCCGCACGTTCCGCAGCGACGCCGACGTGATGAAGGGGATGGGCAAGGCGATGGAAACCCTGGGCCTCTATCTCGTCCTGGTGTTCTTCGCCGCCCAGTTCGTGGCGTTCTTCAACTGGACCAACCTGGGGCTGATCGTCGCCGTCGAGGGCGCCGCCCTGTTGAAGGCGGCGGGGCTGGGGCCGATCGCGCTGATGATCTGTTTTATCCTCATCTCCGCGTTCATCAACCTTTTCATGGGGAGCGCGTCCGCGAAGTGGGCCATCATGGCTCCCGTCTTCGTCCCCATGTTCATGCTGCTGGGCTACACGCCGGAGTTCGTGCAGGCGGCCTACCGTATCGGCGACAGCGTCACCAACATCGTCTCGCCGATGATGACCTACTTCGCCCTGATCGTCGCCTTCGTGGCCCGCTACGAGCCCAAGGCCGGGATCGGCACCGTGATCGCCACCATGCTGCCGTACACGGTGACCTTCCTGCTGGTCTGGACGTCGCTGCTGACCGTCTGGATGCTGCTCGGCCTGCCGGTCGGCCCGGGCGCCGGGCTGTATCTGCCGGAACCGGTCGGGGGAGCGCCCGCGGCGGAGTGAAGGCCCGGTAGCCTTTGTAACGGATGGCCGGAATCGGGTAGGGCTCGGCTCCAGACCTGCTCTCACGCTACGGAGGGCATTTCGTCCCAGGTACGACCGTCCAAGATCCTGCCATTCCGGCCCTTGCGCTTACCGCCCCACTGTTTGAAGAAGAACGGAACCCTCTGCCGCAGGCACTGTTCCCTGATCTCTCTCACCCACTGCGGATCGACCGGCCTGGCATGCCACCCGCTCTCGCCACCGACGATGACCCAGTGGATTCCGCGCAGATCAAGCTGTCCTACAGGCTCAAGGAGCGGCTCTATGCTCAAGAAGCGGACTTGGGCCTGAATCTCCCGAAGGTGTTCGATACGCCAAACGTATTTGGCGCTCTCGACACTCACTCCCAGCCAAGCGTTGGGGGGCAGAGAACGTTCGCCGCAGAAGTCGGCCAATCTCTCTGCCCGCTTGGTCAGGATCTGGAACTGGTGCTGAGGAGCAGCGCAGATCGTTTCGAAGACTTTATCGATGTAGGAGTCGGGTATCCTCTCGTGGAAGAGGTCTGACATGCTGTTGACGAAGATGAGTCTTCCGCGTCGCCACCGGATGGGCAAATCCAAAGCTTCCGGGATCAACCGTAAGTCAAATCCCTGTTCGAATGGATGACCCGGTACGCCTCGAAATCGTTCAGCAAAAGTTTCGGCGTAACAGTGCTTGCAGCCAGGAGACACCTTGGTGCAGCCCCGAACCGGGTTCCACGTCGCTTCAGTCCACTCGATTGCGCTTTTGTCGCTCACTCAGTGTTGCCTCCGTTACCGGCGGCATAGTAGCATAGCCTGCAAGCCCTTACGAAGCGCCTGTTTTCGTCCGTGAGGAATGGTATGCCTGGAACGCGATTGCGATTCGACCAGATTGGATACTGGTCGCAGGTCAAGCTGGACATAGTTCGAGACTATGCCAAAGCGTACTCGACGATTCTGGCTAAGCAACCTTTTATGCAGCACGTCTACGTAGATGCCTTCGCCGGTGCCGGAGTACACAAATTGAAGGCCTCTGGCGAGCTGGTGCCGGGGAGCCCGCTGAATGCGCTGGCCGTCGATCCTCCGTTCCGGGAAGTCCATCTGATCGATCTGGACGGGGCCAAGATCGCCAATCTTCGGAGCCTGGTAGGCAACAGGCCGGATGTGTTCATCCATGAGGGAGACTGCAACGCCATCCTCCTCAACGAAGTGTTTCCACGGGCCAAGTACGAGGACTACCGTCGCGCACTCTGTCTGCTGGACCCCTACGGCCTCACGTTGGATTGGGCGGTCGTCGAGAAAGCCGGCCAGATGGGAACCGTAGAAATTTTCCTGAACTTTCCCATGATGGATATGAACCGGAACGCCCTCTGGACGAACCCGGCGGGGGTTGATCCAGCCGGTCTCGAACGCATGACGGCCTTCTGGGGAGACGATTCATGGCGTGAGGTGGCTTATGCACAGCAGGGAAACCTCTTTGGAGCCAGCGATCTCCTCAAGAAAGCCGGCAACGATGAAATTGTAGAGGCATATCGACGACGTCTCAGAGAAGTAGCGGGCTTCCAAGAGGTGCCGAGACCGATCCCGATGCGGAATTCCATAGGCGCCGTGGTTTACTACCTCTTCTTCGCCTCTAGCAACTCGACAGGCGCCAAGATCGCCAGACACATCTTCAACCGCTACGAAAAGTACCCTTAAGGAGTGAAGCCCGAGACCGCCGGACTGCCGTTCCCCCGGCCGCTCATCTTTCCGCCGTCTCCTCGCCGCAAGGGCACGGCGGCGAGGCGAGGCTCCACTCCACGTTGAAGCTCCCGCGGCCCGTGCCGCGCACCTGCCGGGTCACCACGTTCTCCGCTCCGCCCGAGCTCTCCGCCACCTGCTCCTCGCCGCCCTCGATGGTGATGATGCCGGGCGTCAGGTTCCGGACCCGGACCGGCACCCGGTCCGCCGTCCCCTGCACGATCAGGCGCATGGGCGTGCTCTCGCCCCGCAGCAGCCGCTGGCTGTCGATCTCCCCGCGGATCAGGACGTGACTCACCTCCGCCTGGCAGCTCGGGCTGAAGCCGGCGTCCGGCGAGCCCGCGATCCGGTGATTGCCCAGCGGCAGTCCGCGGGGCGTCTGGAGCCGGACCGCGGAGAATGACGCGGAGACCGGCGTCCCCGCCGGACGGTCCCCGATCCGCAGGGCCAGCGACGACTCCGGAGTCGGGAAAGAGCCGCAGACGCAGACCAGGTCCGCCCCCTGGACGTACCGGGTGGCCGTGCGGATGCAGGGCTGCGCCGCCTCCCCGCCTTCCGGCCGCGGCGGCTTCACCGCCGTCCCCTCCACCGCCGGCACGTCCAGCCAGACCTCCCCGTATCGATCGATGAAGGTCAGCGACAGCGCCGCGCCCGGCGCCAGCCACTCCGGGACCTCCACCGCGTGGACCGTGCCCGACAGGCTGTTGGAAGACGCCGGCGGCGGCGCCTCCCGCGCCGCGCGGTACAGCTCCAGCCAGGACGGATCGCGCGGCACGAAGCGGCAGCCGCCCTCGATTGTCTCGCCCCGCAGGGCCACCGGAACGGTCTGCGGATCGCTCAGCGACGGCGGCTTGTCGGGCTTCCCCACGGCGACCACCACGGTCGATTTGCCTCCCGGCGCGGCCATCCTCCAGATCCCCTTCTCCTTGATGGAAAGGCCGTCTCCCGCCCCCTCTCCCTGGCCGCCGGCGAGGGGCGCGGCGGCGAGGAAGAACTTCAGGTTTCGGATCGCGCCCATGGCCGGATCGTGCCGGCTCCTCAGGCTCGCCACGGCCCAGCCCGCCGTGGCCGCGGCGTCGCCGGCCTCGCGAGACGCGGCCACAGGCCCGGTATGCCGGGCGTTCCCACCCGCCACCAGCGCCGCCGCCAGCGGCGCCAGATCGCCGCAGGTTCCGCCCCGCAGCGTCAGGCCCTCCGGCGGCAGAGCGGCGCTCATGGTCTTCTTGATGTTCGAGCGCGTGGTGTTGACGATGGCAAGGACGGTGCCTGCAAGATCCTCCTCGGGGATCGGCTCCGCCACCACGCCGGAGAGCACGAAGCGGCCTCCCGGAGGCAGCGGCGCGTCCTCCTGGGCGCGGAAGGTGATCGTCTCCCCCGGCGCCACGTCCGGCGGCAGATAGACGATCCCCTGAAGGCTGTTGCGGACCTCGTACCGCGGCGCCGTCCGGGGCGCCACCCCGTCGCGGCGGACCAGCGACGCGCCGCCGCGCAGGACCTCGTAGCCCACCTCGCGCGGCCGGTCCTCCGAGCCCAGCGTCATCCGCAGCCGCGCCGGGGGCGCGACCTCGGGACCCTTCAGGACCAGATCGCGGCCGTCCCGGGACAGCGCCCACCCGGAGGGCAGCCTGCCCGGCGTCACGTCCTTCGCGATCCCCCGCGGCAGGCGGACCCGGACCTCGTCGAACGCGCCTCCCGCGGGAAACTCGATGGTGAAGCCCTTGCCGGGGACCTGCTCGACCGTGACGTCGACGTCGGGCACCGGATCGCCGGCGAAAAGGGGGACGGCGGCGGACAGGGACAGAATCAGGAACACCAACGGTCGTCGCATGCGGAACCTCCCGTGGAAACAGGGCCGCGCGAGGAACGAGCTGTGAGGTGGGCCGTGCCGGATTGTCCCCTGAACCAACCCTGCCGTCAAAGAGCGACGGAAGCCCGCCGGAGAAGTGGAATCGCGGCGGAGCCTCCGCGACGGCTCAAAGTCTCCGGGAACCGCCGGTAAGCTTCCGCGACGCCCACGGAGCTTGAAAAACGGCGACGGAAGCTAAAAAACTGTCGCGGAGCCTTAAAAACCGTCCCGGAAGCTTAAAAACGGCGGCGGAGCGTTAAAAACCGCGCCGGAGCCTTAAAAACTTCGCCGGAGCGATAAAAACCGCGCCGGAAGCTTAAAAACTGCCGCGGAGCATTAAAAACCGCCGCGGACGAATAAAACTCGTTTTTAGGCCTTAAAAACGAATTTTACTCGCCCGCAACGCTGCCGGAAGCTCCGCGAGGATTTTTTACGCTAATCAGCCGTCGCGGAAGCTCCGCGGTCGTTTTTCAGGCTGTTCCTTCAGGCCGGATTGACCTCCTCGTTCACCTTCGCCAGCGTCAGCAGCAGCTCCAGCTCCTGCTGGAACCGCTCCGGCGTGGGAATCCATTGCGGCGTCACGTCCTCGCTGTACTGAAGCTTGCCGTCGCGCGCGGAGTAGGCGATCTCCGGGCTTCCAAAGGGGGAAACGGCGAACAGGATGCCGGAGGCGTTCAGCCGCTCTTCCAGCGCCTTGTCTTTGGTCACGATCCGCCAGCCGGTCTGGCCGAAGCCCAGGATCGCGGTCTGGTGCTCGATCTTCCAATCCTGCTGACCGGGCATGTCCAGCAGGGCGACGTCGAAGTAGTTGTAGCGATGTCCGGAAGAATCCTCGGAATAACGATTCCGGTCCGGAACCATGCTCGCGACCACCCGCCTCCCGCGATAGCTCCCGGTCAGCCAACTGGTGGCGGCGCCGCCGCCGTCTTCGACGACCTTGCCGTCGATCAACGGCGCCAGCGGCTTCCAGGCCTTCGCGAAGCGCGCGTTCTTGAACCGGCTGATGAGCAGGCCCAACAGGAAGACGAAGACGAGGAAGATGGCGAGCACCATCCCTCCAAAGAGCATGTCTCCCGGCGGGACTTCCTGATTCATCGTCAGAACCGGTACGAATACCCCGTCAACAGGATGTAGTCCGGGAACGTCGCGTCCCCTTCGCGGCCGCTGTAGGGGTTCGGCCGGCGGTTGCGGTAGAAGCCGATCGGCACGTTCAGCGAAAAGGTCGAGGCGCCTTTCGAGTAAGAGATGCCGGGCTCCACGAACATCTCGTATCCCGGCCGCCGCCAGCCGTGGCTGTCGCCGATCAGGTCGTAACGCGGCAGTCCCTCGACGCGATAGGCGAGGCTGAGGCCGGCCCCCGTGTCGCTCAGCGGCCACACGGCGCCCATCCGCACCAGGTACTGATCCGGCACCGAATTGACCAGCAGCCCTTCATTGGCGAAGGTGGGATTGCCGCCGAGGCCCAGGCCGACGATGATCGAAGGCGTGCCGTTGGTGTCGCGCGGGTTCGCGAGATAGGTGCCGGAACCGAAGAAGGTCACCATGCTGTACTGGCGGAAGGCCTGGACGTCGAGCACGACGCCCCAGCCGCCGTCGCCCGGCTGCACCGACTGATCGACCGCCTTGACGGTGTTGTTGGTGCCGTCGATGTTCGGATACCGCTGGGTGGCGTTGTACTCGCCGGTGGGCGCCTTGATCCCCAGCCCGAGCGAGACGTTGTGCCGGCTCTCCGGCGCGAACGTCCAGTAGCGGGCGCCCAGGATGATGTCCCCCAGCCCGCTCGCCTCCTGCTTGGCGCGCGGCCCCGGCGTCGGCGCGATCGGCGTCGGCACCGCCCAGGAGGCCTTGATGACCGGGATGCCCAGCGAGAAGCTCAGGCGGTCGGTCATCGTGTAGTGGATGCCGATGTCGAGCGCCTGCTGGGTGTTGACCACGTAGGTGCCCAGCGTTTCGCGCTGCACCTGGCGCTCGCTGCCGCTGTAGTGCACGTCGGATTCAAGGTCCCGATAGGAGAGGTTCACCTGCCACTCCCCTTTCTCGGGGACCAGCCTTCTGGCCACGCCAAACACGGGCGCGGTCTGGCGGATGAGCACTCAGCCCTGGCCGGCGGCGGGGCGGGAAGCGATCAATCCGGCGGTGAGGCAAAGGGCGGCGATCAGCGCCGGAGCGGAACGTCGAAGCATTTACGGTCCTCCTTCAGAGCCGGCAATTATAGCCCGGAATGCATCCTTCCTCGGCTAGACGCCCCCCGCCCGGGCATTTATGCCCGGGCGGGGCTTCCGAGGAGGTCGTATTAGACTCGCGCCACCGCCATGCTCATCCGCCCGCGGAATTTCCTCCTCGCTGCCCTGCTCCTCGCGGTCCTCCTGGCCGGCTGCCGGACCCCGCCGCCCGTCGCTCCGCCGCCCCGTCCCGGCGCTTTCGAGGACGTGGACCGCCTCCTGGAATCCTTCCGCGAGCGCGGCGCCTTCCCGGGCGGCGTGGTGGCGGTGGGATCGAAGGGCTCGCTGGTCCACCTGCATCCCTTCGGCCGCCTCTCCTACGACGCGGACGCGCCGCCGGTGACCGCCGGGACGCTCTACGACCTCGCCAGTCTGACCAAGGTGGTGGCCACCACGACCATGGCGATGATCCTGGTCGACGAGGGGCGGCTCGATCTGGATCAGCCGGTGCGCGAGATCCTGCCGGGATTCCAGGGGCCGGGCAAGGAGGCGGTGACGGTGCGCCACCTGCTCACCCACTCCTCCGGCCTCGCCGCCGTGGCGCCGCTCTACCAGGAGCTTCGCGGCCGGGAGGCTTTCGTCGAGCGCATCCAGGCCATGGATCTCACGTACCCGCCCGGCAGCGGCTCCACCTACAGCGATCTCGGGATCATCCTCCTGGGCGAGATCCTGGAGCGGAAGGCCGGCCGGCCGCTGGAGGCGTTCGTGCGCGAGCGGGTGTTCGAGCCGCTGGGAATGCGCGACACGATGTTCCGGCCGCCCGCCGCGCTGCGGCCGCGGATCGCGCCGACCGAGAACGATCCCTGGCGCGGCCGGATGGCCCAGGGCGAGGTGCACGACGAGAACGCCTTCGCCATGGGCGGCGCCGCTCCCCACGCCGGGCTCTTCGGCACCGCCGGCGATCTGGCGCGATTCGCCCGCATGCTGCTGGACGGCGGCGCGTTCCAGGGCCGCCGCATCGTCTCCCGCGCGACCGTGGAGCTGTTCACCCGCAAGGCCGGAGTCCCCGGCTCCGACCGCGCCCTCGGCTGGGATACGAAATCCGCCGAGGGCTCTTCCGCCGGCACGCTCTTCTCTCCCCGCTCGTTCGGCCACACGGGATTCACCGGCACCTCGATCTGGATGGACCCCGAGCGCGACCTGTTCGTGATCCTGCTCACCAACCGCGTGCATCCCACGCGCGAGAACAACCTCATCCGCGAGGTCCGCCCGGCGGTGGCCGACGCCGTGGTCCGCGCGCTGGAGCCGTCCGCCAGGGCGCCGGTGCGCGTAGGCCTGGATCGCGTCGCCGCCGGCGAGACCGCGGCGCTGGCGGGAAAGCGGTTGGGGCTGATCGTCCACGCGGCGTCGGTGACGGCGGACGGCCGCCACGCCGTGGACGTGCTGCGCGGGCGCGGGCTGGACGTGGTCCGGCTCTTCCCTCCCGAGCACGGCTTGCGCGGCCAGGCCGCCGCGGGCGAGGACGTCGGGAGCGGACGCGATCCGGTGAGCGGCCTGCCGGTGGTGAGCCTCTACGGCGATCATCGCCGTCCGCTCCCCGCCGACCTCGAAGGCCTCGACGCGCTGGTCTTCGATCTCCAGGACGCCGGAGTCCGCTTCTACACCTACGTCAGCACCCTGATCCTCGCCCTCGAAGCGGCGGCCGACGCGGGGATCGAATTCGTGGTGCTCGACCGCCCCAATCCGCTGGGCGGAGAGCGGATCGAAGGTCCGGCGAGCGCGCCCCGGGAGGCCGTCCCGGCGAGCTTCCTCAACCTCGCTCCCGGCCCGCTCGTCCACGGCCTGACGCTCGGCGAGATGGCCACCTGGGTCAACGCCCATCTGGAGCGGCCGGCGCGCCTGACGGTCGTGCCCATGCAGGGCTGGACGCGGCGCATGACGTGGTCCGAAACGGGACGGGCATGGACGCCGCCGTCGCCCAATCTGCGGAGCGCCGAGGCCGCCCTCGCCTATCCCGGCACGGCGCTGCTGGAGGCCACCAACGTCTCGGAGGGCCGGGGGACGGAGTCGCCCTTCCTGCTCCTCGGCGCTCCCTGGCTCCCTCACGCCGCCGTGACGGTCGCCGTCCCGGGGTTCCGCCTGGAGCCGGCGTCCTTCACGCCCCGTTCCTCGCCCGCCGCGCCGGCCCCCAAGCATCAGGACCAGGAATGCCGCGGCTGGAGAGCACGCGTCACCGATCCCGCGGCGGCGGAGCCCTACCGGCTGGGGATCTCCCTCCTGGCGGCGCTCTCCCGCCAGCCCGGCTTCGAATGGCGCGACGGCGGCGACGCCCTCACCCGCCTGCTCGGCACGCCGCGCCCGCTCCAGGACCTTCGGGCGGGGAAGACGGTCGAGGAGATCTTGGCCGCCGACGCCGACGCTCACGCCGCCTGGCGCGAGGAACGGCGGGCGGTGTTGCTCTACCCTTAGCTCAGGCTTTAGTTCAAGGACCTAAAGGACCTAAACGACCTAAAGGACCCAAAGGACGAAAGACTCGAGCTTCTCCGTCCTTGGCGGTCCTTTAGGTCCTTTAGGTCCCTTACGTCCTTTAGCCCGGATTATTCACGAGCTGGTTGGGGGCTATGGGATGGGGCCACAAAGGCACCGAGTTTCTGGCATGCGACTGTAAATAAGGCGTAAGAAGGGTGTGCCGCGGAGGGAGAACAGGCTGTTTGGAGCGTTGG
>DASVAS010000085.1:0-5489 GCA_036376245.1 Thermoanaerobaculia bacterium | reverse complement strand
CGATCCAACGCTCCAAACAGCCTGTTCTCCCTCCGCGGCACACCCTTCTTACGCCTTATTTACAGTCGCATGCCAGAAACTCGGTGCCTTTGTGGCCCCATCCCATAGCCCCCAACCAGCTCGTGAATAATCCGGGCTAAGGGACCTAAGGGACATAAAGGACAAAAAAGACGTCCTTTGCGTCCTTTATGTCCCTTGGGTCGTTTAGGTCCTTGCTGCGCAGCCTCTAGCGCACGCTCCCCGAGCCCCGCAAGACCTCACCCCGCTCCCAGCTCTCCCCGGATCGCCACCGCGATCTCCTCGGCCAGGGAGTCGATCATGCCTTGCTCGGGTCCCTCGATCATGATGCGGGCGAGGGGCTCGGTGCCGCTGTAGCGGAGGACGAGGCGGCCGTCCGCGCCCAGGCGGTCCTCGACGGAGCGGGCGGCGGCGGTGACGGCGGGCAGGGTCTTGAAGTCCGCCTTCCTTCCCACCTTCACGTTGAGCAGCACCTGGGGATAGCGCCGGAACCCGGCCAGCAGCTCGGAGAGAGGACGGCCCTCCCGCTGCCGGATCCAGGCGATCTGTACGGCGGTCAGGAGGCCGTCGCCGGTGGTGGCGAGCTGGCTCTCCACGATGTGGCCGGACTGCTCGCCGCCCAGCACGATGCCCTCCCTGCGCATCGCCTCCACCACGTAGCGGTCCCCTACGTTGCAGCGCACGAGGCCGATCCCCTGGGCGGCCAGCGCCCGCTCCAGCCCGAGGTTGCTCATCGAGGTGGCCACGATCCGCGGCGGCTCCAGAGCGCCGCTGCGGTGGAGGAAGCTCGCCCAGAGGTAGAGGATGGCGTCGCCGTCGCGCACCGTCCCTTGATCGTCGGCCAGGATGCAGCGGTCGGCGTCGCCGTCGAAGGCGGCTCCGAGGTCCGCGCCCTCGGCGGCGACCCGCGCGGCCATCTCTCCGGGAGCGGTGGAGCCGCACTCCTCGTTGACGTTCCGCCCGTCGGGCTCCGCGTGGAGCAGGGTAACCCGCGCCCCGAGTCGCTCGAAGAGCTCCCGCGCGTAGCCCGAGGCGGCGCCGTTGCCGGTGTCGAGCACGACCCGCAGGCTGTCCAGGGGGCGCTCCCCCGGGAGCGTGGAGGCGAGATAGCGAAGGTAGTGCTCCCGCAGGTCCTCCTCGACGCGCGGCTCGCCCGCCGGCAGATCCGGAACCTCCGCCGCCGTCCCGACGGTCAGGCGGCGCTCCAGAGCCAGCTCGTCCTCGTCGCTCCACTTGGTGCCCCGCGGGTCCAGGAGCTTGATGCCGTTGTCCGGATAAGGGTTGTGGCTCGCCGAGACCACCACGCCGGCGGCGGCGCCCAGCTTCTGGACGAGGTGGGCCACGCCGGGCGTGGGGATCACGCCGGCGTAATGCAGCTCGACTCCGCCGGCGGCGAGCCCCGCGGCCAGCCAGCGGCAGATCTCCGGCGTGCTCTCGCGCGTGTCGCCGCCCAGCACCACACGCGGCGGGTTGCCGTTGCCGCGCTCCCGCAGGGTGGCCGCGAGATGGACCGCAACGGCGGTCACCGTCACGCGGTCGAGAGGGGGCTCGCCGAAACGGGCGCGGATGCCGTCGGTGCCGAAGAGGCGCTTGGAGTCGTGGCTCAAGGATCGTCCTTTCGTGGGGGCTCGTTGGAATCTTCGGCTTCGCCAGGGGGCTGGATCGGGATCCGGACGGTCACCTGAGAGGGTTGCGCGACCTGGATCAAGGGATCGGTGGAAGACACCGGCACCTGGACCTCGAAGGTGGCCGAATGGCCGTCCAGGTTGATGGGGCCGGTGGTGAGCGATTCCAGGAGGCTCACCCTGGACCGCGGACCGGTCACCAGGACCTGGTTGGGAAAGACCTCGGGCTCACCGGCCTTCGCCTCGCCGGCGGGCTTGCCCGCGAGGTTCGGTACGACCGGCACGCGTTCGGTGATTTCCCGCTCCAGCGTCACCTGGATGGAGCTGGGCTCGATGGAGACCACCTCCAGACCCTCCGGCGCCAGGACGTCGTTCGAATCCAGGTTGATCGTGACCACTCCTTCCTGCTGCCGGTTCAACTCGACCTGCACGTCCACCTGGTAGGGGTTGAGCTGACGGATGGCCCGCCGGCTGCCCAGCAGGCGGACGTTCACGCTCCGCAACTGGTTCAGGATGATGAAGTCCCGGGGCTTGTTGTAGATGACGTCGGCCTCGACCACCTTCTCGCTGGAGACGAGCCGGTCCTCCACCGAGGCGTTGAACCAGATGCCGACGGCGATGCCCAGGGCCAGCAGGCGCAGACCCCAGTTTCCCCAGGAGCGGGTCCGTTCGCTCACGCCCGCCCTCCCTGGGGGTAGAGGTCCGTGACCAGGTACTTGTAGAGGGCGTTGCGGAGGCTGTTGCTGTCCAGGTCGCGCTCCATCTCGCCGTCGAAGACCACCGAGATGACCCCGGTCTCCTCCGAGACCACCACCGCCACGGCGTCCGTCTCCTCGGTGAGGCCGATGGCGGCGCGGTGGCGGGTCCCGAACTCCTTGGAGAGCTCCGGGTTGGGCGTCAGAGGGAGGAAGCAGCCGGCGGCGGCGATGCGGTCGTCCTGGATGATGACGGCGCCGTCGTGGAGCGGCGTGTCCGGCTGGAAGAGGTTGATCAGGAGGTCGTAGGAGACCACGGCGTCGAGGGAGATGCCGTTCTCGATGTAGTTGCGCAGACCGTGCAGGCGCTCGATGACGATCAGGGCGCCGATGCGGCGGGCCGAGAGCGTGGTGGCGGCGAGGACGATCTCGCTGAACGAAGCCACGACCTGCTGCTGCTTGGTCAGCCCCCACAGGGGGTTGCGGCCGAAGTCGGCCAGGGCGCGGCGGATCTCCCCCTGGAAGAGGACGATCACCGCGAACGGCAGCACGATCAGCAGGTTCTCCAGGATGCGCTGCAGGGTGGGCAGCTCGGCGAGGATCGCCGTGTAGTAGACCACCCCCAGGAAGAAGAGGCCCAGCAGGATCTGGACCGCCCGCGTGCCGCGGATCAGCAGCAGGAGGTTGTAGATGATGATGGCGACCGCCAGCACGTCGACGGCGTCGCGCCAGGTCAGGATCTCCAGGAATCGCAGGACGTTCAAGCGCCGCCCTCCCCCCGCCGCGCCACGGCGCGCCAGACGTCCAGGAACTGCGTTGTCTCGGCCACGTCGTGCACCCGTACGATGGCGGCGCCCTGGTCCACGGCCCAGGCCACGGCCGCGAGGCTCCCTCCCAGCCGCCGGTCCGGCGGCGGCTCCGCGTCGGACCGCTTGGCCGCTTTGGCGATGAAGCTCTTGCGGCTGGCGCCCAGGAGGAGCGGACAGCCGAGCGTGGCCAGCTCGCTGAGGCGGCGGATCAGGGTCAGGTTCTGCTCCAATGTCTTGCCGAAGCCGATGCCGGGGTCGAGCACGATCTGCCCCGCGTCGACTCCTGCCTCCACGGCCCGCCGCGCGGCGTCCGCCAACTCAGCCTTTACCTCGCCCAGTAGGTCCTCGAAGTGGATGCCCCGCTGCATGGTCGCGAGATCACCCCGGCTGTGCATCAGGATCAGCGGGCAGCCGGCCGCGGCCACGGCCCGGCCCAGGAGCGGGTCGGAGAGGGCGCTCACGTCGTTGATCAGGTCGGCGCCGGCGGCCAGGGCCTGGCGTGCCACCTCGCCCTTGCGGGTGTCGACCGAGAGGGGAGCGTCGGTGGCTTCCCGCAGGGCCGCGAGCACGGGCAGCAGGCGGGCGGCTTCCTCCTCAGGGGAGACCGTACGCGCGCCGCCGCCGTAGACCCCGCCGCCGGGCCGCGTCGATTCCGCCCCGAGGTCGAGCAGGTCGGCGCCCTCGACGAGCATGCGCAGGCCGTGCTCCACGGCGCGGGACGGCTCGTCCCAGAGGCCGCCGTCGCTGAAGGAATCGGGAGTGAGGTTGAGAATGCCCATCACCCGCGTGCGCCCGCCCCCCAGCTCGAGGGTGCGCCCGCGGGGCAGCCGCAAGCTCCAGGCGGGGGCGGTTTCGGGTAGGGTCGCGGTCTCCATCCAGGGCGGGGCGAGAGGCCCGCTTGCAAGTGTATCGAAAAGCGAGACGGGAAGGGCGGCCCGGAGGCCGCCCTTGAAAAGACGTCAGGCCGACTGCTCGGGCTCGGGGACGGGGACGGACCGGGCGCGGCGCTGCGCTCCCGCGACCTCGGCCTCGACCTCGTCCGGCTGCGCCTGCGGCTCGACCCCGGACCGCGGCGTGACCACCGCCTCGGGCACCTGGTGTCCGCCGACCACCAGCCCCTCGCCGGGAGGCACGGGACGGGTGGGGGCGTGCTCGAAGCCGGTCATCTCGCGGATGGTCCGGTAGACCTCCTCGCCGTCCAGCGTCTCGCGCTCCAGCAGGTCGCGGGCCACGCGGTCGAGCACCTCGCGGAACCGGGTCAGGATCGACTTGGCGTTCTCGTAGCCCGTCTGGACGATCCGGCTGACCTCGTGGTCGATGCGGAGGGCCGTGTCCTGGCTGTAGTCGGCGCGCTGGGCGAAGTCGCGGCCCAGGAAGACCGGCTCCTCCTTGCTGCCGTAGGAGAGGGGGCCGAGCTCCGACATGCCCCACTCGCAGACCATGCGGCGGGCCATCTCGGTGGCGCGCTCGATGTCGTTGCCGGCGCCGGTGGTGATGTCGTCCTGCGTCAGCTCCTCGGCCACCCGGCCGCCCATCAGGATGGCGATCTGGGCTTCGACGTACTGCTTCTTGTAGGTGTACTTGTCCTCGGTCGGCAGTTGCATCGTCAGCCCCAGGGCGCGGCCGCGGGGGATGATGGTGACCTTGTGGAGCGGGTCCGAGCCGGGCGTGAAGGCCGCCACCAGGGCGTGCCCCGCCTCGTGGTAGGCCGTCACCCGCTTCTCCTCGTCGGTCAGCATCATGGTCTTGCGCTCGACGCCCATCAGGACCTTGTCCTTGGCGAACTCGAAGTCGCCCATGTCGACCTTCTTCTTGTTGCGCCGGGCGGCGATCAGGGCGGCCTCGTTGACCAGGTTGGCCAGGTCGGCGCCCGCGAAGCCCGGGGTGCTGCGGGCGATGATCAGCAGGTTGACGTTCTCGTCGAGCGGGATGTTCCGCGTATGGACCTTGAGGATGCCCAGACGGCCGTTGATGTCCGGCCGGTCCACCACCACGCGGCGGTCGAAGCGGCCGGGGCGCAGCAGCGCCGGGTCGAGCACGTCGGGCCGGTTGGTGGCGGCGATCAGGATGACGCCCTCGTTGGACTCGAAGCCGTCCATCTCGACCAGGAGCTGGTTCAGGGTCTGCTCCCGCTCGTCATGGCCGCCGCCCAGGCCGGCGCCGCGATGGCGGCCGACGGCGTCGATTTCGTCAATGAAGATGATGCAGGGGGCGTTCTTCTTCCCTTGAACAAAGAGGTCACGGACGCGGCTTGCGCCGACGCCGACGAACATCTCCACGAAATCGGACCCGGAGATGGAAAAGAACGGCACCCCCGCCTCACCGGCAACTGCCCGCGCCAG
>DASVAS010000084.1:0-6181 GCA_036376245.1 Thermoanaerobaculia bacterium | reverse complement strand
CGGCGCTCCCAGGGCGCTACGCCAACAGGGTCAATGCTGAGGCGAACGCTCGCTATACTCCCCCACCATGTCCTCTCCTCGCGACCTCCAGGCCCTGCGCGAAGCCATCGAAGAGATCGACCGGGAGATCCTGTCGCAGCTCCGGCGGCGGATGAGCCTGGCCGAGGAGGTGGCGAACGCGAAGCTGCGGACGGCGTATCCGTTCCGCGACGAGCCTCGCGAGGACCAGGTGATCCAGCGGGTGCGCCATGCCGCCGTCGAGCGCGGGCTCGACGCCCACGAGGTCGAGCGGCTCTACAGGGTGATTCTCGACATGTCCGTAGCCCATCAGAAAGCCCATGTGCGCACGCTCTCGGCGGCCCCGCTGCGCGTCGCCTACCAGGGGGTGGAGGGCTCGTACAGCCACCTGACGGCCCAGCGCCGGTACGCCGGCATCCCCGAGGGGGTGCTGCTGGAAGGGTTCGAGACGTTCCGCGAGGCCGCGGAGGCGGTGCGCGAAGGGCACGCCGACCGCGCGCTGCTGCCCATCGAGAACACCACGGCGGGAAGCATCAACGAGACCTACGACCTGCTGACGGAGGGCGGGCTCACCATCACGAACGAGGCGGTGAGCCGCATCGAGCACTGCCTGCTGGGGCTGCCCGGGTCGCGGATCGAGGACCTGCGCCTCGTGCTCTCCCATCCCCAGGGGCTCCTGCAATGCCAGGCGTTCCTCCGCACCGTGCCCTGGATCAAGGCGCAGGCGGAGTTCGACACCGCCGGATCGGCCCGCAAGGTCAAGGAGCGGAACGATCCTACGGTCGCCGCCATCGCCGGAGAATCGGCGGCGAAGGTGTTCGGCCTGGAGGTGCTGCGGCAGGGCATCCAGACGCAGGAGGGGAACTTCACCCGCTTCGTGGAGCTGACCCGGGAGCCGATCCGCTTCCCGCCGGAGACGCCGGCCAAGACCTCCCTGCTCCTCACCGTCCCCCACACGCCGGGGGCCCTGGGCGAGGTGCTGGGGGTGTTCAGCCGCCGGGGGGTGAACCTCGCCAAGCTGGAGTCGCGGCCCATCCAGGGAAGCCCGTGGCAATACCACTTCTACCTGGACCTGGACGGCAACGCGGACCGCGACCCGGTGCGGAGCGCCCTGGAGGAGGCCCGGCCCCTGGCGGCGGAGCTGCGGGTGCTGGGAACGTATCCGTCCTCGGCTTCTCTGACTCTCTCCTGACGGAGCGTCTGACGCTTCCTTACAAAGCCGGATCTCTATAGGTGTAGGAGCGTCCTGTCAGGAAGAAAGGACCTAAAGGACCTAAAGGACATAAGGGACATAAAGGACTGGAAGGACAGCGTTGACGTCCTTCAGGTCTTTTAGGTCCTTTAGGTCGTTTAGGTCCTTGGCCGGCGCGGCTTCAGGCGCTCCCGCTACTGGCATGGTTCCTGCTCTTTTCCTGGCCCGGATTTCGTGTCTCTATCCGTCCGGGACGGGGAAAAGGACATCACCTGCCAAGATCGCGCGTTCTCGTGGTCGCCCCGCAGCCGTTCTACGAGGATCGTGGAACGCCGATCGCGGTGCGCCAGCTCCTGCAGGCGCTGTCCCAGCTCTTCTATGAAGTGGACATGCTGACCTTCCCGGTCGGCCGGACGGTGGACATCCCGCGGGTGCGCTACGTCCGGGCGGCGAACCCCTTCGGGGTACGGCGGGTGCCGGTCGGCTTCTCCATCGCCAAGCTGCTCCTGGATTGCACCCTGATCTCCCGGTTGGCGCGGCTGCTCTCCCGGGGTGGCTACTCTTGCATCCACGCCGTGGAAGAGGCGGCGTTCCCGGCGGTCCTGCTGGGCCACCGCTTCCGGGTGCCGGTGATCTACGACATGCAGTCCTCCCTGCCCGAGCAGATGGCCAAGCACCTGGCCTTCCGCAGCGCCCCGATCCAGGCGGCGCTGTGCCGGGCGGAGCGCTGGCTGCTGCGCAACGTGGACTCGGTGGTGAGCAGCACCGGCCTGGCCCAGCGGGTGCGCCGGATGGTCCCCACCGCCCGGCTGCGGGAGTGGCGGTACGCGGCCATGCTGCCGCCGGCCTCACGGGAGGAGACGGAAAACCTGCGGCGGGATCTGGGAATCGAGCCCGGCCGCCTGGTGGTGCTCTACAGCGGCACCTTCGAGACCTACCAGGGACTGCCCGAGCTCCTGGCCGCCATCCCCCATGTGCGGGAGGCGATGTCGAACGCCACCTTCGTGCTCGTCGGGGCGGACGAGGGGGGCGGGACCACGGTGGAGCGGGGGCACGCGGACCTGGTGCGGGAGGGCGCGCTGCGGGTGGTGCGGCGCCAGCCGCGGGAACGGATGCCCGCGTTCCTGGCCCTGGCCGACGTGGTGGTCTCCCCCCGCGCCTACGGCGACAACCTGCCGCTCAAGATCTTCGACTACCTGGCGGCGGGAAAGCCCATCGTGGCCACGGACATCCCCGCCCACCGCGAGGTGCTGGACGAGAGCCGGGCGCTGCTGACCCCTCCCTGGTCGCCGGAGATCGCCAGCGCCATCGTGCGGCTGCTGCGGGACCGCGAGCTCGCCGGGAGCCTGGGCGGCGCGGGACGGGCGTACGCCGAGGCGCGGTTCGGGTGGTTCGAGTTCGTGCGCTCCGTGGACGAGCTGTACCGGGAGGTGAACGGATGACCCGGACGGCGTCCATGGCCGTGGCGGTCGTCAACCACAACACCCGGGATCTCCTGCGGGAGTGCCTCGCAAGCGTACGGGCAGAGTCCCCCGCCCAGATCGTGGTGGCCGACACCGGGTCGGGCGACGGCAGCGCGGAGATGGTGCGGCGCGAGTTCCCGGAGGCGGTCCTGCTGGCCGACGAGGGCAACCCCGGGTTCGGCGCGGCGGCCAACCGGGCGGTGGCCGCCTGCTCCGCCCCCTTCGTCCTCCTGCTCAACGCGGACACGCGGGTCGGGGCGGGGACGATCCAGTCCCTGGACCGCTTCCTCCGCCGCAACCCCCGGACGGCCGTGGCGGGGCCCCGGCTGGTGAACCCCGACGGCTCGCTGCAGGTCTCCTGCTTCCCGTTCCTGGGGACGCTCCAGTTGATGCTGGAGAAGACGCCCGCGGCGCGGTGGCTGGCCCGCGTGCCCCTCCTCCGCAACCACTGGCTGCTCTCCTGCTCGGGCCACGACCGGCCGCGGGTGGTCCCTTGGGTGCTGGGGGCGGCGATGGCGATCCGGCGGGAGGCGTTCGAGGCCGTCGGGGGGTTCGACCCGTCCTACTTCATGTACTCGGAGGAGATCGACCTCTGCTACCGGCTCAAGACCGCCGGCTGGGAGACGCGCTTCACGCCGGTGGGCCTGGTGGTGCACGCGGGCGGCGCCAGCACGGGGCAGCGGCGGCCGGAGATGGCGGTGCGGCGGGTGGTCAGCTCGAAGCTGTTCTACCGCCGGCACTACTCGCGCCCGCGGGTCCTGGCGCTGGAGGCGATGATCGGCGCCGCCATGGCGGGACGCTGGGTGCGGGACGCGCTGCTCCTGCGGCTCACCCAGGACGAGATGAGGAAGCGGCGGCTGGCGGAGGACCTGACGGTCTGGCGGGGCGCCCTGAGGAGCCGGCCGTCGTGATGCCCGGAGCGGCCTTCGCGGCGGTGGTGGTGAGCCACGACACACGGGAGCTGCTGCGGGAGTGCCTGGAGTCGGTGCGGGAGGAAGGGCCGGCGGAGACCGTGGTGGTGGACAACGCCTCGCGGGACGGCAGCCCGGAGATGGTCCAGGCCGCCTTCCCCGAGGTCCGCCTGCTGGCCAACGCCGGCAATCCCGGGTACGGCGCGGCGGCGAACCAGGGGATCGCCGCCTGCCGGGCGCCGTACGTCCTGCTCCTCAACGGCGACACGCGGCTGCGCGCCGGGACCCTGGCCGTCCTGGGCCGGGCGATGGAGAGCCACCCCCGGGCCGCCGTGGTCGGTCCCCTCCTGCTCAACCCCGACGGCACGCGGCAGCCCTCCTGCTTCCCGTTCCTGGGGCCGTTCGAGGTGCTGGTGATGAACACCTACCTGAACCGGCTGGTCCGCCGGACGCGGCGTTTCCGGTCGGTCTACTCCACGCCTCCGGCCGGCGAGGTCCCCTGGGTGAAGGGGGCGGCGCTGGCCATCCGCAGGACGGCGTTCGAGGAAGTCGACGGCTTCGACGAGGCGTACTTCCTCTATGCCGAGGAGATGGATCTCTGCTGGCGGCTGCGGCGGAGGGGGTGGGAGGCACGCTTCACGCCGGAGGCGGAGGTGGTCCACGTCGAGGGGGCGAGCACCGGCCGGATGCGTCCCGAGACGATGCTCCAGCTCTACGCCAGCCTGGAGCGCTTCCATCGCCTCCATTCCCCCAGGGGGAAGATCCGCCGGCTCCGCCGGGCCGTGAAGGCGGCGATGCTGGAGCACGTGCTGCGCGACGCCGTGAAGTCGCTGTGGACCTCGGACCCCGAGCGGCGGCGGGCTCTCGGGGAAGACCTGGCGGTCTGGCGCCGGGTGCTGCGGGAGCCATGAGGAACAAAGTGGACGCCGGAAGGTTCGCCCGCAAGGCTTCTTCCCCCGGCCCTCTCTCCCGGGGGGAGAAGGAGACAAAAGAAGCGGTCCGGCGGCTGGACGGACGGTTCCTGATGCCGGGGCCGGCGGAGGGCTACTCGCACCTGGTGATCCTGGGAGGACCGCCGGGAATCGCGCAGGCGGCCCGGGCGGAGGGGATCGCCCGGCGGGTGAGCGACACGGTTCCTTCGGAAGGATCGGCGGACGCGCTGTTCGTGCTGGCGGGGGCCGGCGTCGATCCGGAGGAGGCGGCGCGGTGCCTGGGACCGGGGGGATGCGCGTGGATCGAGCCGGCGTCCCGGCGGTGGCAGCCCCGGGGAGACCGGCTGCGGGTGACGGGCGTCTACGCCGTGCTCCCGGATTTCGACCGTCACGAAGCGTACGTCCCTCTCGATCCCCTCGGCGCGTTGCGGTGGTACGCGGCGACGCTCCAGCCCGCCTGGACCGCGGGCAAGGCGCTGCGCCGGGCCTTCGGCGGCGCCCTGCTCTCCTGGCGGCTGGCGCTGACGGCTACCGTGGGGCCGGAGGACGGCGGGACGATCCTGGATCATCCGGCCCTGCCGTCGCCGCTGCGCGGGATGCGGCCCCTGCTGCTGGCCCACGGTCCGGACCGGGTGGTCCTCCTCCCCTTCTCGCCCGGCGGCTCCTCCCCCGAGGCGGCGCTCAAGATCCCCCGGCTGCCGGCCGCCAACGGCAAGACGGAAGCGGAGCAGGAGGTCCTGCGCCATTTCCGGGGCCGGCTCGACGCGGCGGACCGTAGCGTCCTGCCGGAGCCGCGGGGGATCTATCGGGCCGGCGCCCTCTCGCTGGCTCTGGAGTCCTACGCCCGCGGCCGGCCGCTGGCGCAGCGGATCGGGAGCTGGGGAGAGCCGTTGCGGCGCAAGATCGAGGACCTGCGGGAGGCGGCGGACTGGCTGATCCGGTTCCACCGGCGGACGGAGGTCTGGCGGGCGGAGTGGGACGCGCGGCAGGCGGACGAGTGGATCCTGGAGCCGGTGGAGGAGATGGGAGGCCTCCCCGCCCGGCTTCTGGCGGCCGTCCGCGAGAGGAGCGCGACGTTGACCGGCGCGATTCTGCCCATCGTCTGCCGGCACCGGGACTTCACGCCGTGGAACGTGCTGCGCGGGGAGTCCGGCCTGCGGGTGATCGACTGGGAGGGAGTGCGGCCGGGACCGGCGCTGAGCGACCTGCTCCACTTCTCCACCCACTGGAGCGAGCTGGCCCTGCGGGCCTTCGACGACCGGGCGCGGCTGCTGGCTTTCGAGCGGGTGTGGATCGCCCGCGAGGGCGGCGAGCCCGGGAAAGCCGTGCGCCGGGAGGTGGCGTCCTACTGCGCGGCCCTGCGCCTCGACCCCCTCTTCGTCCCCCTCCTGCTGACGGCGACCTGGGGAGAGCTGGCGGCGCGGGCGGGGGCCGGGAGCCGCGAGGCGGCCTACGTGGAGGTCCTGGCCCAGGGCGCGGACGAGCTGTTCCGGGGCTGGACGGATGGCGGCTAGTACGACATCCCCCGTTCCAGGTTCTGAACGGCAACGGCCGCGCCCCCGCCCGGGCATAAATGCCCGGGCTAGTCGAAAGAGCCCCCTGAAGGGGACTCCAGCAGCCGGGTTCACCCGGCTGTTTCGCATAGCCCGGGCATTTATGCCCGGG
>DASVAS010000071.1:0-48817 GCA_036376245.1 Thermoanaerobaculia bacterium | reverse complement strand
GTGCGATGCGTCGACGACGATCTTGAAATCATCGAATCCCATGCCTGCGGGAAGGGAAGCCTTGCAGAAATCCATGTAGTCCGCGCGCGCACCAGACATGGTTTTCGCCTGTCCCAGCGCGCGAGAATCTCGCGTGACCGGCGCGGAATCGAGCCGCGCTTCGATGGCTTCTTCGAGCGCGTCGGAAAGCTTCTCGCCGTCCCTATCGAAAAACTTGATGCCGTTGTCGTAGTAGGGATTGTGCGAGGCGCTGATCACGATGCCGAAATCTGCGCCGAGCTTTTTAGTGAGCACGGCGATCGCGGGTGTCGGCAGCGGTCCCGTCAATAGCACGTCGACGCCAGCAGCCACGAAGCCGGCCTCGAGCGCCGACTCGAACATGTAGCCCGAGACGCGGGTGTCTTTACCGATTAGGACCGCACCGCCTTGCGGGGCCAGCACGTGCGCAGCCGCGCTCGCGAGGCGCAATGCGAAATCGACGGTCATTGGCGCGGCGCCGACCTGACCGCGGATTCCGTCGGTGCCGAAATAGCGTCGCGTCATTGATCGGGCTTTCGCACCTGCGACCGCAAACGGCCGCTTCGATGCCAGGGGGCTAGTGCTGACCGGCAGGACCACCGAGCGGCGCGGGACCGCCCTTGTCGTCGGCGAGCCGTTGCACGACCTTGCCGGGCTCGGAGGGCTCATCCCAGTCGGCCGGCGGCTGCGGATCGCGGCCGCTCATGATGTCCTTGATCTGGTGCTCGTCGATCGTCTCGTACTTCAACAGCGCTGCGGCCATCACGTCGAGCTTGTCGCGATTGCTCTCGAGAATTCGCTTGGCTTCGCCGTAGCAGGTGTCGATCAAGAGCCGCACCTCTTCGTCGATCGCGTGCGCGGTGACGTCGGAGACTTGCTTGTGGCGCGTGACGCTGCGGCCGAGGAAGATCTCACCGTCGTCCTCGGTGTACGTCAGCGGACCGAGTCGATCCGACAAGCCCCACTTCGTGACCATGTTGCGTGCGATGTCCGTCGCGCGCTCGATGTCGTTCGAGGCGCCGGTCGTGACGTACGCCGGACCGAACACGAGCTCCTCGGCGAGCCGCCCACCGTACAGGCTCTTCATCTGACTCATCAACCGCTGCTTCGAGTAGCTGTAGCGATCCTCTTCCGGCAAGAACATCGTGACGCCGAGCGCCCGCCCTCGCGGGATGATCGTGACTTTGTAGACCGGATCGTGCTCGGGCACGTTGAGCCCGACGATCGCATGACCCGATTCGTGATAAGCCGTGAGCTTTCTCTCGCTCTCGCTCATGACGAGCGAGCGCCGCTCCGTGCCCATCATGATCTTGTCTTTGGCCTTGTCGAACTCTTCCATGCTGACCGTGCGGCGATTCGCGCGCGCCGCGATCAACGCGGCCTCGTTCACGAGGTTCGCGAGATCGGCGCCCGAGAATCCGGGCGTGCCGCGCGCGATGACCGCGGGCTTCACGTTGCCGTCGACGGGCACCTTACGCATGTGGACCTTCAAGATCTGCTCGCGGCCGCGCACGTCGGGCAGCGGCACGACGACCTGGCGGTCGAAGCGGCCGGGTCGCAGCAACGCGGGATCGAGCACGTCGGGGCGGTTGGTGGCCGCGATGACGATGACGCCTTCGTTGCCTTCGAAGCCGTCCATCTCGACGAGCAGCTGGTTCAACGTTTGCTCACGCTCGTCGTGACCGCCGCCCAAGCCGGCGCCGCGATGGCGGCCGACGGCGTCGATCTCGTCGATGAAGATGATGCACGGGGCGTTCTTCTTGCCCTGCTCGAACAGGTCGCGCACGCGCGAGGCGCCGACGCCGACGAACATCTCGACGAAGTCGGAACCGGAGATGGAGAAGAACGGCACGTTGGCCTCGCCGGCGATGGCGCGGGCGAGCAGGGTCTTGCCGGTGCCCGGGGGGCCCATCAGCAGGACGCCCTTGGGGATGCGGCCGCCCAGCTTCTGGAACTTCTGGGGCTCCTTCAGGAACTCGACGATCTCGTGGAGCTCCTCCTTGGCCTCTTCGACGCCGGCCACGTCCTTGAAGGTCACCTTCTTGCCGGAGGTGTTCAGGAGCTTGGCCTTGCTCTTGCCGAACGAGAGGGCCTTGTTGCCCCCCGTCTGCATCTGGCGCATGAAGAAGATCCACAGGCCCACGATGAGCAGCACCGGGGCCCAGGTCAGCAGCACGGCCAGCAGCGGGTTCTCCCGCGGCTCCTCGACCTTGATGCGGACGTTGGCCTTGCGCAGCTCCTGCAGGAGCTGGGGATCGTCTTTCAGGATGGTGGTCTTGAACTCCTGGCCGGCGAGGGTGTCCCCTTTGTACTTGCCGGTGAGCTGCTCGCCACGGATGGTGACTTCCGACACCTTGTTGGCCTGGACCTTGGACAGGAGCTCGGAGTAGTCCAGTTGCTGCTGAGCGGCCTTGCCCCCCTGGAAGGTGTTCCAGAGCAGGATCACCACCCCGAAGATCGCCATCCAGAGAAACAGGGTTTTGACAGTAGAGTTCAAAGCTCGGCTACCTCACAGGTGCGCCGGGAGGCGCGCTTTCTCATCACACGAAGGGCTCGATGCCCTTCATTGTGACAACCAAATGGCCGGGAGGTCGATTCCCGGCCGGTTCCTCTGTCAATCCCCCTCGGCCAGCCGCCCGACATACGGGAGGTTCCCATGGCGCCCCTGGTGCTTGAGCCCGTAGCCGACGAGGAGGCCCCGGCGGCGGGTGGTGAGGGCGCTGTAATGGAGGTCGAAGGCGGTCTTGCGCTCGTCCGGCATGTCGATCAGCGCGGCGAAGCGGACCTCGCGCGCGCCGTGGTCGCGGAGCTGTTGCTCCAGATAGGGCTCGGTCACCGCCGAGGAGACGACGTCCTTGAGGACGACCACGCTCTGCCCTGCGATGTCGACGGGGATCGGATACTGGATGCTGAGCATGCCCTCCCCTTCCCCCGTGTCCTCGTCCATCTGGTAGGCCACGTCGATGAACTCGTAGCGGACCGGCAGGTCGATGGCGCGGACGAGGTCGGCGAGGAAGATCACCGAGCCGCCCAGCAGGGCCACCAACAGCGGATCCTCGGAGCCGATCTCGGCGGCGATCCGGCGGCCCAGAGCGGCGACGCTCTCGCGCACCGTCTCCGCGTCGAACAGCGTTTCGACCGCGGCGGGGGAGGAGACTTCTCCATTCATATCGTCGCAACCTCGGCGACCCAGGCGGTCGCGTGTCCGTCCAGCCGGAAGCGGTGGTCGATCGCCACGCCCGGGGCCCAGGCGATCCGGTCGCCCACGCACAGCAGCGGGAGCCGGTCCCGCAAGGGGCGCGGCACCCGCCGGTCGATGAGGACCTCCTTCAGCCGCCGGCTGCCGCCCGCGCCCAGAGGGTGCATGCGGTCCCCCGGGCGGCGGTTGCGGATGGTGACGCGGTCCCCCTCCGCCAGGGGCAGCGCGAGAGCGGCGCGGTCGGGCGAGCCCTGGAACATCCACGGCTCGACGGCGCGGCGGCTGATGCGGACCCGGGCGGAGATCTCCGGGACGTGCAGCTCTCCCGGAACCTCAAGAGTATAAGTGAAGTCAGGGACCTCCCCCCGCGCCTCTTTCTGGCGCAGGCTGAGAAGATCTTCCGAGGCCTCCCAGCGCCAGCCGCCGCCGCAGTCGCAGGCGGCCCCCCGGCCGCGCCGCAACTGGCGGAAGAGCTCGCCACGGGCGGCGAGGCCGGCCGGGTACGGCGCCCCGGCGCGGCGGTGGAGCCAGGCGAAGACGAACGGCAGGAGCTCGGGCGGGAGGGATTCGACCCGCCGCCGCTCCAGGGCCAGCCCACCGTCTACCTCCTGGACCGCGAGCAGGCCGGCCAGCCGGCGGTCGAGCGCCCCGCCGGCGGTCCGGGTCCGCGCCGCCAAGCCGGCGAGCCGGACGGCCACCTCGGGATCATCCGCGGCGAGGGCCGGGAGCAGGCGGTGGCGCATCCGGTTGCGCGGCACGTCCAGGTCGTCGTTGGTCGGATCCTCGACCGGCGCCAGCCCGGCCGCCGCGACCGCCGCCCGCAGCTCGTCGCGGGAGGCCGTCAGCAGGGGGCGCGCCACGGCGCCGTGGCGGGGGCGGATGCCGGCCAGGCCTTCGAGGCCGCTGCCGAAGAGCAGGCGGAGCAGCACGGTCTCGGCCTGGTCGTCCCGGTGGTGGGCGGTGAGGATGTAGCGGGCCCCCAGGTCCCGCCGCACGCGCTCCAGGAAATCGTAGCGGGCGCGCCGTCCCGCCGCCTCGGCGCCCTCGGGGGCGCGGCCGGCCAGGACCTCCCGCCGTTCCACCACCACGGGCACGCCCAGGGCGGCGGCGAGACGCGCGGCGGCGGCCGCCCGGCCGGCGGAGCCGGGGTCCATGGCGTGGTCGAGGTGGGCGGCGGTCAGGCGGAGCCCCAGGGAAGGAGCCAGCCGCGACATTCCCCAGAGGAGGGCCGTGGAGTCCGGGCCGCCGGAGAAGGCGACGACGACGCCATCGCCCGCGCCGAGAGGGGCCTCCTCGCGGAAGAAAGCCGCCAGCTTTTCCAGGAGAATCATGGCATTCTATACAATAGGAATGGTGGCGGTGACGGGACTCGAACCCATGACCTAGCGATTATGAGTCGCTCGCTCTAACCAGCTGAGCTACACCGCCGGGGAAGCTGTCTGAAAGAGGTGGAAGGGATGGCCGCCACTGGGGACGTCGGCCCTTCGATGCGGGCGGATTATACCCGAGATGCTCCCGGGGGGAAGGGGGCAAGAGGGACCGTCTGCCGGAGCGGCGCCCGGGAGGGGCCGCTCCGGCTCATGAACGGTGGTCCTCGGTCTCTACCGCATCTACCGCATCACGTCCGCGCAACTGCGGAACTGACCGAAGAATTCCTGCATCGAGGTGGTCAGCGCCGGCTCGTTCAGTCGGTAGATCACGTTCTGACCCTGGCGCTGATCCATGACGAGCTCCGCCTCTTTCAGCACCGAAAGATGGCGCGAGATCGTCGGCTGGGACAGGTTGAAATTGCCCACGATCTCTCCAACCGTGCGCTGCCGTCCCTCCAGCAGGCGCAGGATCTCTTGGCGTGTGCCATCCGACAGGGCTTTGAACACCTTGGTCAGATGCCGTTCCTCACGCCGGTAGTCGTGGGTGCCGCGGTCGATGTTAGCCATGGCCGTCTTCTCTCCATTGGAACTAAGGGTTCAGTCTTCGCCGCCTCTCTGATATTTGCATTCTAGAGAAGGGCGTCTTGAGAGTGACTTGATCGTGGGCGCTTTCCAAGGAGGGGTGTGCGCAGTTTTTGGGCAGACAGGTGCAAACTTCTCTATAACCAAAAAGTTAGAGGTAGTGGGGATGGGTAGCTCCAGGCCCCAAAAACGTGACAAGGCGCCCTGAAAAAGGGCGCCCTGTCACTCAGAAGCCACAAAAGCAGGGGTGAATCAGCCCCGGGCGGTGCGGTATCTCTGGGCCACGGCCTGCCAGTCGATGGTGTTCCACCAGGCGGCCAGGTAGTCGGGGCGGCGGTTCTGATAGCGCAGGTAGTAGGCGTGCTCCCAGACGTCCACGCCCAGGATCGGGGTCTTGCCTTCCATCAGGGGGCTGTCCTGGTTGGGGCGGGCGATGACGTCGAGGCGGCCGCCGTCGGCCACCAGCCAGCCCCAGCCGGAGCCGAACTGGTTCGCCGCCGCGTTGGTCAGCTTCTCCTTGAAGCCGTCGAAGCCGCCGAGGTCGCGCTGGATGGCCTCGGCCAATTCACCCGAGGGGGCGCCGCCGCCCCCGGGCCCCATGATCTCCCAGAAGAGCGTGTGGTTGGCGTGGCCGCCGCCGTGGTTGCGCACGGCCGTGCGGATGTCCTCCGGAACCTCGTCGATGCCGCGCAGGAGCTGTTCCAGCGGGCGGTTCTCCAACTCGGGGTGCTTGGCCAGGGCCTCGTTGAGCTTGGTGACGTAGGTGGCGTGGTGCTTGTCGTGATGGATCTGCATGGTCTGCGCGTCGATATGGGGCTCGAGCGCGTCGAAGGCGTAAGGCAACGGGGGCAACTCGTGCTTGGGCATGGTGCATCTCCTCCTGTTCAGATCCCTTGCGGATGGTAGGGCCGGGATGCGGTGGGGCTGGTCTCGCGCTCCCGCTCTCGCCTTCGATTGTGGCAGAACCCGCCAAAAACACGAAAGCCCCCGCGGACGGGGGGCTCCAGGAGGACGGCGAGAAGAGGGCTTAGCGCAGCTTCTCTTCGACGAACTCCACGTGCTTGCGGACCTTGGGGTCGTACTTCTTCATCCGCAGCTTCTCGGTGGAGAGCTTCTTGTTCTTGGTCGTCGTATAGAAGTAGCCGGTGCCGGCGGACGAAACCAGTTTGATGTTCTCGCGCATCGAGGTATTCCTTCTTGCTTGCCTTCTCTGTGTCGGGTTGGCGGGGCCGACGGGGCTCGAACCCGCGACCTCCGGCGTGACAGGCCGGCGTTCTAACCGACTGAACTACAGCCCCGCAAAGATCTTTCCGCGACGGCGTCCCACTCATGGTGGGAGGTGAGGGATTTGAACCCGCGACCCCCTGCGTGTAAGGCAGGTGCTCTGACCGCTGAGCTAACCTCCCCCTGCCGCCAAGGAGCGCTAATAGTACGGACGGGTTTTAGGGTTGTCAAGCGTCAATTCGCCACGTAACCCAGCGACTTCAGCTCCTCCTTGAGCTCGTCCGAGAGGCCCTGCTGGCCGCCCCGGCGCTTGATCTTCCCGAAGCGCTCGCGGATCAGCTTGGAGAGCTCCGCCGCCTGGCCCGGCTGGCCGGCGGCGAGGTTGCGGGTCTCGCCGGGGTCCGCCGCCAGGTCGTAGAGCTCGGCCCGGGCGATGGGGAAGTGGGGCATGGGCGCGTCCGGGATGCAGACGGGCTCGACGCCGTCCGGGTTCTCGATGTACTTCCAGCTCCCCCGCGTCACCGTCCGGATGCTGGTCGAGCCGTACTCGGAGAACGCCGGCTTGCCCGCGCCGCCGCCCCCCGGCCGCTCCAGGTAGGGCACCAGCGACCGGCCGTGCTGCTCGGCCGGCTTCGTGACCCCCACCAGGTCGAGCACGGTCGGCAGCACGTCGACGGTCTCCACCGTCTGCGGCACCCGGCCGCCGGCCGTGATGAGCGAGGGGGCGGAGATCCCCAGGGGCACGTGCAGCGTGGTCTGGTAGACGGAGCAGGCGTGGTAGAGGTAGCCGTTGTGCTGGTACAGCTCCTCGCCGTGGTCGGCCGTGAAGACCACCAGGGTGCGCTCCAGCAGGCCCGCCTGGCGCAGGCCGTCCAGCAGCGATGCGCTCAGGCGGTCGGTGCCCATGACGGCGGCGTCGTAGATGGCGTTCAGATGGCGGAC
This sequence comes from Thermoanaerobaculia bacterium, assembly GCA_036376245.1. Taxonomy (GTDB): domain Bacteria; phylum Acidobacteriota; class Thermoanaerobaculia; order Multivoradales; family UBA5704; genus DATARR01. The sequence goes on along the minus strand of DASVAS010000071.1, from coordinate 41,482 downwards.
GTCGCGGTCCGTCAACGCCATCTTCTTCTCCATCACCTGGTTGAGCTGCCACTTCTTCGTCCCCAGGGGGCCCTGGTAGCCGGGGTCGAGCTGCGCGGCGAGGTCGCCGCCGTTGTAGTAGGGCGGATGGGCGCCGAAGAGGTGGACCCAGAGGAAGAAGGGGCGGTCCCGCTTGGCCGCGCCGGCCCATTCCAGGGCGCGCCGGACGCTCTTGCCGTCCTGTCCCCCCGAGCAGGCGAACGAGTCCCATCCCTGGTGGTTGGCCTGGCACATGTTGCTGAGAAACGCCCCGGTCTGGTACCCGGCCCCCTTGAGCAGCTTGGGGAGGGTCGGCATGTCGTTGGCGAACCCGTAGCCGTTCTCGACCACGCCGTGGCCGCTGGGATAGAGGCCGGTGAGCAGGGACGCCAGGGAGGGCCAGGTGGAGGCCCGGGGGGACATGGCGCTCTCGAACGTGACGCCCGAAGCGAGCTGCGCGTCGATCTTCGGGCTGTTCGGCCGGACCGCGTAGCCATACGCCCCCAGCCGGTCGGCCCGCAGGGTGTCCACGGTCAGCAGGACGACGTTCCACCCCTTGGCCGCTCCGGCGAGCTGCGGGCGGGGCTTTTCGGCCTCGGTGGGCTTCTCGGGCCGGCAGGCCAGGAACAGCAGGAACAGCAGGAAGATGGAGCGGCGCATGAGGGGCGGAATTCTAACCCGGCCGCGGGGGTTGCGTCCGGATTCCTTCCTCTTATATAAAGAAGCTCCCTTTCCGTGACGGCGGCGCCCTGTTCGTCCGTCATCCCTCTCCTATTTTCTCAGGAGAGGGCTCATGCAACTCATTCAGAAGTGTCCGGAGGCTCGGGCGGCCTTGCTGGACGTCCTCTACCGCCGCCATGGCGAGGACGTGAGGCGGCATCTGCGGGGATTGTTGAAGGGGCTCGGGCTGCCGAGCGAGCCGGAGCATGTCGACGAGCGGGTCCAGGAGGTCTACTGCCGGCTGCTGACGGGCGGCGCCGGGAAGCTGGGCCGGCTGGGGCGCTGGGGGGACGCCCGCATCTCCTACTATCTCGAGCGTGTCGCCGAGCGTGTGGTCCAGGACGAGCTGCGGGCGAAGCGGGCGGCCAAGCGGGGCGGCGGACGGGTCGCCCTGGCCGGCCGGCTGCTCGACCTCGCCAACCGGGCCGTCGATCCCCAGGGCAGCCCGGAGGAGCAGGCCATGCTGAAGCAGGCGCGGCGTCTGCTCCTGGAGCGCTGCCGTCATTTCGTCCACTCGCAGTCCCAGGCGCGCGACGAGGAACGCCGGCGCAACTTCCGCGTCCTCCGCCGCTCGCTGCTGGAAGGCTGGAGCAGCGAGGAGATCGTCCGCGCCGAGGGAGGCCGGCTGGCCGCCAGCAGCGTCGACACCCTGGTCTACCGGTTGCGCCAGCGTCTGGTGCGGAGCGGCGTCGAGCTGCCGGGCCGCTACCGGTAATATCATCGGCCGCCATGATTCGCATCTTCACCGACTCCACCTGTCTCGAGCACACCTCGCCGCCGGGCTACCCCGAGCGGCCGGACCGCCTCGCGGGCATCCTCGCCCACCTGCGGGAGGGCGGCTGGCCGGTCGTCGAAGAGAGCGCCGATCCGGAGGTGGCGCGCCAGGCCGTCCTGGCTCTTCACGACGAGCGCTACGTGGCCCGCTTCGAGCGCGCCGCCGCCCGCGGCGACTCGCTGCTCGACTCCGCGGACAATCCCCTCTCCGCCGGCACCTGGGGGGCGGCCTGGGCGGCCGTCGCCGCCACGCTGTCGGCGGCGGACTGGGCCGCCGCGGGCGATGGCCGCGCCGCCTTCGCCGCCGTGCGGCCCCCCGGCCATCACGCCGAGAAGGCGCTGGCCATGGGCTTCTGCTTCTTCAACAACGCGGCGGTGGCGGCCGAGCACCTGCGCCGCCGCCACGGCGTCTCGCGGGTGGCGATCTTCGACTTCGACGTCCATCACGGCAACGGCACCCAGCACATCTTCGAGGACCGCGCCGACGTCTTCTACGCCAGCACTCATCAATATCCCTTCTACCCCGGCACCGGCGCGGCGGGCGAGCGCGGGATCGGAGAAGGGCAGGGGTTCACGCTCAACGTTCCCTTGCCCGCCGGCACCGGCGACGAGGGTTACGCCGAGGCCATCCAGGGCGCGGTGATCCCCGCCCTGCGCGAGTTCTCCCCCGAGGTCCTCATCATTTCGGCGGGGTTCGACGCCTGGCAGCGGGACCCGCTGGGCGGCATGCGGGTGACCGAGGAGGGCTTCCGGAGCTGGGGGGAGTGGCTCCGCGACCTGGCCGCCGAGGTCTCCGGCGGCCGCGTGCTGGCGGTCCTGGAGGGCGGCTACGACCTTGCCAGCCTGCCCCGGCTGGTGGCGGCGAACCTGGAGGGGCTGGCGGGGGGCAGGCCGCTCTCCAACCTATAGAAAAACTCCGATAATTGACTTTGCTGCGGCCTTCGCCATAAAATCGGGGAAAGTTCACGTAATACTTTAGGTTTAGCGTCCTTCGGCAGTTCCCGATGTGGAGGAGGTAGGAGCGATGAAGCGCAACATCATCCTGTCGTGTGTGTTGGCTATGGCCCTGCTGGCCGCGGTCCCGGCCATGGCGGCGCCGCCGTTCGGCTCGTTCGGCGGCATCGTGACCGGCGGCAACTCCGGCGCCGGCGTCCTGCCGCTGCACGGCTGGGCTCTCGACGACAACGGCATCCAGGCCGTGGACATCCTGGTCGACGGCGTCGTGGTCGGCCGCGCCAACTACGGCCGGGCGCGGGCGGGGGTCACCTCCCGGTATCCCGGCTTCCCCGACTCGGCTCTGCCCGGCTGGGGCTTCGAGCTGGACACCAGCCGCTTCCTCAACGGCCATCACACGGTGACCGTGCGGATCCGCAGCAAGGCCGGCGAGGTCGTCAACCTGGCTCCGCGCCGGTTCGAGTTCCTCAACACCGAGCACAACCTGCGGCCGTTCGGCAAGATCGAGTTCCCGCACGCCCAGGCCGAGCTGCGCGGCAACTGCGACATCAATTCCCCCAACCGCCGCTACAGCGTCGTCGCCGGCTACGCCCTCGACGTCGGCGTCACGGAAGAGGACACCGGCATCGGCTATGTCGAGCTGCTGATCGACCGCGCCGTGGTCTGGCGCTCGGACCAGCACTGCGCCCACATCCCGGAGACGGGCGGGCTGACCAACTGCTACGGCATCCGCCGCGTCGACATCGAGCGGATCTTCCCCGGCCTCAAGGACAGCACGCACAGCGGCTTCCGCTTCGTGCTCGACATCGGCGATCTGATCACCTCCGTCCCGCCCGCGCAGCCGCCCTTCCTCCAGGGCCATCACGTGCTGACGGTCCGCGCCGGCGACCACGCGAGCCAGACCAGCAACATCGCCGAGATCCCGGTCACCTTCTCGTGCGATCAGAACACCGCCAACGAGAACTCCTTCGGCGTGATCGACCTGCCCCGTACCGGCCTGCTCTACAACGGCACCATCCCGGCGACCGGCTGGGTGCTCGACTGGGAGGGCGTCAACACCGTGCAGGTCCTGGTGGACGGCAAGCTCGCCGGCAACGCCACGCTGGGATTCCCCCGCAGCGAGCCCGCCTTCTTCTATCCGGGCTATCCCGAGAGTCTGATCGCCGGCTGGCAGTTCTCCCTCAACACCCGCAACTATGAGAACGGCGAGCACTTCATCGACGTGATCGCGATCGACGACTTCGGCGCCCAGACCTTCGTGGGCCGCAGGCGGATCGTCATCAACAACGTCTAGGCCCTCACCTCCCCGGCCCTCCTCTCCCGACCCCTCCCTCCCTCCCTCACCGGGAGAGGAGGGAGAAGGCAGGAGAGTGAGGGCTTTCATGCTTCCAGGCCATGTTTTTTCGCCGGTGCTATCCTCGCGCGCATGCCGGGGATCGACCGGATTCTCTTCTTCGGCACGCCGGATTTCGCGGTGCCGACTCTCGCGGCCCTGGTGGCGGCCGGCAGGGTCCCGCTGCGCGTGGTCACCCAGCCGTCCCGGCCGGTGGGACGCGGGCACAAGCTCCAGGACCCGCCGGTGGCCGCGTGGGCGCGCGAGCGCGGGCTGGAGGTGGTCCAGCCCGAGCGGGTGAAGGCCCCCGAATTTCTCGCAAGCGTGAAGGCTTTGGCGCCGGACGTGGCGGTCGTGGTGGCGTTCGGCCAGATCTTCCCCAAGGCTCTCCTCGACATCCCCCGCCTCGGCTGCGTAAACCTCCATGCCTCGCTGCTGCCGCGCTGGCGCGGCGCCTCGCCCATCCAGGCCGCCCTCGCGGCCGGCGACCGGCGGACGGGGGTGGCGACCATGCTGATGGATGTAGGGATGGACACCGGACCCGTCCTCCTGGAAAGTGAGACGGAGATCGGCCCCGAGGAGACCGCGGACGGGCTCTCGCGGCGCCTGGCGGAGATCGGCGGCGGGCTGATGGTGCGCACGCTCGACCTCCTCGAACGGGGAGAGCTGGCGCCGCGCCCGCAGTCCGGGGAAGGCGTCACCTACGCGCCGCGGTTGAACCGGGAGAGCGGCCGGGTGGACTGGTCCCTCACCGCCCGGGAGATCCATGATCGCCTGCGGGCCTATACGCCGTGGCCGGGCCTGACCGCCGAATTGCGCGGCGAGCCCGTGAAGATCGTCGCGGCGGTCGTCGATGGAAGCGCGGGAGACGCGGTCCCGGGCACCCTTCTGGGGCTGCGCGACGGCCGCCTCGCGGTGGCTTGCGGCGGCGGCTCCGCGCTGGGGATCGCCGAGCTGCAGCGGCCGGGCAAGCGGGCCCTTCGCGCTGCCGATTTCGTCAATGGAGAGCGTCTGAGGGCCGGCGAGAGCTTCACCTGATCGCCGGCCGGAAAAGAATGTCCAAGCGCCCCTACGCCCCGCCCCCGACTTCCCAGACCGGCGCCGGCCGCAGCCGCCGCCTCACCCCCCGGCGTACCCCGCAGGACAACGTCCGCGTGGCCGCCGCCTGGGTGCTGGAGCGCACCCTCCAGTCCATGGCGCCGGCCGACTCCTTCCTGGAAGCCGCCCTGCCGCGCTTCGACGAGCGCGACCAGGGATTGCTGCGCGAGCTGGTGATGGGGAGCCTGCGCTGGCTGCGCCGGCTCGACCACGTCATCTCCGCCGCCAGCAGCCGGGACTTCCGGCGCATCGAGACCCCGCTGCACGCCCTGCTGCGCGTGGCCACCTACCAGCTCCTCTTCCTCGACCGGGTGCCGGCCCACGCCGCCGTCCACGAGGCCGTGGAGCAGGCCCACCAGGTCACGCACCGCGGCGGCGCCAGCTTCGTCAACGGCGTGCTGCGCAGCATCGCGCGGTCGCCGCGGCTGGAGGACTGGCCCGTCCAGGAGACCGATCCGGTGCGCCGCCTGGCGATCGAGAAGAGCCATCCCGACTTCCTGGTGGCGCGCTGGCTGGAGCGCTTCGGCCGCGAGCGCGCCGTCGCCCTCCTGGACGCCAACAACCGCCCCAAGCCCGTGCACCTGCTGGCCTTCCGCGACCGCGGCGGCCGCGAGCTGCTGGCCGAGGGGCTGATCGACGAAGGGCTGGAGGTGGAGCCGGCGACCATCTCGCGCCTGGGGCTGATCGTGCGGCAGGGCAATCCGTTCGCCACCGCGGCCTTCCAGCGCGGCGACCTCTACGTGCAGGACGAGGCGAGCCAGGCCGCCGCCCTGATCCCGCCGCCGCGGCCGGGGGAGACCGTGCTCGACGCCGCGGCGGCGCCCGGCGGCAAGACCTTCTCGCTGCTCGCCTGGGAGCCCACGGTGCGGGCCACCCTGAGCGACGTCGCGCCGGCGCGGGCCGCCGTGGTGCGGGCCAACCTGCGCCGGCTGCGGCGCGAGCTGCCCCTGGCCGTGGCCGACGCCGGGGCGCCGCCGTTCGGCCGCGCCTTCGACCGCGTCATCCTCGACCTGCCCTGCACCGGCACGGGCACGCTGCGCCGGCATCCGGAGATCAAGTGGCGGATCAGCGAGAGCGAGATCGGCCGCCTCTCGCAGCAGGCCCTGCGGCTGCTCGAAGGCGCGGTGCCCCTGGTCGCGCCCGGCGGGCTGCTGGTCGCCATCACCTGCTCGCTCGAAAGGGAGGAGAACGAGGACGTGATGGCACGCTTTCTCGCAACTCATCCCGAGCTTTCTCCGCTGCCGCTGGAAGGGACGCTGGAAAGCCCCGTCGCGGCGTTCCTCACAGGCCCCGGCGCGTGGCGCATCCTGACCGGCGGGGACCACGACGGCTTCACCGTCAACGTGCTCGCCAAGGCCTGATTTTGAGCGGTCTTGGAGGCCTCCTGCGTCTTGACGACCGCCCGCGCTTGCCTTATCGTTTCCGCCAGTCACTTTCGTTCAAAAAAACGACTCAAGGAGGAGACAGATGGCTGGTAAGGCTGACCTGGTGAATAGTATTGTGGACTCCGTCGAGGGCATCACCCGGCGGCAGGCCACTGCCGCTTTCGATGCGGTCTTCGAAGCGATCGTCGGTGCCCTGAAAGCTGGCGAGACCGCCAAGGTCCCTGGCTTCGGCAGCTTCGGGGTCTCGGAGCGCGGCGCTCGCAAGGGTCGCAATCCCGCCACCGGCGAGTCCATCACGATCAAGGCCAGCAAGTCGGTCCGTTTCAAGGCCGGCAAGGACCTCAAGGAAGCGGTCAACACCAAGAAGCGCGGCCGTAAGTAGTCTTACGTTCCGGGAGGGAGGCTTCGAAGCCCCGAGCGCGCCGCGCCGGGGCTTTGGTATTTCCAGGGGATCAATCCCGGAGACCTACCGCACCTTCTTGTACAGCCGCGCCAGCCGGTGCGGCGAGACCCCCAGCAGGAACAGCAGCCAGATCAGCCAGTTCGTCGCCACCGTGCGCACTGTGCCCTGCTCGACGAAGCGCCGCGCTCCCGTGGTCACGGGGTCCGCGATGAGCGTCATGCCCCCCAGCCGGCGCAGGCGGAGGGCGAAGTCCAGGTCCTCCAGGATCGGCCAATCCCTGTAGCCGCCCAGCTCCTCGAACGTCTTCCGCGCGGCGAACTGGGCTTGGTCCCCCAGCGGCAGGCGGAGCAGGCGGGTGCGGTGGTTGATCAGCCACGCGCCGAGGCGCTGCATGGGACGGTCCACGTCGAAGCGCACCAGGAAGGCGCCGCCCCGGGCTCCCCCGGCCACGGCCTCGCGGATCTTCTCCGCGCCCCCCGCCGGCAGCGTGGTGTCGGCGTGGAGGAACGTGAGCACGTCCGCCGTCGTCGCCGCGGCGCCGCGGTTGAGCTGCCCGCCCCGGCCCGGCGGCCCGCAGACCACGCGGGCGCCCAGCTCCCGCGCCACCTCCGGCGTGCCGTCGCGGCTGCCGCCGTCCGACACGACGACCTCGTCCGCCGCCGCCAGGGCGGCGGGCAGGTTGCGGCGCAGGGCCTCCGCTTCATCGAGGGTGGGGACGACGATCGCCAGTCTCACGCGGGGTGCTAGCATACCGGCGTTTCGTCCGGAGACTGTCCTCGATGAGCTCGCACGGTTCCTTCAGCCATCTCGATCCCCAGGGCAACGCCCATATGGTGGACGTGTCGGAAAAGCCCGTCACGCGCCGGCTGGCCGAGGCCTCCTGCCGCGTGCTGATCTCCGCCCAGACCTTGATCCGGCTGGCCAACCTCCCCAAGGGGGACGCCTTCGCCGTGGCCCGTCTCGCCGGCATCCAGGGCGCCAAGCGCACCTCGGAGCTGATCCCGCTGGCGCACCAGATCCCGCTCGATCAGGTCGAGGTGGAGGTCCGTCCCATTCCCGAAGGAGTGGAGATCCGCAGCCGCGTGGTGGTCAACGCCCGCACCGGCGCCGAGATGGAGGCCCTGGTGGCCTGCTCCACGGCGGCCCTCGCCCTCTACGACATGGTCAAGGCTCTGGAGCGCGGCGCCGTGATCACCGACCTGCGGCTGGAGGCCAAGAGCGGCGGCCGGACCGGTCCGTACCGGAGGGAGTCATGAGTGTCCGCACCGGCCTCGAACGGTTGCTCGAAGCCGCCCCGACACGGCTCGCCGGTCGGCGCTACGGTGTGCTGGCCCACGGCGCCTCCATCACCCGCGACGGCACGCCGATCCACCTGGCGCTGGCGGCGAGCGCGGCGGGCGCGCCCCAGGCCCTCTTCGGCCCGGAGCACGGCTTCTACGGCATCGAGCAGGACATGATCGCCGCCGAGAGCCAGAACGATCCCTGGACCGGCGCGCCCATCCTCTCTCTTTATGGCGACAGCGAGGATTCCCTGCGGCCGTGCCCGTCCGCGTTCGAGGGGCTCGACCTGCTGCTGATCGATCTCCAGGACGTGGGCTCGCGCTACTACACCTACGCGGCCACGGGCGTCTGGGCCGCCGAGGCGGCGATGGCCGCCGGCTGCGAGGTCTGGGTGCTGGACCGTCCCAACCCCCTGGGCGGCGCGGTGGTGGAGGGCGGGCTGATCCAGCCCGGCTACGAGTCCTTCGTCGGCGCCTTCCGCCTGCCGGCGCGCCACGGGCTGACGCTCGGCGAGCTGTTCCGCCTGGAGTCGCGGCGCCGCCACTGGAACGGCAACCTCGCCAACTTCGCCGTCTGGTACGCCGAGGGGTGGACGCGCTCCATGACCTGGGAGGACACCGGTCTGCCCTGGGTCGCGCCGTCGCCGAACATGCCGACGCCGGTCACGGCCCTGGTCTATCCTGGCGGCTGCCTCGTCGAGGCCACGGAGCTGTCGGAGGGGCGGGGCACCACGCGCCCCTTCCAGCTCACGGGCGCGCCGTTCATCGATCCCAAGAAACTGGCGGACGAGCTGAACGGCCGCGGGTTCCCCGGCGTGCGCTTCATCCCGACCTGGTTCCGGCCGCAGTTCCAGAAGCACCGGGGGCAGGTCTGCGGCGGCGTCGAATTGCTGGTGACGGACGGCGCGGGCCTGCCGTCCTACCGCATCGGCGTCGAGATGCTGGACGCCATCCACCGCTTCTGGCCGGAGGAGTTCGCGTGGCGCGAGGCGCCGTACGAGTTCGTGGCGGACCGTCCGGCGATCGACCTGTTGACCGGCGGTCCCGAGTGCCGCCAGGCGATCGAGAGCGGGGAGGGGCTGGAGGACTGGATCGCGTCCTGGAGGGAAGAGGAGGAGGCGTTCCTGAAAGAGCGGCGGGAAGTGCTGCTGTATCCGGAGGACGGGGCTTGAAGGCCCCGCACCTGCTCCGCGTCGAGGACGGTCCCCAGCGTTTCGCACCCCTGATCGAGGCCGCCCGGGCCGAGGGCCTGCGGGTGGGCTGGCTGGACCTCGGCGCGCCGACGGCCCCGGTTCCCGAGCCGCTGGAGTCCGCCGCCGGCCTGGGAGTGCTCCGCGCCGTGTCCGTGGGGGAGGGGAGGACGGTGGCGGTGAAGCCCGTCCAGGGCGTGCCCGTCCTCAAGGATCTTCTGCGTGAGCACTTCCGGGGCTGCGCCGTGGTGCTCGTGCGGGGCGGCGTGGAAGCGCCGCTGCTCACCGCCCTCGAAGGGGGCTGGTCCGTGGCGCCTCTGAATCTCGCGGCCCAGCGCTACGACAGCGCCGCCCTCGTCTCCGCGCTCCGCAGTCCGCATTCCTGGGCGCCGCCCCGCCCGAAGCCGGCTCCGCCCCCGGAAGAGCCGGAACGCCCCCGGAAAGGGCGTGGCCGCCCCAGGCGAGGGCGCGTCCGCCCCCGAAAAGGGGAGAAGCGCCCCCGCAAGGGCAAGACCGCCCCGCCGGAGGGCTGAGCCGCCCCGACCGAGGGGAGAGCGCGCCCCCCGCGAGGCCGGCCGCCCCCCGCCGGGGCGATGACGGCCCTTCGGAGGGCGGGGCTGCCCCCGCCTTGCCACCCCCGCCCCCTTTTGCCACAATGCGGCATTCCTAGGGGGACCCTTACCTGGTGGTCCCCCGGCGAGAGAGGTGCCGCCCCATGGAGCCGATCAAGTTCTTCCTGCCTGGACCCGCCTACGTCCCCATGGACGCCCGGGAGGCCATGCTCCAGCCCATGGTTGCCCACCGGTCTCCGTTCTTCAAGGATCTCTACACGCGGATGATTCCCCAACTGTCCGCGCTGTTCCGCACCTCGGGCGACGTCATGATCGCCACCGGCAGCTCGACCCTGATCATGGAGAGCGCCGTGATCTCCTGCGTCCGGTTGGACGTGCTCAATCTCACCCAGGGCTCGTTCTCCGAGCGGTGGCACGCGATCTCCAAATCCCTCGGCAAGAACGCCGACCAGGTCGCGGTCCCGTGGGGACGGGCCATGGATCCGGACGCCGTTCGTGCCGCTCTGCGGCGCAAAAAGTACGAGGCGGTCACCATCGTCCACAACGAGACCTCGACCGGGGCGATGAACGACCTGGAGGAGCTCGCGCGGGTGATCCGCGAGGAGAGCGACGCGCTGATCCTCGTGGACGCCGTCTCCTCCCTGGGCGGCGTTCCCGTGGAGACCGACGCCTGGGGCCTCGACGTGGTGCTCGCCGGCACCCAGAAGTGCCTGGCGGCTCCTCCCGGGCTGTGCGTCTTTTCCCTCTCGGACCGCGCCGCGGAGCGGGCGCGGCAGGTGCCGCACCGGGGCTTCTACACCGACCTGCTGCGCTACCAGGACAAGCACCGCGAGGGGGGACCGATCACCACGCCGGGCCTCCCCCTGGTCTACGCCCTCGCCGTGCAGCTCGACCGCATCTCTGACGAAGGGATCGAAGCGCGGTGGGAGCGGCACCGGAAGCTGTATGAGAAGACCGCCGGGTGGGCCGCCGCCCGGGGCTGCGCGTACGCCTCGGCGGCGGACGCGCGGTCGCTCACCGTGAGCTGCCTGTATCCTCCGGGCGCGCCGGCCGGCGTCGCTCCCCAGGCCCTGATCAAGGAGCTGGGGCGGCGGGGCTACACGGTCGCCAGCGGCTACGGCGATTGGAAACCGACAACGTTCCGCATCGGCCACATGGGCGAGGTGCGGGAGACCGATTTGGACGCCCTGCTGGCCGAGACCGACCAGATCCTGGAGACGGTGGCCGCGGCGGCGGTGAGGTGACATCGATGACGCAGCGCATACTGATTGCCGACACTCTCGATCCCGCCGGCCTGAAGATCTTCGAGCAGGCCGGCGTGGAGGTCCACCAGCTCACGGCCGAGGAGCGCCCGCGCCTGGCCGAGATCGTGGCCGACTTCGACGCCCTGGTCGTGCGCAGCTCCACCCAGGCCACGGCCGACCTGCTGCGGGCCGGCAAGCGCCTCAAGGTGGTGGGCCGCGCCGGCATCGGCGTGGACAACGTGGACGTGGCCGCCGCCACCGAGCTGGGCATCCTGGTGGTGAACGCCCCCACGGCCAACCTGATGTCGGCCACCGAGCACACCTTCGCCCTGTTGCTCTCCCTCGCCCGCCGGGTGCCCGAGGCCGACGCCTCCACCAAGGCCGGGGGCTGGGACCGCAAGATCACCGGCGTCGAGCTCCAGGGCAAGACCCTGGGAGTCATCGGCTTCGGCCGCATCGGCCAGCGGGTGGCGGACCGCGCCCGCGGCTTCGAGATGAAGGTCGTGGCCTACGACCCCTTCCTCGATCCCGCCGCCGCCCGCCGCCTGGAGGTGGAACTGCTGCCGCTCGAGGAGCTGCTCTCCCGCGCGGACGTGGTCACCCTCCACGTGCCCATGACCGACCAGACCCGCGACCTGCTGAACCGCGAGACCCTGGCGAAGATGAAGAAGGGCGCCCTGCTGGTCAACTGCGCCCGCGGCGGGGTGGTGGACGAGGCGGCGCTGCTGGAGGCCCTGGAGTCCGGCCACCTCGGAGGCGCGGCCCTGGACGTCTTCGCCGAGGAGCCGCCCAAGGACCTCACCCTGGTGCGCCACAAGAAGGTGGTGGCCACCCCCCACCTCGGCGCCCAGACCCGGGAAGCCCAGGAGCGGATCTCCCTGGAGACCGCCCAGATGGTGCTGGACGCCCTCGCCGGGTCGCTGGCGGTGGCGGCGGTGAACCTGCCGTTCCGGCCCACCACCGGGGGCGGGCGCGTCGAGCCCTTCATGGCCCTGGCCGAGAAGCTCGGCTGCATGGCCTACTCGCTCCTCGACGCGCCGCCGCAGCGCCTGCAGGTGGACGTCTGGGGGCTCGACGAGTCGCTGCGGGCGCCCGTCACGGTGGCGGCTCTGCGCGGGACCCTGAAGCCGTTCCTCGGCGACGAGGTGAACTTCGTCAACGCCGAGCGGACCGCCGAGAGCCGCGGGATCGAGGTCGTGCGCTCGACCCACAGCGCGCCGGGGGACTACCCGCAGCTCGTGGACGTCACCCTCTCCGGCGGCGGCCGCAGCGTGCAGCTGGGGGGCACCCTGTTCGGCGACAGCGACCTCCGGGTGGTGCGCATCGAGAATTACCGCCTGGAGTTCCGGCCGGAGGGCAACCTCCTGGTGCTGGAGAACCACGACCGCCCGGGGGTGGTCGGCAAGATCGGCACGCTGCTCGCGGAGGCCGACGTCAACATCGCGGACATCCACCTCTCCCGCCGGGGCCAGGAAGCCCTCGCCGTGCTGCGCCTGGACCAGGAGCCCACGCCGGCCCTGGTGGAGAAGCTGCGGGCGCTGCCCGAGGTGAAGTCGGCCCGGCGGGCGGTGCTGGGGTAGGAAGAACACGGACGAGCACAGACGGAAACGGACGGACACCGCTGCGTGGACGTCCGTGTTGTCGTGTCGGTCCGTGTTCGTCCTTGGGATAAACTCCCGCCCGCCCAGCCCCGGGCGGAGAGGAGAAATCAGCATGCCCCATGTCGGAGTCGTCTTCGGAGGCCGTAGCGTCGAGCACCAGGTGTCGATCCGCTCGGCGCGGACCGTGGTTCAGGGACTGCGGGAGGCCGGCCATGAGGTGACGCCCCTGGGCGTGGCCGAGGACGGTTGCTGGATCGACGCCGGCGCGTCCGAGGCCGTGATCGGCGGCGAGACCAAAGGCATCCCGGCCCTGGAGGTGCCCGTGGCTCCCACGCTGCGGCACCTGCTGGCCTCGGGGGTCGACGTGGTCTTCCCCATCCTCCACGGCACCTGGGGCGAGGACGGCACCTTCCAGGGGCTCTGCGAGATGCTCGATCTGCCCTACGTGGGCCCGGACGTCACCGCCAGCGCCATCGCCATGGACAAGGTGCTCGCCAAGCGCCAGCTCGCGGCCTCGGGCGTGCCCGTGGTGGACTACGAAGCGGTCACGCGGCGCCAGTTCGAGGCGGCGCCGGGGGATTTCCTGGCCCGTTGCGAGCGCCTGCCGCTGCCGGTCTTCGTCAAGCCGCGGGTGGGGGGATCGAGCGTGGGAGTGCGCAAGGTGACGGACCGCGCGGACCTGGAGGAGGCGGTCCGCTTCGCCCTCCGGTTCGACGACGCCGTGCTGGTGGAGCGGGGCGTCCGGGGGCGGGAGCTGGAGTGCGCTGTCCTGGGCTACCGGGAGATCGAGGCCTCGGCGGTGGGGGAGATCGTCCCCAGCCAGGACTTCTACGATTACGCGGACAAATACCTCCTGGACGACGCCGGCCTGATCGCGCCGGCGGACCTGCCCGCCCGGGTCTCGGACCGTCTGCGCGAGATCGCCATCCAGGCCTTCACCGCCATCGGCGGCGTGGGCCTCGCCCGCGTCGATTTCCTCCTGGAAGGGGAGGACGGCCTCTACGTCAACGAGCTCAACACCCTCCCCGGCTTCACCAGCATCTCGATGTACCCCCGCCTGTGGGGCCTCACCGGCATCCCTCTCCCGAAGCTGGTGGACCGCCTTGTCCAGATCGCCCTGGAGCGCCACCGCGACCGGCGGCGGCTGGACGAGGGGATCAAGTCCTTCCTGGCCGCGTTGGGATGAAAGAGGGCGGCCGGTGGGGCGGCCGCCGCGGGAAGCGGGAGTTACTCCGCCTCGGTTTCGACGGGATCCTCCGCCTGGAAGTTACAACGGACGCACACCCACAGGCAGTGGAGATAGGTGCAGCCGTAGCCGGGGTCGTAGGGATCCCATTTGGTGGGGTCCGCGGTGCAGTGGCAGGCCTGGTGGAGGCAGTAGCCGACCGGGCAGCTCGTGGCGTCCCCCCAGACGATGCAGGCCCTCTGCTGAACGGGTGTCTGCACACCCGAGACCGTTGCGGCGGGAGCGATGCCGGTCCTGAACTTGCTCGACTTCGGCAGCAGGGTCTCCGCCTTGCCGTCGCCGTCGGTGTCCACGAAGACCTTGCCGGTGTAGCGGGGCGTCGACGTGTAGCTCCAGACCGCGTTGTTGCTCGGGCCGAGGGCTACCTGGCGGGTCATCTCGCGGCGGGCGCCGCCGTCGACGGGGGTGAACACCAGACGGACCTTCAGCGAGAGGGGGGCCTCATAGGTGCCGCCGTTCTGCTGCGTCCGCACGATGCGCATGGTGGTGGTCGGCTGCTCGCCCCGCTCGAGGGAAGCCTTCACATTGTAAAGACCGCAGCCGGTGTCGATGGGCTCGATACCGGCCAGCGAGAGCGCCATCAGCCGGAGGCGGGTGGTCGCCACGCCGTTCTTGTCGAAGGCCGCGTCGTCGAGACGGCGGACGACGGTGTCGGCCCCGCCCAGGCTGCCGGCGGGCTCCGCGGCCAGGGGCTCCCCCTTGAAGGCGATGCGGCCGGTGAAGGGTGGCGAATTCTCACAGAAGAAGCCGGCGGGGATGGGCTCCGACAGGAAGCTCGCGTAGGTGCGGCCTTCGCCGGCGGTGGCCCAGAGATCGACTCCAGCGGGAACCACGTTGTCTCCCAGGGCGGGCGAGACGGCCAGGAGCATGAGGACTACCCCCAGCCACAGACGAATGGACGGAGACGCTTTCATGATCTCCTCCTTTCCCAGAAGTGGCTGCCGGAACGCTGTCCCCCCGGCTCTGCTCCCCACAGCGGACACCGGAAGCTTCCGGCGTCCCGCGCCACGGGTTGGCGGATGGAGATAAGACTCTCCTGCTTTAATAGGTGCTGAGTGTCTCTAAAAGCGGGATTTCAGAACGGAACCACTTCCACCTTCGCCAGGCCCGGGTTGACCATGCCGATCTGCTGAGCGGCGGCGTAGGACAGGTCGATCTCCCGGCCGTCCACGAAGGGGCCGCGGTCGTTGATGCGGACCACCACGGTGCGGTCGTTGTCCAGGTTGCGGACCAGGGCGCGGGTGCCGAGGGGGAGGGTGCGGTGCGCCGCGGTCAGCTCGTGCATGTCGTAGGTCTCGCCGCTGGCGGTGGGGTTGCCGTGGAAGCCGGGGCCGTACCAGGAGGCCTTACCCTGGGACGCATCCTCGGAGGCCAGATCCTCGGGAAGAACCGCGGCCCGGGAGGACAGGAAGAAGTCCTGCTGGCCCGCGGCCACGCCCACGCCGAGATAGGCGGCCAGGGCCAGGCCGGTTACCCAGAGAAAGCCGCCCCTGCGCCGGGACGTCGCTTCGACAGACATGAAAATCCGAGTCCGAGAGCGTGTTCGCCTCATTCAGTGTCCTCCTCGGGCTGGGTTGTCTTCAAGGGAGCTTAACATGCCCCCGGCCCTGGAGAATTCCTAGCGCGCGAACACCACCACGGAAGGCATCCCGATGGCCGCCAGCTCGCGGCGCAGGGACTCGGCCTGGTCGCGCTCGGCGAAGGCGCCGATCTGCACGCGGTTCCAGGTGCCGTCGTTGTCCACCACCGCCTCGGGGTAGAGGCGGGCGATCTCGCGGTGGAGGGAGACGGCCCGCTCGGGCTCGCTGAAGGCCCCCACCTGCACGGTGTAGCGCGGCGGCGCCCCGGTGGCGGGGACCAGGTAGAGCTCGACGCTCGCCGTGCCCTGCGCCACCACGCCCACTTCGCGGGCGGCGGCGTAGGAGAGGTCGATGATGCGGTTCTTCGAGAACGGACCGCGGTCGTTGATCCGCACCACCACCTCGCGGCCGGTACGGGTATTGCGTACCCCTACCTTGGTGCCGAAGGGGAGCGAGGGGTGGGCGGCCGTCAGATCGTTCATGTTGTACCGCTCGCCGTTGGCGGTCAGCCGGCCGTGGAACCTGGGGCCGTACCAGGAGGCGATGCCCCTTTCGATCGGCACCCCTACCGACGGCGCCGTCGAGGACGGTTTGCGGTTGTTGGAGCATGCCGCCACCGCCAGGAGTTGGCAGAGGAGCAGTGCGGCCAGGGCGAGACGAGAAAAGACGGGACTGAAGAGCCGGGAGTCTTTCCTGTGGCGCATGGGCTTACGGCCTCCGTAAGGTGGTTTCGAGCCATCTTCGTGAGAGCTCTTGGGTCCAGTAGCGCTGGAACGGCTTGCGCTCGGATGGGGATGTTAGCACATCGAAAAATTTCGCTTTGTCACCGCCTCCGGGGGTGACCTTTTTATGTTATTGCGGCATGTCGCGTCCCCCGTTCACACTCGCGGGGCGGCGACGGCGGCGGCCTCGGTCCCTTCCAGGGCGGGCGCCACGACTTCTGCAAGGAGCTCGTCCACCTGCTGGGCGGACCGGCCGGTGAAGGCCATGGGGTCCAGCCAGGGCTCGACCTCCTGGGCCGTGAGCCGGAAATCGGGGTCGCTCACGATGAGGCCGATCAGGGGATTCTCTCCCCCTCTGCTTTCCAAGGTGCTCTGGGCGCTCAGGCTGTAGCCGCGGATACGCTCGTGGAGGTGCTGGCGGTCGCCGCCGCGCAGCACGGATTCCATCAGGATCGTCTCCGTGGCCATGAACGGCAGCTCGCGGGCCACCCGGGCCGCGACGGTCGCCTCCCGTACCACGATCCCGGCCGCGATGTGGGCCGCCAGGCCCAGCACGGCGTCGGCGCAGAGCAGGGAGTCGGGGATCACCAGCCGGCGGTTGGCCGAGTCGTCCAGGCTCCGCTCCAGCCACTGGGTCGAGGTGTTGAGGGGGCCGTTGAGGCTGTCCGTGATCAGCCGCCGGGCCAGGCCGCACATCCGCTCGGCGCGCACCGGGTTGCGCTTGTAGGCCATGGCCGAGGAGCCCACCTGCTCGGCGTCGAAGGGCTCGGAGAGCTCGCCCACGCCCTGCAGGAGGCGGAGGTCGGTGCCGAATTTGTGGCAGGTCTCGGCGATCCCGGCGAGGGTCTGCAGCACCTGGCTGTCCTGCTTGCGCGAGTAGGTCTGCCCGGTCACCGGGAAGCTCTCGGCGAAGCCGAGGCGCCGGGCCACCAGACGGTCGAGCTCGCGGACCTTCCCGTGATCCCCGTGGAACAGGGTCAGGAAGCTGGCCTGCGTGCCGGTGGTCCCCTTGACCCCGCGGCAGCGCAGGGTGGCGAGCCGGTGCCGGATCTCGGCGAGGTCCATCACGAAGTCCTGGATCCACAGGCAGGCCCGCTTGCCCACGGTGGTGAGCTGGGCCGGCTGGAAGTGGGTGTAGGCCAGGGCCGGGATCGCCCGCGTCCGGCGGGCGAAATCCGCCAGCTCCCCGATCGTGGCGGCGAGACGGCCCGCCAGCAGCTCCAGGGCCTCGCGGATCAGCAGGACGTCCGTGTTGTCGGTGATGAAGGCGCTGGTGGCGCCGAGGTGAATGATGCCGCCCGCCCCCTCGTGGACGCGGTCGGCCTGCTCGGCGTAGTGGCGGATGTGGGCCACGACGTCGTGCCGGGTGCGCCGCTCGAGCTCGGCCACGCGGTCGAGGTCGACGTCGTCCGCCGTTGCCTTGAGGGCGGCGATCTGCTCCGAGGTGATGGGGAGCCCCAGCTCCCGCTCGCACTCGGCGAGGGTGATCCACAGCCGGCGCCAGGTCCGGAAGCGGTGCGCGGAGGAGAAGATCCGCGCCATCTCCGGCGAGGCATATCGTTCATAGAGAGGATTTTGCGGGGTGTCGGAGAGCATGACGGGGCGGATTGTATCAGCAGGGGTTTTCCGGCCTCTGCTACAATCCGCCCCCGCGCCCTTATCCGGCGTGCCGCATCTCAGCCCGAGCCCAATATGCCTCTACGAGTCGATTCAGAGATCGGACGCCTGCGGCGCGTCCTGACCCACCGGCCCGGCCGCGAGATCGACTGGATGGTCCCCTCCATGATGGAGAGCCTCCTGTTCGACGACATCCTCGACGGCGACGAGGCCCGCGAGGAGCACGACGTCTTCCATCGCGTCCTGGAGCGGGCCGGCGTCCAGGTGCTGGACTCCCAGGACCTGCTCGCCGACGTCGTGGCCGGCGAGGCCGCCCGCAAGCGGCTCCTCGACGAGCTGGAGGCCGAGTACGGCGCGCCGTACAGCGTCGTGCGCGGCCTCTACGAGCTGGAGCCCGCGGCCCTGGCCAAGGCCCTGGTCGAAGGCATCCGCACCCCCGCCGAGGCCTCAGACGCCGGGAGCAAGGTCTTCTTCGATCTCTATCCGCTGCCCAACTACTTCTTCATGCGCGACCCGCAGGTCGTCATGGGGAACCGGGTGGTGATCTCCTCCATGGCGACTTCCGCCCGCGAGCGCGAGCCGCTGCTCTCCCGCGCCATCTTCGAGCATCACCCGGCCCTGTCAGGAGCGGAGGCGATCTACGAGATCGACGTGCCGCCCACGGGGGCGCCGCAGCACAACCCCTACTTTCCGTACCCCTCCCTGGAGGGCGGGGACGTGCTGGTGGTCAGCCCGGAGATCGTGCTGGCGGGCCTCTCCGAGCGCACCAATCGCCGGGGCATCGAGGTCCTGGCCGGTTACCTGCGGCGGGTGAACACCTCGTTCCGGCATCTCATCATGGTGGAGCTGCCGAAGAAGCGCTCCTACATGCACCTGGACACGGTCTTCACCCTGATCGACCGCGGCCTCTGCCTGGCCCACATACCGGTCATCCAGCCCGGCGGCCCGGAGGCGGCCCACGTCTACACGATCGACCTCCACGCCAAGGACCTGACGTTCACCCTGCGCAGCTCGCTGCTCAAGGTGCTGGCCGAGCTGGGGCTGGAGCTGGAGATCGTCCCCTGCGGCGGTCCCCATGAAGCCGTCGACCAGGAGCG
Organism: Thermoanaerobaculia bacterium; assembly: GCA_036376245.1. Classification (GTDB taxonomy): domain Bacteria; phylum Acidobacteriota; class Thermoanaerobaculia; order Multivoradales; family UBA5704; genus DATARR01. The sequence goes on along the minus strand of DASVAS010000071.1, from coordinate 22,648 downwards.
CGAGCAGTGGACCGACGGCGCCAACGCCTTCGCCATCGCCCCGGGGCTGATCCTGCTCTACCGGCGCAACCGCAAGACCCTGGAGGAGCTGGCCCGGCGCGGCTGGCGCATCCTGCCCGAGGACGAGGTCCTGGCCGGCCGGCACGACCTGCACGGCGGCGGCCCGGCCGTGATCTCCCTCAGCTCCAACGAGCTTTCCCGCGCCCGCGGCGGCCCCCGCTGCATGACCATGCCGCTGGAGCGCGATCCCCTGTAGCGCTACGACCTCAAATCACCTTCCGATCCGGAGGAGACGCATGCCTCGTCACCTGATCTCGATCCACGACCTGACCGCCGCGGAGGTGGCCGGCCTCTACCGGCTCGCCGCCGACGTCAAGGCGAACCCGGCGAAGTACCACGGCCACATGCACCGCAAGACGCTGGGGATGATCTTCGAGAAGTCCTCGACGCGCACGCGGGTGAGCTTCGAGGTGGGGATGGCCCAGATGGGCGGCCACGCCCTGTTCCTCTCCAGCCGCGACATCCAGCTCGGCCGCGGCGAGCCGATCTCCGACACCGCGCAGGTGCTCTCGCGCTATGTCGACGGCATCATGGCCCGCACCTTCGCCCACCAGACTGTGACCGACCTGGCGAAATACGGCTCGGTGCCGGTCATCAACGGCCTGACCGACGACCTCCATCCCTGCCAGGGGCTGACCGACTACTTCACCTTGATGGAGGTCTTCGGCGGCCTGGACGCGCTGCGCGGCCGCAAGCTGGCCTACGTGGGCGACGGCAACAACATGGCCCACTCGCTGATGTTCGGCGCCGCCAAGGTGGGGATGGACGTGGCGGTGGCTTCGCCCAGGGGCTACGAGGTCAAGGAGCACTACGCCGACCTCGTCCGCCAGGACGCCGAGGCCGCGGGAACGAAGGTGATCCTGACCAGCGATCCCGCCGAGGCGGTGAAGGACGCCTCCTGCGTCTACACGGACGTCTGGGCGTCGATGGGGCAGGAGTCCGAGCAGCAGGAGCGCCTGAAGGCCTTCAAGGGCTTCACGGTGGACAACGCGCTGATGTCCCACGCCCGCAAGGACGCCGTCTTCCTCCACTGCCTGCCGGCCCACCGCGGCGAGGAAGTGGCGGCGGAAGTCTGCGACGGACCCCAGAGCCGCATCTTCGACGAGGCGGAGAACCGTCTGCACGTCCAGAAGGCGGTGATGCTGTGGTCGATGGCGGGGGTGGAGATCGTCTGACTCCAGGGAGAACGGCCCGTTCGCGCTCCCGGATCGTCGCGACCAGCTCCCGGATCATCCGTACCAATGGGTGGAAGGCTCCACCTTCTCGCCTCGGCTCCCTACCCAGTGGGTGGCGCCTTCCACCCAGTCGCCGGAGCGTTCCCCCCACTGGGTGGAGCCGTCCACCCACTCGCCGGAGCGTCGCACCCAGTCGCTGGAGAGTCGCACCCACTTGCCGGAGCCTTCCACCCAATCGCCGGAACGGTCCGTCCGCTGGGTGGAGGCGTTCCCCCTTTGTCGGGAAGCTGTCGGCTGCGGGGACGGGGCTTCCGGCGGTCCGGTGGAGCGTCCCAGCGATGGGGACGAGCCGCCTGGCGAGCGGGTGGCGCGGTCCGGGAAGCGGGAACCAGCTTCGCGGTGACGGACAATTCCATCCAACCACGCATCTCTGTGCAGGAGTCGCTCGTCGGCTCTCCCGCCTCCTCTCTCCCGCGGCTTACCCCACGCGGCCACACGGAGAGAGGGGGCGGTAATTTCCTTCAGATCCCCAGCTTCGCCGCCAGATCCCGCCACGCCTTTCCGCGATGGCTGACGGCCCCCTTTTCGGAGCCGGTCAGCTCGGCGAAGGTACTGTCCGAGCCGTCGGGCAGGAAGACCGGGTCCCAGCCGAAGCCATGGGAGCCGCGGGGAGGCAGGACCAGCGTCCCCTCCGTCCGCCCCTCCGCGATCACCTCCCGGTCGCCGTCCCGATAGAGAAGGAAGCAGCGGGCGCTGGCGCGGCGATCTCCCAGGGACTGCGCCGTGCGCGCCAGTCCCTCGGCGCCGACCGCCTGGAGCATCCACTTCACGAGAGGGCCGGGGAAGCCGTTGAGGGCCGCGAGGTCCAGGCCGGCCTCCTCGACCACCAGCGGACGCCCCAGCCGGCGCCACGCCTCGTCCGCCTTGGCCCGGACCACCTCCAGGTAGTCCAGGGACTGGATCTCGGGGAGGTCGACTTCGATGGCTTCCAGGTCCGTGTCGAGCGCGAGGCGGGCTTCGGCGATCTTGCCGCGGTTGCCGGTGACGAGGACGAAGGGGGTCAAAGCTCGTCCGCCAGCCGCCGCAGCTCCCCGATCAGCTCGTCCACCTGATGGCGGAGGTATTTTTCATCTCCCGAGTTGTCGAGGATCCGGTGAGAGGCCTCGCGCCGCTCCTCGCCGTCTCCCTGGGCCAGGAGACGGGCGCGGGCGGACTCCTCGCTCATCCCCCTCTGGATCGCCCTCTGGAGACGCACCTCGCATGGCGCGTCGACCGTGACGACCAGGTCGAACTCGGGGGTGAAGCCGGCTTCCACCAGCAAGGTGGCCTCGAGGACGATCACCTCCTTGGCGTCCGCAGCCAGGCGCCCGAAGCTCTCCCGCACCAGGGGATGGATGGCGGCTTCGAGCTTGCGGCGGGCCTCGGGGTCGCGGAAGACCCGGTCCGCCACCTTGGCGTGGACGACGCCGCCCCGCTCGTCGAGGACCTCCGGGCCGAAGATCTTCTTGACCGCCTCCGTGCCCGCGCCCCCGGGCTGATACAGCTCGGCCACCAGGCGGTCGGCGTCCACCACCTGGAACCCGGCCTCGCCCAGCCAGCGCGCCACGGTGGACTTGCCGCTGGCGAGGCCGCCCGTCAGGCCGACCTTGAGGGCGCGAGAGCTCACGACGGGAGTCCCTGCCTCCGCCGGGCCGCCTTCAGGGTGTTGAAGAGGACCATGGCCACGGTCAAGGGACCGACGCCGCCGGGCACCGGGGTGATCGCGGAAGCCCTGGGCGCGACCTGGGTGAAGTCCACGTCGCCCACCAGGATGTAGCCCCTGGAGGCGAGCTGCTTGCGCCGTTCCTCGTCGCCGGGAAAGAGGCGCTCGGCTTCGGCGGCGTCCGACACCCGGTTGATGCCGACGTCGATCACCACCGCGCCCTCCCGGACGTGCTCGGCCCGGATCATCCCGGCGCGGCCGATGGCGGCCACCAGGATGTCGGCCTCGCGGGTGACGGCCGGCAGGTCGGCGGTGCGGGAGTGGCAGACGGTGACGGTGCAGTTCTCGCGCAGCAGCAGGCCGGTCATGGGCTTGCCCACGATGGCGCTGCGGCCCACCACCACGGCGCGGCGGCCGGAGAGCGGGATGCCGGTGCGCTTGAGGAGGTCGATGACGCCGGTGGGTGTGGCGGGGGTGAAGCCCTCCTCGTCGAGCCAGAGCCGCCCGACGTTGACCGGGTGGAAGCCGTCCACGTCCTTCTCCGGCGAGATGCGGTGGAGGACCTTCTTCTCGTCGATCTGGCGGGGGAGGGGAAGCTGGACCAGGATGCCGTCCACCGCGTCGTCTTCGTTGAGCTGGTCGACCACGGCCAGCAGCTCGCTTTCGGAGGTCTCGGCGGGTAGGCGGAGGGTGCGGCTGAGCATGTTGACCTCGGCGCATCCCCGCACCTTGCTTCCCACGTACACCTGGGAGGCCGGGTCCTCGCCGACCAGGACCGCCACGAGCTGGGGAAGACGGGCGCCGGCCGCGGTCATCTCGCGGACCTTCACGGCCAGCTCGGCGCGGATCTCGGCGGCGGCGGCCTTGCCATCCAGGAGCGTCGTCGTCATCGTCATTCCGGAATCCTTCCCTTGTAGATACAGACGGTGCCGCCCGAGAGGTCTTCCCAGGCGAGGTCGGTGAAGCCCGCGGCGGCCATGCGGTCCAGGAACTCCTGGCGCTGCGGGAAGCCCAGGACCGAATTCGGCAGATAGGTGTAGGCCGATCCCTTGGGCGACAGGAGCCGGCCGATCCACGGCAGCAGGCGGAGGAAGTAGAAGAGGTAGATCCCCTTGATGGGCTGCCGCTTGGGGATGGCGCACTCCAGGACGACCAGCTTGCCGCCGGGCCTCAGGACCGAGGCGAGCTGCCGGAGAGAGGCGTCGAGGTCCGCCACGTTGCGCAGGCCGAAGGAGACGGTGGCCCCCTGGAAATGCCGCTCCGGGAAGGGAAGGGCCAGGGCGTCGGCGGCGAGCGCGGTAGGGCGCGGGGCGGCGACTTTCTGGAACTTCCTGCGGGCGATGGCCAGCATCGGCACGCAGAAGTCGGCGGCGGCGACGCGGGCGCCCCGGCGGCGCAGGGCCGTGGCCTGGTCGCCGGTGCCGCAGCAGAGGTCGAGGACCCGGGCACCGGAAGAGAGCCCCAGGGCCGCGACGGCCTTGCGCCGCCAGAGCACGTCCAGGTTGGCGGATAGCAGGTGATTCAGCAGATCGTAACGGGGCGCCACACCCGCGAACATGTCGCGGATGGCGCGTCCCGACTTGTCGAGCGTGGTGGTCGATTCAGCCATCTTGAGGAGAGTGTATCCGAGGTCGCGAGAGGTCCCGCGGCGCTTCCTCGTGCTGGTCCTCCATGGTCCCGGGTTTTCCGGAGTCCGGTGTGGAAGACCTGTTCGCCGAAGACTAATCCCCTCGCTATTGCGTCCTGTGGGAACCCGCGTTACGATCCTCAAAAACCGGGGATGCGGGTTGACAGTTCTTGCGAGGAGCCGTAGCCTCGACAGGGACCAGGAGGTGAGGATGGCCCAACCAGCCTACAAGCTCCCCATAGAAGAAGGCGGACAGAGCTGGCCTGCTCAGGGAGAGTGGACCTATGGGGACTACCTGCGCCTCCCCGACGACTGCAACCGCTACGAGGTTATCCGGGGAGTCCTCTACGTGACGGCGGCGCCGCGGTGGGAGCACCAGGACGCCGGGAGCGAGCTGGAGACCCGCCTCCGGCCGTTCGTCCGGAATCGCAGGCTCGGTGTCGTCGTCAGGGCTCCTTTCGACGTCAGGCTTCCTTCTGGCATCAGCGATCCGGTGCAGCCTGATCTCGTGTTCTTCCGGAAAGGGAATACACCCCGCCGGGGGAGTCACTCCTTCGAAGGGGTACCGGACATGGTGGTCGAGATCCTCTCCCCAGGCACCTACCATCGCGACCACACCGTCAAGCTGCCGGCGTACGAGGAAGCGGGTGTCCCTGAGTGCTGGCTGGTCGATCCAGGCGCGCAGACGGTCGTCGTCCATGTCCTTGAAGACGGCAGGTACGTCGAGCTGGTCCGCGGCGGCGCCGGTGACGAGGTCTGGTCCTCCGTGGTCCCGGGTTTCCGGGTGCGGGTGGAAGATCTGTTCGTCGAGGAATGATGGAGGGCGCCGGTGGCCCTCCAGCCCGGAACCGGGTATACTGAGCACTGCTGCGGCAGGGTGGGGGAGACGGTGACGTCGTCCGTGCTCCCGGGGTTCTGCCTGGAGGTCGCCGGGTTGTTCCCGCGACAGAGCTGAAGCTTTCCCCTTTCGCCCCCTTGACAAGCTCCGTCGCCGGACCTACCATTTGGGTCCTTTGCGTCGCGAAGGCGGGTATGGTACGCCGCGCCTGGCGATCCTTTCCCCAGCCATAGACTGGAGAGTTTGAGATGCTGAAGAAGACCTACAGCCCGAAGCTCGCCGAGATCGAGCATCGGTGGTACGTGCTGGATGCCGCCGGGATTCCCCTGGGGCGGCTCTCCTCGCTGGCGGCCCGCCTGCTGATGGGCAAGCACAAGCCGACCTATGCCACGCACATCGACACGGGCGATTTCGTGATCGTCATCAACGCCGACAAGGCGGTGCTGACCGGGCGCAAGGAAGAGCAGAAGATCTATTACCACCACACGGGGTATCCGGGCGGCATCAAGTCCGAGACGGCGTCCAAGCGCCGGCAGCGCCGGCCCACCAAGCTGGTCGAGGAGGCCGTATGGGGGATGCTCCCCAAGGGTCCCCTGGGCCGCAAGCAGCTGAAGAAGCTGAAGGTGTACGCCGGCCCCGCGCATCCGCATCAGGCGCAGCAGCCCGAGACCTACGACGTCGCCGCGGCGCTGTAGAGATCCAAGGAGAGATCGAGTGAACCAGCAACACTATGGCACTGGGCGCCGCAAGACGGCCGCGGCTCGCGTGTACCTGCGGCCCGGCGCGGGCGACATGAAGATCAACGGCCGCACTCTCGACAACTACTTCCCCAACGAAGTGTTGAAGATGATCATCAAGCAGCCTCTGCTGCTGACGGAGACGGCCGAGAGGTTCGACATTCACGTCACGGTGGCGGGCGGCGGCAGCGCGGGCCAGGCCGGTGCGATCCGGCACGGCATCTCGCGCGCCCTGCTCGAGTACAACGGCGAGCTGCGCGATCGGCTGAAGTCGGCCGGTTTCCTGACGCGCGATCCGCGCAAGAAGGAACGGAAGAAGTACGGCCAGCGGGGCGCCCGGGCGCGCTTCCAGTTCAGCAAGCGATAGAAGGAGAGACTCTTGGTAGAAGTCACGATGAAGGAACTGCTGGAGGCCGGTGTCCACTTCGGGCACCAGACCCGCCGCTGGAACCCGAAGATGAAGCCGTACATCTTCGGCAAGCGCAACGGGATCTACATCATCGACCTGCAGAAGACCCTGAAGCTGTTCAATCAGGTCGCTGATTTCGTGCATCAGCTCGCGACGGAGGGCAAGCGCATCCTGTTCGTGGGCACGAAGCGGCAGGCGCAGGAGGCGATCGCCGAGGAGGCGGCCCGCTGCGGCGAGTTCTACGTGACGAACCGCTGGCTGGGCGGCACCCTGACCAACTTCGTCACGTTGCGCACCTCCATCCAGCGACTCAAGGAGATCGAGGCCCGTCTCGGCGACGAAAACAGCCCGCTCACCAAGAAGGAGAAGCTGCGACTGGACCGTGAGCGCGAGCGCATGGCGAAGAACCTCGAGGGGATCCGCGACATGGACGAGCTGCCGGACGCGCTGTTCATCGTCGATCCCAAGAAGGAGGACATCGCGGTGTCGGAGGCGAACAAGCTGGGCATCCCGGTGATCGCCATCGTCGACACCAACTGCGATCCGGAGCTGATCGACTACCCGATCCCGGGCAACGACGACGCCATTCGCGCCATCCGTCTGTTCGCGTCGCGGATCGCCGACGCCTACCTCGCCGGCTCCGGCAAGCTGGAAGAGGAGTCGATGATCCGGGCCAAGGACGGCGCGCGCATGCCCGTCTTCGACAAGGACGCCGCGGCGGCCGCTCCGGCCTAGCGTCCGCGTCCGCCGCTCCCCTACGACTTCACGATACGGAGCGCCGCGCGGCTTCGCAGCCCGCGGCGCTTTTGTCCGCCTGAATCTTCCGATTTTTCCGCGGTTCGCAAGGAGAACGCGTCATGGCTGAAATCACCGCTGCAATGGTCAAGGAGCTCCGGGAGCGTACCGGCGCCGGGATGATGGACTGCAAGAACGCCCTCAACGAGACCCAGGGCGACATCGAGGCCGCGATCGACGCGCTGCGCAAGAAGGGCCTCGCGGCGGCGGCCAAGAAGGCCGGCCGCGTCACGGCCGAGGGCGCCGTCGGCTCGTACATCCACGGCGGCGGCAAGCTCGGCGTCCTGGTCGAGGTCAACTGCGAGACCGACTTCGTGGCCCGTACCGACGCCTTCCAGGAGCTGGTGCGCGACATCGCGATGCACATCGCCGCCGCCGAGCCCCGCTTCGTGCGCCGCGAGGAGGTCACCGCCGAGGACCTGGAGCGGGAGCGCGCGATCTTCCAGGAGCAGGCGCTCGCCTCCGGCAAGCCGGCCAACGTGGTCGAGAAGATCGTCGCCGGCAAGATGGAGAAGTACTACGGCGAGTTCGTGCTCCTCGAGCAGCCGTTCGTCAAGAATCCCGATCAGACGGTGGCGCAGCTCATCGCCGAGCGGGTCGGCAAGATCGGCGAGAACATCCAGGTGCGGCGCTTCGTGCGCTTCAAGCTGGGCGAGGGCATCGAGAAGCGCCAGGACGACTTCGCCGCCGAAGTCATGGCCCAGGCGAGCCGCTGATGCTGGAAGCAGCGGGTACGGGGGAGGGCCCGAAGTTCAAGCGGGTCCTCCTCAAGCTCTCCGGCGAGGCCCTGATGGGCTCGCAGCCTTTCGGCATCGACGAAAAGGTCGTGGCCGCCATCGCCGACCAGCTCCGCGACGTCCATGCGCTGGGCGTCGGGATCGCCATCGTGGTCGGCGGCGGCAACATCATCCGCGGCCTCGCCGCCGCCCACCGGGGCATCGACCGGGTGACGGGCGACTACATGGGCATGCTCGCCACCGTCATCAACGGCCTCGCCCTCCAGGACGCCATGGAGAAGCGGGGCGTGCCGACGCGGGTGCAGACGGCCATCGACATTCGCGAGGTGGCCGAGCCCTTCATCCGGCGGCGGGCCATCCGCCACCTGGAGAAGGGGCGGGCGGTGATCTTCGCCGCCGGCACCGGCAACCCGTTCTTCACCACCGACAGCGCCGCGGCCCTGCGCGCCAACGAGATCCACGCCGAGATCCTGCTCAAGGCGACCAAGGTCGACGGCCTCTACACCGCCGATCCGGAGAAGGACCCGAACGCCGTCATGCTCCCGGAGGTGACCTATCAGGAGGTCCTGGAGAAGAATCTCCAGGTGATGGACACCGCGGCGATCAGCCTGTGCCGGGACAACGGCATTCCCATCGCGATTTTTGACATGATGACGCCCGGAAACATCCGCCGGGTCGTCTGCGGCGAGCGGGTCGGCTCCATCGTGCGGGCCTGACCGCCCGCGGCCCTTTGGAGAGCAGGAGGGAACATGAAAGAGCTGTTCAAGGAAGTCGAGACGCACATGAAGCACGCGGTGGACCACTTCCATCACGAGCTGAAGCATCTGCGCACCGGGCGCGCCTCGCTGGCGCTGCTGGAGGGCGTGACCGTCGACTATTACGGCAGCCCGGTCCCCTTGAACCAGGTCGCGAACCTCTCGGTGGCCGACGCGACGATGATCGTCGCCCAGCCGTACGACCCGAGCCAGAGCTCCGCCATCGAGCGCGCCATCATGAAGTCCGACCTGGGACTGAACCCGTCCTCGGACGGCAAGGTCATCCGCATCCCGGTGCCGCCGCTGACCGAGGACCGGCGCAAGGAGATCGTCAAGAAGGCCCACGACATGGCCGAGCACGCCAGGAACGCCGTGCGCCAGGCCCGCCGCGAGGGCAACGACAAGCTCAAGAAGAAGGAGAAGGACAAGGAGATCAGCCAGGACGACGAGCGCCGCGGCCTGGACGAGGTCCAGAAGCTCCACGACCGCTTCATCGGCGAGATCACCACGGCGCTCCAGAAGAAAGAGCAGCAGATCATGGAGGTCTAGGCCTCCTGTTCCTCTACGGCTACCACCCCGTCCGCGAAGCGCTGCGGCACCGCCCGCACGAGGTGGTCCGCGTCCTGGTGAGCGCGGCGCGGACGGGCCGGCGCCGCGACGAGATCGAGGAGGCCTGCCGGCGCCACCGGGTCTCCTTCGAGGTCGTTCCCGAGAAATCCCTCTCCCAGATCGCCGGTCCGGCCCACAACGGCATGGCCGCCGAGGTGCGCGCCGAGGCCGCCGCTGTGCCGGGCGCCGCCGACCCGGAGTTGGTGGTGCTGTTGGAAGACGTCCAGGACCCCCGCAATCTCGGGGCCGTCCTCCGCGTCTGCGAGGGGGCCGGCGTCGGCCGGGTGCTGATCCGCGACCGCGGCTCGGCGCCGGTCTCGCCCACGGTGGCCAAGACCGCGGCCGGCGCCACCGAGTGGCTCGCCGTCGAACGCATCACCAATTCCGGCATGGAGATCGAGCGCCTCAAGGAGGAGGGCTACTGGGTCTACGGCACCGACCCGGCGGGCGACCCTCCCTGGGACGTCGACCTCTCCGGCAAGGTGGTGCTCTGCTTCGGCGGCGAGGAGAAGGGGCTCCGCGCCCGCACCCGTCAGCTCTGCGACCGCATGATCGGCCTGCCCATGCGCGGCCGGGTGGGCTCCCTCAACATCGCCACCTCGGCGGCGGCGGTGCTCTACGACGCGGTGCGGCAGCGGAGCACCCTGGTCACCGAGGTCACCGAGTTTCAGAAAGGCCTGCCGGAAGACTGAACCTTTCTTGCTCCTCCCCTCTGTCCCGGATTGTGCGATACTCGACACAAAGTTTCTGTAGTTCCCATCTGGGGAAAAGAAATGTAGCAATCCTTTCTTTTGCGCAACCTTGCCGTTGTTGTAACGGCCGGGGAGGAAAGAACGCCCAATGAGGGCAAGGAGGAGAGCCAGATGAAAATGCAGTGTTTGGTTCGTTGCCTGATCGTCCTCGCGGTCGTGCTTCTTCCGATGACCGCGATGGCGGGGGAGATCGCCCGGGTTCAGGTCCGCGGGTCCCAGGTGGATTGGGAGCCGGTGGCCACATACGAATCTCTCGTGCTCACGGTGTCGCGTCCGGACGGCACCACGGTCCGCCAGGAAGTCGCGGCTGGCGCCGATGTCGTCTTCGAGCTCGCGGCGGGAGATCCGGACGGCGTCTACACCTGGGAGTTGCGCGCCGCCCCGCGGGTGAGCCCGGAGGTGCGGCGGGAGCTCCAGAAGGCCCGGCGGACCGGAGATTCCTCGGTCCTGGGAAGGCTGCGGAGAGAAGGCAAGCTGCCGGAGGACCTGGTGCAGTCCGGCTCCTTCACGGTCGCGCAGGGCGGCATCGTGCCCATGGACCGGGAAGAGCGTCAGGGTGGCGCGCAGACCAAGGATCTGGGGACGTTCGCTGAAGCCGACCAGGTCATCCCGGACGATCTGATCGTCCAGGGCAGCGGCTGCTTCGGCTTCGACTGCGTCAACAACGAGAGCTTCGGGTTCGACACCATCCGCCTGAAGGAGAACAACCTTCGCATCAAGTTCGAGGACACCAGCACGGGCACCTTCCCGACGAACGACTGGCAGCTCACCGCCAACGACTCGGCCAGCGGTGGCTCCAGCAAGTTCTCCATCGAGGACATCACCGGGTCGAAGGTGCCGTTCACCATCACGGCGGGCGCCTCGACCAACTCGATCTTCGTCGACAGCACGGGCCGGGTCGGCTTCCGCACCTCCACCCCGGTGCTCGACCTGCACGTGGCGACGAGCAACACGCCGGCCATCCGCCTGGAGCAGAACAACTCCGGCGGCTTCACGGCCCAGACCTGGGACATCGCCGGCAACGAAGCCAACTTCTTCGTCCGCGACGTCACCAGCGGCTCGCGCCTGCCCTTCCGCATCCGTCCCGGCGCGCCCACCAGCTCGATCGACATCAGCGCGGACGGCGACGTGGGCATCGGCACGGCTTCGCCGTCGACGAAGCTCCATGTTTCCGGCAGCAACGGAGCGACGAAAGCCTTGATCCAGGAGAGCAGCGGCACGACGCTCGCGCGTGAGATGCTCGAGGTCAGGAACAACGGCGCGTCGATCGTTGCCATTTCTGACACCAGCACGCCCGGCACCCGTTGGACCATCGGCACGAGCGGCACCACTTTCCTCTTTGACGATCAGGGTGACGCTCCCGTCGAGATGAGCCTGACGACCGCCGGCAACATGACGATCACAGGCACGCTCACGCAGAACTCGAGCCGCGACTTCAAGACGAACTTCCAGTCTCTCGACCCCCGGATCGTTCTGGCGCGCGTCAACGAGCTGCCGCTTTCGATGTGGACCTACAAGCAGGATACCGCCCGTCACTTTGGTCCCATGGCCGAGGACTTCTACAAGGCCTTCGGTCTGGGTATCAATGACAAAGGCATCGCTCCGGGCGACACCGCGGGTGTCGCGCTGGCGGCCGTCCAGGGGTTGAATCAGGTCGTCCAGGAGAAGGACAAGGAGATCACCGAGCTCAAGAGCCGCATCGAGGCTCTCGAGAAGATGGTTCAGAGCCTGACCCAGAAGGTCGAGCCGCAGCAGTAAGAGCCAAGCTCTTCACGATCAGAAGGGTGAGGGTCCACGGGCCCTCGCCCTTTTCTTTCCCGTAGACACCGGCAGTTGTGTATAATTTCCTCTTCCTATGTATTCCACCGAGAATCAGCCATCCGGCACCGGCGGGAGCGTTCTTCTCGTCGTTCCGACGTACAACGAGCGCGACAACCTCCGGGAACTGGTCACCCGCTTTTTCTCGGCGGTTCCCGACTGTCACCTGCTCGTCGTGGACGATGGCTCACCCGACGGCACCGCGGACCTCTGCGGCGAGCTTCAGCGGGAATACCCGGGGCTGCACCTCCTGCGGAGGACCGGGGCTCGTGGTCTTGGCCGTGCCTACGTCGCGGGTCTCCGCCATGGTTTGGAGCGGGGGTACGAGGTGATCGGCACGATGGACGCGGACCTCAGCCACAACCCTGATCACCTCAAGGCCATGCTGCCGCTCGCCCTCGTCAACGACGTGGTGGTGGGCTCCCGTTACATACGGGACGGCGGGACGATCAACTGGAGGATTCGCAGGATCCTCCTGAGCTGGCTGGCGAACCGCTTCGCCGCGTCGCTCCTCCGCATCCCGGCGCACGACATGACCTCGGGCTACCGTCTCTACAGGCGGAGAGCGCTGGAACAGATCCGCCTCGACGAGATCACGTCCAACGGCTACTCCTTCCTTGTGGAGCTGCTCTATCGCCTGCATCGACAGGGACACACGATCGCCGAGTCCCCGATCATCTTCTACGATCGGACCCTTGGAGAATCCAAGATCAGCTCCCGGGAGATCTACATCGGCGCCTTCCGGCTGATCCGGCTTCGGCTGTCGCTCGGCGGCCGCGCGACGGAGCGGCCCCCGGTCCCCGGCCAGCCTCGTTCCACTCCCACTCCCAAGTGACCACCGCCCGCCGCCCTCTCGCCGCCCTCTCCCTGGCTGTGGCTCTGGCGTTTCCCCTGCTGAGCTTCGCCTGCCTTTTTCCGCTGGTGGAGAACATGCCGACGTGGGACCAGTGGAGCCTGATCGAGCTCTGGAGCGCCCACTACGAGGGTCGCCCTGTCCTGCCCCTCCTGCTCAAACCCTACAACGGCCACCTCAACGTCCTGCCACGCTTCATCTTCTATGGCATGGGAGTGCTTTCGGACTGGGACGTGCGTCTCGATATCGTGGCCAGCTATGTCGCCGCCGGCGGAACGCTGGCGATCCTGTTGCTGCTGCTGGCCCGCGACGGCCGGAGAGGGCTGCTGCTCGCCACGCCGATCTCGGCCCAGGCCTTCTCCTTCCTGCAGTACGAGAACTTCCTGTCGGGATATCCTTTCGGGCAGAACCTTTCGCAGTTCCTCTCGACCCTGGCGATCTTTCTGCTGACCTCCCCCACCCTCGGGAGGGGTGCCTTCGCCGGCGCGGCGATAGCGACCACGGCCTCCACCTTCTCATGGGGCGCGGGTCTGGCGGGATGGTACGTGGGATTCGTGGCGTTGCTGCTCCGGCGGGAGCGCAGCCGCTGGCGGCTTGGAGTCTGGCTGGGGCTGACCCTGCTGGCGACCGTGGTGGTCAAGGTGGGGGCGGGTGGAAACTTCGGCGTCATCGCCTGGAAGCGAATCTTGCCCTTCTTCCTCGCGCTTCTCGGAAAGGCCTGGACGCCGGTGGCGGTCCCGAGCGTCCGCCTCACGATCTGTCTCGGAGCGGGTGCGTTCCTCCTGTTCGCCGTGTTGGCTGGATGGACCGCCTGGCGGCGCTCGTGGCCTGAGACGCTGCCCTGGCTCCTCCTGGGGCTCTCGGCATTGGCGAGCGCCGGCTTGATCGCGCTGGGCAGGACCGGAGCCGGCATCGAGCAGGCTCTCGCGTCGCACTACGTGACGGCGACCTACCCGCTCGTGATGGCCTGTACCGTGCTCCTGTTTTCCCTGTTCCAGGCTGCCGCGGAGTCCTCCCGGTTCAAAGCCATATGGCGGGGTCTGGCCCTGGTCGCCGTGATCGCTCCGGTCCTCCAGGCGGCGGTGGTCTCCGCCGAGCTGCTGCCGGTCCTGCGGAGCTGGGCCGACATCATCCACCGGAATGCTCGCGCGATCGCGCGCGGCACGGCCACGGATGAGGCGATCCGCACCTCCCATTACCCGGAGCCCAGACTGGTCCGGGAGGGTGTAACGATTCTGCGCGCGAACCAGCTCTCCTGGTTCAGCGAGAGGCGCGGCGGCGGACCACCGGCCGGCAACGTCGATCGTCTCGCCGGGCAAACGCCTGGCCAGAAGCCCATGGTGGTCGAGGTGGACGAACCCTGGCAGATCGAGGGATGGGCCGTGCGATCGCGCCGCCGTGGCGGCGAGGTCAAAGCCGTCGACCTCTTCATCGACGGCCGGCGGATCGCTTCGGCGGAGCTCGACCTCCCGCGACGTGATGTCGCGGACTATTTCCGGTCCGAGAGGTTCCTCGACTCCGGCTGGGTGATCTCCGTCCCGCCGTCCGCCGCCCGGCGGGGCGTCCGCCACCTGCGGGTCGCGGTTTCCGACTACGACGACGGACAGTTCACCCTGCTCGAGACCGAGGTCGTGGCGGGGGAGCGGTCAGACCGGCTTGCGGGCGTAGAGCGCAAGCTCGGCGCCGAGCCAGGGCAGAAGGCGCCGCTCCCAGCGCAACACGAATTCGGCCAGCGCCCCTGAGAGGGACGCCAGGAACGGGGCGATCACGAAGAAGGTCTGGCACCGTACGTCGACGAAACCGGCCCGCTCGGCTTCCCGGCGAAGCCGTCCGCGGTCGAAGGGATTGATGTGCTGCTCGCGGTAGTCGACCGGTCCGATTTTGCTGACCAGCCATTCGAGAAGCGGCCAGAAGCTGCGGTAGTTCGGCGTCGTCAGGACCAGAGTGCCGCCCGGTTCCAGCAGGTCGTAGAGCGTCGAGAAGAAGCCTTGCGTGTCTTCCGGCCGCAGGTGTTCCACGACCTCGATGCTCACCGCGGCATTGAACCGTTGGCCGGGGTCGAGGACGGTCACGTCGCCGACGCGGAATTCCAGGCCCGTCCTGCGATAGCGGGACTGTGCGTAGGCGATCTGCGGAGCGGCGAGGTCGATGCCCAGGGCGTGCTCGAACGGGGTCTTCAGGTTGCCCAGGAACGTGCCCGGACCGCAACCCAGGTCGATGATGCGGCCCACGGCGGCGGGAAGTCCCTCGGTGACCACTCCGAACCGGTGGTGATGCCAGAACCACTGGGTCCCGCGACCTCGCTGGTAGACGAGATCGTAATAGCCGGGAGAGATCTCGTCATACAGCTCGGGGCGGAACTCCGCGTCGCGCTGGCCCCCCTTCATACGAGCTCCTGAATCGCCATGGGCTTAGTGGAGGATGCCAAAGTGGAAGGCGTTCAGCGTCATTCCCAGCCGGCGGCCTGGAATGGGCGCACCCCCCTGGCGCAGCTCTCCCGCATAGTAGGGATCGTCCGCGAGAACGATCACTCCGCTCCCCGGGCTCGTATCCTGAGACTCGATACGCACCGCGAGGTTCCGGCCCGCGCAGCCTCGCAGAGGTCTGTCCAGCGGCACTTGCACCCAGGTCCATCCCGGGATGCTCGCCGTCTCGAACGAGCGTCGCGCCAGCTCGCGGTCCCCGCTCGTCACTGTCACGACGAAGGCCCCACCCGGCCGGGCCGCCGGCAGGATCATCACGCCCACGTCGTGCAGCTTTCCCACCGGACAGACGAGCCGTTGCTCGACCGCCTGGTCCCGCAGGATCTCGCCGGTCGGCTTCGCGTTGGTCGCGTTCATCAGCATTACGATCTGCTGGGGGTCGGCGAAGGCGCTGAGCCGCGCGGCCTTCAGGTAGGAAGCCGACGGTCGTACGCTGGTGGGCGGGCCGAGACGGGGGATCACGGCGTCTGATTGCAGCTCGAACGTCTGCAGAACGTACTTGTCCAACAGCCGCTGATCGTGCCAGAGCCGCGCCTCCGCCAGACCGTGCAGATTGGCGGCGAGGATGCCGGGAATCAGGAGCGACCACGCGGCGATCTTCCAGGCGCCGTATCGGGGGTCTTTCGCCTGTCTCAACAGCAGGAAATAGGCTCCGATCCACGCCAGGGTGGTGTATGTGATGTAGCGCGACCCCAGAGGATTGCTGGGCGGATTCAGGAACGCCCGGCCGACGGCGACCATCGCGGAGCTCGCCAGGCCGAACAAGAGCAGGCCGACCGCCACCGCGTCCTGCCTGCGGCGGTCCGGGTCGGCGCGCAGCCAGTGAAAGGCGAGGAAACCCGAGACCGCCAGCAACCCGGCGCCCAGCACCATGCCCCAGCCCACGCTGCCGGCCGCCAGCGGCGCGCCCAGTGTGGAAAGGCCGAGCCTGGCGATCCGATAGGCGCCCGTCAGGGTCCATTGGATCGGCTGTGTGTGGGGAGGGGAGATGTAATCCCAGAGATAGCGTGCCAGCGCCGCCCCCCCTCCCAGGCACCATGCCGTCCAGCGGCTCCAATGCGCGCGCTGACCCGCCAGTACGGCAATCCCCGCCGGAAACACCAGAAAGCCGTTGCCGATCGAGAACGCGCCCATGACGGCGGCGAGCACCGCGAGCGCCGCGGAGATCCAGCCGCGTCGCGCCAGAAGCCAGAGAGACGCCACCACCCCGAAGGCCGTGAAGTAATGGCACACCATCATGCCGAAGAACTGGTTCTCGTATTGCGAGAGGCTGCACGCGAGCCACGCCGCTGGAGCGAAAGCCAGCAGGCCCTGAATCTCGGACGTGCCCCCGGCGGAACGGTACACGCGCCAGAGAACCAGCACGATCAGTGCGGAGAGTGCGGCGCTGCAGAACATCTCGGCGAGTTGGCTCCAGCTCGTCGGGCCGGCGAGCAGCACCATCAGGAGCTTCATCGGTATGACCCGGTGCTCGTTGTGCTGCAGCCAGATCCAAGGCGTCCAGTCGCCGCCTTCCCGAACCAACCGGATGAAGTCGACGTAGTAGAACTCGTCCGCGACCAGGGTGTTCACGCCGAGCCACTGGATGGCGCTGAAGAGCAGGAGGATGGGGGACACGAGCAGGAGCAGAGCTCCCCACCATCGCCACGGCCGGCGGGCGGCGCCAGACAGTCGATGAGCAGGTGCCCAGGAGTGCCGGGCAGCGGAAGTTCCGAGCTGCATCAAGGCACGAGAGCATAGCATGCCGTCCGTCCCCCCTCGGGTGAAATCCTTTTACCCGGAAGCGCACATTCACCAAGACAGTCTTGACGAGCCTGAACCTGAAAGGAGGCGTAATGAGAAGTCTCTGGAAGAACGCCGTGTCAGTGTTTACTGCAACAATGGCCTGGTGTCTGGTGGTTCTCGCGGGCGTTCGGGACCAACGCCTGAGCCGATCCCGCCGACCAAGATTGGTGAGGGTCTGCGCGCTCGCCCTAGGGATGGCGCTGTTGCTTGGCGCGTTGCCGAGCTCAGCCGGGACTTTCAAACCAGCTCCCAGAGAGGGAGTTCCGGATCTCTACACCGTTGTTCTGGCCGAGGGAATCGCGAGCACACGCCGCGCCCCAAGGCCGGGGCTGCCTTCAGTTGCCGAGGTTGCTCAGGAATTGGGCAGGCATCATGGCGGGCGGGTGGAGGAGGTCTGGGAGGACGCTCTCCAAGGCTTCGTTGTACGCATGCCAGAAGCCCGTGCAAAGAAGCTGGCAGAGGATCCGCGGGTCCTGGCGGTTGAGCAGGACTTCCGGATCCCGTTCTCAGCTCCCGTCGGCGACTGCTATCGTGGCACACCTGCTCCGGACACGCGGCCGCTTCCATCGAACACCAACTCGCCACAGTTGCTCTCCTGCAGCGACCCCGATCCCCAGAACGATCCCTCTCCGACAGGACCGCCTCTCTGTGTAGACAACTGGGGGATCGATCGTATCGACCAACTGACCGCAAGCCGGGATAGCCGCTACTACTTCACGAACAACGGTCGCAATGCCGGGACGACGGTCCATATCTACGTCATGGATACAGGCATCCGCCGCACACACCGCGAGTTCCAGGACGCCAATGGCGCCAGCCGGGTGGTAGGCGGGGCAGATGCCCGCCCAAACCCGGTAGACGACAGCTTGACGGCAGACACAGGAGATTGCTACGGCCATGGCACCCATGTCGCTGGCATTATCGGCGGCCGGACCTACGGAGTGGCCAAGGACGCGATCCTGCACTCTGTCCGGATCATTGGTTGTCCCGGACAGCCCACGCCGGATCCTTTTGCGACCACCGTAGCCCGGGCGCTGAACTGGATCAGTGGCCATGTCCAGCGGCCCGCAGTCATCAACTGGAGCGGCGGCAACGACCTGAACGCTGTCGGCAGCACCACCATTGGTACGGCTGTGCAGGGAGTCCTGAACCAGGGAATCGTCCTGGTGCAGGCCGCCGGTAATCAATCCCCTGACTATGATCCCGCCCGGCCAGGGTTTCTCCGCGACGCCTGCGACTGGTCTTTGGGTGAGAAGTATCCTGGAGTCATTGTGGCGGGGGGAATGGACGAATACGACGGCCGCTGGACGCGGCGGCCGTCGCTGGACGCCGACGATGCCCTTTACTGCCCCAACCCTTACAGTCTCTCCACAATCGGGGACTGCGGCTCCAACGCCGGGGCCTGTGTGGATATCTGGGCTCCAGCTTCCCATGTTATCTCTGCCAATATGAGCGGGGACAACCTGTCATGCCGTTTGAGCGGCACCTCGATGGCGGCTCCGCACGTAACCGGGGTCGTCGCCGTGTATCTCGAGGACCATCCCAACGCCACGATCTCTGAAGTGGAGCGGGCCCTACGCAGCCGCGGCACTTGGAACGTCCTCGAGGCTGGCACCGGAGACCCGAGCTCCATCGGACCGGCTGCGGACAACGTCGTGGTCTACTCGGATACTCTGTCGCCCGGTCCTGACCTGCCGCCGACTGCTACCTATATCAAGACATGTAGTGGTCGAACGTGCAGTTTCGACGCCACTGGTTCGGCTGATGATTTCGGGATCAGCTCCTATCTTTGGAATTTCGGGGATGGCTCTAGCGGCTCGGGCTCGGTAATCCAACATGTCTTCCCGCCGGGTTTCAAGGACCGGGTCACTCTGACAGTCACCGACGGGCTCAACCACGCGGACCACTTCTCCACGGTTGTGACTGCCCAGGTCGCAGCAAAAGACGCTCTGGTCCTCGCTCAGAGCGTACCGGCGACCATGGTAGCGGGAAGAACGTACCCGGTCAGCGTGACGCTCAAGAACGTCGGCACTGAGGCCTGGAATCCCATTGGGCCTCAATGTAACGCCTACCGTCTCGGCTCGGCCAATCCTTACAGCAACGGAACCTGGGTGCCTGCGACACGTGTGGAGCTGCCGGCACCGGTAGCGCCGGGCGGACAGGTGACGCTCAGCTTCACGGTCACCGCTCCCTCGATACCGGGGACCTATAACTTCCAATGGCAGATGGTGCAAGAGTGCGTACAGTGGTTTGGTGACTTTACCCCCAACGTGGTCGTGACAGTCCAGCCTCCTTTACCCAAGGATGCCCAGTTCCTCTCCCAGAGCGTGCCGGCGACCATGGCCGCCGGACGGATCTATTCAGTGAGCATGACGTTGAAGAACGTGGGCACTCAGACCTGGAGTCCCATTGGTTCTCAGTGCAACGCCTACCGCCTTGGCTCAGCCAACCCCTACAACAACGGTACCTGGGTACCCTTGACCCGTGTGGAGCTGCCGGCGCCTGTAGCGCCGGGCGGACAGGTGACGCTCAGCTTCAAGGTCGCCGCTCCTTTGACGCCGGGGACCTACAACTTCCAGTGGCAGATGGTGCAGGAGTGTGTACAGTGGTTTGGCGATCTCTCTCCCAACGTGGCGGTGATCGTCCAGGCCGCACCGCCCAAAGACGCCCAGATCCTCTCTCAGAGCGTGCCGGCCAGTATGGTCGCTGGCCAGAGCTATGGGGTAAGCATCAGGGTCAGGAACGTGGGGACTCAGACCTGGAGCCCTGTCGGACCTCAGTGCAATGCCTATCGCCTCGGTTCGGCCAACCCCTACAACAATGGCACCTGGGTACCTGTGACGCGGGTGGATTTGTCGGCGCCGGTGGCTCCGGGCGGGGAAGTGACGCTCGGCTTCACGGTCACCGCTCCCACAACTCCGGGGACCTACAACTTCCAGTGGCAGATGGTGCAGGAGTGCGTGGCGTGGTTCGGTGATTTCACTCCCAACGTCGCCGTGACTGTGAGCCCATAAGGCCCCTGCGAGCTTCCGGAACCGGACGGGGACGCGGCCCCACGCGCCCCCGTTCTCTTGCAAGCCTCGCTGAGAGCGGCTAGACTCTCCCGGCTCCTGGAATTTGGGAGTGACCCGGTAGGGTTGTGGTCCTGGGTCTGGAACCCGCCGGCATAGCTCAGGGGTAGAGCTACTGTCTTGTAAACAGTAGGTCCCCGGTTCAAATCCGGGTGCCGGCTCCAACCCTGGTTGAAAATTTTTTGGAGGTGTGGCCGAGTGGACAATGGCAGCAGACTGTAAATCTGCCGGGCTTCGCCCTACCGAGGTTCGAATCCTCGCGCCTCCACCATTCCTGCTCCGATACGCGGGAGTAACTCAGGGGTAGAGTCACAGCCTTCCAAGCTGTTGGTCGCGGGTTCGAATCCCGTCTCCCGCTCCATCCCCCTCCTCCTCTCAACGCTTCCATGTCGATCCAACTTCGGGGTGGACGCCTCCGCCGGGACGGTCCTCTCGCCCTGGCAGCGCTATGGGTGGCGCCCCTGTGGGTGGTGGTCTTCCCGCCGATGGTGGACTATCCGCAGCAACTCGCGCTGTCGGCGATCCTGCGCTGGTACGGCGACCCCGTCCGGGGGTTCCGGGAGGTCCACGAGCTGGCCCTGGCGGCCCCGCACGGGCTCTTCGAGCTGCTGACGGCGGGGCTCGCGTGGGTCCTGCCGATCAACGCCGCCGGCAAGGGGCTGGTCTCGCTGTCGCTGCTCGCCGTGGGGGCGGCGGCTCTCGCGGTCTGCCGGCGGCAGGGCCGGCCGGCCTCCTACGCCCTGCTGGCCCTGGCGCTCACCTACAACTACTCGTTCTATTGGGGGTTCGTCGACAACCTGATCGCCTATCCGCTGCTCCTGGGCGGCGTCGCGATGGCGGACGGGCAGCTCGACCGGCCCTTCGGCGCGCGCTCCTGGCTGGCGCTGGCCGGAGTGGGCCTCCTCTTCTATACGGTCCACCTGCAGTTCCTGCTGCTCTTCGCCGGGGCGGTGGGGTGGCTGGCCCTCGTCCGGCTCCCGGACTGGCGGCGGCTCGCGATGTGGCTCTCAGCCCTGGCGCCCGGGCTGGCCGCCGGGGGCGCGGCCATGGCGTACGGCGTTCTGCGCTCGCCGGAGGACGTGATCTCCGGGTACGAGCGGCGGATGCGGGCCGCCGAGCCGTTTCGCCTCTCTCTCGGCCAGAAGCTCTACAGGCTGCCGGATCTCCTGTTCGGCCCCTACCCGGACTACACCGCCTGGGCGCTGGCGGCGCTCCTCGCCGCCGTGGCGGCGGTGGCCCTGCTGTTCCGGGCGCGGGGTAGGGAAGGGGGAGGGTGGCGGGACCTCCTCTTCCGGACCCGTTTCGGCACCCTGGCGGGATGGCTGTTCCTCCTCTATCTGATCCTGCCCGAATTCCGCGGCGGCTACCTGATCGCCGAGCGGATCGCGCCCATGGCGGCGATGCTGGCGGTGGTGGCGTTGCCGCCGCCGTCGCCGGAGAGGCGCCGGCTGGTGGCGGTCCTGGCGGTCGCGTTGGCCGTCTTCCAATTCGGCCAGACCCTCTCCGGGTTCCTGCGCTTCCGGACCGAGAGCGCCGGCCTGCCCGAGCTGATCGCCGGTGCCGAGCCCGGGGAGAACCTGGCCGGGCTGATCTACGCCCCGGGGTCCGCGGTCTGGCCCACCATGCCGGTCTACCTCCACTTCCCGGCCTACTACCAGGTCTACAAGGGCGGGCGCATCCTCTTTTCCTTCGCCGAGCTCTTCCAGACCTCGGTCCGCTTCCGGCCGGGGCATAGCTGGGACGACCTGCTGCGGGAATGGAACGAGTGGAATCCGCGTTACTTCGACTACCCACGGCACGGCGGGCGGTTCCGGTACTTCCTGATCCGGGGAGGGCCGCGAGAGGTGGAGGCGGCGTTCGGCCCCGATCCGGTCCGGCTGGGCCTGCGGGGGCGCAGGGCGGGGCGGTGGATCCTGGCCGAGCGCGTCCAGGGCTCCAATTCAGTGGATTACCCCTAGACAGATCCCGGACTGTCTGGCACAATACTCGTCCTTCTCCTCGGGCGTCCTTCCCCGGGACGTCCTCGCCGGGCTCCCTGCAAAGGCCGTTACCCGCGAAGTAAAGGGGCTTTACACAAGGTGGGGAAGGATGTAGGATCGCGCGGTTTGACCGCTGGGGGAACGTCCGGGCATTGGCCCCGGGCGAATCCACAAGTGTCTCAAGCCCACGTGGCTCAGGGGTAGAGCACTTCCTTGGTAAGGAAGGGGTCACCGGTTCAAATCCGGTCGTGGGCTCCAGATTTTCGATAACCACAACACCTGTTGAGGAGGCATCTACAGCGCCATGGGCAAGGAGAAGTTTGAGCGTTCAAAGCCCCACGTCAACGTCGGCACGATCGGCCACGTCGATCACGGCAAGACGACGCTGACGGCGGCCATCACGCGGGTGCTGGCGTCGAAGGGTCTCGCGAGCTTCGTGGCCTTCGACCAGATCGACAAGGCT